>NZ_PPPU01000017.1 GCF_006483455.1 Methylomonas koyamae
AAATCACCAGCTCACCAACTCCAAAACAACAGAGCCAGTAAAGCCACCGCCAAACCAGGATCCAACTTTCAAATCCCAAAACCGCCAGCAGTGAAGAGCCGCTCATTCTAGCCATAACTCTCCACTCTGTCAACATTTTAATTTCACTTTGGCAAATTTTCTTTTGCCGACCTGGTAAACATGCGAACCAGCACCGATCACTTTTTTCGCATCCTCAACCTTTTCGCCATCGATTTTCACAGCGCCTTGCTTGATTAAACGCAACGCCTCCGAAGTACTCTCAACCAGTCCAGCATTTTTCAGTAGATTAGCAATTGGCACACCTTCGCTCCCTGCATCCATCTCTATTTCAGCCAGATCTTCTGGTATAGCCCCTCTCTGAAACCGCGCTTCGAAATTTTCCAGCGCCGACTTGGCAGCAGCGAAACCATGAAACCGCTCGACGATTTCCTGCGCCAACGCGACTTTATAATTCCGCGGATTGTCTCCATTCTCGCACGCTTGCCGCCAACCCTCGATCTCGAGCATCGGCCGAAAACTCAATAGCTTGAAATAACGCCACATCAACTCGTCGGATATCGACATGATCTTGCCGAACATATCATCTGCCGCATCAGCAATACCTATATAGTTGTTCAGAGATTTCGACATCTTCTGCACCCCATCCAAGCCTTCCAGGATCGGCATGGTCAGGACTATCTGCGGCTTCTGACCATAAATCTCCTGCAATTGGCGCCCGACCAGCAAATTAAACTTTTGATCGGTTCCACCCAGCTCCACATCCGCCTTCATGACTACAGAATCGTAACCCTGAATCAGCGGATATAAAAATTCATGAATCGCAATCGGCTGACCACCTTTATAACGCTTGCTGAAATCGTCCCGCTCCAGCATCCTGGCCACCGTGTGTTTTGCAGCCAACTGAATCAATTCCGCACTGGTCATTACCCCCATCCACGCCGAATTGAATTTCACCTCGGTTTTTTCCGGATCCAATATTTTAAAAACCTGAGCTTGATAAGTCTTGGCATTCTCCAGCACCTCTTCCCTGCTCAACGGCTTCCGCGTGACATTTTTACCAGTCGGATCGCCTATCATCGCAGTGAAATCGCCGATCAAAAATTGAACGTTGTGGCCGGCATCTTGAAACTGCTTCAGCTTGTTGATCAGTACGGTATGCCCCAAATGTAAATCCGGAGCGGTCGGATCGAATCCGGCCTTGATCGTCAACGGTCGACTCTCTTCCAACTTCTTAACGAACTCGGATTCCAACAAGATTTCTTCAGCACCGTAACGCAGCTGAGCCAAGGTTTCTTGCAACAAAACACTCTCCTAATAGCCTTCAGTTTTAGGGCGCGCATTATAAGTGATGCAACTGTGTCAACGGATAAAAAATCCCCATTTGTTAGCCATGAACCATAAAATTGCCTACAATTGGGCATTCGACAAACAATGAAAAGTGATTGCTGTGAAGAACAGAATACTCAAGTCGGCGCTGTTAGGCGCTTGTACCGTTGTTGCCGCAAGTGCAAGTTACGGATTGATCCCGCACAAAGGCTTGGAAGACGCCAAAAGTCTGGAGCAAGACAAACTGATCTCTTCCAGGCTCGATCGATACACCAATTACAATCAAGCCAAACCCAAAATCGAACACCTCGACGTAACCGAGGAACTGGAACACACCGTCAAAACCGGCGAAAACCTTTCCAGCATTTTTTCGGACTTAAACCTGAACCGCGAGGATCTGCATAAAATCATCCACGCCAACCCAACCGGCAAGCAATTCGCAGCGGTCGAGCCCGGTCAAGACGTGGTTGCCACGCTGAACGCCTCGGGAGAACTTGAACGCCTAACCTACGCCAAAAACCCGTTCGAAACCCTGATTGCAACCCGTCACGACGATGGCTTCGATGTCGAATTGCTCAGCAAAAAAGTCGATTATCAAGTCGCCAGCGCCAAGGCTACGATCCATTCCTCGCTGTTCGAAGACGGCACACAAGCAGGATTGCCGGAAAAGATCATTCTAAAACTGGCCGACATCTTTGCCTGGGACATCGATTTTGCGTTGAATTTGCGCGACGGCGACGAGTTCACCGTGGTCTATGAAAAGCTGTTCGTAGAAGGCCGCGAATTCGACACCGGCGACATCTTATCGGTGGAATTCGTCAACCAAGGCAAGACTTACACCGCAGTACGCTTCGAAGACAATCAGGGCAATACCGGTTATTACACGCCGGACGGCAATGGATTACGCAAAGCCTTCCTGCAAACGCCGATGGACTTCGCCAAAATCAGTTCGCATTTCAACCTGCACCGCAAGCATCCGATATTGAACACCATTCGCGCTCACAAAGGCGTGGATTATTCCGCCGCCATCGGCACGCCTGTCAAAACCACCGGCGACGGCAAAATCGTGTTCCGCGGCGTCAGAAACGGTTACGGCAATGTGGTCGAAATCGAGCACGGTCAAAAATATTCGACGCTTTACGCCCATCTGTCGGGCTTCAAAACCGGCCAAAAAGTGGGTGCCAGCATCAAACAAGGCGACGTGATCGGTTACGTCGGCAAAACCGGCTTGGCCACCGGTCCGCATTTGCATTACGAATTCCGCATCGGCGGCCAACACGTCAATCCAGTCACGGTAAAGTTGCCTCATTCCATGCCGATGGACAAAGCCCTGCTGGCCAAATTCAAGGCCCAAACCCAACCGCTGGTCGCGCAACTCAAACAAGCCAAAGGCGACGCCCAGGTCGCGCAGAATTAAACCGATGGCCGAACTTTATATCGGCTTGATGTCCGGGACCAGCATCGATGGCATCGATGCCGGCCTGGTCGACTTCGCTGGTAACAAGATTACGCTTGTCGAGTTCCATTACCAACCCTTCCCGCCGGCACTGAGACAATCCATTCAGGCAATCAGCCAAGCCAATCAGGCAGTGCGATTGCTAGATTATGGACACCTGGACAGCCAAATCGGCCGTTTATTCGGCGAAGCCGCCAATGCATTACTAAAAAAAACAGGAATACCGGCGAGCGCGATCAAAGCCATCGGCAGCCACGGCCAAACCGTTTGCCATGCTCCGGACGGCAGCGACGGTTTCACCCTGCAAATTGGCGATCCAAACCGGATTGCGGAAATCACCGGCATCACTACGGTTGCCGACTTTCGCCGCCGCGACATCGCCGCCGGCGGCCAGGGCGCACCGCTGGTACCAGCGTTCCACCAAGCGCTATTTACCGATCCGAACCAGGCCAGAACGGTGGTCAATATTGGCGGCATCGCCAATATCACCGTACTCGACGACAAACCGGCCATCGGTTTCGATACCGGCCCAGGCAATGGCCTGATCGACTATTGGTATCAGCAACACCATTCCGGCATGTTCGATCAGTCTGGGGAGTGGGCGGCCGGAGGCCACACTAACCAAGAGCTACTGGCCTCACTCAAAGACGACCCTTATTTCGATTTAACGCCGCCGAAAAGCACCGGCAAAGAGTATTTTTCCGCAGCCTGGCTGAAGCGAAAAATCGAATCATTCGGCAACTTAACGGCTCAGGACGTTCAAGCGACGCTTTGCCAATTCAGCGCAGATACGATTTCCGATGCCATCAGCCGGCACGCACCGGAAACCAAGCAAGTGTTCATTTGCGGCGGCGGCGCACATAACCGGCATTTGCTGCAGCTGTTGGCGGAAAACTTAAGAGTTTCAATCGCATCGACAGCCGCCATCGGCGTCGATCCGGATCACGTCGAAGCGATTGCGTTCGCTTGGCTGGCCCGGCAAACTTTGAATCGCTTACCGGGTAACCTATGTAGTGTCACCGGCGCCAAGGCGCCGGTGATTTTGGGCGGAATATATCCTGGCCGAAACGGTTTAGGCTGAGAAAGACGAGCCGCAGCCGCAAGTGGTGGTGGCGTTGGGATTGCGGATCACGAATTGCGCACCCGACAAATCTTCCTTGTAGTCGATTTCTGCGCCGTTTAGATACTGGATGCTCATCGAATCAATCAATACCGTCACGCCGCCGTTGACGATCTGCGTATCGTCCTCGTTCACTTCTTCATCGAAAGTAAAGCCGTACTGGAAGCCGGAACAGCCGCCGCCACTGATATAAACCCGCAGTTTAAGATTGTCGTTACCCTCTTCTTGAATCAAACCCGCGACTTTTTGCGCAGCGCTATCGGTAAATACAATTGGATCGGCCATATAAAACTCTTAAGCAATTGAATGGGTAGGGAATTATGACTATCCCCAGTATTTTGGTCAACAATTATTGTGATACCTTGACCCGGCTGGCCTTTTAACCCACCGGCAACTCAAATCGCAGTAAAATCAGGGTCCGTTTCCGCTGCAATCGAGGAGATACCGATGCTGATCACGTTTCTGAGACATGCTACGGCGGAGGATCGCACCTTATCAAAAGCCGATAGCGATCGAGCGCTCACCGAAAAAGGCGCAAAACAGGTCAAACGGCTGGCGATCTTCTGTGAAAGAAATCGACTCTTGCCAAGCAAGCTATATTGCAGTCCGGTGCTACGGGCCCAACAGACCGCAACTTTACTGCATGACCACTTGCCCAACTGTCCCGCTGCGCTTAGCGCCGATTGGCTGACCATCGGCACCGAACCGCAACAACTGCTGGCACAACTTAAACGGCTGGCCGATCTCGGCGAAGACGATGTCTGGTTAGTGGGGCATGAACCCGATCTTTCCGAGGCTACCGCCTCACTCTTAAACATGTCGGCCACGGCATTGTGCATCAAGAAAGCGTCGTTAACCCGCCTCAATGCCGACTTCAGTAATCCGCAATCGGTCACGCTGCTGTGGAGTCTGCCGTGCGGCTTGATGCGTTGATCTGTTGTGACTGGGCTTGATTCGGTAACAAACGGCCGGCAATTTCCTCGTCTTCCAGGTAGCACCCCGGATCTTCGGCCCAAAAATCGCCGGTCAGTTGCTGCGCCCGAACCCGGGTGTTGCCGTTGCATATAGACTGGTAGCCGCAACTGCCGCACCGCCCCTGCAACGGCCGCGGCGAAGCTTTCAGGCCGGCCATTAGGGGATCGGACACATCCTGCCAGATTTCGGAAAACGGCCGCTGACGAACATTGCCCAAGCCGTAATGCCACCAAAACGTGTCGGGATGGACATTACCCAGGTTATCGATATTGGCGACATTGACACCGGAAGCGTTGCCGCCCCATTGCCGCAGTTTGGCCTGAATGTGCTCGGCCCGCTCCGGGAAGCGGCGTTTGACCCAGTGCAGGAAATAGACGGCGTCGGCGTCGTTGTTGCCGGTCACCACTTCCCGGTGCAGGCCTTGTTTTTCCCAGCTCAACGACTTTTCAAACAGGCTATCCATTACTTTGCGGGTCAACTGAAACTCGGCATCGTCCTTGCGATTCTTGTTACCTCGTCCGCCGTAATTCAAGTGCGACAGATAAAATTTGTCGATGTCCTCGTCGTCCATCAACTGCAACAAATTCTCGAAATCATGGGCGTTATCTTGGGTCAGCGTGAAGCGCACGCCAGCCTTGATACCGTGGTCGCGACATAAACGAATGCCGGCCAGCGAGGCATCGAACGAGCCCTGTTTCTGGCGAAATTTGTCGTGTGCGTCGCGCATGCCGTCGAGACTGACGCCGATGTACTGGTAATCGATCGCGGCTATTTGCTCGATATTGCTGGAGTTGATCAACGTGCCGTTGCTGGATAAGGCCACGTAAAAGCCCATGTCCCGCGCGCGTTGCGAAATCGGAAAAATATCGGGATGCAACAGCGGTTCGCCGCCCGACAAAATCAGCACCGGCACCTTAAAGGCCTTTAAATCGTCCATCACCGTGTAGATTTCCGGCGTCGACAATTCCCCGGGAAAGTTGATGTCGGCCGAAGTCGTATAACAGTGCTTGCAAGTCAGATTGCAGCGGCGAATCAGATTCCAGATCACCACCGGCCCGGAAGGCTTGCGCGCCGGTTTTAACGGTGTTGGCTCAAGTACCTCACGCATGTATTGGCTGAGTCTGAACATGCTTATCCCCCGATACGCAAACCGGTTTTTTTCAAAATTTTGCTGCTGTACAGTACCTCGTGCCCGCGCGCGTGATCGCCCAACAGCTCGGCAATGATGGCGACCTGGCGTTCGGCATCCTGCTCGGTCTTACCGTGTACCATCGCAAATAAGTTATACGGCCAGTCCGGTAAGTGGCGCGGGCGCTGGTAACAATGACTGACGAATGGCAACGCAGCAATCTGCCGGCCCAAGCGGTCGACATCATCATCGCCCACATCCCAAACGGTCATGCCGTTGTGGCGATAGCCCAGTTTGTAGTGGTTGGGCACCGCGGCGATCCGGCGGATGACGCCGGTCTGTTGCATTTCGGCCATGTGCAACATCACGACCTGGACAGACAAACCCAATTGCTCGGCGACGGCTTGATAGGGCTCGGCAACCAACGGTAAGCCGGCTTGGGTAACCTGGATAATTTGGCGGTCTATCTCATCAATACTCATCAAGCTTCCAATTGCAAACCGACGTAATATTCATTGATTTTCGGCATGTTATAGACGGTCAGACCGGTCAGCCGTTCGATCTCGGCAATCACGCTCGCCACCTGTTGCGGCTGTTCGGTGGCCAAGACAAACCACATGTTCAAGGCGTGGTTGCGAGCGTAGTTATGGGCGACCTCGGGAAAGGCGTTGACGATTTCGGCGACTTCGTCAAAACGTTCCTCCGGTACCTTGATGGCGGCCAGGGTCAACGCGCCGCCCATCTGCTCGGCGTGGTACATCGGCCCGAACCGCGACAACACGCCATCGGCCAGCAAGGCCCGCAGGCGCGCCAACAAGCACTCTTCGGTCAAACCCAGTTCTTCGGCGACCCCTCGATAGGGCGATTCGCAGATCGGAAAACCTTGCTGCAGGCGATTGACGATGCGTTTATCGATGGTATCCATGGCGTCAGACATTTTGCCATTCGCATGCAGCGGGAACGACCGCATCCCGTTCGACACGGTTTTGTGGGTCGTTGGCGGCCTCCGCTGGCGCCGAATAGCGCGCACCACGTTGTTTAAAGCAGCGCCGGCTAAACAATACTTCGTAGGGATAAGCCGCCAGCGCGCAATCATGTCTTAACACCGCCCATTGCTCCAACACCACTTCCCGGCTTTTGCCATGGATCATGCAATACAGATTGTAAGGCCAAACCTCGCCCTGGCGCGGCCGCTGATAGCAGAGATTGACGCAGGCTTGTTGACTGATCAGCGCGCCGACGTCGGCGACACGCTCGTCCGGAACATTCATCACGATCATTGCATTGGCCCGGTAGCCGAGTTGGCGATGCTTGACGACCACCCCCCAGCGCTTGATCAAACCTTGCGCACGCAAGCGCGATAGACGCTGGATCACGTCCTGTTCGGTCAAAC
The DNA here is from genome assembly GCF_006483455.1 of Methylomonas koyamae. Taxonomy (GTDB): domain Bacteria; phylum Pseudomonadota; class Gammaproteobacteria; order Methylococcales; family Methylomonadaceae; genus Methylomonas; species Methylomonas koyamae_B. Next base: position 7,421 of record NZ_PPPU01000017.1, read on the forward strand.
CCAAATCCTCAGCAATTGCCGCATAAGGTCGTGCCGTGATCGGCAGACCGGCCTGGACGGCGGCAATCAAACGATGGTCAACGGCATCAATCATGCAAATTCAATTCAAAACCGAGATTGATGAAATAGTCGGCCAACATCGGCAATAACATCGCCGGATAACCGCTGCGGTTTTCGATATCCGCAATCACGGCGCGCAAATGCGCCTCGTCGTCGGCCACCGCTACAAACCACAAGTTAAAACGATTTTCCCGTTCGTAGTTATGATTGACTTCCGGACAAGCGCTGACCAAGTCGGCAACCCGCGCCAGATCGTGATCCGGCACCGCCATCGCCACCAGCGCGCTGCTGCCGATGCTGTTCGGCGCAATGACCGGACCGATGCGGCTGATCATCCGTTGCGCCGACAATTCTTCAAAAGCGTGCAGTACAACCTCTTCGCTGACGCCGAGTTGATCGGCAATATCGCGATACGGTGTGGGGCTGAGTGGAAAATCCTGCTGGTAATCGTTGAGCAGGCGTTTGTGCAAGGGTGCCAGCATCGTCACCAACCTATGCGATTGGCTCGGTCGGTGAAAAAAATGCCGCTGGGTTTTTGGGCGGGCAGACGGGCTATTTCGGCCAGGGTTTCCGTATCGTAAACCATCAGCCGATCGTCGTCGCGCACCGCCAGCCATACTGTTTCGCCGCGCGGACTGAATTCCATGTGCAACACCGCCTTGCCGGGTTGCAAGGTTTTGACGATGTTGAAATTCTTAACGTCGATGACCTGCACGGTCTGGTTATCGGGAAACGCGAAATTCACCCAGATTTGGCGGCCGTCGGGCCGAGCACTGACGAAAACCGGCTGGCCGGCCAGCGGAATGCGCTTGACCAGTTCCCAATCGGTTTTATCGATGACCAGCACCTCATGCTGCCCGATGGCCGGCACGAACAGCCAGTCGCCGGCCATCGTCCAGCCCTCCAGATGCGGCATTTTGTAGACTGGTAGTTGCTCGTCGTCCTTGCCGTAGTCTTCCAGTATGTGCTCGACGCCTTTTTCCGGCTGCCATAAATCCAGGAGCGCCAAACCTTTCTCGCCAAACAGGCCAGCCGCGTAAAAATGGCCGTCCGGGCTCAACAACGCATCGTAGGGCTGCTTACCGATGTCCTGGTATTTTTTGACGACTGGTTGACGCGGATTTTTGGCGTCGATCAGCCAGATTTCGTTGGCTTCGAACAAACTGCAAACAAAGCGCTGGCCCGGCGCATCGACCAGACCGACCACTTTGGACAACTTGCTATCGTCGCCGTAGACCGCCGGAATCTCGGCCAATTGTTCCAGAGTTTCGGCATCAAACAGCTTCACCCCGCCCGGCGTGTAATTGGAGACGGCAATCACTTTACCGTCCTGAGATATGGCGCCGCCGATACTGTTGCCGGCCTGCACGTTCCGTTTGTCGATTTTGTCCTGCAACAGATCGATTTTGCTTAATCCGCCGTCACGACCGAATACATAGGCGTAACGCTGATCGCGGGAAAATACCACCGAGGCATGCGACAAATCGCCCAGACCTTCGATTCGGCTCAGCATAGCTGGTTTGGTAGTATTGACGATTTGAATAGTGCCGGCTTCGCGCTCGATCACGACGCCCAAATCGCCGGTCGCCCGCAAATCGGCGCAAGCCGAGCCGGCAACGGCGAGAGCAGACAACAACACGGAAGCCAAAAGTTTCATGAAAACCCTGTTCTGAAAATTATTCCGTTCCAACAAATCCGCAACCGGCCGCTGCCCTTTAGCTAAGCCGACTTCAGCGTTGGCGCAGACGCGCAACCATCCAGCTGATCTCGGCATCGTTCAAAAACGGTTGCCACGCCGGCATAGCCGTGCCGGCCCGGCCGTTACGAATCGCGTCGAACAATAACGCATCGCTTTTGTCGGCCAAGGCGTCCGGCATCAACGAAGGCCCCAATCCACCCTTGGGCGGCAGGCCATGACAGGAACCGCAATCGTGCTTCAGCATATTGGTCAATTCCTGCTGGCGCCCGGCGCCCGGCTCTTCGGCGTACACGCCGAAACAAAACGCGCCGAGCAGCCAGACAATCCGCATCGCTTAAGGCTTGACGCTGCCGTAATAGGCGGCGATATCCGCAATCTCGCTATCGGTCAGCGAACCGGCTATCGCGTTCATGATGTCCGACTTGCGGGTCTTATCGCGGTATTGCTTGATCGCGGTTTTCAAATATTCCGGATCGCGCCCACCCAGCGGCGGGAACGGCGCATCGGCGCTGGGCATACGAATGCCATGGCATTGTGCGCAAACCATTCCGGCTTTATATTGACCGACATATAAACTGACCGCCTGGGCATTGCCGGCGACCAACATCGTCGCCAGCATTGCAGCACTGTAACGGGCTATTTTCATTTGTGTTGCTCCATTTCGTCAGGCGACAAACCGCGGGTCATGTATTTGACCCGGCCTCTGGAGAAAATCCCGGCCGGGCTTTCCATCGGAATGCTGGCGACTTTCTGCAGGCTGTTGGAATCGTAAACCACGACTTCGTCACCGTTATAGCCAGCCGAAATGTAAAGGAATTTACCGTCGGCGCTGTATTCCGGGAAATAGGCATGGCCGCCGACATCCAGGGTTTTGGCGACTTCCAGGGTTTTCTTGTCGATCAACTGCACGGTGCGGGCGCGCCGGTCTTTACTGATGATATCTACCGCGACATAAGGTGCGTTGGCATGAGCGGCCGGCGATTCGGTACCGCCGGAGACCGGCACTTGCTTGACGACTTCCATTTTGTCCAAGTCCCAAACGCTGACCACGGTTTTGTCGCAATCGCCGAAATTGGTACCAAAGCCCAAGGTACGACCGTCCACCACCACCGCCGAGCCGCCGCCAACGTGCGGCACGCAACCGGCCGGCAGTTGTTTGATCAATTCGCGTTTTTCCAGATCGATCGCGGCAACGATGCTGTCGTCATAGGACGCAATCATCAATTTTTTGCCGCCGTGGGTCAGGAAGGCATCGTGCAAGTGACGACCGACTTTCTCGATCTTGGTCACTGGAAAGCCGTCTTTTTTATAATCGACCACCCAGACTTGGCCGGCGTTTTCCAAGGCAATCGCGAAAATATCGGCGTACGGCGTACCGATGATCATGCCGGAATCCGAGGACACGTGTTTGCCGTCCGGATCGATACCTTCCAATTCGAAGGTTTTCAACGGCTCCAACGTGTCGGCGTCCAGGATCACGGCGTTATGCGGCACGAACGAGCCGGCCATGATGTATTTGCCGTCGCGCGATACGCCCATGCCGGGCCCGTTCCAGCCGGTTTTGATGCTGCGCACCGCTTTCATTGAGTACAAATCGACTTTAAAAATCTCGGCGGTGTCGGTTTTGACATAAGCCCAGCGCGGATTGGCCGGATTGAAATCGATAATGTGTGCTGCGGTGCCGGTCGCAACCTCACCAACTTTCTGGTGAGTCGCACTATTGATGAAGATGGCTTTAGAGCCTTCGCCACGGCCGTATTTGCCGCGGGCAGCGACGCCGATCAGGTTTTCGAATTTATCGTCGATCTGGAAGGTCGGCTTGGCTGGCAACGTGCTTTCGTCTTTGACATAGACTTTCAACGACTTTTTCATGTCGTCTATGGTCCAGGCCGGATTCGGTTGTTTCGGCGTCTCCTGCAAGTGCTTGATCAGGCCGCGGATCTCGTCGTCGCTCAATCGGCCGTAGAACGGCGGCATCAAAGTGTCGAAGCTGCCGGCCATGACGATGGTGCGCAACGCGGTCGGACTGCGGCCTTTCAACGTGGCCGAGTTCAACGCCGGCGCCAAATAGCCGCCGTGGTCGGAGCCGTGGCAGCTCGCGCAATTGTCCTGATACAACTGATGCATGTCTTCGGTCTTGGCTAACGCCACTCCGGACGACAAGAGCATGATGATGGAACTCGCCAGTAATTTTTTACCCATTATTGTTGTTTTTTTCATCTAAATTTCCTGCCATCCGCAAGTTAAAAAAAGAGCCAACTTGGTGCATTAAACCATAAAAGACCGCAACGGGCAGCGCAGCGGATTCCCATGATAAAATGACAGCTTGTTGACTCCAGGCCGAATGTTATAAGCTAAAGTTTCGATTCGCTATCAATTTACCGCTTGATAGACGCCCTTGTCAACCCGACGCGGCTCAAACAGAATGCAATTTATGCAAAAGACTGATATCTACGAACTTATCGAGTGCATGACCACGTTAATCCGCTCGGAAGAACGGAAAAAGTGCACCGAATTAGGCCTGCAACCGGTCCACTTCCAAGTATTGAACTACTTATCGCGCTGCAATAAGTACAGCAACACGCCGGCCGCGGTCGCCAATTATCTGGGCATGACCCGCGGTACGGTGTCGCAATCGCTGATCATTTTGGAAAAAAAGGGCTACATCGGCAAAACGCCGGACACTAACGACAAACGCGTCGTGCACTTGCACCTGCTGCCCGACGGCGCCGAAATCCTGAAGCAAGCCCGGCCCTCCGACCTGTTCACCAGCGCCACGGCGATTTTACAGCAAAGCGAGTCGCCGCCATCCGACGCCAACGTATTCCAACAAGCCCTGACCGCGCTGCAAAAAGCCAACCAGTCGCAATCCTTCGGCGTGTGTAAAACCTGCCGCAATTTCAGCGAGAAAGACGGCGGCTTTTTTTGCCTGCTGACCCAGGAAAAACTCAGCGTCGACGACAGCCAACAAATCTGCCAGGAACACAACCCGGTCTAAGACCAGGGAGCACGGCATCCCGGCTAGCGTGCGCACGGCAACACCCGATTCCGGGGAAAAATTATGACGATAGCCAGAATAGCGATAACGCCGGGCGAACCGGCCGGCATCGGCCCGGATTTAACCGTACAACTCGTGCAACGAGCGCTCCAATGCCAACCAGTGGCCGTCGCCGACCCGGAACTATTGGCGCAGCGGGCCGAAAAACTGGGACTGCCGTTAACCATCGAAGCGTTCGAGCCCGACCGGCCGGCCCTGCCGCATCGCTCCGGCACACTGTCGGTGTTACCGCTAAAGCTCAGCGCAGCGGCGGTCTGCGGCCGGCTGAATCCGGACAACAGCCACTACGTGCTGGAAACCATCCGCCAGGCCACATTAGGCTGCCTGAGCGGCACGTTCTCGGCCATGGTCACCGGGCCGGTACATAAAGCCGCGATCAACGATGCCGGCTTCCGCTTCAGCGGCCATACCGAATTCATCGCCGAACTGTGCGCCGCCGATCCGGTGATGATGCTGGCGACGCCGGGGCTGCGGGTCGCGCTGGCCACCACCCATCTGCCTTTGGCCCAGGTCAGCGCCGCGATCACGGCCGAGTCTTTGCGCCGAGTCATCAGAGTACTGGACCACGATTTGCGCCGGCGCTTCCGCATCGCGGAGCCGCGGATTCTGGTATGCGGGCTAAACCCGCACGCCGGCGAAAACGGCCACCTCGGCCACGAAGAAACCAAAATCATCGAACCGACGCTGGAGCGTCTGCGCAGCGAGGGCATCCATCTTTACGGCCCATTGCCCGCCGACACCCTGTTCACCCCCAAATACCTGGACCATGCCGACGCCGTACTGGCGATGTACCACGACCAAGGCCTGCCGGTGTTGAAATTCAAAGGCTTCGGCCAAGCCGTCAACGTCACCCTCGGCCTGCCCATCGTCCGCACCTCGGTCGACCACGGCACCGCACTGGAACTGGCCGGCACCGGCAAAGCGGAACTCGGCAGCTTGCAATTTGCATTGCAGACGGCGTTGGATATGAGCATAGGAACAAAATAAAGGAAGCGGCGATGACTGAATCGATACCGGAACCCGAGCACTGGAGTACCCAAAGTTTTCTGGCGCATTTCATGCGAGTTCACGATCAAATGCCCGATCGCTCGTTTGCTTTTATCCTCGGTGCCGGGGCATCGCGGGCTTCCGGCATTCCGACCGGCGGCGAGCTGGTGCAAAAATGGCTGGCAGAATTGCATCAACGCGCCGAGACGCAAGACGCGCTAACGGACTGGGCCAAGTCCGACAATCTGCAAATCCCAGGCTTCGATTACACCCGGAAAGCCGAGTTTTACCCGCAAATTTACGAACGCCGCTTTCGCCGCGATCCGGAAGAAGGCTATGCCGATTTGGAAGCGGTAATGGCGGACAGGGAACCCAGCTTCGGATACTCGGTACTCTCCAACATCCTCCACCAAACCCGGCATAAAGTGGTGGTTACCACCAACTTCGACAATCTGGTCGCCGAGGCCTTGTCGATTTATACCCGCTCTTATCCTTTGGTATGCGGCCACGAATCGCTGGCCGGCTTTGTTCGCACCCGTTTGCGTCGACCGTTAATCGCTAAAATCCATCGCGATCTGTTGTTCGCGCCGATCAACGACGGCGATGGCGTCAACCACTTGGCGGATGGTTGGGAACAGGCCTTAACCCGGCTGTTTTCCCACCACACCCCCATCGTGCTGGGCTACGGCGGCAACGACGGCAGCCTGATGGATTTTTTGCGCGCCATGCCGAGCGGAAGCATTCCCGGCGGCATTTTTTGGTGTTACCGCAAAAACGACGGCCTACCCAGTGATCGAATCCGGCTGTTAGTCGCCCAGCACAACGGCGCACTGGTGCCTGTGGTGGGTTTCGACGAATTCATGCTGCAATTACACAACCAATTTGAATATCAATTTTTGGCGGATGCGGTCAGACAACGCGCAGAGGATCGCGCCAAACACTATCAAACCCAAGTGGACGAGATTCAAAAACGACTGGATAGCGCCACCGGCGATCAATCGCCAGAAACCCAGGCCGTCAAACAAGCCTTGCACGACAGCGTTGCCCGGCAAAAACTCAACAACTGGTGGGATTGGGAACTGAAAGCCCGTCAGGAAATAGATCCAATAGAACGCGAACGGATTTATCGTGAGGGATTGGCCCAATTCCCAAACAGCGCGGAATTGACCGGCAATTTCGCTATCTTCATGAAAAAAAAATGCCGGGATTATGACGAAGCGGAACGCCTCTACCGTAAAGCCATAGAACTCGATCCGAATGACGCAGATTACGCCGGCAATTTCGCTAGTTTCATGGCGTATAGCCGCCAAGACTACGACGAGGCAGAGCGCTTGTACCGTAAGGCTTTGGAACTCTATCCGAATGGTCACGACCATACCGGCAATTTCGCTTTCTTCATGGCGAATATCCGCAAGGATTACGACGAAGCCGAACGCCTGTACCGCAAAGCCTTGCAACTCGATCCTAGTAATGCCGACCGCAACGGCAATTTCGCCTGTTTGAAGCTGATACAAAACCAATTGACTGAAGCGGAAACCTTGGCAAGGCAGGCCTGGCAACTCAACGCCGGCCAAAGCGAACAAATCGGCGCCGAAGCGGCGTTTTATCTGGGTTTGATTGCACGATTGCGACAAGGCGATGACAGCGCCGCCTTGGGCCGAGCGAAAACCTTGTTAAGCAATGGCTTTACCCGCAGCGATTGGTGTTTCGACGCACTCTTGGCGAGCGTGCAAGGCCGGTTGGCTAAAGGAGATTATTTACTATATACCGCGCTGAGCGCCGCGATTCTCAATGCCGACGAAGTTGCCGAACTGGAGCAAATTCCGCGTTGGCAAGCAATCGAGCCTATCGCACTCGACACGCCTTGGATCGATTAACGCGTTCCGTAGATTTCGAATTACCTAAACGGCAACATCATGACCCACACCGCCCGCAAACGCTTCGGCCAAAACTTTCTGCAAGATTACCGCATCATCCAAGACATTTTGGATTATGCCCACCCGCAAGCGGGCGAACACTGGGTCGAAATCGGCCCCGGCCTGGGCGCGCTGACCAAACCGCTGCTGGACAGCGGCGTGAAATTGGACGTGGTCGAGCTGGACCGGGACTTGGTGACGCGCTTGCAAAAGCAGTTTGCCGGCAACGCCAACATCAACATCCACAGCGCCGACGCGCTGAAGTTCGACTTCAGCGGCTTGGCCGGGGCCGGCGAAAAATTGCGGGTGATCGGCAACCTGCCCTACAACATCTCCACGCCGCTGATGTTTCATTTGCTGGAAACCACGAGCTGCATCGAAGACATGCATTTCATGCTGCAAAAAGAAGTGGTGGACCGGATTTGCGCGGAACCGGGCAGTAAAAAATACGGCCGGCTCAGCGTGATGATGCAGTACTACTGCGAGGCGGAGTGGATGTTCGACGTGCCGCCGGAAAGCTTCGATCCGGTACCGGCGGTGATGTCGGCCATCGTCCGACTAGCGCCGCATGCCGCGCCGCCGGCCGCCGTCGGCAACCTGGACGACTTCAACAGCTTGGTCAGCCAAGCGTTCTCGCAGCGGCGCAAGACCATTCGCAATTCCTTGAAAAACCTGGTCGAAGCGGAGCTCCTGGACGAGCTCGGCATCGACAGCAACTTGCGCGCCGAAGCCGTGACGCTGGAGCAATTTGCCGCGCTAAGCCGGCGCATTGCCTCTCCCCGCTAAGCAAAACAGCGGCAATGTTTAGGCCTGCCCGGCTATGCAGCGGCGGATCAAGCCGATCAACTCTGCGATATTGAACGGTTTAGTGACGTAGGCCTGGAATCCGGCCGCCATGTAGCGGGCTACATCCTCGCTCATGGCATCCGCACTGATCGCAATCACCGGAACGGCGGCGGTCGCCGGATCGCGGCGCAAATCGCGCAAGGCAGCCTCGCCGCTCATACCGGGCAAATTGATGTCCATCAACACCAAATCCGGTTGCAAGGCCCGGATCATGGGCAAGGCTTGCTCTGCGCTGGCGGCGACGTCAAGCTGCAACTCCGGCAGCCGCCGGAATACTTGGCGCATCACGTCGACGTTCACCGAGTTGTCCTCGACATACACCACCTTGCCGCAGACACCCGCGCCGACAACACCATTCACGCCGGCGTCTTCGGCGTCCACCGCCTCGGAAATGTACTCTGGCTCGGGCTCGGCCACGGCCAACTCCACCCAGAAATGGCTGCCGACGCCCTCCCGGCTTTCGCAGCCGATACGCCCGCCCATGACCTCGGCCAATTGTTTGCAAATCACCAAACCGATACCGGTACCTTCGATGGAGCTGCGCTCCGCACCCAGGCGCTGAAACGGCTTGAACAATTCGGACTGGTAGCGCTCCGGGATGCCTATTCCGGTGTCTGTCACATCGATTGTTACGGTCTTCCCTTGAATCCGATAATCCAAATCGACCGTGCCGCCGTCCCGGTTGTATTTGACGGCATTGGAGACCAGATTCAGCAACAACTGCCTGAGCTTGTCGAGATCGGCCTTGACCGCTAACGCCGGGCTCTGTGCCGCCGGCTGGCTTTCAGCGGCGGTATCGTCGCGACGGCACAGACGCAATTCAATGCCGCGGGCCGAAGCCATGGTCGACAACAACAGGATGACTTCCTTGAACACCGGCAGCAATGCCACCGGCACCAATTTGAGTTCGGTTTTACCGGACTCGATACGAACCAGATCCAGAATTTCGTTGACCAGTTTCAGCAAGTGCCGGCCGCTGCCGAGTATCATCCGCACCGAACCGAGCTGCCCTTCGGTCAAAGGTTCGTCTGTATCGGACTCCAGCAGCTGGCTGAATCCGATGACGGAATTCAAAGGCGTACGCAGCTCGTGGCTCATACTGGATAAAAACACCGACTTGGCGCGATTGGCCGACTCTGCGACCTCCTTGGCCTGTGCCAATTTTTCCTCAGCCTGCTTCCGCTCGGTGACATCCAGCATGATGCCGGTCCACACCACCGATTCGCCGTTGGCCGCCGGATTGGGCTGGGCGGTCAATTGCAGCCATTTCAAGCGGCCGGACAGCGCGATGATGCGAAACTCGACATTGAAATAACGCCCTTCCCGGCTGGCGTTTTGCTCTTCGACGGCCAGCCGCGGCAGATCGTCGGGGTGAATCAAGCGCGTGAAAGCCCTTGCGTCGCCGAGCACAGCCTCCGGCTCCAGCTCCAAAATGTCGCGACAGCGCGGACCGACATAGAGAAAACCGGCATCGGGCCGAGGTGGCAACACGTAATCGCAGAGCATGCCCGGCACCGTGGCGGCAATGTTGCGAAATCGCGCTTCGCTCTTACGCAAGGCTTGCTCCATTGCTTTGCGCTCGCTGATGTCGGTAATAAAACCGTGCCACAGAACATCACCGTTTTCCAACCGGGTCGGCGTAGCATGGCCTTCCAGCCAAATCTCGCCGTGCTCGGGATGGATCACGCGGTACTCGTCGCGCCAGACATTCAGGCTCTCGGCAGAAAGCGCGATACTCCCCCGTACTCTTTCCAAATCGTCCGGATGCAATACCTCGAACATCGGCGCCGCGTCGACACGCACGGCAGCGGGATCGACGCCGTAAACACCGTAAATGCCGGCACTGGCGTAGGGAAAGCAGGAACGGCCATCGGCCCGCAGCAGGAACTGGTAGATCATGCCCGGCAAGTTGGCGGCCATTTTCTCTTGGCGACTCAGCACGCGGAATATTGCGCGACGGCTCCGCATTTGCAGATAGGCAAATCCGCCTAGCAGTATCAGTATGGTCAGCGTACCGGCCAACCAAGGATACAGCCAGGACAGGTCCTGGCCGTCGGGATGGTAGATCATGCCGCTAAAATCGAATCTTTCCGGCAGCATACCCAGGCGGGTGTAAATATCGGCGATGTGCTGCCAGCGCGACTCGCTGTTGTGGCCGAGTTCAATCAGGTCGGCCATGATGAAGCGGCGGTATTGTCTGGCCTCCCACTTCAGATGTTCCAACGGCCGTTCGGGGATGTATTCGCGCTGAATCAACTCGGCGATTTCGTCAGGATGCTGCAACGCATAGGCCCAGCCCTTCAAGCTTGCCGCCCGAAAGGCCCTGACGCGCTGGGGGTGCCGTTTGACTTGTGCCTCGCTGGTAAACAGGGTATCGCCGTAGAAATCGATACCGGCGTCGATAGCCCGCAACTCGGTGTAACCGATGCCGGCCTGATGCAGCGTGTAAGGCTGATCGGGAGAGTAGGCGGAAATCGCGTCGGTACGGCCTTCGATCAGATCGTCGATGTTTTGGCTATGGGTTTGGCGCTGGTAATCGGCAGGGTGCAGACCGGATTGAATGAAATACGCCAGCAATTCGGCGTCGTTCGGCCCGTACATTACCCGCTTGCCGGCCAAATCGGCAACGTCGCGGATGCCGCTGCCGTGGCGCACCACCAAGCTCAGCGGCGAATGTTGGATGATGGGAGCCAATACCACTACCGGCAATCCGCTGGCTCTATCCAAAATCAACTGGGAATTGCCGACCCCAAACTCGGCCTGTCCCGATGCCACCGTTTCCGAAACCGAACGCTCCTGACCGCCTTCGACGATGCTGACCCGCAGCCCGGCGTCCTGGTAAAACCCCTTGTGTAGCGCCGCGTAGTAGCCGGCGAACTGGAATTGGTGTTTCCACTTCAGTTGCAGCGTTACCGTGTCCGGGGCTTGCACGGCGCCGGCAATCCGGACGATCGCGAACAGCAACACTATCAAACCGATTCTCGATACAGCCATGCCGACTGGCCTCCTATATTCCAAGACCGATATCCGGCATAGGCAGCGAATCGCTCGCGGGATTAGCGGTTTGGCATAAGCATAACCCGTTTTCCGGAAAGCGCACCTCCGCCAGCCGCCGGCTTGAGCGATCGACACCCGAAACTTACGACGCCGGACAAATCAGCAAGCCTTCGATAAATGCGTTAAAATGCGGCATTTTTCTTAAACGTTAACCAAGCCGGATTTCCCGTATACGGCGGTATTTTCTAACCACACAATATCTTCCGGAGATGTTGCAATGCGTATTATTTTGTTAGGCAGCCCTGGGTCGGGCAAGGGCACCCAGGCACAGTTCATCACCGAAAAATTCGGCATCCCCCAAATTTCGACCGGCGACATGCTGCGCGCCGCGGTCCGTGAAGGCACACCGCTGGGTATCGAAGCCAAAAAGGTCATGGATAGCGGCGGTCTGGTTTCCGACGAAATTATTTTAGGCCTGATCAAGGAACGCATTGCCCAGGACGACTGCAAAAACGGCTTTCTGCTGGACGGCTTCCCGCGCACCATCGCCCAGGCTGAAGGCTTGGCCAAAATGGGAGTCGAGCTGGACTACGTCGTGGAAATTGCCGTCGACGACGAGGAAATCATCAAACGCATGAGCGGCCGCAGGGTACATCCGGCTTCGGGCCGCAGCTACCATGTCGTATTCAACCCGCCGAAACAGGAAGGTGTCGACGACGTTACCGGCGAGCCGCTGATCCAACGCGACGACGACAGAGAAGAAACCGTGCGCAAACGCCTGAGCGTCTATCACGAGCAAACCAAACCGCTGGTGGGTTTTTATTCCGCAGCCGACCAAGCCGCCAAATTCGCCTCGATCGCCGGCGTCGGCTCGGTGCAGGACATCACCGACAAGCTGTTCGCAGCGTTGGCATAACAAAAGTTCAGGGTACGCATTTATGCCCTTTCGGGTATCGCGTACCTTTTAGTTAGAGACGGTACGCCGCGCGTACCCTACCAGAGAGAAACCAAGATGGCAGGTAAAACCTTATACGACAAATTGTGGGACGACCACGTCGTTCACACCGAAGACGACGGCTCGTGCTTAATCTATATCGACCGCCAGTTGCTGCATGAAGTGACTTCACCGCAAGCCTTCGACGGCATGCGGATCTCGGGCCGCAAACCCTGGCGCGTGGCGCGCAATCTGGCGGTGGCCGACCATAACGTGCCGACATCGGGCCGCGCCCAAGGCATTGCCGATCCGGTTTCGAGATTGCAGGTGCAAACCCTGGAAAACAACTGCGCCGAGTTCGGTATTACCGAATTCGACATGGCCGACATCCGCCAAGGCATCGTGCATGTGGTCGGCCCGGAACAAGGCGCCACCCTGCCCGGCATGACCGTGGTCTGCGGCGACTCGCATACCTCGACTCACGGCGCATCGGCCGCGCTGGCCTTCGGTATCGGCACCTCTGAAGTCGAACACGCCCTGGCGACGCAGACGCTGGTACAAAAGAAAGCCAAAAACATGTTGATCAAGGTCAACGGCAAAACCGGTCCCGGCGTCACCGCCAAAGACATCGTGTTGGCGATCATCGGCCAAATCGGCACTGCCGGCGGCACCGGCTACACCATCGAATTCGGCGGCGACGCCATCCGTGAGCTGAGCATGGAAGGCCGCATGACCGTCTGCAACATGGCCATCGAAGCCGGCGCCCGCGCCGGTTTGATCGCCTGCGACGAAAAAACCATCGAGTTCTACCGCGACCGCCCCTATTCGCCGAAAGGCGAAGACTGGAACATGGCGGTGCGTTACTGGGAAAAACTGCATTCCGACGCCGACGCCAAATTCGACAAAGTGATCGAATTCGACGCCGCCGCGATCAAACCGCAAGTGAGCTGGGGCACCTCGCCGGAAATGGTATTGCCGGTCGACGCCAGCATTCCCGACCCGACTCAAGAAGCCGATCCGGTCAAAAAGCAAAGCATCGAACGCGCTTTGCAATACATGGGCTTGCAGGCCGGCCAGAAGATCACCGACATCAAATTGGACAAAGTCTTCATCGGTTCCTGCACCAACTCGCGCATCGAAGACCTGCGCGCGGCGGCAGCGGCAATCAAAGGCCGCAAGAAAGCCGCTTCGGTCAAGCAAGTACTGGTCGTGCCCGGTTCCGGCCTGATCAAGCAGCAAGCCGAAGCCGAAGGTCTGGACAAAATCTTCATCGCGGCCGATTTCGAATGGCGCGAACCCGGCTGCTCGATGTGTCTGGCAATGAATGCCGACCGGCTGGACGCCGGCGAACATTGCGCCTCGACCTCCAACCGCAACTTCGAAGGCCGCCAGGGTTACGGCGGCCGCACCCACTTGGTCAGCCCCGCGATGGCTGCCGCGGCAGCGATTGCCGGCCACTTTGTCAACGTCGCCGAGGAGGCTTAAACCATGCAGGCTTTTACCACTTTGACCGCTTTGGTTGCACCGCTGGATCGAGCCAACGTCGACACCGATGCGATTATTCCGAAACAGTTTTTGAAGTCGATCCGCCGCGCCGGTTTCGGTCCGTATTTGTTCGACGAATGGCGTTATCTGGACCGCGGCGAGCCGGAAATGGATTGCAGCAACCGGCCGCTGAATAAAGACTTCGTGTTGAACCAACCGCAGTACCAAGGCGCGCAAATCCTGTTGACCCGGGAAAACTTCGGTTGCGGCTCGTCGCGCGAACACGCGCCGTGGGCGCTGGAAGATTTCGGTTTCCGCGCCATTATTGCGCCGAGCTTCGCCGATATCTTCTTTAACAACTGCTTCAAGAACGGCATCCTGCCGATCGTGCTGCCCGCTGAAACAGTGGACCGCTTGTTCAAGGAACTGGCTGACGGTTACCAATTGACCATCGACCTTGAAACCCAAACCATCACCACGCCCGGCGGCGAGGCGATTGCCTTTAGCGTCGACGAAAACCGCCGCTACCGTTTGCTGAACGGCTTGGACGACATCGCACTGACCTTGCAACACGCGGACAAGATCAAGGCTTACGAAACGGAACGCGCCAAACGCGCGCCCTGGTTGTTCAGAGAAGCTTAAACCGCAAGCATAAGGTCGATTGATGCCCAAAAAAATCGCCGTGTTACCGGGTGACGGCATAGGCCCGGAAATCGTCGCCGAAGCCCTGAAGGTGTTGAGTTTTGTCAACACCGACATGGGCCTCGGCCTCAGTTTCGAGACTGCGCTGGTTGGCGGCGCCGCTTACGACGCCTTCGGCACGCCGCTGCCGCAACAAACCTTGAACCTGTGCAAGAACGCCGACGCAGTGCTGCTGGGAGCAGTGGGTGGCCCGAAATGGGAACCCTTGGCGCACGCGATCCGGCCGGAACGCGGCTTGCTGGGCATCCGCTCGGAGCTGAACCTGTTCTCCAACTTGCGGCCGGCGATTTTGTACCCGCAACTGGTGCACGCCTCGACGCTAAAACCGGAAGTGGTTTCCGGCCTGGATCTGATGATTGTCCGCGAATTGACCGGAGGCATCTACTTCGGCCAACCGCGCGGCATCCATATTGCCGAATCCGGGGAAAAGGTCGGCGCCAATACCGAAATCTACAGCGAATCCGAAATTCGCCGTATTGCCCATTCCGCATTCCGTATCGCTCAAAAACGCCACAAAAGGCTGTGCTCGGTCGACAAAGCCAACGTGCTGGAAGTCACCGAATTATGGCGCAACGTGATGACCGAAGTCGGCAAGGACTATCCCGACATCGAGCTGAGCCACATGTACGTCGACAATGCGGCAATGCAGTTGGTGCGGGCACCGAAACAATTCGATGTCATCGTTACGACCAATATGTTCGGCGATATCTTGTCCGACGTTGCGGCGATGCTGACCGGTTCGATCGGCATGCTGCCGTCGGCTTCGCTGGACGCCAATGCCAAGGGCATGTACGAACCGATCCACGGTTCGGCGCCGGACATCGCCGGCCAAGGCATCGCCAATCCGCTGGCGACGATTTTGTCGGTGGCGATGATGCTCAGATACACCTTCAACCAACCCGAAGCGGCCGAACGCATCGAAGCGGCGGTCAATGCGGCGCTGGATTCCAACGTGCGCACCGCCGATATTTACTCCGACGGCATGACCCAAGTCACTACGTCCGGCATGGGCGACGCCGTTCTCAAAGCTTTACAAGGATAATCCACGATGTCTAAAACCTACGATGTAGCGGTCGTCGGCGCCACCGGCGCGGTCGGCGAAACCATGATTTCCATTCTGGAAGAGCGCAATTTCCCGGTCGGCAAAGTGTATGCGCTGGCCAGCGAACGTTCGGCGGGCAAACGCATTCCATTTAAAGACGGCTCGCTGGTCGTTGAAGATTTGGCTACATTCGATTTTTCCAAAGTCCAGATCGGCCTGTTCTCGCCCGGTGCCTCGGTATCGGCCGAATACGCACCGAAAGCCGCGGCGGCCGGCTGCGTCGTGATCGACAACACCTCGCAATTTCGCTACGACGACGACATCCCGCTGGTGGTACCGGAAGTCAATCCGGAAAAAGTCGCCGACTACAAGAACCGCGGCATCATCGCCAACCCGAATTGCTCCACCATTCAGATGCTGGTGGCCTTGAAACCGATTTACGATGCAGTCGGCATCAGCCGCATCAACGTCGCCACTTACCAGGCCGTATCCGGCACCGGCAAGGAAGCGATCGAAGAACTGGCGACGCAAACCGCCAATTTGTTAAATGCGAAACCGGTTTCGCCCAGCGTTTATCCGAAACAGATCGCCTTCAACGTATTGCCGCAAATCGACGTGTTCATGGACAACGGCTACACCAAGGAAGAAATGAAAATGGTCTGGGAAACTCGAAAAATCCTGGGCGATGCCGATATCCTGGTTAATCCTACCGCAGTGCGGGTGCCGGTATTTTTCGGTCACTCCGAAGCGGTACATATCGAGACCAAACAGAAAATATCCGCGGCACGCGTGCGCGAATTGCTGAGCCATGCGCCGGGCGTCACCTTGCTGGACGAACGAGAAAACGGCGGCTATCCGACTGCAGTAACGGAGTCCTCCGGCCACGACGACGTCTTCGTCGGCAGGATCCGCGAAGATATCTCGCATCCAAGCGGAATCGATCTGTGGGTAGTCAGCGATAACGTCAGAAAGGGTGCCGCGCTTAACAGTGTGCAGATTGCCGAACTGCTGGTAAAAAGCCACATCTAGTCTAAGCTTAGCTCTGTTTTTTGTGAGGTCGTCGCACCGAGGTGTCACCAGTGAAGGAAAGCAATGTGAGCAATTTAACTAAAGCTTTAGCGGTTGTCTCGCTACTGGCACCGGTTAACGCCCTGCCGCTCGGCATCGGCGAAATACAATTGCATTCCGCGCTGAATCAACACCTCAATGCCGAAATTAAACTGACCGTCGACCCGAGCGAAAATCCGTCCGACGTGTCGGTTCGCTTGGCGCCGCCGGAGAAGTTCGACCAAGCGGGCGTAGTCTGGAATTATTTTCTGTCGAAAATCAGGTTCGAGCCTGTCGTTCAGGCCAACGGCTCCATCCTTGTCAAAATCACTTCGCGGGAAGTGTTGACCGAGCCGTTTCTGGACTTCCTGTTGGAAGTCACCTGGCCGCAAGGCAGCATGACCCGCGAATTCACGCTGCTGATAGACCCGCCCACCGCCTACAACAAAGCCACGATCCCGGTCGTCCAAAGTCCGAGTTATTCCGAGGAACCGCTTGAAATACCCCCCCGCCCTGCCCGGAAGAGCCGCACCGCACCGCGGCGAGCGGTCGCAGCGGAGCCGGGTGATAGCGCCAATCAGCAAATTGCTACCGACGGCGAATACGGTCCCATACAAAAAACCGACACGTTATGGAGTGTCGCCGCTCGACTAGGCCAAGAACGCAATGTGCCGACGTATCAAATGCTGAATGCATTGCATAGAGCCAATCCCGAGGCATTCAATAACGGCAACATCAACTCGCTGAAAGAAGGCGCCCTGTTAAAAATCCCGAACCTGGAGCCGGGCCAACAACCGCTGCGGGCAGAGTCCAAACCAGCGGCCAAACAGGCAAAGACCGAACCGGCAGCGACAGAAAAAGTCGCCAAACCGTTGGAGCTGATCGCCCCGTCGGAAGCAAAACTTGGCACCAATACCGCTATTGGCGAGAAAGCCAAATCCGGCTCGCATTCGACGGCCCCGCATGCCGGCGCGGAAAGCGCAGCAGAAGCCTCCGGCGACGGCAAAGATCTCGAACTGCAAGCCCGCATCGAAAAGCTGGAACAACAGCTGAACATGATGCAGCAGTTGCTGGCTTTAAAAGACCAGCAACTCGCGTCGCTACAAAACAATAAACAAACACCAGCGCAAGCCGAAACTGTGCCGTCGCCAGCTCCGGCTCCGGCTCCGGCTCAGACAGCGCCTGCGGTAACGCCACCAGCAAAAGCGGAACCCAGCCAGACGCAAGCGCCAACCCCTGCTCCAGCTCCAGCACCAACAGCGGAACAACCTGCGCCACAGCCGGCTCCGCCACCAGCGCCGAAACCGGTAATAAAAGTGGCGCCGCCGGCTCCGGCTCCGGCTGCCGAAGAGGAAGGGCTATTTTCGTCCGATGCTTACTATTGGGTCATCGGCGGCCTGGGCAGCGGCGTGCTCGGATTACTGGGCTGGTTACTCTGGCGCAAGCGGAACATAGACGAACGCATCAACACCGAAAGCATGTTTGCTTCGGCCAGCCAAATCCAAATGCCGGATTCTGAAAGCAGTCTCTCGGTGCCGATCATGGACATCAGCAACACGTCAGAATATGACGTCGGTACTGTCGGGGAAAGTTCGTTTATCAGCGATTTCACGCCGAGCGATTTCGACGCGTTCGACACCGACCAAAACGAAGTCGACCCAATCTCGGAAGCCGACGTTTATCTGGCATACGGCCGCTACCAACAAGCTGAAGAACTGATCCGGCATGCGATTCAGGAACAGCCGAACCGCGACGAATGCAAACTGAAACTACTGGAAATCTTTTACGCCAGCGAAAATAAAGACGCTTTCTGCGCTTACGCCAGAGAGCTGGCCGACGCCGGCAAAAAAGCCGACAAGCCGTTCTGGAAAAAAATCGCGGACATGGCCAAAGAAATTGCGGCGGACTCGCCCCTATTCGCTGCCGAAGCCGACCATTCCAGCGCAGCTGTTGCGGCAGTTGCGGTCAACGAATCATTCGAGCCCACCTTCGTTACAGCCCCCTCGACCGAAGCCGAAACGGCCACTCTGGAAGATGACTCGGTGTTCGCGCTACTGGATAACGAATTGGCGGATCTGGACCTGGATCTCGATAAAAACCTGGAACTGGACGATAACGGCCTGGATTTCGATTTAGGCGAATTCGACAGCGGCGCGAAATCCAAAACGCCGGACCTGAAAAGCGTATCCCTTGACCACGCCGCCCCTGCGGATCGGGACGAACCGACTGTCGACGATAAACATATCGAATCCTTTGATTTCAATTTAGATTTCGCCGCGCCGGGAGTGGACGAGAAACCCCAATCCGCCGCCGTCAGCGACGACCTTGCGCTGGAGACCATAGAATTCTCCAGCATTGCCGACGACGAGCCGCAAACCGCAGACAGCTCGTCCGTTGCAAACGCCAGCATCGATAGCTTCGATTTTAATTTCGAGCTGGAAGCGCCAAAAACAGCTAAGTCCGAGCAGGTTGCCGACAATGGACTGGCATCTGCCGAGGAATCGACGCTGGAGATTGAAGGTTTCGATTTCAGCGACGTGGTTACGGAAGTGACGCAAGCTGAACCAGCAGCAGCGGAGCCGGTTGTAGCGGATATCGAAAGCTTCGATTTTAATTTCGATGCAGACCTAGCGGCTGCCGAGTTGGCAAGCACTGCCCACAAAGCCGATTCGCCGCTGAATCTGGAATCGGAATTAAAACTGGAAACATTCGACTTCTCCGACTTCGACAGTCTGAGTCCGAAACCGGCCGAAACCAGTGACACGGCTAAATCCGACGCAATAGACGATTTTAATTTCGAATTCGATTTCGACGCGCCGATTATCAGCTCCGGCAGCGACGACAAATTCGAAGTCGGCGTATCCGATCTGACCGACATGGACGAGTACGAAACCAAAATCGACTTGGCAAAGGCCTATATCGACATGGGCGATTTGGACGCGGCAAAAACGATTGCCGAAGACGTGCTAGCCAAAGGTTCCAAGCAACAACAGCAGGTGGCGCAGGCCTTGTTGGACGAATTGAAATAACCCGTAACTGTTTCGCCCGTTTATTCCGCCGCCAGAGCTGTAGCAGCCGCCGTTTAACCGGCGGCCAACGATTGCAATACCGCAGCCTGATTATTCAACAACCACACCGATTTTTGCTTCAACGCCTCGAAATGCTGGTCGGCCTGTGCCAATTGGTTGGACAGCAAGGCCTGCTCCAGACTTTCGGTCACGGTCCGACAATCGGCAAAATCGAAAAAACAAAAGGTACCGTGCAATTTATGCACAATTTCCCACGCTTGCTGATTAGCCGATTCACCTAAAAGGCGTTCGATATCGGCCAATTGGACCGGCAATTCGGCAAATAACTTGCCGATCAACATTTGGCTGAGCGGCTTGTTATCACGGGTTTTGCCCAACAATTGCCGGGCGTAATAGTCCACACCAACGTCTTCCGCTTGCCACCGTTCTAAGATTTCCTGCAGCCGCGCCAAACGGATCGGCTTGACCAGATAATCGTCAAATCCGACCGCCAATGCCTGTATACGCTGACTTTCCTGCGCATGGGCAGTGACGGCAACGGCCGGCGTCTGGCAGTTCGGACCTGACTGGGAGCGCAACCGGCTGATTAAATCGAAGCCGCTCAGAAACGGCATATTCAAATCCAGAAATAGCAGGCTAAATCGGTGCTGCGCCAATAAACTCCACGCCTGGCGGCCGTCGCCGGCCAACATCACATCCTGAGTCCATTGCGACAATTGCTCGCAAAGCAGCCAAAGATTGGTTTCGTTGTCGTCGGCTATCAATATTTTACAGTCAGCAGCCATGGTTAAATCCGCTATTGCGCCGTCCGGCTCAAGTCGATTGGAAAGCTCAGTTTAATTTCGGCCGATCTGGAATTCAATTCGCCCGCAGACTGCAAGCATAAAAAAACCCCGGTTCCTTACGGAGACCGGGGTTTCTGGCCAAAGCTGGGATGAATTACATCATGCCGCCCATGCCGCCCATGCCGCCCATATCAGGCATTGCAGGGCCTTTGTTGTCGCTAGGTGCGTCAGCGATCATCACTTCGGTGGTGATCATCAGACCGGCAACGGAAGCGGCGTTTTGCAGCGCTGAACGAGTCACTTTCGCCGGATCCAGAATACCCATCGCGATCATGTCGCCGTATTCGCCGGTTGCAGCGTTGTAACCAAAGTTGCCACTGCCTTTTTTGACTTCGTTCAGAACGACCGAGGCTTCATCGCCGGCATTGCTGACGATTTGACGCAAAGGCTCTTCCATCGCGCGGCGCAGGATGCTGATACCGACGTCTTGGTCGTGGTTGATGCCTTTCAGGCCTTCCAGAGCAGACAGGGCACGGATCAGCGCAGTACCGCCGCCGGCCACCACACCTTCTTCAACCGCAGCGCGAGTTGAATGCAGGGCGTCTTCGACGCGGGCTTTTTTCTCTTTCATTTCCACTTCGGTTGCGGCGCCGACTTTGATGACCGCAACACCGCCAGCCAGTTTGGCCAGACGTTCTTGCAGTTTTTCACGGTCGTAATCGGAAGTCGCTTCGTCGGCTTGAGCGCGGATTTGCGCAACACGGCCTTTGATTTGGTCTTCGTTACCAGCGCCATCGATGATGGTGGTGTTTTCTTTGTTGATTTGGACGCGTTTTGCAGTACCCAATTGGCTGATGTCGGCTTTTTCCAGAGACAGACCGACTTCTTCAGAAATCACCACACCGCCGGTCAGTACAGCAATGTCTTCCAGCATGGCTTTACGACGATCGCCGAAGCCTGGGGCTTTAACCGCAGCCACTTTAACGATACCGCGCATGTTGTTGACCACCAGAGTAGCCAAAGCTTCGCCTTCGACGTCTTCAGCGATGATCAACAAAGAGCGACCGGATTTGGCCACGCCTTCCAGAATCGGCAACATTTCGCGGATGTTGGAGATTTTTTTGTCGTACAGCAACACGAAAGGATCGTCCAATTCGACGCTCATGCTTTCTTGTTTGTTGATGAAGTATGGTGACAAATAGCCGCGGTCGAATTGCATACCTTCGACGACGTCCAAATCATTATCCAGACCGGTGCCTTCTTCAACGGTGATGACGCCTTCTTTACCGACTTTTTCCATCGCTTCGGCGATGATGTCGCCGACAGATGCATCGGAGTTAGCTGAAATAGTACCAACTTGAGCGATGGCTTTGCTGTCGCTGCACGGAATAGAGGCCTCTTCGATGGCTGCAACCGCTTTAGTTACCGCCAGATCGATACCGCGTTTCAGGTCCATCGGGTTCATGCCCGCTGCGACTGATTTCAGGCCTTCGTTGACGATGGCTTGCGCCAGCACGGTTGCAGTGGTGGTACCGTCACCGGCCACGTCTGAAGTTTTGGACGCCACTTCTTTAACCATTTGCGCGCCCATGTTTTCGAATTTGTCTTTCAATTCGATTTCTTTCGCAACAGACACACCGTCTTTGGTGATGGTCGGTGCGCCGAAACTTTTGTCCAGCACGGCGTTACGGCCTTTAGGGCCCAGGGTTACCTTAACCGCGTTCGCCAGAATGTTGACACCGGCTACCATCAAAGCACGAGCGTCGCCACCGAATTTCACGTCTTTTGCTGCCATTTTTTAATTCCTAAATATTTAAAGAGATTGAAAAAGATAAATGAGGTGAATAGGGCTTAGCCCAAGATGCCCATGATGTCTTCTTCGCGCATGACGATATATTGCTCGCCATCGACTTTAACTTCGGTGCCGGAATATTTACCGAACAATACTTTGTCACCGACTTTGACTGCCATAGGACGTACTTGGCCGTTGTCTAACGGTTTGCCTGAGCCAACAGCCAGCACTTCACCTTCGCTCGGTTTTTCGGCGGCAGAACCCGGCAGCACGATACCGCCAGCGGTTTTGGTCTCTTCCTCAACACGTTTTACGACTACACGGTCATGTAACGGACGAATTTTCATCAATGTCTCCTCGATTAATAAAGTTAAAGGTTAAAACTGATAAGCTTTTTAAAAAGCCGTCCGCTCCAGAGCGGACTACGCGTTTTTTAAACAACTTGCAATTTATTAGCACTCTCCAATAACGAGTGCTAATAATATCCGGGTTTTGCACTCTGTCAAGCTCTTTGGCATCATCTGCGGCCTAGCCACCACTATCCGCGTTATGAACGACGAACAACTGCTCCGCTACAGCCGGCAGATCATGCTGCCGCAAATCGACATCACCGGTCAGCAAAAACTGCTGGACGCCAAAATCCTGATCGTCGGTGCCGGCGGCTTGGGTTCGCCGGCCTCGATGTATCTCGCCGCTGCCGGTGTCGGCAGCATTACCTTGTACGACGACGATCAAGTGGACCTGAGTAATTTGCAGCGGCAAATAGCCCACGACACAGCCGATATAGGGTTGGATAAAGTAATTTCAACCCGGCAGACGCTGGAAAAAATTAATCCGGAGGTGGCTGTGGTGGCGCGCAAGCAAAGGCTAGCCGGCGCCGAATTGCGGCACGAAGTCGAATTAGCCGACGTGGTGCTGGATTGCAGCGACAATTTCGCCACCCGTTTCGCCATCAACCAAGCCTGCGTAGAACAACGGACCCCGTTGGTATCCGGCGCCGCGATCCGTTTCGAGGGCCAAATCAGCGTGTTCACGCCCGGCCGCAACCAAAGCCCGTGCTACAACTGCCTGTACCAAAGCGACGGCGAAGAGTTGCAAAATTGCGCCAGGAACGGCGTGGTCGCCCCGATCACCGGCATCGTCGGCAGCATGCAGGCGCTAGAGACGATAAAATTGCTGACCGGAATCGGCGATCCGTTGACCGGACGCTTATTGATGCTGGACGGCCTGAGTATGGAATGGCGCACGATGCGGTTAAAGAAAAACCCGAGTTGCCCAACCTGCGGCGATACGGCCGGCGGACACGCATAAAAAAGCCGGGATAAGCCCGGCTTTTACCGATCACGTTGGCGACTCAGCTTTTGCCAAGTTTGCCTTTGAGCGCGTCAATCGCTTTGGCCACCGCGTTCAACACCGGCGATTCGCTGTCGCCGTGCGGCTCAATGTCGCCGAACGGCTCGCCGTTTTTCATTGTGTACATATAAATGAAATACCCTAACGGTGCGAACGCGAAGATGGCAATAATCAGCATCAAAACCACCAGTTCGATAACTCCGCCCATAACTACCTCCAACTATTTGTTTTTATTTTAATTTAGAATAAGGCCACAGGCCTCGGTTACGGACTATAACCCCATAACCAACAAGGAACAAGCAGAAGATGACGATTGTCAATCCGAAGCGCATGCCGGCCCGAATCGGCGCCGAAAAACCGCGCACAGCCCCTCTGCCACAACCGTTTTTCTGAGACCATGAAGCAAAATCCGCAAACCCTTTGGCACAACCTGGCGCCGGAGCAGTTACTGTCGCAATTGGACGTGCAACTCGGCGCCGGCCTGTCCAGCCAAACCGCCCAGTCCAGACTGGAACAAGCCGGCCCCAACCGCCTGACGCCGCCGCGCGGCAAGGGTCCGTTGCGCTTACTGCTCAGCCAATTCCACCAACCGCTGATCTACATTCTGCTGTTTTCCGCCGCCACCACCGCCTTCCTGGAAGAATGGGCCGACAGCAGCGTCATATTCGGCGTAGTGCTGGTCAACGCCATCATCGGCTTCATCCAGGAAGCCAACGCGCTGAAAGCGATCAATGCCCTCGCCCAAACCCTGAACGTCAGCGCCAACGTGCTGCGCGACGGCCAACGTCGGACAATAGCCGCCGCCGACCTGGTTCCCGGCGATCTGGTTTATCTGCAATCCGGCGACAAAGTCCCGGCCGATTTGCGACTGCTGCAAACCCGGGAATTGAAAATAGACGAAGCGGCGTTGACCGGCGAGTCCGTCCCAGCCCAAAAACAGGCCCAGACCTTATCCGCCGCGACCTTACTGGCCGACCGCGCCAATATGGCTTATTCGTCAACGCTGGTCAGTTACGGCAGCGCCTTGGCTGTGGTAGTCGGCACCGGCGACGACACCGAAATCGGCCGCATCAACCGTTTGATCGCAGGGACCGAACCGTTGGAAACGCCGCTGACCCGGAAAATGAGCCAATTCAGCCAATTGCTGTTGTGGGTCATCGTCGCCTGCGCGGCACTGACATTTGCCGTCGGCGTTTGGCGTGGCCAAAGCGCGCTGGATATGTTCATGGCCTCCGTGGCATTGGCGGTCGGCGCGATTCCGGAGGGCTTGCCGGCGGCGCTGACCATCACGCTGGCGATCGGCGTCTCGCGCATGGCCAAGCGCAACGCGATCATCCGCAAACTGCCCGCCGTGGAAACCTTGGGCAGCACCACGGTGATTTGTTCGGACAAAACCGGCACGCTGACCCAAAACCAGATGACGGTGCAATTCGTTTATGCCGGCGGCGAGCAGTTCGCCGTCAGCGGCAGCGGCTACACGCCGGACGGCGAATTTCACGCGGCCGGCCAACCGGTCGATCTGCAACAAAAACCGGCGCTGCTCGAATGCCTGAAAGCCGGCCTGCTGTGCAACGATGCCCGTTTGATCGCCGACGTCGATAACTGGCGAATCGAAGGCGACCCGACCGAGGCGGCATTGCTGGTATCCGCCCATAAGGCCGGTTTGCACCACGCCAGCGTCAGCAACGGCCACCCGCGGCTGGACGCCATTCCGTTCGAGTCGCAATACCAGTTCATGGCGACACTGCACCATAATCTGGCGCAGGACGAACGCCACGTTTACTTGAAAGGCTCGCTGGAAAGCTTGCTCGACCGTTGCGACCTTGGGTTTTCCGCCGATTTGCAACCGGTTCCGCTCGACAAACACCAACTACAACGCCAGGTCGAGATCCTGGCCGCGCAAGGGCTGCGCGTGCTGGCTTTCGCCCGCACCGACCACGGCGACGATGCCGTCGCTCACAGCGAAGTCCGCAGCGGCCTGACGTTTCTCGGCCTGCAAGCGATGATGGATCCGCCGCGGCCGGAAGCGGCCCGGGCGATAGCCGCCTGCTACCGGGCCGGCATCGCCGTAAAAATGATCACCGGCGACCACCCGGTCACAGCTTTGGCAATCGCCAAACAACTCGGCATGCGCCACAGCGAAAAGGCCATTACCGGCAGCGAATTGGAAAATTTCGCCGAAGCCGACTATCTGCAGCAAGTAGAACACTGCAACGTGTATGCCCGCATCGCCCCCGAGCAAAAACTGCTTCTGGTCCGCGCCTTACAAGCCAAGGGCCACGTCGTGGCAATGACCGGAGACGGCGTCAACGACGCGCCGGCCTTGCGTCAGGCCAACATCGGCGTGGCAATGGGGCTGGGCGGCACCGAAGTCGCCAAGGAAGCGGCAGCGATGGTGCTGACCGACGACCATTTCGCGACGATAGAAGCCGCCGTCGAAGAAGGCCGCGGCGTATTCGACAATTTGGTGAAGTTCATCGCCTGGACCCTGCCGACCAATCTCGGCGAAGGCCTGGTCATCACTGCGGCAGTATTCGCCAACGTGGCATTACCGATCACGCCGCTGCAGATTTTGTGGATCAACATGACCACGGCAGTACTGTTAGGCTTGATGCTGGCCTTCGAACCCAAGGAACCGGGCTTGATGCAGCGTCAGCCGCGCAACCCGGAGCAGCCGATCCTGACCCGGCACTTGCTGTTCCGGATTTGCTTGGTCGGCGTGCTGTTGCTGGCCGGCGCCTTCGGCTTGTTCGAATGGGAATTGACGCAGCAAGCAACCCTGGCCAAAGCCCGTACGGTCTCGGTAAACGTGTTCGTATTCGGCGAATTGTTTTATTTGTTCAATTGCCGTTCTTTACGTTATTCGATGTTTAAAGTCGGCGTATTTTCCAATCCCTGGGTCTTGGTCGGCGTCAGCGCCATGATCGCCCTGCAGTTATTGTTCACTTACTGGCCGGTCATGCAGCAATTGTTCGGCAGCGCGGCGATCGGCCAGGACGAATGGCTATTGATTTTGGCGGTCAGCCTGGCGATTTACGCCATCGTCGGTCTGGAAAAGTTACTGCTGCGCCGCTTCGGCCGCCGCCGTTGACGTCGTCTGCAATGCCGACAACAGCAAGGCCAAACTATCCAACGACTGTTTGGCATCCGCGTCCCGGGCTTCGGTCTGGGCGCGGACGATAGCGCCGTCTATCGCGACCGCCGCCGCTTGCGCCAGCGCATCGCGCTGAGGCGTATCAACCAGCAATTCCCGAATCGCCATCGCCATGTCCTGCTTATGGCTATGGCAAATCTCGACGACATCCGGCAACGCGCCGCCCAGTTCGGCAACGCTATTGATAAATGCGCAGCCGCGGTAAATCGGCTTGCGGAACCATTCCGCCATCACCTCGACCAGCGGCAATAGCCCGCTTCCCGCATAGCCGCCATGGCGCCGGATCGCGTCGGCAAACCATTCCATCCAGATCCGGTGCCGGTAATCCAGAAACGCCCGAATCAAAGCGTTCTTGCTCGGAAAGTGGCGGTAGAACGTGACTTTGGTAACGCCCGACTCGGCGATCACTTTATCGACGCCAGTGGCGCGAATACCTTCGCGGTAAAACAAGTCGTGCGCCGCCAGTAAAATTCGCTCGCGCGCGGGTAAGTCGGAAGCGGTTTTCGATGAATCCATGGCCATGGCTCGATTGTAGACAACTCTGTCTACTATTGCTACCATGGCCATGTAGACAAACCTGTCTACACAATCCTCATCTTTCGGGAGCGCACTATGGAAACCAAACCACCCCTTCCCCCGTTTACCGCCGAAACCGCCGCGCAAAAAGTGCGGATGGCCGAAGACGCCTGGAACAGCCGCGATCCTGATCGGGTCGTGCAGGTCTATACCGAACACAGCCGCTGGCGCAATCGCGCCGAGTTTCCGGTGGGCCGGCAACAGATCAAAGAATTTTTGCAACGCAAATGGGCCAAGGAACTGGATTACCGGTTAATCAAGGAATTGTGGGCCTTCAGCGATAACCGCATCGCGGTTCGGTTTGCGTACGAATGGCGCGACGACGCCGGCAACTGGTTCCGTAGTTACGGCAACGAAAATTGGGAATTTAACGAATTTGGCCTGATGCAGCGCCGCTTTGCCAGCATCAACGATTTGCCGATCACAGACAACGAGCGCCTGTTTCACTGGCCGCTGGGCCGCCGTCCCGACGATCACGCCGGGTTGACCGATTTGGGTTTGTGAATTGTTGATAGAGGCGAATCTATTCGCCTTTCCCAAACAAAAAGGGGCGGTTAAACCGCCCCTGCCGTTCTTCTAAGGCGAAAACGACTTAGTGGCTAACGTCGACCTTGCCGCCTTTGGGCTGGCCGATCTCGCCCAGCATTTTGTTGAACCAGTCGGCATCGATATTGAACGGCTTGCCGCCTTTGATGCGCGGGAATTCGATCGCCCGCAGCACGTTGCCGTTGTCTTCGTCATGGCCGATCACGCCGGATTCACGGCGGAAGGCGCATTCGACCGCCAAGTCGGCGCAGGATTTGATCAAGCGCATGTCGTCGACGTTGGATGCCGCAGCGCGGGCAAAGTAACCGGATTTTTGCACCAGAGTTTTTTCGGCGCCGACCATTTGCGAGAATTGCTCACCGAACCATTTGCCGGGGTTGACCGCATCCAGTTTGATGTGGCCGAAGGCGTCGCGCGGCACTTCCTGACCTTTGGCCTGCATTTCGGCGACGATAGACTCGACGCCGGCACCTTCGGAAACGAAGATGTTGACGCAATCGACTTTGTCCATCACCTCGCGCAGACGCTTGGCTTCGGCTTCCAGATCGATCGCCATTTCCGGGACGAAAACGGCATGGACTTCGTAAGACTCGCGGCTCAAGCCCAATTCCGGCAGCCAGTCGGCTTTATCCAGCAGTTTGCGGTATTCCTGGGCGGTAGCAGCGGTCAACCAGCCGCAGTTGCGGCCCATGACTTCGTGGACGATCAGCATGCGCGGGTTGGCGTTGTTCTCGGCCACCACGTTCATGAAGTAGCGCGCGCCTTGCTCGGCGGCAGTCCAGGCACCCAGCGATTGCTTGATCGGGAACACGTCGTTGTCGACGGTTTTCGGCAAACCGATCACGGTCAGACCATAGTTGTTCTTCGCCAAAAATGCCGCCAGATCCGCCGCGGCGGTATTGGTGTCGTCGCCGCCGATGGTGTGCAGAATGTCGACGCCATCCTTGATCAACTGGTCGGCCGCGACTTTTTGCGGGTCTTCGCCTTCTTTAACCAATCCGCGTTTGACGCAGTCTTTGACATTCGTCAGTTTGACCCGGCTATTGCCGATCACGGAACCGCCGAAACGTTGCAGTAAACCGGCTTTTTGACGCACTTCCGCGGTGACAGGGTATGAATCTCCCAGCAACAGGCCTTTGTAGCCGCCGCGGTAGCAGATGATTTCGATACTCGGATCGATTTCCGTGTAACGTTCAATCAAGCTGCCGATAGCAGAGTTCAGACATGGCGCCAAACCGCCAGCGGTAAGAATTGCGACTTTTTTTGGTTTACTCATGAGCGTTTCGAATAAATAGTTATGAAAAGGGATGGCTAGAGTTATGCGCCATCGGCATTGGAGCCGCCTCTGCGCCGGCGTTGCCCGCCTTTGGTGCGCAGCGTCAGCCAAATCGGCGCAAGCCGCGCGATTCTAACACAAGCTTTTCGTTTCTCGGCCACCGAACTGAAATCGCTTAACTCGCCCAATTTAAACGGTTGCGCCACAAACACCAGGGTCTGCCAATCCGGGGTCATCGCGGCCGGCACCAGCGCCGAGTAGGTAACGGGTTCCGGACCGACGGTAGTTATGCTGATTTTGGTGAAGTCGCCTTCGCTGCTAAACGACAGCGACAGATAATCGCTGAGCGCCGCTTCCGTTTGCGACGCGATAAAATCGTCCAGAGAAAGCGCAAGCCGGTGGTTTTTTCGGTTCGGCGACTGCCGACAGGAATGGTTGGACATATCATTACTCCGCAATGCTCTAGCTTCGAGGCATGCCGGATGATAGCCGCTATCCGGGAGCAGGCTAGTGTACCAAGGTTCTAAACCCTAAAAAATCAAGCTGTTAGCGCTTACCCGACAACCAATCCTCCACCAACCGGCAGAAGGTTTCGGGCGCTTCGACATACAGCCAGTGCCCGGTATCCGGGATGGTGCTGATCCTGGCGGCGGGAAATGCTTGGTACACGGCCTGCTCGTCGATGTATTTCGAGCGCTCGCCGCCGATAAACAAGACCGGCCCGGCAAACGCAGCGGTATCGGCGTCGGGAAAACCGACGATATGGTGGGCGTTGCGCCGCATGATATCCAAGTCGATCCGCCAGTAGTACTGGCCGTCCTTTAACAACAGGTTTTGCAGCAAGAACTGGCGGTAGGCCAGATCCGGAATCGCGTCGGCCAGGGCTTCCTCCGCTTGCTTGCGGTTGCCGATACTATCTACCGGCAAGCTGCCCAACGCGTCGATCAACGCATCGAAGCTGTGCTGGTAACTGACCGGAGCAATATCGGCAACGATCAGGTTGGCAACGCGCTGGGGATACTGCAAAGCCAACCACATCACCGCCTTGCCGCCCATGCTGTGACCGAGCAAATCGGCGGCGGCGATGCCATGCCGATCCATAAAGGCGATCAAATCGCCGGCCATGCTCGGGTAGTCCAGATTCTCAGCCTGCGGCGAGCTGCCGTGGTTGCGCATATCCAGCACATAAACATGGCGCTTGGCGGCCAGGCGCTTGGCGACGGTGCGCCAATTGCGCGCCGCCGCCAAGAAGCCATGCACGATGATCAGCGGAGTCCCGGCCGGTTGGCCGTGGCTTTCGTAAACCAATTCGACGCTGGTCATGCTCAGGCAAATCCGAACAATGCGCCCAGCAGGCCGCCGAATACCCCGCCCCACACCACCAGCCAGCCCAGGTGCTTTTTGATGATGGATTGCACCATTTCTTTCACCAGCTGCGGCGTCAACTCGGCGAGGCGCTTGTCGATCACCGCTTCGATTTTGCCGGTCAGGTCTTCGCCGATTTTGTGCGCGTTCAGGCCGTTTTGCAGCGCTGATTTGAAAGTATCCGAATCGACCATCTCTCGCAGCGTGTGCTGCATTTTTTCGCAAAACGGTTCCTTCAGCGGCAGCAAGGCCTGCTCGCCGCCCATCATCAGCAACATCCCGCCGAACGACGAAGCCATGATCGAGCTGACCAGGCCTTCGTACACCTTGTCGTAGTCGACCGCCCCCAGCAGCGGTTCCACATTCAGAATGCTGCCACCCTGCCGTTCTTCGGTTTCGATGAATTGCTCGATATTTTCCACGGTGAAAAATTGCTCCATCATCAAGGCCTTGATCGAGGCTTTAAACTCCTCGAACCGGGCCGGAATGATGCCGGAACCGTACAAAAACGGCACTTTCTCGAACAGCATGTGGATTGCCAGCCAGTTGGTAATCGCGCCGGAAAACGCAAAGAAGCCGATGGCCTTCAAGGTCTCCGCGTAATAAGGGCTGAGGTAGCCGGCAGCGATAATCAACAAAGAGATGAAATTGGTTAAGAAACTTTGATTCAGTAATTTTTTCATGGCGATACAAACTGGGTTCGAATTGGGGACACGTCCCGCTGGCATTTTATCAGGCCGGTATAGGCTCCGGCCCCCACTTAATGGCAGTCGATGCGGAATATTTCAAGCGGCAACCGCACCCGGTCACGGTTTATCGTGCCCGACAATCGATGTTATGCTCGCAGCCCGCCCAGCTACAGACCAGTAAACCCGACCGAACATGCCCGATATCGTCATCACCACTCTGAACGCCCGTTACATCCACAGCGCGTTTGGCTTGCGCTACCTTTACGCCAATATGGGCGAATTGCAGGTACGCACGGCGCTACTCGAATCCGGCATTCAGCAGCGCCCGCTGGAAATCGTCGAAAAATTGCTGGCGCAGCAGCCGCGAATTATCGGGTTTGGCGTCTATATCTGGAATGTGGCGGAAGTCGGCGCGATTGCGGCGATTTTGAAGCAGGTCGCACCGCAGATCGTTTTGGTAGCCGGCGGTCCGGAAGTCAGCCATCCGCCCGACTTACCGGCCTGGGCGGAGTTGGCGGATTACATCGTCACCGGCTACGGCGAAGTCAGTTTCCCGGACTTATGCCGCCAACTGCTGGCCGGCAACGAGCCGCCGGCCAAAATCATCGCCGGCCAAACCGTGGCCTTGCAAAACCTGGCATCGCCCTACCCTTATTACAGCGATACGGATATCCGCCAGCGCATCGTTTATGTCGAGGCCTCGCGCGGCTGCCCGTTCAAATGCGAGTTCTGCCTGTCCTCGCTCGACCTGACCGCGAAGCCGTTTGCGCTGGAAGCTTTTTTAACCAGCATGTCTGAATTGCATCGCCGCGGCGCCCGCAATTTTAAATTCATCGACCGCACTTTCAATTTGAAGACCGATACCAGCGTGGCGATTCTGGAGTTTTTTCTGGAACGGCTGAGCAGCGACCTTTATTTGCATTTCGAAGTCATCCCGGACAATTTACCGGAGCGCTTGAAAGCCGCCATTGCCCGCTTTCCGCCAGGGGTGTTGCAATTCGAAATCGGCGTACAAAGTTTCGATCCGGCCGTGCAACAGTTAATCAGCCGCAGGCAGGATAACGAGAAAACCAAAGCCAATCTGGCTTGGCTCCGGCAGCATTCACACGCCCACATTCACGCCGATCTGATCGCCGGCCTGCCCGGCGACACGCTGGCAAATTTCGGTAACAGCTTCGATGCGTTGGTGGCCTTGCAGCCGCAGGAAATCCAGGTCGGCATCCTGAAACGGCTGCGCGGCGCGCCGATCAACCGCCACACCCAAGCGTTCGATTTACGTTACGATCCGAATCCGCCTTACACCTTGCTCAGCAGCAGCACATTCAGTTTCGCCGCGATGCAAGGTATCGGCCGCTTTGCCCGCTTCTGGGATTTGATCGGCAACTCCGGCCGCTTCGCCCACACCTTGCCGCTGATTTTAGCCGACCGGCCGTTTGCCCGGTTCATGCAATTCAGCGAACACCTTTATGCGCTGAGCGGCAGTACCTGGCAAATAGCGTTGAAGCGTTTGTTCGAACTGACCTACCAGGTGATGATTGGCCCTATGCAGCTAGATCGAACTAGCGCGCTGGCTTGCCTGCGCGAAGACTTCAGGCTCAGCGGCGAGAAGGGTGTACCCAATTTTCTCGCCACCGCAACGGTATCGCCGACGGCGAAAACCGTCACTGCCAACAAGCGACAAAGGCAATCGATTCAAGCGGAATACGGCGACAAATAACCGTCCTTGTAACTCGGATAGAGCCAGCGATAGCCCAAGGCATTGAGCCGAGCGTTACTGCAGCGCTTGTTTTGCGGCGCGCCTGTCACCGGCGGCAAAGCCTGCGGCGGCGGATAGCCGAATTGCGCCGCGATCCAGGTCATGACGTCCCACAACGGCGCCGGATCGTTGTCGCTGGCCACATAACACGGGTCGAGTTTGGTTCCATCCAGCATTTTGCCAATCAGAAACAACAGCACCGCGACGCAATCGTCCTGATGGATGCGATTGGTGTAGCTGGGCGGATCGCGCTGGATCGCCTCTCCGGCGGCCGCCCGCCTCAACAACCAGTCGCGACCGGGGCCGTATATGCCGGAAAATCTGACCACACAGTTACGCTCTCCGGCCTGCCACAA
This sequence comes from Methylomonas koyamae, assembly GCF_006483455.1. Classification (GTDB taxonomy): domain Bacteria; phylum Pseudomonadota; class Gammaproteobacteria; order Methylococcales; family Methylomonadaceae; genus Methylomonas; species Methylomonas koyamae_B. The sequence goes on from NZ_PPPU01000017.1 coordinate 40,871, forward strand.
GCGCTGCTCGGCTTTTACCAACCACTCAGCAGTTGCGCTGGCCGGTTGCGTCGGACTGGCTTCGTCGACCCATTCCCCGCCGTTTTGGCCGTAAACGCTGGTGGAAGAAACCATAAGAAAGGGGGGCGTCGCTCCGGCATCGGCAAAATGATGCAAGACGTTGTTAAGACCGGTTCCATAAAGCGCTTGATATTGCTCATGCTGCCGACTGTCCGCGGATACGACAAACACGACCAAGTCGTAGTCGGTAGGAATTAAGGCTGACGATAACGGCCGCGTAATATCGCTTAACCGTAGCGGAAATGGTGGCGGAACCGCCAAGGGCGTGCGTTTTAACCCAGTCACGGAATGACCGCTACAGCTCAATGCGGTAGCCAAACCAAAACCAATCTTACCGCATCCAACAATCAGAACCCTTGCCACCGACTCACCTACAGGAGAATAAAGCTCGGATTATCGCTGATATTGCGCGGTATAAATAAACACCGGGTTAATTAGATAAAAATGCCGGATCAAACAAGACTGTTTGATCCGGAGAAAAATCAAGCGACCAGATTAGATTTATTGCGTCCCACATACAGGAAACCCAGCAACGCACTGGTCATAAACCAGATTGAGGCAGGTAGAGGCACACCAGACACCGGATCTTGGTCAGCGGCCGGTTTGATATCGAAGCCATACAGCAGGCTTAGCGTATTGCTGATACCCGGTTTAGCAAAACTCAGCAAATAAGTGTTACCAGCTAGATTGGAATTAGCACTCTCGCTGACCCAGCCACTGACAGTCAGCAAACCCAATTTGAACGGGCTTGATGTGGCAAAGTTACCGACGCCCGAAAAAGTGTATAACGGTGCCGCACTCGACAAATCGGCAGTAGCCGAGAAGATGCCAAAAGTATCGCCAGTCGGAAACGGTGACGAAAATCCGACGGACAAGAAATTGATATCTCCATCCGTCGATTCCCAGATAATGCCGGCCGAGCTTGCAGTCGACACTGCAAACAGGCAAACGGCAAGCCAAAGCCTAAAATATGAAATCATTTTCATTGATTTTCTCCGTACATTTACGTTAACAAACGGCCGTCCTCGGCCAACTTACTCTAGCCCGCCTGTCTACAACATTGCCGAAGACAGGTGTTCAAAGAGTTCTTGCGCGGAGGCCGATCGGAATTTGGACACTTCCAAATTGTTGAACCGCCTCGCCAAACCTTTGCAGAGCCTAACGCTCAAATTAATCCGACAGGAAATGGTCATATGCCCGTTGGCACCCGTCGTTCTTCAACGTCAAGTACAACCTGACTGCAACGCACACATCGCCGCGAAGCCAACGCATGACTGCTGATCCGCTGAGCGGTGGCCAAGACATTCACCCCACAAAAACCATGTAAAAGATTCTATCCCTTATTTCCGGACCATTGATTAGTAACAAATTAAGATTCGATTAAAGTTCATCAACTTACGAATTTCCCCACTCTTGCTGTCTATAATTCTGTCCAGACAAAAAGGCCGACAAACGGGTAAAAACACCTGGGAACAACCGCACCAGGAAATGACGTTTACCCTTCGGAGCATGGGGGACAGGAAAGGGACGGCACCTGTATGGGAGCGACTCGCCCGCCTCCTAACTTATCGATGTGTCAGATCGCACTTTGATGCTTGAACCAGACCCGCTGTTATGAGCGTCTGCACTTTTGTCTGATGCCGGCTAAAGAATGGTTCAGAGGCCTTGGCACAAATTTACTCTCGTGAGAATCGACTATGAAACAAAACAAAATAAGTTATCTTTTGACGGGCTGTCTGGCACTGACCGGCGCGGGCTATTTGCCTGAGGCGGCAGCGTCGACCCTACTTACACCGGCCGCTGCGACGGTGATCGACAATACCGTAGGTGTAGGTCCGTTCAGTAAAATCTACGACTTTGTGATTGACGATGTTTACGATGCCTACAATTTATCAGGGGCAGTAAGTTTTCAAAACGTCCAAACATTGGTTAGTCTGACGACCGATTTCAGCAACGCTACTGTAACCAGCACTAACGGTATCTCTAGCGCCAGCGTGGAATTGCTCGACGCCACATCGGCAGTTATAGCCACTGGTTCGTTGACGTCGTTTTCGGTTGCATCGACTCCGACCTTGGTTAATTTGCCTTTCCCAAATGTTCCGCCGTTTTACCAGGAACTATTGACCACGTTTAACTTGATTTCGTTGAACAACATACCCGTTTTAGGGGCCGGCAATTACCAGCTTGCGATCAAAGGCTTGTCGAAGGAGGGCACCTATACCGGCAGCTTAAGCGTATCGCCAATTATTCCGACCGTGGTGCCGTTGCCAACAGCGACATGGCTGTTTCTCAGCGGCGTAGTAGGCGTCCTGGGTTGGAAGCGCAAAAACAGCCCATCCGCCTAACCAAACCTACCGCAAGAAACAAAAAAGCCGGCTGCGTGCCGGCTTTTTTATGTGTAGTCAAACCTGCGACTGACGTCGGGATTCAATAAAATCAGGATCAGATTCATGGCGTCCCGGATACGATTCGAACGTACGACCTGTCCCTTAGGAGGGGACCGCTCTATCCTACTGAGCTACCGGGACTAAGTGATTAATCAGGCGAATTTTACCATAGCAAGCGGCTCAGGCTTTCTGTTTTCGAATCTCGACCCGTTCGAGCGATGTGATGAAATAGGATAGTTTCGATTGGCTTCTCGCGGAAAGCCCTTCGAAAATTCCGCCGATTTGCACTTTGGGAGACGTCGCGGAAACCGGCTTTACAAAGCGGACGGCAAATTCGAAATCCATCACGTAATCGTCGAAAGTAAGCTGGCAATTTTTGATCACATCGCCGCGCTGCACCCGCGCTCTGTTGATGGGTACGCTGACACCGGCCCCACCTCTCGAAAGATCGAACAGGTAACCGCCGATCGATATCCCGGTACGCTGAACCACACCGCTAAAAGGGATATCTATGGCGCTGATTTCCAGCCGCGGCGAACGTCGGCGTTGCGGATAAAACACTCGATCCGGCAGGGGTGCCTTGTAGTAGTTGATGCCTTTGGAGTGGCCGACCTCGATATTGGCCAAATGGAAGGACAAATGTATCCCTTTATGAAAGGTCGATAACTTCAGCGCCCGGGAACGCAGCAACAAATCGTTGCCGTGCTGGGGCATCAATTCGTCCAAAATGATGGCGTTTTTGTCCAACTTGATGCTCAAGACCGACGAGCTGAAATCTTCTGCAAAACCTTCTATTTGAATGGTGCACAACGGCGAACTGCTTTCGATTTCTCCGAGCAGGCGGGCGATTTTATCGGGATCGGTAATGAAATTGGGATTTTCAAAAGCCAATAAATCGTCATCGACTTCAGGCGTGGATGCGCTGGCTTTGGAAAAAAGATGCTTCAACTTACTCAGCATGGCGAGCGGCCCGTAAAGTAATTCGGCGCTCAGTCTACACTGAAATTAAAGTATGCGAAAACAGCTCGTTACGGGTTACGCCATCCGGTCCGTAAGTGGCCGCAAGCGGCGATTTGCCGCGCAGTATTTGCAAAGAACGCTGGGTATGCCGGCTTAGCAACGCGATACTTGCACCGTTTTGCTCGTTCAGCGCTCGGCAATTTTCAGATAACTTGGCGAGATCGGCCCAACTGGTCCAAGTGCCATCGACATGGATACCGGCAGCGCCGGCTTTGGCCAGATATTTTTTGATGCCGTCACTACCGACGGTCAACTGCTCGGTTGCTAAAACTTGGCCCAACTGTTTGGTGAATTGCTCCAACTGCGCCACCAAGTCTCTTTTACCGGCCGCGATGGAGGCTATCGCTTCCGGATCGATTTTCTGCTTGAGTTTATCGGACTCGATGGTTAACAACTCAAACAAATTTTGGGCCGCTCTTAATCCGTTGGCGAGCAGTTTTTCAGTGATCGGGTATGTTTTCTCTATCATAAAGTCATGTACTGTCGGGTAACTGTTGATCGAACTGCAGCATCTTTTCCGCCACGCGCTCTGCGTTGACTTGGTAGCTGCCAGCCTGAATAGCCGCTTTAATCGCCGCTACGCGGTCTTCATTGACCAGTGGCGCCGAAACGCCGGTAGCAGCCGTTTTGATATCTTGGGCGGTGGCGGTGATCTCGACAGTGTCGGTAACGGCGCTGGTCTCGGTCCGTTGTTTAGGCTCGGCCGCATCTTTAACCCCGGCTTTTGCGGGTATTGAAGTGGTGACAGGCTTGCCGCTGATTGATTCGATAGCCATGGCGAAATTCCCAGGTGAGTTTTATCTAAAGCAGTTAGCGGCATCATAGTAAATTCCTTTAGCAACATTTTAAAAATTAACCGAAACCTGGCCGGCATTCACCACGACGGCTTGAATCACGCGATTGGAGGACAGGTTCCGCACGCTGATTTTCTGCCCTTTCGCGCCGTCGCCCAGCGCTGCTCCCATCGCACTGATCACGACACCCGCCTTACTGGACTCGATATTGACCCGTTCGCCGCGGCGAACCACTGTAGGGTCCGCTACGTGCTGCCGATTCAAAACGCTACCGGCAGGGATGTTGCGGGCTGCCTGCTTATCCAATACATCGCTCATGTCGGCGAGGTATCCCTGCGGCAACATGCCGGCATCGCGGGTCTCCACAGTCAAATGTTCCGCCCGAATAATGTCGTTTCGCTGCATAGACTTATTCAACACCAGCACGTCTTTAAATGACTTCAACAACACGGTGCTGTATATCGTCCAGCCCTTGTCGCCGTAGCAACGGACGCCGACGGTGTTACGCCCGGGTTTGATTTCGCCGGTTTGAGCAAACACTTGCAATGCTTGTTCGCAGACGGGCAATTGCAGACGCGGATCGAGTGGCGTCAGATTAATCTCGTATTTCCCCCCAGATTCCAATGTCGACCTGACAAATTGGTTAATTGCATCCTGAATCTGTTGCCCGGACTGGGTCGAGCCTCCCCACGCAGTTGCGGACACCAACATCAAAACCAGGGCTAGCTTTAGCTTGTTCATATTAATCGCCATTTTTTTGACTTACCCGAAGCTTTCTGCATAAAACGTACCAGCAAATTTCAAGTAAACCGTAACAATGCCGCTATACTTAGGCGAACGTTATTCAGGGGGACATATGGCCGGAATCTTAGACGGAGTCGATCAACGAACCAAACTGGCTGGGCATAACCGATTCGAACTGCTTTTATTCAAACTGGTCAGCCGCCAGCGTTTTGGGATAAACGTGTTCAAAGTCCAGGAAGTCATTCAATGCCCCCCTTTGACCCAAATCCCAAACTCGCATTCGGTGATATGCGGCGTAGCCCATTTGCGCGGTAAAACCATACCGGTCTTGGATTTATCCATGGCCATCGGCATGCGCCCACTGCAGCGTGACGCGGGTTGCTACGTGATCGTTACTGAATACAACCGCTCCATCCAAGGCTTCTTGGTCGGGTCGGTAGACCGGATCATTAATATCGGCTGGGAACAAGTCAAAGCCCCGCCGACCGGCACCGGAAAAGAAAGCTATCTGACGGCGGTCACCGAAGTCGAAGGCGAGCTGATCGAAGTCATCGACGTGGAAAAAGTCATGAAGGAAGTGATCGGCGGCCGGGAAGAAGCGTCGGCGGAGTCTATAGACCAGAACGTAATGAGCCAAAACGACCACATTCTGGTCGTCGACGATTCCTCGGTAGCCAGAAACCAAGTCAAACGGGTTTGCGAACAGATCGGCGTCGAATGCACCACACTCAAAGACGGCCAGGAAGCCTGGGAACACTTGTGCGCTCTGATTGCGGAAGGCACTAAAATCGAAGACCGATACTCCCTGATTATTTCCGACGTGGAAATGCCGCGAATGGATGGCTACACACTGGCAACCAAAATCAAAGCCGACCCGAATATGAAGCACATCTACGTGATCCTGCACACGTCGTTAAGCGGTGTATTCAATACCGCGATGGTCCAAAAAGTTGGAGCCAACGAGTTTCTAGCCAAGTTCGAGCCGGATTCGCTGATGCAAGCTATTCAAGCCCAACTAAGAGTCAGCCACGCCGAGCATTCCTGAGCAGGACAGCTCGGATTTTCACCCCACATGTTGACGTCGGCGGGCACCGAAAACTCACTGGACTTCGCCGGCAGTATATCTCCGGCCGACTACCAAACCATTCAACAGTTTCTCAGCCAAAACTGCGGTATCGAACTCGGCGACAACAAACAGTATCTGGTCAAAAGCCGGTTGCAACCCTTGTTGGCCAAGTTCGAACTGTCCGGCTTCCCCGGCCTGGCGACGGCCCTGCAATCCAACGCATTCTCCGCCCAAAAACTGAGAAGCGCCGTAATCGATGCGATGACCACCAACGAAACCTTCTGGTTTCGCGACGAACGCCAATTCGCCGAATTGCGCGACACCGTACTACCTCAACTCCTGGCACAAAAAAACGGCAGTATCCGCATCTGGTCGGCAGCCTGTTCGTCCGGCCAGGAACCCTACTCCATCAGCATCTGCGGCTTGGACGCATTGCGCGCAAGCGGCAAAAACCGGACGCTGCAAATTATCGGCACCGACATTTCCGAAGCGATTCTCGAAGACGCCAAGCGCGCCTGTTATTCCGACGCCGCACTGTCCCGGGGCATAGACGAAGCGGCTAAAGCCAGATATTTCCAGAAAAGTTACGACGGTTATCTGTTAAACGAGGATGTTACCCGCCAAGTTCGGTTTCAACAGTTCAATCTCTTGAAATCCTTCACCGCTCTAGGCCGGTTCGACATCATTTTTTGCCGCAACGTACTGATTTATTTTTCCGACGCCATCAAGCGCGACATTTTGACGCGAATGGCCGACAGCCTGGAGCCGGGCGGCTATTTGTTTCTGAGCAGCACCGAAGCCATGCCGACCGGGATCGGCACATACGAATTGGTCCGTTCCGGACTTGCCACTTATTTCCGAAAACCGGACTGACACGGCGCCGACTTCTTGACGGCTCCGGCAACCGGCAAGTTTTTGCCGCCCGCAGCCCAACACTGGATTTTGACGCCAAAATAGCCCCTCATCGCCGCCACCCAACTGAAAATTAAATAATTTTTTTTTCAGGCACGCTTACTGCTTTTTTATTAAAAAAACCAGCAAGGTGGCAATCATGGCAATCAACTTCAACAACGCTTTGGGTATACACCCGCAAGCCCTGATGCTTCGCGAGAAACGCGGAGAAATACTGGCGTCCAACCTGGCGAATGCCGATACGCCGGACTACAAGGCCCGCGACCTCGATTTCAAAGCCGTATTCCAACAAACGCTTAGCGACGGCGGTGGCGAGCTGAAGCGCAGCCACAGCGGCCATCTGGCCGGACAGCACAACGTCCTCGGCGCCGACCTGCTGTACCGCAACCCGCAGCATGCCTCGCTCGACGGCAATACCGTCGAAACCCATATCGAACAAGCCAAATATGCCGAAAACGCCGTGCAATACGAAGCCAGCTTGCGCTTCATCAACGACGATTTCCTGGGTTTGATGACCGCCATCAAAGGAGAATAGCCATGACTTCGCTAAGAATCTTCGACGTCGCCGGCAGCGGCATGAATGCCGAGAACCTGCGCCTGAATCTGGTGGCCAGCAACATGTCCAATGCCAACAGCGTCAGCAGCAGCATCGATCAGGTCTACAAATCGCGGCAGCCGGTGTTTGCCGCCGAATTAAAGAACATCATGGATAAAAACAACACCGCCAGCGGCGTCAACGTGTTGGGCGTTGTCGAAAACCAGGCGCCGCCGATCATGGAATACAACCCCAACCACCCCATGGCCGACGCCACCGGCTACATCTACAAACCCAACGTCAACACCGTCGAGGAAATGGCCAACATGATGTCCGCATCGCGCTCGTACCAAAACAACGTCGAGGTATTGAACACCGCGAAAAATCTGATTTTACAAACCCTGAAAATGGGCCGCTGAGGTGAACCATGAGCACAAGCGCTATCGACACATTTAACAACCTCGGCCTGGCCACGACCAACTCGTCCTCGTCGGCGAGTAGCCAAAAACAAACGCTGGGCCAAGACCAATTTCTGAAATTGCTGACCACACAGATGACACACCAGGATCCGTTGAAACCGATGGACAACGGCGAATTCCTGGGCCAGATGGCCCAGTTCAGCACCGTGTCCGGCATCCAGGACCTGCAGGCCTCTTTCAAGGAATTCGCCGGCTCTATCAGTTCCAATCAGGCCTTGCAAGCATCCGGACTGGTCGGCCGTTACGTGTCGGCACCAAGCGAAAGAGCCTTACTCGGCGCCGGCGGCAGCGTCTCCGGCGATTTCGAAGTGCCGGCCAGTTCGCCGAATGTCGGCGTCAAAATCATCGACCCGGAAACCGGAGCAACCATCCGCGAAATCGATCTCGGCGCCGAATCCGCCGGCACAACCCGTTTCGAATGGGACGGGAAGGACAAGGCCGGAAATCTGGCCGACCCCGGCGTTTACAAGATTCAGGCATATGCCTACTTGGAGGGCAAAAACACCGTATTGCCAACCAACATCAAGTCCTTGGTGAAAAGCGTAACCATGGCCAACGGCAACACGGCCATGCAAGTCAACCTGGACGGCCTGGGCCCGGTTAAATTCAGCCAAATCAAACAGATACTGTAGGAGAAACGACATGCCATTTACCACAGCCCTCAGCGGCTTGAACGCCGCATCCAACAATCTGGCGGTGACCGGCAACAACATTGCCAACTCCAATACCGTCGGCTTCAAAAAGTCGCGTTCCGAATTCGCCGACGTCTACGCCGCCAGCTTGGGCGGCGTCAGCAGCATTACCCCCGGTGCCGGCGTCAAAGTCGCCAACGTCGCCCAGCAATTCAATCAGGGCAATTTGCAGTTCACCGACAACAACCTGGATTTGGCGATCAGCGGCGAAGGTTTCTTCACATTGGCGAAGAGCCCGACCGAAACCAACGACCTGTCGTATACCCGCGCCGGCGAATTCAAATTGAACAAGGAAGGCTATCTGGTCAACAACCAAGGCAAGGCATTACTGGTTTATCGCCCCAATACCACTAAAGTCGAAGACGGTTTCAGTACCGGGGTCACCACGCCGGTACAAATCAATACCCTGACCGGCTTACCGTCAGCGACCGATAAGGTAGCCATCCAGTTAAATTTGGATGCGCAAGACGACTTCACTCCCAGCACACTGCCCTTCGACCCGGACGACAGCAACACCTATAACTCGCAAACCTCGACCACGGTCTACGACACCCTGGGCTCCCCGCATATCTTGACCACCTACTTCGTCAAACTCGACCCGTCCACGGCGCCGACCACCGGTACTTCGGAATGGCTGGTCTACCACTACATGAGCGAACCCGCCACCCCGAATACCAAAACCGCGGTACCAGTCACCTCTGGCCCGTTAGGCGGCACCACCCCGGAATCGGCTAAATTGACATTCGATTCCGGCGGCAAACTGATCACCCCGTTGGACGGCAAATTCGGCTTGTCCAGCTACGTGATCAATCCGCCAACCGGAGCCGCCGATATAAAAATCGACACCATGAACTTCTTCGGCACCACTCAGGTTCAGCAAAAGTTCAGCGTCAACGGTATGACGCAAAATGGTTTACCCGCGGGGCGTCTGACCGGTATCGACATCGACGACGAAGGCGTGATATTTGCCCGCTTCAGCAACGGCGGCTCGCAAACCATGGGTAAAGTCGCGTTGACGCGTTTCGCCAACAACAACGGGTTGGCCAAACTGGGCGACACCTCCTGGGGCCAAAGCGCCAATTCCGGCGAACCGATTCCGGGCCAGGCCGGCGCCAACAACTTCGGATCGATTCAAGCCGGCGCCTTGGAAAGCTCCAACGTCGATTTGTCGGCGCAGCTGGTGAACCTGATCGTCGCGCAACAGGCCTACCAAGCCAACGCCCAGACCATCACCACCGAAAACAGCATCATGCAGACCATCTTGCAGATTCGATAATTAAAGGAGGCCGCTCATGGACCGTAGCCTTTACATTGCGATGAACGGCGCCAAGCAAACCCTGATGGCGCAATCGGCCAACGCCAATAATCTGGCGAACGCACAAACCACCGGCTTCAAGTCGGACTTCGAGCAATTTCGGGCCATGCCCAGCTTCGGCCCGGGCTATCCGGCCCGGGTGTACTCGATGGCCGAACGCCCGGGCACGGACTTGTCGAACGGTTCGATCTACCATACCGGCCGCGAACTCGATGTCGCAGTGGAAGGCCAGGGCTGGATCGCCGTCACCGGCAAGGACGGCAAAGAAGCCTACACCCGGGCCGGCGACTTGCGGTTGACGCCGGAAGGCCTGCTGCAAACCGGCGCCGGCCTGTCGGTGCTCGGCGAAGCCGGCCAACCGATCGCGGTACCGCCGGCACAGAAGGTCGAGATCGGCAAGGACGGCACCATCAGCATCGTGCCGCAAGGGGTCAATGCCACCAATACCGTGCTGGTAGACCGGATCAAGCTGGTCAATACCGACCTGGCCAACCTGGAAAAACTGGAAGACGGCCTGATGCACCCTAAGCAAGGCGGCGTGTTGCCGGCCGACGCCAACGTCACCCTGGTCCAAGGCGCGCTGGAATCCAGCAACGTCAACGCCATGGCGGCGATGGTGGAGATGATCGAGCTGTCCAGAAGCTTCGACATGCAATCTAAGGTCATGAAAGATATAGACGAAAACGCCGCTGCCGCCGCCAAGTTAATGCAAGTGGCATAAAACCTGCTTTACTCCTGATAAGACAAAAAATCGTCAGATCAGGAGGCTGTCATGACAGAACGAGCACTATGGGTCGCAAAGTCCGGATTGGACGCCCAACAAACCCGCATGGCGGTTATTTCCAATAACCTGGCCAACGTCAACACCACCGGCTTCAAGAAAGCCAGACCGATATTCGCCGACCTGATGTACCAAAACGTACGCCAGGCCGGCGCCCAATCCACCCAGAACACCCAGTTACCCACCGGCCTGCAACTCGGTACCGGGGTGCGCACCGTCGCTACCGAGAAAATCCATACCCAAGGCAATATCTTGCAGACCGGCAACTCGCTGGACATTGCCATCAGTGGCCGCGGCTTCATCCAGATTCTGCAGCCGAACGGCGACATCAATTACACCCGCGACGGTTCGTTCAAGATGGACTCCACCGGCCAATTGGTGACCTCCAACGGCATGCTGCTGGAACCGGCCATCACCATCCCCCAAGACGCCCTCAGCATTACCATCGGCCAGGACGGCACGGTTTCGGTGACCCAGCCCGGCGCCGCCGCCGCCAACCAGATCGGCCAGATCCAGATTGCCGATTTCGTCAATACCGCCGGCCTGGAACCGATCGGCGACAACCTGTTTCGCGAAACCGTCGCCAGCGGCGCACCGATCATCGGCAATCCCGGCGAGAACGAACTGGGCCAGATGATTCAGGGCTCGCTGGAGACTTCCAACGTCAACGTGGTCGAAGAACTGGTGAATATGATCGAAACCCAGCGCGCTTACGAAATGAACTCGAAAGCCATCTCCACGACCGACCAGATGCTGTCCTTCGTCACGCAACAACTCTAATTCAGGACCAAGGCCATGAAAAACCGTAACCACATCCAGCGGCAAGCCGGCGGCAAATTTTTGCTGCTGGCGGCAATACTGTCGCTCCTGGCCGGCTGCGACACGCTGCCGAAACGCGACCCGGACTTCGCCCCGGTCCAACCCGCCGATCTGCGGCCGCCGCAACAAAACAACGGCGCCATCTACCAGGCCGGTTACGACATGCGTTTGTTCGAAGACCATGCCGCGCGCCGGGTCGGCGATATCCTGACGGTAACCTTCGACGAAAATACCAACGCCACCAAGCAGGCCAATTCCAAAGCCAGCAAGAACAGCGATATCAAAGCCAGCGGCAGCGCGCCGACCATCTTCGGCCTGGCCAGTTCCGCCCTGCTCGGGCACGATTTGGCAACGTCGCTGGATTACAGCATGGACCGGGCGTCGGAAGGCAAAGGCGACGCACGGCAAAGCAACCGTTTGACTGGCGACATCAGTGTCACTGTTGTCGACTTACTGCCCAACGGCAACCTGCGGGTCCGCGGCGAAAAACGCGTGACCCTGAACGACGGCAGCGAATACGTCCGCCTGTCCGGCATCGTCCGGCCGATCGATATCAACGTTGCCAACACCATTCCTTCCAGCAAAGTGGCCGACGCCACCATCATGTACACCGGCGACGGTGCGCTGGCCGACAGCAGCAAACCCGGCTGGATCACCCGAATTTTGTCCAGCCCGATCTTCCCGTTCTGATCGGCCAGGAGAACATCATGAAACATTTAATTTTTCTGCTTCTGCTGCTCGGTGCCGGTCAGGCCCAGGCCGAACGCATCAAAGACATCGCCTCCATTGCCGGCGTCCGTACCAACCAGTTGGTGGGCTACGGCCTGGTGACCGGCCTGGACAAAACCGGCGACAAAACCAAGTTTACCGGCCAGAGCTTGCGCAGCATGATGGGCAAACTGGGCATGACCTTACCGCCGGATATCGACCCAAAATCGAAAAACGTGGCCTTGGTCAGCATCCACGCCGATTTGCCGGCCTTTGCCAAACCCGGCCAAAAAATCGACGTTACCGTATCGTCGATGGGCGACGCCAAAAGCCTGCGCGGCGGCTCGTTATTGATGAGCCCGTTACGCGGCGCCGACGGCAACGTCTATGCCATGGCGCAAGGCAATCTGGTCGTCGGCGGCCTCAGCGCCGGCGGCCAGGACGGTTCCAAAGTTACGGTCAACAATCCGCTGGTCGGCCGGATTCCAAGCGGGGCGACGGTGGAACGCATCGTCCCGACTTCGTTCGATCAAAGCCCGGATATGGTGTTCAACCTGAACACCTCCGACTTTACCACCGCCCAGCGCATGGCCGATTCGATCAACAAAACCTTGGGGGCCGATACCGCGCAAGCCATAGACGCTACCTCGATCAGCGTCCGCGCCCCGGTCAATCCGGCGCAACGGGTCGGCTTCGCCTCGGTCATCGAAAACATCGAACTGGCACCGGACGATGCGCCGGCCAAAGTGATCGTCAATTCGCGCACCGGCACCGTCATTATCAACAGCAAGGTGCGGGTACAACCGGCAGCGGTATCGCACGGCAGCCTGACGGTGACGATCAGCGAGAATCCGCAAGTCAGCCAACCCAATCCGTTGTCGGGCGGCAGCACCGTGGTGACTCCGCAATCCAACGTCGAGGTCAAGGAAGATAAGAACCACATGTTCGTGTTCAATCCGGGCGTGTCTTTGGACGAAATCGTACAGGCCGTCAACGGTGTCGGCGCCGGCCCCAGCGACTTGGTGGCGATCCTGGAAGCGCTGAAATCGGCCGGCGCGCTACGCGCCGAATTGATCGTGATTTAACGCTCACCGGCACGTTGATTTAATCCGGTTTGGGGGATTCGTTATGTTGAATGCAGATAGCGCCGCGGTATACACCGACTTTAATAGTCTGGCGAAATTGAAACAGAGCGCCCGCGAGCAATCGCCGGCCGCCGTCAAGGAAGTCGCCAAGCAATTCGAATCGCTATTTCTGAGCATGATGATGAAGAGCATGCGCGACGCCAAACTGGCCGACGGCATTCTGGACAGCCAGCAAAGCCAGTTTTACCGCGATATGTACGACCAGCAAATGGCCATGCATCTGGCCGGCAAACCGGGGGTAGGCTTCGCTGATTTGATCGCCAAACAACTGTCGCCGAAAGCTGCGGAGGAAGACGAAAAAGATCCGAAGCTGGCCACGAACGAAGTGTTGAACCGGGCCGCAGGCACCGGCAGCGCTACGCAACCCGACCGCCCGCAAACGCTTTCCGGCGGCGGCGCAAGCGACGGTGAACCCTTGGAAAGCTCCGGTCTGGATAGCTTGGAGCGCAGTCTGGCGATGCTCGAACGCAGCCAGAATGCGATGGCCGACCGCTGGCAACACCTGGAACAGGATTTACGAGCCGTACAAACCGCCGGCAGCGACGCACTGTCCTCCAAAGACGAGTTTATCGGCCAATTGCGGCCGCACGCCCAGGAAGCCGCCAAAGCGCTGGGCGTCGACCCTAATCTGTTGCTGGCGCAAGCGGCACTGGAAACCGGCTGGGGCCAAGCCGTGATTAAAAACGGCCGCGGCGAGAACAGTTTCAACCTGTTCAACATCAAAGCCGACAAGTCCTGGCAGGGCAAGCAGACCAAAGCCTTGACGCTGGAGTTCGACGGCGCCAGCGCCAGAAAAGAAATGGCCGGGTTCCGCGCCTACGGTTCTTACAAACAAAGTTTCGACGATTACGTGAACTTCATCAAAAGCAATCCGCGTTACAGCGAAGCGCTGAAAAAAGCCGGCAATGCCGGCCAATACATCCGCGAACTGCAACAGGCCGGCTATGCCACCGATCCGCGCTATGCGGAAAAAGTGATGAGTATCTACCACAACCAAAGCGCCGCCGGAGTGGCGGCTTTACCCGACGCGGGCTAGGAGACGATTATGTCGATGGGCATCTTGGGTACGGCTCTTTCGGGTCTGACTGCGTTTCAACGCTCGCTGGAAACCACCAGCAACAACATCGCCAACGCCAATACCGACGGCTACAGCCGGCAGCGGGTGGAACTGGCCACCCGGCCGGAGCAATTCAACGGCGCCGGCTACATGGGTAACGGCGTGGACGTGGCCAACATCACCCGCAGCTACGACCAATTCATCACCAACCAAGTCCGGTCCAGCACGGCAACCTACCACGACCTCAACAGCTTTTACGGCCTGTCGGCGCAAGTCGACAATATCACCGCCGATAATAAAACCGGCTTGGCGCCGGCGCTGAAAAGCTTTTTCGACGCGGTAGACGGCGTTGCCAACGATCCGACCTCGATTGCCGCCCGGCAGGTGATGCTGACCCAAACCCAGTCGTTGACGCAACAGTTCAATACCATGAGCGAGCGTTTCGGCAACCTACGTACGCAAGTCAACCACAACCTGGCCAGTGCGATAGACGAAGTCAACGGTTACGCCAAAACCATTGCCGAGCTCAACGTCAAAATCGTTGCAGACATCGGCCGCTCCAGCGGGAAACAAATGCCGAACGAGCTATTGGACCAGCGCGACCAATTGCTGACCAAAATGGCCGAAAAAGTCGACGTCAGTTACGTGACTCAAGCCGATGGCTCGATCAACGTGTTTATCGGTAAGGGCCAATCGCTGGTATTGGGCAGTTATGCCGCAACCCTATCCTTGCAAGGCGACAGCATGGACGCCGACCACAAACAGCTGATCCTGAACGGCCAAGACATTTCCAAACAAATTTCCGGCGGCAGCATCTACGGCAATCTGCGGTTCCGCGACCAGGTGCTGGACCCGGCGCAGCAACAACTGGGCCTGTTGGCGACCGGCCTGGCAACCGAGTTTAACAACCTCCATCGCGCAGGTTACGATCTAAGCGGTCCACCGGCAGCCACCGGGGTGGATTTATTCGACCTCGGCTCACCCAGCGTGCAAGTACAAGGGCCTCCGGGCAACAATGCCGGCGCCGTCGCCAGCTTCGTTGCGCCGACTTCCGCCGCTAACCTGGGTGCTTCCTACAAACTGGAAGTCACCAGCACCGCTCCCGATACGTTTACCCTGACCAATCTGAGCGACAACACGGTCTACACACCGCTCAGCGCATCGGATCTGAGCGATCCGGCGCCGGCGGTAGCAGCGGCCAACGGCTTTAACATCAGCTTCAGCGGCACATTGACCATCGGCGACTCCTTTACGATCAGCCCCAACTTCAATGCCGCCGCCAATTTGAAATTGAACAGCGCGATCACGAATCCGAAACAAATCGCCGCTGCCAGCGCTGCCGATTTACCGGGCGATAACAGCAACGCCTTGAAATTGGCCAATCTGGAAACCAAGACCAGCATGCTGAGCGGTAAAGCCAGCTTCGGCCAAGTCTACGGACAACTGGTGGCCGACGTCGGCTCGCAAACCCACGCCGCCTCGGTCGGTCGCGAAGCTCAGGATACCTTGTTGAAACAAGCCACCGGCGCCCAACAAAATATCTCCGGAGTCAATCTGGACGAGGAAGCCGCCAACTTGATCAAATTTCAGAACTCGTACCAAGCCGCTGCTAAAGCGGTATCGGTCGCCAATGCCATGTTCGACACCCTGATTGGGGCCTTTCGTTAGGAGATTAGCATGCGTATTTCAACTTCCTGGAATCATCAGCTCGGCTTGAGTGCGATGCTGGATCAACAATCGAAGCTCAACGAAACCCAGTTGAAACTGTCGTCCGGCAAAAAATATTTGAACCCGGCCGAAAACGCGGTGGCGGCGACCAGCATGCTCAGCCTGGAGCAAAACATAAAGGAAAACCAGCAATACCAAACCAACATCGGAGTGGCGCGGCAACGGCTGGACCTGCAAGAGTCGAATCTGGCAAACGCGACCGACGTCTTGCACCGGATCCGCGAGTTGACGGTACAGGCGCTGAACGACACCAATACTCAAACCAACCGCCAGCAAATCGCGATGGAAATCGACGAGTTGAACAAGCATTTGCTCAGCATCGCCAACACCAAAAACGCCAACGGCGAGTATTTGTTTTCCGGCTACGCCAGCGATAAGCCGGCCTTTACCGACACCCCGGATTACGCTTATCTGGGCGACGGCAACCAACGCCAAATCGGCATCGGCCCCAACCGGGTCGTCACCGACGGCGATCCCGGCGAAGCGGTGTTCGGCACGATCCAGTTGGCACCACTGAGCGCCGGGTCGATCGACAACGTATTGCAAGCAGTTGCTCAGTTATCCAGCGATTTGAAGGCCAACACGCCGAATAAAAATTCGCTGGACGATATCGACCGGGCGCTGGTTCGTTTCGACAATATCCGCGCCTCGACCGGTGCCCGGCTGAATGCATTGGACGGTCAGGAAAACCTGAACGCCGACTATATCCTGGACAACAAAGCGACTGCATCCGACATCGGCGATCTGGACTACGCCGAAGCCCTGAGCAAATTCAATCAGCAACAGATCTCGCTACAAGCCGCGCAGCATGCGTTCACCAAGGTGCAAAACCTGTCGTTGTTCAACTACATATCCTGAGCCCTCGCCGGCCGGCGCGGCCGGGACTCAACTGAAGAATCCCAGCGCCTTCAGCTTGACGACCAGACGCCGGGTGAATTCGGCCTTGTCGCGCTGGTCCAGATGCGCGCCATCCGGCAACGCGAAATCAAATTCCGGATAATCCCAGCAATTAAAGGCAAGCGCCGGACTATGCGCCGCAAACACGTCCCAGCCTGCCTCTCGCGGAAAACGGTATTCCTCTATGGTTCTGACCAGAGCCGTCGACGGGAAATTGATAAAAGCCAGATTGCTGCCCTTGTTCTTGATTTGCCGGGCAAGGTCGTTGGTATAAGCGAATTGGTCCGCGGACAATTGCACCGCAGCCGACTGCCTTAGTTTGGCGCCGACGGCCTGCTCGAACTTCTGCTGCGTATCGATCCCGGCCATATTGATCGGCTGCCCCAAACTGCGTAGCACCCGGTTGATGTAAAAACCGGGTTGTTCCACGAGCTCATAGTCAGCGTCGCGTTCGCGGTTGGCATCCGTTTTTAAATAAAGCGGCCTGACTTTACCCGGTGTGGTCAGCCGTTTGAACAATTCCAACGGCGGAATGCCGCCGCCGTATAACGCCAACTGCTGTTGAACCTGGCTTTTCAACAAGGTTTCCAATTTGGCCGACACCAGATCCTTGTATTTTCGGTGATAGAACTCCACCCATTCTTCGGCGCGGTCGCGCGGCCGATTTGCAGTCAGTTTCCAAACGTCGCCGGACACCAACAGTTTACCGGTGATTGCAGGGTCCCGAGCCAGATCGGCCAATACCGGTAAAAACTCCGAGCCGTCTATCGCCAGTTGCACCGGCATCAGACCGGTCTCGGCCGCCAGCACGTCCAGATCCATGCCCAATTGCATCCGCGAGTCGCCCACCAAAACCAAAGCCCGCTTACCCAATAGCGCCGCCTTACCGCGTTGCGCCGCCCACAACTCTTTACTGTCCTGCACGGTCGGCTGAAAGCCGATTTGCCGCAGCCGGAGTTCGACCACGGCCAATAACAATACGGCCGCCAGCAAGCCGAGGCCAAATGCGCGCTTGACGGCGGGCTTGGGTAACCGATCGCTAGAATTGGAAATAAATGAAGGCACGACTGTCACCGTTGGAAAATATGACGACGGAAGTTGTTAAAACGGCGATCAGCGCGCCGCGAACCATGGGCGAAAACCGTTCGAAGATTTGCTCCAGCCGAATTTCGCGGGCGAGAATATGCCAGAGCAGCATGGCCGCCACGATGCCGGCCACCGCGATGCGGCTGGACTGAGCCAGGACGGCGGCACCATCGCTCCGGACCAATGCGGCCGCCATCGCCGCCAGGTTTTCGAAGCCCTGAGCCCGAAACGGAATCCAGGTTAACGACACCAACAAAAATGTCGCCAACATCAGCCCCAGTTTCGCGGCAGAACTTTCAAGGCGAAACCCTGCAGCGTGTTTCAAGCCGTGTTCCACCGCCAAAAACGTGCCGTGAATCACACCCCACAAAGCAAAGGTCCAGGCAGCGCCGTGCCACAAACCGCCCAGAACCATGACCAGCAGTAAGTTAAAACCGGTCCGCAACGGGCGGACGCGGTTACCGCCCAGACTGAAATAAAGGTAATCCCGCAACCAGCTCGATAGCGAAATATGCCAGCGCCGCCAGAAATCGGAGAAGCCCAAAGCGCCGTAAGGACAATGGAAATTATCGGGCAGGCTGAAGCCCAAGGTCATCGCTGCCCCGATCGCGCACAGTGAGTAACCGGCAAAATCGAAAAAGATCTGCCCGGAAAAGGCCAGCACCGCCAACCACGCATCCGCCGCACCGAAGGCTGCGGGATCGGCATAGACTTGGTCCACCACCGGCGCCAAGCCGACGTCGGCCAGTATGGCTTTGGCGAACACGCCGAACAAAAACAAGGTCAAACCCCAGACGAACTGGTCGGCACCGGTTTGCCGCGGCGTCTTGCATTGCGGTAAAAACTGCGGCGCCCTGACGATGGGGCCGGCCACCAATTGCGGAAAAAATGTCACGAACAAGGAAAAGTCGAGCAAGCTGGTTTCCGCAGCGATTTTGCGTTGATAGACGTCCAGGGTGTAGGACAAGCTTTGAAAGGTATAAAACGAAATGCCGATCGGCAGGACGATGCCTAAAGGTTGCGGCTGGTAGCCTATTCCGAACCACGCCAGAATTTCGGCAGCGGTTTGATTCAGGAAATCGGCATATTTGAAAAACCCCAGAAACCCCAGATTGACCAGCAGGCTTACCGCCAATAATGCCTTACGCCGCGGCTGATGCTGCGCCGCGCCGATCAGCTTGCCCAAACAAAAATCGACATTGGTCGAAATCCACAGCAACACGACAAACGGCGGGTTCCAGGCCGCGTAAAACAAGTAACTGGCGATCAACAGCATCAATTTTCGGCCGCGCCAATCCCGGATCGAGTAATACAAGGCCAGAACGACCAGCCAAAAAATCAGAAATAAAAATGAATCGAATTGCATAAAGACGTTGCTGGCCGAGGCCGGAACGGACGGCCGCCGAAAAAGTTTCGGCTAAGCGTAGTCCATAGCGGCAAATCCGGCAGCACGCGGGCCGAATAATCCGGCTTGCGCCGGTTATCTGCCCGGCAGATTAGGTCTTGCGCGCGGCGATGGCCTGGCTCAGTTGGTATACCGCCATCGCATAAAGTGGGCTGTGGTTGTACCGGGTGATGACGTAGAAGTTATGCAATCCAAGCCACAAATCCTCGCCGGCCTGTTGCTGATAACTCAACAGTTTGACCTTTTCGGTGCCGGCCAATTGCTGCGGCAATTCAACCTGCAACTGGCGTAGCTCGGCCACGCCGATATCGGGTTTGACGCCTTTGCTCAGGGCCTGCCGATAGGCTTCGCCCTTGGCGGAAACCGGATAGGCTACCGGTGCGCCCGGCTGCCACTGGTTGCGCACGAAATAATGGGCAACGCTGGCGATGGCGTCGGCCGGATTGGTCCAGATATCGCGCTTGCCGTCGCCGTCGAAATCCTTGGCAAAGCTACGGAAACTGCTGGGCATGAATTGCGGGAATCCCATCGCTCCGGCATAGGAACCCATCGGTTGCAACGGATCCATGTGCTCTTCCCGCGCCAGCACCAGGAATTGCTCGAGTTCCTTCAGAAAGAACTCGCTACGCGGCGGATAGGCGAAACCGAGCGTGGCTAACGCGTCGATCACCCGGTATTTGCCGGTATGGGCACCGTACTTGGTTTCGACGCCGATGATGGCGACGATGATTTCGGCCGGCACGCCGTACTGGCGCTCCACCGCTTGCAAGGCCGCGGCATTGTCTTTCCAGAATTGCACACCGCCGGCGATGCGGGCTTCGGTCATGAAAATTTCCCGGTATTGAAACCAGGGCTTGCCTTCGGCCGGTTTGGACATCGCATCCAGAATCGGCTGCTGGATATTCACGGCTTTGAACAGCGTGCGCAATTCCGTTTCGTTGAACCGGTGCTGCTTGGCCATGTGTTTGACGAAGGCGTTAAACGAATCGGTCGGCGCGATTTCGGCGGCAACCGGGCCGATGCCGATTAACGACAGCAGCAGAACTGCAAATTTGGTTTTCATAGTCATGGCAAAGTTCTATAAAAATGGCCCGGCCGACGACCAGGCGTGCGTTATACCGGCAACAACTTCCGGTGGGTGTGAATGGACATCAAAATACCGAAACCGGCCATCAATGTCACCATCGACGTGCCACCGTAACTGACCAGCGGCAGCGGCACGCCGACCACCGGCAATATGCCGATCACCATGCCGATATTGACGAACACATAGACAAAAAAGGTAAACGACAGGCTGCCGGCCAGCAATCGGCAATAGGTATCCTGAGCCTGCACCGCGATATAAAAGCAGCGACTGATCACCAGCAAGTACAACAGCAGCAGGCCGACGCAGCCGAACAATCCGAACTCTTCGGCGAAAACCGCGAAGATGAAATCGGTGGAACTCTCCGGCAGAAAATCCAATTCGGCCTGGGTACTGCCCAGCCAACCCTTGCCGTTGATGCCGCCCGAACCGATCGCGATTTTGGATTGAATGATATGGTAACCGGTGCCCATCGGATCGGCCTCCGGATTGAACAGCGTCAACACCCGGTTGCGCTGGTATTCCCGCATGAAGTGCCACAGAATCGGTGTCGACGCCGCCAGCCCGACCACCGCGCTCAACATGAACCACCAGGACAAGCCGGCAAAAAACAGCACCGCCGCCCCCGAGCTGGCCACCAACAACGCCGTCCCCAAATCCGGCTGTTTGGCGATCAACAGCACCGGCACCAGCAACAGGCCGGCCGCGATCATCACGTGTTTGGGTTTGGGCGGCAACGAGTGCTCGGCCAAATACCAAGCCACCATCATCGGCGCGCTGATTTTAGTGAACTCGGACGGCTGAAACCTAAAAAACCCCAAATCCAGCCAACGTTGAGCCCCCATACTGATCTGGCCGATGACCGCCACACCAACCAGCAACAGCACACATACCGAGAACAACACGACGGAAAAGCTCTGAAACCGGCGCGGATTGATATGCGCCAACACCGTCATCAAACCGATCGCCAAGCCGGCGCGGCTGGCATGCCGCACCAGCATCGAAACTTGCTGGCCGCCGGCGCTGTACAAAATCACGCAACTCAACGCCAAGATCATCAGCAAACCGATGAATAGCGGTATGTCGATATGCAATTTACGCAGTAGGCTGCCAAGCAACGACGGCGCCTGGAATTGCTCGTTGCGCATTTCGTGTCTCATGGCGCGGCATCCTTGGGCTGATTAAGGTAAGCGTCGATAATTTCGGCCGCAATCGGCGCGGCAACCGAACCGCCGTGGCCGCCATGCTCGGCGATCACCGCAACGGCGATCTGCGGATCGTGCACCGGCGCCAAGGCGATAAACAAGGCATGGTCGCGCATTTTGAAATCGATCGCGTCCTCGTTGTACTTTTCCTCCTGCTTGACCGTGAACACCTGTGCGGTTCCGGTTTTGCCGGCAATCTGGTAATTGATGTTTTTTGCGATCAATTTCGCCGTGCCGCGCGGGCTGTGCACCACATTGGTCATGGCGCGGAGGATGTTGTCCACATTGGCCGGCTTCAATGGAATGTCGGGGACGATACGCAGTTCGGGCGGTGCAGCATAGTCGGGCGTGATGATTTCATGGGCCAGATGCGGGTTGACTACTTTGCCGTAATTGGCCAGCGTCGCGGTAGCGCGCGCCAACTGCAACGGCGTCACCTGGGTATAGCCCTGGCCAATCCCGGTAATCACCGTCTCGCCGGGAAACCAGGCTTGGTTGCGATACCGCCGTTTCCATTCCTTGGACGGCATCAGGCCGTCGACCTCTCCCACCAGATCGATACCGCTCTTTTCGCCGAAACCGAATTTGTTCATGAAACTGGACATTCTGTCGATGCCCAGAGCCATCGCCAAGTCGTAAAAATACACATCGCAGGATTCGGTGATCGCTTCGTTCATATCGACCATGCCGTGGCCCCATTTCTTCCAATCCCGGTATTTATGATCGACGTTGGGCAATTTGTAATAGCCGGGGCAAAACAAACGGTGGCCGTAATCGATCACGCCGTACTCCAGGCCGGCCAGCGCATAGAACGGTTTCATCGTCGATCCGGGCGGGTACAAGCCGCGCAAGGCCCGGTTGTATAGTGGCTGATCCTCGGAATCCTTCAAGGACTTGTAATCCTTGGCCGAGATGCCGGACACGAACGGATTCGGGTCGAAACCGGGCCGGCTAGCGAACACCAGCACCCCACCGGTCTTGATTTCGATTGCCACCGCGGCGCCGTTATATTCCTGTAGCGCGTTGTAAGCGATTCTTTGCAAATCGATATCCAGCGTCAAATAAATATTGGAGCCGGCCACCGGCTCCACGGTCGACACGGTGCGTAAGGCCCTAGACTGGGCGTTGGTTTCGATCTCTTCGTAGCCGGCGGTACCGAGCAAATGGCTTTCGTAATATTTTTCGATGCCGATTTTGCCGATCTGGTCGGTGCCGCGGTATTGCTCCAGCGGCAGCTTTTTCAGCTCATCCTCGCTGATCCGGCCCACGTAACCGACCACGTGCGCCGCCAAGTCGGCGTAGGGGTAATGCCGCACCAGCCGGGCATAAACATCGACGCCGGGAAAATACGGCCGCACCACGGCAAACTTGGCGACATCCTCGTCGGTCAGGTTTTGCAGCAACGGCGTCGTGGTAAAGGATTTATTGCGCTTGCGCAGCTTATGGAAGGCGTCGATTTTTTCGTCGGAAATATTCAACAACTGCTGCAACCGCTTCAGCGTATCGTCCAGGTCGCCGATCTGTTCCGGGATCAGTTCCAGGCTGTAAGTCGGCACGTTTTCCGCCAACATCCGGCCTTTGCGGTCGTAAATCACGCCCCGGGTCGGCGGCAGCGGCGAAATTTTGATGCGGTTGTCTTTGGAGAGCGTGGCGTAATGCTCGTGACCGACCACCTGCAGATAAACCAGGCGCACCACCAGTCCGACTATCAGGAACAAGATCAAGATAAAAGCCGTAACGATACGGCTCAGAAACAGGCGGCTTTCCGCCAACGGGTCCTTGATCGCGAATTTTCTATCCATACCCGATCAGACGATGCGCGCCATGACCCGGATATAGCGCAACACCACAAACACCAGCGGCCAGGCCAAAGTTCCGCTCAGCACCGGATACCAGAACTCCAGCGGCAAACGGTTGCCGGCCCGCATGCTTTCCAACCCGAAAGTGACGCATTGCGATGCCAGCAGACAACACAACACCCACAGGCACTGTTGCACGATGGGGAATTGGCGCAGCCGGCGATGTTCGTTGATGCTGAAGTAACAGACCAGCGCATAGATCAACCCATACTGCCCCAATAACCGGCCGGTCAACACGTCGGTCAGCAGCCCCACGCTCCAAGCGGTAAACACTCCAAAGCGTTCCGGCAAAGCAATCGACCAGTAAATCAACACCAAAACCACCCAATCCGGATTAAAGATGTCCATTGCCGGAAATAAGGACATCACCCTGAGCACCATCGCCGCAGCAACGGTAACCAGGAAATAGGTAGCCGCCAACAGGTCAAGGCGCGCCATTGGCACTCTCCCGTCCGTCCTGAGCATCGGCCGGCGGCTTGCCCGGTTCGCCCAGCACCACCGGCGTCGAATGGCTCCAGACGATCAAAAATTCGCGGCTCTTGTCCAGATCGGCTTTCGGTGTGGCGTAGATATTGGCGAAAGACTTGTCCGGTCTGGCCTCGAACTTATCGACTACGGCGACCGGGTAACCCGCCGGAAACACACCGCCCAAGCCGGAGGTGACCAGCAAGTCGCCCGGCACGACATCGGCGTTATTTGCCAGGAACGGCAAGTGCAGACGGTTGGGTTGGCCGGTACCGAAGGCAATGGTACGCAAACCGTTGCGATTGACTTGCACCGGAATGGCATGGTCCGGGTCGGTAATCAGCATCACCTCGGAACTGGACGGCAAGGCCCGGACCACCTGGCCGACGATGCCATTGGCATCAAGCACCGGCTGTTCGGCGTGCACGCCAAATCGGGCGCCTTTATTGACCACCACGGTGTGCTCGTACGGCGCCAGTTTCACCGAGACCAGCTCGGCTATCAATACCTGCTCGCCGAGTTGAAACGAGTTCTCCAGCAACATGCGCAGGCGGGTGTTTTCCTTTTCCAAGGCGGCCAGTTTCAACAATTTGGCGTCGTTGACGAATTGCTGCTCTTTCAAGCGGCGATTCTCTTTTTGCAACTCAACGAAGGAAATCACCGTGTCGGAGACGGAATGGGACAAGTCCACCGGCAATGAAGCCAGAGCCTGCAAGGGGTAGGTCAGCACCGACAGCAAGGAACGCAAGCGGCTCAGCCGCTCGCTACGGTAATCGATCACCAGCATCGAAACGGAAACCAGCAACGCTACCAGCAACCGGGTATTTAGCGAAGGACCTTTGGCGAATAAAAGTTTGATGGCAAACCTCTAATGTCTAAACGCAACGTTCAAAATCGCCGCCAACGCGTGCGGAAGACGTCAAGCCCGGCTTGGAACAATACCGGGCCAGATACAAGTATGAATTGAGAAGGACGGGCTTTGGCCTCCGCACCAGCCCCGGCAGAAATGCTGTCGGAATTATTCCAAGGAAAACGCCGAAGCACCTTTGGCGTCGAGCATTTCCAGCACCATACCGCCACCGCGGGCGACGCAGGTCAAAGGGTCGTCGGCGATATAAACCGGCAAGCCGGTTTCCTCGGAGATCAAACGGTCGATATCTTTCAACAAAGCCCCACCGCCGGTCAACACAATACCGCGGCTGGCAACGTCGGCGCCGAGTTCCGGCGGAGTCTGTTCCAACGCCACCTTGACCGCGCTGACGATGCCGGACAACGGCTCCTGCAGCGCCTCCAGAATTTCGTTACTGTTCAGCGAGAAACTGCGCGGCACGCCTTCGGCCAGATTACGGCCGGTGACCTGCATCTCCCTCACTTCGCTACCGGGGTAGGCGGCGCCGATTTCGTGTTTGATTTTTTCCGCGGTGGCTTCGCCGATCAAGGTGCCGTAATTGCGCCGCACATAGCTGATGATGGATTCGTCGAAGCGATCGCCGCCGATTCGTACCGAAGCCGAGTAAACGATACCGTTCAACGAGATAACCGCAACTTCGGACGTGCCGCCGCCGATATCCAATACCATCGAACCGTGCGCGGCATCGACCGGCAGGCCGGCACCGACCGCGGCCGACATCGGCTCTTCGATCAGGTAGACTTCGCGGGCGCCGGCCATCGCCGCCGACTCGCGAATCGCCCGCCGTTCGACCTGGGTCGAGCCGCAGGGCACGCAGATCAGGATGCGCGGACTGGGACGCAGCAATTTGTTTTCGTGTACTTTTTTGATAAAAAACCGCAGCATGCGCTCGGTGACGGCAAAGTCGGCGATCACGCCGTCTTTTAATGGCCGGATCGCGGTGATGTTGCCGGGTGTGCGGCCCAGCATGTTTTTGGCGTCGGCGCCGATCGCGGCGATGGTTTTCTGGCCGCGAATTTTGTCTTCCTTGATTGCAACAACAGACGGTTCATTGAGTACGATGCCCTGGCCCGGAACATAAATCAGCGTATTTGCCGTTCCCAAATCGATTGACAAATCGTTGGAAAACAGACCACGAATTCTTTTAAACATTTTGAGCAGTACCCTAAGCGCACACGGAAAATCCCGCTACTTTATCAATCAAGCGGGTATTTGAGCAAGATATAAAGTATCATAGTTTTACTAAGAAAACCTGGAGTTAGAAGAATGTCCTTAACGGCGAATGACGTTAAAAAAATCGCTCACCTGGCAAGGTTGGGCATTGCCGAACAAGACGTCGAACACTATGCAAAAGACCTGTCCGGCATCTTGGATTTGATGACCAAAATGGGCCAACTCGATACCGCCGGCATCGCGCCTATGGCGCATCCCTTGGACCAAACCCAGCGCCTGCGCGCCGACCACGTCACCGAAACCAACCAGCGCGAGCATTTTCAAGCCATCGCCCCGCAAACCGAAGCCGGTCTTTATCTGGTTCCCAAAGTCATCGAGTAAGGACACCCCATGCACAACAAGACTTTAAGCGAGCTGGCCGCCGGCCTGCGCGCCAAGCAATTTTCCTGCGTGGAACTAACCCACGCCTTTTTGGCACGGATCAAACAACACCCAGCGCTGAACGCCTTCATCACCATCAGCGAGGAACACGCGTTAGCTCAGGCCGCCGCTGCCGATCAACGCCTCGCTAACGGCGATGCAACCGATTTGACCGGGATTCCGATCGCCCACAAAGACATTTTCTGCACTCTGGGCGTTAAAACCAGTTGCGGCTCGAAAATGCTCGACAACTTTGTCGCGCCTTACGATGCCAGCGTCGTCGATAAATTCAACCAGGCCGGGGCAGTGACTCTGGGCAAGTTGAACATGGACGAATTCGCGATGGGCTCGTCCAACGAAACCAGTTTCTACGGCCCGGCGCGTAACCCCTGGAACACCGATTGCGTCGCCGGCGGCTCGTCCGGCGGCTCGGCAGTCGCCGTCGCCGCACGCTTGGCACCGGCGGTGACCGGCACCGATACCGGCGGCTCGATCCGCCAGCCGGCGGCGTTTTGCGGCATCACCGGTTTGAAACCGACTTACGGCCGGGTATCGCGTTACGGCATGATCGCCTACGCCTCCAGTCTGGACCAGGGCGGGCCGATGGCGCGTAACGCCGAAGACGCTGCGCTGTTGCTGCAAACCATGGCCGGCTTCGATAGCAAAGATTCCACCAGCGTCGACCAACCGGTTCCGAATTACAGTGCCGGCCTCAACGACAGTCTGCAGGGCTTGAAAATCGGCCTGCCCAAACAGTTTTTCAGCAGCCAGCTCGATAGCCAAATGGCGGCAACGATTCAGGCCGCGATTGCCGAATACCAAAAACTCGGCGCCACGGTGCAGGAAGTGGATATGCCGAACCTGGAGCTGGCGATTCCGGCTTATTACGTGATCGCCTCGGCCGAATGCTCGTCCAACCTGTCACGCTACGACGGCGTCCGTTTCGGTTACCGCTGCCAAAATCCGGCCGACCTGACCGACCTCTACACCCGTTCGCGCGGCGAGGCTTTCGGTGCCGAAGTCAAACGCCGCATTCTGATGGGCACCTATGCGTTGTCGGCAGGCTATTACGATGCCTATTACCTGAAGGCTCAGCAAGTGCGTCGCCTGATCAGCGACGACTTCAAGCGTGCGTTAAGCGAGGTGGATGTGCTGATGGGACCGGTCACGCCCGGCACCGCCTTCAAGATCGGCGCAAAAACCAGCGACCCGATCCAAATGTATCTGGAAGACATTTACACGATCGCCATCAACCTGGCGGGTTTACCGGCGATGTCGATTCCGGCCGGCTTCATCGGCGGACTGCCGGTCGGTTTGCAGGTGATCGGCAATTATTTCAGCGAAGCCAAATTGCTGAACATCGGACACCGCTACCAGCAAGCCACCGATTGGCATTTGCAAAGTCCCAAAGGCTTCGAATAACCCGGGAGGCACCATGGCGCCTATCACGCAACTTTCGCAACTGGATTTGAACGGCACTTACAGCTATGCCGATTATCTGACTTGGCGGCTGGAGGAAAGCGTCGAGTTGATCAAGGGCAAGGTTATGGCGATGTCGCCGGCGCCGAGCAGGAAGCATCAGAGCGTGTCGCTAAATCTATCGGTCAGCTTAGGCAGCTACTTCAAACACAAGCAGCCCAATGTCTACGTGGCACCCTTCGACGTCAAACTCTACGACCGCCGCGAGTCCTTGCTTAAAGACCGCGAAGCCTTCAGCGTGGTCCAACCCGATCTGTGCGTGATTTGCGACCGGGAAAAACTGACCGAACAGGGCTGCGACGGCGCCCCGGACTGGATTATCGAAATTTTATCTCCGGGCAACAGCCAACGGGAGTTGCGCCTGAAATACCAGCTGTATCAAGAAAGCGGCGTCACTGAATACTGGATCGTACATCCGTACGAACAAACACTGTACCAGTTCGTCCTCGACGAGCAGGAAAAATACCAGCTGCATGCCATGCACCCCGGCGACGAAATCGCCACGCCGTATTTATTCCCCGACCTGCAAATCGACCTGAACGACGTTTTTGCCGAATAAGTTTTAAAAGGAAAGCACCATGAGCTCACAATGGGAAGCCGTCATCGGCCTGGAAATCCACACCCAACTCTCTACAAAATCCAAAATCTTTTCCGGTGCCGCCACCGCGTATGGCGCCGAACCCAATACCCAGGCCTGCGCGGTCGATTTGGGTTTGCCCGGTGTTTTGCCGGTGCTGAATCAGGACGCGGTGCGCAAAGCCGTGACCTTCGGCTTGGCCATCGACGCCGAGATTGCCCCGCAGTCTATATTCGCCCGAAAAAACTACTTTTATCCTGATTTGCCGAAAGGTTACCAAATCAGCCAGTTCGAACTGCCGATCGTCGGCAACGGCCATCTGGATATCGAAGTCGACGGCGAGACCAAACGCATCGGCATTACCCGCGCCCATTTGGAAGAAGACGCCGGCAAATCCTTGCACGAAGATTTCCACGGCTTGACCGGCATCGACTTGAATCGAGCCGGCACCCCGCTTTTGGAAATCGTCTCCGAGCCGGACATGCGCTCGTCCAAGGAAGCCGTGGCCTACATGCGCAAACTGCACGAACTGGTGCGCTACCTGGAAATCTGCGACGGCAACATGCAGGAAGGCTCGTTCCGCTGCGACGCCAACGTCTCGGTCCGCCCCAAAGGCCAGCAAGAATTCGGCACCCGCGCTGAAATCAAGAACATCAACTCCTTCCGTTTCGTCGAAAAAGCCATCAATCACGAAATCGAACGACAGATTGACCTGATCGAAGGCGGCGGCAAAGTGGTGCAGGAAACTCGCCTGTACGACGCCAACAAAGACGAAACCCGCTCGATGCGCAGCAAGGAAGAAGCCAACGACTACCGCTATTTCCCCGACCCGGACTTATTGCCGGTCGTGATCGAAGAAAGCTTGAAAGACGAAATTCGCGCCACCTTGCCGGAACTGCCCGACGCCAAGAAACAACGCTTCATTGCCCAATACGGCATGGACGGCGAAAGCGCCGCCACCTTGACCTCTTCGCGCGAACTGGCCGACTTTTACGAAAAAGTCGTGGCTGAATCCGGCGAAGCCAAATTGGCGACCAACTGGCTGACCGGCGATGTGCTCGGCGCACTGAACAAGGCCGGCCTGGAAATCGGCGATTGCCCGGTCAGCGCTGAGCGTTTGGCCGGCCTGCTGAAACGGGTCGCCGACAACACCATTTCTGGCAAAACCGCGAAGCAGGTGTTCGACAAACTGTGGAACGGCAGCGAAACCGCCGACGAAATCATCGAAAAAGAAGGCCTGAAGCAAATCACCGACACCGGCGCCATCGAAGCCATCGTCGACAGCGTCATCGCCGCCAATCCGGGCCCGGTAGAGCAATATTTGTCCGGCAAAGAAAAAGCGCTGATGGCTCTGGTCGGCCAAATCATGAAGCAAACCCAAGGCAAGGCCAATCCGGCCGAAGTCAACAAAATGTTGATTGCCAAGCTTAAAGGCTAAGCGTAGCGGCTCCCGTTAAGCACGGGAGCCGTAGCAAAGCCTCCGCCCTCACTGACCGCTCGCCGAATCCGGCAGCGGTCAGCGGGCCAACCGCTTATTTCGGCGCTTTACCGTACAAGGCGTAGGCGCCGAACCGCATCTGGTGCGCCCTGCCCAGTTTCTCTTTATTGAAGTCGATCGAGAACTGCTCGGTCAACTTGTCGCCGTCCCAACTATAAGCCTTGAAGTACTGCTCGTTGTCGGCGCCTTTCTTGTCCCAATTCGCCAGCAGCGACGAGGTGTAATACAGGCGCTTGCCATCCCAGCTCGACGACACCATGTTGACCTGGGCGCCGATTTTTTGCTCGAACACTTGTTTGGGGTGGAACGGGTCGCTGATGTCGAAGCGGCGGGTTTTGCCGTCCATGAAGGTGTTGACCCACAAGGTCTTGTCGTCGCTGGAGATCGAAATATCCACCGGCAACGGCACCTTGGCCGGTTCGCCGATGTCGGCCACATCCTTGGCTTGCCATTCGCCTTTGTCGTCCTGGTAAATCAGCCAGATTTTCGAAGTCAGCGCGGTGCTGGTGAAGCAGTAATTATGCGCTTCGTCCCAGGCGCAACGGATTTCCAGCGGCGCCCCCGGCACGTCGAACACTTTTTTCGGCTGTCGGCTGTGCAAATCCCATTGCACCACGGTATTGCCGAAGCGTTTCATCGCTTCGGGGTCGGCCAGCATCTTGCCGAAATCCATCATGTAGTTCGACCAGCCGGTAAACGACGAGGTCAGCATCAAGTTCTTGCGTGGTAAAGCCCTTACATCGTAGTTGTAGCCGTCGGCGTATTTGCCGGATTTGATCGCACCTTGCAGATTGTCGTCGGTCGGCAGCCAGTAGGTGGCGATGTAGTCGCCGGCATTGCTGTATTCCACAATCGCGGTGCGGCCGCCGTGATCTTTATTATTGGACAGGCCGGTAATGACCATTCGCCCCGGCAAGGCATACAAACTGTGCGGGCCGACCACGCCGCCGCTTTTGGCCACGAAGTCGGTGATGGTTTTAGTCAATTTGGGTTTGGCTGGGTCAGTGGCGACATCAAAGATGAAAATCTTGTTGGTATCCAATCCGCCGGCCCACAGAAATTTACGGTCGTCGGTAAAGTCGGAATGGTGGGCTTCGTTGCGGCCGCCTACCGACAGACTGGCGACGACTTTGCCGTATTGTTTGGATTTTGGGTTGACGTCGACGGTGACCAGTTTGTCCTGCTCGTCGCCTACGCCTTCCGCGCCCAGAGTCCAGATGTAAACGAAATCTTCCTGGCCGGTGATTTTCGCCATGTACGGCGAGGCGCAGGTTTCGTCGGCGCTGACCGACAGACTGGCGCTGCCGAGCAACAGCGCGGCGGTAAAGGTGCTGAGTTTAAAGTTCATGGTGTTCTCTCCCCCGAGAAAGTGTTGTGGTGATATAGGCCGGAATAAGCGTCAACGCTTCCGGCAGAAATTTACCTGTGCTGCGTCGAAAGGTTTGCCGGAAACGCCTGACGGCTTATTCCGGCCTACCGTTTGAGGCCGCAACATAGGCGATACGCAAGCTGATATCGCTCAATCGGCCGTGGTCGGATCGATCACGGTCTTGATTTCCTCGATCCGATTGGCCGGAAAACCGCCCTGCTCGGCGTGCTCGCGGATCGCCTGCTCGCTGTCGGCGATGTAAATGCAATACACCTTGTCGCCGGTGATATAGCTGTGCAGCCATTGAATGCGCGGCCCCATCTCGCGCAACACGCCGCAGGACTTTTGCGAAATGCCTTGCAGCTCGGCATGCGTCAACTGGCCGGCGCCGGGAATATCGCGTTCGATGATGTATTTAGGCATGATGACCTCCTAATAAATGACCGGTCGTCTAATTTGCCGGCGTTAAAAAATGCTGCCCGGTGGGCAGCGAGGTTTTGTTTGTGGCGTGAGAGTTACGATTTAACCCGATACTTCCAATAACCCGGTTCTTGTCGCATATGCATCACAGCGATGATGTATATCGCATCCTCTCGAACGCTGTAAACAATGCCGAAAGGGAAGTGAGGTAGTTTGCATTTGCGAACATCACCCGCTAATTTCCGATACAGCAATGGTTGGTAAGCGATTTTTGCTGCCGCGTCCTCGATAGCATCGACAAAACGCTGCCCCAACTCCGCTTGCTTCTCGCGATAGTACACGGTAGCGGCATTGGCTTCGGTCAATGCCTCATCATTCCAAATAACCCGCATTAGGCAAGGCTTGCGCGCAATTGAGCTATCGCTGATTCGTGATCGACGAGTCGAGCCGTTCCGTTATCAATTGCGGCACAACGGCGCTGAATTTCTTCCTGCCATTCAGCCGAGACAGGAAAGTCTTCCTCAAAATCCAGGGATTCCAATAGAGTTTCAGCAATAAAGGCGCGAATTGCGGGTTCCAATTGCATCGCGTCGTCGATGATGCGTTTAGGGTCGTTGTTCATAATTCGTTGCTCGGGTGAAATATCCACATTTGTTACCTCTTTACAAGTTGCGCTTACGGCGTCCAGCACGTCTAAGTTCCTTAAGATTTTATTCGTTCCAAAGGCTTCTTTTGATCTCGCCAATCCTGCAAGCTAATCGGACCGTCGGCCAAATCATCTACCAATATCTCCTTTCCATCAATTCGTACCCAAAACGACTCCCAACGATGCATATGAGTGTCTTGACTCTCAAAGAAATCAACCGGCCAATATTGCTTCCCATCTATGTCTTGTGACTCTTTAGCTGTGGTTAATATTGCCGCATGCACCTTACCTTGCGATTTTTGATCGATATAGTCCGACCACGCTTTGATTTCGGGAAGTTCGAAAACCAATGCTACCGCATTATCGACCACGAGTTCTGTAGGACTCGCTTCCGACTTTTGGGGAGGCCCTACTGGGTTCTCTGAAACAACAGTTACCACCGCTTCTGGCTTTTCAACAAGCTCAACAACAGGCCGTTCTGACTTCGTTGAGGAGGTTGTTTCTGGCTGCTCGGAGCATCCTCCTAAACAAAAACATAATGGAATCAGGATAAATAGGATTTTCAAAAGACTCCTCCAAAAGCAATATGGTGCATGACAGTTTACAGAAAACTGTATCTATTCACGCTCTAAAATAGTCATCCAACAAATCCCGACAAACCGCCTGCAAAGGCTCCACCGACTGCTCGACCTTCATCCGCAGCAGCGCCCCCTGCCAGCCGTTCAGCATCAAATCCGCCATACTCTTGGCCGAGCGATCCAGCCGCACCGAACCTTGCTTTTGGCCGCGTTCCAAAGCCGATTGCTGTAAGGCACTGTAACGACCAACGGCATCCAGCAAGGCATCCCGGCACAATGGACTGGTATCGCCGATCTCGCCCATCAAATTACCCAGCAAACAACCGCCCTTGAAACCGGTTTGAGCCACTTCGGCGATCAATCCCAGGTAGTACGCCTTCAAGGCCGCCAGGCCATCCGTTTCCGGGTTTTGCAAATGGCCGGATAAGCGCAGGATAAACGGCTCGATGTAATGATGTACCGCCTCGGCGGCGAATTGTTCCTTGCTGCCGAAATAGCTGTAAAACGAGCCTTTCGGAATCTGTACCGTGTCCAGGATCTCTTTCAGACCGGTGGCGTGATAGCCTTTTTCCAATAGCAGACTAACGCCCTGATCGAGCAGCCTGTCTTTTTTGACTTGTTTGGGTGCTGTTTTCGCCATGGACCGCATTATGCGACCGGTCGTCTAATTTGTAAATCAGTTTTTCCTAATTCTTTAATAAGCCTTATCAGCGCTATCGGCTAACGACTCCCGACCAGCCAATTGGCGATTTTTCGGCTTCGTTTTATGTTATGTTGCAGCTTTGTTTCTGCTTACCGATAAACCAGCCACATGAGCATTAAATCAGACCAATGGATTCGCCGCATGTCCGAGCAACACGGCATGATCGAGCCGTTTCAGGCCGGCCAGATTCGCGAATCCGCCCAGGGCCGCATTATTTCCTACGGCACTTCCAGCTACGGCTACGACGTCCGCTGCTCCAACGAATTCAAAATCTTCACCAACATCAACTCCACGATCGTCGACCCGAAGGATTTCGACGAAGCCAGCTTCGTTGATGTTAAATCCGACGTCTGCATCATTCCGCCCAATTCGTTCGCGCTGGCTCGCACCGTCGAATATTTCCGAATTCCGCGCGACGTGCTGGTGGTGTGCCTGGGCAAATCGACCTACGCCCGCTGCGGCATCATCGTTAACGTCACGCCGCTGGAACCGGAATGGGAAGGTCACGTAACACTAGAGTTCTCGAACACTACCCCGCTGCCGGCCAAAATCTACGCCAACGAAGGCGTGGCGCAAATGCTGTTTTTCGGCGGCGACGAAATCTGCGAAACCTCGTACAAAGACCGGGGCGGCAAATACCAGGGCCAGACCGGAGTCACCCTACCAAAAGCCTGATCGGCGTCCCGCCGTTTTAACTTCACCTGGGATAACGACATGACGTCTACCAGCACATCTGAAACGCTCGACCGCTACTACCGCCAAGTCAACGACATCATTCTGCAGCGCCAGGACTGGATCAGCGGCCTGCTGCCGGCCAGCACCGCGGTCAATACCCACGGCAATTACACCGATGCCTGGGTCCGCGACAATGTCTATAGCATCCTGGCCGCCTGGGGTTTGGCTTTGGCCTACCGTAAACTGGAAGGCCAACAGGAGCGCACCTATCTGCTGGAACAGAGCGTGGTCAAGCTGATGCGCGGTTTGCTGATTGCGATGATGCGCCAGGCGGCCAAGGTCGAAAAATTCAAGCATAGCCAAGACCCGCTGGACGCGCTGCACGCCAAGTACAACACCCAAACCGGCGAAGTCGTGGTCGGCGACAGCGAATGGGGCCATCTGCAACTGGACGCCACCTCGCTGTTTTTACTGATGCTGGCGCAAATGACCGCGTCCGGGCTGCGGATCGTGTTCACCACCGACGAAGTCAACTTCGTCCAGAATCTGGTGCACTACATCAGCCGCGCCTACCGCACGCCGGATTACGGCATTTGGGAGCGCGGCAACAAAATGAACCACGGCATCGCCGAACTCAACGCCAGCTCGATCGGCATGGCCAAAGCCGCGTTGGAGGCCATGTCCGGCTTTAATCTATTCGGCAAGGACGGCGGCCAGACCGCGGTGATCCATGTCATCAGCGACGATATCGCCCGCAGCCGGATCACGCTGGAATCCCTGCTGCCGCGGGAATCGATCTCCAAGGAAGTCGATTCGGCCGTTTTGAGCGTGACCGGTTTCCCCGCCTTCGCCGTCGACAACCCGGAGCTGCGCGCCCGCACCGAGCGCTTGATCGTCGAGAAACTGCAAGGCCGTTACGGCTGCAAACGCTTTCTGCTAGACGGCCACCAAACGGTGATCGAGGACCATCAGCGCCTGCATTACGAACCCAGCGAATTGAAGCAATTCATGGACATCGAATGCGAATGGCCGCTGTTTTTCTGCTACCTGCTACTGAACAAACTGTTTGCCGGAGACAGCGAAGGCGTCGGCGACTACCGGCGTAAACTGGACGATTTGCTGGTGGAACACAACGGCCAGTGGCTGTTGCCGGAGTTGTACATCGTGCCGGAGTCCGCCATCGCCGCCGAAAAACGCCACCCGCACAGCCAAACCCGGATCGCCAACGAGAACGTGCCACTGGTCTGGGCGCAAAGCCTGTACATCCTCGGCGGCCTGTTGCAGGACGGCTTGATCGGCCTGGACGATATCGACCCGCTGGGCCGTTACAAGACCAACCGGCTGCACGCCGCCGCTACCGTACAGATTGCCTTGTTGGCCGAAGACGACGACGTGCGCGACGAATTGCGCGCGCTGGGCATTCCGGCGCAAACCCTGACCGAAATCGCACCGATTCAGGTCCGCGACGCCAGCGAATTGGCCGCGGCTTACCACCAAGTCGGCCGTAACGACCGGATCGGCCTAACCGGTCGCCCGTTGCGGCAATTGCGCACGCTATCCACCTCCAAATTGTATCTGCTGGCCGGCGAGCCTTTGTTGTTCCTGCCGCAATTCATGAACCAGAAAGGGTTCTATCTGGCGATGGACAACCAACTGCTGATCCAGCGCCTGCGCATGGAGCTGACTTACCTAAGTAACCATTGCGACAGCGCCGCGCCGCCGTTGTTGGCGATCAACATTCGCCACAACATGCTGCAAAATGCGGACCGCGAGGTGCTGCTGAACTTCATCGCGCAATTGCGCCAAGGCACCCTGGAAGGGGTACGCGCCTCGCTCGGTTTGCTGACCGACGTAGTCGCGTCGGCCGCCCGCGAGCGCATCGGTTACCTGCACGATTTCAAATTCTCCGAGGCCAGTTGGGAAGAAGGCGAGCGGCCGTTCGCCCAGCTCCTGCCCAGCGGCGATGCAACCACACTGCAGGCTGTCGATAACCTGCTGGTGACCGAATGGGAAATCGGCGGCGACGAGCAATTGGTCGATCTTTTGCAGACCAACCCCAACCTGTATGCCCAGTTGGAAGCGTTGAGCCTGTTATGCCAACGCCACGGCCTCGACTTCGACACCGGCCTGCGCAATGGCGAAGGCACACCGTGCCGGGTGCGCGACTTGCTGGAGGAAGTCTACGCCCGCGCCGGCGATTGCCATGCCTGGTATTTGGTACGCCGCTGCGCCGGCTTGCTGGAAAAATACGACATCAACCTGGAACAGGCCGCCACCGAGATTCTGGTGCGCCAACACGGCCTGACCGTGGGCCGCGCCTACAGCGGTAAAGCCACCTTGCGGCGGCCGACCGATTCCTGGCAAATCCTGGAAACGATCCGCACCTTCAATCCCGGCGACAGCAGCCAGCAAATCATCATCCAGGAATTGATTCTCTACCTGGGCATGCTGATCAAGCTGAAGCCGGAACTGTTCGCCGACATGCACACCATCCGCGTCGGCCACATCCTGCAATTGATCATCGCCCGCTACAAGCGTTTACACAGCTCTTCGCTGGATCAGGCCTTCAACGACATACTATCGCTACCGCCGCATCAGGTCGCAACGCTGGTCCGGGAAACGCTGGAAGACTACAACAACAGCGAGAATCAGCTCGGCCAAGTCGAGACCTTGAATTACGAAGGCCCGCAACGCGATCTGGCCGCGGCCCGCTTTCCGGAAGCCATGGACCCGAAAGACCGCGCCGGCGCCGAAGATTGGTATGCCTGGCGCGAACAGCAAGGCAGCGTCGGCCGCGAAAACGAAGCCTTTTTCAGCGGTTTGTGGACTTTGCTGCACCATTGCAAGGGCTTGATGGTCGGCGAGAAATACAACAGCAAGCGCCGTATCGATAGCGAAATGATGCTGGCGCAGATGACCGCCGGGGAACAAACCTTCCGCCTGCATATCAACCATATCCTGAACAAGATTCAGGCGCCGGTGTATCGGCAGTTGAGTGTGGAAGCGTTGCGGGCGCTGGCCTCCATCGTCAAGGAGAATCCGGAGCTGTATATCGACGACACGCTGGTCACCGATATTCTGATCGGCCACGCGGTGCGAATCAGTTGGTTGCAACGGCATCCGCAATACCGCGACCACTACGAAGAATGCGTCTCGCTGGCCTGGCAGGCTTTCTACCAATTGCCGCCGCACGCGGTCGCCAACGCGATACTCGACGCCTTGATCCACCTGCTCAACAACGCCACCCCCACTGTGTGAGGACATTATGATTCTAGCCGGCGACATCGGCGGAACCAAAACGGTTCTGGCCTTAATCGAAACCCTGGGCGACGGCTCGTTGAACTGCCTGCGCGAACAAACCTTCGCCAGCGGCGAATTCGCCAGCTTCGACGAAATTCTGGATCTGTTTCTGAACGGTTCCGGCAAGGTGTCAGCCGCCTGTTTCGGCATCGCCGGCCCTGTACTGAACCAGCGTTGCCAGACCACCAACCTGCCCTGGCTGCTGGACGGCGCCGAGTTGAAGCAACGCCTGGGAACCGAGCGGGTCAAATTGCTCAACGATCTGGAAGCGATGGCGATCGGCATGCTGCATTTGCAGGCGCAAGACTTTATCGAACTGAATCCCAACGCCGAAGCCCAAACCGGCAATATCGCCGTGATCGCCGCCGGCACCGGCCTCGGCGAAGCCATTCTGCATTGGGACGGTAACAAGTACCACCCCATTGCCACCGAAGGCGGCCATTGCGATTTCGCACCGCAAAACCCGCAACAAGATCGCTTGCTGGCCTATTTGCGGCAAAAGTATCCGGCCCATGTCAGTTGGGAACGGGTCCTGTCCGGTCTCGGCTTCAGCAATATTTACGACTTTCTGGTCGATAGCCGCTACGCCCCACCCTGCCCGGTGGTTCCGGCCGCGGCCGATGCCGCCGGCGTCGACCGCAACGCCCTGATTTCGCGGCTGGGCGTGGACGGCGAAGACCCGGTCTGCCGGGAAACCGTGCGCCTATTCGCCGAACTTTACGGCGCCGAGGCCGGCAATCTGGCACTGAAAGCCTTCGCCTCGGGCGGCGTGTTCATCGGCGGCGGCATCGGTCCGAAAATCCGCCCGATCCTGGAGTCAGGCGAGTTTCTGCAGGCCTTCGTCGCCAAAGGCCGGTTTCAAGCCATGTTATCCAAAGTGCCGGTCAAACTGGCGTTGAACCCACGCACACCGCTATTGGGAGCCATGCACTACTACGCCGCCGGCTAAAGCCATTGGCGGATGTGGCCACTGGTTCCTGCCAAACCCGCCGGTTCGGCCAGGCTTAATCAATTCGTTCATGTTTCAGGTTCACCGGAATTTCGCGCCGCATCCATCCGCCGATATGGCTCCATCAGAGCAGGCCACAAGCCGGCTAATCCAATCGATTGCGGTTCTGCAAGCCGCGCTCGACTCCACAGCCGATGCCATCCTGGTTGTCGATGCCGCCGGGCAGGTCGCGGCATTTAATCCACAATTCAAGCGGATTTGGCGGATAACCGACGACAGCTTGAACGTCGGCGACGCTGCGGAATCGCTGCGTTACATTTTCGGCCAGTTGAAACAAGCCGACGAATTTCTGCGCCGGGTCGACGACATTTACCGCAATTCGAAACAACAGCATTACCAAGAACTGGAACTGAAAGACGGTCGCGTCGTCGAGAGCTATTACCAGCCGCAAATTGCCGACGGCGAAATTCACGGTCGGATATGGAGTTTCCGCGACGTCACCGAGCAAAAAAACTCGCGCCGACGTCTGGCCCAGCTCAGTTTCGGCATGGACCAGATGCAGGACAGCGCCTACTTGATCGCGGAAGACGCCCACTTTCTGTACGTCAACAACCAGTCCTGCAAAACCCTGGGTTACAGCCACCGCGAATTGTTGCAAATGCGCGTGTTCGACATCGACCCGTTGTTTCCGAAAGCGGTTTGGGGCGAACACTGGCAGGAACTGAAAAGCCGACGCTCGGTAACGCTGGAGACCTTGCACCAGACCAAACAAGGCGAGATTTTACCGGTGGAAGTGGTCGCCAATTATTTCGAATACGGCAACGTCGGCTACAACTTGGCAATCGTCCGCGACATCCGCGAGCGCAAGCGGGTCGAAGAAGCCTTGCAACAAGCCGCGTTAATTTACCAACACAGCAGCGAGGCCATGCTGCTGGCCGACGCCGAAGACCGCATTCTGACCATCAATCCGGCGTTTTCCGCCATTACCGGCTACGAGTCGGACGAGGTGGTCGGCAAACACATCGGCTTGCTGAACCCCGACAGCCACAGCGCGGCGATGTGGCAAGCCATCGGTAAAGACGGCCATTGGCGCGGCGAAGTCTGGGACCAACGCAAAAACGGCGAGACTTTCGCCAAAGCCTTGACCGTAAATACCATATTCGACGCCAACCGCCAGGTGCACCGGCGTATGGCCTTGTTCTCCGATATTACCGAAAAGAAACAGGCCGAAGGCTTGATCTGGCAGCAGGCCAACTTCGACCCGCTGACGCAACTGCCCAATCGGCGTATGTTTCACGAGCGCCTCGGCCACGCCATCAAAAAGGCCACGCGTGAACACAGCCGGCTGGCAGTCTTGTTTATCGACCTGGATTTGTTCAAGGAAGTGAACGATACCTTGGGGCACGACATGGGCGACCGTTTGCTGCAAATCGCCGCCCAGCGCATTGTCGCCAGCGTACGCGAAACCGACACGGTCGCCCGGCTGGGGGGCGACGAATTCACCGTCATCCTCGGCGAGGTTGGCGAACCCAGTAACGTGGAGCGCATCGCGCTGGGCCTGCTGGACCGGATGACCGAATGTTTCGAGCTGGGTAACGAAGTCGCCTACATCTCGACCAGCATAGGCATTGCGTTTTTCCCGGACGACGCCGGCGATCTCAACTCGCTGCTGAAGCATGCCGACCAAGCGATGTACGCGGCCAAACGCCAGAGTCGCAACCAGTACTGTTTTTTCATCCCGGCAATGCAGCAAGCCGCGCAATCCCGGCTGCGTCTGAGCAACGATTTGCGCCATGCCGTGGCCGAGGGCCAATTCTATTTGTGCTACCAACCTATCGTGGAACTCGCCAGCGGCCGGGTCAGCAAAGCGGAAGCCTTGATTCGCTGGCGTCATCCGCAACGCGGCGTCGTCAGCCCGTCGGAGTTCATCCCGATTGCCGAGGAAACCGGACTCATCAGCCAAATCGGCAATTGGACCTTTCAACAGGCTACCAAACAAATTCTCGCCTGGCGGGCTTCGATCGACTCGCGCTTTCAAATCAGCATCAATAAGTCGCCGGTGCAGTTCCGCAACGAGCGCGACAGCCACCGCGACTGGCGGGAACAGTTGCAAGCCCTGAATCTGGCAGGCAACAGCATCGTCGTCGAAATTACCGAGGGCTTGTTGCTGGAAGCCAGCGGCAGCGTCGCCGAACAACTATTAGCCTTTCGCGACGCCGGCATCCAGGTCTCGCTGGACGACTTCGGCACCGGTTATTCGTCCTTGTCGTATTTGAAAAAATTCGATATCGATTACATCAAGATCGACCAAAGCTTCGTTCGCAATCTGGCGGCCGGCTCCGACGATCTGGCGCTGTGCGAGGCCATCATCGTCATGGCCCATAAATTGGGGATCAAGGTAGTCTCGGAAGGTATCGAGACCAGCAATCAACGCGAATTGCTGACAGCCGCCGGTTGCGATTACGGCCAAGGCTATTTGTTTGCCAGACCGCTGCCGGCAGAAGATTTCGAACGTCTGTTAGCCGAGACGCTGGATTGAGAACGACAAATCAGGAGAGGCGTGCGGCAAAACAGCCGCTGCCGGGGATTACCGCCGAACAGACAAGCCCGGCGGCAAAGCGGCTGGCAGCTTAGTGGGCGGCCAGGTAGATTTTCAACATTTCTTTATACAGTTCCAGGGTAGCTTTCAACGATGCGGAACCGTTAGCGTCGCCTTTTTCGATTTCGTCGCGGGCGACTTTCAATTTGTCACCGGCTTTTTGGCGCAAACGCTCGGTTTGCTCGTAACGGAATTCTTTTTGCAACTGGCGCACTTCGCCCAGCGCTTTCAACACTTCGGCTTTGTCGGCGCCCTTGTCCAACAAACCGACCGCTTCCTCGACTTTGGCTACGGTGCCTTCGGCAGCGGCACGCACTTTAGCGTCGCCGGCGCTATTCGCATTGGCGGATGTGGAAACCAACGCAGCGGCAATCACCAAAAATGAAGCCAAGGTTTTTTTAACGATATTCATAAGATTCCTAATCAATTGGTATTTAAGGTGTTTCTAATTACCACACTAAAATTACAATATTATGACTGTATATTTTAATCCGGCTGCTTGTTCAAGCCCTCTCATACTATCATGAATTTTGCAAATATCGGCAAAATCGAAAAACCTTAATACCACAAATATAAAGCGGAATATATTACCCGTCCAACAAACCGCTAATATGTCTGATAAATCCGGTTTCGTTAACGAACGTGATCTCATACATCTTAGTCAAGCCTTGCGCCTGCTCGTCGCTAACGCCCAACACCAGCAACAGGAAGTTTTCCTTGGCAATCTCCAGCCGACGCCGCATCCTGACATATTTATCGATGAAGGGCCGAAACTCGCCGGATTTGCACTCTATGAACAGCGGAATCCGGCTATTAATTAGAAAAAATATGTCCACTTCATATTTATCTTCATTGGCAAATTGAATATTGAAACTGCGCAGACAGGAAAATAGGCCTTTGCTTTCGTAACAATATTTAAGCAATTTCATAAAAGCGTACCATTCCAACCATTCGCCGGTAAAAAAACCGGCGATTGCCGGAACGGTCTGCAAGGTTAAATACGCCCGCTTTTCATTCTTGTTATAAAAATATTTGGCCAAAAACGAAAATTCGTACAGGTTTCGGCAAAACCCGGTAATGGTTTTAATATCGTTCTGGCTGTGGTTGCTTAAATTCAACACCACCGAGGTATAACTATTACGTTGAGCCTTGCGTATCTTGTCCAGCACCTGCTGTAAAACCGGAAAATTGTCGCCCAGCTCCACCGCAATCTCATCGAAAAACCCTTGGGTATCAAGCGCATCGTGATCGACTTCGACCTGGATATGCTTGCGTTCGAACCATTGGATCACCGGCTTGTACTGCATGCTGTTGGTCATTACCGCAGTGTTATGCAAATCCAGCTCTTCGTCTTTAGGCAAATATTTCTGAGCTTCCGCCGCAGGCGGTATATTCTGCGCCGCCTCCAATTCCCGGTATTTCGCCAATAAGGCGCCGTACTTATCGATTAATTTCTTGATGAATTCGACGCTCTCGTAAATAACCGCCGCATGTTCGCACACCGGGCATTTCACTGTCTTACCCACGTGTTCCTGAGAAACTTCTCTGAGATAGCCGCAATGGTTGCAGCGCAGAATTGCCATAACTAAACCTTCCTGACGATTTCCATTTATTGCCGGGGCCAAACCGGCATCCAACTAACGCCGCAACTATAGCAACAATGTCGCGAATCGGCCCATTTTCAGGGCAATTGTCGCCTTAACCGCACCGTTTCGACCAGTCCTGCCAAACCACAAAACCCATCCCATTGATATAAAAAGGAAAACATCAAAACCAAACCTATCAAGCCACCTGGACCGATATTTGCTGCAGTTTCACAAACGGCAGCAAAGCCGGGTTCGGCACATTCCATTACAGGTGATCTATGAGCAAAATCGGCATTTTTTTCGGCACCGACACCGGCAGCACCCGGCTGGTCGCTAAAAAGATATACAGCCTGTTAGGCGAAGAACTGGCGGACAAACCGAAAAACATCAACCGCGCCAGCCCCGAGGACTTGCTCAAATACGACGCGCTGATCCTCGGCACGCCCAGTTACGGCATCGGTGATTTACCCGGCCTCGCTGCCGGCTGCCAGGAACGCAGCTGGCATGAATTCGTCGACAATCTGGACGGTCACGGCTTTACCGGCAAACGCGTGGCCCTGTTCGGCCTGGGTCATCAGGAACGCTACGCCTCCCGCTTCGCCAGTTCCTTGATTCAACTGTACCGGGTATTTTACGGCTACGGCGCCGACATCGTCGGCCACTGGAGCACCGAAGGTTACCGTTTCGAGCATTCCGACTCCATCATCGACGGCGAGTTCGTCGGGCTGGTACTGGACCAGCGCACCCAAGCCCATTTGACCGACGACCGGCTGCGGCTCTGGCTGGCGCAAATTACACCGCAATTATTGCCGGTCATGGCCGAAGCGGCGTAACGATGGCGATGTACAGTACCGAAGCGCAAGACCCGGATTTAACGCCCCTGGCCGACTGCAGCCGTTGCGAATACCGGGACACCTTACTGGCTGACGGCGGCTGCAAACCCGGCGACATCTGCATCCGCGCCCACAGCGGCCGCCAAATCGACCGCTTTCTGAAACGGCACCCCGGCCTGGCCGGCCAATATATTACCGACGACTTCTGGGAACGCCGCGCCATTGCCGCCCGTTATCTGCCGACCAATATGTTGCGGCCGTTATTGAACGACCCGGACGAGGCGGTCCGCCGGGTACTGGCCTACCGGGTACCTTTGGACTGGCTACTGGAGTTGCGCCAGGATAGTGACCGCGAAGTGCGGGTCACGGTCGCCGACCGGCTGCCGGAAACTCAATTGGAATTGATGGCCGACGATCCGGACTATCTGGTGCGGGTGTACGTAGCCAAACGCTTGCCCAAAGGCCGCCTGTTCCGCTTGGTGGCCGACCCGGACACCGAAGTGCGACGCATCGTCGCCGAACGCATCCCCAG
Organism: Methylomonas koyamae; assembly: GCF_006483455.1. Taxonomy (GTDB): domain Bacteria; phylum Pseudomonadota; class Gammaproteobacteria; order Methylococcales; family Methylomonadaceae; genus Methylomonas; species Methylomonas koyamae_B. The sequence goes on from NZ_PPPU01000017.1 coordinate 85,361, forward strand.
CGTCAGCCTGGGTCTGATGGCCGAAGACAAGGAAACCAACATCCGTCGTATCGTCGCCCAACGTATGGAAATCGAGGACTTGGCCTTGCTCAGCCGCGACCCGGATTGGACCGTCCGTTACGAAGTGGCGTTGCGCGCCGAAGACGACCTGCTCACCCAATTGACGGCAGACCCGGACCCGGAAGTCAGTGAAATCGCCAAAGAACGCATTGCCAGTCAACCCGAACGGCAGACATCCAATGAGCGCTGAATTTCTGGTTGGTTTGACTTACGCCGACCGGCTACGCTTGGCCAGCGAAGCCAGACACGCCGCACTGGGCCGGCTGTTCGAGTCGGACTTGGCGTCGTTGACCTCGTTGATGGGACCGATGAGCGACGGCCCGGAATGGCCGGCCGGCGCCGCCTGGCTGGCAGCGCGGCATGGCGCCAACGCCTGCGTGATTTCCGACGGTCTGTCCGACCCGTGGGTGGAACGCTACCGACCGGAAACTGGCCTGGGCTTGGAAGTCTTCGTCGAAAGCCCCGACTCCGGCATAGGCAACGACAAACCGCTCAACGCCTTGGCGGACAGTTGGCTTTTCCCGCTGACGGCCGAAGTCAGCCATACCCTGGCCGGTCATCCGGTACTTTGCGAAAAACTGGTGGCCGGCGAACCGTTGTCGCTGGAATTCAATATCGACCACATCAAAGACGGCCGCGGCCGGATCGGCGCGCTGTTGAGTCAGGTTCCCACCGGCACCGCCATCTTGCCCGGCGGCCAAATCAGCTTGATTGCAATCACCTTGCTGACCGGCGCCGAACTGTCCTATTTACGAGGCAAGGGCACCGCCGCCCGCCAGGAGTTGCTGGATGGCCTGATCGCCGCAGGCAGCGGCCACCTATCGCTGCTACATCGACCGTCGTTAATCTGAACCGCGAGGTAGTAAAAGTGACTCCATTCGAACAATGGCTGGAACAGCGCGGCTTCGCCCCATTTTCCGAGGTAACGGTCAACGGCCGCGGCGAACATGCCCTGATCATCGCGGCGCGTGAAGGCCGCGGCGACATGTTGATACATCTAATCCGCGATCTCGGCGCAGATCTCGGCGTATGCGACGCCTACGGCAACAATGCCCTGTGGGCCGCATGTTTTGCAGAATCCGCCGAGTGCGTCGAGCTACTGCTACAAGCCGGCATCGACATCGACTACCAGAATCCCAGCGGTTCGACCGCGCTGATTTATGCCGCATCCGCCGGCAAACAGCGCATAGTCGCCCAACTGTTGGCTGCCGGCGCCAATTGGCGCTTGACCACCGAGGACGATTTCAGCGCGCTGGATCTGGCCGCCAATCGCCCGTGTTTGCAAATACTGCGCGATATCAGCCGCGGCGGCCTCTCGAACTGATCCGCCGACCGCAATACCCGCTGCAAGCCGGATTATCGAGCCCTCATATCGCGCGGTTCTGCCGCCAACTGCAGCGCTCGCCCCCCCTGCCGCGCTTGTCGTTCCGGCAAACTCGCCCCCCCTTCACCAGCGGCCGCTCCAATAAGCCTAACCCGACCTAGAAGGATTTTCCCCAAGCCTTGGCCGGCACTATTTCGGCAAACTAAGTCATATCGCTCATTCTCAGTCAAATCCCACAACAACAGCCGATCGCAACCCAGGATACGACCTTGCCTTTTATCAGTAAAAACACACAAATAAACATAAAAATAATTAAAAATCATACATATAAAACAGACCATATCGACCTTGAGCGCGCCATTACCTAACGGCATAGCTAATGCATAAATTTTTCAGCTACCTGCCTAGGCCTTTAGCAAAGTTCACGTTCCGTTCCTTTATAACCTCTTCAAGAGTTAGCACTATGACTACGATTTTTGCATGTACGCGACCGCGAAACCGGGCTTGGCTGGTTTCTCTCAGCGCCTTGGCGGCGTTGACCACAACTTTCAACGCCCATGCTTTGAATGGCGATCTCGGCGGGACCGCCTATCTAAGTTATGACCAAGCAGTCTGGGCGACGCTGAAACCGCTGGAGAGCTTTAAAAATATGGCTTATCGCGAACTCTATGGCGGACAACGCATCCCGACCGCCGACATCGCCGGGCGGCGCTGGGCCTATCCGCAGTTATTTGTCGACAAGAGCGCCCCGGCGCCGTTGCAACCCTGGTGGCAGGCTACCGATGCCGCAATTGCCAACGGCACCTCCAATCCGGCGGCAGTTGCCGAATGGCGAGTACTGGATCCGGCCCAGCAAGTCCCAGCAGCCCAACCCTCCGGCGGCTGGGCCTTGGCGGTCGATTCGCTGGCGGATGGCCTGGACGCCGGTTGGGCGGCAGGGTATCGCCCCAGCGACTTCGACCTGGCCACCGGTACCGGCACCATTGCCCTCGGCGGTTCGTTACGGCTGCATAGCGACTTCAACTCGCCTTCCGGCGTGCTATGGATGCGGGGCCTGACGCTGGAGCGTCGCAGTGAAACCGAAAGTTGGTACATCGGCAATAACGCAGGCCCCGCGGCCGGGACTTTTTTCGAGCTGATCGACCCGGTTATCGGCGTAAACCCCGATAACGGCCTGTTGAGCATCGATGCCGATTTCAAATTCGGCGACTCAATGTATTCGCGGATTTTCTTTCAATTAGAAGGCGACACTCGCGTCGTTGGGCATTTTTCGTTGAACCCCCGACTCGATCAAAATCCCGGCGCGCTGGTGCCGGTCCCGGGCGCCGTTTGGTTGTTCTTACCGACGTTGTTGACTCTGTTCGGCATCTCCCGCCGCCAACCCTTGCCTCCGAACGCTGCTTGAATCGCGAAAGCCAGCCTCCCCATACTCAACCATTTCCATCAGGACACCTCGTATGAAATTTTCTTCTGTTAAGCCTGTATTGGCGCTTTGCCTGCTGGCTGTAAGTAGCGGCCCGCAAACGGCCCGCGCGGCGGTCGTTGCCAAGGCCACAATCTATTGGGATACCCTCGATGTCCAGCTTATCGATTTATCCGGCGGAATCGATACGCCTCGATTCAATTGGGTCTCGCAAGCCAGCGGCGTCAATACCAGCGCCTTCACCGAACCTGCGGACATCCGTTACGACGACCAATCCGCTACGGATTTCGCCACCCACTTAACCTCCGCCAGCGATAGCGCTAAGGCCAGGAGTCAAGCCGAGCGCACCGCCACGTATCTGCAAGCCCAGTCTCGCAGCGAAGCAATCGGCGGCAATAGCGCGCAAAGTTCCGCCTACATCCAAGGTGACTTCGAAATGCGCGGCAAAGGTGTCGCAATGATCTCGCTGGATTGGAAAGTCGACATCAGCGGCGTGGATACGATTAATCCCTCGTCCGGCGGCGAGGCTATCATCAATCTGAACGGGTCTTATCTGTCCGACAACTACAACAGCTCAAACGCTACCAATGGCGGTGGTAGCAAGTACGCCACTATCAATGAATACGATGGCACGGGAAGCAAAACCGGGACGTTTCGTTTTACCGTCTCCGGCGACGGCCTGGGTTTGGTAACCGGTAATTTTTCAGCCACGGCATCCGCTCGCACTACGGTTATCAGTTCGGTACCGGTGCCTGCATCGGCATGGTTGTTTGGCAGCGCTTTAATGGCTTCGCTAAGCGCCGTTAAGCGCAAATCGCCGGGCTCGTCGGTGCTCGACGGCTCAGCCAATGCTTAACACCAACTCATCGGCTCGGACGGCCGTTTGCCAGAGGTTCACCCCCATCCTTATTCCAAGGAACAACACTATGAAATTTTTCAGTATCCCCATCATTGCGACGCTATTGTCTCTGAGTCTTGCCGCGACCCCTCATGGCGCGCATGCCGCGGTCGTCGCCAGTTCCACGATAGACTGGAGCAGCTTCAACATTCAGTTGATCGACTTGTCCGACGGCAGCAACGCGCCGGAGTTTCGCTGGACCGCCCAAAACGGTGCCGTCACGTCCTGGGCGTTTGCGTGGACCGATCCGCCTAGCGACGATTACCCGAAACAAAATTTTTCGGCCGCGGATTTTTCCAGCCAGCTCACGACCGATACCGTCACCACGCTCTCGCAAAGCCGCACCACCCGAACTGCCGGCTTGCTCGAAAGCCATTCGCAAAGCGCAACCGACAACTTTACCAACGGCTCCGCGAGCGCCGGTAACGACGGCAGTTTCGAATTGAACGGCAACGGATTGGCTATATTGACGCTGGACTGGCAGCAATCGGTCAGCGGCGGCGGCGAAGGCGATATTTACAACTGGGCGAACGCGACCACCAATATTTATGCCAGCTATAGCGATACGGACGGCGCGGGAGCCAACAAGACCGTCTTTGTGTCGACCAATACCTACGATGCGGTACCGCAAGACCGCAACGGCAGCTTCATCTTTGTCATTTCCGGCGACGGCGAGCATTTGGTCTCCGGCACATTCGCGGCAACCTCCTCCACCCGCACCATGATCAGCCGTCCCGGAGACTCCGGCCCGATCAACCCGGTCCCGCTGCCGGCTTCCGCGTGGCTATTCGGCAGCGCTCTGCTGGGTGGATTGCGCACCAGGCGCTGTCGGCCGGGGAATCGATAAGCGCACTTCGCCGCACATCCCCCTGATTCGGCCCGGTCTGGCCAAGGTTTACCCGACCGGGCTTTGCCAGGTGTCGCTCGCCTCGACGCTGTGCCCAACCCGAGGCGGCAAATCGGTTGCCGCGCCCCCTGGTCATCCCAAACAGGTTAACGATTCAAATCAAGATCGGTCACCGAAAGTAGCCGAGTTGGCGCATGCGCGACACCGTGCCGCCCGGCTACGATTGCCTGGTCATTCATGCCGAGATTCCGGCGAAGCCGACCCACAGCAGACTGGCATAAAACTTTCAGGCTGCGCCGCAGTTTGCGGTCCAGAAACTTGCGCGGCGCCCGTTCCGTGCCAGACTATCGCCATTGAGACAGCTTTCCGATGGCAGCCCGCTATGAATACGAGTCCCGCTAAGATTTTGATCGTCGACGACGAAGCCAACGTCCTTAAAGCCTTGGTGCGCTTACTCAAGGCCTACGACACGGTCACCGCCGAAACTGCCTATGAAGCGTTGCAGATTGCGCGGCAGCAGCATTTCGATCTGGTGATTTCCGATTACCGGATGCCCGGCGTCAACGGCATCGATTTCCTGATTTTGTTCAAACGTCTGCAGCCGGACGCCGTTAGGGTGGTCCTGACCGGTTTTGCCGATCTGGAAGGTGCGCAACATGCCATCAACGAAGCGGAAGTGTTCCGTTTCATCAACAAGCCTTGGAGCAATGTGGAAATCGTCCATGTGGTTGAGAGCGGCTTGGCGCACAAACGCATGCAACTGGAGAACCGCGCGCTGGCGGACCAGGTGCGGGCTCAGCAAAAACTGTTGGACGAGAAGGATGCGCTGATTCGCGCGCTGGAAGCCGAGGAACCGGGGATTACCAAAGTCAACTGGGCCGCGGACGGTTCGATTATCCTGGACGACACCGATCTGGAGTGATCACTGCCGGATTCAGCGCTAGCCGCCCTGCCCCAGCCTAACCCGCAACACCAGATTCTTACCGTGCTTGCGCAGACCGAGGATGTCTTCGACATGTTTCTCGGTCAGGATTTGGTCTTTCAGATACAGCACGTCGTTGCAGAGCACTTCGGCCGCTTCCATGCCGGCTTGCAATTGGGTCCAGGAAATTTCGATGACCGGCCGCTCGTCGTGAGTACTGGTTTCGTCCAATAGCGCCAGAAAAGCGTCGACCACCTGCGGATCGTAATGGCTGCCTTTTTTCGATTGCAAGCGCTGTTTGACTTGGTCGGTGCTCATTGTGCTGCCGGTGATAGTGCCGTCAAGCATCGAGATGTATTCGCGAATCACCGTCAGAATCCGGCTGCCTAGCGGTATCGCCGCGCCGGACAGACCGGCCGGATATCCTGAACCGTCGTAATATTCGTACTGGTGACTGACCAGTTCCGCCGCCTGCTGCAACGGCTCAATGCCGGCCAACAAATGAGAGCCTTCCAGAGCATGGTTCAAATAGCGTTTGCGCTGCTGGCTGTTCATCGCAAAATGCGACAGCGTCAGCAGACTATCCGGCAAGCTCATTTTGCCGATTTGCAGCAGTAGCCCGGCAAACACCACGTTTCTGACCTCTGCCGGCGGCATGCCCAGGCGCTGGGCAACGTCTTTGGCGTGTTCGGCGATGTATTTGGCATGGCCGCTCTTGATGCCGGGGCGCATTTCGATGATCTTGGCAAACGCTTTAACCGACTCGTGGTATTGCCGTTTCAACGATTCGTTGGCCTGTTCGATCACCTGCAGCGATTTCTTCAGCTGCTCGGTCCGCTTCTCGACTTTTTCCTCCAGGCTGGCATTTAGATCCTTCAACTCGCGGTTTTGGCGTTCGACGATCGCGAACAGGCGCAGGCGCTCCTCGCGCAAGCGCTTTTGCTCCAATGCGTTGTTCACCAGGATTTTCAGTTCGTTGTCTTCCCACGGCTTGCTGCAATAGCTATAAATCCTGCCGTTGTTGACCGCAGCGATGGTCGATTCGATATCGGCATAACCGGTCAGCAGAATCCGCAGCGTGTCCGGATAGCTTGCGGCGGCCCGGCTCAAAAATTCGGCGCCGTCCATTTGCGGCATGCGCATATCGGAAATGATCAAATCGATCGACTGCGACTGCAGAATCTCCAGGCCGGCAGCACCGCTTTCGGCCAAGTGCACGCTGTATTCCGCCGAGCGGAACAACCGCTTCAAGGCTTTCAGCACATTCGGCTCGTCGTCGACGAACAATAGTTGCGCGGCTGTAGCTGGGCTTGTCTCGTTCATGGCAATTTAGGCGCTAAGGTGGCGGGTTGTAGCGGCAGGAAAATCCGGAAAACCGTGCCTTGGCCCTGAACCGAATCGACCTGGATTTCGCCCTGGTGGTCTTTGATAATTTTATAGGACAGCGATAAGCCGAGACCGGTACCTTTCCCGACCGGCTTGGTGGTAAAAAACGGATCGAAGATTTTGGCTTTGACTTCGTCGCTCATGCCGCTGCCGGTATCGGCGATTTCGACGAACACCCAATCGGCATCGCGATAACCGGTGCGAATGGTGATTTTGCCGAAATCCGCAATGGCCTGAGCGGCGTTGACCAGCAGATTCATAAACACTTGGTTAAGCTGAGCGCCGACACAGAGAAACGGTTTGACCCCGCCGTAATCTTTAACCACGGCCGCTTTGTATTTCAGTTCGTTGTTGACGATATTCAAGGTGGCGTCCAAACCGGCCTCCAAGTCGAATATGGCCTGATTCTGCCGGTCGATCCGGGAGAAATCGCGTAAATCCTGGACGATGTTTTTAGCGCGGGTCGCGCCCTCCAACGATTCTTTAACCAAATCGCCGGCATCGGTTTTGATGAAATCCAGATCGACCCGGCTTTTAAAGGCGCGAAATTCGGCAGCGACCGGATGGTTCTCGGGCAGATTGCCGGCCAAGCGCTCGGCCAGAGTGGCCGCAGACGCCAACTCGTCGATGTAATTTTTCAACGTATTCAGGTTGGAATAAATATAGCCGAGCGGATTGTTGATTTCGTGCGCGACGCCGGCTGCCAATTGGCCTATCGATGCCATTTTTTCGGCTTGGACCAAATGCGACTGCGCTTCCTGCAATTGCAGGTTGAGTTGGATCAGCCGGTTCTTATCCTGTTCCAGGGTTTGGTTGGCGACAGTCAGTTCCAGGGTCCGCTCGGCGACTTGCTCCTCCAGTTGGTGGTTGAGTTTGGCCAGCGCGGCTTCGGCTTTTTTGCGCAGGGTGATATCCATACCGCACCCCATCAAACCGGCAAACTCGCCGTTACGGCGCACACGGGGGGCGGTAGTCTCCAGAATCCAGCTCACTTTGCCGCCATCACCCAGCAAACGGTATTCGATCTTGAGCTTGGTTTTTTCGCCGGCCGCCTTGCTGTACGCCGCCATGACCTGCTCCCGATCGTCGGGGTGGATCACTTTCATCCATTGCTGTTTCTCCAGCCTGCCGCTGTGCAAACCGAAGGTTTTGAACCAGAACCGGTTGCAAAATATCGGCATGTGTTTGGCGTTGGTAATCCAAATCAGGGCCGGCAAATTATCGGCCAAATCCTTGAAGCGCTCCTCGCTCTCCCGCAGCGCCGAATAAAGATTACTGTGCAGCACGCCGAGATGTTCGTGGCGGTCGATTTCGATCCGGGCGGCATCGACGCCTTTGCTCAAACTGATACCCATCAGTTTGTCGGTCTTCAAAATATGATGGCAGAGCCAATCGACCAAAAAGTCCAACAAATCCCCGGAAATCGCCGACCGGTCGCGCTCCGCGTCGAGCTGTACACTCCGGATTTTGTCGACGAACTCGCGATGCTCCTCGCTGTGTTTGGCAAACAGCTCCGGGTTGAAATTGGCGGCCGCCATCAGTTCTTCTTCATGGCGGAAATGATAGGCCGTGTAATCCGCCAGATCGCCGACCGTGGCGACTAAAACATCGCTATCGCCGCCCACCGCCACCAGTTCGTCCAGTTTGTTGATCAACTCCACCAGCTTCTGATGTTGGCGGTCGACGCTGTCCAGGCCGACGAGTAACTGATCGTTCCAAGTCAAAATGCTCATGTGCGCGAGTCCGCATTCGGATAACAGACTCGGATATTACTCGCGCCTATGCTATGGCACAATGCCGCTGCGTAGGAATGTTTAGGGCAATCGCAAAAACCATGAAAATCGAAGCGTTCGAAGGGCTGCAAGCCCTGCTGCAATCGGCTTTTCCGAAACGCTGTCCGAACTGCGGCCGCGTTTTCAGCGGGCCTGAACAATTTTTCCGCGAAACCGGCGACATGCCCGGCGGCCGCTCATCGTTAAAGTCGTTCGTCGACGATCAAGGCATGGCGATAGTAGAAGTTTTTCGCAATTGCCGCTGCGGCTCCACCCTAATGGACGAATTCAGTTGCCGGCGCGATATGTCCGCCCCAGGCCACCGCAGCCGCGAGCAATTCCAGTGTTTATTGCAGACTTTGGTCGCCCGCGGGATTGCGGCAGAAACCGCCCGCAACGAAATCCTCAAATTCATGCTGGGTGCTCCCAACCGCTTGCACGAGTGGCTCGGGGACGATCAAAACCCGGCCTGACCGTCGCTGACGCTGTTAAAAAACTGCTTGGCGGTACGGCCGTTTTTAGCAGCGCGCGTATGGGCAAAATCCAAAGCCGCCTTGTGCAACACCTCGCGATCGCCGCGGTAATCCGGGAAATAGCTGTCGACAATGTCCAAATATGTCTGGGTCTGCTGTGGATAAAACCCCAAACGCAGACCAAAGCGGTCCGACAACGAAATTTTTTCTTCGACGGCATCGGAATAATGCACCTCGCCGTCCACCAGTAAAGTATCGAGATTGTCCCGCATCTGTTCCGGCAGCAAATGGCGCCGGTTCGAAGTCGCGTAAAACAGCACGTTTTCCGGCGGCAGCTCGATCGAGCCTTCCAGCACGCTTTTCAACGGCTTGTAAAGACTGTCCCCGGCCTCGAACGACAGGTCGTCGCAATAGATAATGAAGCGTTGCCGATGCTCGCGAATGTCGTCGACGATTTCCGGCAAATACAAAAGATCCTGTTTGTCGACTTCGATCAAACGCAAACCTTCGTGCATGTACTCGTTGAATAAAGCCTTGACCAGCGACGACTTGCCGGTACCACGCGCGCCCCACAACAAAACGTTATTCGCCGGCAGACCGGCCAGGAAACGCAAAGTATTATCGACCAGTTGCCGTTTTTGCGACTCGATGCCAAGCAGTTGCTGCAGCCGGATCGGATCGATATGCCGAACCGGCCGCAAATATTCCTGGCGCTGGCGCCAAATGGCTGCATAGGTGTTGTTCCAATCGATCATGTTCGAATTCCGGTTTGAAGGGATGGCTGGATTGTATAATTTTTAGCCAATTTAACGCCAGTTTAGTTGGGACCGGCACTTAGCTTGGTTTTTAACGGTTTGCCAACAGACTTATCCACAACTTCTGTGACTAGACTCGAATCACCAGTGCATTTCTGTCAGGCTCGACCATAGGACTAAAAATTTTACTGATTTTGTTGGCTTTAGACTGGGAATTTGAGGTGTGGCCAATAACGAACCACCCAACGGAAACCAATTAAAAACAAAAACATAGCAACACAACCAATATGTTGCCAACAATTTTTTCCACAGTTTCTGTGTATAAATCGGCGATCTCGTGCAGTTTACCCCCCGTACCCGCCCCCAACTCCGGCTTTTTAGCATCTGCGGGGGATAGGATACATGCTACGCAAGCGACAAATGTCTTTGAAAAACAAGCCTGCTTTCCAGCTATCACAAGATATCAACAACAATATGCACAAAACTTCCGACAAACCAGATGGCTGTGCAAATCTTTGCTAACGTAGAACCGATCCAGTTTCGTTGTCACCCGCAAACTGGCATCAAGCGTCAACCAAGCTGCACTGTCTTGACTCATACGATTTTAAACCCCGAAACGACGCGCTCGAGATTTTGCGCTAGACGGGCCAATTCTTGCGCCGAGCGGGACGCGCCTGCCGCAGTACTGCAGTTGTCGGCAGCGCTATCAGCGATCATTTTTATACGTTTCGCCATTTCGCGAGTCGCGTTAGCTTGGTCTGCCAAAATGCCGGTGATTTCACCAATTGCAGTACTGACATGATGGCTGCTATCGCGAATATCGGTAATCGACGTTGCGGCCTTACCCGCCAACGCCACACCGTCGTTCACTTTTCTGACACCCGATTCGACCTCCTCCGCGGCATGTTTGGTATTGACCTGTATTTTGCCTACCATATCGATAATTTCGTGGGTCGAACTGGCCGTACGTTTGGCTAGCGCGCGCACTTCGTCCGCTACCACCGCAAATCCGCGGCCTTGTTCGCCAGCCCGAGCCGCTTCTATTGCCGCATTCAACGCCAGCAGGTTGGTCTGATCGGCGATACTGCCGATGATGCTGACGATCCCGGAAATCTGGCCGGAAAAGTCCTCCAGCTCCTGAATCGTCACGGCGGTGGATTTCACCGCAGCCGCTACATCAGTAATTTTACTGGCCGTCTCTTGGATTATCGTACCGCTGGTGAGCGAAAGATTACCGGAGTGTTCCGCCACTTCGTACACGGTTTTCGCTTGCCGGCCGATCTGATCGATCGCCTGCGACAGCTTTTCTACCGAATTCGCCATCATTTCCGATGTTTCAGCCTCTACTACGCTGGCCCGTTCGCTTTGAGACGATGCCGAGGCCAAAGATTCGGCAGCCCGATTCAACATTGTCACGTTGTCGGCTATACCGCTGATAATATCCAGCAGACGCCGCCGCATACTATCCAAAGCCAGCAGTAGCTGGGCAATTTCATCCTCACCCAGCGGCGCAACTTTCGCAGTCAAATCTCCGTTCTGAATCTGCTTGGCAATCAGCAAACATTGACTCAGCGGTTGCGTAATCGATTGCGTCGTCAACCGACCGAGCAAGAGCGCGCTAATCAAAGCGGCACCGATCAAAGCCGACAGTATCAATTTGCTTTCTTCCGTGGTGTCGTGCAATTTTTTTAGCGAATCCTTGACGTCGATCTGGATTGCAGTTTCCAACTGGTCGACTTCATCGATAAACGCCTCGAAATCCGCGTCGAACTGCGCATCCAGCTTATGAAATTGGTCTTCGCCGATATTTTGACCCAGTGTGGCATAACGTTTGGCCAGCATGGTGCGCACGGCCTGAAGTTTCTGTCGTGACGCATCGACTCGCGCCAGAGTAGCCGGATTTTCGACCGCTATAAACTTGCCTTCTTCACTTTCGCCGCCGTGGGCTATTGCTTCCAAGAACCAACTAGATTTGTCCATCAACAGATTCACGCTATCTATAGACTCAGCGTTATCGCCACCCATAATTTCCTCGAACTTCAAATGGGCTTCAGTCGCGAGCAGTTTCGATTCCATGACTGCATCAACCAGCGGCGCCGCAGCCTCTCCGACATAGACTCCGGTATGTCCGACCACATCGATAAAATAAATACCGCTTATGCCGGTTAGCAATGTAATAAAACTGGCGCTAAAAAACGCTGCGCTCAGGCGTTTGCCGATTTCGACACGGTTAAGCATACAACTCTCCTGACCGACTTTTTGAAAAAGCAGTATTACCGAAATTTCGGATTTTCCAACCGCCGTAACCAATATGTTGCTAGCGGTCTAACAGAGTAGGCCGGACCTTTGCGCAAAACGCCGAAAAACCGTCCGATCACCAGTACTGAACAATAATTTCCAGTCATTTAGAATAGGTGGTGTAAGAGTATTGGCAGCGCGGACAAACGGGTAACACTTACCACGTGCAGCTGGGACGATGCGCAATAATCGAAACATGGAGAAAACGTGAATTTACGGGATTTGCACTATTTGATTGCCGTGGCCGATTTGCGCAGTTTCGTGCAGGCGGCCGACCGCTGCTGCATCAGCCAGCCGACGTTGAGTACCCAGATCAAGAAACTGGAGGACGAGCTGGGGATACAGTTGTTCGAGCGCACCAATAAAAAAGTGCTGCCGACCGAGTTGGGCGAGCGCATCATCGCCTCGGCCAGACGAATTCTGAAAGAACAGGCGATTATCAAGGAACTGGCCGCCACGGCGCAGGATCCGCTGGCCGGCAATCTGCGCTTAGGCGCGTTCCCCACCGTGGCTTCCTACCTGTTTCCGCAATTGGTGCCGCTGATCAAACAGGCCTTGCCGCGAATTCGGCTGATCCTGGTGGAGGAGAAAACCGAGCAACTAATTCAGCAACTCAAAAGCGGGCAGATGGACTGCGCGCTGTTGGCGCTACCGGTTTACGAAGATTTTCTGGAGAGCAAGGCTGTGTTCGACGACGAATTTTTGCTGGCGGTGGCCGATAGCCATCCGCTGGCCTTCAACAGCGTGGTCGAACAATCCGATTTGCAAGGCGAGCATTTGCTGTTGTTGGACGAGGGGCATTGCTTGCGCGGCCATGCCTTGCAAGTTTGCCAAACCGTCGGCGCCGACGAAGAGCAGGACGTCCGCGCTACCAGCCTGGAAACGCTGCGGCAAATGGTACATGCCGGCACCGGCGTGACCTTCATCCCGCAGATTGCGGTGCGCCACGAGCCGGGCATCCGTTACATCCGGTTTGCGGCACCGGCGCCCAGCCGCACCATCGGCCTGGTGTGGCGCAAAACCAGTGCCCGCGGCGAGTTGATTCGACAACTGAGCGGGCTGGTCGAGAAGGCTGCGATAGTCGACCGCGCCGACCAGATCGACGCGACCGCTGAGACCTGACCTCGGCCGGTGCTAACCGCTTACCACTGCGACTCGCCGGTCTCCGGATCGTACATTTCGTGGAAGATTTTGTGGCGGTTGGCGATCAGCTCGTCGATGCTGGGCGAGTTGCTCATCGCTCTGGAGATCGCCAATTTCATCGCTTCGTAGTTGGTGCGGTACAGGTCCTTGCGGTCCAGATTCGGGTTGTCGGCGCAAGACGGATCGATCCAGATCATCGCGATGATGCACAATTCATTGGCTTGCAGCCGCGGAATCACGCCGTCGGCGACGCTGTCGATCACCGCGTCGGCGACGGCCGATTGCACCGGACCGCCCAACAGGTTGACGTAGGCCGAGGATTTGATCGTGACTTTCGGCACCATGATCGTGGCCGGGCGCACTTGTTGGTTGGTGGCGCGAATCGCGAACATCCGGGTGTGGCCCGCGGTTTGGCCCATCAGATTGGCGAAGGCGTGGCCGGCCGGACCTTTAACGTCGCCGATCAGGATTTCCGGCATCGCGTCGGTGCCTTGGCCTTCGCTGGAAAATACGGTGGCTTCGCCGGTTCTAAACCAATATGAATCTGACATGGGGGCTCCTCGGAATCAGTTAACAGAGCCGGCATTCTATGTCTCCGCCTCCCCCGCGGCAATAGGCAGGCGGAGGCGCGGGCCGCGCGCCTCCGGCCGACGTTACTTGCGCAGGCTATCGCACGACTGGTCGATGCCGTGGTTATCGATATCGCATACCGATTCCAGCCACATGGCATTGATGATGCCGAACGCGGCGGCGAAGCCGACGCCTAAAATCCAAGCGAAATACCACATGGTTCATTCTCCTTAGTACAGGGTGTGGGAATCTTGCAAAACGGTCTGTTCGGTGACGCTGCCCCAGATCACCCGGTACACGAAACGGGTGTAGAGCAGCACGATCGGCAGGAACACCACGGTGATCCAGAATGCCAACAACAGCGTGGTATGGCTGGAACTGGCATCCCACAAAGTCAGGCTGGAGCGCGGATCGGTTTTGGAGATCAGCAAAAACGGGAACAGACCGAAGCCGACCGTCAAACCGATACCGGCAATACCCAGCGCGCTGGCCCAGAACGCCGCCTTCCGCGTTGCGCCGGCGCCGAGTTTCCAAGCCGAAAAGATGCCGCCGAAACCGGCGGCCGGCGCCAGCCACATCCAGGCGTGGGTTTTAAAATGCTGCAGCCAACCGGCGCCGCGAGCGATAACGGTTTTGTTCATCGGATTGGAAGGCGCATCGGCCGCGGCCATTTGCGTGATTTCCGGCCGGTCTATCGCCAAAAACACCCAGGCAGTGATCACGACCAATGCCGTTAGTAGCAGAGGACCCAACGCCGCAACGATGGCCGTCGCCCGTTGGTGGATCGCGCCTTCGCTGCGCCATTTCAGAAACAATGCGCCATGGAACAGCGTCAACAGTAAGCCGGCAAAACCGCACAACAAGGCAAACGGATTCAGCAGCGCAAAAAACGAACCGTCGTAAAACGGCCGCAGATCTTGATCCAGATGAAACGGCAAGCCCAGCAACAAATTGCCGACCAGCACGCCGAGCAGAATCGGCGGCAGCGCACCGCCCAGAAACAGGCACCAATCCCAGGTATTGCGCCAGCGCGGATCTTCGATCTTGCTGCGGTAATCGAACCCGGCCGGGCGAAAGAACAACGCGAACAACACCAGTAGCATCGCTACGTACAGGCCGGAGAACAGCGTGGCGTAGACCGCCGGCCAGATCGCGAACACAGCGCCGCCGAGCAGCACCAGCCACACCTGGTTGCCCTCCCAGGTGGCGCCGACGGTATTGATCACTACCCGGCGTTCGAGGTCGGTTTTGCCGATGAACGGCAACAGCGCGCTGACGCCGAAATCGAAGCCTTCGGTCACCGCAAAGGCGATGGCAACGACACCGATGAATAGCCACCAGATCAGACGAATCGTTTCATAATCGAACATGGTTTACTCCCGAAATTATTGGCGCGGATGGTCGTGATGCGGGACATGGCCGCCCGGCATGGCATGGCGGGCGTGGTCGCTGAGCTGGGCCGCGAAATAGGCATGTATCGCCTCGACCAGGGCCGGTTCGGCGGTTTGGAATTCGATCTCGGCACCGTTGGGCAATTCGCGGTATTGATAAACCACCTTCCCCGCCGCCGCGCTCAAGGCCTGCACGCCGGGCATGTCGTCGCCGTGAATTCGGCGCGGCCCGGAAAAATCGCCGCGGCCGAAACCCGCCGCCAAATGGATCAGATGCTGGCGGATCAGACCGATCTGCTCGGCATCGCCGGCATTTTTCGCCAGCACTTGCTGCACGCCGCCGCTCGGCGATGGGGTAAACACGTGCAGGGTTTTATCCAACGCAAACGGCATCACCTGGCTGCCGCGTTGCTCCACTTGATCCAGCCGGGCCGGATCGACCGGCGGAATGGCCAGGGCGACGTTAGCCAACGCCGTCAGCGTTATGGTCGATACGATGTTTTTCACGACTTCCTCCTTAATGGGCCAGCGCCGCAGATTGTTCGAAATAATAGCGGCCGGTATGCAAACTGCTAGGCCCCAAGCGAACATACTTCAGCATCAAATACATCTCGATGATCAGCAGCACGGTGTAGAACAAGGCAAAGCCACCGATACTGAACCAAAGCTGATCCGCACTCAGACTGGACACGCTCATGTGAGTCGGCAACACGCCGGAGATAGTCCAGGGTTGGCGGCCGTATTCGGCGACGAACCAGCCGGTTTCGGCGGCGATCCACGGCAACGGGATACACCAGACCGCCATCCGCATCAGCCAGCGCTTCTGGTCGGCAACGCGGGTGGCGCAGTAGTAGAAGCTCATGGCAAAGATGAACAGCAGCGTGAAACCGCAGGCGACCATGATGCGGAAGGTCCAGAACAACGGCGCCACCTGAGGAATCGTGTCGTTGGCGGCTTGTTGGATCATCGCCGCGTCGGCATCAATCACCTGGCCGGTGTATTTTTTCAGGAGCAGACCGTAACCCAGATCGGCTTTATGCGCCTCGAAAGCCGGTTTGGCGCTCAAATCGCCGGCGCGCAGTTTCTGCAACTCGCCGTAGGCAATCATGCCACTTTTGATACGCTCGGCGCTTTCCTGGCGCAAATCCTTCAAGCCTTTGACATCCTCGTCGATCGAGCGAGTCGCGATCAGGCCCAGCACATAGGGAATTTTGATCGCAAAATCGGTGCGTTCGTTTTCCTGGTCCGGAAAGCCGAATACGGTGAAGCTGGCCGGCGCCGGATGGGTTTCCCATTCCGATTCGATCGCCGCCAGCTTGATTTTTTGGGTTTCGCCGGAGGTATAACCGCTCTCGTCGCCGAGTACGATCACCGACAACACCGACGCCAGCCCAAAGGCCGAGGCAATCGAAAACGAGCGGCGGGCGAAACCGATGTCGCGTTGGTTCAGCAAATACCAGGAACTGATGCCGAGCACGAACATCGAGCCGGTGACATAACCGGCGGCGACGGTATGCACGAACTTGACCTGCGCCACCGGGTTGAAGAACACGTCGGCGAAGCTGGCCATCTCCATGCGTAAGGTTTCGTAATTGAATTCGGCGCCGACCGGATGCTGCATCCAGCCGTTGGCGATCAGAATCCACAGCGCCGACAGGCTGGTACCGACCGCCAACAGCCAGGTCACCAGCAAATGCTGGACTTTGGTCAAACGGTCCCAGCCGAAGAAGAACAAACCGACGAAGGTCGATTCCAGAAAAAACGCCATCCAGCCTTCTGCAGCCAGCAGCGGACCGAAAATGTCGCCGACATAGTGCGAGTAATAAGCCCAGTTGGTACCGAACTGAAATTCCAGCGTCAGGCCGGTGGTAACCCCCATCGCGAAATTGATGCCGAACAGTTTGCCCCAGAATTTGACCATGTCCTTATAGACTGCTTTACCGGTCATCACGTAAACCGATTCCATGATGCCGAGAATAAAGGTCATGCCCAGCGTCAGCGGCACGAACAGAAAGTGGTACAGCGCGGTCAGGCCGAACTGCATCCGCGAGAGCATGACAATATCGTCACCGAACATGATCGGACTCCTTTACGGGTTGTGAAGAAAATGGCTGAGCCGCTGCAGGTAAAGCCAGATGCGCGGCGATATCGGGTTTAGCGGCCGGACGTTCCTGCCAGCGGAAAATCAAAAACCACAAGCCGACCAACAAAAGCAATTTGATGCCGATTGCGGCGCCGATTTCCCAGCGCAAGGCGCTTGTTTTCGGCAAAAGCGGACGGTCTGGGCTAGCGTCGTTCATGACGGCCTCCTGGGGATCGATTGGTCGCGGATAGGCGGCAGAAACCGGCCGGGCCGGATCGCTACCGCCGAACGGGTTTGCCGCTACTCGACTGAAAAGTCGCGCATCATGCCCATGTCTTCGTGTTCCAGATTATGGCAGTGGTACATGAACAAGCCTTTGAAATCCTGGAACGGCTTGATGATGCGTACCCGCTCGCCGGGCATGACCAACACGGTATCCTTCCAGCCGCCTTCGATGAAACCGTCTTTGACCGTGGCGTAACCGTCGCCTTCGCCCATACCGACAGTACGGCTTAATATCTGAAAATATTGGCCGTGCAGATGGATAGGATGCGCCATCGACATCATCATGCCCATGTTGCCGCCCATTCCGCCCATGCCCATACCGCCCATCTGGTGGTCGCCGCCTTTGCCTTCGCCGCCATGGTCCGTACCTCGCATCATGCCCATTTTATGGCCGCCCTCGCCCTGGCCGCCGCCGTGATTCATGCCGCCCATCCCCATCCCACCCATGTGCCGGCCGCCTGCTTCGCCCTGGTTGCCGTGGCGCATGCCTTGCGGTTTGCCCAAATCGGCGCCGTGTTCGCCGCCGACTTTATCGCCATGGCCGCCGCTACCGCCGTGGGCGTGGAATATTTCCATCAGTTGCACGGTATTGAACGGAATCCGTTCGCTGGGCAGGATGTCGTTATAGGCGTAGGGCTGGCCGTTCAACACCATTCGCATCGGCCCTTCGGAGATGCCGATCGGCACCGGTTTAGCGGGATTGGCGGTGTCGTGCAATGTGTAACGTTTGATTTGCGCCAGACTGTCGGGCAATTTCGGGCTGTCGCCGACTTGCCGCGTTACCTTGATTTTAAAAATCGGGTAGTCGCTGCCCATCGGCACGGCATTGGCGTGCATACCCATGCCGTGTTCGCCGCCGCCCATACCGCCCATACCGCCCATCATCCGCTCGGCCATTTTCGGCAACGCGCCGGAAAAAGAACGGCTGCGCAGTACCAGTTGCGAGCCGACTTTACGCCCGCTGAAATCCGCCCAGATATCCAAACGTTCGCCGGGGGCCAACATCACGTAGGGTTTGTTGACGGGCACTTCCAACAAGCCGCCATCGGTGCCGATGACGGTCAGCGGGGTATTGTCGTCCCAGGCCAGCTTGTAAATGCGCGCCGTTGAGCCGTTGAGGACGCGGAACCGGTAAGCCCGACTGGCAACGTCGAGCTGAAAATCGGCTTTGCCGTTGACCAGGATGCGGTCGCCGTAGAATCCCATCATCCGGTCGTGCATGCCGTGCACGTATTGCAATTGGTTGTTGGCGTCGAAGCGGCGGTCCTGAATCACGATCGGCACTTCGTATTCGCCGGCCGGCAGCTCCAGCCGCCGCTCTTCGGCGTCATTGACCAGTATCGCCCCGGCCAGACCGTGGTAAACCTGCTTGGCCGTCGTGTTATGCGGATGCGGGTGGTAGATGTTCATGCTGGCCCGATTCAGCATCTCGAATTCGTAGACGAAGCTCTGGCCTCGGTCGATCGCGTACAGCGGATGTCCATCCATTGCCGCCGGCACGTGCAAGCCGTGCCAATGGGTGATGGTCGGCTCGTCGAGCTGATTGTGCAGATTGATGCGGATTTTCTGACCGGTTTCGAAGCGCATCACCGGCCCGAGGTAAGAACCGGGGATCTCGGCCAGAGTATCGGCCGGACCTTTCACCAGTTTGGCGAAGTAGCGTTGCACCCGGGTGGTTTGGCCGGGCAGAATCGCGACATCAGACGGCCGGCAGAACAAGTCCAGCTCGACATCCGGATGAAAGTTCGGCGATGCCTTGAACGGCGCCATTTTCGGCATCTCGCCCATGTTCTCCATCGCCCGCAACCAGCCGGGCATGCCGGCATAAGCCAACAGACCAACCCCGCTTTGGGCAAAAAAGTGCCGCCGCGATTTATTGAATTTATTTAACATGCCCCCTCCTGTTAGTTTTTCTAGTTATTGCCACCCTGAGCGGATAGCGCTTAATCAGTCAGACTTAACAAATATTAGACTACTCTAATTTTTGAGCCGGTTTGGCGCTTCACCTCGTCGGCGTCCGGCCGAAGACGATGAATGCGCCGGCCTATCCATGCCAGTAACGCTGCCGCAGCCAGCCCGCCCCAGAGCCGCTTTTCGGCGATGATCTCGACCAATTGCACAGCGGATACCGCGGACCACACTTCGCCGGTTAAAGCTTGCGACAGCACGTAAACGGCCACCAACACCACAAACCAGCCGAAGCCGCGACGCAAAACGGCCGCGCTGAGAAAATTCGACAGCCAGGCGCCCAAGCCGCTACCGGCCAAGGCGCCGACCGTCACCACCGCCGTCAACGCCAAATCCAGTTCGGCGTGGTTGATATAACCGCTGAAACCGGCCACCGCATTCATTACGATCACCAACAACGAGGTACCGATCGCCGCCGGCATCGGCAGGCCTACCCAAAGTGTCAAGGCCGGCACTATCAAAAAGCCGCCGCCGACGCCGACCAAACCGGTCAAGCCGCCGACCAATGCGCCGTCGAACAACAGCCGCGACACCGGCGTCCGCAATGGGCACATCGGCAACGGCTGCAGGCCGGGCGCCGGCTCAACCGCCGCTTTTTTGAAAATCATGGCCAAACCGGTGATCAGTGTGACCAGGCCGAACAACACCATCAGCCAGTCTCCCGAAATATGGCCGGCCAGACGCCCGCCGCCGAAGGCGCCGCCCATGCCGGCGATGCCGAACACAACGGCACTTTTCCAGCAGACGTGGCCGCGCCGGGCATGCGGTATCAATGCCATCAGGCTGGAGACGCCGACCACGACGAACGACGTGGCGATTGCGGTCTTCGGCGCCACCTGCAACACGTACACCAGCATCGGCACGGTCAAAATCGAACCGCCACCACCCAGCAAGCCGAGCAGCAAGCCAATTCCGATCGCCAAACCCAGAACGGTCAGCATCTCAGCACTCCTAACTCAACGAACCGCACGCCTGGTTGGCCGGCAAGGCTTGGTCGATGAATTTCGGATAGGCCAGTTTCAGTTCGCTCATGATGGCGATGAACTCGTCGCGGCTCTTGCCGCCGCCCAAGCGTGGATTTTTCGCCATCTCCTGTTTGATGGTGGAAACGGTATTGCCTTGGTAGTCGTGGCCGGGATAAACCAGAGTATCGGGCGGCAAGGTAAACAGTTTGCCGGTGATGCTGTCGTAGAGCTGACCGGCATCGCCTTGTTGAAAATCGGTCCGGCCGCTGCCGCCGATCAGCAAGGCGTCGCCGGTGAAGACCCGGTCCGCCATCACGTAACTGACGCAGCCGTTGGTATGGCCGGGCGTATGCCGGACTTCCAGTTGCAAATCGCCGACCTGCAACGGCACGCCGTCCGTCACCAGCAAGTCGGCGCAGATCGCGCCGGCATCGCGGTGCACCACGCTTTTGCTGCCGACCTTTTCCCGCAGCAAGCCGGAACCGGTAATGTGGTCGGCGTGAACGTGGGTTTCCAGGGTATAAACCAGTTTCAAATCCAGGCTTTGCAACAGCTCCAGGTACAGCGGCAATTCCGACGCCACCGGATCGATCAGGCAGCCGCGACGGGTGCGCTCGCAACCGAGCAAATAGCTGTAAGTGGCGGTTTCGGTTTCGAAGAGTTGTCTGAAAATCATGACCTGCTCCGTTTATCGCAAAATAAGAATAAGTTAATGTTTCTATATCAAGACTCATGCCAGTTTCACCATGCCGGGTCGCAAACCGCCAGCGCGAGGTTCAGGCCGCAGCGGCAGGAGCAGCCAGAGCTAGACATTTGTTTTGACTAAAAAATCTCGCGTGCTTGTCTCCGACTGCCGGCAACCGATCCAATCGGGCGCCGGCTGGCCGCCGGCGCTGTGTTTCAAAATGAAACACTGAAACAGCGGTGATACACTTGAAACAAAACTTGAAACATTACGGAGCAAACACATGGCCTTTTCCTCACCGCAGCTGAAACGCTGGCTTGGGCAAATCGGTGCCGATCAAGTGCTGGAAGTGATGACCGATTTATTCGAAACCGGCGCGGTGTTTATCGTCGACGCCAATAGCGACATCCTGTTGTGGAGCAAAGGCGCCGAGCAACTGCTCGGCTTGAGCGCCGCCAGTGCGGTAGGCAAACCCTGCAAAACGACTTTGAATTGCGACAACGACAACGATCCGTGCAATCTGGCCCAACTCGGCATCGTCAAAGCCCAGGCAGTCCGTATCCAACACCCGGACGGGCGGACGCTGGATTGCTACCGTACCGCCAAAGCCTTTTACGACAATGCCGGCAACTTTGCCGGCGCAATCGAATATCTGCAGCCGCAACATCAAGCCGCGGGATTGCCGCAGCCGACGGGGGAAACCTTCCACGGCATTCTGACCCGCGATCCGAAAATGCTGGAAGCGATCCAAATCATCCGCAACGTCGCCGCGACCGAAGCCACGGTATTGATCCGCGGCGAATCCGGTACCGGCAAGGAAATGGTGGCACACGCGCTGCACTTGGAAAGTCCGCGCCACTACCAGCCGTTTCTGGCGATCAATTGCGCGGCGCTGACCCCGAGCCTGCTGGAAAGCGAACTGTTCGGCCACGTCAAGGGCGCCTTTACCGGGGCGGTGCGCAACCACGCCGGGCTGTTTCAGCGCGCCAACGGCGGCACCCTGTTTCTGGACGAAATTGCCGAGCTGCCGCTGGAGTTGCAAGCCAAGTTGCTACGGGTGTTGCAGGAACGCAATTTCATTCCGGTCGGCGGCGACCACCCGGTCAGCGTCGATGTCCGCATCATCGCTGCCACCCACCGCTCGTTGCGGGAAGAAGTCAAGGCGGGCCGTTTCCGCGAGGATTTAATGTATCGGTTGCGAGTGGTGCCGATCTTTCTGCCGCCGTTGCGGGAACGCCGGCTCGATATCGGCCTGCTGTTACAGCACCTGATCAATCGGCACAATCTGCAGGGCCATCGTTTCGTAGACCGCATCGCGCCGGAAGCGATGCGCTTGTTGTTGGATTATGATTGGCCCGGCAATGTCAGGGAATTGAATAACGTAGTCGAATACGCCTATGCGGTCGGTCGCGGCGGCGAGTTGGGCATCGCCGATCTGCCGCCGGAATTCCGCGAGCCGGTCCGTCCGCCGATGCCGCAACCGGCCCAACCGCTATCGCGCCCGAAACCGGCCGCCGAAGCGGCGCTGATCCGCGAAGCCTTGGAAATCGGCGCCGGCAATCTGGAGCAAGCGGCGCGCTATGCCGGCATGAGCCGCGCCACATTCTGGCGTAAACGCAAAAAACACGGACTTTGAGGTGTTGCCCGCCGCCACGGCGACGCCAGGCGAATGTTTGGCGCGTCGCCGCGCTGTGGTATAGTCGGTCGACCGAATTGCCCATATGGGCAATATTGCCTAGTCGATTGGGTGGGTATAGTGCGAAACAGCTTGAATTTGTTGGCATTCCGAGCCGACGGGAGCTGCGGCGCCGCGAATGCGGCGCATGGCGCAAATGCAGGGAGATTCGGCCGGATGGGCGATCAAGCACTTGCAATGTATACGGTAGCTGGAAGCTTGGAGGATGACGTTTCATCCTTTTCCGGCCGGGCTTGCACAAAGCCTTGTCACAGCAATACAGAACGAGATTTTTATGAACTTGAAACGCCACGCCCTAACGGCACTATTGCTGGTTCTGGCTAACGCCCCAGCCGGCGCCGACCAGGCAAACCCAGTCAATCTGGCCCAAATCCGCCAAACCGCAGCCGATTTCGAACACGGCCGCCTCGTCAAACAAGACTACCGCCAAGCCTTCGACATGTACTGCCAAGCGGCGCTGCAAGGCGATCCCGAGTCGGCTTACAGCATCGGCTTCATGTATTTCAACGGCCGCGGCGTCGCCCGCAGCCTGCCGCTGGCCAGCCACTGGTTCAAACAGGCCGCCGACCGCGGCGACGCCCATGCCAAAAAGATGCTGGCCCGTTTCGGCGATGCGATCCCGACCAACGATCCGGCCTGCCAACCGCCGCCGGTAGCACCCGAGATCAAACTGGTTGCGGCGCCGAATCCGAACCGCGAGCTGGTGGAAAGCTGGGTCAAGCAAATCGCCCCGGTCTACAGCATCGATCCGGCCTTGGTCATGGCGGTGATTCAAGCCGAATCCGCTTTCAACCCCAGCGCCTTATCCAATAAAAACGCCCAAGGCCTGATGCAACTAATTCCGGCCACCGCCGAACGCTTCGGCGTCAAAGACAGCTTCAATCCTATTCAAAACATCAAGGGCGGCACCGCTTATCTGCACTGGCTGTTGCGCCATTTCGAAGGCAAGGTCGATCTGGTCCTGGCCGCCTACAACGCCGGCGAAGGCGCCGTCGAGCGTTACCAGGGCATCCCGCCGTACCAGGAAACCCGCAACTATGTGAAGCATATTCTGGCTTCCTACCAGAAACCGACTCACCCGGTACCGCCGGAACAACTGCAAACCAAACTCACCATCGAACAAAAAACCTAGCCCGGCAATCTGCGCGATGGTTGCCGGAGCGGCCGCTCAGCCGCGGCTGCTATGCGACTGTTTATAGCGGGCCACGCTGGCCATGATCTCCTGTCTAGCATCTTCCACCCCGCCCCAACCTTCCACACTGACCCATTTGCCTTCTTCCAAATCTTTGTAATGCTGGAAGAAATGGGTGATTTTGGCCAATTTGTCGGGCTGTAAATCGCGGTAGTCGGTGACGTGGTTGTAAAACGGCGTCAGGCGCGGCATCGGCACCGCCAGCAATTTCGGGTCCGGACCGGCCTCGTCTATCATCTTCAAAATACCGACCGGACGGCAGTTGATGACGCAGCCGCTCAACAGCGGCGCCGGGGTAATGATCATCACGTCCACCGGGTCGCCGTCCTCGGATAAAGTCTGCGGGATGTAACCGTAATTGCACGGATACTGCATCGCGGTGCCCATGAAACGGTCCACGGTCAAGGCGCCGGTGTGTTTGTCCACTTCGTATTTGACCGGATCGCTGAACGCCGGAATTTCGACGACGACGTTAATTTCGTAAGGAATATTGCCGCCCGCGGCCACTTGCATGAATGACATCAAATCCTCTTTGAGTAAGCTGGAAACGCTGTCATTATAGCCGCCGTTACCGCTGAAACAGGATTAATCGAGTGATAGGCAGTCTGGAAAAAATGCGCAGCGAACTGGCCAGCCCGGTGCAATACAGCTTGCCGGTGGGCGAGCAACAACTCCGGTTAAATCCGCTGCTGGGCAAGCCGTTGACGCTGCGCCACACCGGCAAAATCTTTTGCGTGCATTGCGCGAAAAAGACCAACAAGAGCTTCAACCAGGGCTATTGCTACCCCTGCTTCATCAAACTGGCGCAATGCGATATGTGCATCATGAAGCCGGAAACCTGCCACTACGCCGCCGGCACCTGCCGCGAACCGAGTTGGGGCGAGGAATTTTGCTTCCAGCCGCATATCGTCTATCTGGCCAACTCGTCCGGCATCAAAGTCGGCATCACCCGCCGCTCGCAAATCCCGACCCGCTGGATCGACCAGGGCGCCGTGCAAGCCATCCCGGTATTCGAAGTGGCCTCCCGCCACTTGTCCGGCCTGATCGAAGTCGCGCTGGCGACTCACGTGAGCGACAAGACCAGTTGGCAACAAATGCTGAAAAACAACACCGTCGAGCTCGACCTGCCGGCCTTACGCGACGAACTGCTTAGCAAGTGCCAGTCCGAACTGGCTTCGATAACCGAAGGTTTCCCCGAACAACCGCCGACCTTGCTTAGCGATGCCGAAGCGCTAAACCTGAATTATCCGGTGTTGGAATACCCGACCAAGGTCAAATCCTTCAACATGGACAAAGACCCGACCGTCTCCGGCACCTTACTCGGCATCAAAGGCCAATACCTGATTTTCGACAGCGGCGTGATCAACATCCGCAAATACGCCGGCTACGAAATCGAAGCCGAAGTTTGACGCTCGGTAAAGACGGGCGCCAGACTTTGTAGCCTCGATTCCATCGACGCTACTCGCTTATCCCATTGACTTCATCACTCCATCGTGGAAAAAGCATGCCGCTTACGTTGGCCTCGGGTAGAGTTTCAGTCGCCGGGCAAGTCCTTCATAAATCCGCATCGCCGCTTGCCGGGTTTCCGGATTGATTTTCAACAAATGATCCTCGCCGTCAATCGCGGCAACCAATGCGTGATACAGCGGGGAAAACTTCATTGGATATTGCCTGGCTTCCATGGCCTGGCGCAATGCATCTCCCTGACCATGAACGACGACATACCAGAGCAGTCTCTGCAAATCGTCGAGGTAGTCTGTCCAAAGCAATTCGTCCTCCCGTTCCACTGCCGCACCTATATGCTCGAACATACTTTGCCAGCGCGTTACCTGCGGCTCACCCAAAGTGTTCAACGCCTGCAATAGATCGCGCCCGGACAATGACATGCCGTCTTCATACTCCAGCGCACGGCTCACCTGCGCGAGCGCCATCGGCAGATTCTCCGTGTGCAACGCCAGCGCGTAAGCATAGTTCGCATGCAGCAACTGCCTGATATTTGGTGAAGGGTTTTTAGCCAAACCACCTTCAAAAGCCCGCAGCGCCCTGATCGGAGCGCCTTGTTTCTCTAAAAACAAATTGCCCAACCTGTTTAGCGCCCGGGCGACTTGCTGACGCAAGGCCGCTTCCGTGGCCTCGCCAAAGCGTGCGACGACATAGTCGTAGACCTTGATTGCGTCCTCCGATTTCCCAAGCTCGCCCAACCTGAAGCCCTTGTTAACCAGCGCCTGGGCGACTCGCTCACGCAAGACCACTTCCGTCGCCGCGCCAAAGCGTTCGACCAGATCGTCGTAGACCTTGATTGCGTCCTCCGATTGCCCAAGCTGGCCCAAAGTGATGCCCTTGTTGACCAGCGCCCGGGCGACTTGCTCACGCAAGGCCGCTTCCGTGGCCGCGCCAAAGCGTTCGACGACATCGTCGTAGACCTTGATTGCCTCCTCCAATTGCCCAAGCTGGCCCAAGCTAAAGCCCTTGTCGACCAGCGACCGGGCGACTTGCTCACGCAAGGCCATTTCCATGGCCGCGCCAAAGTGCTCGACGACATCGTCGCAGACCTTGATTGCCTCCTCCAATTGCCCAAGCTGGCGCAAAACGAAACCCTTGTTGACCAGCGCCCGGGCGACTCGCTCACGCAAGGCCATTTCCATGGCCGCGCCAAAGCGTGCGACGACATCGTCGTAGACCGTGATTGCGTCCTCCCATTTCCCAAGCTGGCCCAAAGTGATGCCCTTGTTGACCAGCGCCCGGGCGACTTGCTCACGC
>NZ_PPPU01000018.1 GCF_006483455.1 Methylomonas koyamae
CCGTAACCGCCGGTCGCCAACGCGCCGGCATTGCAATGGGTCAACACCGCTTTTGCGGTACCGATCAGGTCCGCGCCGCGCTCGCCCATGGCTTGGTTGGCAGCATAATCGTCGGCGTGGATGGTTTGTGCCAGCTCGGTCAGCGCGGCGACCGGATCGGCCGGATTATTCGCGATCAAGCTGCGCATCCGGTCCAGCGCCCAGAACAGATTGACGGCGGTCGGCCGCGAGGCGGCCAATTGTTCGATGTCGCGGTCGACCGCGGCTTGCCAATCGGCTTGCGGATAATGGCGCATGGCCGACAACACCACGCCGTAGGCGGCGGCGATGCCGATCGCCGGCGCGCCGCGCACCCGCATCGAGGCGATGGCTGTAGCGACGCCGGCGGCGTCGCGGTATTCGTCGTAAGCGATGGTTTGCGGCAGGACGCGCTGGTCCAGTACTTTCAGGCTGTGTCCGGTCCATTGCAGGGCTTGGACCGATAATTGCGATGTTTGGCTCATGTTGTTCGGTTGATGAGGTTATCGGGGTGCGGGCCGTCCAGGGCAAAAGTCGTGGGTGCCGGGCTTTTCTTGCTTTAGAGACTACGGACCGCCGTGGCTTAATTTTAAGCTGGTTCTTAGCGTGGCGGGTAGTTTCCAGGCGTGAGAGCTTGCCGATGCACCTACTAACGGACCAGTCTTGATCGGCATGCCACAAGCCGACCCCGGGGGATTTTTCCGCTGCGTCTTCGATAATCGGGCGGGGAAGGTTAGCTAAGTTATCGGACTGGGGCGGCTTAACGGTTATAATCGCCCATATTTCATACCCGGAGGCTTATATGCAGGTCGATCTCGTGATTCAGGCGCGCTGGATAATTCCGGTCGAACCCGCGGGTCAAATCTTCGAGCACTCCAGCCTGGTGATCAACGACGGCAAGATCGTCGACCTGTTACCCTCTGCCGAAATTGGGGGAAAATACCAGCCGCGTAAGTTGGAAATGCTGGACCGCCACGCCTTGATTCCGGGTTTGGTCAACTGCCATACCCACGCGGCAATGTCGTTATTGCGCGGTATTGCCGACGATTTGCAGTTGATGGATTGGCTGCAAAACCACATTTGGCCGGCGGAACAGAAATGGGTCGGCGAGGCCTTCGTTCGCGACGGCGTCGATCTGGCGATTGCCGAAATGCTGCGCTGCGGCACCACTTGCTTCAATGACATGTATTTCTTTCCCGAAATTGCCGCGCAACAAGCCGTGCAACATGGTATCCGCGCCAATATCGGCTTGATCGTATTCGATTTTCCGACCGTGTGGGCCGAAAACGCCGACGCCTATCTGACCAAGGGTCTGGCTCTGCACGAGAAGTTGCGCCACGAAAATTTGCTGAGCCTGTCGTTCGCGCCGCATGCGCCGTATACCGTGTCCGATGCGCCGTTACGCAGCGTGCTGATTTATGCCGACGAAATGAATCTGACGGTGCATATGCATTTGCACGAAACGGCGCACGAGGTCGAAGAACAAAAACAAAAGACCGGGCAAACGCCGATACAACGCCTGCAACAACTGGGTTTGCTGAATCCGTCGTTCATTGGGGTGCATATGACGCAGTTGACGGCCGCCGACATGGCAGCGTATGCCGAAACCGGGGCCCACATCGTGCATTGTCCGGAGTCCAATCTGAAACTGGCCAGCGGTTTCTGCCCGGTTGCGGACTGCTTGGCGGCGGGTATCAACGTTGCACTGGGCACCGATGGTGCCGCCAGCAATAACGATCTGGACATGATCTCGGAAATGCGCACGGCGGCATTACTGGCCAAGGCAGTGGCCGGCGACGCCGGGGCGGTTTCGGCGGAAACGGCGTTGCGGATGGCTACCCTGAACGGTGCCAAAGCCTTGGGCTTGGAGGCGGAAATCGGTTCGCTCAGCGTCGGTAAGCAGGCCGACGTCGCGGCAATCGACTTGAGCGAACTGGAAACCCAGCCCTTGTTCAATCCGCTGGCGCAGATCGTCTATGCCGCCGACCGCCGCCAGATCAGCGATGTCTGGGTCGCCGGCCGGCAACTCTTGAAAAACCGGCAATTGACCACGATGGATCTGGCGGCGCTCAACGAGCGGGTTGCGGTTTGGCAGCAGCGTTTAAGCAGTTAATTCCCCGGTTTCCTGTTATGAGGGGCGGCAAGGCGTTGCCGTCGGCGCGCAAAGCTCATGACTAATAACCTAGTAATACAGTAAACTATAGGCACACAGAAAAGGTTTGGCATTATGGCGACAGCAGATAACGTTCATCCGCACGAGATACACAAGTTCGGCTCTTTGGCCGAGCGGTGGTGGGATAGCGAAGGCGAATTCAAGACTTTGCATCAGGTTAACCCGTTACGGTTGCAGTTTGTTGGCGAATACGCCGATATCAGCGGTAAGCAGGTGGTCGACGTCGGCTGCGGCGGCGGCATCCTGACCGAAGGTCTGGCCCGGCTGGGCGCCAACGCTCTGGGTATCGATTTGAGCCAGGATTTGCTGGACGTCGCCGATCTGCACGGTTTGGAGTCGGGTGTCGCGGCGACCTACCGCAAAATCAGCGCCGAGCAGCTGGCCGAAGAGCAACCGGCCGGTTTCGACCATGTCGCCTGCATGGAAATGCTGGAGCACGTCCCCGATCCGGCCTCTGTAGTTGCGGCTTGCGCCACCTTGGTCAAACCCGGCGGTACCGTGTTTTTTTCGACCTTGAACCGCGACCCGAAAGCCTGGTTGTTGGCGATCGTTGCCGCGGAACATCTTTTGAAAATGGTGCCGAAGGGTACCCACGATTACAAAACCTTCATCAAGCCGTCGGAGCTGGGGCGGATGGCCCGCGCTGCCGGTCTGGAATTGCAGGGCATGGTCGGTATCGAATACAACCCGTTCAGCAAGGCGTTTTATCTGGGTAAAGATGTTTCGGTGAATTACATCGCCGCTTTCAAACGCGCCGATTGAACATGACTGGATTCAAGCTCGATTGCGTGCTGTTCGATCTGGATGGCACTTTGGTGGATACCGCACCGGATCTGATCGCGTGTTTGAACCGGACATTGTCCGCCCATGGTTTTCCGGAAACGGCTCCGGCTGCGGTGCGGCCGCTGATTTCCCACGGGGCCTTGGCCATGATTCGGCATTGCGTCGAGGTGGATCAGGCCGAAGCGGAGCGGATGCTGGAATTTATGTTGAACCAATACGAAGATAACGTTGCCGATTACAGTCGGCTGTTCGATGGGGTGGCAGACAGTCTCCAGGCAATCGAGGCCGAGGGTTTGAAGTGGGGTGTGGTGACCAACAAGAAAACCCGCTTCACAGAACCGTTGTTAACGGCATTGGGGTTGCGCCAACGCGCCGCCTGCGTGATCAGCGGCGATTCGACACCGAGCAGCAAGCCCGATCCGGAGCCGATGTTTGCCGCCTGCCGCGAGGCTGGAGTCGCACCGGAAAATTGCGTTTACCTGGGCGATGCCGCCCACGACATTACCGCCGGTAAGCGCGCGAATATGAAAACCCTGGCCGCCGTCTACGGTTATCTGAAAGCCGACGACGTCCCCGAATCCTGGGGCGCAGACGGCTTGATCAAGCGGCCGCAACAACTGATGGAATGGATACAGGCGCAGATATGCCGTTAACAGACCAAGTCATTTTAATCACCGGCGCCGGCGGCGGCTTGGGCGCGACTGCAGCCTTAGCGTTGGCGAAGCACGGCGCTCAAATCATTCTGCTGGACAAGAATATTCCGAAGCTGGAGCAGGTCTACGATGCGATCGTCGAGGCCGGTGGGCCGGAACCGGTGATGTACCCGTTCGATCTGGCCGGTGCCAGCGAGGCCCAGTACCAGGAAATGGCCGATGCGATCGAACAGCGTTACGGCAGTTTGCAAGGCTTGCTGCATTCGGCGGTGGAATTCAGCGCCTTCAGTCCGATCGTCAATTACAAGACCAAGGATTGGGGCCATGCGCTGAACGTCAACCTCAACGCGCCGTTCATTCTGTGCCGGGTATTGTTGCCGTTGTTACAACTAAGCCGGCATGCCGCCATCGTCTTTACCAGCGATTCCGGCGCACGCAAGGCGCAGGCCTATTCCGGTGCCTACGGCGTCTCCAAAATTGCGCTGGAAGGCTTTGCCGCGATCCTGGCCGCCGAACTGGAAGCCGGCCAGAAGATTCGGGTCAATACCTTGTGCCCCGGCCCGATCGATTCGCCGTTGCGAAAACGCGCCTATCCGGCGGAAGACAAGGCCGCTATTCCGCCGATGTCCAGTTTGGAACCGCTTTACCTTTATTTATTCGGCGACGCCAGTATCGGCGTTACCGGTCAAATTATTGACGCGCAGACTTTCAAACCTTAAGTATCGCTATGGCAGACAGAGAAGTTGTTTTTCTAACCCGGGATGTCAATATCGTCACAATCCCGGACGGCAATCACGGTACCTTGCAAAAGGGCCAGGAAGTGACGATTCACCAGTCTCTCGGCAGCAATTACACGGTCGTGACCGACTACGGCCACATGGTCCGGATTGCCGGCAGCGATGCCGATGCGCTGGGTAAGGAGTCTCAGCATCTGCAAACCCTGGTATCGGAAACCGACCGCCAGGCGGTGGAGCAGAATTGCTGGGAAGTGATGAAAACCGTCTACGACCCGGAAATTCCGGTCAATATCGTCGATTTGGGCCTGGTTTACGGTTGCGACGTCACCGGCAATGCCGAGGGCGGTAACGACGTGCATATCCGGATGACGCTGACCGCGCCCGGCTGCGGCATGGGGCCGGTAATTCAGAGTGACGTGGAAAAGTCGATCCGCGCTTTACCGGGCGTCAGTTCGGTGCAAGTGGAAGTGGTTTTGGACCCGCCCTGGTCGCGCGAGATGATGTCGGAAGTGGCGCAGGTACAATTGGGCCTGTTTTAAACTGCCGTCCTTCCTGGCGGCGGAAAATTGCCGCTTCAGGTTGGCGTGGTGGGTTGTTTTTGGTTTAAGTGTTTGTTTTTTATTTATTAAATAAAATTGGCACGGAGTTGGCTTTTCCTTCTTGAGCATTGATTCCAGACTCGAGGAAGCGTCATGAAAGAAAAAGCCGCCGAATTAGCCATAGTCAGCAACAAAACCTTCGCTGCGTCGACCGCCGTAAATCTGCATCACTACGATATCAGTAGCGCGTTGCAGACCACTTTGGAGTTCGACGAGCTGATCGCGATCTTCTGCAACAAAATCCAAAACACCATACCGCATAACGGCGTCGAATATACCAATACCGATTTCGACCTGGAATACAAACGCGGCGTGCTGGCTCGCCATTCCTGTTCTTACGCTTTGAAAGTCGAGGAACAACAGTTGGGCGAGTTGAAGTTGACCCGGAGCCAACGTTTCAGCAAGGACGAGCTGAAAATGCTGGAAAGTCTGCTGTGCTGTCTGATTTATCCGTTGCGCAATGCTACGCTGTTTCAGCAAGCGTTGAAAATGGCGTTCACCGACCCGTTGACCAAAGCCAACAACCGCACCGCGTTTAACGACAGCCTGATGCGCGAAATCAAACGGGCGCATCGTAGTGGCAGCCATTTATCGATGATCTTCGTCGATGTCGACCATTTCAAATCGATCAACGACCAATACGGTCACGAATGCGGCGATTTGGCCTTGGCCTCGGTGGCCGGTTGGTTGAAAGACAGCGTGCGCGGCAGCGACGCAGTCTATCGCTACGGCGGCGAGGAGTTTGTGATTCTACTCAGCGATACCGACATCGACGGCGCCCTGATAATAGGTGAACGGATTCGGGCCGATATCGAGTCGCATACGCTGGCTTACGGCATGGATGTGTTGAATTTG
Organism: Methylomonas koyamae; assembly: GCF_006483455.1. GTDB lineage: Bacteria > Pseudomonadota > Gammaproteobacteria > Methylococcales > Methylomonadaceae > Methylomonas > Methylomonas koyamae_B. The sequence continues at coordinate 5,819 of NZ_PPPU01000018.1, forward strand.
ACCGCCAGCCTGGGGGTTGCCACATTGCAAGGCGACGATACCGTCGATAGCTTGTTGAAACGGGCCGATGCGGCGATGTATCAAGCTAAAAAATTTGGCCGCAACCGGGTTGAGGCCGGTTTCTAGCCGGAGGTTGCCGATGCGGCAAATATTGGCCGCATCGGTTGTCGCCGTTTAGTGAGCGTGAGAGGGTTCTTTTTCGGTGATCTCGTTACGGCGCAATACGTAACGTTCGGCTAGCTTGCCGGTGTAAAGGTTACCGGCGCTGTCCAACTGCGTCAGAATGTTGTTGCCGATCAAATACCGGTTACCGATCGCGCCTTCTTTCTTCGGCATCAGGGTCACCGTATCTTTTTTTTCGTCCCAAGTAAATTTGCCTTTCTCGACAAACTCGCGCTCCGATCTGCCGGAGAATGTGGTCATCAAAATATAACTGCCGTTTTTGTTCAAGCCCAATTGGGTTTTGACACCGGCGCAATCGGCGCAGGGCAGAAATCCGTTATAGACGCCCAGCCAGTGATGTTCTTTCGCAGTGTGGTGGGCGTGGGCCGGATCGTGGCCGTCGGCTTCCGGTTCCGCCCACGCCGGCTGTTGTACCGCGAAGGTTGCGGCCAACAAAAATAGACTCAGTTGCGGTTTGAATTTTTGCATGTGGATTCCTCGATACAATGGCAGGTCTTGTTGTTATTGGTGGCCATGGTTCCGGCGGACCGGAGCGGCCGCACTTAATTTTCGAACACGTCCGCACCTTTGGGCGGCTTGAAATTAAACAAACTGTCGTCCAGCTTTTGGTTGAGCTGAATATTGGAAAAATAGATCCGGGTCAGTTGGCCGAAATTATCGCTCAGTTCCATGCCGCCGAGCTGGTTGCCGTTCATGCCGATCAGGATGTATTTGAAGCCGCTTTCCTCGTTTTTCGGCGATAGCTTGACCCAGTTCATGCCTTCGTCCTGGCCCTGTTCCTGCAGGACGAATTTTTCCTCGATATCGACCTGGCCGGTCAACAGCAGTGCCGGCGTGGAGCCGAGCGAGTCGTCCAGTTGCTTGACGGTGACCTGTTCCAGGTCGGCATCGTAAAACCAGACTTTGCCGCTGTTGGACACGATTTCCTGCTCGAACGGTTTTTGGTAGTTCCAGCGGAATTTACCCGGCCGGCTCAAATAAAATTTGCCGCTGCTGGATTGGGCCGGTCGGCCGCTTTTATCGAAGCTGACCTGCTTGAAATCGGCCGCCAGCGACGCGCTGGCCGCCAGAAAACTTTTCAGACGGTTGATCGGCGCCTCGTCGGCATAACCGTTGGTGACGGCTGCGATCGATAAAACCAGAGCGGAGCTTAATTGACGTAGCATATTAAAAAGGGTTCAGGTTATTGAGCCAGCTTTCGCCGGATTCAGCATTGGCGCCGCATTCGGCGAACTGGGTCGGCGCCGAGCCCTCGACGAACGGCAGCAGTTTGGCGCCGGGGCAGCTCTCGCTGCTGAGCAGGCCGCTCTCGGGATCGATCCAAGTCATTTGGACATTATCCGGCGGTACCAGACTGACCGGCTTTTTCGAAACCTGCCGCATGGTCTCCGCCCAGATCTGTAGCGCGCCGCTACCGCCGGTCAGGCCGGACGGTTTGTTGTCGTCGCGGCCGATCCAGACCACCGACAGAAAGTCGCCGCTGAAACCGGCGAACCAGCTATCGCGCAATTGGTTGGTGGTGCCGGTTTTACCGACCAGCGCCATTTCCTTCGGCAGGTAATTATACGCAGAGTGGCCGGTGCCGGCGTACATCACTTCCTGCAGAATGGTGTTGGTGATGAAGGTGGCTGCCGGGTCCACTGCCTGCCGCACCGTCAACGGGTAACTTTGCAGGGCTTTGCCGTCCGCCGCGTTCACGGCGCGGATCGAGCGCAACGGTGTGGCGAAGCCGTCGCCGGCCAGGGTTTGGTAAAGTTGGGTCACTTCCAGTGGCGTCAGCGGTTGCGCGCCCAATAGAAACGACGGGTACAAATCCACCGGCCGGCTGACACCCATGTTTTTCAAGGTGTTGGCGACTTTGGCCAAGCCAATGTCCATACCGATCCGCACCGTGGCCATGTTGTAGGAATGGGTCAGGGCGGTATGTAGCGGGACGATGCCGTGCTCGCGGTTGTCGTAATTGTCCGGTGACCAGGACTTGCCGCGCTCGGCTTCGATGCTGATCTGGGTGTCGCTGACCGGTGTGGCGATGGTGTAACGCTCCGGATATTCCAGCGCCGTCAGATAGACCACGGGTTTGATCAGCGAGCCGATCGGCCTGACCGCGTCCAGCGCACGATTGAAGCCGGTGGATTCGCTATTGCGGCCGCCGCTCAGCGCGACGATCTCGCCGCTGTCGCGACGGGTGACGATGGCAGCGCTCTCCAGGTCGTTGCTTTTCGGACTCTTCTCCAATTGCTTGAGCTTGGTGGCCATCGAGCGTTCCAGAATGTCCTGGATCCGGGTGTCCAGCGTCGTGACGATACGCAAGCCTTCGGAGGTCAGATCTTCCTCCTTGTATTCCTGCTTCAACTGGCGTTTGACCAGATCGATAAAATCCGGATAACGGTTGGCGGACCGATGGATCACCGCAGCGACGCCGAGCGGTTGTTTCTTGGCTTCCACGGCCTGTTGCTCGGTAATGTAGCCTTCGTTCAGCATCGAATCCAAGACCAAATTACGCCGCTCCAGAGTATGTTCCGGCTTGCGGCGCGGATCGTATTCCGACGGGCCGCGCACCAAGGCGATCAGCGTCGCCACTTGGTGCAGCGACAATGTTTTCAGCGACTGGCCGAAGTAGAATTCGCTGGCCAGACCAAAGCCGTGGACGGCGCTGGCGCCGTCCTGGCCCAGGAAGATTTCGTTCAGATAGGCTTCCAGAATCTCGTCCTTGCTGTAGCGGTATTCCAGAATGAACGACATCAACGCTTCCTTGAGTTTGCGGCGCAAGGTGCGTTTCGGCGTCAAGAAGAAGTTTTTCACCAACTGCTGGGTGATGGTACTGCCGCCCTGGACCATGCCGCCGGCTTTCAGATTTGACCACATGGCGCGGGCGATACTTTTCGGCGATAGGCCGAAATGGCTGTAAAAATCCCGGTCTTCGGTCGACAGTAGGCCCTGTACCAGCGTTGGCGGCGCTTCGTCCAGTTTGATCAGAATCCGGTCTTCCTTGCGAGTCGGGTAAAAGCTGCCGATTTGCACCGGGTCCATCCGCACGATCGCCAGATTTTCGCCGCTGCCGGCGTCGGTCAAACCGCTGATTGCCGCGCCGGAGAATGCAACGCTGATTTTGCGGCTTTCCTGCACCGTGTCGCCGAAATTGAAGGCACGGGTGCGGACGTTAACGACACTGCCCTTGGCGCTGTATGAGCCTTCGCCGACCAGTTGCGGGTCTTGCCGGTAATGTAACTCCAGCAATAAGTCCTCAAAGTTCTTGGCGGAAATTTCGTAACCCGCATACAGCTCGACCGGACTGGCATAGACCCGGGCCGGAATCGACCAGCGCTTGCCTTCGAATTGCTGGCGCACGGTGAAATCCAGATAGCCGACGTAAACCGCCAACACGAAACCGCCGATCAGAGCCAGCGGAACCAGTAAGCGTAACAACCAGGATGCCTGGGATTTGGTTTTTCTGCGTCGAACGGCTGATCTGCGGGGTCTGGGTGTTCTGGCCATCAGGTCGGTTTGCGGTTTGCGCTACGGCGATTGGCAGCGCGGATAAAGGGTGAGGCGGTCGCGGCGTTTTGTGCTGCGATGCGGTTGGCCTGATATTATCTAACAAAATCGAGGTGGCTGCGACTTCGGCTGGCAGCTGTTGGTAGGGGAGAAACGGTTATGGCCGCTGCAGTACTAGAGTTTCAAACGCAATCGTCCAGGCTAAGCTTGTGGTTCAGGCTTTGGCTATTGGCATTGGTTTGGGTCAATTCGGCGTATTCGGCGCCGATTGCCCAAGCCGATATCGAAGCTTTCGTGCGCGACGGTTGCCCGCATTGTGAACGCGCCGAAGTTTTTCTGGCCGAGTTGCAACGGGAACGACCGCAGTTGAACATCGTGATCCGCAATGTCAGCCGCGAGCCCGACGCCTGGCAGCGCTTGCAAAACCTGGCCGCAGCCCAGAGTCCGCCAGCGCCGCTTAGGCTGCCGACCTTCCGGGTCGGCGGGAAGCTGGTTATAGGCTATTCGGCCGAAACCGGCGACCTGTTGTTGCGTGAGGCGTTAGCCGAGACAGGTCCGCCGGCCGCCGTCGAGCAGGCAAGCGGTAGTTGCGAGGTGGAAACCGTGCAAACCTGCGAAGCCGGCAATGCCGCCAATCCGCCGGCGCAGCCTGAGCCGTTCGAACTGGCCGTGCTGGGGAAACGGGTGGCGCTGGACCGGGTAGGGCTGCCGGCGTTTACCGTGGCGATGGGACTGTTGGATGGATTCAATCCGTGTTCGATGTGGGTGTTGCTGTTGATGATATCGATGCTGGCGCCGATGCGGAACCGGCCGCGAATGCTGGCGGTCGCCGGGGCCTTCGTTTTGGTTGAAGGCGTGGCTTACTTCGTGTTTATGGCGGCATGGTTGAACCTGTTTTTATGGATAGGTTTGTCGCGCGTCTCTGAAATTGCGATCGCAGCCATTGCCGTTGCCGCCGGTGCGCTGAATCTGAAGGATTTCTGGGCCCTGGGTGTCGGTCCGTCGTTATCGATCCCGCAAGCGGCCAAGCCTGACATTTATGCGCGGATCCGGCGGATTTTGCAGGCGGAAAACCTGTGGGGCGCGTTGGTCGGTGCAGTGCTGCTGGCGGTGTTGGTGCAAATCGTCGAATTATTCTGCACCTCCGGCTTTCCGGCTTTGTATACGCGAATATTGACCTTGCGCCAGTTACAAGGCTGGGACTATTACGGCTATTTGCTGCTTTATAATCTGGCGTATATGCTAGACGATATTGTGGTGTTGGCGCTGGGCATCGTAACATTGAGCCAACAGCGCTTGCAGCGCAACCACGGCCGTTGGTTGAAATTGGTCAGCGGCGCAGTGATGGTTGGCTTGGGCATGTATTTGTTTGCCCGCGGCGGCTAAGCATAGCGGGCTCGTGGCCGGCTTGGACCGGCTTAAATTCTAAGCAGAATTCAGGAGAATTCGTGATTGACAATAAGCGCAGGCATCCGCGTTTAAAACACCGCGCCAAAATCAAATTGATCGTTCCCGAGTCGTTGGAGAATATCGTCGAAATGCGGGATTTTTCGGAAACCGGCTTGTTTTTGCAGTGCGATAAAGCGCTGATTCCGCCAATCGGTACCGTACTGGAAGTCCAAACCACGGAATTTGACGACGCTCCGGTGCAGTTGGTCAGGGTGGTTCGTATCGATCCGGATTCCGGTTTTGCCGTCGAGTTTTGCAGCAGAGATTGATACCGTTCGCGCTTGCTCGATGGTCCCGGCCGTTCCGGCTAGCGTCCTCAGGCAGTTAGCAATCAGGCGCTTAAATCGATTGTAGCCCCGCCGTTTGCAGAGCCTTGCAGGCTCAGCAACTCAGCCCGGGCTTTGTTCGCCATCGCCGTGGCTCTGGCGGCTACGCTCTGGTCCTGGGCCGACGGATTCGCAGGCGCCAGTGCCGCCCGGCGGATGGTATCGGCCTTCAGCAGCGTCGCCTGCGGGTCACCGGCGACTGCCGATACGTCGATGCTGACGTCGCCGCCGCTGGCGTAGCGTTGGCCGTCCGGCCCCGTCACATAATCGTAATTGGCGCCGCTGACGGCGAGGTTGCCGGCCGCGCTCAGATGCGCCTGTTCGTGGGCGCGGACTTCGCGGTCGCGGGCTTTTAACTTTTCAACCAGCTGGCGTTGTTCTTGGCTCAATTCGCCGCTTGTCTCGGCGTTGGCGGAGGGTTGGGGTTTGTTCGACGCGGCAGCGGCCGGAGATCGGCTTTGCGGGGCGTAGACATGGTATGTATTCGACGCGGCGGTTACCTGCATGCTCGTCACCGAAAAGCTTAAACTGGTTCGCAAATATACGCTTTCTCCGCTAAAACTCAAGCGCCAGTCAAACGGCTTAACGCCCAACGGACGTGCTCTGCGACCAGATCGGAGGCATCGTGCAGGCGTCGGTTCAATGCGGCCAGAACCTCAGGCGCCGGCCGGCCGTTACCCAGTGCGGTGGCGATGTTGCGCAGCCAGCGTTGATGGCCGATGCGGCGGATCGCCGAGCCTTCGGTTTTTTGTAAAAATTCCGCTTCGCCCCAGGCAAATAACTCCAGTAACGTCGCACTGTCCAAACGCTGGCGCGGCCGAAAGTCGACTTCCGCACTGAGTTTGGCAAACCGGTTCCAGGGGCAGACCAGCTGACAGTCGTCGCAACCGTAAATCCGATTCCCGATCAGCGGGCGCAAATCTTCCGGTATTGGTCCATGCAGTTCGATCGTCAGATAGGATACGCAGCGGCGGGCATCGACCTGGTAGGGGGCGACGATGGCCTGGGTCGGGCAAATATCGAGGCAGGCCCGGCAGTCGCCGCAGTGGTTGCTTGCCGTCTGGTCCGCCGGCAGTTCCAAATCGGTATAGATTTCGCCCAGGAAAAACCAGGAACCGGCGCGGCGGTTGATCAGATTGCTATGTTTGCCGATCCAGCCCAAGCCTGCTTTCTCGGCGATGGCCTTTTCCAGCACCGGAGCGCTGTCGACGAAGGCGCGGTAGCCGAACGGGCCGATGGCTGTCGCTATTTGATCGGCCAGTTTCTGCAGGCGGTTGCGTAAAATTTTGTGGTAATCGCGGCCCAGAGCGTAACGCGAGACGAAGGCGGCGGCCGGATCGGCCAATAGGCTGTGGCTTCGGGCCGAGGGTTCCGGCAGATAGTCCATTCGGGCTGAAATAATGCTGCGCGTGCCTTCCTGCAACAACGCCGGTCGGCTGCGCTTCAGCCCGTGCGCGGCCATGTACTGCATGTCGCCGTGGAAATCTCGATCCAACCAGTTTTGCAGATGGTCTTCGGCCTGATGCAGGCCGGTATCGCTGATGCCGATTTGCTGAAAACCCAGCTCCATACCCCATTGTTTGATCAGGCAAACTAATTGTTCGGTATCGACGGGAGCGGGTGCTGGCATAGTTTATTCAACAAAGGTTGGAACAGTGCCGACCGCAGATTGTAACGGCAGTCCCGGCATTTTCTCGGGAGATCATTGTGGCATAACTTTAGCGATTTCCGCCGGTCATGGCCGGTTTGGCGATAGAATGACAACCAAATTTTCAACGGTTTGATTTCGCGGAACTCGCTTGCGCTCCGGACAAAACATGCAGATTTCGACTGAAGCTCTTTATTCAACAGCGCAAATTCGTAGCGCCGAAAGCTGGGCTATCGAAGGCCTCGGCATTCCGGGACGGGAGTTGATGCAGCGGGCCGGCAGCGCTTTATTTCGGCAGATTCGGCAGCGTTGGCCCGACTGTGGGCAACTGACGGTGTTTTGCGGCGGCGGCAACAACGGCGGCGACGGTTACGAAGTGGCGCGTCTGGCTCATCAGGCCGGCTACCGGGTCGCGGTATACAGTCTGGCCGATCCGGACAAGTTACCCGCCGACGCTAGCGGCGCTTACCGGGATTTTTTGCAGGCCGGCGGCTGCGTTTCCGATTTTGAGCCCGGCCTTTCCGAGATAGAGGGTGTCGTCGTCGATGCCTTGTTCGGTATCGGTTTGAGCCGGGACGTAGCGGCAGCCTATTTGCCGGCGATAGCCGCCATCAATGCCGCCGGCGGTCCGGTGCTGGCGGTCGACGTACCGTCCGGTTTGCAGGCCGATACCGGGTGCATCCTGGGGGCGGCGGTGGTTGCCGATCTGACTGTGACCTTTATCGGCCCTAAACAAGGTTTGTATACCGGTGCGGCGGCCGATTGCCGCGGTGAAGTGGTTTGTGCCGATTTGGAAATCGGCACATTGCTGGTCGGCGTCGAGCCGGCTTCGCTGTTGCTGAAAAATATCGGTATGCCCAAGCGTCAACGTAGTGCGCACAAAGGCCAGTTCGGCCACGTGTTGTTGATCGGCGGTAACCACGGCTATTCCGGAGCGATCCGCCTTGCCGCCGAATCGGCGCTGCGAGCCGGTGCCGGCTTGGTCAGCGTCGCCACCCGGGCCGCGCATAGCGCCTGGGTCAATATTGCCCGGCCGGAGTTGATGTGCCGGGCGGCGGAACAGGTCGGCGATTTGGAGCAAATGCTGGACAAAGCCGATGTCGTGGTGGTCGGTCCGGGCTTGGGTCGCGATGCCTGGGCCCAGGCCATGTTCGATGGCGCCGTGGCGGCCGGTAAACCCTGCGTGGTCGACGCCGACGGCTTGAATCTATTGGCGCTTGGAAATTCCAGACGCGATAACTGGGTGCTGACGCCGCATCCCGGCGAAGCGGCGCGGCTATTGAACTGCGATACCCGGCAGGTCGGCTCGGATCGGTTTGCGGCGGTTTCCGCGCTGCAGCAACGTTATGGCGGCGTCGCGTTGTTAAAAGGCGCCGGGACTTTAATCGGCGATGGCTCTAAGCACTATGTCGTCGCTGCCGGGAATCCGGGCATGGCTAGCGGCGGTATGGGCGATGTCTTGGCCGGCTTGATTGGTGGCTTGATCGCCCAAGGTTTTTCGTTAGATAAAGCCGCGCTGGCCGGCGCCCAGATTCATGCCGCCGCGGCCGATAGTCTCGCCGCCGAATTCGGCGAACGCGGTTTGCTGGCCGGCGATTTGCCGCCACGTATCAGGGAGTTATTGAATAGATGAACATCGATTTGGAAAGCAGCGAAGACACCGAAGCCTTGGGCGCTGCGCTCTGGCAGGCCTTGCCTGAAAAATGCCTGGTGTATTTGCGCGGCGAATTGGGAGCTGGCAAAACCACCTTGATGCGGGGCTTGCTGCGGGCGGCAGGCCATCGCGGGGCGGTGAAAAGTCCGACTTATACCTTGGTCGAGGAATACGAAATCGACGGCCGGCGGTTGTTCCATTTTGATCTATATCGGCTCAAAGATCCGGAAGAGTTGGAGTGGATGGGTATCGACGATTATTTACAGCAAGATGCATTGTGCTGCATCGAGTGGCCGGAAATGGGGCAGGGGGTATTGCCGCCGGCGGATATCGAGATCGGTTTGCAGTACGCGCGACAGCAACGTGTCGCGCAAATCAATGTGTTAGCGCAAAATCGCGCCGGAACAATTAAACTAAACTGGAAAAACAAAGACCTACTGCTATAATCTAAACAATCTTGTCATTAGCGGTCGCGTCGGTTATGCAGCGAATTTATCGAATTTTCTGGATTTGGGGCTTGTTGTTGCCTGCCGTTTCGGCAGCGGCGACCCAGGCCGAGTTAGGCGCGGTCAGCTACACCTCGGCGGATCGTGTGGTGTTCAGCTTGTCCGGCCCGGCGCGTCATCACGCTTTCGTGTTGAAAAGCCCGAGCCGCCTGGTAGTCGATTTTACCGGTGCAAAACTGGGGCAAGCCGTCAATCAGCCGCCGGCCGACCATCCGTTATTTGCCGGTGCCCGCAGTGCGATGCGCGGTAGCGGCGATTTACGGGTAGTGGTTGAGTTGAAAGCGGATGCCGATGCCAAAGTCGTGATGCAAGGCAATGCCTTGCAGGTCGATCTGGCAGCCAAGCCGCTGCCGACCGCGGGCGAACCAGTGGCTTTAATCCGCGAGAAAACCGCCACCGCCACTGCCGCGATGCCGCCGCTACCGGCGCCGGAAAAATCGCCGAAAAGATCCGAAACGGCAGTCAAACCGGTGGCGATGAAGACAGCCAATAAAGCCAAAGGCCGTAACATCGTCGTGGCGATCGATGCCGGTCATGGCGGTAAAGACGTCGGCGCCCAGGGGCCGAACGGCACCCAGGAAAAAGACGTGGTGTTCGCGATTGCCAGGAATCTGGAAAATCTGGTCAATGCCCAGCCGGGCATGAAAGCGGTGATGATCCGAAACGGCGATTATTTCGTCAAATTGGACGAACGCCGCCGGATCGCCCGCGCCGCCAAAGCCGATTTGTTCGTCTCGATCCACGCCGACGCCTTCAGCGATAGCCAGGCCCACGGCGCTTCGGTTTATACCTTGGCCACCAAAGGCGCTTCCAGTGCCGGTGCCGGTTGGTTGGCTGCCAGCGAAAACGCGGTCGACGGCGCGGCGGGAGCCGGCGACGACCGCAATGAAACGCTCGCCTCGGTCTTGATGGATTTATCCAGCAAGGCCGCGAAAGAGGCCAGCCAGAACGTCGGCAATAAAGTCTTGAGAAGCGTGAAAGGCGTGGGCCATTTGCACCGGAGCGCGGTGCAAAAAGCCGGCTTTGTCGTGTTGAAATCTCAGGAAATTCCGTCGATTCTGGTGGAAACCGCGTTTATCTCGAATCCGGAAGAAGAGCGGCGCCTGACCAGCAAAGCCTACCAATACAAAATGGCGGCGGCGGTGTTCAACGGCATCGTCGGCCATTTCAAACAATATGCGCCGGCCGATACCTTGATGGCGCAATTGAACCGTTCCGCCAAGGCGCCGCGGATGGTGGCGCTCAATTCCGTACCGGACGAACGGCCGCTACCGGCCCCGGCGGCCAAGTCAAGAGTCGAGGCCAAAGCCTTGCTGGCTGACAACGACGCGGCGCCGGCCGAAGCCATTTCGGTGCTTGCCAGTGGTGCCGGCCAAACCCAGCACGTGATTAACCGCGGCGAGACCTTGTCCGGCATCGCTCAACACTACGGCGTGTCGATGCGGGCGTTGCGTCTGGCCAATTCGATGAACGACGGTAACGTCCGCGTCGGTCAGGTGCTGCAAATCCCGCGCGATAGCTGAGGCATCCGTTGCCGATTGTCTGATCCGTTACGGGGCGAATCATTTCGCCCCGTTTCGTTTTGATCCGCTAAAATACGCGCTTTTTTTCGGGCGCCTCGATGCGGATTCACGCTTTACCCACGCAATTAGTCAATCAAATCGCTGCCGGCGAGGTGGTTGAGCGGCCGGCGTCGGTGGTCAAGGAATTGGTGGAAAATTGCTTCGACGCCGGCGCCACCCAGATTCAAATCGATGTCGAACAGGGCGGGATTCGTCAGATCAAAATTCGCGACAACGGCTGCGGCATCGTCAAGGACGATCTGGCGCTGGCGCTGTCGCGGCACGCCACCAGCAAGATCGCTTCGCTGGAAGATCTGGAACACGTCGCCAGCATGGGCTTTCGCGGCGAGGCCTTGCCCAGCATCAGTTCGGTGGCGCGGCTGACCTTGATTTCCCGCACCGCCGACGCCGACTGCGCCTGGCAAGTCAGCGCCGACGGCAGCGAGCGCAATTTCGACCCGCAGCCCGACCCGCATCCGCCCGGCACCACCGTCGATGTCCGCGACCTGTTTTACAACACCCCGGCCCGGCGCAAGTTTTTAAAAGCCGAGAAAACCGAATTTGGCCATATCGAGAGCCTGATCCAAAAATTGGCCCTGGCCCGGTTCGATGTCGGCTTTGTCCTGAACCACAATCAGCGCGAAGTGTTGAATCTGAAATCGGCGGACAGCCAAGCCGCCCAGGAGAAACGTATCGCGGCGATTTGCGGGGCGGCCTTCGTCGACAATTGCGTCAAGATCGAGTACGCCGCGTCTGGCTTGCGTCTGCACGGTTGGGTGGGCTTGCCGACCTTTTCCCGCAGCCAGCAGGACATGCAGTTTTTCTACGTCAACGGTCGCTTGATCAAGGACCGGCTGGTCGCCCATGCCGTCAAGCAGGCTTATCAGGACGTGCTCTACCATGGCCGCCATCCGGTGTTTGTCTTGTATCTGGAATTGGACCCGGCGCTGGTCGATGTCAATGCCCATCCAACCAAGCTGGAAGTGCGGTTTCGGGAAGGGCGGATGGTGCACGACTTCCTGTTTCAGGCGTTGCATCGCAGTCTGGCCGAGCAGCGGCCCGGTTCTCAGCCGTTGCCGCAACGGATCGAAACCGTTGCCGAATTTTCGGAAAGCCCGCCCGCGTCAGCGCCGCAGCGGCCAACTTTGAACCAGCAAACGGCGCTGCCGATGACGTTTCCGGCGCCAACCGCCGGCAATGCAAGTACTGCTGCGCCGCCGGCGTTTGGCGCTTACCGGCCGCAGCCGGAACGAACTACCGCGGCCGACGTTGCCGAGCAAATCCAGGCCTACGCCAAACTTTATCCAAAAAACGAGCCAGTGCCGGCGCCGCAGGCAGCGACGGATTCGGTCATGCCGCCATTGGGTTTTGCCTTGGCCCACATTCACAACATTTACATCCTGGCCGAAACCGCCAACGGCATCATTTTGGTCGATGCTCATGCGGCGCACGAGCGGGTGACTTACGAGCGCTTGAAGCAGCATTACCACAACCGGGCCATCGTCTCGCAACCGTTGTTGTTGCCGATCAAATTGCAAGTGACGGCCGCCGAGGCCGATCTGGCCGAGCAAGAGCATGCGTTTTTCCTGACTCTGGGTTTTGAAATCAATCGTTCCGGCCCGGAAACGGTGGTATTGCGGGCAACGCCGGCCTTGCTGGCGAAAACCGACGTCGACCAACTGGTGCGCGATATGTTGGCCGACCTGGCAACCCATGGTGTCAGCCATAAAGCCGAAGAAAGTATCAACCAAGTCCTGGCGACGATGGCCTGCCACGGTTCAGTGCGGGCCAAGCGCAAGCTCAGCATCGAAGAGATGAACGCCTTGTTGCGCGATATGGAACAAACCGAGCGCATCGGCCAATGCAACCACGGTCGACCGACCTGGGTGGCGTTGAGCCACCAAGATTTGGACCGGTTTTTCATGCGCGGCCAATAAATGAGCGAATTGCAAAAACCGGCCGCCATCTTGTTGATGGGGCCGACCGCTTCCGGCAAGACGGCGTTGGGCGTGGCCTTGGCCCAGACCCTCGATACCGAAATCATCAGCGTCGATTCGGCGTTGGTCTATCGCGGGATGGACATCGGCACCGCCAAGCCGACCCAGGCCGAGCGCGGCGGCGTGCCGCATCATTTGATCGATATCCTCGATCCCAGCGAAGCCTTTTCCACCGGCCAATTCCGCAATCGGGCTTTGGAGTTGATGGCCGACATCACCGCGCGCGGCAAACTGCCGTTACTGGTCGGCGGCACAATGCTGTATTTTAGCGCCTTGACCCAGGGTTTGGCGCAGTTGCCGGAAGCCGATCCGGAAATTCGCCAGCGGCTGGACGCGGAGCTGGAATCACTGGGAAAGGAAGTGCTGCATGCCCGCTTGGCGCAAGTCGACCCGCAAGCGGCGGCGCGCATTCACGTCAACGATCCGCAGCGTGTGCAACGCGCCCTGGAAGTCTACGAAATCAGCGGCCGGCCGTTATCCAGTTTTTTCGGTGCCGAGCAACAAGATGAGCATCCTTACCGCTTTATTAAACTGATCGTCGCGCCGGAGCAGCGCAAAACCTTGCACGATAAGATCGCCGAGCGTTTCGATTCAATGCTGGAGCTGGGCTTTCTCGAAGAAGTCCGGGCATTATGGCAACGCGGCGATCTGGACGAAAGCATGCCGTCGATCCGCTGCGTCGGTTACCGCCAAGCCTGGTCTTATTTAAACGGCGAATACGATCTGGCGACAATGCGCGACAAAGCCATCATTGCTACCCGGCAACTGGCCAAACGTCAATTTACTTGGCTACGCAAGGAGCAGGATGCCTGCCATTTGATCAGCGGCTCTACCGATCTGCTGCAACAAGCGTTACATCATTGCCGCGAACGTGGATAAAGCTAACCAACGCCAAATCGCTTACGCCGCCCGCAATGCCCAGCCTGATAAGGAAATGCTGAGCATTGAAATCTGCAACCGGATTATCGCGCAGTCCTGGTATCAGGCCGCCGATACCGTGATGTGGTATCTGCATTGCCGCTCGGAAGTGCGGACTTTGTCGACCGTTGCCGCCGAACTGGCCGGCGGCAAGCGTATCGTCGTGCCGTATTGCACGGTCGATGCTTCAGGCCAGAAGCAATTGGGCCTTTGGCGTTTGCAAGCGCTCGACGAGTTGCGGCCGGGCATGTGGAATATTCTCGAACCGCCGCGCGAGCGCTGGCAGGAGCCGGCAAAGCAGATTCGCGCCGAGGAACTGGATGCCGTCATCGTGCCCGGTGTGGCTTTCGATCGGCAGGGCGGACGGCTGGGTAACGGTGCCGGTTATTACGACCGGTTATTGGCATGCGTGCGGCCCGACGCGGTGTTGGCGGCAATCTGCTACGAGGCGCAATTGTTACCCGCGGTTGCGATGGACCGGCACGATGTTTACATGGACTTTGTCGTCACCGAGCAGGTGGTTTATTCGGGCCGGGGCAGAGCCGGATGTTGAATGCTGCCGAACTGAAACGGCACGTCTCCAGCTCGCCGGCTTTTGTGTTGGATGAAGCGCAGGTGCTGGCCAATTTACAACCGTTATCGGCATTGCGCGCGGCGGGCGGCTGCAAGGTGTTGTATGCGATCAAGGCCTTGCCTTTGGCGCATCTGTTGGGATTGATCAAACCGCAAGTCGACGGCTTCTCGGTCAGCTCCTTGTTCGAAGCCAAGCTGGCAAACGAAATTTTGGCTGATCAGGGAAGTATTCATTTGACCACGCCCGGTCTGCGTCCAGACGAATTCGCTGAACTGGCAGAGCTGTGCAGCCATATCAGTTTCAATTCCTTGTCGCAGCACCAGCGATTATCCGGTCTGAGCGCTCATTATTCGCCGGGCTTGCGGGTCAATCCCAAATTGCCGTTTGCGGCGGATCGGCGGTTCGACCCTTGCCGGCCGCATTCCAAGCTCGGGGTTGATATCGAGTTGTTGCGGGATGGCGTGCCGGGCGGCGTCGCGGGTTTGCAGTTCCATACCGTGTTTTCTTGTCGCGATTTGGTGCCGCTGCAAACGACCGTGCAAGCCTTGCGGCCCATTCTGGAACGCAATCGACAACTGCGCTGGTTGAATCTGGGCGGCGGTTATCTGTACCACGATATCGCTGATCTTGACTCGCTGGCCGAGCTGATCGCCGGGCTGCGTTCGGAGTTTGCCATTGAGGTGTATTTGGAGCCGGGTAAGGCCATCGTCGGCAACGCCGGTTATTTGGTGGCGACGGTGCTGGACCGCTTTGTCAGCGACGGCAAGCAGGTGTTGATGCTGGATACTTCGATCAACCACCATCCGGAGGTGTTCGAGTACCAAATCAGGCCGCGTTTGTTGGACGAAGTTACCGAGGGTGGTCAGTCCGCGATTTTGGCCGGTTCGACTTGTCTGGCCGGCGACGTGTTCGGCGAATACCGTTTCGATCGCGTTCCGGAAGTCGGCGAAAAACTGGTGTTTGCCGATGTCGGTGCTTATACCCTGATCAAGGCCAACCGGTTCAACGGCTACAATTTGCCGGATGTTTATACCTGGAACCGGTCCGGGTTAACATTACAGAAACGTTACGATTATGCCGATTATCGCCGGCAGTGGTAAGCCGGTTTTGGATCAAGCGTGGCGCTTAGCGTTGGCCGTGCGGCGGGACTGGCGATGGGTCGATATTGGACAATAGTCCTTCCATTTTCTGTACGCTGGCGTCGCAGCCCTCGATACTGGATCGAACTTTGGCTTTGAATCTTAAGCCCATGCTCTCGCCGTCCGCCTCGTGTTCTGCGTATTCGTTCAATAGATGGCAGGCGTCGTGCATGGCCTGTTCGGTATCTTCGAAATTATCGCTATCCGGAAGTAGATCGGAATCGCTCAGCATCATCAACCGGCTGATGATGGCGTTTTGATGGCGGAACACCGACTCGGCATAGTCGGCGAAACTGTCCATCCCGCTGTTGGTCGGCGCACTGGCGCAGCCGGCCAGGCACACCAGCAACGGTATCCAATTCAAACGCGGTAACAACATGAACGGCTCTTTTAGTTTTTGTACGCGGTAAAAATGCAGTATTCGGTCAGTTTTTCAGTAAACAATTGGTACTGTGCTAAGCCGACCAAATAGTTGGCGGTTTGGGCCTTGGAACGCAACCCCAACCATTGGCTGATAGTTTGGACCGGTTTCAGGCGTTTGGCTACCTTGTACATATGCTCGACCGAAGCCTGGGTTTGCGCGGTGATGTCGTGGCAGACGATGTCGGCGAAACCTTGCTGTTGCAGTAGGCCGGTAAATTCGTCGCGGCCGCACAAATTGGGTACGGCCCAGCCGTTGAGGCAGGTGACGACGGCTTGCCATTGCTCGGGGCTGAACTGGCGTTGCAACACAAAGCCGTCGCAGACCACAATGCGGCCGCCCGGTTTCAACAACCGCCAGGCTTCTTTTAAAAAATCGCCCTTGTGCAGGGCGTGACAGGAGCTTTCCAGCGCCCAGACCACATCGAACGAGGCATCGGCGAACGGCGTCGCGCAAAAATCCGCCACTTGAAAATCCACCAATTCGGCTACACCGTGGCGCTTGGCATGGTCGCGGGCATAGTCGGCCTGTTTGGCGCTGATGGTGATGCCGGTGACCCGGTTGCCGCGCTGTTTGGCCATCCAGATCGTACTGCCGCCGATGCCGCAGCCGGCGTCCAACACGTGGTCGCCCGGCTGTATCCCGGCTTTGTCGTACAGCACCTGGTTTTTATTCAGCAGGGCCTGATGCTGGTCGTAAGGTTTGGCGTCGTCCCAATAGCCGTAGTGCAAGGCCAGGTTGTCGCGGTTGCACCAGGCGAACAGATAATCGTGATAGCAGTCGTCGTAATGCTTGGCCGCGTCGGCTTGCAGTTCGGCGGTGGACAGCTCGGCGCCGTGGCGGAGGCTTTGGTCGCGGTAATCCTGGTTCGGTTCTAGGGTATAGATCGTAGCTGACATGAATGGCTGGATGGCGTGAGAGCGGGCTAAAAGCAAAAGTGCGGCGCGGTATTAGCCGCAAGATTGGCCATTATAATTCAGATCGCCGATGCGCTTCATGGCCGGCGACTGCGGCGGCAATTGCGGGTCGGCAATCTTCAGCTTGCCGAACACCTGCCGAATCGGCAACGCTTTGATTTGGCTGAGTTCCAGGCCGAAACGGATGCGGAACAAACTGTTTTGCTTGCCGGGCGGCAAGGTTGCCAGCAACTCGGCCAGGCGTTGATCGATCAAGCGCCGGGCCAGGAGTAATTCCGGGCTGAGCTTGGCGTCGTCGGGGCTGGTTTCGGGCTTTGATGTTTGGGGAGCAGGCGAGGGCGCTGTGGCGCCTAACGCTTTTTCGCGCATTTCCCGCAGTCGGCTGCTTTGGGCAAAGCCGACCGTCATGCCGTTGCCGCTGGGTTTATGGTTGTTCATACTTGATGTTTATGGCTGTGGGCCGGATCGTGGATCAGGTTGCGGATCACCACCGAGGCGCACACCCCGCCGAACGCCGCCGGCAAATAGGAAATCGTACCGTAGGCCGACTTTTTGTAATTACTGCCGTCGGTGAACATCAACGAATCTTTATTCACCACTTCCGGCGAAAACACCACCTTTACGCCGCGGCTGATGCCGTGTTTGCGCAAGCGGACGCGGATGAACTGGGCGAACGGACAGTTATAGGTCTTGGAAATATCCACCACCTTGAGATGGGTCGGGTCCATCTTGCCGCCGGCGCCCATCGAGCTGACGATCTTCATCTTGCGGCTTTTGGCGGCACGGATTAAATGGATTTTTGGCGTCAGACTGTCGATGGCGTCGACGATGTAATCGTAATGGGTGTTCAACAGTTCGGCGGCGGTGTCCGGGGTGATGAATTCGTGGCGGATGTGCAGTTTCAAATCCGGATTGATCGCCAATAAACGCTCGCCCATGATGTCGGCCTTGGATTGGCCGTGGGTCGTTGCTAAGGCCGGTAACTGGCGGTTGCGGTTGCTGGGGTCGACCACATCGCCGTCGACGATGGTCATCTCGCCGACGCCGGCCCGGCAGATGAATTCGGCAGCAAATGAACCGACGCCGCCCATGCCCACTACCAATACATGGGATTGCTGGAGCTTATCCAGCTTGGGTTTGCCGATCAGCAATTCGGTACGGGACAGCCAGCTTAAATCAGTCATGCAAAAACACGCGGGTAAAGTTACGGTGCAGTTCGGCGCTGAGCGCACCGACATCGAGGCCGAGTATTTTAGCCGCAGCCGCGTAGATTTGCGCGATGCTGATGTCATCGGCGGCATCGGTTTCCAGAAACAGCCGATCCAACGGGATGGTCGGCAGGGTTTGACTGGCCCGGCTGTCGGGTTTGAGCAGGGCTTTGCCGAAGGACAAATAGCAGCCGGGTTTGATCAGCTGTTGCGCGAGTGCCGGCTTGCCGCTGAAGCCGTGGATAATCCAGGGCTGGGCCGGTTTAAACGCTTTGCGCAACCCCAATAATTCGGCAAAGGCGCGGACGCAATGAACGATCAGCGGTTTGCCGAGGCGTTCCGAAAGTTCGATTTGCCAGCTAAATATTTTGCTTTGTGTCGTCAGTGGGGCGTCTGTGCAGCGATCCAGGCCGCATTCGCCGATGGCAATGACTTGCGGATCGATACATAGGGCTTGTAGCTTTTGCCATGACTGTTCAAGCGGTTGACGCGCTATGAACCAGGGGTGGATGCCGATGCTGACATAGCGATTTGGCTCCGCTGTTTCCGATTGCAAATAGAGGCCGTCGACAACGGTGCTGATATCCAGGCTTGAAATCCGGCAGCCGGTTGCTGGACGGTCCGCGTGGCAGTGTATGTCAATCAGCGGATGTGGCATTAACATCGCTTTGTCGCTGCTACAAGTTTGCCGTATGGCGAGTAAGCTCAAATTCGATCAAGTCGGCTAGCCATTGCTTGGCATGCCAATTATTTTCAAGTCTTGGCGATGTGCCAAAGGAGAGAAATCTGTAATTGGTGAGCCGGTTAGGTCCAGATATCTGAGATTCGGCAGGTTAATTAGCGGACTTAGGTCGGATACAAGGCTGTTGCTAATTTCGAGGCGGAAAAGCTCCTTTATTCCGCTCAAAGGCGCTAGGTCGGAAATTTTGGTATTCCTAATAATGACTGTTTTCAGTTTGGATAATTTGCTGAGAGGACTTAAATCCGTTATGGGTGTGCTTTCCAATATTAAAATCTGAAGATTGTTCAAGAGTTTCAGTGGTTCAAGATTTTGGATTCCATGGCAACTCAAAATGCTCAAACTATCCAATTCGGTTAAGGCAGTTAGTGGACCTACATCGGTAACTGCCGGGCATCGGAGTAACATTAAATCTTTTAGCCGTTTAAGATGGGTGATAGGCTTTAGGTCGTAAATTCGATCGGAAGTTAGAGTTAAGCACTCTATGCCGGTCAAATGAAAGAAAGAGTCAAAATGCTGCGAATTAGGTTGCCATAGATGAAGTGTCTTCAATCGGGGTAAGCTTGCCAAAGGACTAAAGTCGCTGGCTTGTACCAAAATAAGAAACAGTTCTTCGATAGAATCTATGCCTGTAAGTAACGATAAGTCGTCAACAACTGGACCACTTAGGCTCAGGGTTCGGAGATGTTTTTGTTCTGATAGCCAGTTGCGAGCCCAATATGCTACTCGTCCAGGCAGGTCGCCTGAGTTGTTGGAGTTGCCGGCGTAGAGCAATGTGCTCGTGATGTCGCCAGCCTCGCCAGCTAGATCCAGACAACGGTAAACCGCATCTTTTCGCAACTCCTCGGACAATCCAGAGTGGAGATCGATAATAAGTTTGACCAGCAAACGGGGTGCCGAGAGCTGCTTACGCCTTTCGATCCAGCGACTCGGATTTGTAGGGCCTAGCAGTAGGCCGTCGAAATAAAAACAATCACGAAACAAAGTTTTGACCCAGCGTGGATATTTGCTGGCGCATATTTCAAATAGGAACACCAACGTTTCGGTCCATTGGGGTTGGTTCGCAATATTCCGTAAAAAATCGCGATCGATGCTCGGATTGATGTCGCTATGGCCCTCGGCAGTCCATTCCGGACTAATAATCAGCTCCGACAAATAAAGGGCGGCAAAATATTCCTGAAACGACAAGTGAATAAAAGCGTAGCGACCTTCGCCGCGCGGTAACAGCAGGCCGCTACGTTCGCCGATCAATTTTAGGTAGGCAGTTGCAAAGGATTGGTCTGCGGCATAGCTGCTATCGGCCATCGCCGCGTTGATCCAGGCCAGTACCTCGTTTTCCTCGGCCAATATCGCTTGGTCCGACGGTTCGTTCTGCTTGCTTTCGTTACGGCGTAGTTGTAACTGGAAGCCGACGTGCGCCAACCAACGCTTTTTTTGCTCTAGCGGGAAATCCAGGCTGGTGTTCAGGCGGCGATGCTCGTCTATCGATTGCAGATAGGCCTTGGCGATTTCCTCGTAAAGCAAGGCTTTGCCATGCGGCAAGTTGGCCAGTACGCGATAGATCAACGCCATCATCGTCAGCAAATTAGGGGTGCGGGCCAAGCGTTGGGTGTAAGGGTTTTCGCGTATGCGTGCAATAAGCTCGCGCGCTTTGCGCTCCGCCTCTAGCGTGCTGGTTTCGCGTAACACATACCAGTTGTAAGCAAACGCTTCGATTTGCGCGTCATTGAACGGAGATAAATACAGCAGTTTTGGGAACCCGTCGGCCTGGAAGCTGCCTTTTTCTCTGATCCGAGCAAGTATGTCGTCGCGAGCGACGAGTTTGCTGTCGAAGGGATCGCTGAAGTGGCTGAGGGTATTGATATCCCTCGATTCGACAATCCGATCGAAGGGCACTTCGTCGTAGCCAACCAGACGCGACGTCAACAACCAGACGCAGTCCGGGTAGCGTTGCATCCCTTCCCAGACTGCTTGGCGGAGGCGCTTGCGTAACGATTGGTCGACGATTTCGTCGATGCCGTCCAATAACATTAGAGCTTGTCCCGATACCAAGAGGCTTTCCAATGCTTCTGGATGGTCGGACATCGGCGCAGAGACGCCGTGGCGTAACCAAGCCGACAGCAAATCGGCAAATGTGTTGACCGCGCTCAGATGCAGCTCGCGCAGAACCATAGGGATTGGGACCAAGGGCCCCATGCGTTGGCACCAGCGGTCGTCAATTTGGTTGGCAAAGCTCCAGGCCAGCCAGTTAATTAGCGTTGATTTGCCGCTACCTGGGTCGCCAAGTAGCACTAGTCGACGTTCGCGCTCCAAGGCTGCGAGGGCTGATTCGGTTTGTGGCCAATTTTCCAGGTTGGTGTCGGCGCTAATCGGGCTGGTGCAGACTTGCGGCTGCACATAGAGCCGGTCGATGGCGACGTCCGGGTTTTCTTGCAAATGGGGTAAGCCCAGAAAACGGACGTAGCCGTGCCATTTCAATACTTCGCTCAAGTAATTAATCAATACCGAGTTGCGTCTGGGCTCGGGGAAGGCGAACGATGTACTACTCATGATTGGCATTTCAGATAGGGAATAAAGTCGGCGGCAACATGCTGTTCCGCCATGTCGAGCAACAACGGGGCAATCCAGAACAGATTGGCTTCACCCGGATCCGGATAGTTGGGCTGGACATTGTAGGAGGGGGTGGGCGTACTGGCGTCGCGGATCAGGCTTTCGGGAAGTTGCAGCGCTTTTAGAAAAATGGGTTTGGTTTCGTCGGAAAGTTCGCTACGCAGCCAGCGCAATAACAGGTTGTACAGTTTGGGCTCGTATTGCCAGCGGACAAATAAATCGTGGTGAAACTGAAACACATAAGCCACCAGCAAGAGGTTGCGAAAGTCGCGTTTTTGCAGATTTGGGTCAGTGGTTGCCGGGAGTAAGTCCAGGTGGCGCAGTAAAAAATTCGCCAAGCCTTTTAACCGGCGCGGATTGGGCGGCAGGCATTTGATCGGAGTACCGTTTTTGTCGATGAATGCCGTCGCAAACAACTGGTTCAGTTGATTGAGGTCGACAGGCGGATTGTTATGGTTGGCAATTTGACTGCCGATCCAGCCCTGAAGAATTTTTGCCGGATCTTCCGGTAGTGGCAGGCGCCAGACGTTTTGGCAGATTTTTTCCAGATAGGCCGCGGCGCGGATGCGGGTGATGTGGTCTTGGTTTTCCAGGCTCTTTGGCAGGCGTGACGCGATGGCGTCTTCGACAGCGCGTTGATTCATACCCAATATGAATACGCAGTTTTCCAAGTGCAGGTAAATTTTCAAGCCTTCCAAAAGTTTGTAGGCTGCTTCCGGCTCGCAGCGGTCCAGATCGTCGATAAAAACCACGACTCGTCTTGTCGGCGATTGGTTGTTCTTGTTGCTTGATCCGCGCAGAAGAATATTGATCGCTTCTTGCAGAAATTCCAAAGCGGTGTCCGTGTTAAGTTTGTTGGCGAGATGGTCTTTTTCCCATTGCTCGCCGAATGCCTGAACTTTTGCCGCATCGGGCATGACCTCAAATTGGATGAATTTACCGATGTCGGAGAGCATAGCCAGTAAACTTCTGATGGTGACGTCGCCAATCTTCTTCAGCCAGTTTGCGGTTTTGGCTATGCGGCCGAATTCTTCGCGAATCGCGGACAATAAGGCGACTACAGGAGCGGCTTCGTTTTGGTAGCGCCAGGCATCGAACCATACCGTGACTGGATTAAATAATTTGGGTACTTGCGGATCGACGTTCAGCCGTTCTTCAGTGTGGTCTAGTAAATTTCGCAATTGCTTCAGAAAACTGGTCTTGCCTGCACCCCAGTCGCCATGAATGCCCAATACCAGCGGTGTTGGGCAGGTCAGTATCCGATAGGCCAGCTCTTCGACGATGTCTTGGCGATTAAGCGCGTCGTGCAGTGTGGGTTCGTCGTCAAGTAGGCCGATATGGTTGAGTTCGGGCATGATTGTTTTTCCGTCAAAGCGCGATTAGTGGGGCGGTATAACAAACGGGCTAACATTGCTGGGGGGATTATACGTCTATCGGATGCTTGGTGAGATTGCGATAGGGTGTGGCCGGTAATTGGGCTGGGCTTAAACGGAGGCATTCAAATCCGAGATGCCACGGTATAATGGCTTTTTTATTCGTTCTGTAGACTGCAATGGCGCAATATATTTTCTCCATGAACCGGGTCGGCAAGGTGGTGCCGCCTAAAAAATACATCCTGAAGGACATCTCGCTGTCGTTTTTTCCGGGGGCGAAGATCGGTGTGTTGGGCTTGAACGGCTCCGGTAAATCGACGCTGCTGCGGATCATGGCCGGCGTTGACAAGGAAATCGAAGGCGAAGCGATTCCGCTGAAGGGCATCAACATCGGCTATTTGCCGCAAGAGCCGCAGCTGGATCCGACCAAAAACGTGCGCGGCATCATCGAAGAATCCGTGCGGCACATCAAGGATGCGCTGGCAAAACTGGATGCGGTTTACGCGGCCTATGCCGATCCGGATGCCGATTTCGATAAATTGGCCGCCGAACAGGCCAAATTGGAAGACATCATCAACGCTTGTGACGGCCATAACCTGGATCGGCAACTGGAAATTGCCGCCGATGCGCTGCGATTGCCGGATTGGGATGCCGACATCAACAAGCTGTCCGGTGGCGAAAAGCGTCGCGTCGCGTTGTGCCGCTTGTTGCTGTCCAAACCCGATATGCTGTTGCTGGACGAGCCGACCAACCACTTGGACGCCGAATCGGTTGCCTGGCTGGAGCGCTTCCTGCACGATTACACCGGTACCGTCGTTGCGGTAACCCACGACCGTTACTTTCTGGATAACGTCGCCGGCTGGATTCTGGAACTGGACCGTGGCATGGGTATTCCTTGGGAAGGCAACTATTCGTCCTGGCTGGAACAGAAGGAAAAACGTCTGGAGCTGGAGGAGAAGCAGGAATCGTCTCGCCAGAAAGCCATGAAGGCCGAATTGGAATGGGTAAGGCAGAATCCGAAAGGTCGCCACGCCAAGAGCAAGGCGCGTCTGGCCCGCTTTGAAGAGTTGTCGTCGGTGGAAGTGCAACAGCGCAACGAAACTCAGGAAATTTATATTCCGCCCGGACCGCGCCTGGGCGACGTGGTGATTGAGGCAGACAATATCAGCAAAGGCTTCGGCGATCGCTTGTTGATCAACAACTTGAGCTTCAAATTGCCGCCGGGCGGCATCGTCGGGATTATCGGCCCGAACGGCGCCGGTAAAACCACGCTGTTTAAAATGATGGCCGGCATGGAGCAGCCGGATTCAGGTGCGTTTAATTTCGGCCAAACCGTGCAGTTGTCCTACGTCGAGCAGTTCCGCGACGATATGGATAACAACAAAACTGTTTGGGAAGAGATTTCCGACGGTCTGGACATGATTACGGTCGGCAAGTACGAAACGCCGTCGCGCGCTTACTGCGGGCGCTTCAACTTTAAGGGGGCGGATCAGCAAAAACGCATCGGCGACTTGTCCGGCGGCGAACGCAACCGCGTACATCTGGCCAAGCTGTTGAAAAGTGGCGGTAACGTCTTGCTGCTCGACGAGCCGACCAACGATTTGGACGTCGAAACTTTGCGAGCACTGGAAGAGGCGTTGCTGGGCTTTCCGGGTTGCGCTGTGGTGATCTCGCACGATCGCTGGTTCCTGGATCGGATTGCCACCCATATGCTGGCGTTCGAAGGCGACAGCGAGGTGGTCTGGTTCGAAGGCAATTACGCCGATTACGAAGCCGACCGTCATCGCCGGTTGGGAACCGACGCCGATAATCCGCGCCGGATCAAATACAAAAAAATCGGCTAAGTCCGAGTTAAGGGTTCGTTGCCGACAATGGCGGCGGACCCGATAGCCAATTAATGTGGGCCTTGAACTTGAAATAGCGCTGGTTTGTCCCAAACTTGATTTTAGTTTTTTCTTAAGCCGCTGCCGTCCGGTTGAAATCGGTGGTTGTAGCGGTTAATGTATTAATAGCGCACCGAACAATAATAAGGAGAAATAGGATGTCGAAAGCACAAAACTTGCAGGACAATTTTTTGAACGCCCTGAGAAAAGAGCATACCCCAGTGTCGATTTTCTTGGTGAATGGCATCAAGCTGCAAGGTCGCGTCGATTCTTTCGATCAGTATGTGGTGATGCTGAAAAACACCGTCAACCAAATGGTTTACAAACACGCCATTTCCACCATCGTCCCCGGCAAGAACGTCAATATGCACCGTGATGCCGAGCCTAGCGACGAGAGCTAAGAGGTTTATTTTTGTTTGAACGTCCCGATGCGGGCGAGCGGGCGATACTCGTTCACCTGAATTTGCAAGTCGGACAAGAAGATCTCGACGAGCTGAAAGAACTCACCAAATCCGCCGGTGCCCAACCGATTCATGTGGTCACCGGCAGCCGCCACCGGCCGGACCCCAAATATTTCGTCGGCATTGGCAAGCTCGACGAAATCAAGGTCGCCGTAGCCGAACTCCAGGCCGACATTATCATCGTCAATCATCCTTTGTCGCCCAGCCAGGAGCGCAATCTGGAAAAGGCGCTGGAAGTGCGGGTGGTCGACCGTAACGGCTTGATTCTGGATATTTTTGCGCAACGCGCGCAGACTTTCGAAGGCAAGTTGCAAGTCGAACTGGCGCAGTTGAAGCATCTGTCTACTCGATTGATTCGCGGTTGGACCCACCTGGAGCGGCAAAAAGGCGGTATCGGCTTGCGCGGTCCCGGCGAAACCCAGTTGGAAACCGACCGGCGTTTGCTGGCGGTCAGGATCAAGCAAATCCAGCAGCGTCTGGAGAAAGTCGAAAAGCAGCGCCATCAAAGCCGCAGTAAGCGGAAAAAGGCGGAAATTCCCACTGTGTCGTTGGTTGGTTATACCAACGCCGGCAAATCGACCTTGTTCAACACATTGACCGGAGCCGGGATTTATGCGGCCGACCAGTTGTTCGCGACCTTGGATCCGACTCTGCGGCAGTTGCCGTTGGCAAACGGTAGCGAGATCATCCTGGCCGATACGGTAGGTTTCATCCGCCATTTGCCGCACGAATTGGTTGCGGCGTTCCGTTCCACGCTGCAGGAGGCGGCCGAGGCCGATTTATTGCTACACGTGATCGATGCGGCTGCGGAAGATCGCGACGACACCATTGTCCAGGTCAACCAGGTGTTGGAGGATATCGGTGCCGGTAAGATACCGCAGCTGAAAGTGTTCAATAAGATCGATTTACTCGACGATCTCGAACCGCATATCGATTACGACGCCGACGGTCGGCCGGTCAGCGTCTGGATATCGGCGCAGAGTGGTGTCGGCTGCGATTTACTGCAACAGGCATTGAGTGAACTGTTCGCCAGCAGCAAAGTGATCCGCAAATGCTATCTGCCGGCAGGGCAGGCCGGCTTGAAAGCCAAGCTGTTTGCGTTTGTCAGAATAATAAACGATGTCACCGACGACCACGGCGACTGCGAGTTGACAATAGAAATCGATAAAAAGCATTTGGGCCTGTTGAAACATATCCGGGTCGAAGCGCTAGCCTGATCCGGAAACCGTTTTCGATACCTAGTTATTTTCTCGGTTAATGGTAATTTGAGATAGAATGGCGCGCTTTCGGAAGCAGCGCGCTGTTCCTGAAACATAATTCCGGCTTTGCGGTACATGGCGAGTCGAATTTTGAGTTTGCAAATCCAATTATTGGAGCGTTTGGTATGTCTTGGAATGAGCCCGGCGGTGATAAAAAAGACCCCTGGAGTGGTCGCAACGAAAAGGATAATCCTCCCGATCTGGACGAAGTGATCCGGTCCCTGCAGGACAAACTGGGCGGTATATTCGGCGGCGGCAAACGCGGCGACAGTTCTCCCAGTGGCCCGTCGATGCAAAGTATCGGCTTTTTGGCTGCTGGCGCGCTGGCATTATGGGGTTTGAGCGGACTTTATACCGTCGATGAGGGTACTCGCGGTATCGTCACCCGTTTCGGTGCTTACGTTGCGACCACGCAGCCCGGTTTGAACTGGCATATCCCGTCACCGATCGAGCAAGTGCAAGTTATCAATGTCGAACAGCAACGCTTCATTGAGGTCGGTTACCGTTCCGGCGGCGGGCAGGCCATGGGCTCAGTGCCGAAAGAGGCGATGATGCTGACCAAAGACGAGAACATTGTCGATGTGCGTTTGGCTGTGCAATACCAAGTCAAAGACGCCAAGGATTATGCCTTTAACGTTCTCGATCCGGCTTCGACCTTGAAGCAAGTTACCGAAAGCGTGCAACGCGGCGTTATCGGCCGTAGCGATATGGATTTTGTGCTGACCGAAGGTCGTAGCGAAATCGTTGCCGCAATCAAAACTGAAATTCAGTCGGTCATGGATGCCTACAAAACCGGCATACTGATCACCAGCGTAAACTTGCAGGATGCCCAACCGCCGGAACAGGTACAGGGTTCGTTCGAAGACGCTATCAAGGCGCGCGAAGACAAGCAACGCCTGATCAACGAAGCCGAAGCCTATTCCAATGACGTAGTGCCTAAGGCTCGGGGTGCCGCATCGCGTATCGTGCAGGAATCCGAAGCTTATAAGGAGAGGGTGATTGCTCAAGCCAACGGCGACGTCAGCCGCTTCTCGCAATTGCTCACCGAGTATAAAAAGGCGCCGGCGGTTACCAAACAGCGTATGTATATCGAAGCAATGGAACAAGTGCTTGGTAAATCGAATAATGTGTTGGTGGATGTTAAATCCGGCGGCAGCATCATGTACTTACCGTTGGAAAAGCTGGTGACTAAGGGTGCTGATGACGTTGCGCCGGCACCGACACCGGTTCACGAACAGGTGACAGCGCCCGCGCCTCAAGTCAAAGAGAGTAGGAACGATATTCGTGCATCCAGCCGCGAACGCGATGTGAGAGGACGCTAACATGGGAAACAAGATATTAGTTGCCGTCGGTGTGCTGGCGGTCGTATTGTCGATGTCGGTCTTCACCGTCGGCGAAACCGAAAGAGTCATTAAGTTCCAGTTGGGTGAAATCGTCGGTACCGACTTCCAGCCCGGCATGCACCTGAAGATTCCGTTCATCAATAACGTCAAAAAATTCGACGCCCGTATTCTGACGATGGACGCGACGCCGGAACGGTTCCTGACTGCCGAGAAGAAAAACGTTATCGTCGATTCTTTCGTCAAATGGCGAATCGGCGACGTGAAAACCTTCTACACTACGGTGGGCGGTGACGTGGGCCAGGCCAATATCCGCCTGGACCAGATTATAAAGGATGCCGCCCGGAGCGAGTTTAGCAAACGCGAGATCAGGCAACTGGTCTCCACTGACCGTAGCGCGATTCGGGATTCGCTGATCACCAACGTATCGCCGCACGCCTCACGCTTGGGAATTAACATTGTCGACGTGCAAGTCAAGCGCATCGACTTGCCTAGCGAAGTCAGCACCTCCGTATACCAACGGATGGAAGCGGAGCGGGCGCGGGTAGCGCGCGAGTTTCGTTCCCAAGGTTCCGAGGCTGCAGAGCGGATTCGTGCCGATGCCGACAAGCAACGCGAAATCATACTGGCCAACGCTTATCGCGATTCAGAAGTGCTGCGCGGCGAGGGCGATGCTAGGGCTGCGGATATTTTCGCTAAGGCCTATGGCGAAGACAGCGATTTTTTTGCTTTCTACCGCAGTTTGATCGCCTACAAAGAAGCGCTCGGTAAGTCCGGAAATATCATGGTGTTGGAACCGAACTCCGATTTCTTCAAGTATTTCAAGAATCAGAAGTAAACCATCAATCTGACACTGCACGATCAGACGCCCCGCTCTGCGGGGCGTTTGCTGTGATTGGGATAGACAAAAAAATGCAAAGAAAAGACAACTGGCTGTTGCCCGAAGGCATCGGAGAGGTACTGCCGGAGCAAGCGGCGCATTTGGAAAAATTGCGCAGAACCCTGCTCGATACTTTTGCCTGTTGGGGTTATCAGTTGGTAATACCGCCCTTCGTCGATTTCCTGGATTCGCTGCTGACCGGTTCCGGCCACGATCTGGATTTGCAGACCTTCAAGCTGACCGACCAACTCAGCGGGGAAATGCTTGGGGTACGCGCGGACATGACCCCGCAAGTTGCCCGAATCGACGCCCACCATCTGCAGCACGACGGTCCTACCCGCTTGTGTTATGCCGGAACCGTGCTGCACGCCGTAGGCGACCCGTTGGAAAAAAGCCGCAGCCCGATGCAAATCGGCGCCGAACTATACGGCCACGCCGGACTGGAAAGCGATTACGAAGTGATCCGCTTGATGCTGGAAATGTTGGCGATCAGCGGGCTGCAAAACGTACATTTGGATTTGGGCCACGTTGCCATCTACCGGGCGCTGGCCGAACAAGCCGGCTTGAACCAGCAACAGGAGTCGAAATTGTTCGACGTGTTGCAGCGTAAAGCCAGAACGGAATTGGTGGAATTGTTGGCCGGCTTTGCGCTCGACGAACGCTTCCAGGCCATTTTCAATGCGTTGCCTAAATTGAACGGCGGCAGAGAAGTATTGGACAAGGCCGACGGTTTGCTGGCCGGCTTGCCCTGTAGCGGCATCATTGGAGATGCCTTGACCGACTTGCGCGGCATAGCCGACAAACTGCGGCGCGATTTTCCCAGCTTGAGCGTCAGTTTCGATCTGGCGGAATTACGCGGTTACCATTACCACACCGGTATGGTGTTCGCCGCCTTCGTGCCGGCTTTGGGTAAGGAGATTGCCCGCGGCGGCCGCTACGACAATATCGGGGCACGTTTCGGCCGGGCTCGGGCCGCTACCGGGTTTAGTGCCGATCTTAAGGTATTGGCAGCCATGTTCCAGGATATCGATAGTGCCAGACAAGTGGTTTATGCGCCGTTCGGCGAGGATGTCGATCTGCTGCAAACCATCAGAGATTTACGTGCTCAGGGCGAGGTCGTCATACAGCAATTGCCGGGGCAAACCGATGCGGCCCCTCAACTGGGCTGCAACGCAGTTTTACAAAATCAGAATCAACGCTGGGTCGTTAAACCATTAGTTTAAGGTTGGAAAAGTATGGGAAAAAATGTAGTTGTTATCGGCACGCAATGGGGCGATGAAGGCAAGGGCAAGCTGGTCGATCTTTTAACCGAGCAGGCAGCGGCCGTCGTGCGCTTTCAGGGCGGCCATAACGCCGGCCACACCTTGGTGATTAACGGCGAAAAAACCGTGTTGCACCTGATTCCGTCCGGCGTTTTGCGCGACGGAGTGCAATGCATGATCGGTAACGGTGTGGTGCTTTGTCCGGAAGCCTTGCTCAAGGAAATCGAGATACTGGAAAAATCGGGCGTACCGGTCAGGAACCGGTTGCAAGTCAGCGAAGCCTGCGCCTTGATTCTGCCGGTCCATGTGGCTGTCGATCAGGCCCGGGAAAAGGCGCGCGGCAGCAAAGCGATCGGTACGACCGGTCGCGGCATCGGTCCGGCCTACGAAGACAAAGTGGCCCGTCGCGGCTTGCGTGCCGGCGATTTGCGCAATCGCGAGGAATTTTCCGCCCGGCTGAAGGAGCTGGTCGAATACCATAATTTCATGTTGGTCAATTATTACCAGGCCGAACCGGTCAACTATGCAGAAATTCTGGATAACACCTTGCGTTTGGGGGAAATCATCAAGCCGATGCTGACCGATGTCGGCGAGGCGCTGTATAGCCACCAACAGCAAGGAAACAACGTATTATTCGAAGGCGCGCAGGGTGCACTGCTGGATATTGACCACGGCACTTATCCGTACGTGACCTCTTCCAATACTACCGCGGGTGGCGCGGCGACCGGCAGCGGCGTTGGGCCGTTAGCGTTGGATTACGTTCTGGGCATTACCAAAGCCTATTCGACTCGGGTCGGCAACGGCCCGTTTCCGACCGAATTGATGGACAGTTATGGCGAACATTTGGGCGTGAAGGGCCACGAATTCGGCGCTACCACCGGGCGTAAACGCCGTTGCGGTTGGTTCGATGCGGTGTCGATGCGTAAATCAGCCCAATTGAACAGCTTGACCGGCATCTGTTTGACCAAGCTGGACGTGTTGGACGGTCTGGACAAAATCGGGATTTGTACCGCCTATAAAATTGACGGCCAAATCACCGAAACGGCGCCGTTGGGCGCCGACCAATACGCCGTTTGCGAGGCGGTGATTGAGGAAATGCCGGGTTGGAGCGGTAGTACCGCCGGGATTACCGATTTCGCGCAATTACCGGAAAATGCCAAGGCTTACATCGCCCGGATCGAACAATTGGTCGGCGTCAAAGTCACGATATTGTCCACCGGTCCTGATCGCAACGAAACCATCGTCCTGGAAAATCCGTTCGCGGCTTGATCCTGGCGGATACGACCCTGCTCCGAAAGTCGCCGGCTGGGCTGCTGCGAAGCCACGCCGGCGCGTTTCTCAATACGAACTAACGCGGTAGCGTTGGTCCTGCCACTGCTTAACGGCTGGCAACACTCCGGTTCCGGTTACGGATCCAGTCGCTCCAAGAGCCGGCGTACAATTTCGATCCGCCGAGTCCGGCAATTTCCATCGCCAACAGGTTATGGCAGGCGGTTACGCCGGAGCCGCACATATGCACCACTCGCTCTGCCGGAAAAGGCGAAATCAAATCGGTAAATTGTTGGCGTAATTGGTCAGGGGCCAGGAACAGGCCGTTTCGATCCAGATTGGATTGCAACGGCCGGTTAATCGCTCCCGGCACGTGGCCGGCCACCGGGTCGATCGGTTCAACTTTGCCGAGGAAGCGCTCCGGAGTTCTGGCGTCGACCAATATTATGCTGCGGCTCGCCAGGCCGGTTTCGACCTGGCTTGCGCCAAGCCATTGCCGGTTATCGAGATAGGCGCGGAACGCGCTGGCGCTGATTTTCGGCAGCGCTGTCGCCGTTGGCAGACCTTGTTTGCGCCAGTGGCCGTAGCCACCGTCGAGCACTGCGACCTGAGTATGGCCCATGCTGCGCAGCAGCCACCACATGCGGCCGGCAAAGGCGCCGCCGGCATCGTCGTAGACCACGACTTGGCTGCGGTTGTTAACTCCCCATTTGCCCAGTTTTTCGGCGAGCGAATCGAAGTTCGGTAGCGGGTGGCGGCCGGTGTAAGCTTGTACCGGGGACGACAAGTCTTGGTTCAAGTCGGCATAGACTGCGCCGGGAATGTGGCCCGACCGGTAGAATTTAAAGCCGGCGGCGCTATCGGCCAGCGAGAAACGGCAATCGAATATCCGCCAATTCGGATTGTCGAGATTGGCCGCCAAAGTGGCGGCGGAAATCAGCGTGGTGTAAGTCATGCTCATAGCTCCAAAATGATTTTTCCGATGTGTTGGCTGCTTTCCATCAGCCGGTGGGCGCGGTCGGCCTCGGCTAGCGCAAAGACTGAATCTATCACGGGTTTGATTTGGCCGGATTCCAGCAATGGCCAGACTTTATCGCGCAATTGCCCGGTAATGTTGGCTTTGAACTCGTCGCTACGGGAGCGTAAGGTCGAACCGGCCAGCGTCAGACGTTTCATCAACAGCGCGGCCAAATTGATTTCAGCCTTGCCGCCGCGCTGAATTCCGATTTGCAACAAGCGGCCGTCAATCGCCAAGCTCTTTAAATTGCGCGGCAAATAATCGCCGCCCACCATGTCCAGAATCACGTCGACGCCTTTACCTTCGGTGAAATCCAGCACGGCTTCGACGAAATCCTGTTGCCGGTAATTCACGGCAAGGTCGGCACCCAATTCCAGGCAGCGCCGGCATTTTTCGTCGCTGCCGGCTGTCGTGACGACGCGGCTACCGAAGGCTTTTGCCAGTTGGATTGCCGTGGTACCGATGCCGCTGGTGCCGCCATGTACCAATAGCGATTCGCCAGCTTGCAATCCGGCCCGGTCGAAAACGTTGCTCCAAACCGTGAAAAACGTCTCTGGCAGTGCGGCGGCCTCGATAAAGCTGAATCCGCGCGGTATCGGCAGGCTACAGCAGGCACTGGCCAGGCAATATTCGGCATAACCGCCGCCGGTGACCAGAGCGCAGACCGGATCGCCGACACTAAACCCGGTTACCGCGCTGCCGATTTCGGCTACAGTGCCGGCAACTTCCAGACCCAGGATGGGGGAGGCGTCCGGTGGTGGCGGATATAGGCCCTGGCGCTGCACCAGGTCCGGCCGGTTGATGCCGGCGGCTTTGGTGTGGATCAGAATTTGATTCTCGCGCGGAGACGGTTGCGGCCAGTCCTTGACGACGAGTTCTGTGGTATCGGCGTTGGTTTGAAGCTGAACGGCGCGCATGATGTTAAGGATTGCTGGAGTAGTGTCGTATTATATGCGGCCCAATTTAGCAGAAGTATAGTTTCCTCGAGAGAACCCATGGTACGAGCAGGTATTGTCGGCGGTACGGGATACACCGGCGTCGAGTTATTAAGAATTTTGGTGTTGCATCCGCAGGTGGATGTCACAGTCGTCACCTCCCGCGCCGATGCCGGGTCGAGGGTGGATCAGTTGTATCCCAGTTTGCGAGGGTATTGCGATTTGCAATTCAGTCCGCCGGAACTGAAGTATTTGCAGGAATGCGACGTGGTATTCTTCGCGACCCCGAACGGCACGGCCATGTTGATGGCGGCAGCGTTGCTGGAACGGGGTGTCAAAGTCATCGATCTATCCGCCGATTTCCGGATTAAAGACCCGGCCGAATGGGAGAAATGGTACGGCATGCAACACGCCAGTCCGAGTTTGATCGATGAGGCCGTGTACGGTTTACCGGAGGTAAACCGGGAGCAGATCAAGCAGGCGCGCTTGATTGCCTGTCCCGGCTGTTACCCGACTGCTGTGCAATTGGGTTTTTTGCCCTTGCTGGAAGCTGGGATTGTAGATGCGAATGGATTGGTGGCGGATGTCAAATCCGGCGTCAGCGGTGCCGGGCGCAAGGCGGAGATATCGTCGTTAATGAGTGAAGCCGGCGAAAGTTTCAAAGCCTATGCGGTTGCCGGCCATCGCCATTTGCCGGAAATCAGGCAAGGATTGGCGCGTGTCGCAGGCAATGCGGTGGGATTAACCTTCGTGCCGCATCTGACGCCGATGATCCGTGGGATTCACGCCACGCTTTATGCGCGTTTGCATGGTCGCGCTGCGGATTTACAGGCGCTATTCGAAGCACGTTATCGGGAAGAACGCTTCGTCGACGTGTTACCCGCCGGTAGCCATGCCGACACCCGTAATGTCCGCGGCAGCAACCGCTGCCAGATTGCAGTACATCAACCGCAGGGCGGAGATACGGTGGTGGTTTTGTCGGTGATCGACAATCTGGTGAAGGGCGCTTCGGGGCAGGCCGTGCAGAACATGAATCTGATGTTTGGTTTGGCTGAAGCAGCTGGTCTTGAAACGGTTGCGCTTTATCCTTGAGATTTAGATAAATTTGAGCAATAAAAAACCGCCTGCCGGACAATCCGGACAGGCGGTTTGTTTTTAATTGAGAGCCTGCAGCTGCTTAAGCGGTGAGGGTTCGCTTTTTGCTGTTGATCCGCCAGCCAAATATGCCGCTTGCCAACAGTAACAAGCTGGTAGGTTCCGGAACGCTGGCGCCAGGGCCTGGGGAGGTGCTGGCAGTAGTGCCGACCAAAGACGCTAATTTGAAATAGTCGTTGCTATTGGTGAGCTCGGTCGATGGATCGCCTTTGCCGGTACCCCAAGTGCTGCTATAAGCGCTAATCAACCAGAAACTGGATGACAGGTTGTTAGGGTTGATGTCTTCCACAACATTTTGAGCCGTATTGTAGCTACCGACAAATTCCCAGCCGCGAGCGAGCAAATCTGAAATTTTTTCGTTGCTAATGTCTCTATCGGTTGGCAGTGCATTGTTTGTCAGCGTTCCAGTGTATCTCAGGACCGAGATGTCTGAATCGTAGCCGGAAGTCACCGATGGCCAGCCTATCGTTAATTTATCTAAAATTGTGTCGGAGTCGAACCGAAAAAGCAGCGCTTCGATATTGCCTACGTTGTCGGTTGCGTGCTCAGGCGAGGTTGTGCTTTCGCCGCTGGTTGTTACACCTAGTCCACCGGAATATTTTCCCACGGTCGCGGAAGCAAAAGTCGAAGTCGCACTGGTTCCTACTGAATACGCGTTGATGCTTGTAATACCTGCGGGTGTCGCCCCCCCGAGGGTCCATGTTGTGGCGTTTGCCGCAAACGGTGTCAACAGCAGTGTTGTGATAGCCAAATATTTCCGGATCATAGAGTCCTCGCAATTTTTTGAATTCATTTTCTTCCGTTATTGTCTGTGCCGGTCTGGAAATAACAATTGTACTATCGGCCATAGAGCAAAACGCTTTTGTCGAAATTTGATAAGCATTTATTGGGCCATTATTTAATTTTGTTTAAATTCATATTGTTACGGTTAAGGCTCGCTGAGTGGGTATAGGTATTGTAAAAAAACACGACAGACCTTACCCGTCCGAATTTCAGCGCAGCTTGTCCAATAAAGCCTTGGCTTGCTCGTGCCCGTTGAACTCCGTATTGGCTTTCAGTGCTTCTTCCAGTTCTTGTCTGGCTTCTTCCCGACGTTGCATTTGATTTAACGCGACAGCGATGTGATAGCGGATCTCGGGGTCGTGCGATTGTAGCGAATGCGCGTTGCGCAGGTAGTGCAAGCCTTGTTCGGCTTGGCCTGCGTTGACTAGAATCCAACCCAAAGTATCGTTGGTCGCCGCTTGGTCGGGAGCCAGTTTATGGGCTTGTTCAGCTAAAGAAAGCGCTTTGTTGTTGCCGACATTCAAATAAACGTAGGCGAGGTTGTTTAAAAATTGCGGTTCGCTCGGGAACTGTTTGAGCAACAGATCGTAATATTTTTCGGCTTCTTTGAAATTCCCGTTTTTTAATAATTCGCTGGCCAAGGCTGCCATCGGTGGGTAGTCTTGGGGATGCTTTTTCACCCATTGTTCCAATAAATTGAAGGCTTTATCCGGCTGGTTGGTTTTCTGCATGCTTTCGAAAAGCTGCATCAACGACGTGGTATCAGGTTCCAGTTCGAACGCCGTTTGATAGTGGCTGTTGGCCAAGCTGAAATTACTGTCGTGGACTGCAATGTCACCTAATAATTGGTGTGGAAAGGCCCGTTTGGGGTAGCGTTTCAGTAGGCTCTCGGCCCGGCTTGCGGCAAATACCGGCTTGCCGTGGTTGAGTTCCATTTCGACCAGGGCAATCTGCGATGGAATATGATCTTCATCGACTAATACCGCTTTTTTTAAGGTCTTGATGGCTTCGAAATAGTCGCCGGCATCGATTTGGTAACGAGCCGCCTTGTAAAGCTGTTTGACGTTGAAGCGGGCTTGGTCGGCCATGCGGATAAAAACGCCCAAGGCCTTTTCTCGATTGTTGTTGGCCAAGTAACTGCGCGCCAGCGCATCAATCACCTGCAGATTATTCTTATCGATCACTTCGGCTGCTTGAGCCGCGGCACTGGCTTCAGAGGTTTTGCCCATCTTCAAAAACAAATCGACCGATGCCAGCAGCACCGGGAGCGATTTTGAATCGAGCTTTTTGGCGCGTTCCAGCCAATCATTGGCAGCATCGAGACGTCCGGCGCTTTGCTCGACTTTGGCCAGTTCCACCAAAATGTCCAGATTATTCGGGTCTTTTTGACTCAAGGCTTGCAGACGCTGTCTGGCTTGATCGAATTTACGTTCGCCAACGTCGAGTTTGCTCAAGTTAATTTGAGCGTCGAGAAAATTCGGCTCCGAATCGATGGCCTTTTCGAAGCTCTGTCTGGCTTGTTTGTATTGGCCGTTGGCGACTTGGGTGGTGCCTAGCAAGTTCAGCAGTGTTAAATTTGTCGACGCTCGTTTGTAGAGTGTCTGTGCGATTTGTAAGGCGCTTTCAGAGTCCCCTTGGCTCATTTTCAGTGCCACCAGCGGAATGCCGGCATCTAAGGAGTCGGGATTGTGCTTATACGCCGTCTCCAAATCCTGGATTGCCGCTTGCTCGTGGCCCATTGCCAGCCGGTTAAGACCGATTTCGGTTTGCAAGTCGTCGTTGCCGTCGCTCATCGCGGTGGCTTTGCCGAACATGATGTTAGCCATGTCGTGCTTGCCGGCCTGCATGAAGGCGTTCCCCAACAAGTATGCGAGTCGCTGGTCTTGCGGGTTGCGCATTTGGATCGGGCGGAGCAATTCAATAGCTTGTTCAGGCTCGTTTTTTTTCAGCAGAACGTTCGCTAGCAGTTTATACGGGCCGGATTGCTCGGGGAAT
This sequence comes from Methylomonas koyamae, assembly GCF_006483455.1. GTDB lineage: Bacteria > Pseudomonadota > Gammaproteobacteria > Methylococcales > Methylomonadaceae > Methylomonas > Methylomonas koyamae_B. The sequence goes on from NZ_PPPU01000018.1 coordinate 42,778, forward strand.
TGTTTCACGTATAGTCGAAGGTATTCCGCAGCCAGGTCGAAGCGCTGCAGGCTGTAGTTCACCAAGCCGGAGAGCATCAAAGTCGAGCTATGCGCCGACAGGTATTCCGGTTTGATCGATGAAAGGGTGTCGGCCGCGATGACTAACTCCTTAGCGGCTGCGTCTTTTTGGTTGTTCCGATCCAATAGTACCGCGTTCAGGTAGGCGGCTTTGGGTTCGAACGGGTACTTTTCGCGGACATACTGCAAATCCTGCTTGGCTGGTTCGTCGCGTTTTAAATCCATTAGCAGGCCGGCGCGGGCCAGGCGCGTGTCGATATGGTCCGGATTGAGTTCGACCGCTTTGTCGTAAAACTTGAGCGCCTCCTCCAACTCCATATTGGCGTGTTTGATCGAACCCTTCGCGAACCAGGCTCCGTGGTCGTTTGCCTGGATTTGCATGGCTTTATCCGCCGCCGCTTCGGCACCTTTCCGGTCGCCGCGTTTCAATAGCGCATTGGCACGGCCGACCGTCGCCGCCACGTAGTTCGGATCGATTTGCGCCGCACTGTCGAATTCGTTCAAGGCTTCGCTGATCTGATTGAGCTGCAAATAAGCGTTTCCGCGGAATACATGTAATGCGGGACGCAACTCGGTGCTAAAGCGTACCGGATCGATTTCCCTAATTAAATCGTTGTAGCGGATTTGATAGGTGTAGAGTTTTGCCAGATTTTCGACGATTAACGCCGGGTCGACGCCGTGTTGTTTGGCGAGATTCAGTTGCACTTCCGCAGCCGATAAGGATTTCTGCTGCAAATAGATATCGCCGAGCAGTATATGGGCCGCGACGTAGCGGTCGTTTTGCTGCAAGGCGTTCTTCAAATGGATTACCGCTTCGTCGTTTTTGTGTTCCCTGTAGGCCTGTAAGGCCTGCTCGTAATACTGTCCGGCCAGAATGTCGTCGGCCAGGGCAACTTTTTCCGGGGTCAATCCTGCAACCAGCAGCAATGTGCCCAGGGTAAGACGGTAAGGTAATTGGGATTTGCGCATGAGAAGACCGTTTCCGTTCATTGAGTCCGCATAGAATAGCCGCAAAGCGGATTTGTCTCCAGTTGCGCCGGATTGTCGATTCGATTGCCTGCAGGCTTTGGGACTGGGGATGACCAAACCGGCGGGCGCTGGGCGCTTACTTGTGGTGGGGCCGTCAAAATCTTGGCTTGTGTCTGTAGTGCTTTGTTTTTAAATTAATTTTTATTGTGGTCTGGTTTTTGCTTTTTGGCCGTTAGAGTAATCTGGCGGAATTGCAATGGACACTTTAAGCTTTCAGCAACAACAAAAAGCCGAGCGTTTGACCGACGCTTTTCGGCTATTCAACGAACTTTCCGCGAATTTGACCCATTCTTACCAGGGGCTGGAAGAGCAGATAGCCCAGTTGAACCGGGAGTTGGCCGCCGCCCGCAACGAGCGGCTGCATACATTGATCGAGAAAGAGAAGTTGGCTAGCCGCTTGCAGCAAATTCTGGCGGCATTGCCGGCCGCGGTGGTCGTGTTGAACGCCCAGGGCATGGTGATCGACTGCAACAATCATGCAATCGATTTTCTCGGTGAACCGGTGATAGGCCAATTCTGGTCCGAGGTGGTCGGCAGAAGTTTGCAGCCGGTCTTCGAATCGCCACACGAGCGGCAATTGCGCGACGGCCGCAAAGTCAATATCACCCACAACGTGCTGGGGAACCACGCCGAGCAAGTCATCCTATTGTCCGACGTCAGTGAAATCCGCTCGTTGCAGGAGACCTTGGTTCAGCAGAAGCATCTCAGTGCGATGGGGGAAATGGTGGCCGGTCTGGCGCATCAGGTCCGTACCCCGTTGGCGACCGCGATCTTGTATGCCTCGCAAATGAGCCGGCCTGAAATCGCCGAGGACAAACGTCGGCAATTTTCGGCAAAGATCCTGGAACGTTTGCACTATCTGGAGCGGCAGGTCAACGACATGTTGATTTTCGCCAAACAGGGGCGGATGGCGATGCAGGGTTTCTCGTTAACCACCTTGTTGGCGCATTTGAGGGAAGCGGGCGATGGCTATGCCGGCCAATTTGAGATCGCTAACATGGCCGGCGACCTGGAGTTGTTGGGAAATCAGGATGCCTTGCGCGGCGCGCTGTTGAATTTGATCAACAACGCTGCGGAGGCGGGCGCTCAAAAAATCCGGCTGCGGGCGATGGCCGGTGTCGGCGGCATCGACATCAGTGTCAGCGATGACGGCCCCGGTATTCCTCCCGACCAGCGCGCCAAATTATTCGAGCCTTTTTTTACCACCAAATCCAACGGCACCGGCCTGGGCCTGGCGGTCGTGGATAGTGTTGCCAGGGCCCACGGCGGAAGCGTGTGTTGCCGTTCCGAGCCGGGAAACGGCACCTGTTTCACGTTGACCTTGCCGTGTCACAACCACTATGCGTTAAGCCTTTCAGCGGGCGCTAATAATATGGAGATCAACCATGAAGCAGTATGATGTTCTGGTCGTAGAAGACGACGTCGCGCTCTGCGAAGCCTTGTGCGACACTCTGGAAATAGAAGGTTACCGCGTGGTTTCCGCCAAAAACGGCACTGAAGCGCTCAGCCAATTGGCTAAACATGCCGTGCGTTTGGTGGTTAGCGACGTGCAGATGCCGGTCATGGACGGTATTCAGTTGCTGCAGAATATTCAGCAAAAATTCGCTGAAACCCCGGTCTTGTTGATGACGGCTTATGGCACCATCCCTAAAGCGGTCGAAGCCATGCAAGCCGGTGCGGCCGATTATTTGATCAAACCGTTCGAGGCCACGACCTTGGTCGACAAGGTTGCCGCCTTGGTTGCGCCGATGCCGCAAGTGCCGATTGAGCGTGTGGTCGCCGACGATGCGATGAAAAAGCTGTACGCGCTGGCCGGCAAGGTGGCGAAAACCAACGTGACCATGCTGTTGGAAGGCGAGAGTGGCGTCGGTAAAGAGGTTTTGGCGCGCTACATCCATAAGAATTCCCACTACCATGCCGGGCCTTTCGACGCGATCAACTGTGCGGCGATTCCGGAAAACATGCTGGAAGCAATGCTGTTCGGCTACGAGAAGGGGGCTTTCACCGGCGCTGTCCAATCCGCTCCAGGCAAGTTCGAACAGGCGCAGGGCGGTACGCTGTTACTGGACGAAATATCCGAAATGGATATCGCTCTGCAGGCCAAGTTATTGCGGGTGTTGCAGGAGAAAGAAGTGGAACGTCTGGGCGGCCAACGCAAGATTGCGCTGAACGTCAGAATTTTGGCGACGACCAACCGCAAATTGAAGGAATACGTGCGGGAGGGCCGGTTTCGCGAGGATTTGTATTTCCGTCTCAGCGTGTTTCCGTTGAAGATTCCCGCGCTGCGCGAACGCAGGCAAGATATCGTGCCGTTGGCGCAGCAATTGCTCCAAAAACATACCGCACCGGGGCGGCCGCTGTGTCGTTTCGACGAGGCCGCGCTGGACAAGTTATGCCGATACGCTTGGCCCGGCAACGTGCGCGAATTGGAAAACGTCGTGCAGCGCGCCTTGATTTTGCAAAATAACGGTGTCATCGGTGCCGATGAGCTAATTTTGGATGACGAGGCCGCAGTTTTGCCGGCCCAGCCTGCCGCCGGGCAAACTATTGCCATAGAATCCTGGCCCTACGATGCGGCTATCGATATCAACGAAGCCGGCAGTCTGAACGATGGCGTCCGCTCCGCCGAAGAAAAGATTATTTTGCAAATGTTGCGGGATGTCAGCGGCAGCCGGAAGGCCACGGCGGCCAAGCTCGGTATCAGTCCGCGCACCTTACGCTACAAAATTGCGCGAATGAAAGAAGCCGGGGTGGCTGTGCCTGGTTAGCCATGTTGGCCTGAAAAATGCTTGCCAACCGGTAGGCAACTTATAAAGAGTCAATATCATGTCAGACATCAACGTCAACCAAGTCCTGGCCCAAATGCGGGCCATGTCTATCGAGGCCGGCGGCAAAGCGCAACCGGCCGATACCAGCGGCGATTTCGCCGCGATGTTGAAACAATCCATCGATTCGGTAAGCCAGACCCAGCAGACCGCCAATAATTTGGCGAAGTCGTTCGAAATGGGCCAGAGCGATGTCAGCTTGGCCGAGGTGATGATTGCATCCCAAAAAGCCAGCGTCTCATTTCAAGCCATGTTGCAAGTCCGCAATAAGCTGGTCGACGCTTATAAAGACGTCATGGGCATGTCGATTTAGGTTAACGGAAGTCGGCCATGAGCGAGTTGGACAGAAATCTACCGATGGATTCGCGGTCTCAAGAGACCGCCGAGACCAGTAAAATGCAACAGGCGCTGACCGGCCTGAGCAAGTTGCCGGTATCGCGCCAAGTCGGTTTGATGCTGGGATTGGCTCTGAGCGTGGCCATCGGCGTTGCGGTGGTGCTGTGGTCGCAAGCGCCGGCTTACGATTTGCTGTTCGCCAGCGTTGCGGAGAAGGACTCGGCGGAAATACTCGATACGCTGACGAAGATGGGCGTCGACTACAAAGTCGAGACCGGTTCCGGAGCCATCATGGTGCCGGCCGACAAAGTCAGGGAAATGAAATTGAAACTCGCGGCGCAAGGCCTGCCGCGCAGCGCCAGCCTGGGTTACGAACTGCTGGACAAGGACAACGGTTTCGGCGCCAGCAAAAGCGTCGAACAAATGCGCTTTCAACGCGCCTTGGAAGGCGAGATTGCCCTGACCATTCAAACCATTCAAAACGTCAAGGCCGCTAAAGTGTTATTGGCAATCCCGGTGCAATCGGTGTTTGTCCGCGAGCGGAAAAAACCCAGCGCATCGGTGGTCGTGGAACTTTACCAAGGCCGGACGCTGGAAAAAGAACAGATCGAATCAATCATCCACTTGGTCGCGTCCAGCGTGCCGCTGATGGAAGCCAGTCAAGTCACGGTGGTGGATCAGAAGGGTCGCCTGCTGAACAGCAAAGAGGCCGGGGAAGATATCACGCTGTCCGGCAAGCAATTCGAGTACAAGAAAAATATCGAAGAACACTTGCGCGAACGCATCGAAAACATCCTGACGCCTTTGGTGGGCGGAGACGGCATGCGCGCGCAAATCTCGGCCGACGTGGATTTTACCGTCACCGAAAAAACCCAGGAAATGTTCAACCCCGATCTGCCGGCGTTGCGCAGCGAACAAACTCAGGAAGAAACCAATTCTTCGTCTAAAGTTCAAGGTGTGCCCGGCGCGCTTTCCAACCAGCCGCCGCCGACCGGCGTGGCTCCGGAGGTGGCGAGCGGCCAGGAAAAAACCGCAGCCGGCGAATCCGGTGCGGCCAGCAAGTCGGCTACACGGAATTACGAGCTGGATAAAACCATTACCCATACCCGTTTGGCGACCGGCGCGCTACGCCGGCTGTCGGTCGCGGTGGTGGTCGACGACAAAAAATTGGTACAAACCGACGGCAAGGTCACGCAACAACCCTATTCGCAGGAAGATTTGAATCAGCTCCGCGATTTGGTCAAGCAGGCGGTGGGCTACGACAACAGCCGCGGCGACCAAGTCACCGTGACGAACGTGGCCTTTAAATTGCCGGACGCATTGGAAGAACTGCCTTCGGAGCCGATTTGGGATCAGCCTTGGTTCGCCAGCGCGATGAAACAATTGGGAGCGGTGTTGGTGGTGTTACTGTTGATCATGGGCGTGTTGCGGCCGGTATTCAAAGGTTTGATCACCAAGGAAGAACAGTTGCTGGCCTTGGAAGAGGCGCGGGCGATTGCCGAAGCGACCGGTGGCGTGGTGCGCTTTGATGAAGAAGGGCGGCCGGTAGCGGTTCCGGTGGAAGTCGATCGGGAAACCGGCGAAATTCACGCCTTGCCGAGTGCGATGGAAGATTTGCTGCTGCTGGAAGCGCCGCAAAGCTACGAAAAACGTCTGGAGTATGTACAAAAAATGATCGACGAAGACCCGAAACTGGTCGCGCAGGTCATCAAAACCTGGTTGAAAGACGATGGCTGAGGACGACAGATATAGCAAGGCGCAACGCGCTTCGTTGCTGCTACTGGCAGTCGGCCAGGACCGGGCAGCAGCGGTATTGCGCCACATGGGGCCGAAGGAAGTGCAGCTGGTCGGCTCGACCATGGCGCAACTGGGCTCGATTACCTCCGGCGTGATCGATCAAGTGCTGGAAGAATTCATTATCGAAATCAAGAACGAAACCGGTTTGGGCTTGGACTCAGACGAGTACATTCGCAATATGCTGACCAATGCTTTGGGCGCGGACAAGGCCGGCAGTATCATCGATCGTATCCTGCTCGGCGCCAACAGCAAGGGTATCGAGCAGTTGAAGTGGATGGACACCCGGGCGATCGCCGATTTGATCCGGCTGGAGCATCCGCAGATCATTTCCATCATTCTGTCCTTATTGGATCCCGACCAGGCCGCCGACGTCTTGACGCTGCTGCCGGAGAACATGCGGTCCGACCTGCTGATGCGGATCGCCACGCTGGAAGGCGTGCAGCCGGCCGCCTTGCGCGAGTTGGACGATATCATGGAAAAACAATTGACCGGCAGCGACGGCGTCAAGTCGTCGCAAATCGGCGGTATCGACGCTGCGGCCAATATCCTCAACTTCATCGAAAGCGCCATCAGCGATCCGATGATGCAGAACATCAACGAAGTCAATGCCGACCTGGGGCAACGCATCCAAGACAAGATGTTCGTGTTCGGCGATCTGATCAACGTCGACGACCGCGGTATACAAACCTTGTTGCGCGAAGTCTCCACCGATCAACTGTTGTTGGCCTTGCGCGGTGTCGACGCCGCACTGCGCGACAAAGTATTCGCCAATATGTCGCGGCGCGCGGCGGAAATGTTGCGCGACGATTTGGAAGCTGCGCCGCCGGCTCGGCTCAGCGAAGTCGAAGCCGCCCAAAAAGATATTTTGGCTATCGCCAAACGTCTGTCGGATGCCGGCGAATTGAGTCTGGGCGGCGGTGGCGGCGGTGATGAATTCGTCTAAGACGCCGCGGTTTTCCGAAGACGAACTGCAGGCCTTGAATCCCTGGACCGGGCTGCAGGATTTTAAGGCGCCGCCTCATTCGGAACCGGTGGAACTGGAGCAGGCGACCGAAATCCTGACGGTGGAACAGATCGAGGAGATTCAGAAGCAGGCCTACGATGAAGCCTTCGAGCAAGGCCGGCAGCAAGGTTTTGCCGAGGGCAGGGCCGAAGGCCTGGAGATCGGCCGTAAGCAAGGTTATGAAGAAAGTTTGCACTTGCTGCAAAAACAGGCAGCCGAATTGGCCGGATTGCTGGATGCCTTGAGCGAACCGTTCAAACAGCTCGACGAGGCGATAGAGCAAGAGTTGGTCAGACTGGCGATTGCGATCGCCAGCCAGCTGATCCGCCGTGAGTTGAAGTCAGAGCCGGGCGAAATCGTTGCCGTGGTCAGGGAGGCAATTAAGGTCTTGCCGTTGGCTTCGCAGAAGGTCACCGTCAATTTGCACCCGGAGGACGCGGCTTTGGTCCGTAGCGCCTTGAAACTCGACGAAAGCATGCCGCCCTGGCGGTTGCAGGAAGATCCCTTGCTGAGTCGGGGTGGCTGTGTCGTCGAAACCGAAGTCTCCAGGGTCGATGCCAGCGTCGAGAGCCGGATGGCGGCCGTTATTGCGAATGTGCTGGGCGGGGACCGGCGCGAGGACGCCGAGAAATGATAGTCAGCGCCGACCGTGCCGAACTGTGGTTGGCCCGGCTGCGGCCTTACCGGCAACGTCTGCATGAGCCGCTGGAAATGGTGGTCGAGGGTAAATTGTCGCGCATGGTGGGTTTGACGCTGGAGGCCGAGGGTTGCCGTGCGGCGATAGGCTCGTTGTGTCAAGTCGTCACCAAGTCCGGCAAAATCATCGCTGCCGAGGTGGTCGGTTTCAGCGGCGCGCATATTTACCTGATGCCGACCGGCGATACGCATGGCCTTGAGCCCGGTTGCCGGGTGATCCCAATGGGTAAAAATAGTCTGGCGCGGGTTGGTTTCGGTTTGCTGGGCCGGGTCTTGGACGGGGCCGGCAATCCGCTGGACAGCAAAGGCGCGTTGGATACCGACGCCAAGGTATCTTTGGCCGGTACGCCGATTAATCCCTTAACCCGAAAACCGATTCGCGAAGCATTGGATGTCGGCGTCAGAGCCATCAATGCCGTTCTCAGCGTCGGTCGCGGCCAGCGCATGGGCTTGTTCGCCGGTACCGGGGTCGGTAAGAGCGTGTTGTTGGGGATGATGACCAAGTTTACCAACGCCGATGTCGTTGTGGTCGGCCTGATCGGTGAACGCGGTCGCGAGGTCAACGAATTCGTCCTGAAAATTCTGGGCGAGGAAGGGCTGCGCAGGGCTGTGGTGGTGGCGTCGCCGGCCGACGATTCGCCATTGATGCGGATGCACGGCGCGATGCTGGCCACCAGTATTGCGGAGTATTTTCGCGACCAGGGTCTGGACGTCTTGCTGTTGATGGATTCTCTGACCCGGTACGCTCAAGCGTATCGGGAAATCGCATTGGCAATCAACGAGCCGCCGGCCACCAAGGGTTATCCGCCGTCGGTATTTGCCAAATTACCGCAATTGGTGGAACGGGCCGGTAACGGTGACGTGGGCGGCGGCTCTATTACCGCCTTTTACACGGTACTGGCCGAGGGCGACGATACCAACGACCCGATCTCCGACGCCGCGCGCGGCGTTCTCGACGGCCACGTGGTGTTGTCGCGTAGTTTGGCGGAGTCCGGCCATTATCCGGCCATCGATATCGAAGCCTCGATCAGCCGGGTAATGCCGGACATCGTCGAGGCAGAACATATGCAGATGGCGCGGGATTTGCGACGCCTGTATTCCATCTATCAGCAGAACAAGGATTTGATCAGCGTCGGCGCTTACCGTTCCGGTTCCGACCCGCGGATCGATCAGGCGGTGGCGAAGAACGCGGCGATCATGGATTTTCTGCAACAAAGCATGGACGAATCGGTCGACCTAAGCCGCAGCATCAGCGAGCTGGCGCAATTGTTGGCAAGCTGATGAAAAAGTCGCAGCGCTTGAATGTGGTGATCGAATTGCACGCCCGTCAGGAGCAGGATGCGTTGGCGGCATTGGGGGATGTTCAACAACGTTTGCGCGAGCAGCAAGCCCAGCTGGACAGCCTGCTAAATTATCGGGTGGAGTATTTGCACAATTTCGCCGCCCGTCAACAAAGTGGAATACCCGTCAGCCAACTCATGGAATTCAGAGCCTTTTCGGAAAAATTGGACAGTGCAATCGATAGCCAAAGGCAAGCGGTTGCGCAGCAAGAACGTGAAGTCCAGCGCGCGCGCAAACACTGGGAGGATTCCCGGCAGCGAACCAAAAGTTTGCGAAAAGTTAGCGAGCTGGCCTTGGCGGAAGAGATAAAAAACGAACAAAAACGCGAACAGGCCGAGCAAGACGATCGGGCTGCGCGCACGGTAAACGGTAATGGCACGGGAACTGCATAACCGTAACAAACTGACAGGAGAATGGTTATGAATATACAAAGCTCGAATCCGCTGTCTTTGTTGTCCGGTTCCGACCCGACGGCCGGTCTTGGTGCTGGAATGCTGGGCGACGGCGTCAACGCAGGGCTGTTTTCCGCGACATTCCTGGAACAATTGGCCCAGTTGCAGACTAGTCTGGCGAATAGTGCGGGCGGCAGCGGCGGAGAATTGGCGAATTTGCAGCAACTCAGCGGTATAAATGCCGAGAATTTGACCGGCCGCGACCTGCAAAAAGTTGCCGCTATGTTCGGCAATAGCGTGCCGACGGCGGCCAAACTTGACCAGGATATCGATCTGGACGATACGATGGCGGCGTTAGCCGACGTGCTACAGTATTTACAGAGCCTGGACAGCGTGCCGGCAACCCCGCCTCCCACTCCGGCAATAGCTGGCGCCGTTCAAGACGATCAGAATGCGGAAGAAGCCGATGCCGTTCTGGCGGCAGCGCAGGCCGCGGCGGCGCTGGCTCAGATACAGGCCAATTCTGCGAGCGCCAGCGACACCTCGGCCACGCAAGTTTCCGGAGCGAGCGATCTGTTAAGCAGTGCCGATCCGGTAGGTCAGGCACTGGCGATAGTCGGCAACAACTCGGCCGAAACCGGTGTGAAGACCAAACTGGATGCGGCGTCAGTCTCGGCAAAAAGCGAGTCGCCGGGTCAGCCGGCCGATGCCGGCTTGGCGAAGGCGCTGTCCGGCCAGGACCAAGCCGATCTGCGGCAAGATAGCCCGGAAGATTCCGCTAACGCTTTCGGCAACGAGGCGGACGCGATTGCCGCAAAAAACCAAACGGGTTCGGTTGACAATGGCAAACATTTTGCGGCGATGGCGGCCGATATTGCCCAATTGTCGAAGTCGGTCAACTCTGCCGGTCATAGTCCGGCAACGGCTGAAATATCCAAGCATTTGGCTCAGCCGGGCTGGAACGTGGAGCTTGGCGAAAAATTGCTTTGGATGCACAAACAGGATATTCCGTCCGCCGAAATTCGGTTGAACCCCGAACACATGGGGCCTATTTCGATTAAGATCGACGTCAATCAAGACCAAACCAGTGTCTCTTTCACAACGCAGCATGCGGGAGTCAAAGAAGCAATAGAAGCCGCGTTACCGAAGCTGCGGGAAATGTTGGGCGAGCAAAAGCTGGATTTGGCGGACGTTAATGTGTCCCAGCAACATTCCGAACAAAAACAAGGCCGAGAATCCTATCAAATGGCTGGAGACCAGCGCCGGAGCGGCAATCAAGACCCTGATTTCAGCGACGGCGGTGCAAACAACACCTCCGCAACCAATATCCTTGATGAAATCGAAGCCGGGCGTGCTATCGCCAGCAACGGCTTGCTCAGTCTGTTCGCCTAGTCCCCGAGCCGGCGTTGTAACAAAAATTGCTTTGCAAAAACAACGCCGGTTTCTATAATGCCCAGCTTTTTGGAGTCTTCCGGCTCCGAATCCTTGCTTCACTGCCTGCCGGCGGGAAGCTTTCAACCCGTAAGGAGAAATCATGCGACATTATGAAATCGTCTTCTTAGTCCATCCTGACCAAAGTGCTCAGGTGCCGGCTATGATTGAACGTTACAAATCCACCGTTGAAGAAGCCTCAGGCAAAATTCACCGTCTGGAAGACTGGGGCCGTAGACATCTGGCCTATCCGATCAAAAAAATTCACAAAGCGCATTACGTGCTGATGAATATCGAATGCGACCAAGCCACTCTGGAAGAACTGGAAGCCGGTTTTCGCTTTAACGACGCCATTTTGCGCAGCCAGACCCTGGCGAAAAAAGAAGCCATCACCGGTCCTTCCGTGATTGCAACCAGCGGCAGCGACGGCCAAAAATCCGCCAGCCGTGCCAAAGGTGACGCCGAAGAAGAAGTCGAAGCCGAAGTCGAAACCAGCGACGAAGCTGAAGTAGCTGCCGATTCAGAGTAACCCAAATTAACGTAGAGAATTTTCATGGCACGTAACAATATCAGACGTAAAAAAGGTTGCCGTTTCAGCGGCGAAGACGCGATCGTGATCGACTACAAAGATCTGGATCTGCTCAGCGAATACATCACCGAAACCGGCAAAATCATTCCGAGCCGGATTACCGGGACTAGCGCGAAATACCAAAGACAGTTGACTGCGGCGATCAAACAAGCCCGTTTCCTGGCTTTGTTGCCGTTTTGCGACGCGCATAAGTAACTGATTCGCAATCCGGAGGAAGGCAGGCGTGCAATTTCTGGCCGCTTTCATCATGAAGGGGAGGGTGCAAGCGATGACCGTTGCATCCAGCTTGGCGTTGCTTTCCCTGTTGTTTCCTCCGATTAGTATCGTAAGTTCGGCCTCGCTAGCGCTGGTCACTTTGCGGCGCGGAGCCGGCGAGGGCATGTACGTCCTGCTGTGTTCCTGCTTGGCGGCCGCGGTGTTGAGCCTGATGTTGCTGGGCAATTATCAGTACGCATTGATGTACGGTCTGGCGTTCTGGCTGCCGGTCTGGTTGATCTCGATCGTCTTGCGCGAGGGCAGACACTTGGTTGTGGCGATCGAAATCGCCGTGTTGCTAGGTTTGGCTGCGGTATTCAGCATTTATGTATTCCAGGAGCAGCCGGCGTTGTTTTGGCGGCAAATCCTGGAGTTCATGATTCAGCCGATGTTGAGCGGGCAAACCGATGTTGCCGTCGAACAGATTCGCCAATCGGCGGATACGTTGGCGCATTACATGACTGGTGTCGCCGCGGCGGGTAGTGTTTGCGGCTTGTTGCTGGGCCTGTTTTTGGCCCGGTTTTGGCAGGCCGCGCTCTACAATCCCGGCGGTTTCAGAAGCGAGTTTCTAGCGTTGCGGGCGCATTTGCCGTTCACATTGGCGACACTGGCGCTGGTTGCAGTGGCTTGGTTGAGTCCTGCTGACATCGCGGAGTTCTGCTGGAACGTCTTGCTGGTCATGTTCGTGCTGTATGTCTTTGTCGGTACTGCAGTGCTGCACGCGGCCTTTGCCACCAGCAAGGGCGGTCGGTTCATGGTGCCTTTTCTGTACATCACGTTGATGTTGGTGCCGCACGTGACCGCCGTGGTCATCCTTTGCGGGCTAAGCGATACTTGGCTGGACTTGCGAAACAAATTTAAACCCAATGGAGCCTAAAGCTCCCGATTTTTCGACATACGAGTCGAACCAAGAGGTATAAACGATGGAAGTCATTCTTCTGGAAAAAACCGCCAACCTGGGCAACCTGGGCGACAAAGTCACCATTAAACCGGGTTATGGCAGAAACTACCTGATCCCGCAAGGTAAAGCCGTTCAGGCGACCCCGGCTAAAATCAAGGAATTTGAAGAGCGTCGCGCCGAGCTGGAAAAGCAAGCGGCCGAAAAATTGGCGGCTGCCAACGCCCGTGCCGAAGCTCTGAGCAAACTGGCGATTACGATCGCTCATAAAACCGGCGACGAAGGCCGTCTGTTCGGTTCGGTCGGTACGCTGAACATTGCCGACGCGATCAGCGCTGCCGGCGTCAAAGTTGAAAAGCACGAGGTACGTTTGCCGAACGGCGTGATCCGCAATATCGGCGATTACGACATCGCCATCAACCTGCACACCGACGTCGTCGCGACGCTGACGATTAAAGTCGTAGCGGAGTAAGCGCTTGATCATCGTAACCGGTGGTGCCGGCTTCATCGGCAGTAATCTGGTGTCGGGGCTGAACGCCCGCGGTTACGATGATATTTTGGTGGTCGACCATTTAAGCAACGGTATCAAATTTCGGAATCTGGTCGATTGCCGGATTGCCGATTATCTCGACCGAGCCACGTTTCTCGAACGCCTGCAACAAGGCCGATTCCAAGCCGAATCGATAGCCGCGATATTCCATCAGGGCGCCTGTTCCAGTACCACGGAATGGGACGGCCGTTACATGATGGACAACAATTATGAATACAGCAAAACCCTGTTTCATTATTGCCAAAGCCACAAAATTCCATTTATTTACGCATCCAGCGCAGCCACTTATGGCGCCGATCTGACTTTCAAGGAAGAATTGGCCTACGAAGGTCCGCTGAATGTTTACGGTTACTCCAAGTTTCAATTCGACCAGTATCTGCGCCGGCAAACCAAGTTGACGGCGCCAGTAGTCGGGCTGCGCTACTTCAACGTCTACGGCCCGCGCGAGGCGCACAAGGGCAGCATGGCCAGCGTCGCGTTTCATTTGCATAAGCAGATGCAGCAATCCGACGAATTGAAATTATTCGAAGGTTGCGACGGTTATGCCGACGGTGAGCAACGCCGGGATTTTGTTTACGTTGGCGATGTTGTCGACGTGAATTTATGGTTTTTGGACCATCCCGAAGTCAGCGGCATCTTCAACTGCGGTACCGGTCGCAGCCAGACCTTTAACGACGTTGCCAATGCGGTGATTCGTTATCACCAACGTGGTTATATCAAATACATCCCGTTTCCGGAGCATCTGAAAGGCTGTTATCAGAGTTTTACCGAAGCCAATCTGGAAAAACTGCGCGCCGTCGGTTGCCAGCATCGGTTTAAGTCGGTGGAAGAAGGTGTTCAGCTCTACATGGAGTGGCTTAACCGTCAGCGTTAACCGCGCTGATGCCGAAAATCCTGGTTACGGCCGCGTTTCAAGCGCGTATGCTTATAACGATAAGCAGAATTACAGCCAAGGAGTTCCCCCAATGTCCCAAGTCTACCGATACATCCGTTGGTTTAACCAACTCAGCATCCAGGATATTCCTTTAGTCGGCGGTAAGAATGCGTCGTTGGGCGAAATGTACCAAGCCTTGGCCGTAGAGGGTATCCGGGTGCCGAACGGTTTCGCGATCACCGCAGACGCCTATCGTTGTCTGTTGGATCAAGCCGACGCTTGGCCCCGCTTGCACGAATTATTGGACGATGTCGATGCCGACGACGTTGCCGATCTGGCCCGTCGCGCCCAGCAAGCCCGCGATTTGGTCTACGCCGCGCCGCTGCCCGCTGATTTGCAGGCCGAGATCCATGCCGCATTTGCCGAGTTGCAGCGCGAATACGGCGCTGACTTGACTGTCGCGGTACGCAGTTCCGCCACCGCGGAGGATCTGCCTAACGCCAGTTTTGCCGGTCAACAGGACAGCTATCTGAATATTCGCGGCGGTCACAGCTTGCTGGATGCCTGCAAGCGCTGCTTTGCCAGTCTGTTCACCGACCGCGCCATCCATTACCGCATCGACCAGGGTTTCGACCATTTCAAGGTGGCGCTGTCGATTGGCGTAATGAAAATGGTACGCTCCGATTTGGCCGCCAGCGGCGTGATGTTCTCACTCGATACCGAGTCCGGCTTCCAGGATGCGGTGTTCATTACCGGGGCTTACGGCCTGGGCGAAAACGTGGTGCAAGGTGCGGTCGATCCGGACGAGTTTTTTGTGCACAAGCCTACCTTCGCCCAAGGTTACCGCGCGGTGCTGCGCCGCAATCTGGGGGCGAAAAAGATCAAGATGGTCTATAGCGACGGCACTACCCGCGAGCCGGTACGCAACATCGCTACTGCCAACGACGAGCGGCGCCGCTTTTGCATTGCCGACGCCGAAGTGCTGGAACTGGCCGACTATGCGACCAAAATCGAACGCCATTATGGCCGGCCGATGGACATGGAATGGGCTAAGGACGGGCTGGACGGCAAACTTTACCTCGTGCAGGCCCGGCCGGAGACGGTGGCTTCGCAGCGTAGCGGCAACCTGTTGGAACAATACCGCTTGTTGGCGCAGGGTGTGGTCATCGCCCGCGGTCACGCGGTCGGCAGCAAAATAGCTGCCGGCAAGGCGCGGGTGATTGCCAGCGTGGCGCAGTTATCCAGTTTCAAGCCCGGCGAAGTGTTGGTCGCCGATATGACCACGCCGGACTGGGAGCCGGTCATGAAAACGGCTGCCGCCATCGTCACCAATCGCGGCGGCCGTACCTGCCATGCGGCGATCATCGCCCGCGAACTGGGCGTGCCGGCGGTGATCGGTTGCGAGAACGCGACGACGGCAATCGCCAGTGGTAGCGAGATTACGGTCAGTTGCGCCGAGGGCGACGTCGGCAAGGTTTATCAGGGGCAGGTCGGATTCGAGGTGCTGCGGACCGATCTGGCCCAAATGCAGCGGCCGAAGACCAAAATCATGCTGAATCTGGGCAATCCGGAATTGGCCTTCAAGCACAGCTTTTTGCCGAACGACGGTGTCGGCTTGGCGCGGATGGAATTCATCATCACCGAATACATCAAGGCTCATCCGCTGGCCTTGATTCATCCGGATCGGGTTCAGGATGCCGCCGAGTTGGAACAACTCAAGCGTTTGACCGAGGGTTACGAAAGCCCGGAAGAGTTTTTTATCCAGCGCCTGGCCGAAGGCGTGGCGACGATTGCCGCCGCGTTTTATCCCAAGCCGGTGGTGGTGCGGATGTCGGACTTCAAGACCAACGAATACGCCACTTTGTTGGGCGGGCGCTGGTTCGAGCAGGACGAGGCCAATCCGATGATCGGTTTTCGCGGCGCGTCGCGCTACGTGCATCCGGCTTACGCCGAGGGCTTTGCCTTGGAATGCGCAGCGATGAAGCGGGTGCGCGAGACGATGGGTTTGACCAATCTGATATTGATGATCCCGTTTTGCCGGCGCATCGACGAGGCGGAGCGGGTGTTGGCGGCGATGGCCGGCCACGGCTTGCAGCGCGGTGATAACGGCCTGGAAATCTACGTGATGTGCGAGATTCCGAATAACGTGATTCTGATCGACGAATTTGCCAAACTGTTCGACGGTTTTTCGATCGGCTCCAACGACTTGACCCAATTGACGCTGGGTGTCGATCGCGATTCGGAGATTGTTGCCAACGACTTCGACGAGCGCGATCCCGGCGTCAAAACCATGATTCGGCTGGCGGTGGAAGGCGCCCGGCGCAACGGCCGCCATTCCGGTTTGTGCGGCCAGGCGCCGTCGGATTATCCGGAAATGGCCGAATATCTAGTGGAAATCGGGATCGATTCGATGAGCTTGAATCCTGACACTGTGTTACCCACAACGCAGCGGGTGTTGGAATTGGAACAGTGCTTGGGGCGATAGCCAAGCGGAGATGTCCTGAACGATCATGACGTCGGACCGTTATTATGGGCTGGTTTTTTGCCGGGGCTTGCGGCTCAGTCAGTCTGTCAAGCACCGCTTTCGGCTAGTTGTCGGCGCCGAGCGCTGGCTTAAAGTTTTTCCAATACAGATGCTTTCCAACCGTGTTGTTCCAATTTTCGCTCATTCCCATGGAGAATTTCATGCCAGATTTGCGGCCTCGTTCTGCGAGTTCTGAATTTTGTTCGCCGTCGCGCGGTGGTTAATCGGCTTATGCGATTCGTCTACACCTTGCTGTTCCATTTGGCATTGCCGATGGTGTTGCTGCGCTTGTATTGGCGCGGGGCCAAAGCGCCGGAATACCGGCGACGCTGGCGCGAACGCTTGGGAGTTTACTCATTTCAATCCCGCCAAGGCGTGCTCTGGTTTCACGCGGTCTCGGTCGGCGAGGCCGAAGCGGCGTTTCCGCTAATAAAATGGATGCAATCTCAATATCCCGAATTGCCGGTGCTGGTGACGACGACCACGCCGACCGGTTCGGCCCGCGTGCGGGCAGTGTTGGCCGATAGGGTCGAGCATGTGTACTTGCCTTATGATTTGCCACTGGTGGTGGGACGCTTTATCGCGCATTTTCGGCCCCGCCTGGCGGTAATCATGGAAAAAGAGATCTGGCCGAACCTGTTTGCCGCCTGCGCCGAGGCTTCTCTACCGCTGTATATCGTCAATGCCCGGTTGTCGGCGCGTTCGGCGCAGTCTTATCAAAGAATCCCGGCCTTGGTGCGGCCGGCACTGGCCGGTGTGGCGGCGATTGCAGTGCAAACCGTTGATGACCGGACTCGGTTTATCCAGATCGGAGCTCAACCCGATCGCGTGCGGGTGCTCGGCAATATCAAATTCGACGTGACCATAGCGCCCGAGGTGCAGGGGCGAGGACAAACTCTAAAGGCCCAGGCATTTGCCGGGCGTTGGGTTCTGGTGCTTGCGAGTAGTCATCACGGTGAAGAAGAGGTGTTCCTCGCACTGTATCCGCAGCTAAAAGCCGCGCTGCCCGAATTGTTATTGCTGATCGTGCCGCGGCATCCCGAGCGATTTCTAACGGTGAGAGCGCTCTGCGAGCAACGTGGGTTGCAAGTGGTGATGCGCAGCGAACAGCGGGCTTGCAGCGCACAGACCGACGTTTATATCGGCGACAGCATGGGCGAATTGAAAATGCTGTATGCCGCGGCCGATGCTGCGTTCGTCGGCGGGAGTTTGGTTCCGGTTGGCGGCCACAATGTGTTGGAACCGGCGGCTGCCGGCGTACCGGTAATCTTCGGTCCGGAAATGTTTAATTTTCAGGAAATAGCCGAGCGCATGCTCGCCGCCGAAGCGGCCGTTCAGTGTGCCGGGGCTCAGGCCTTGCCGGGTGCGGTGTTACGCCTTTATCAAGATATCGGATTTAAAAATCGTCTGGTTGGCAACGCCCGGCAGTTTGTTGCCGACAATCAAGGAGCGGCTGAGCGGACTGCTGCATTATTGGCTGAAAGCTTGGATGTTTGAAGCGGTCCTGACGGTTTGGCGGAAAGCGCTCGGTGTTTTCCGTTATAATTCGTTGGTTTTTAATTTTTTAGGTTAATAGCGGATTATGTCGGATATTAAAAAAGTGGTGCTGGCCTATTCGGGCGGTCTGGATACTTCAGTGATCTTGAAATGGCTGCAAGATGTTTACCAATGTGAGGTCGTAACATTTACCGCCGACATCGGCCAGGGCGAAGAGCTGGAGCCGGCACGGGCCAAGGCTAAGGCAGCCGGCATCAAGGAAATCTATATCGACGATTTGCGCGAGGAATTTGCCCGCGATTTCGTATTTCCGATGTTCCGCGCCAATACCATTTACGAGGGCGAATATCTGCTGGGTACCTCCATCGCCCGGCCGCTGATCGCCAAGCGTCTGATCGAAATTGCCAACGAAACCGGCGCCGACGCGATTTCCCACGGTGCTACCGGCAAGGGCAACGACCAAGTCCGCTTCGAGCTGGGTGCTTATGCGTTGCGGCCGGACATTAAGGTCATTGCGCCCTGGCGGGAATGGGATTTGAATTCACGGCAAAAACTGCTGGATTACGCCGAGCAGCATGGCATCTCGGTGGAGATGAAGAAAGGTAAAACCTCGCCCTACTCAATGGATGCCAACTCGCTGCATATTTCCTACGAAGGCCGGATTCTGGAAAATCCGTGGACCGAGCCGGAAGAAGACATGTGGCGCTGGAGTGTGTCGCCGGAAAATGCGCCGGACCAAGCCACTTATGTCGAATTGACCTATGAAAAAGGCGATATCGTCGCCATCGACGGCGAACCGCATACGCCGCATCAGGTCATGGAGAAACTGAACAAAATCGCCGGCGCCAAT
The DNA here is from genome assembly GCF_006483455.1 of Methylomonas koyamae. Taxonomy (GTDB): domain Bacteria; phylum Pseudomonadota; class Gammaproteobacteria; order Methylococcales; family Methylomonadaceae; genus Methylomonas; species Methylomonas koyamae_B. The sequence goes on from NZ_PPPU01000018.1 coordinate 61,724, forward strand.
GGTGTTGGTCGGTTGGATATCGTCGAGAACCGTTACGTGGGTATGAAATCGCGCGGTTGCTACGAAACGCCGGCCGGCACCGTGATGTTGAAGGCCCATCGCGCGATCGAATCTCTGACTCTGGACCGCGAGGTGGCGCATTTGAAAGACGAGTTGATGCCGCGTTACGCCTCTCTGATTTACAACGGTTATTGGTGGAGTCCGGAACGCAAAATGCTGCAAACCATGATCGACGAGTCGCAAGTGAACGTGAACGGTAAAGTTCGCGTTAAGTTGTACAAAGGCAACGTCATCGTCGTCGGCCGCCAATCCGAAACCAACAGTTTGTTCGACGAAAACATCGCGACCTTCGAAGAAGACGGCGGCGCCTACAACCAAAAAGACGCCGAAGGCTTTATTAAATTGAACGCCCTGCGGATGCGGATTGCGGCAAAAAAAGGCCGTTAAGCCCGAAAGCAGAAAACAGGACATTTTTCCGCAAGCTTGTATAATGCGCCGATAACTGTCCGTCGATCGTAGTACTTGGCTACGTCGGCGGGCAGAGACGCTTCCCGATTAGCAAGATTAAAACAATAATGAGCGACATGCCTGAGATTAATCCGGATGAAGTCATAAGCGACACGCGCGAGATTGTCTATTTGCGGACCGCAAACCAGCATCAGGCATTGGTAAAAGCCAACCGCGTGCTGCTGCTGTTGGTGATGGGGTTGATGGCGGTTGTGTTTGTGTTGGGGTTTGTATTGTTGCCCAGACAAAATTTGCTGACCGAAATCCAAAAACATCAGACCTTGTCTGCGGTTTATGCGACTCAGAACCCGGCGCTATCTGCAGAAATTAGTGCTTTGAAAGGGCAGTTATTCGGTTTGTTGAGCGGTTCAATCGAAAGCAAATTGCGGACATTGGAAGAGAATATTAAAAAAGGCAGCGTTGCCGATTCCTTGGATACCATTCGCGATTTGAAAGGGGATGTAAAAATCCTGACGACCTATTCGATCGATTCGCCGGCCAGAGCCGATGGCGCGGCAGTGAATCAGGCCTTGATCAAGGAATTGAACGATGTAAAGGATTTGGTTTATCTGACCTTTGTCTCTTGCGGTTTGATGATCGCGGCGATTGCCGGGGTCTGGCTGCGTGGTCGTTACCGTCTAACGCATCAGCGAAGTCGCCAAGCCTATCTTGGCAGAGGCGATTAGCCCGCCATTTTATTTAGCGAATAAAAAAGCCGCTATCCGTTACGGATAGCGGCTTTTTATTTGCCTGTCGAACTGCGATTATTTTTTCAAATATTCGTAGACTGCGTCGATGGCTTGGTCTTCGGTATAACCAGCTTTTTTGACAGGACCCACTTCCATGATCGCTGCGGTGGCTTTAGGCATGCCGTTTTTGCCGTTTTTCAGGACGCTGGCGAACTGGTCTTTCGGCAGTTTACCCGCTTTGATCAGTTCTTTCAGTTGTGGGTTAGAAGAGATGTCATGGCAAGCGCCGCAACCACGGCCGAAAGCACGCTCGTAAATTTTTGCGCCGATTTCTTCCGCTTCGTTAGCTGCAACTTGGCCGCTGATCGCGATAAGAGCTGCGCCTACTAATAAACCGAATGATTTTTTCATTTTCTTCTCTCGTTGTGTTTAAAAAAAGAACTGCGTATTGTTGTTTTGAATAAGCAGCTCACAGGGAAGTTAAGCGGGTAAAGGATAGGGAACTTTGGCAAAAAATTCAATCGATTTTCTGTTGCACCACTGCCGTTAGCCCGCTTGCGGCCTGATTTTTCCAACCAAAGCTTAAATTTGGCTGAAATCGGGAAATTGTCCCGCAATCGCCTAGCAGATGGGTAGAAACCACTCCAGTTGTTCGCGTAAACGTACAACGGTACCGACAATAATTAAGGTCGGCGGCTTGATATCGGCATTCTCCACTTTTTTCGGCATATCGCTCAAAGTCCCGGTAATCACCCGTTGGTGGCGGGTGGTACCTTGCTGAATCAGCGCAATGGGTTGGTCGGCCGGGCAGCCGTGTTCGATCAGGGATTGGCAAATCGTTTCCAGTCCAACCAAGCCCATATAGATCACGATGGTTTGATTGGGAGCCGCCAGTTGGCTCCAGTTCAGATTGATATTGCCGTCTTTCAAGTGGCCGGTGACAAAGGTGCAGGATTGGGCGTGGTCGCGATGGGTCAACGGGATGCCGGCATAGCTGGCACAGCCGGCCGCGGCGGTAATGCCCGGTGCCACTTGAAACTGAATGCCCTGTTGCATCAGCGTTTCGATTTCCTCGCCGCCGCGGCCGAAAATAAACGGGTCGCCGCCTTTCAAGCGGGCTACACGTTTGCCGGATAGGGCCAGATTGGCGAGCAGTTCGTTGATTGATTCCTGTGGCAGGCTGTGGTTGCTGCGTTGCTTGCCGACGTAGATTTTTTCGGCGTCGCGGCGGGCCATTTCCAGAATCTCTTTCGATACCAGCCGGTCGTAGACGACCACATCCGCCTGCTGCATCAGCCTTAAGGCGCGAAAGGTTAGCAAGTCAGGATCGCCCGGTCCGGCACCGATCAGATACACTTCGCCGCGGCTTTGCGCTTGTTCGGCCGCATCCAGTTTGGCTTGCAGTTCGGCGGCGGCTTGGTCGCGGCGCCCGGAGAACACCAGCTCGGCAATATTGCCCTGTAATGCGTCTTCCCAGAATACTCGGCGTCGAGCTGCATCCGGTAGGCGTTGTTTGACCAATGCCCGGAACTCCTCGGCAAATTGCCCTAGCAGGCCGAACGCGCCAGGAATAGCTGTTTCCACCTTGGATCGCAGCAAACGTGCCAACACCGGCGATACGCCGCCGGAAGAGACCGCGATCGTCAACGGCGAGCGGTCGACGATAGCGGGAAAGATGAAGCTGCATAAGTCCGGGTTATCGACTACATTGACCGGTATGTTACGCGCATTTGCCGCTTGGGCCACTGCTTCGTTGACGCTTCTGGTGTCGGTGGCCGAAACCACTAGGCACATGCCGTCCAGGTCGCTATCGGCGAAAGGTTTTTGGGTCAGCATTACGAGGCCAGCGTTTGCCATGTCGGCGACGCTGTCGCTAACTTCCGGCGCGACTACGCTAATTTTGGCTCCGGCTTTTGCCAATAGCTCAATTTTTCGGCTGGCGATTTCGCCGGCACCAACAATCAGGCAGGATTGGCCCTTGAGTTTTAAAAATAGCGGAAAGTAATCCATGGTCCTTGATTTTCGGGGTCTGGGGGTTGATGTTATGATACGTGCCGTCAATTAGCGATTGAGCGAATACCGATATGATTGAATTTGATTTGGAAGTCGATGCCAGCGGTTTACAGTGTCCGCTGCCGCTGTTGCGCCTGAAAAAAGCCATTATGGAAATCAACAGCGGCTCGGTGGTCAAGGTCATAGCCACCGATCCGGCCGCCCATTTGGATTTCGGCGTGTATATCGATCAGGCAGGACACCAATTGGTTCACAATTTACGGGATGCCGACCGGCAGATCTTTTACATCCAAAAAAAATAATGGGCTTAGCGCAGGCTGATGATAGGCCAATTCGCTAACTCCGCAGCCTGCCTCAGTTTTTCGTCCGGATCGACGGCGACCGGACGGTCTACCAAGTTCAACAGCGGCAGATCGTTATGCGAATCGCTGTAAAAGCATGAACCCTCCAACGTTTCCGCCGATTCGGCCAACCAATCCCGCAACAGATCGACTTTGCCTTGTTGAAAGCAGGGCGTGCCCTGGAATTTGCCGGTGTAGCGGCCGTCTTTGAATTCGGGCGTCGTCGCCAGCAAGTTGTCGATGCCGTACAGTTTCACGATCGGTTCGGTCACGAAACGGTTGGTCGCGGTAATCACCAGCAGCGTGTCTCCGGCCTGGCGATGCCGGTCGATCAGCGCCCGCGCCGCATCCAACATGATCGGCTTGATCAGGCTGTCAACGAATTCTTCCCGCCAGCGGTAAAGCTGGTTGGCCTCGTGCTGCGCCAGCGGCGCCAACGAGAAATGCAGAAATTCGACGATGTCCAGCGTGCCTTGTTTGTAATCCTCGTAAAACTTTTTATTGGCTTGTTCGTAATGGTCTTTGTCGACGATGCCGCGATCGACCAAAAACTGGCCCCATAAAAAGTCGCTGTCGTCTGCGATCAGCGTGTTATCCAAATCGAAAATGGCTAAGCTCACGGCAAACCCGTCGTCGTAAAGAAAAAGATAAGGCCGGTAGCGTCGGCCAAGTATTTGTGGAACAATTGCGGCATTAACTTTAATGGCCGTACCGCTGCTAATTTTAACATTCCGGCATTAGCAATCGGGCGGCAAATGATACAGGTTTTTTACATGATAGACTCGAAAGGATACCGGCCGAATGTCGGGATTATCCTTTGCAATGACGAGGGTCGTGTGTTTTGGGCCAAGCGCAAGGGCGCGAATTCGTGGCAGTTTCCGCAAGGCGGAATTGATGGCGACGAGGACCCGGAAACCGCGATGTACCGGGAATTGTGGGAGGAGACCGGTTTGCGCGCCGAACACGTGCAACTGTTGGGTAGAACCCGATACTGGTTGCGTTATAAGTTACCGGACCGCTATATCCGTAAGAACTCCACGCCGCTATGTATAGGCCAAAAACAAATTTGGTTCATTTTGCGCTTAAACACGGACGAGTCGATGGTACGTTTCGATTGCGGCCATAAACAGGAATTCGATAGCTGGAAATGGGTCGAGTACTGGTATCCGTTGAAGGACGTGGTTTACTTTAAACGCCGCGTTTATCGTAAGGCGATGGACGAGTTGGGCGCTTTGCTTATTACCAACGATGTCGGCGTCAATGCCGAAAGTTATCTGTCTGGCAGATTGGAAGCCGGCTAGTAGCTCTTCAAATCCAGCCGGAGTTCGGGCTGTTCGGCATCGATTCTATAGCAGACGGTCTTCAACGTGCCGTCGTCGTACAATTCGAACACCCGGTAGCCGGGTGGTTTAACATCCAATTCGAATTCGGTGGCGCCGGGCTTGAACTGCACGCAAGTTGCCGGTGCGGACACTATTTGAATACCTCTATAGTGCTTTGCCATTTCCTGGTGCAAATGACCGCAGGTGATCGCTTTGACCTGCGGGAATCTTGCCGCAATCTGCAGCAATTCCTCACCGTTCTCGATCATCATGGTGTCCATCCACGGACTGCCGCTGGCAACGCAATGATGGTGCACCGCCAGTACGGCCGGCAAATTGCAAGTTTCCAAGGTCGCGTTTAAAAACAGCAATTCGGCGTCAGCCAGATAACCTCCAGGATAACCGGGCTTTTGGCTGTTCAATCCGATAATTTGCCAATGCGGAAATAGCCGGTGTTTGCCGCAACTTAGTTGGTTCCGATTTAATTCGGTTTGCATTAACGGCCAATCGTCGTGATTGCCAGGCAGAAACAGACAGGGGCTGGCGTAGCGTTGCAAGCGGTCGGCGATACGCCGGTAACTGTCCGGGCCCGGATCTTGGCCCAGGTCGCCGGTCAATACGATCAGGTCGAAGCTGCCGTGTCTCGTATGAGCCGCGTCCAACACTTGGGCGAAGTAATATTCGGGGTCTACGCCCAGCAAAGTAGCGCCGGCATGCGGCAGAATGTGCAGGTCGGTCAGCTGTAGAATTTTCAGCGTCGACATCGCTTAGCGCAGATAAGGCAGATAAGCCTGGCTGTTCGGGTGGACTTGACTTAAATCGTCGTCGGCGCCGATCCAGCGATACGCGCTGTGTTGCTGCTGCGGCAGCTGCGCAGACTCGAGTCCCATATTCAGTTGGTAGCCCAGCACCACGTAATGGGTGCTGATTCCCGGTGCGTCGGCAAAATTGGTGTCGTATAAATGGGTAAAGGCGCCAACCAAGCGGCCGTCGCCAATTTCGTAAATTTGGCCCAGTTCGGTTTCGGTGATCCGCCGGAACGCTTGTTCCAGCGTTTCCGATTTGTAAATTCTGCCGCCCGGCACGAACCAATAACCTTGGGCCGGCTGGTTGAGGCGTTGACCCATCAGAATCTTGCCGTCGGCGGAGCTGACGATCAAATCGATCGATACCAGCGGCGTTAAATCGACCACGTTGAGAAAGTCCTGTTTGGCGAGCATGGCGAGTCCCTCGGTAGATGAGCGGATTGAATTAAATTACGTCTTTATATAGCAGCTTGGAGTTGCGTTGGTAGTTGTAGGCGCTCTGCATCGGCGCCGGCAAATCTTCGATCGCACAGGCTACGAAGCCGCGTTCGACGAACCAATGCAAAGTCTGGGTGGTACGGACGAACAGGCGGCGAATGTTGCGGGCTCGAGCCTGACTGACCAGGTAATTCAGCAGGCTATCGCCACGCCCACCCTGGCGATAGTCGCCATGCACTGCCAGACAGGCCAGTTCGGCGCTGCCGGCATCGGTCATGACGTGGAATGCGGTGCAGCCGATAATCAGGCCGTCGCGCTCGATAACTATATAGTCGCCGATTTCCATCTCCAGTTTTTCCCGCGAACGTTTGACCAGAATGCCCTGGGCTTCCAACGGTTTGATCAGTTCCATGATGCCGCCGATATCGTCCAGCGTCGCCGAGCGGATGGTTTCGAAGGCGGTGGAACTGACCAGGGTGCCGACGCCGTCGCGGGTAAACAGTTCCAGCAGCAAGGCGCCGTCGACATGGCGGTTGATCAGATGGGCGCGCTGCACGCCACGGCGGCAGCTTTGCATCGCCGCCGTCAACGGTCGGGCGACGGCGTCCGGCAGTGCCGGGGTTTTATTCAGCAATTCCGCGGCTTGGTCGGTAGTCAGTTGTAACAGTGCAGCGCCTGAGGCCGGATCGACGCAGGTTTGCTCGGTCAATAAAATCAGTTTCTCCGCCTGCAGCGCAATCGCCACCTCGGTGGCGACTTCTTCGGCGGATAGGTTGAACACCTCGCCGCTAGGCGAATAGCCGACCGGTGAAATCAGCACCACATTGTTTTGGTCCAGTTGCTGATGAATGGCCTGGGCGTCGATCTTGCGCACCGTGCCGGTGTAGCAGTAGTCGATGCCGTCCAGCACGCCGAGCGGTTTTGCGGTAACGAAGTTGCCGGAGGCGACCCGGATTTGGGCGCCGGCCATCGGCGAACCGGAAACGCCCATCGACAGCAAGGCTTCGATTTCGACCCGAACCAGGCCGGCCGCCTGTTTGACGTATTGCAAGGTGGTGGCGTCGGTGATGCGCAAGTGGTGGTGGAATTTCGGCGTATCGCCGTGTTCCGCCAATTGTTCGTCGATCTGGGCCCTGATACCGTAGACCAGCACCAGCCTGACGCCCAGGCTTTTCAGCAACGCGAAATCGTGAATCAGATTGTCGAAATCGGTTTCGCCGACCGCATTGCCGCCGAAGAAAATCACAAAGGTGCGATTGCGGTGGGCATGGATATAAGGCGACGAATTTCTAAACCAGGTGACGAAGGTGGGCTGTTGTTCCATTGGTAAGAGTGTTGATTCGTATTGGGCTAGTTTAACCGGCGGCCGATGATACCGCTACCGGCGCGGAATCCCCTTTACTTAAGAGATTTCCAGCGGCCGGCGACATATTCCAGCGCTTCCTGGATGTTCAGGTCGCGGGTGCCACCGCCGGTACGGACGAAAAACTTAGGTGTATTGCCGATGCTGAGGAACACCGGCCGCAAGGCCGGCGAGACGATGACCCGACACACGTCTTTGTGGTCGATCTTGTGAAACAAGATATGCACAAAGCGACACAGGTCCGCTCCCAAATTCTCGGCGATCGCAGTGATCAGGGTTTGTTCGAAACCGTCCTGATCGCATTTTTTCAAAGTCTGAAAGTCCGGTTCCAGACCGACGATCTCGCCGTTATCGGCGACTCCGATCAGTAACGTGCCGCCGATGTGGCTGTTGAAAAATCCGGCCAGCGTTTTCAATACGACGCCTTCCAGAGTCCGATTCACGCGCTGCTCCTGCAAATCCCAGCGCAACGTCGATTTGAACTCCAGCAACGGCCCTTCGCCCTGGCGGATGATGGTCGGCAGGTCTTTTTCCAGCTCGGCTTTCAAGGCATCCAGGTCGACCAGGCGTTTATGCAGCATCTGGTAAAAGCCGAGCGACAGCAAACCCAGGAGCGCGCCGATTTCAGCGTAGAACAGGATCAAATTATTCTGGTTGATCTGCCCAGTCATCACCTCGGTAAACTGGCCGATGACGAATTCTATCGACGAAATCGGGTCGGCATTGCGTTCGCGCGAACTGATGTAATCGTAACTGGGCGCCAACAGAAAAATCCCCATCCCGGCGCCGATCCAGGCGGCCAGAAAATAGATTTTCAGTTTTTGTTTCCAGATGTTCAGGAGTAGCAGTAAGAAACGTTTCACGTCGGAATGGCGATTTCGAATGGGGGGTATGTTAGGGAAACAATAGCCGGCCATCTTCAGGAAAGCTGCGTTTGCCTAATTGTTCTGTGGTCAACCTTGGCCCCTGCCAAACGTAGGCTTGGGATGCGCCGGCCACGCTGACCAACTCTGCAAAAGCGCGAATTTCGATTTGAGTCAAGCCGCCTTCCAGCATGGCTAAGGGATGCAGCACTACAAGGGGTTTGGCGACGAAGAAGCGCTTCGGTAAGGCTTGTTTAATCAAATAACGCAGGGTGCGTTCGGCGACGGCGAAATCCGCCAGCAGGGTGCGGGGATGGGCGAAGCCGTTTTCGATGCGGACATTGGGCCTACCGGCTAGCTGTTTTGCCATTGATCCCACTGCAACAATTGTATCTCGGCCCCCCTTGATCTCTAATGCCAGTAAGGGCGGTTCGGCCAGTTTAAGTCCGGTTTCGGCATGGGTGATTTCGATTAACTCGGGCGTTATAGCGATATAAAGCGTGTTGCGAAAATAGGCGAGCATTGAATCGTCCAAACGTGGTTTGATCTGGTGTCGCTATCTGGAATCCTGTTGAAAGCCGACCGCGGGTTTGAAACTGTAAGCTGTCTCAAACCCGGCCATCGCCAGTACCGGTTCGGTCTGGCGAGCTCAATCTGCTGCGAGCTTCGACAAATCCCTGACCGCACCTTTATCGGCCGAGGTAGCGAAGGCTGCATAGGCTTTCAAGGCGACGGATACTTTGCGCGGGCGCGGCTTGGCCGGTTTCCAACCCAGCTTGTCCTGTTCGGCCCGGCGTTGCGCCAGCTCCTCGTCGGACAGCAAGACGTTGATCGAGCGGTTGGGAATATCGATCCTGATGCGGTCGCCGTTTTTCAGCAAGCCGATCGCGCCGCCGGCCGCTGCCTCCGGCGAACAATGGCCGATCGACAGACCCGAAGTGCCGCCGGAGAAACGGCCGTCGGTCAGCAGCGCGCAAGCTTTGCCTAAGCCCTTGGATTTGATGTAGCTGGTCGGATACAACATTTCCTGCATACCCGGGCCGCCGCGTGGACCTTCGTAGCGAACGACGACCACGTCGCCGGCTTTGACTTTATCGGCCAGGATGTTTTCCACGGCCTCGTCCTGCGACTCAACCACATGGGCGCTGCCTTCGAATACCAAAAGGCTGTCGTCGACCCCGGCGGTTTTGACCACACAGCCGTCCAACGCGATGTTGCCGTGCAGCACTGCCAGACCGCCTTCCTGGCTGAAGGCATGCTCGAACGAGCGAATGCAGCCCTCGGCACGGTCCAGGTCCAAGCTGGGCCAGCGCGCGTTTTGGCTGAAAGCAACTTGCGTTGGAATGCCGCCCGGGCCGGCCATGTAAAAGGCTTTTACCGCATCGCTGGGGTTGTTCATCACGTCCCATTCCGCCAAGGCTTCGCCCAAGGTTTTGGCATGTACGGTCGGTACGTCGGTATGCAGTTTGCCGGCCCGGTTCAGCTCGGCCAGAATCGCCATGATGCCACCGGCGCGATGGACGTCTTCGATGTGGTATTTGTTGGTATTCGGCGCGACTTTGCACAGCTGCGGCACCACGCGCGACATACGGTCGATGTCGGCCATCGTGAAATCGATACCGGCTTCCAGGGCAATCGCCAGTAAGTGCAAAATGGTGTTGGTCGAACCGCCCATTGCAATATCCAGCGCGATGGCGTTTTCGAAGGCTTTGAAGCCGACCGCGCGCGGCAGCACCGATTCGTCGTTTTGTTCGTAATATTGCTTAGCCAGTTCGACGATGCGGCGGCCGGCCTGTTTGAATAGTTGCTCGCGGTCGGCATGGGTGGCGACCACGGTGCCATTGCCCGGCAAGGACAGGCCCAGCGCTTCGGTCAGGCAGTTCATCGAGTTGGCGGTGAACATGCCGGAGCAGGAGCCGCAGGTCGGGCAGGCCGAGCGCTCGACCGCCGCTAGATCGCTATCGGAGACTTTGCTGTCGGCCGCCATCACCATCGCGTCGATCAAATCCAGTTTTTTGATGTCCGCGCCTTCGGCCAAGCGGACTTTGCCGGCTTCCATCGGGCCGCCGGAGACGAAGATTACCGGAATGTTCAGGCGCATCGCCGCCATCAACATGCCGGGGGTGATTTTGTCGCAGTTGGAAATGCAGACCAGTGCATCGGCGCAATGGGCGTTGACCATGTATTCGACGCTGTCGGCGATCAAATCCCGACTGGGCAGGCTGTAGAGCATGCCGTCGTGGCCCATCGCGATGCCGTCGTCAACGGCGATGGTATTGAATTCCTTGGCGACGCCGCCGGCTTGTTCGATCTCGCGGGCGACTAATTGGCCCAAGTCTTTCAAGTGTACGTGGCCGGGCACGAACTGGGTGAAGGAGTTGGCGACGGCAATGATCGGTTTGTTGAAGTCGCCTTCTTTCATGCCGGTGGCGCGCCACAATGCGCGGGCGCCTGCCATGTTGCGGCCTTGGGTAGTGGTGTATGAGCGGTATGCAGGCATGGTGGGTGATTCCTACTTAAAGCGGAAAGCGGCCGTTGTATACGGCCGCCGGGGAAGGTGTATCAGCCGCGAGTTTATCGCACGGCTAAGTAATAAAAAACTAGAAGGTATCCCAACTGCTGGAGCGGCGGCGCCAGCTCAATTTGGGCAGGATGAAGCCGAGCAACACGCCGAACAGAGACAGGCCGCCGCCGTACAGAAACCAGTCCTGGTTGGTGTTGTCGGTCAAGGCCAGATTTTCCCGTTTCAATTGCTGCAGTTCGCGTTCGACTGCGATGACGCGTTCCTGCAACTGGTCGCGTTGCTGCTTCAATTGGATCGCGTTAGCGGCGGTTTGCTGCAATTCGCTGAGTTCGGCACTGAGCTTGTCGCGTTCCTTGCCGATTTCCTGGCTGCCGGCCTGAGAAGCTTTCAGTTGCTTGTTTTCTTCAGACAAGGCTTCCAGTTTTTTGTTCACGGCTTCAAGTTGGTTGCGGGCGCTGGGTTCGCCGGTCAGATAGCGGCTGAGGATAAAGCCTTCGGCGCCACTACCAGTCTGGATATAGGTGTAACCGTTTTCGGTATTGTCGCCCAATACCGTAACCGGCGCGCCGTTTTCCAGCATCTTGACGATTTTGGTGCGCTCGCTTTCGCCGCTACGTAAAGGGACTTCGACTTTATCCGTGACATAGGCCGTTCTGGCTGCCGCGATATTGGTGAAAAACAGACAGGCAAAGAAGCAAATAAAGGACTTTTTCACGGTATCACTCGTCGGTCGGCTTTTGAATAAAGCGTCGATTCTAGCGAAATTATCGACAGATGAGAAATTCCAGCAACGCTTTCTGAGCGTGCAGACGGTTCTCCGCTTCCGGAAAAACCACACTTTGCGGGCCGTCGATCACGTCGGCGGTGACTTCTTCGCCGCGGTGCGCCGGCAGGCAATGCATGAACAGTGCGTCGGGTTTGGCGGCAGCCATGGTGGCGGCGTTGACCTGGAAGTCTTTGAACACGAATTCGCGTTTCTTTTGCTCCTCTTCCTGGCCCATGCTGGCCCAGACGTCGGTGACGACCAAGTCGGCCTGATGCGCGGCCTGTTCCGGTGTATTGAAGAACGCGACCCGCTCGCCGGCCGGATCGACGATGCTTTGCAGCGGGCGGTAATCGACCGGGCAGGCGATATTCAGTTTAAAGCCGAACTGGCGGGCGGCGTTGATGTAAGAGTGGCACATATTGTTGCCGTCGCCGATCCAGGCTACCGTCTTGCCGGCGATGTCGCCGCGAAACTCGAAATAGGTCTGCATATCCGCCAGCAATTGGCAGGGGTGTTTCAAATCGGTGAGGCCGTTGATCACCGGAACCCGCGAGTGCTGGGCGAAAGTAGTGACGGTCTCGTGTTTGTGGGTGCGCAGCATGATGCAGTCCACCATGCTGGAAATCACTTTCGCGCTGTCTTCCAGCGGTTCGCCGCGGCCGAGTTGGGTGTCGCGCGGCGACAAAAACAGCGCGGTGCCGCCGAACTGGGCCATACCGGCTTCGAACGAGATTCGGGTCCGGGTCGAGGATTTTTCGAAAATCATCGCCAGCACTTTGCCTTTCAGCGGTTGATAGTTGGGATCGCGATGGCGTTTCAGCTCCATGGCGCGAAGAATCAAGGCATGGAGCTCGGCGCTGGTTAAGTCCAGCAGGCTGATGAAGTGTCTGGGTTGCATGGCGATTTACCTGCTAAAGTCCTGAATGAGCGCCGCCAAAGTTTCGGTCAGCGTCGTAATTTGGGCGTCGTCGATAATCAACGGCGGCAATAAACGGATGGTGTTGTCAGCCGTGACGTTGATCAGCAGGCCGTGGGCCAAGGCAATGCCGACCAGTTCACCGCAGGGCCGGTCCAGTTCGACGCCAATCATCAAGCCTTTGTTGCGGATCGAGACGATGTGCGGATTGCCGGCCAGGGCCAGTTTCAACGCCGCCTGGATTTTTTCGCCTTTCTCGGCCGCTTGTCCGATCAAGCCGGAGCCGGTCAAGGTTTCCAGTACTGCCAGGGCAGCGCTACACGCCAACGGGTTGCCGCCGAAGGTCGAGCCGTGGTTGCCGGCTGTCAGTACTTCGGCCGCTTGGCCGCGTGCCAGGCAGGCGCCGATCGGCACACCGTTGCCCAAGGCCTTCGCCATGGTGCAGACGTCGGGCAAAATAGCGTTGTGTTGATAAGCCAGAAATTTTCCGGTACGGCCGACGCCGGTCTGGATTTCATCCAATATCATCAGCAAGTTATGGCGGTCGCACAGCTCGCGAATCCGGTTCAGATAGTCGGCGGCCGGGATGTTGACACCGCCTTCGCCTTGTACCGGTTCCGCCATGATCGCCACGATGTTGCTGTCCGCTGCGATGGCGGCTTCCAGCGCCGGAATATCGTTGTAAGGTACATGGCTGAAGCCGGCCAATAACGGTGCAAAACCTTGTTTGATCTTGCTGTTGCCGGTCGCGCTCAAGGTGCCCATGGTACGGCCGTGGAAGCTCTTTTCCATGGTTATCACTACCGGATTGTCGATGCCGCGTTGATGACCGTACTTGCGGGCAATCTTGATGGCGGCTTCGTTGGCCTCGGCGCCGGAGTTGGCGAAAAACACATTGTCCATACCGCTCAGTGCGATCAAACGGTCGGCCAATTGCGCCTGTAATTCCACGCCGTACAAATTGGACGTATGCAACAGGGTCTTGCTTTGCCGGCATACGGCTTCGTGGACTGCGGGATGGGCGTGGCCCAGGCTGCAAACGGCGATACCGGCCACTGCATCCAGATAGCGTCGCCCTTCGCTGTCCCACAACCACGCGCCTTCTCCGCGCGAAAAAGTGACCGACTGGCGGGCGTAAGTGGGCATGATATGGCTGGTCATTAGCAAGGCTCTGAAGGTGTTTTGAAAAACGCAGTTCGCTTGAAAAAAGCGCGCGATTATATTTTTTAATAGCTGTGGAAGCAAACAATAGTTTCGGTTGCCTGGGCATTGTTTGTGCCGGATTCGCGTCCGGCAGTTTTAAAACAAACTCTTGCCGGGCAAGCGGCCGGCATTGTTATAAATTTGTAATATTGATGCAGTAGAGTTCCGCCATTTACAGCCGTTTCGGCCGGCTTGGGGTTAACTTTCAAGGGATTTGCGTTGAGCGAGAACGAGCATCTGATAGACGATAAAAAACACATCGTTTCGATAAGGCTGAATAATTCCGACCGGATTGCAGTGCGTTCGACTGCCGCGAGACTATTGGTGCGCGAGTCGGAGTTGTACCGCTTTGCCGTTTATCATTTATTGAATCGCTTGCACAAGCTCCATGACGACGCTTGTGTTGGCAGCGATTTGTTGCCGCTGTTCATCGAGTTTAAAAACGAACTTAATACCCATTTGGGCTTAAAAAAACACCAGTTGTTTAAAATCTTCAACGGCCGCAATCCCGAGCCGGAAAAATTCGTATCGATGGCCGATATCGAACTGTTATTGTTGCCGCGGCATGCGGTGCGGCAACGGTTATTGCAGATGAACGAAGCTCTGCCGCAAAAACGGACCGATACCGATGCTTGGTTGCACGATTATCTGCAGGAGAAATACCGATTCACTGTTCCGTTGGAGGAAAGCGAGTTGCTGTTGTCCTTAGATTCCGTAGATAACGAGGCGGGATCTGAAGAGAGCTGATTGAAATCCTGGTTCGCTGTTGCTGCCTGAATCTATTCGGGGCTTAACCAAGACGTTATTCCTCGCTAATTGCTCCGCACTGCAGAACAAGATAGGGCGGTTTCCAACTGCTGGACAGACTGGCGCTGCTTTGGCTATGCTCGAGCGCTTTATCAATATGCAGGAGGCGGTATGCCGATTACCCCCGTAATATTTCCGGAGCTGATCCGGGCCTTGATCGCCGCGATCGACGCCAATGCCGATGCGGTTACCGAATTGGATCAGGCGATAGGCGACGGCGACCATGTTTTCAATTTGCAGCGCGGTTTGCTGGCTTTACAGCAACATGCCGATGACATTGCAACCTTGGATTGGCCAGCGGCCTGGCAAAAGATAGGTATGACGGTAATGTCCGCCGTTGGCGGCGCCTCCGGATCTTTGTACGCCACCTTGTTTATCGGTTTGGCGAAGAGCAGTCAGGGTAAATCCCTGGATCTCCGGGGATTCTCTGAAGCTTTGTTGCTGGCGGTGGAAGCGGTCAAACAGCGCGGCAAGGCGGATGTCGGCGAGAAAACCATGCTCGACGTATTGGTGCCGGCCGCTCAGGCTTTGCAGGCAGAGGCGGCGGCGAACAGTGCGCTGCCGACGATTTTGGCGCGTTTGCGTCAAGTCGCGACGGAAGGGGCTGAAGCGACGCGGGATATGGTCGCAACCAAGGGCAGGGCGTCGTTTTTGGGCGAGCGCAGCAAAGGCCATGTCGACGCTGGTGCCAAGACCGCGCAGCTGATGATCTCTGCGATCGCCGACGTGCTGGATTTTGTGGTCGCTTAAATCCGGTCGCGGCCGCGCTAACAGCCCCAGCGCAACGCCGCGGTATTCACCGGTGCATCCCAGTAGCGCAGTAACTCGTCGTCAAGCAATGTCAGGGTCAGCGAACAGCCGGCCATATCCAGCGAAGTGGTGAAGTTGCCGACGAGTGAGCGTTGAATCCGTATCCCGCGCCGGTTGAATTGCTGCCAAGCCAGCTCGTAAATCGAATGTAGCTCTATCAATGGCGTTGCGCCGAAACCATTCACATGCAGTAAGGCGTTTTGACCGGGTGAGATCGGCAGTTCGTCTGCGATATGTTCGGACAATTGGGCAACGATTTCGCTAGCCCTGGCTAGTTTGACGGTTTCCCGGCCACGTTCGCCGTGGATGCCGACGCCGTATTCCATTTCGTCTTCATTGAGCGCGAAAGTCGGGTGGCCCAGTGCGGGCACGGTGCAGCTGGTCAGCGCTACCCCGAGCGATGCGGTCGTTTGATTGACGCGCTCGCCCAGTGCTTTGCAAGTAGCGAGGTCGGCACCGGCTTCGGCCGCGGCACCGACGATTTTTTCAATAATGGTGGTGCCGGCGACGCCGCGCCGGCCGATGCTATGTGATTTCGGCAGCGAAATATCGTCGTTGACCAATACGCTGGCATTCGGCAAGGCCAGCATTTCGCCGGCCATTTCGAAGTTCATCACGTCGCCGGCGTAATTTTTGACGATAAACAATATGCCGGCTCCGCCGTCGACGGTCTCTGCCGCGGCGATCATTTGGTCGGGGGTTGGCGAGGTGAAGACTTGGCCCGGGCAAGCGGCGTCAAGCATGCCGAAGCCGACGAAGCCGCTGTGCAGCGGTTCGTGACCGGAGCCGCCGCCGGAGATTAGCGCCACTTTGCCGGATTTTCGTTGCTTGCGGTAGACAAAGCGCGGTTCCGGATTCAATTCCAGGATGTCGGCGTGTGCTTTTGCAAACCCTTGCAGACTGGTGTCCAGCAAGCTATTCGGATCGTCGATGAATTTTTTCATGAAGTGTCCCCGCGAATGGAAAAAGGGTCAGGCCGGTAAGTCGAGTAACATTTGGGTGATGTCGCGAATGTCCGGTACGATCCAGGTCGGGCCGAAGTCGGAGGTGTCGACATCGGCCTGGCTGGAAACGCCGCTCAACACCATCAGGCTACGGATGCCGGTACGCACTGCGCCGAGAATGTCGGTGTCCAGGCGGTCGCCGATGGCGATGGTCTGTTCGGGGGGCGTGTTCAGCAAGCCAAGCGCCTGGCGGTAGATGATCGGTTCGGGTTTGCCGATGATCATCGGCTTGACGCCGGTCGTGGCGGTCAATGCGGCCAGAATCGCGCCGTTGCCGTGGGTTTCGCCGCGCTCGGTGGGTAGCGACATGTCGCCGTTGGTGCCGATGAAGTGGGCGCCGGCACGTAGGTTCAAGGTCGCGGTGGCGAGTTTGTCCCAGCTCAGCTCGCGGTCCATGCCGCAAACTACCAATTGAGCGCGCGTTTCCGGTTCGGTTTCGTAGAGTCCGGTTAGGGTAAAGCCCAAGTCCAATAGTGGCTGGCGGGCGCCGATGCCGCCGATCACGAATACGCGGGTCGCCTGCGGCGGGTAGCGCTGTGCCAGATACAGCGCGGTGGCCATGCCGGAGGTCAGAATTTCGTCCAATTCGACTTTGACGCTCATGCCGGCCAGTTTGGCGACGTACTGGTCGGCGGTCATGCTGGCGTTATTGGTGGCAAGTACGAACCGCAGGCGCCTGTCTCTCAGGGTCTGGAAAAATTCGACAATCCCGGCCTGCGGGCGGTCGCCATGCCACAGTACGCCGTCCATGTCGATGATTAAGCCGCGGACGTCATTGAATTCTTGCATAACTGGATTTGATGGTCGAAGTTGGCGAATGGGCAAATGCCTGTCGTAAAATCGGCTGAAACCGAGCGAAGCCGGACCTTTCAGCGGCCGGCCAACAGGCGGCGAAGAATTGCATAAAAAACCGCTTGCTGTCCAGTTCGTGGCGGTATCTGTGTTTTTTGCTTGACTAAATCCGGATAACCTAGTTTAATGCACGGCTCTTAGCGCCGCCCAGGTAGCTCAGTCGGTAGAGCAGAGGACTGAAAATCCTCGTGTCGACAGTTCGATTCTGTCCTTGGGCACCACAGATTTTTTGGATAGGCCGTAGCCCAGGTAGCTCAGTCGGTAGAGCAGAGGACTGAAAATCCTCGTGTCGACAGTTCGATTCTGTCCTTGGGCACCATTCCTAAGCGTGGTTTGAGAAACCGAAAGCCCCTTTATGGGGTTTTTTGTTTTGTGGGCTTTCGAAATTGGAATCCCATGGCAGTGTTTAACGTTTATGGAAGAGCCTGAGGCTCTTTTTTTTTGGGTTTGAAAAGGCAAGACGGCAATGAAACAGGCTCCGGAACACTTGGTGGATTTGATCGAGCCCATCGTAGAAGGACTGGGTTACGAATGCGTTGGCATCGAATATAACCCGCATCCCTCGCATGGCATGCTGCGCGTTTATATCGACAACGAACAGGGTATTTTGTTGGACGACTGTACCAAAGTCAGTCACCAGTTGAGCGGGATGCTCGACGTCGAAGATCCGATTCCCGGCGAATACCAGTTGGAAGTGTCTTCGCCCGGTGCCGATCGGCCGTTTTTCAAGCTGAGCCAGTTTCAGCGTTTTATCGGCAGCAAAGTCAATATCAGTTTGTTTAAACCCATCGATAAGCGCCGCAAGCTTACTGGCGAAATCAAAAGCGTCGATGGCGAGACGGTTGTGATTCAAGAAGGCGAAAAATTATTCAGCGTGCCGTTTCAGGCAATGAGCAAGGCGCGCTTGGCGCCGGATTACGATTTTAATAAAGGAGGTCGCAGTGGCGAATAAAGAAATTCTGTTGGTGGCGGATGTTTTTGCCAACGAAAAAGAAATCGATAAGGAAATTATCTTTCAGGCGATCGAATCGGCCTTGGAAGCGGCCACTGTCAAACGTTACGAAAATCCGGTCAAAGTTCGGGTGGCAGTTAACCGCCATACCGGGGACTATCTGACCTACCGCCGCTGGCAGGTTGTCGACGCCAATCCGGAAATCAACGGCGATGTCGAGCATCCCGGCTGGCAAATTCTGTTGGAAGCTGCACAGTTGGATAATCCCGAGGTGCAAGTCGGCGACTATGTCGAAGAAGAGATCGAGTCAGTTGCATTTTGCCGGATTGCCGCGCAAACCGCCAAGCAGGTGATCATTCAGAAAGTGCGCGAAGCGGAACGCAAGAAAATCGTCGAGGCATACCAAGACCGAGTCGGCGAATTGGTGACCGGTGTCGTCAAAAGACTGGAAAAAGGCAGCGTTTACCTGGACCTTGGCGGTCACGTCGAGGCTTATATCGCCCGGGAAGATATGATTCCGAAGGAGCCGGTGCGGATGGGCGACCGGGTGCGCGGCTATTTGAAAGCGGTTCGCTCCGAGCCGCGCGGGCCGCAACTGTTTGTCAGTCGCACCGCGCCGGAGTTGCTGATTGCACTGTTCCGTCTGGAAGTGCCGGAAGTGGGTGAAGGTTTGATCGACATATTGGCTGCGGCCCGCGATCCGGGGTCGCGGGCAAAAATTGCGGTCAGAGCCAACGATCCGCGATTGGACCCGGTCGGTGCTTGTGTCGGTATGCGCGGTTCCCGGGTCCAGGCCATTTCCAATGAACTGGCGGGCGAACGGGTGGACATTATTTTGTGGAATGCCAACGACGCGCAGTTCGTGATTAACGCCATGTCGCCGGCTGAAATCCAATCGATCGTGGTCGACGAAGATAAACACAGCATGGATGTGGCGGTGGCGACCGACAGTCTGTCGCAGGCGATCGGCCGCGGCGGCCAAAACGTCAGGCTGGCTACCGAGCTGACCGGGTGGGAATTGAATATTCTCGACGCAGCCCAGGTCGGCAAGAGTCACGACGAAGCTGCGGCGAAAGCCAAACAACAGTTCATGGAGCTGTTGGATGTGGATGAAGAAATCGCCGACGTCCTGGTCGATGTCGGTTTGAATAATATCGAGGAAATTGCTTACATTCCGGTCGACGAAATGCTGGAAATCGAAGGCTTCGACGAAGAGTTGGTCGAAGCCTTGCGCAGCCGGGCCAAAGACGCGTTGTTAATCAGCGCGATTGTCTCGGAAGAAAAGATCGAAACCGCCGAACCCAGTCCGGAGCTGCTGGCCATGGAAGGAATGAGCGCTGAGTTGGCCAGGGAAATGGCTGCCAAAGGTATCGTGACTTTGGACGATCTGGCGGAACAGGCCATCGATGATATTATCGAATTTACCGGAATGACCGAAGAGCGTGCTGGTAAACTAATCATGAAAGCCCGCGAGTCTTGGTTCGCAGAGGATAAGGGCTGAGGCCGGAGGAGATTATGAGCGATAAAACAGTACAGGAATTAGCGGAAGTTGTAGGCATCCCTCTGGAACGTTTTTTGGAGCAGTTGAAGGAAGCCGGTTTGAGCGCCAGCGCGCCGGACGACGTCATTGACGACGACGAAAAAGTCAAACTGCTCGCCCATTTGCGAAAACGCCACGGTAAGACCGATGCCGATCAGGAAGCGGCAACGCCCAAGCGCATTACGCTGAAACGCAGCACCAAGACCGAATTGAAGCAATCGACTCCGCCCGGTGCCGCGGTGAAAACGGTTAGCGTCGAAGTGCGCAAGCAAAAGACATATATCAAGCGTAGCGATTTACCCGGTAGCGATGAGCAGCGGCAAGCGGAGCTGGCCAAACAAGCTCTGGAAGAACAACGCAAACAGCAACTGCTGGAAGAGGAAAGACGCAAGCAGCAAATCGAGCTGAAACCCAAGGCCGTCGAGGAAGACGTGGTTGTGGCTGTCGAACCACCAGCGCCAGCTGCCGCCCAGGAGTTGGAGCAACCGGTCGCGGTTCAACAGGAACCCGTCGCGGAGGCTAAGTCGGAAGTTGCGGCCGCTGCAGTTCAGGTACCCGCCAAACCGGTGGAGTTGACCGAAGAGCAGCGTTTGGAGGAAGAAAAGAAGCAGCGCTTGGAAGCGGCGGTACAAAGAACGGCTGAGAAGGTCAAAAAGAAAGCCGAAGCCAAGCAACAGCAGACGCTGCATAAGAAAAAAGCCGAATTCAAGCCTTCACGCGGTCCTACTCCGGATGTCGAAGTCGATCGTGGCGGCGGCGGTGATGCGCGGCGCGGCAAGGCCAAGAAAGCGAAACCGGCCCCGCGTCGGGAAAAACCTGAATTCGAGATCGATCTGCATCAGGCTCGCCACAAATTCGAAAAACCGCAAGCGCCTACCGTTTACGAAGTCACCATTCCGGAGACTATCGTGGTCTCCGATCTGGCGCAGAAAATGAACATCAAGGCCGCCGAAGTGATCAAGCACTTGATGAAGTTGGGCATCATGACCACCATCAATCAGACCATCGATCAGGAAACTGCGGTGATTTTGGTTGAAGAGATGGGACACAAAGCCATCATGCAAAGCGAGGACGATTTCGAGCAGGAAATGCTGGCGGAAGTGATCGGCGAGGCCGGAGAGGTCAAGCTATCGGCTAGAGCTCCGATCGTGACCATCATGGGTCACGTCGACCACGGTAAGACCTCGTTACTGGATTACATCCGTAAAACCCGTGTCGCTGCCGGGGAGGCTGGCGGTATTACCCAGCATATCGGTGCCTATCAGGTCAAAACCGACCACGGTTCGGTAACTTTCCTCGATACACCGGGTCACGCTGCATTTACCGCGATGCGGGCGCGTGGTGCGGAAGTCACCGACATCGTTATCGTCGTGGTTGCTGCCGACGACGGCGTGATGCCGCAAACCAAGGAGGCAATCGACCATGCTCGCGCCGCCAACGTGCCGATCATCGTCGCCCTGAATAAAATCGACAAACCGGAAGCCAATCCGGACCGAGTCATGCAGGAATTGGCTACGTTGAACGTGGTGCCGGAAGAATGGGGCGGCGACGTGCAGTTCCTGAAAGTTTCCGCCAAAACCGGTGCCGGTATCGACGACTTGATCGAGGCGTTGATTGTGCTGGCCGAGGTATTGGAGCTGAAAGCGCCGAAAGACGGGGTGGCTTCCGGTGTCTGTATCGAGTCGCGTCTGGACAAAGGCCGCGGCGTGGTGGCTACGGTGCTGATTCAAAAGGGTACGCTGAGCAAAGGCGAGTTCGTCTTATGCGGACACGAATACGGCCGGATTCGGGCGATGTTCGACGAGAATTCGCATGCGATCAAGTCAGCTGGCCCCAGCGCGCCGGTCGAGATTTTGGGCTTGTCCGGTACGCCGGATGCCGGCGACGAGTTCCTGGTCGTGCAAAACGAGCGGGTGGCGCGGGAACTGGCTGCGCACCGTGAAGAGCGCAAACGCTCCAGCCGTCATGCCGCGCAGCATGCGTCGAAACTGGATGACGTCTTCTCCCGGATGTCTGCGGGCGAGACCTCGACTCTCAATGTCGTCATCAAAACCGACGTACAGGGCAGTTTGGAAGCCTTGCGCGAATCACTGGTGGGCCTGTCGACCGAGGAAGTGCAAGTCAAGTGTATTTACGGCGGTGTCGGCGGTATCAACGAAGGCGACGCCAATCTGGCGCTCGCTTCCAATGCAATTTTGATCGGTTTCAACGTTCGTGCCGATGCGGTCGCGCGTAAGTTGATCGAAGAAAAAGATATCGATCTGCATTACTACAGCATCATTTACGAGGCGATCGATGAAGTTAAGCGTGCGATCAGCGGCATGCTGGCGCCGGACATTCAGGAAAAGATCGTCGGTTTGGCCGAGGTGCGCGACGTATTCCGTTCGCCGAAGTTCGGCGCGATCGCCGGCTGTATGGTCGTCGACGGCTTCGTCAAGCGCAATTTGCCGATCCGGGTGCTGCGTAACAACGTGGTGATTTTCGAAGGCCAATTGGAGTCGTTGCGTCGCTTCAAAGACGACGTCAACGAAGTCAAAATGGGCATGGAGTGCGGTATCGGCGTCAAAAATTATAACGACGTCAAAGCCGGCGACCAGATCGAAGTTTACGAACGTATCGAAGTGAAGCGGGAAATCTAAGCATGGGCAGAGAATTCGGCCGCAGCCAGCGGGTCGCTTCGGAGATGCAGAAGGAATTGGCCATCATCATGCAGCGCGACGTCAAGGATAGTCGGCTTGGTTTCGTGACGATCAACGAGGTCGAGCTGTCCAGGGATCTGGCGGTGGCGAAAATTTTCGTCACGGTATTGAACGCCGACGATGCCGGTAAGGCAGCCAATGTCAAAGTGTTGAACGAGATATCGCCGTTCATTCGCCATGAGTTGGCGAAGCGGATGCGTTTGCGGCATATCTCCGAATTACATTTTTACTACGACAATTCGTTCGATACCGGTATGCGCGTCGCGGCGCTGTTGCACGATTTGGAAGGCGGTAAGCCCGTTGCGGCTAGCGACGATACTCCGGAACAGGACGTTTAATGGCGAAACGCAAGTCTGGGCGCGATGTGCACGGCATCGTGCTGCTCGATAAACGGCTGGGGGTGTCTTCGAATCAGGCGCTGCAGGAAGTAAAAAGGTTGTTCAATGCCAACAAAGCGGGCCATACCGGGGCGTTGGACCCGCTTGCCACCGGGCTTCTACCGCTTTGTTTCGGCGAAGCGACCAAAGTATCGGCGTTAATGCTGGACGACGACAAGCGTTACTTGGTGACGATTCAGTTGGGGGTAATGACCGATACCGGCGACAGTGAAGGTAAAGTCATTGCCGAAATGCCGGTGCCGCCGTTGGATAAGCGTCGCCTGCTGGAGTGTCTGACTGAATTTCTCGGCGAGATCGAGCAAGTGCCGCCGATGTACTCCGCGCTCAAATATCAAGGCCAAAAACTGTATGAGTTGGCCAGGGCGGGCAAGACCGTCGAGCGGCAGGCTAGACGTATCAAAATATACCAGCTGCAGTTGGTGGCGGCCGATTTCGAGCGCGGCAGCTTGACGCTGGATGTCTCCTGTTCCAAAGGCACTTACATTCGTTCGCTTGCCGAAGATATCGGCCATCGCTTGGGCAGTTGCGCCAGTGTCAAGATGCTGCGCCGCACCGCTGCGGGCATGTTTGACATCGGCCAAGCTCATACGTTGGAGGGGTTGCAGGCAATGGATTCTGAACAATTGCAGCAGGTTTTGATCGCATTGGACCAACCGTTGCTGGGCATGCCGGAAATTGCTTTGACTGCCGAACAAGCGGAGCGGGTTCGCCAGGGGCAGCGTATCCGAGTGGCGGAAGCCGCTGCCGAGCGGGTCAGAATCTATTCGCCTGAGTGTTTTTTGGGGTTGGGGGAAATTTCAATGGATGGTAAACTAGCCCCGAAAAAACTGTTTCATCTGGATAGTCAAACTGTTTGATTATCCGGGTCTATGCATCGTCGCTGCACCCTATTGCGGAGACGGTGCCATCCTTGCCATCGTCAGATGGTTTTTTAAAATCAAAATTAATCGATAGGGATTAAGAATGTCATTAACTGCAGAACAAAAAAAAGCCGTCGTTGAAGAATACCGTTTGTCGGAATCCGATACCGGCTCGACTGAAGTCCAGGTTGCCTTGTTGACCGCCAATATCAACCAACTGACTCCGCACTTCGCTACCCACAAGAAAGACAATCATTCGCGCCGCGGTCTGTTGCGCATGGTTAACCAACGCCGCAAACTGTTGGATTATTTGAAAAACACCGATGTGGCGCGTTACCGTTCCTTGATTGAACGCCTGGGTATCCGCAAGTAACACAATCTGGAAACGGCGCATGGGGCGCCGTTTCTGCTTTAGGGCAAAATTTTCAGCATAACCTTTAATCGAAGGAACCTTATAGTGAATCCTATCAGGAAACAATTTCAGTACGGCGATCGTCTCGTCACGTTAGAAACCGGCGAAATTGCCCGTCAAGCCAACGGCGCGGTGATTATCGATGTCGAAGGCACCACGCTGTTGGTGACCGTGGTCGGCAAAAAGGAAAGCAGCGGCGGTGATTTTTTTCCGTTGACTGTCGACTATCAAGAGAAAGCCTTTGCCGCAGGTAAAATTCCCGGCGGATTTTTCAAACGCGAAGGCCGTCCAAGCGAGAACGAGACGCTGATTTCTCGCCTGATCGATCGCCCGATTCGTCCACTGTTTCCCGAAGGTTTCACTAACGAAGTACAGATCATCGCTACCGTACTGTCGTTGAATCCTGAAATAGATACCGAAGCGCCGGCTATTCTGGGCGCTTCCGCCGCACTGGCCGTGTCCGGCCTGCCGTTCAACGGTCCGCTGGGCGCTGCGACCATCGGTTATATCGATGGCCAGTACGTGTTGAATCCGACCTTGCCGCAACTGAAAGAATCGCGTTTGCGCTTGATGGTTGCCGGCACTAACAAAGCGGTGTTGATGGTGGAATCGGAAGCCGATTTGTTGCCTGAAGACGTTATGCTGGGTGCAGTATTGTTCGGCCACGAGCAAATGCAGGTTGCAATCAACGCGATCAACGAATTTGCCGCCGAAGCCGCCACTCCGGCAATCGCTTGGACGGCTCCGGCCGATAACGAAGCCCTGAAAGCTGCCGTTGCCGCCGAAGCCGAAGCGCAAATCAAAGCCGCGTACCAAATTCCCGAGAAGTTGGCGAGACAGGATGCGCTGAGCGCAATCCGTAGCGACGTCGTGGAAAAATTGACTGCGGAAGGTCTTTACGACGAAAAAGCCATTCGCAATGTGATCGAAACTCTGGAATACAACATCGTCCGTGGTGCAATTCTGAACGATCGCAAACGTATCGACGGCCGTGATTTGACCACCGTGCGGCCGATTACGATTCGTACCGGCGTATTGCCCAGAACCCACGGTTCTGCGTTATTCACCCGCGGCGAAACTCAGGCCTTGGTCGTCGCGACTTTGGGTACCGAGCGCGATGCGCAGATCATTGACGCGTTGGCTGGCGAATACAAAGACACTTTCCTGTTCCACTACAACTTCCCGCCGTTCAGTGTGGGCGAAACCGGCCGTACCGGCTCGCCGAAACGCCGCGAGATCGGCCACGGTCGTCTGGCGAAGCGCGGCGTGCAATCGGTGTTGCCGAACATGGGCGAATTCCCTTACGTTTTGCGCGTGGTATCTGAAATCACCGAATCGAACGGTTCCAGCTCGATGGCCTCGGTTTGCGGTAGCAGTTTGGCGTTGATGGATGCCGGCGTGCCGATCAAGGCTCCGGTGGCCGGTATCGCGATGGGTTTGATCAAAGAAGGCGACCAGTTTGCCGTGTTATCCGATATTCTGGGTGACGAAGATCACTTGGGCGATATGGATTTCAAAGTGGCCGGTTCCGAGAACGGTGTCACTGCGCTGCAAATGGATATCAAGATCGACGGCATCACGCCGGAGATTATGAAAGTCGCTCTCGACCAAGCCAAGCAAGGCCGTTTGCATATTTTGGGCGAAATGAACAAAGCCCTGTCCTGCTCTCGCGAGACTATGTCCGATTTCGCGCCGCGCATCATCAGTTTTAAAATCGATCCGTCCAAAATCCGCGAAGTCATCGGTAAAGGCGGCGTGACAATCCGGGCCATAACCGAACAAACCGGTGCCAGCATCGATTTGACCGATGACGGCGTCGTAAATATCGCCTCGGTCGATAAAGCGGCTGGTGAAGAAGCTAAACGCATGATCGAGGAAATTACCGCAGAAGTCGAAGTCGGCAAAACCTATGAAGGCAAAGTCGTGCGCTTGATGGATTTCGGGGCCTTTGTCACGATCTTGCCGGGCAAGGACGGTTTGGTACACATCTCGCAAATTTCCGACGAGCGGGTCGAGAAAGTCAGCGATAAGTTGTCGGAAGGCGACGTGGTCAAGGTCAAGGTGTTGGAAATCGATCGCCAAGGCCGGGTGCGCTTGAGTATGAAAGAAGTTGATAACAACTGATCGCTTAGCGCTTATCGCAGCGACAAGAAAGGGCCGTAAGGCCCTTTTTTATTGTGGGTTACCTGTGGTCCCCTGTGCCAAACGCTTAATTTAACGGCCGGATTTTGCCGTAGCCGCGGCAGGATTTTGTCGGGTCGGGTAAAATCAACGCAGTCTTACTTTGTCTGTGTCATGTTGCCTTCTAATTTCTTTAATCAAGATTGCCGGGATTGTCCGCGTTTGGCGGGGTTTCTCGATGATGTCAAACGTAAATACCCCGATTACCATGCCTTGCCGGTTGCGCCATTCGGAGATCCGGAAGCGAGACTGCTGATTGTCGGTTTGGCGCCGGGAATGCACGGTGCCAATGCCAGCGGTCGGCCCTTTACCGGGGACTATGCCGGCTTGCTGCTTTATCAAGCGTTATACGATCACGGTTTTAGCAATCAGGCGGAGTCTGCCGCGTTGAACGACGGACTGGTCTTGGCCGACTGCCGGATCACCAATGCCGTCAAGTGTCTGCCGCCGCAAAATAAACCCACCGGCGATGAAATAAAACGGTGCAATCACTATTTGGCAGCGGAAATCCAGGCCTTGCCTGAGCGCTCGGTGATTTTGGCTTTGGGTAATATCGCCCACCAAGCCGTACTGCGTGCTTATGGCTTGAAAAGCAACGCTGCCAAATTCGGCCATCACTCGTTGTTTCAATTGCCGGATGGCAACACCTTGGTCAGTTCCTATCATTGCAGCCGCTACAATGTGCAGACCAAGCGTTTAAGCCCGACAATGCTGGCCGAAGTGTTTTCGACCGTTCGTTCGTTGCTGATTGGCCGTGACTGATACCGACCCGGCCGGCTTTGATGCCAAGGCGTTCATCAAAACGCTGACCCAGCGTCCAGGCATATACAAAATGCTGGACGCGGCAGGCGAGATCATTTACATCGGCAAGGCCAAGAATCTGAAGAACCGGGTGTCGAGTTATTTCAGGACCAACGCCGCTTCACCCAAGCAGCAGGCCATGGTGGCTAAAGTGGCCGGGATCGAGGTCACCGTTACTCATACCGAGGGCGAAGCTTTGCTGCTGGAAAGCCAGCAGATCAAGCGGTACAAACCGCGTTACAACATCAGTTTGCGCGACGACAAATCGTATCCCTACGTTTTTATCTCCAGTTTTCACGATTTTCCGCAACTGACGTTTCATCGAGGCGCCAAGAAACGGCGCGGCCGATATTTCGGGCCTTATCCGAGCGCCAGCGCGGTTAAGGAAACCTTGAAGTTGCTGCAGAAAATATTCCCGGTCCGGCAATGCGAGGATTCTTATTACAGCGCCCGCTCCCGGCCATGTTTGCAATACCAGATCGAACGTTGCACCGCGCCTTGCGTTGGCTTGGTCAGCACAGTGCAATATGCCGCCGACGTCGAAAACACGATATTGTTTTTGGAGGGGAAGGGCGGATTGTTGATCGATCGCTTGGTTGCCAAAATGGAGCTTGCCGCCGCAGAACTGGAGTTCGAGCAAGCAGCGATTTACCGGGATCAGATCGCCAGATTGCGAGCGGTGCTGGAGAAACAATGCGTGGAGGGCGAACGCGGCGATGTCGATATTGTCGCCTGCGCCGCAAAAACCGGCATGGCCTGCGTGCAGGTATTTTACATTCGCAACGGCCAGCACTTGGGCAATCGCCAGTTTTTTCCGAAGATGTTGGAAGAAAGCCAGCCGGAGGAAATATTGCAGGCCTTTATCGCCCAATATTACTTGGAAAAAACCGTGCCGCAGGAGTTGATCGTAAGCCACGCCTTGCCGGAATCAGCTTTGGTCGCCGAGGTCTTGGCCGAGCAGGCCAAGCACGCGGTGGCCATCTCGAGCAATGTGCGCGGGGAACGTCTGAAATGGCTGCAGATGGCCGTTACCAATGCCGAAAATGCGTTGAGCGCCCGCTTGGCGGATAAACAAGGATTGTTTGGCCGATTCGCCAGTTTGCAACAGGAATTGGGTTGCGATCTGATCCCGAGCCGGTTGGAGTGTTTCGATATTAGTCATACTCAAGGCGAGCAGACCGTTGCATCGTGCGTGGTGTTCGATCGGGATGGGCCGGTGAAGAGCGATTACCGCCGCTTCAATATCGAAGGCATTGCGCCGGGCGACGATTATGCTGCGATCTATCAAGCCGTTTCCCGACGCTTCAAGCGCTTGAAGCAAGGTGAACATCGGGCACCGGATATTTTGTTTATCGACGGCGGTAAAGGCCAGGTCGCTGAAGCGGAAAAGGCTTTGGCCGAATTGGAGATAAACGATGTTATGATAGTTGGGGTTGCCAAAGGGCCCGATCGCAAAGCCGGCATGGAAAAAATTATTCTGGTCGGTAATCAACAGCCATTGGACGTAACGCCGGGAGCGTCGGCTTTGCTGTTGATTCAGCAGATTCGCGATGAGGCGCATCGTTTTGCTATAACCGGCCATAGACAGCGGCGCGGTAAAGTCAATAAGCAATCGGTATTGGAGGATATCGCCGGACTGGGGCCGAAAAGAAGACAGGTTCTGCTGAAACAGTTCGGCGGTTTGCAGGGAGTGTCCAGTGCAGGCGTGGACGCTTTGGCCAGTATAGATGGCATTAGCCGACAATTAGCACAGCGGATTTACGATACGTTTCACCACCAAGATGGCCATTAGATTCACAATTCCGACTTACTTGACTTTGCTGAGGATTGCATTGATCCCGTTGCTGGCCATTGTGTTTTATTTACCTTGGCAGTATTCGAATATCGCCTGCACGCTGATTTTTTTGATAGCCGGCGTTACCGATTGGTTGGACGGTTACTTGGCCAGAAAAATGAATATGCAAACGGCTTTCGGCGCCTTTTTGGATCCGGTGGCCGATAAATTGATGGTGGCGATCGTTCTGGTGTTGATTGTGCAGGAGCAAGGTAATCCTTTCCTGGCGGTACCAGCAGCCGTTATCATCGGCCGGGAGATTGCCATAGCCTCGTTAAGAGAATGGATGGCGGAAATCGGTCAACGCGCCAAGGTTAAGGTGTCGTTATTGGGAAAATGGAAAACCACGGCACAAATGACCGCGGTCAGTTTGTTGTTGTACCGGGAAGACTTGTTCGGTCTGCCGATCAACTCGATAGGTTATTGGCTATTATACTTGTCGGCAATATTGACGTTGTGGTCGATGGTCAATTACCTGGTGGCGGCGTTTTCCACCATTAGCGAATAAAATAATAAAGCGGTATTAATACTGCAATAACAGAGAGTAAACAGCAGGTAAAGCTGTATAAAAGAGCATGGAACAAGAATTAGAATCGACATCAGAGATTGAGCTGAAAAAAACGGTCAGTCAGGACGAAGTATTGCAAGCGGCATTGAAACTATTTGCTGAAAAAGGCTATTTCAATACTTCGTTGACCGATATTAAGAATGCCCTGGGCATTAGAACCAATAGCGGTATCAACCAGTTTTTCAAAACCAAACAAGCGATCGCTCAGACTTTACACGAGAATATTCTCGATAGTCTGAGCATATCGGTCGACGATATTCGCCGTCGTAACCGTAAAGCGGCGGAACAACTGCGGGAAATAGTAGACTTATTATTCCGTTTAACCGACGACGCGCCGGAAGTGGTGCAGTTCCTGTTGTTTGTAAACAGCGATGAGTTTCTGGCCGAACCGAAACCTTTATTGGATACGGCGGCGTTTGTCAAAATCAAGCGCATTTTTCAGAACGGTGTCAAAGACGGCGAAATTAAGGCCATTGATCCGTTACTCGCCTACACTTACTTTTTTGGCATCATCAATCATACTTTGGAAATGGTCTTGAAAGGGGGGCTGCCTAAAACGGCCGATAGTTACCTTTCTCAAGCCTGGTTGATGGCGTGGGGTTGTATCGCCAAGAAATAGCGAACTCAAAAAGTACCAGTGCGGTAGTGGAGGATTTAGTTGATGTTGGACAACGTTAAGATTGGCATGATTGGTCTGGGCTATGTCGGATTGCCGTTGGCAGTGGAGTTTGGTCGGAAGTATCCGACGGTCGGTTTCGATATCAATCGGCATCGTATCGAGGAGTTGCGCGCCGGCCGGGATCATACTCTTGAAGTCAGCGGAGAGGAACTGGCGGCAGCCACTAGACTGACTTACAGCGCGGATTTGCAGGATATCGCCGATTGTTCGGTTTACATTGTCACGGTTCCCACCCCGATCAACGAACATAAGCAACCCGATTTGACGCCTCTGCAGAAAGCTAGCGATTTGCTCGGCAAGGTCGTCAAACCAGGCGATATCGTCGTTTACGAGTCGACGGTCTACCCGGGGGCGACTGAAGAAGTCTGCGTGCCGATATTGGAACGGGTTTCCGGATTGAAATTCAATCAGGATTTCTTCGTCGGCTATAGCCCCGAGCGGATTAATCCTGGCGACAAACTGCATCGGGTGACAAATATTTTGAAGGTGACTTCCGGCTCGACCCCGGAAATTGCCGAAAAAGTCGACGCCCTCTATAAGAGTATTATCGCTGCGGGAACCCATAAAGCCAGCAGCATTAAAGTGGCCGAAGCCGCCAAAGTCATCGAAAACACCCAGCGCGACGTCAACATTGCTTTAATTAACGAACTGGCCTTAATTTTCAATAAATTGGGTATCGATACCGAGGAAGTCTTGCTGGCAGCCGGTACCAAATGGAATTTTTTGCCGTTCAGACCCGGCTTGGTTGGCGGTCATTGCATTGGCGTGGATCCTTATTATCTGACCCACAAGGCCCAAGCGATCGGTTACAACCCGGAAGTCATCCTGTCCGGCCGGCGTATTAACGACGGTATGGGCGTATACGTGGTGTCGCAACTGGTCAAGTTGATGCTAAAAAAACGGATTCACGTTCAGGAAGCCAACGTACTGATCATGGGTTTGACGTTTAAGGAAAACTGCCCGGATATTCGCAATACCCGAGTAGTGGATATTGTGGCCGAATTGCAGACTTACGGCGTCAATGTCGACATTTACGACCCTTGGGTCGACGCTGATGAAGCTCGGCACGAATACGGTATTTCTCCAGTCCAGCAGCCCGATAAGGGCAAATACGATGCAATCATCCTGGCGGTAGCCCACGATCAGTTCCGGCAAATGCCGATCTCCGCGATCAGAGCTCTTGGTACGCCGCAGGCGATAGTCTACGATCTGAAATATTTATTTCCGGCCGATCAAACCGACGCAAGGTTGTAAACATGAGAATTATGGTGACCGGCACAGCCGGTTTTATCGGTAACCATTTGGCTGTTAAGTTGTTGGAACGCGGTGACGAAGTTATCGGCATCGATAACCTCAACGACTATTATGACGTGAATCTCAAACTCAGCCGTTTGGATAGAATCAAAAATCATTCCGGGTTTACCGATATAAGGTTGGATATTGCCGACCGGGCCGGAATGGACGCGGTTTTCAAGAAGTACCAACCGCAAAAAGTCGTCAATTTAGCGGCTCAGGCGGGGGTACGCTATTCGTTGGAAAATCCCCATGCCTATATTGATAGCAATATTGTCGGCTTTATCAATATCTTGGAAGGTTGTCGACACCATAAGGTCGAACATCTGGTTTATGCCTCGAGTAGTTCGGTTTACGGTGCTAACGAGTCGATGCCGTTTTCAGTGCATGACAATGTCGACCATCCATTAAGCCTGTATGCCGCCTCAAAAAAGGCAAATGAATTAATGGCGCATACCTACAGTAATCTGTATCAGCTTCCAACTACCGGATTGCGCTTCTTCACCGTTTACGGGCCTTGGGGGCGGCCAGACATGGCGTTGTTCCTATTCACCAAAGCCATTTTGGCGGGTGAAAAAATCAAGGTATTTAACTACGGTAAACATCGGCGAGACTTCACCTACATAGACGATATCGTCGAAGGCGTCATGCGCACCTTGGATCATAACGCGCAGGCCAATCTCAACTGGGACGGATCGAATCCGGATCCTGGTACAAGTAAAGCGCCGTGGCGCGTTTACAATATCGGCAACCAAAATCCGGTGGAGCTGATGGCCTACATCGAGACGCTGGAGCGGTTTTTGGGCAAAACGGCGGAGAAAGAGTTGTTGCCGTTGCAACCCGGCGATGTCCCCGACACTTACGCTGATGTCGAAGCCTTGGTGAGCGATGTCGGCTACAAACCCAATACCAGCATAGAGCAGGGCATACAGCGCTTTGTTGAATGGTATTTGGACTACTATCGTTCCCGCTGAGGCTTTTCAAACGTATAGCGGTAACTTGAGTTCCGGCATGCTTTATGGTCGGAACTACAAATCTGGCGGCTCGGATGAATCCTTTGTCGGCAAACACTTCCAGTTCGGCAAAATTTGTGGATGCCGGTCGGTACTTAATATTTTCGATTATTGGCACTCGGCAAGTGAGTGTCGAGCCTCTATAAAGTCGCCCATTTTCGCAGAGTACTACGCTTGAGCGAGATCAATGAGCAGCGATTAACGAATCGTTTGCAATGTGTGCATCCAGCAGTAATTTCAACTCTGCAAATATCAGCGGGAATTGATCCGTAACATCGCGATAAGGATCGTTTTCTAAGTCATAAAGTTGGTAAACGGGGCCGTCGTAGGTTGGAATGTAAATCAGTTTCCACTTGTGATTTTGGATAGACCTGTTTTTGGCCTGGATGACGGTAGGATAAAGTTGCTCATTGATTACCAGCGTCCCGGTTTTTTTATTAGGGATATCCAATAACTCGACGATATTCGGATAAAAAATCTGCCGTGGATGTAATCCGGGAATTCGTCCCAGCCAGACTCCGGTTTCTTGGTATGCGAAAAGTTCCGGAGACGTCCGGGTTTCGAGATAGGGCACCAAACTGATACCGTCGATGTTGGCCGGCACCGGCAGGTCCAACAGTTCCAGTAAGGTCGGCATCACGTCAATAGAGCGCGTGACCGATGTAAAATCAATGCCGCTCGGAACGCCAGGGCCTTTGATTATCAAAGGAATCCGGCCGCTCGGGTCGTTGCCGACTAACGTATTTCCCTGTCCCCAGCACCCGGTTTCGAAGAAGTCGGCGCCATGGTCGCTGTAAATAATTATTATCGTATTGTCGGCCAAACCCGAATGCTCGATATAATCCACTATCCTGCCAACTTCGTCGTCGAATTGTTTTACACAACTGTCGTATAAATTATTGATTTGTTGGATATCGAAAAAATCGGCGTTTTTTTCTTGTTTTTCAATAATTTCTTCGGCGGATGCCAGTCTGGTCATAATAAACCGCGATTCGCCTTTGTAATCCGCCGGTGTAAATAAATTGTAATAAGGATATTCCGAATTGAAGGGAACGTGGGTGGCCGACGTAAATAAGTTAATGAAAAAAGGTTGCGATTTTTGGCCGCAACGCTTTAGATAGTTTCTACACTCGCGTCCCATTTGGCGGGTTAAAGGCGAGCCGGCCAAGTAATAGAACTCCGGTAGAAAACGTTTTCCGAGCGGATTTTTGGTAAATAAAGACAAAACGTTTCTAATCAAAGAAGAGCCTTGCCTTAGTAATAGTTTAATATTCCATTGGTCTTCGGCTACAGAGAGTTCCGAAAAATTAAAACTCAGTTTTGCAAAATCGGCACCACACCAATCGGATATGGCGGCTGTCAGGTAGCCGTGTTGATTGAGCAAATCAATTAATGAGGGTTGGGGCAATTTGCAATCCGATTCGGACGGATAGTTATCGCGTATGCGGTGATTTTGCGGCCAGAGGCCGGTGAGCAGCGAAGTCAGGCTGGGGGCGGTTCTGGCGAGAGGTGTAATACAAGTTTTTAGGCTGACGCCTTGAGAGCGTAATTTGTCTATGTTGGGTGTCAGATTCCGTGGATAACCGTTGCCGCCGATACGATCGCAACGTAACGTGTCGGCCCCTATCATGACAACGTTCATTTTATTTTGTTTGGTCGACTGAATTACGGCCGGTTCTTTTTCGCTAGCTGCACAGTGAATGTATGTATATAAAGCGGCTAACCCCGCTATATAAATTAAAAATGACAGTTCGCCTTCAGCGGTTGAAAAATAAAACGCAGATATCCAACCTGAAACAAAAAACGCCAACAGAAAATTTTTGCAAAATTTAATTAAATTGGGAGATAAAAGCTTCCACAGAAAGAATAGTCGCGAAAATCGATATTGGAAAGACAGTTGAATGCTTCCCGGGTTATACAGTAGTTGGTGTAAAAAAAAATAAAGCGTGATGATTGTGCTGGAAAAGATGCAGCCCATCAGATTGCTAACAAAATTAAAGTCTATCAGAGTGGAGGTTCTCGAAAGAGTATAAACGGCTACGGTACCTGGTAGTGATGTTAGAAAGAATATGATAAATAGCCAAAAAATCAGTCTGGCAATGGCGTATAAAAGATAGTAGCCAAATCTTTTTTCTATTTCTCGCTGTATGCCCGGTCCGGTTCTTGAGTAATTACAGAGCGCGAGAATTATAACGGTAAGGGCAAAGCAGAAAGCAATAATGGAACTACTATAGAGCGATATTAGTGTTTTTTCCATCTCTAATCAATGGTTGAGTTTAAGGCTCGGTCTATGGCTGGCTTTTTGTTCGTTCTAAGCTGTTCGGCAGCGAATTTTTCTTTCTCGGAAAAGTCTCGAAGCGCAAATTGTTTTATTAATACCGATATAAATATTAAATGATAGATCAAGTCCCAATACGATAGGCCAAGAAATGCAGTACCCACCATATAACAAATAATCGACGCTCTAACCATGGAGCTGTAATGGACAACCCAGTCCATCCCTTCAATCCGTTTTGCCTGCCGTATTAGACTCGTCAAGCTTATAACGCTACCCAGGACCATCGATAACCAGACTCCAAATGCGACAAAGCCGTGTTCGGCAAGCATCTCTATATAGGAGCTATGCCAGTCCCGCATGGTGACATGGATCCAGCCGTCGAATCCGGCACCGGTGAATGGGTGGCTCAATGCGTAGTTCCAGCCGTCGGTCCAGGCTTCGATTCGAGACATCGCGGATAAGTCTTCTTCGTAGGTTTCCAAAGTATGCATGCGTCCGAACCATTCCTCGGGCATAGCCGGTATTACCGCTATGATTCCAACAATCACGATGGGTATCGTCATGAATTTACGCTTACTATTTGAAATTAATATTAACGTCAAGGCGATCATGGTCAAAAGGGCGCCGCGCGACCAAGAAGATAACGAAGCAGCATAAATAATCGGAACGGATAACAAGATGCCGGTTTTAAGCCATTTCTTGGTCAATTCCTTTTCCCAGACTAATAATAGCGGTATGGCCATCAGCATGGCTACCGCGAACAAATTGTTATCTTCGAATTGAGTATTGGGTGGGCCATAAACCCGGTGGCCGAATGCGGTAACGATGGCGAAAATACCGCCTTTAACGGCTACAACGCCAATTGATGCGCCTATGGTGGAAATCAAATAATAAAGTTTTTCTCTAGTATTAATTAATACCCAGGTAAAGTAAAAAGGTATAAATATTTTGCAAATAAACCAAAACTTGGTCCATGCAATATCTTGTAGCGGGGCCTGCGTGGTCGTGAAAATAAAATAAACCCAAAGAAATAGGAAGGCAGGAATGCGCCAATCTTTCGGTATTGGCTGTTTATCTTTTGTCGCAATGGTACTGACAGTGACGACGAGAAACAGTACGTAATATACCGGTAGCGAACGGACAAATCCCCAGGCGTAGGCATGCGGGTTCAAGTAGCTGAATATGGCTAAAGAAAGAGCGCCCCACCACGGCTTTTTTAGTGCAGCGATTATGCAGGCTGTTAAAAATATAAGAACAACAATGTCGCGCACGATTTTCTCAAGACTGATTATCTGAATCTAATTTGGTTTGTTGCCATCGCTTGAAATAACCGAATATCAAACCGCTGGAGTGGGTGAAATTCATCAGTTTTCTAATGTTAATCTCCCGGCTTTTTAATGCGGACGTTAGCCAAATCGAAAATAACTTGATTGTTTTAAAAATTAAAAAAGGAGGTATGCCGAAATAACTGCGCGGGAATTCGGTTGTTTGGTTATACGCGTTCTTGTATCCCGATACAAAATGTAGTTTTAAAAAATATCGGCGTTTTAATCGCCACGCTTCCACTGAATGAAGTACGACCATATCCGGACGATATCGAATCCGGCAGTCTGCGGCTAGTAAAGCATCAAACATGATGACGTCTTCTCCGCCACCAACCGCCTTTCCGACCCGATCGTAGCGTTTGTCAAACCGCAGATGTGGATTGTCGCGAAAAAGGCGCATGTTGTAAGCGATATTTGCCGTCCAAAGCGGAGTTTGCTTGTCACTGATCCAAAACGGCTCATCCCCATAATCAGTCTCAGCCAGAAAGCCCAACAATTCGTCTCTTAGCCATTCAGGCCGGTTTAGGTCGGCGAAGTCGACAACGACTCTTCCGCCGGCGCAGTCTGCGCCCTCATTGACGATGGCATCGTAAGCGGCTTCGAGCAAACCGGGTTGTGGAATCTCGTCGTCATCGATGAATACCAGTATATCCGAGTCGATCGCCTCATTCAGACAACGGTTCCTGGCTGCAACTATACCGGGTTCCGGTTCGGTCACCCAGCGTAACCGGATTCCGGGTAGCGCGGACAATTCCTCTAACACCTCAGTCGTTTGGTCGGAACTGTTATTGTTTACTACCAATATCTCGAATGGCGCCGGGCAGGTTTGCGAGCGGATTGCTGATAGCAATTTAGCTAACCTGCCCGCCCTGTTATACGTGCAAAATGCGTACGTGACTGTTTTGGCAGGTTGAAGATGGTTCATGTTTCTGATGATGGATAGAGACCGATTCTGTTTAAAAACGGATTTGCGTTTCCGTCAATGTATTGAAAATAAATGGCAAAGTGTAGCGTCATGCTGGCGAGCGCTACGCTGAAGTCAAGCGTATGATCCGGCTGTAAGGTGCGCAGCCGCATAACATTGTAGACAAAACAAACGTTTCGATGGATTGGCGTTGGCTAATGTGCTGCTGCGTAGGCGTATTTAGATGCACAATGCGAGTTTGATGCGCGCAGCTTTACTGGATTCAGCCGGCTGATAGCGATGTCACAATAAAAAACCCGCGAAACCATGCGGTTTGCGGGTTTTTAAAGGGTCTGATCCGTGGTCGGATCAAAGTTTGGCGGAGAAAGAGGGATTCGAACCCTCGATACGTTTCCGTATACACACTTTCCAGGCGTGCGCCTTCGACCGCTCGGCCATCTCTCCAAAATCTCGGTCAGTCATGGCGTGCTAATGTAGTACGTTGGCATGCAGCTTGCTGACTTAAGCTCAATAGAATAATTCATACGGCGGGCAATTGCAATCGAGGAGTGTGTTCCTGTCACTGCCGGGTTGCCGGCGTTACGAGATTCGGTCTGGACTCAGCGTTGACGAGAGGCTCCCAATTGCGGTGCGGCGGAACATTGGCTAACCTTGTTTTGTAATTATGTCGCTTAAAGATCAGCGGTATATCGCTTCGCATTGACTTCCTTACTGCTCATGATCGATACCAATCCCGATAAGCCCCGAATTTTGATTGTCGACGATGTTCACGAAAATCTGCACACGCTACTGAATATTCTGCGTGGAAAATATGCGATCCAAGCGGCGACCAGTGGCAGTAAAGCTCTGGAGATCGCCGGCCACGTGCCGCCGCCAGATTTGATATTGCTGGACATCATGATGCCGGAAATGGACGGTTACGAAGTGTTGCGACGCCTGCGGAGCCAACCGGGTACCGCTGGCATTCCGGTGATTTTCGTGACGGCCGCCGCCGAAGCCCAGGAAGCAGGCCGCGGGTTCGCGCTCGGTGCCGTGGATTACGTGACTAAGCCGGTAGTGCCGGAAATCTTGATGGCCCGGGTTGAAGTACACTTGGAGCTGGCCGCCTATCGGAAACGTTATGGGCGACTATAATTAGGGAATTTTAGCCCACAACATCCCCCACGCCGATTACACCAATGAGCAGAGACGACTGTGCAGTGCCTAGCGCTAGGCCCACCATTTTGGTTGTAGACGATTTACCCGAAAACATCCACGGTCTCCTCGAAGCGTTGAAAGACGACTACAGTATTCTGGTTGCGACCGACGGCCCCAAAGCGGTGGAGTTGGCACAAGGGCCGACGCCGCCGGATCTGGTACTACTGGACGTCAAAATGCCCGGAATGGACGGCTACGAAGTGTGCAAGTGGCTGAAAAGCAGTCCCAAGACCTGCAACATTCCGATCCTGTTCGTGACGATCGTCGACGCATCCGGCGAAAAAATTCGCGGTTTTTCGTTGGGTGCCGCCGATTTCATCACCAAGCCGTTCGATATCGACGAGGTCCGCGCCAGAGTCAAAACCCACCTCGAACTCGGCCGTCTGCGCAAGGTGTTGGAAGGCCGCGTCGAGCGGCTAAACGAATACAAGCACGCCGCTGACGTCTCCAATATCGTTTCCAGAACCGATCCGCAAGGCGTGATCACTTACGTCAATGATGCCTTCGTCGAAACCTACGGCTACTCGCGCGAGGAGTTGATCGGCAAAACTCACCGGGTGATCGCCGACCCGAGTACGCCTCCCGGCTTGATTCGCGAGTTATGGAGCACCATCCTGTCCGGCGCCATATGGCGCGGTACTTTTTGCAATTTAAGCAAATCGGGTGAGGAGGTTTACGTCAACAACACCATCGTGCCGATTCTGAATGCCGACGGCAGCATTCGCGAATTCATCTCGACCAGCGTTAATGTCACCTACCTGATCAAGCAGGAAGAGCTGATCCGGCAGCAGACCACCGATGCGTTGACCGGCTTGCCGAACCGGGTCAAGCTCATGCAGGATTTGGGCAAGGCCTCCAGCCGGGCGATGCTCGGCATGATTAACATCGACCAGTTCAAAGCGATTAACGATTTCTACGGTTTGTGCAACGGCGACAAAGTCTTGCTCGAAATTGGCGCCCGCTTGCAAAAAATGACGGCGGGGCGTGCCTCGGCCTACCGGATCGGCGGCGATTTATTCGCCCTGTTTTCCGAAAAGCAGGGCGACGCGGCCGGCTTCGAAAGCTTGATTGCCACCATACTTAATCAGTTGGAATCGGTGGCCGTCGATTGCGGCGACGACAAAATCAATATCCGCGTCACAGCCGGCATCTGTTTCGGTCGGGACAACACTTACACTCATGCCGCTTTGGCCTTGGAGCGGGCGCGGATAGAGCGGCGCGATTATTTGGTCTACACCGACCAGATGGAAATCAAATCGCATTACAAAGACAACATCCGCTGGAGCCAGAAGATCCGGCGCGCGTTGACCGACGGCCGCATCGTGCCGTTTTTTCAACCGATTGTCGATAATGTCAGCGGACAGGTCTGCAAGCACGAGGCCTTGATGCGGATGATAGACGAGGACGGCGAGGTTATCGCGCCGACCTTTTTGCGGGCGGCCAAACTGTCCAGGCAATATGCGGCGTTGACCAAAGCAATCTTCGAACA
The DNA here is from genome assembly GCF_006483455.1 of Methylomonas koyamae. Classification (GTDB taxonomy): domain Bacteria; phylum Pseudomonadota; class Gammaproteobacteria; order Methylococcales; family Methylomonadaceae; genus Methylomonas; species Methylomonas koyamae_B. The sequence goes on from NZ_PPPU01000018.1 coordinate 101,392, forward strand.
GGCCGTAGCCATTTTGGACAAGTGCAGCGGCGAGGTCGCAATCAACTTGACGGTGGAAGACATTCTGGACAGTAACACCGTGGCCTTCATCGACCAAAAACTGTCGCAACCCGGTGTCGGTCCGCGGATTGTATTGGAAATTACCGAAACCGAGGGTATCGAAAACTACGAAGAAATACGCCTGTTCGTCGACCGGATGAAAACCTACGGCTGTAAATTCGCAATCGACGACTTCGGCAGCGGCTACTCCAATTTCGTGCACTTGCTGCGCTTGAAAATCGACTATTTGAAAATAGATGGCTCGATCATCATGAGTATCATCGACGATCCGGATTCGGAAACCATTGCTCAAGTTATCGTCGATGCGGCGCGCCGTTTAGGCATGCGTACCGTGGCCGAATACGTCGGCAGCGCCGACATTCAACTCAAGGCCAAGCAGCTCGGTTTCGATTTTTCCCAGGGCTATTACTTGGGCAAACCGCTGCCCAAGCCCCTATCGGCGCAAGATGCCGATTAAACCGCAAACTCTCGGGGCCTGAACGGCGGCTGCGGGCACTCAAACCGGAACAAGGAATGCATCGAAAAACGCCCCGGTTAACCATCGCACTAGCCTGTTACGGGCTGATCGCTTCGACGGCCAGCCGTGCCGACGTCAGCGCGGCCATGATTCGCGGCCAAGTGCTGTCCGGCGCTGGCATTAGCCCGGCCGGCGCTCAAATCATCGTCACCAGCTTGCAACGCGGTTTCTCGACCCGCACCTTTTCCCGCGATGACGGCTCCTATGTGCTGATGGCGTTAAAACCCGGCCGTTACCGGCTTTCGGTGCAGGCACCGGATGGACGGCAGACCTCACAGGAGTTGACCTTACAGGTCGGCCAGACCGCCTTACTCGACATTTCGCTCGATCCGGAAAGCGCAGCTGCCGCCGGCAATCCGGCCGAACAGAATTCGTCGGAACTGGCGACTTATCTGACGCCGGAGCAAATGCAGCGTTTGCCGCAAGTCAACCGCAATTTCCTGAATTACGCCGACCTGGCCCCCGGCGTCAATGTCGTCAACGGCGAGGACGGCGCCACCCGGTTGCAGAGCGGCGGACAGCGGCCGGACAGCGTCAACCTGTTCATCGACGGCGTCAGCCAGAAAAACTACGTGGTGCGAGGCGGCGTGGCCGGCCAGGATTCCAGTAAGGGCAACGTGTTTCCGGAATCGGCCGTGGCCGAATACAAGGTAATCAGTCAGAACTATAAAGCCGAGTTCGACCAAGTCGCCGCCGCAGCGGTCTCGGTTCAAACCAAATCCGGCGGCAATAGGTTTCAGGGAGAGGCCTTTTACGACCATACCAACCAGGATTTACGGGCCGCCACCCCCAGCGAACAGCTTACCGGCAAGCGCGATACCGAACAGGCGCAGTATGGCGTGACCTTGAGCGGACCTATCGTCAAGGACGTGGCGCATTACTTCATGGCTTACGAGCGCAAGGTCAACGACGATTTCGCCAACGTTGCCGCAGGGGACGGCGGCCCGGTTCCGGCCGCCTATCAGCCCTTGTTGGGCGAATTCAACCGGCCGTTCGAACAAGATCTGTTTTTCGGGAAATTGGATTGGGCGATCGGTACCCGGCATTTGATCGAAGCCACATTCAAATTCCGCGACGAGACCGAGTCGTTGGGAATCGGCGGCATCAATACGCAGCCTTATGCGCTGGAAAAAGGCAACAGCGAGAAACGCCTGGATTTCAAATACCAGTACCGGGCCGAACATTGGGTCAACGAAGCCCGTTTTACCTACGAAGACGCCAATTGGCAGCAAACGCCGGCGGAAAACTCGCCGGGCATAGTGCTGCAACGCTTAGACGGCAGCCTGCTGGCAAATACCTTGTCCAGCCGCGCCGTGCTGAATGCCGGCGGCTCCACCAACTATCAGCAGAAGGGCCAGATCGGACCAGGCTTGCAAGACGATTTGACCTTTAGCAACTTACACTGGTACGGCGACCACGTCGCCAAACTCGGCGTCAAACTGAAACAGATCGAACTCAGCGCGCTGGAACGCGATCCGTATCACCCGCAGTTCAGTTTTAACCTGAACAACCCGGCCGGCAATCCTTACCGGGTGCGCTGGGCGTCGGCGCTGGCCGGCGCCGGCGACGGCAGTACTGCCAGCGACGTTACCCAGTTCGGGGTTTATTTGCAGGACGACTGGCAGGTCGACAAGCATTTGAGTTTGAATTTGGGCCTGCGCTGGGACTACGAGTACAACCCGGGTTATCTGAATTTCGTGACGCCGGCCGACGTCGCCGGTGCGTTGCGCAACTGGAGCAACATTGCGAAAGCCAACGCCGGTTACGACATCGAAAATTTCATCAGCAGCGGCGACAACCGCAGCGCGGACAGCAACAATTTCGCGCCGCGCCTGGGTTTTGCCTACGACTTGCTGGCCGACCAGCGCCACATTGTGTTCGGCGGCTTTGCCAGGGCCTACGACCGCAATATTTACGACGTTTTGCAACTGGAACAGACCAAAGGCACTTATCCCGGCTACAGCGTCAATTTTCTGGGCGACCCGAACTACGATTGCGCGGCGGCGGCGGACTGCATTCCCTGGAACCCTGCGTATCTGAATTACTCGCCGGCACAGTTGACGGCGCTGACCGGCGCCGTTCCGGGGACCAGCCGCGAAATCAATTTAGTCCGCAACAACCTGAAAACCCCGTTCTCCGACCAATTCAGCCTGGGCATGCGTAACCGGATCGGCGACTGGTTCGCCGAAATCGCGTTCTCGCACGTGGTCAGCTACAACGGTCTGGTCGGGCTGTTGGGCGGTCGCAATGCCGACGGCAGCTTTTTCGCGCCGGGATCGGCTTTCGGCGGCACTTTTCAGGCATTGCCGGGCTTCGGCCAAGTGATATTGTTCGATAACGGGGTGCAGACCAAAACCAATTCGATCTTTCTGAAAGCCGAAAAGCCCTACCGCAAGGACAGCGGCTGGGGCATGACCTTTGCCTATACCTTTACCGATTCGGAAGAGAATAAACCGCAGTCCTTTGTCGACAACAGCAGTTATCTGTTCGAGTATCCCAATACCCACGGCATCGGCTGGCTGGACACTGCCGGGGTGCGCAAACATAAAATCGTCGCCAGCGGCAGTGTGGATTTGCCGTGGGATTTGATATTCTCCACCAAGTTAACCTTGGCCACCCCCGAGACCCGTTCCGGCATCAATTGCACCGGCGGCGGTTGCCGATTCGATACTTTCACGCCGCGCGGCGAGGACTTTATTTTTCCGGGCAATTGGTGGGGCTACCGCCAGGTCGATGTGGCGTTGATCAAAAGTTTCGATACCCCGCGCGACACCCGGATGAAGTTGCGACTGGACGTTTTGAATCTGTTCGATTTCAAAAACTATGCGGCGTTTAACTCGGATTTCGCTTCGGCCAATTTCGGCTCGCCGCTGGGTACCTTGGCCGGCCCCGGCTTAACGCTGAAACTGACTGCGCGGTTGGAGTTTTGATGTCCGGTTTCGCTTCGATAACTGCGCGATACGGCAGCCGGGCGGCGCGAGTGTTGGGTTTGGCACTCGGCTTCGCCACCCTGACCGGCTTTGCCGACGAATTGGCCGAGGTCCGGACCAAGGCAAATTACCTGTATAACTTCACCAAGTTTGTCGAGTGGCCGGCATCGGCCGGCGATGCGTTGCATATTTGCGTGGTCGGTTCGGAAGCGGTCGTCAATGTCTTGAGCGATTTGGCCAGCCGCGATACCAAAGGCCGCCTGCTGCAAATCTGGTCGGGAGTCGACGATCCGCACGTGTGCCAGATCTTGTACGTCGAGCGCACGGTTGCGGAATTGCCGGCACTGATGCGCGAGGTTGGCGGCAATCCGGTGTTGACGGTCAGCGATGCCGACGGTTTTGCGGAGCGAGGCGGTGCCATCGGTTTTTACCATGAGAACGGGCAAGTCAAGCTCAGCGTCAATCCGGATGCTGCCCAAAAAGCCCAATTGAAAATCAACGCTATGCTGATGGAAATAGCCCGTATTGTCCGCTGATGAGCGCGAGAATCTTGCCATGACCGATATCAAACGCGATATGAACATCAAGACCAAATTGGTGCTAATCATGTTGGCTACCAGTTGCGTGGCGTTAGTGCTGGCCGGAGCCGGCTTCATCGCTTACGAACATATCCGCGTCAAATCCGATATGGACCGCGATATACAATCCCTGGCACGGATTGTCGCCAACCGCAGCACGGTGGCGCTGACTTTCAACGACAGCGCTGTCGCCTCCGGCACCCTGGCCGCGCTCAGCGTAAAAAGCAGCATTGTCTCCGCCTGCATTTACGATCAGAGCGATCATTTGTTTGCCGAATACCGTCGCGACGAGGCGTGCCCGCCGCTGTATCCGGGGCTGCTGGGCGACGACGGCGTCGTGGTATACGACCGCTACAGCAATGTCGGCGAAGACATCGTCTGGGACGGCCGGACGCTCGGTAAAGTCTGGATCAAAGCCAGCCTGGACGAACTGATCGGCTTGTGGCGCAAGTTTCTATTGGCGGCTGCGGCGATCATCGCTTTGTCGGCGACCATCGCCCTGATACTGGCGTCCCGCTTGCAACGGGTGGTTTCGGAACCGTTGATGCGACTGAAAAAAACGGTCGAAACCATCAACAGCGAAAAAAACTATACGCTGCGTGCGGCGGTGGACAGCGACGACGAATTCGGTGCCTTGAACCGCGCATTCAACACCATGATCGCCACCATCGAGGCGCGCGACCGGGAGCTACTGGCCGCCAACCGCCAGTTGGCCGACAACGAAAAACAACTGGCCGGTATCAACGAAGCGCTGGAAGAACGGGTCGCGGCGCGCACCGCCGAACTGGCCGACACCAACGCCAAATTGGCGCACAACAGCGTGATGCTGGCCACGGTCCTGGACAGCATGTCGCAGGGACTGATCGCGTTCGATGCCGATCTGAAATTACTGGTATGGAATAGCAAACTCAGCGAAGTGCGCGGTTATCCGGCGGCGATGTTGCAGGCCGGGCGGGACTACGCCGAGTTTGTCCGCTTCGATTCGGCGGACGCAGCCTTGCGCTTCGAAAATCCCGACGGCGCCTTGGGCGAGTTTTTCCATGAGGTCAGGCACTTCCGGCCGCACCGCTTCACCGGTACCCGGCTGGACGGCCGGGTGATCGAAATTGCCGGCGGTCCGATAGCGGACGGCGGCTTTGTCAGTACCTACGAAGACGTCACCTTGCGAATCCAGGCAGAGGCCGCGTTGAAGGAGGCCCGCGACGCCGCCGAATCGGCGACTCAAACCAAAAGCCAGTTTCTGGCCAACATGTCGCACGAGATCCGCACCCCGATGAATGGCGTCCTGGGCATGCTGCATTTGGCGCTACAAACCGATTTGAATGCGTCGCAACGCAATTATTTAGCCAAGGCGCATAGCTCGGCTCGGGCGCTGTTGGGCATTTTGAACGACATTCTGGACTTCTCGAAGATCGAGGCCGGCAAGATGGTGCTGGAATGTATCGAATTCCGCTTCGATAGTGTGGTGGAGCAACTGGCCGACATGATCGGTTATCAAGCCGGCCTGAAAGGCATCGAGTTTTTGATTCGGCACGACCCGCAAATCCCGCCGGTGCTGGTTGGCGACCCGTTGCGCTTTGGTCAGATTTTGACCAACCTCTGCGGCAATGCCCTGAAATTCACCGACGCCGGCGAATTGGAATTGGCGTTTTACTGTACGGCCAAGACCGAAGAAACCCTAGACTTGCGGATTTCGGTGCGCGATACCGGCATCGGCATGTCTGCCGCCGACAAAGACAAACTATTCAAGGAGTTTACCCAAGCCGACCAAGGCACCAGCCGCCGTTTTGGCGGCACCGGCCTGGGTTTGGCTATTTGCAAAACCCTGGTGGAAATGATGCACGGCCGGATTTGGATCGAACATTCGGAGCCGGGCCGAGGCACCACCTTCTGTTTTACCGTGCGAATGGGCGTGGCCGGCGAAACGCTGGCCCGCCAGCAGGCAATGGAACGCAGCATCGGTGCATTGTTGGCGGACGTCCGGGTCTTGGTCGTCGACGACAATGCCGCCTCCCGCGAAATCATCTCCGACATGCTGCGGCCGTTTCATTTGCGGATCGATTGCGCCGCCAGCGCCGCTGCCGCGCTGAATCGGATCCATCAAGCCGGCGCCGAACCTTACGACGTGGTATTGATGGACTGGAAAATGCCCGGCATGAACGGCGACGAAGCCATCCGCCGGATTCGGTCGGATACCGATTTGGCTCAGCAACCGAAAGTGATCATGGTCACAGCCTACGGCAGCGAAGACGTGATGCATGCCGCCGGCCGCGCCGGTATCGACGGCTTTTTGGTCAAGCCGGTATCGCCGTCATCGCTGCTGGACGCGATTTTATCGGCATTGGGCCGCGGCCGGGTGCAAGCCATGGCCGACAAGTTCAAACAGCTTGGAACCGGGGCCGCCGGCGATGCCCGTCAGTTGCAGGGCATTCGCCTGCTGTTGGTCGAAGACAACGAAATCAACCGCGAATTCGCCTCGGAATTGTTGCGCAGCCACGCCATGCAAGTCGATGAAGCGGTGAACGGGGAAGAGGCGGTGATCATGGTGCAGCAGCAGAACTACGATGCGGTATTGATGGACATTCAGATGCCGGTGCTGGACGGCTTGCAGGCCAGCCGCCGAATTCGGGATCTGGCGGAATTGACCGGAGACCGGCGTTACGCCAAAGTCCCTATCATTGCAATGACAGCCCATGCGATGGCGCGCGATGTGGAAAAAAGCTTGGAGGCCGGAATGAACGACCACATAACCAAACCGATCGACCCGGAGCGGCTGCTGTCTGCGCTGGCAACCTGGGTGGAGTTGCCGCAACGCGTCGCCGTCGGCAGCGAAATTCCGGCAGCGGAACTCCCGGCCGATTTGGCGGCCTTGGCGGCAGTAGACGCTGCCCAGGGCATACGCCGCATCGGCGGTAACGCCGACGCCTATCGTAAACAACTACATCGTTTTGCCGCGCACTATTCCGGTACGGTAGCCGAAATTCGCGGCCTGATCGACGCCGACCAATTGAAAGCCGCCGAAGAACGTTGTCACGCCCTGAAAGGCGTCAGCGGCAATCTGGCCGCAGCGGCCTTGTTCGACGCGGCCGCCGAAATCGACAAGCAATTGAAACAACACCAGCGCCCAGACTTGGCAGAACTGCAACGCATGGAAACCTTGCTGGCCGATTTGCTGGCGGAAATTGCCAAGCTCGCGGCAACCGGCACTGCCGGCCCGGTGGCGGACAGCTGCGCAGCCACACCGCCGGCCGATGTTGCTGCGGTATTGGAAAAGCTGGCGCACGCCTTGGAACACGATCTGGGCGCAGCGGAAGATTTGATGGAACAACTACGCCGCAGCCTGACCGACAACCGCTACCGCGATGCGGTCGCCGAAATCGGCAATAAACTGGACCGATTCGCAATCGACGACGCCCAAATCCAATTGGCCGAATTGCGCCTGCTGATAGGGCAGGGCTAGCCGTCTATTCCGCTGGGGTAGGCAAGATGAAACCGTGTCGCCGAAATCGCTAGCCCGCTTGCAGGTTTGCATCCCCTTTAAATCGAAATGTTTCAATGAGGCCCCGGCGGGAGGCCGGGGAATGCTGCCTGCCAACTGACCGGGATTTCGCGCTTCATCAAGTCCTGCAAACACGGCGTGGTGATGTAGACGTTGCCCATCACTACGACTTGGGAAACATCCACCAGCCGCGCGGTCTGGACTTTCTCGTCGTCGATGCTGATCTCCAGTTCCTCGCCTTTTTTGCCGATCTTGGCTTTGTAGGCCTGCACGTAAACCGGCAGCGCTTCGTCGCGCATCACCGCCAGCGGCCGGGGCTCCAAGTCGGCGTGGCGCAGGTAATTGACTTCGTCCGGCAAACAAATACCTACCAGCGAGCAACCGGAGCATTTCGGGCTGTCCCGCAGCGGATCGGGAATGTGGCCACCGGCGGCGATCAGGCGCAGGCCGTTGATGGCGTTGGCGGTGAGTTGCTGCAGTTCGTCGTCGAACACCACCCGCACCCGTTCCCGGCTTTGCACGTAATACAGCGCGCCTTCCTCGCAGACGTAGCCGTGTTCGCGCAACACCATGGCCTGCACGCAGAGTTGCACCCGCTCCGGGTCGTAAGCGCCGCGCGCCACATGCGGACGCTTGCCGCGTTTGTAATCGATCGGTGTGACCACGCCGTCCTCGGCTTCGATCAAGTCCAGTTTGGCGATCAAACCCAAACGATTGGACGACAGCGTGATCGAACGACCGTGCAGTTTTTCGGTGTCGTCCAGTTCGTCGGCTTCCGGAAAACTTTTGGACGGCTTGTCCACCCGGCGGTGGGCATGGTCGCCTTCCACGGTGTCCGCCGACGCCGCCCACTCGCCCTGCACCCACTCCAGATAGGCCAAACGCGGGCAGTACTGGTATTCGTTGATCATCCGCGCTGGCAGCAACGGCATGTCGCCGGACAATTCCGGGAAGGGCAGCGGTAGTTCCAGTTGGACAGGCGGGCGTTCGTTGTCAGTCATTTTGTAATACAATTCGTCATCATCAACGTATTACCTGGAGTCCGCCATGCCGGCCATCAGCCTGCGTTTACCCGACGATGTCGAAGCCAATCTCAAAGCCGAAGCCCAACTGGAAGGCAAAAGCCAATCGGAAATCGCCCGCTTGGCGATCACCGAATACCTGGCCCGCCGCGAGCGCGAGCGGTTTATGGCGGAAATGGTGGAAGCGGCACGCGCCTTGGCCAACGATCCGCAAGCCAGGGCGGAAGCGCTGCAAATTGCCGCAGATTTCGACGCGGCGGACGATGGCCTGGACCGTTTGATTGCCGAAGAGCGCGCCGCCGGTATCGACCCCGACGAAAAATGGTGGGAATGATGAGGCGCGGCGAAGTGTGGACCGCCAATCTGAATCCCGACAAGGGCGCCGAAATCGGCAAGATCAGGCCGGTGCTGGTGTTGCAGGACAACGCGATGATTACCGGCGGCCTGCCCACGATTGTGGTGGTGCCGTTGACCAGCCAGTTTCGGCCAAGCTTGGCGCCGCTACGGATACCGATTGCACCGCAAGGCCGGCTGAAAGCCGCCAGTTACGTCATGGCCGAACAACTTCGAGCCATCGACCGTTCCCGCTTCGGCGAAGGCCCGCTCGCCACCGTCACCCCCGAGGAACTGGCGGCGGTGGAGAAGAGTTTGCGGGGGCTTATGGGGTTGTGGTGAGCTTTTATCCATCTGTATCTACTGGAGCAAACAAGCCCAAACCAAAATGACAGCCAAAGCCCAATGCCAGCGGGCCGGTAAGTGGTTCGGCGAACGTCAGTTGCCAGAACGAGCCTCGGGTATCCGGCTGCACTAGGCCTCTTTTGCTTCTAAAGCGGTGAAAGTCGATCGGGCGTAGCTCGCGGCCGTGCGGCTTGATGGTCGGGATGGGCAGAATTTCTATCGGTTCCGGTAATTTGCGCTCCCGACATTCCCGCCGAATCTGTGCCGGTACGTCAAAGTCTTTTTTGCAATGCCACGGATGTAGATACGGCGTTTGCGACTGCCAAACACTGGCGGTCCGGACGATAGGCGAGACGTTTTCGAAGTCGTTGCGCTGGCCGATATGCTCCAACATCAAGCGCCATTCCTGGCCGTCAAAGCCTTTGACCGTTTTTAACGTTCCCACGACCCGGCGTATGTCGTCGTCGATACCGGCCGGGACGTGAATCAGCACATGATCGAGCAATCCGTCCGGATTGGCTTGCGGCAAGTAAACTTCGCCCACAACGATACCGCCAAAATTATATGGATGAGGCTGGATAAATTTAAAGGGAGTTAATCTCGAAATCTGCCGTTCAAATTTCAAAATTTTTTAGCAATTGACAGACAAGATCGGCCACTTTGCGACATTCAAAAATTGAATTGTATTGCGGCGATAGCACCTAAAGCGGTCTTTTAATTAATGATTATCCCGACAGGGATAACACACTTTTCACATGATAAGCCTCGTCGCACCATTTTTTTACCATATAAATTAAACATCAAGAAAGTTATCCGGTGCGTTCCCTACCTGGAGCTTCTAAATGCCTGGAAAATCTCGTTCAATTACCCGCAAAAGTCCCCATTGCCCGATTTTTTTGATACGGTGTCTGGCTTTTTGCAGGTAATAATCCGGCGTTTGAGAATATAGATTTGGGTTAGTGCTCCGATAAGCCTCGCCGCATTGTCTGCGCAGTTGCGCGGCAAATAAATCTAATTCCGCATCGCGCAGGTGATAGCCGGTTTCTTGAGTTATGTTTATGGCTTCTTCGTAGTGGTTTAAAGCGGTATCAACATCTTGTATGGCAAGGCTGTAACGTCCGTGTATTAATAAATAATCTACTTGATATAGTTTCATGCCGCAGCGTTCTATGACTTCCCACGCGCTGTTTAAATCGGTCGCTGCGTTTTTGAGTTGGTTTTGGGTAAGATAGAAGTCGGCACGCGAGCAATAAAACTCAGGCATGAAAATAATCAATTTTGTTTTTTGTATAGTTTCTATAGCTAAATCGAATTCTGCACTAGATTTTTGGGATTTTTGCAATGCTTGGTAAGTTTTGGCAAGAATAAGGTGAAAAATAGCAATATCATTTGAATCACTATTTTGTTTCGCAATTTTTAATCCAAATATCCCTCTTTCCAATATTTTCTTTAGAGCGACTGGATCTGACGCTGTATCTAACAAATAGGAACAATAGTCTTTTCCGCCTAGTGAAGTTGTCCACGGATAGTCATCAAATTCTTCTCGCCACAAACGCTCTGTTTTTTCAAAATAATGTTGTGCTTGATGCAAATTGCCTGAACGGTGCAACACTGTTGCTAAACGTCCGAAACTACCTAGTTTTCTAGCTGTATCGTTTGCGCGGTTAGAAAAATCTATGGCCAATCGTACCGAATTTTTAGCATCACTGAGCTTTCCTAAGGACAATAATAGGTCTGTATAATTTTCAGAAGAATTAGCTGCCATTCCCCAATCTTCTAATTCGTTATGTAAGTTTATATCTAATTGTCGCAACTTAGCAGATTCTTCAAATCGCCCTAAACACATAAAACAAAACGAAGCAATTGAAAATAGTCCTGCTTGCACATTTTTAGGCATATCATTGTCATAGGGCTGTAACCAGTCTGGTGAAAAAAAGGCAGATAATCCTATTAAATCTTGGCTATATGCTCCTAGTTTTTTCGAGCTATAATATTCACCACCACGCCAAATACGTTCTAAAAAGATTTTTTGTACGACGTTGCCATATTCTCCCGCCAAACATCCATGCACTACCGCCCGATATAAAGGCAACATTTCTTCCAGCGTATCAGGAAATTCTTTTTCAGGCAGTTTTTGATAAAAATCAAACAAAACAAAATGTGCCTGTTTAAAACTTTCAGGAGTGTCGCTTTTAAATTTCTCAATAAAATAGGCACGAATAATCGGATGCGTATCCCATTCCATATGCCCAAAACAGCCTTTTTTACCCAATAACACACCGTTGTTTTCCAATCGCTGTTCCAGCCTTTTCCATCCGGCATCGGTCAAAGCGCGTAACGGCGCGGCGTGGTCGGCTTTCGCAAGCAATTCCCTTTTTTCATCTGCATTCATCGGACGGTCGCATAAACCCAACAACTGCAAAAAACAACGCGAGGCGGCGTCCTGCAAACTGTCGTAATAATCCAAGACCCGCAGCGCATGTCGGCTGTCTTTTTCCGCATCACTATATCCATGCGCCGAAGTCAACGGCGGCAATTCCTTAGCATAACGCGGGTCGCCTGCATGATGCTCCAACAACAAATGCCCCATTAACACCAAACTCAAGGCATGACCGTTTAACTCTTGGCTAATTGCCTGCCGTTCGGTTTCATTACCCTGAACGCCTAATTTGGCTAACAGTTTCGCGCCGTCGCAATGCGGCAACGTCGCTAACGGCAAACTCAAAAAATGTTCATCCTGCCACTTTTTCAATTCCACCAACGGCTGACGCGATGACAACAACACAAAACTCTGCCCCGCTGCCCGCCGAAATTGCAGAATAAACTCCTTTAGCGCGCTGTCTTGCAATTCGCCATTCATGCTGGGTAGATTTTCGGCATATTGCAATGGCTCTAAACCATCGAGTATCAGCAAACACGGCTGTTTTTGACATTCCCGCGCCAACAACCGCGCCTTTTCAATATCATCTTTTGGAATCTCGTTAATGCCTAAAAACGGCAACACCGCACTAAAAAACGGCTGCGAGTTGGTAAAAGTATTATGCGAACCTTGCGAATAAAACGACCAGCCAAACACTCGGGTTTTGCCGTAATAATGGTGTTCAGCGATGTGTTGTAACCATTCATCGGTTAAAGCGGATTTACCAATGCCGCCCGCCGCGACAATAATTGCCAAGCGGGTTTTGCCGTCTGTAAATCGTTTGGTTAGATCGGCGAGCTCTTTTGTGCGGCCGATTAAGGCTGTGGTGGGTTGAGGCAAATGATGGATATTGACTATAACTTCTATGTCTCTCTGCTCTTGTTCAGAATAATAAACAACAACTTGAGTATAGATATCACCGCCCGCCTGGACATTTTGCATTGAAACAGCCGCACCAAAAGATGCCTCCATCAGCGCGGCATCTATTTTTTTCCCGAGGCTTCAACTTTTACTCTGCTGATTTCAATATCGCCGCTGAACTCACTGCCTTTTGCATGAACTCCTGCGGCTTGCTTGCCACTGACTATAATCTCCTGCAAACGCACATTAGCGGCTTTTACATTTTCCAGCTTAATACCAATTGCTTGCGCCACTTGCGGTGGCTGTTCTGCAATTGCATTCAATAACGCTTGCGCTTGTTGCAATAACTCATTATCTTCTGCCGCCTTCGCTTCTACCAGGTCCTCGCGCAAAGAGGCTTGTTTAGCTTCGGATTCGGGCTTTTTCTCCACCGCCTCCAGTGAGACACCGCCGTATTTACGCTGAATAATCGTTTTGAGTCCATTGTAAAGATCGCCGATTACTTTTTCAGTCGTAGGCTTTGCCGAGGCAACGGCCCCGGAAATAATTGCGGCCATAATTGCGCTTAAAGCATCCATTGTTTGTACCTATTTGAGTCAATTTGATTCTATGTGTAATGTAATTGTTTATAGCCTGTCAATTAGCGTTGAAATTTTTCCACTTTTAGCGAAAAAAGTTCATTTTTTTTCATGTAAATCTCAAGCAACTGTTTTTTAAAATAATGTTATGAATTTACCAGTACGCTGAATACTGGAAAGTGCTAGACGCCGTTTCACACATAGTGATTTAAGATCTACGATGATTTACATCCACATAGAACAAATCAGATCGATTAAGGAAGCCCGAAGTCCTTTAGATTTTTAGTTAGTGAATTCGAATGATCGAAATACAACCTTCAACCGACACATAATGTTACGAATAAACTGACTGGTTTGGGTCGTTACCGACAGTTTTTTCATGAAGAATTTAAACATCTTGGATGTCGGCTTTCAAGATAGCCATGGTTAAGTGCGCATGTCGTATTCGCTTTGCAGGTTTAGCCAGAACCGTGGTTCCATGCCGAAAAACAAACCCAGCCTGAGGGCGGTATCGGCAGTGATCGGGCGTTTGCCATTGACCAATTCGCTGATTCGACTGGGGGGAACGTCAATATCCGGGGCGAGCTGACGGGCGGAGATGCCCATCGGCTTCATAAAATCCTCCAGCAAGATTTCGCCAGGGTGTATTTCATCAAGTAGTTCAATCATGTTTTACCTAGTGATAGTCCACAATTTCGACCTAGTAGGCACCATCTTCTCGCCATGCAAAGCGAATCCGCCATTGTTCGTTGATACGGATGCTGTATTGCCCACTGCGATCGCTTTTTAAAGATTCGAGCCGGTTTCCGGGTGGAATGCGTAAGCTGGCCAAGTCGGTAGCGGCATGCAGCTGCAAAAGCTTGCGCCGAGCGACGCGCTCAATGTTTTTAAATTGCAGTACCAACTCGCTATTGAAAAGCGCTTGGGTATCGGAGCAAGCAAACGAATGAATCATAGCCGTTGTTGTGCGAACAGGGCCTGGACCAAGGTCAGAAACAAGTCGTCGTTGCGGCTGCGGTAGGCCTGGCTGAGGATTTTGATGCGGCCCAGTTGCGGGGTTTTGATGCCCGGCGAGTGGTCCAGCAGTTTCTCCAGGTGGCTGCGGAGTTGGCCGATTTCGTTGCGGAGCAAGCCCGGCGCCAGATTGCCCAGCAGATGCTGGCAGGCGACCAGGGCTTGCAGTTCCTCGGCGCTGAGCCAGATGCCGGGCAATTCGAACGGGTGGCGCGGGTCGTCGCGGTCGTAGTAATAGCCGATGCCGCGTTCGCAGAGCAGCGGCGCGTTCAAGCGATCGCGCAGTTCGTCTACCAGGCGGTGGCGGGTGGCTTTCGAGCAAGCCAGTAGTCTTTCTATTTCCGGCCCCGAAATCGGCGTGCGCCGGTTTTTCAGTAGGTTGTGGAGTTTGATGAGTTTGTCGAGGTGTTGCATCTGAGCGTCTTCCCTGAGCGAGTGAAAGTTCTAGCGTCTTAACTGTCGGGGAAAATTAGCCGATTCCGGGTTGTTTTGCCAGTAGCGGACGCTTGGGCCGGCGGCGCCGGTCGATTTTCGCCTGGTCCGGTCCGCCGGCCCCGTTGCACTGTGGGAGGGATGCAATTTAATTTACCTGCCGCGCGGCAATATCTTACAATTCGCCAGCCCTTGGCTCTGACAATAACTATTTTTAGGAGGATGGTATGTTCAAATTTCGCCTGCTGGTTTCCGCGCTTGCGCTGACCGGTTCTATGTCTGTAATGGCGGCCGAGCCGCTGCCGAGTGTGGCCCCGGCTCCCGCCGACAACCCGACCACGCTGGAAAAAGTCACGTTGGGAAAAATGCTATACCACGATCCGCGGTTGTCCTCCACCGGCACCGTATCCTGCGCCTCTTGCCATAACACGATGCTGGGCGGCGAAGACAACCGGCCGGTGGCAATGGGTGTCAACGGCCAAACCGGCGGCCGTAGCGCGCCGACCGTCTGGAACTCCGCCTTCAATAAAGTCCAGTTCTGGGACGGCCGCGCCGACAGTCTGGAGGCCCAAGCTGCCGGCCCGGTGACCAATCCGATCGAGATGGGGATGAAGAGCTGGGACGACGTGGTCGCCCGTCTGAAAACCATCGAAGGTTATCAACATGCGTTCGAAAAGGCCTTCGGTAAGGATTCTATTTCCAAAGAAAACGCTACCAAAGCCATCGCGGCTTACGAAAGAACTTTGATTACGCCGAACAGCCCGTACGACAAGTATCTCGGCGGCGATAAAGACGCGATGACCAAGCAGCAAATCCGCGGTATGGAAAAAGCCGTCGAAGTCGGTTGCACCAGCTGCCATAGCGGCCCGGCGTTCAACGGTCCCGGTATGTTCCAGAAATTCCCGGTCAACTCCAACGGCTATTTCGAGGCGCAATACCACTTCCAAAAAGACAAAGGCTTGGCGGAAGTGACCAAAAAAGACAGCGACGAGCACCTGTGGAAAGTGCCGACCTTGCGCAACGTGGCTCTGACCGCGCCGTATTTCCATAACGGTTCGGTGAAAACCCTGGATAGAGCGGTCTGGTTGATGGCTAAATTGCAATTGAACAAAGAGTTGTCCGACGGCGACGTCGCCGACATCGTTGCGTTCCTGAACGCGTTGACCGGCGAATTCCCGACTCAAACCATGCCGCAATTGCCGGGCACTCCGGGTTCTACCTTTAACTAAGCACCGGGCGTTTTCCGGTTCTAACGAAGGGGCCGTGAGGCCCCTTTTTCGTGGCTGACGTATTGGCAACGAGTCGAAGATTGGTTTGGTACTGCGCTGCGGAGCGTGTCTAAAAAGCGTTTGATATGTGTGGTATTAGTCCGGTTCTTCGGCCATACTTTAGGCCATGGCGGAAATCGATAAATCCGATAAAAACAATTAAATAAATTCGTATTTAAGTCCATGTCAGTCAACAAGAAAATTCAATTATCGGCGCGGGTGGGGGAGTATGCGATTCCACCCTTGAAAGACATGTTGGTTTTGGGGAACCAATCGCCGATCGGCTGCATCGCCATGCGGCGGGCCATCGAGCTGCTGGTTAAAACCCCTTTCGAACATATCGAGCTGCAAGACGAGGTGATCTCCGATATTTTGGTGCGTCAGCACATTTTGCGGCGGGTGTCGCGGGAAGGCTTGATCGAATTTGTGCTCGGCCAATTAAAGCCCATGATGGGTCCGGACGAGGTCTTGCACGCCGAATTGGATGTCAGCATTTTCCTGTCGCAAGGCGACTGAAAGACCGATGCAACGCTTACTGGTGCGCGATTGTTTGTGCGACCCGATCGTCCGGGTGTTGGAAGAGGGGCGGCCGGCCTATTCTCTGGCTAACCAGCCCCTGTATGCGGTATTTCGCGATTCCACCGCAACCGGTATGTTTTGCGGTCTGGTGACGCCGCAAGATATCGTGCAACACCCGAGCTGGATTTTTGCCGACCTTACCGAGCACCGCGAGTGTTTTAGCGTCGCCCCGGACGTCGAAGTGAGCAGTGCCCTGGAGCTTCTAAGTGAGCAGGGATTGGAAGCGTTGCCGGTGTTGGACGGCCCGCGCTTTATCGGCGCGGTCAGTCGGCAGAGCATTCTGGAAACCCTGTTGAAACGTGAGCGCTGGTTGTTAGCGCAATCGCGCCGATTGAACAAATCCCTGGAAACCGAGCGAAACCGGATTCGTTCCTGGTCTGCCAAACTGGCCCGGCTTCACGAAGCCTCGCGTAGTTTGTTAACCGTGTTGAAGCACACCTCGGTCCAAAACGAACTGTTCGAAACCGGAATCGAGGCGTTGACCAGACTGTTGGAAGCGCGTTATGGCGCGGTCGGCATCCTGGACGACGCCGGAAAACTCAGCCACTTCGTCTATACCGGTGTCGATGCCGAACAGGCGCAGCGCATCGGCCAATTTCCGCAAGGCAATGGCCTGTTAGGCGTCGTGATTCAAGACAACGTGTCGTTGCGGCTGGCAGAGATGTCCACCCATGCTAGCAGCAGCGGTTTCCCCGAACATCATCCGCCGATGAAATCCCTACTGGCCGTGCCGATCTCGCACCAGGGACGTGTTTACGGCCGGATTTACCTGTGCGACAAAGAAAACGGCGAGCCGTTTACAGCCAGCGACGAGGAGCTGGCTTTGAGTTTTGCCTATTCGCTGTCGTTGATTCTGGACAACGCCCGCGAAATCGAGGAAGTCAAACAAGCCCGCAAAAGCTTGAATTACATGGCGCATTTCGACGCCTTGACCGGATTGCCGAACCGTACCCTGTTGAAAGACCGCTTCGAACAGGCTATTTCTCACGCTCAACGCAGTGGAGACAAGGTCGGTGTCCTGTTTTTGGATCTGGACAATTTCAAAGTCATTAACGACACCATCGGCCACACGGCGGGGGACGGCTTGCTAAGGGTGGTGGCGTCGCGGATCAGCCAGTGTCTGCGCGACGGCGATACCGCTGCTCGCCTCGGCGGCGACGAGTTTATCGTCATGTTGCCGGATTTGTCGGATGTGCAGGATGCGGCCAAAGTGGCCGCGAAAATTCTGGAGTCGTTGCACGCATCGTTCGATATCGACCGCCACGAAGTCTTCGTCAGTTTCAGTATCGGGATTAGCGTGTATCCGGACGATTCCGACGAGATGGAAGGCCTGCTCGCCAACGCCGACAGTGCAATGTATTACGCCAAAAAGCTGGGTAAAAACAATTACCAGTTTTTCACCCCGGAAATGAACCGGACCGCGCAGAACTACATGAAATTGGAAAAGTATTTGCGGCGGGCCATGGAGCAGGGCGAGCTCGAGCTCTATTACCAGCCGCAGCTTGACGTCGCCAGCGGTAAAGTGATCTGTATGGAAGCGTTGATCCGCTGGTTCAGCGCCGAATTGGGGCCGGTGCCGCCGGGCGATTTCATTCCGTTCGCAGAGGAATCCGGCTTGATTGTGCCGATAGGTGCCTGGGTGCTGAAAACGGCTTGCGCCCAAGCCAAGGCCTGGGAGCGGGAGGGTTTGCCGGTTCGTGTCGCGGTCAATTTGTCCAGCCGCCAGTTCCATCAGGTGCAAACCGCGCAACACCCGCGACACCCCTTGCTCGATGCCGTGCTGGACGCGTTGGATGCCAGCGGTTTGTCGCCGGCTTTGCTCGAACTGGAGATTACCGAGGGTATTTTGATGCGGCAACTCGATTCGACCATGCAAATCCTGAATATCCTGAAAGATATCGGGGTCAGGATTTCGATCGACGATTTCGGCACCGGTTATTCGTCGCTGAGTTACTTGAAGCGGTTTCCGATCGATGTGTTGAAAATCGACAAATCCTTCGTCAACGATATTACCGAGGACCCCAACGACAAGGCGATCGTGTCGGCGATTACCGTGATGGCGCAACAGCTCAAGTTGGAGGTAGTCGCGGAGGGGGTGGAGAGCACCGCACAGATGAGTTATCTGCGCGAACTGCGTTGCAACTATGTGCAGGGCTACTTTTTCAGCAAACCGCTGGCAACCGGCAAGGTCTTGCCGTTCTTACGCCAGTGCGCCGCGGCCACGGATTAAGCCCGACGTTGCTCTCAGGCTTCGAACCCGGTTTCGAAGCAATTGCGGCCGGATTCGTCGCCGTAAATCAGCGATAAAGTCTCCGGATCGGGAGCCGGCGTCGACACCGCGGAATAGGCCACCAGCAGCGGCGCGATATGCCTGGCCGATTTCGGGCTGGTATAGACCCAATAGCACGAGCCGTCGGCCGCCCAATGGCCGAACATCGCCATCCCCTGGGGGCCGTTGCGGGCTACGTAGGCCGCGCGAAATGCGCCCATTAACACGGCCAATTCGCCGGATTGGTAGTCTGGGCCCGACAGTCTGATGCGGTGCCAACTCTGAATGATTGCCGATGCCACGATTGTCTCCCGGTTGCTTTCAAGATTGGGCTGATTTTGTGCGGGTAGAGCCAACAAACGCCGGTTCGGGCGACGAGCCGACGCGTTAAGCTTCTGTGGTGACCCGCAGCACCTCTTCCAGCGTGGTAATGCCCTGCAGGGCCTTGCCGACGCCGTCTTCGTACATGGTTTGCATGCCTTCCTCGATCGCGGTTTGCTGGATGACGAAGGCTTCCTCGTGCTTCATGATTTGTTTGCGGATGGTGTCGGTCATCGTCAAAAATTCGATGATCGCCAGCCGGCCTTTGTAGCCGATGCCGTTGCAGGCCGGGCATCCCACCGGCTTGTAGAACAGGATCTCGCCGCTCGGTTGCCAGCGCCGCAACTGCATTTCCTCGATCACGGCATCCGCCGCGGGATGGGCTTGCTTGCAGTGCGGGCAAAGTCTTCTGACCAGGCGCTGGGCCAGAATACCGTTGATGGTCGAGCTGAGCAGATACTCTTCCAGGCCCATGTCCTGCAGCCGGGTAACGCCGGCTGCCGCGTCGTTGGTGTGCAGCGTGGACAATACCAAGTGGCCGGTCAGCGCCGATTGTACGGCGATCTTGGCGGTTTCCAGATCGCGCATCTCGCCGATCATGATCACGTCCGGGTCCTGACGGACGATGGAGCGCAACGCCGAGGCGAAGGTCAGGCCAATCTGCGGCTTGGCTTGAATCTGGTTGATGCCCTCCAGTTGGTACTCGACCGGGTCTTCGACCGTGATGATTTTGCGTTCCGGCGTGTTAAGGGTTTTCAGCGCGGCGTACAAGGAGGTGGATTTACCGCTACCGGTCGGGCCGGTGATCAATAAAATGCCGTGCGGTTGCGCCAGCACCTCCATGAAACGCTCGGCCTGCCGGCCGACAAAACCCAGGGTTTCGAAGTCCAGTACTGCGTTTTCCTTGTCCAGCAAACGGATTACCACGCTTTCGCCGTGCAAGGTCGGAATCGTCGATACCCGCAGGTCCAACTCCTTGCCGATCATCTGCAGTTTGATCCGGCCGTCCTGCGGTAGCCGGCGTTCGGCGATGTTGAGCTTGGCCATGATTTTGATCCGCGACAACACGGCGGCGGTGGAGGCGACCGGCGGCGAATCGATGTCTTGCAATACGCCGTCGATGCGCAGCCGCACTTTCAGGCTTTGTTCGAACGGCTCGATATGTACGTCGGAAGCCCGGCTTTCCACGGCTTTTTGCAGAATATAGTTGACCATCTTGATGATAGGCGCTTCGGAGGCCAGGTCTTTCAGATGTTCCAAATCCTCGCTGCCCTCCTGCTCGACGTCCAGGTTGTCGCGCAGTTTATCCATCTGCGATTTGCCTTCGCCGTATTGCAATTCCAGGGCGGCGTCGATTTCGGCGAGTTGGCCGATTTGCAAGGTCACGGTTTTGCCGGTCGCCAATTGCAGGGCTTGCACCACATAGTCGTCCACCGGGTCCATCACCGCGATTTCGATTTGCTGCTCGTCCGCTGTCAGGCCAACGGCATGGTGTTGCTTCAGAAATCGCTGGGAAATGTGGTCCGGCAGCGGCGACTGCGGCGGATAGTTTGCCGCCGCCGCGCGTTGGATGCCGGTGGCCGCCACAAAACTGTTGGCGATGTCGTTGTCCGAACACAAGCCGAGTTTGATCAGCAATTGCGGCAGCGAGTCGTCCGGTGCGGTTTTCTGCATGCGCCGGACTTTACCCAGATCGGTGTCCGACAGTTTGCCGTTACCCTTTAATTGGTTGATAAAGGTTGCATATTTTGCGGAGTTTTCCGCGGTGTCCATGTCCATCGGATGTACCGTCGAAAGTAGCTGAATTGGTCAAGCATTGTAGCGAGTTTCGCAGTATTCTGAAGGCCATTTCCAACAAGAGTCGGGCGCGAAGCCAACGGAGCGAAACGTATGAACGGAATTCGGGTATTAAGTCTGACGGTTTGCATATCGGCCGGTACCGCTTGCAGCGCCGATTGGGCCCAGCGCTTTGCCTACCACGCCGTCGAGAATGCCGGCCAATTGCAATGCCAAAAAGCCATGGCCAACGATTGCGAACGCCGGCCCGGCTACGACCAGTACCAAAAGGAGCGGCGCGAGTTGGACCGTTAGCGGCGGTGCCGATCAAATCTCGTTCAACAAGGCCAATTCCGCCGGATGCGGTTGCATGTAAAACGAGTTGTCGATGAAACTGTCCGGCTGACGCCGGAAATGGTGGCGCAGCAGCGTCAACGGTACGATCAGCGGCACCTGGCCGATGCGGTAGTTTTCGATGGTGTCGGACAATTCCTGTTTGTCGTCGCTGTCCAGCGCCCGTTTCAAATAACCCTGAATGTGTTGCAGCACGTTGACGTGGTTGCCGCGACTGGCGACGATTTTCAGGCAGGCCATCAATTCGGTGATGTATTCGGCGGCGATCGCCTCGATCCGGGCATCGGTGGCGCCGGCAACGATGCGGCCCAGATGGCGCGCCCGGTTCTGGTCGTGGCTCATCGCGATCAGTTTGTGCCGGCTGTGAAAGGTGATCAAGCCGTGGGCGCTGAGGCCTTCCTCGCAGAGCTGCCGCCAACGCTGATAAACAAAAACCCGTTGAATGAAGTTTTCCCGCAAACCCGGATCGCCGAGCCGGCCCTCTTCTTCGACCGGGAGGTTAGGGAAGGCGGATTGCAGATAGCCGGCAAAAATACCGGTGCCGTTGCGGGCCGGCACTTCGTGTTTGTAAACCTTGACCCGGGTCATGCCGCAACTGGGCGAATCTTTTTTCAGGATGTAACCGCACAGGCCGTCCAGCCAGTTGGCTTGGCGGGCGGCAGCGTCGCGCAAGCGGTCGGTGACATCGAAGCTGTGGTCCTTGACGCCGACGCAGCGAATCCCATCGGCTGTTTCCCGCAGTTGCACGCAGGGGCGGGGAATGCCGAGCCCGGCTTCCACCTCCGGACAAAACGGCTTGAACTCGAAATAGCGGCCCAGCGTGCGTTCGATATAGCTGTGGTATTTGTGGGCGCCGTCGTAACGGACTTCGTGGCCCAACAGGCAACTGCTGATGCCGACCGGAATATTGTGCATGGGAGTCCTTGGAATCAATGCCGGGGCGCGGCGAAAATCAGTTGGTCGGTGGCGAAACCCTGGCTGCGAGCCTGATCCAGCAGGCTGTCCAGGATCGGCTGCGCCAGATCGGGCGTGCGCGCCAGAATCCATAAATAGTCGCGGTCGGGGCCGGCGATCATTGCATATTGGTAAGCCGTCTTGTCCAGCGCGATGATGTTGTAGGCGCCGTAAAACGGTCCGAAAAACGATACTTTCAGCCGGCCCCGGTCCGGGCCGTCGATAAAGTAGGCCTTGCCTTCGGCGCTGCGGCGCTGGTTGGTTTCCGCATCGAACCCGCTGTTCAGCACTCTGACGCCTCCGTCCTCGCGCAGGCCATATTCGGCGCGGATCTCGCTCAGACCGCGTTCGAAGCGGTGGTCCAACCGGGCGATCTCGTGCCAGGTGCCCAGGTAGCGCGGCAATTCGAAACCTTCGACCACGGTCAAGCCTTCCGGTATGCCGGTGCAGCCGGTCGACAGTAGCAAAGTTAGTAACAGTATCGGAATCAATTGCATGGGCTCAGGCCTGTTGGTTGGAAAGTTGAGTTTGGTATTGGGCTTTGATGCGGCGGCTTTGCTCGGCATGATTTACCCGCGGCGGCGGATAATCGCCGGCCAGCGGCGCCTTTTCCCAGTTATGAATGGCTTTGGCCGAATAAGGTTGCAGTTCCGGCAGCCAGGTCTTGATGTAACGGCAGTCGGGATCGAACTTTTTCTGTTGCAGCCAGGGATTGAAAATCCGGAAATAGGGTTGGGCGTCGCAGCCGGTCGACGCCGCCCACTGCCAGTTGCCGTTGTTCACGCAAGGGTCGTAATCCAGCAAATGTTGGGCGAAGTAACGTTCGCCCCAGCGCCAGGACACATGCAGATCCTTGACCAGGAACGAGGCCACGACCATCCGTAGCCGGTTGTGCATCCAGCCGGTCTGGTTCAGCTCCCGCATCGCGGCGTCGACGATGGGAAATCCGGTTTGGCCGTTGGCCCAGGCCCAGAAATCGTCTTGGGCGTTGCGCCAGCGCAGGCCATCCAGGCGGAGGTCGAAGGCGTGGCCGAAGACGTGCGGAAAATGGTAGGCGATGTGGCTGAAAAAATCCCGCCAGTACAATTGGCGCAACAGCACATGGTCCGGTCCAAGGTGAACCTGGATGGCTTGATAGGCTTCGCGTACCGAGCAGCAGCCGAACTTCAGATACGGCGACAAATGGCTGGTGGCGTCGAGTTCCGGAAAGTCGCGGGTCTCGCTGTAATCGCGCCGTGCAGTCAATGCCGATAACTGTTGCTGCGCCGCGCGCCGGCCGCCGGCAAAGGCATTCTGTTGCGGCCGGCTCAAGGTTTGCAGCAGCTCGGATCTTTCCGTAGCGAGCGGCTCGCTGACCAGTCGGCCATTCGCCAGTCCGCTTGGTGCCGCCACCGGATTCTGGATAGCCTTTTTATAAAAGGCGGTAAACACCTGATAGGGCAAGCCTTTGTCGGTCAGCACATATTCCGGCTCGTTCAGCAACAGATCCGCGTGGCTATGAAAGTCCAGCCCCAGTTTTTGGCAGCATTGCTGAATCTCCTGATCGCGCTCGCGGGCGAAAGGGGTGTAATCGCGGTTGACGAACACGGCTTCGATGCGCAACTGCTGTTGCAGTTGTTCGACGACCGCTTCCGGTCGATCGCCGAATAGATAGAGGCGGCCGCGGTTTGCCAGACAGTCCGCTTGCAAATCGCTTAACGATTCCAGCATGAATTGCAGTGCCGGCCGGCTTTGGTAGGGATGGGCCTCGATCTGGCGCGGATCGAAAACGAAGCAGGTCAGCACCCGCTGCGAGCTTTTCAATGCCGCGTTCAAGGCGGTGTTGTCGGTCAGACGCAGGTCGCGGCGGAATATAAATAAGGAAGTTCGGTAACGCGGTGTGCTCATCGCGATCAGCAGTCGCCCCAATGGTTGGTCATCTGCAGGCAATTGAAGAAAATGTTGGGGTAATACTGGTAAATCACCCAGCGCAGCATCAAATCCAGAACCGCCGCAACGGTCAGCAAGCGGGCCAGCACCGCCCAATGGCGGGCGCCGGTTTTATCGGAGCAGCGCCAGACCGCACCGATCCAGTAAATCAAGGGTAGGGCCATGATGATATGCATCGTCACCCAGCTGGCGACGGTGAACTCGCCTTCCTGGATTCGATAATCGATCAGGAACAGCACGGCGTTGTACAAAACGAAAAACGGATAGAACGCGTCTTTCAAGCGCAGGTAACCCAACCAGCTCCATTGCAGGTAATAGTAAAGGCTGGGCGGTTCGCGCTCCTCCCATGCCTCTGCCGGTTCCGGCGTCAGGTAAAACACCAGCAGGCCGAGGCCGATCGCCACCAACAAGGCTTCGTACCATCTGATGAACGAGGTAAAGGCAAATAACGCGGACAGGCTGTCGATCAACATGGGATTACCGATCTTTTCGGGTCAGGAGTTATGCAAAATCGCGTCTAGCGCGGGCCGCAGCCGACTATACTGAAACTCGAAGCCTTGTGCCAACAGGCGTTCCGGTTTCACCCGCTGGCTGCCGAGCACCAAGGCAGCCATTTCGCCGAGCAACAATTTCAACAGTCCGGCCGGTAGCGGCAGTAACATCGGTCGGCCCAACACTTCTGCCAAGCTCAGGCTGAACTCGCGATTAGTGACCGGTTCCGGCGCCGTGGCGTTGTAGGCGCCGCTCATGGTCGGATCGGCGATCATCGCTTCGGCAGCGGCGAGCCAATCATCCAGGTGAATCCACGACATCCATTGCCGGCCGTCGCCCATGCTGCCGCCCAGGCCGAGTCGGAACGCCGGCAGCATGCGTTGTAACAAACCGCCGCCGCGGCCCAGCACCAGACCGGTACGGATCAGGCAGACCCTGCTGCCGTGATCCGCGGCGGCCAATGCCGCGGCCTCCCAGTCGGCACACAATTGTTGGGCGAAATCGGTTTTGGCCGGACTGGTCTCGCTGAGTACGCTATCGCCTTGGTCGCCGTAAATGCCGATCGCGGAGCCGTTGACCAACACCGGCGCTTTGCTGCCGGCGGCGATCCAGGCGACCAGCGCTCGAGTCAGTTCGATCCGGCTGTCGCGTAAAATCTGTTTGCGGGCTGCAGTCCAGTAACGGTCGAAAATACCGGCACCGGCCAGATTCACCACGGTGTCGAAGGCGCCGGCGTCGGGCAGATCGGCGAAGCGGGTGACCGCGCCGACAGTGCTGCCGAATTGTTGGCGAATCTTTGCCGCGTCGCGGCCAAATACGGTGACAGTGTATTGTTTGGCCAACAAGCGGCGGGTGAGGGCGCTGCCCAAGAAGCCGGTGCCACCGGTGATCAAAATCGAGGTCGAGGTCATGGCGATTTCTCCAAACTTATCGGCAACAGGCTGCTGGCTTAGTCGGCCCGGTCCGGGTTAGCGGCTTGAGGCTTGGCAGCTGCGGTTTGCCCGAAACGGCGGTTTTTCAGCCAAACCAAGCCGCGGAAGCCCATCAACATAGCCAGCACCAATAAATAGAACAGCGGTTCCGCCAAATTGCCCTTCAATTGCCAGAAGTAATGGACGATGGCCGCGGCCGCGGCCAGGTAAATGTAACGGTGCAGTTTCTTCCAGGTTTTGCCGAGCCGCTTCTTGGCGACTTTGGGCGAGGTAACCGCCAACAGGAATAGAATCAGGTAGGCCAACACGCCGAACCACAGATAACTGCTTTGCAGGATATCGATGCCGATCAGCGGCCAAACCCAGGCCTGGTCGGCACTTAAATAACCGAGCAGGTGCAAGGTGGCATAGAAAAACGCGGTCAGGCCGAACAGTTGGCGGTAGTCGGTCATCCCGCGCCAATTGGTCATGGTTTGCAGTGGAGTGATAGCCAGTGTGATGCATAAAAAGCGCAACGACCAGTCGCCTAGGTAAATATGCATCGCCTGAATCGGGTTCGAGCCCAAACGGTTCCAGCCGATTTCCAGCAACAGCCACAGGAGCGGTGCCGCGCAGCTGACCAGAGTGATCGGCCAGAGCCGGTTGATCAGGGCGTCCATCAGAAGAAATGCCCCAGGTCCATATCACTGTACAAGCCTGCCACCTGTTCGCCGTAACCGTTGAACAATTCGGTCCGCCGCCGTGGCGTGAAAAAGTCGGAGCCCAGCGGCCGCTCGCTGGCCTGACTCCAGCGCGGATGCGGCACTGCCGGATTGACGTTGGCGTAGAAGCCGTATTCTTCGGGCGCAAACCGGTTCCAGCTGGTTAGAGGTGGCCTCCGGCACAGTTCGATTCTGACGATTGCTTTGGCACTCTTGAAGCCGTATTTCCAGGGCACCACCAAACGCAAGGGGGCGCCGTTCTGTTTGGGCAAGGTTTCGCCATAGGCGCCGACCGCCAGGATGGTGAGCGGATGAACCGCTTCGTCGATGCGCAAGCCTTCTTCATAGGGCCAAGCCAACATGGCTTGTTGCCGCAGCCGCGGCATCGCTTCCGGCTGGCTGGCGCTGATGAATTTGACGAACTTGGCGGACGACAACGGTTGTGCCAGCTGTAACAAATCGCTTAGGGCAAAACCGACCCAAGGCACGACCATGGACCAGCCTTCCACGCAGCGGAAACGATACAGGTATTCGCGCAGTGGAAAGCGTTTCAGCAAATCCTCCACCCGGTAGCTGAGCGGATTTTCGACCTCGCCGCCGATCTCCACCGACCAAGGATCGATCCGCAATCGTTGAGCCAAACGGGTGCTGTCTTCTTTATTGAAGGCAAACTCGTAATAGTTGGTGTAATTCAGCATCAACTCGGCTGGGGTTGCTGTCAAACCGAGAGTTTGCGGACCGCCGGGCGGCAGAGCCGACCAGTTTCGCGGCCTTGCGTTGGCGGTGTCTGCGGCGGAAACGCCTACCGCAAGCGCGGCGATGGCCTTCATTAAGGTACGCCGTTGCCTGAATACTGCCGGATCGGTAATCTCGCTGCTCGGAATGGGTTGGCGGGTTTGAATCAACATAGTTGTGGCCGACAGTAGGAGGCGAGACTCGCGCTCAGACGTTACCGGACCTTATTTCTTACCTTTCGGAATCCAGCCGAGCAGTTGGCGGATTTTCCGTTCGGTAATGAAGGCCAGCGAAAATAACTGGATGAAGTTTTCGGCTTCGATCAGATCCAGGCCGATATTGGCCGGGACCATTTCTTTGCGGGTGCCGAACATCCGGTCCCACAGCGCCAGCACGATGCCGTAATTGCTGTCGTGTTCGCTGCGTAGGGTGGAGTGGTGAGTGCGGTGTAACGCCGGGGTGATGATGAATTGCGATAGCGCATCTTCGTTCGGCACGCGGATATTGGCGTGGTGGAAAAAGATGAAAAACAACTCGACGATTTCGATCGACAGCACCAAGTAGGCATCGACGCCGATCACCACCACGAACAGGCACTTATAGCCGATTTCCAGCAGTAAATCGAACACGTGAAACCGGAAGCCGGTCGACACGTTAAACGACTTGTCGCTGTGGTGAATCTTATGAAACCGCCATAAATATTCCGATTTGTGGCTGGCATAGTGCCAGGCGTAAATCGCCAGATCGAAACAGGCGAAAGCCAGCAGCCATTTCAGCGGTCCGTTGGGCATCGCACTCAATAAGCCGTGCCCAGCGAATTGCTGAGCGACCAGAAACAAAGACGAGGCTCGCAGAATCGCCAGAATCAGGTTGTTTACCAGGAAGGCCATGGTGTTGGTGACAATCGATTCCTTATACACCTTGGGTGGGAAATAGCGGTAAGGCCGTTTCTTTTCCAGCGCCAGCAAGAACAAAAAAGCCAGTATCGCCAAGCCGAACAGGCCTTGGTTGAATAACATGCCGTTTTCACTGCCGATTGCGTTCATGGCGTCACCGGTTGCTTGGAGTTAAGGGCGCGAGCTAGCGTTCAGTAGGTCGGTCAGACTTTTGATTTCGGTATCGGCATCGACCTGATGAGTAATGTCGTATTGCACGCCGAGGTAATAAATAACCCGTTGTTTACGGTCGAACAACGGCACGATTTTGAGCCGGTTATGAAACAAGCTGCCGTCCTTACGGTAATTGCGTAGCGTGACTTCGACCGCTTCGTGACGCTGCATCGCCTCCGCAATTTGGAAGCGCGCGTCTTGGTCGCGGTCCTTGCCTTGCAAAAACCGACAATTGTGGCCGATGATTTCGTCCTGGCTATACCCGGTCAAGCGTTCGAAGGCTTTGTTGGCATAAACGATCGGTGCGTCTTCTTGGTCTGGGTCGGCAAGCGTCACGCCATTCACGCATTCGTCAAGAATGGCCGACAACACTTGCGGAATCAGTCCGTTATCTTTTTCAACGACAAAAGCCATAAATACACTCCACTAAGCTTGGGCTGTTGGATTGGAATCGTACATAATCAGATTTTTGATCTGTTCTACGGTGTTTTCCGCGCCTTCTTCGATCGCGCAACGGATCAGTTTTTCGAAAGGCCGCATGAATATGTCCAGTTGCAGAAATTCGAACCGGAAGGTAAGGCGGGTCTGCGGCCGGTCGCCCTCCGGCTGTAGCAGGTAACTTTGTCGGTAAGGCTGGGTCAGGCCTTGCACGGCCAGCTTGGTCAGGGGTTGGTACTCGGCAATTTCGAATACCGATTCGACTTCTTCGCCGCTGTCGTGGCGAATCTGCCGGGCTTTGGCGCCGACAAAGACTTGTTCGCCGTCCAATGGCTCGAAATCCACCAAGTCTGCCGCCCATTTTGGGTAATTTTCAAAAAAGTCGTGGCCGACGAACTCGAATACCTCACTTAATGGTTGTTCTATCTCGATACTGGCCTCGGCGGCCACCGGTTTGTTGGCGTCGAACGGTAGTTTGATTTGCATTGCTGCTTCCCCCTGGTTGGCGGCGCTGAGAAACGCCAGGTGAGGCCGGACTTTCCTGTCCGGTCTGCTTATGATCGCGGCCGCGGATCGCGCAGCGCGGCGCATGCTCCGTAGAGTAAGTGCGATAAACCGGAGTAAACCAAAAGCTGGCGGTAGTTGTCGTCTACTTCGATCTGGTTGATTGAACAATAGAACTCAAGCGAGGCAATCAACAACAGAAAAAATATGCCTAATGCCGCCAACGCTTCCGGCCGGTTGTCCAGTTTGTAGAAACTATAGACCGCAACTTGCATCAAGCACAGATAAAACATCATCAGCCGCATGTTATTGGCCAATGGCCCGTACAAATCGCTGTTATCGGTAAAAAACAGTGGATTGCCGAGTATGGCGGCGATGCCGCCGATCAGTAGCGTAATCACGGCGGCATTGAAATTGACCTGCAACACCAGCTGCAAAAAATTTAAGGTTCTAACGGATGCTGTTTGGTTTTGCATATTGCTAACCTCTGAAAAAAATACCCTCCAGGAGTACAGCGTTTGGAGGGTACATAGAGGAGGACTGTTAAGAAGCGAGTGCGCTTCCTTGACTGATTTGGCCGTCGGCTTCGCTGGAGAGTTCCGGCTGGTCCGTCTCGGCTTCGAAAGTCATTTCAGGTTCAGGTTCCGGTTGCGGCGGTTCGATCATCCGGCCCTGCATCAGTTCGTCGATTTGGAATTTATCGATGGTTTCCCAATCCATCAGGGCTTGCGCCATGTTGTGCAGGATCTCGATGTTTTCCTTCAGGATGTTCTCAGCACGTTTGTAATTGCTGTCTATCACATGCCGGATTTCTTCGTCGATGGTTTGCGCCATTTTTTCCGACATCGGTTTGGCTTGCGGCCCCATGTACCCGCCCTCGCTATCGCCGTAGTCCATCGGACCCAACCGCTCGGACAAGCCCCATTTGGTCACCATATTGCGGGCTAGTTGGGTGGCGCGCATGATGTCGTTGGAGGCGCCGGTAGTCACTTTGTTTTTACCGTAGATCAGTTCTTCGGCAACCCGGCCGCCGAACAGACTGGCGATCTGGCTTTCCAGTTTGTCCTTGGAAGCGCTGTACTGATCGCGCTCCGGCAGGAACATGGTGATGCCCAGGGCGCCGCCGCGCGGCATGATGCTGACTTTGTAAACCGGGTCGTGCTCGGGTACATTGCGGCCGACGATCGCGTGGCCGGCTTCATGGTAAGCGGTCATCAACAAGTCTTCCTTGGACATGATCATCGTCCGTTTTTCGGCGCCCATGATCATTTTGTCGCGCGCTTTGTCCAGGTCGTTCATGGTCACGACTTTCTTATTATTGCGTGCCGCGAACAAGGCGCCTTCGTTGATCAGATTCGCCAGTTCAGCGCCGGAGAAACCCGGTGTGCCGCGCGCCAAATCGGTCAGATTCACGTCTTCGGATAGCGGTACCCGGTCGCCGTGGACTTTCAGAATTTGCTCGCGGCCTTTGATATCGGGCAAACCGACCTGGACCTGGCGGTCGAAGCGGCCCGGCCGTAACAGGGCTTTGTCGAGAATGTCCGAGCGGTTGGTCGCGGCGATGACGATGATGCCTTCGCTACCGCTGAAACCGTCCATTTCTACCAGCAACTGGTTCAAGGTTTGCTCGCGCTCCTCGTTACCGCCGCCCATGCCGGCGCCGCCGCGTTGGCGGCCAACCGCATCGATCTCGTCGATAAAGATGATGCAAGGGGCACGTTTTTTGGCTTCGGTGAACATGTCCCGCACCCGTGCCGCACCGACGCCGACGAACATTTCGACGAAATCGGAACCGGAGATCGAGAAGAAGGGGACGCCCGCTTCGCCGGCTATGGCTTTGGCCAGCAGCGTTTTACCGGTACCCGGAGGGCCAACCATCAACACGCCGCGCGGAATCTTGCCGCCCAGCGCTTCGTATTTGCCGGGATCGCGCAGGAAATCGACCATTTCTACCACGTCGTGCTTGGCTTCTTCGCAGCCGGCGACGTCTTTGAAGCGGATCTTGATCTGGTCCTCGGCCATCAATTTGGCCCGGCTTTTGCCGAACCCCATTTGGCCGTCGCGGCCGCCCATCGCTGCGGCCTGCTTGCGCATGAAGTAGACCAGCACGGCGATCAGCAACAGGGTCGGCGCCCAGGAAATAAAGATTTGCATCAGGGTGGACGGTTGTTGCGGTTTTTCCACCTTGATTTTCACCCCGTATTCCAGCAACTCGTCGATCATTCGCATGTCGTTCGGGTTGTAGGTGGAGAACCGGGTGCCGTTCGGACGGCGGCCGTCGACGTAATTGCCGTCGATCACCACTTCCTCTACCGCTTTGTTGCGGACGTCTTCGATAAAGTCGGAATACGAAATTTCGTAGTGCGGATCGTATTGCGGCATGCCGCGGTTGAAAATGGCCGAGATGATCAAACCGACCGCAGCGAAAATCGTCAGAATAATGAAATACTTTTTCATGATTTCGCTCCGGTGTTATTTCTCGCTGGAGAAATATTTGAAGAAATCCGAGTTCGGCTTCAGCACCAAGGTATCCTGCGTTTTCTCGAAGGAGGTTTGATAGGCCTGCAGACTGCGGTAGAACGCATAAAACTCCGGATTTTTGCCGAAACTCTTAGCGTAAATCTCGGCCGATTGAGCGTCGCCGCGACCGCGGATATTCTCGGCGTCGCGTTGGGCATTGGCGACGATCACTTGTTTCTGCTTATCGGCTTCGGCGCTGATCTGCTCGGCGCTTTCCGCACCCTGCGAGCGGAATTCGCGGGCGACCCGCTCCCGTTCGGCGCGCATGCGCTGGAATACCGAGCTACTCACTTCCTGCGGCAGATCAATCCGTTTGATGCGGATATCGATCAGCTCGATGCCGAATTTCTCGGCGGTCGGCGACAACTTGGCCAACAGCGTTTCGCGCAATTCGCTACGGTCTTCCGAGATCAATTGCTTGATGGTACGCACGCCGAATTCGCTGCGCATCGCGTCTTTCATGATTTGGTCGAGGCGGAGATTGGCTTGAAACTCGTCGCCGCCGACCGTGGTATAAAAGAGGCCCACATCACCTATCCGCCATTTGGCGAACGAGTCGACAATAACGTTCTTCTTTTCGGAGGTAAGAAAACGCTCGGACTTGGCGTCCAAGGTCAGCACGCGCGCATCAAACGTACTGACATTATTGATGAGGGGGGCCTTAAAGTGGAGTCCGGGCTTGTAGTCGGATTCGACCATCTCGCCGAGACGAAATAGAATGGCTTTCTCGTGTTCCTTCACGTAGAAAACCGACATGTAACCGAGTACCAACAGGGACAGACCGGCTGGAATCAAAATTTGGGTTCTGCTGCTCATTGTTTGCTCCTGCTTGGGCGTAAATCGGTGCCGACGGTTTTGCGGACCGCGCCTTTATCGGCGTTGTGCGGTTCGGATACCGATTCGACTTCGTTATTGCCGGCTGCGCCGGTGCCGTGTTGTTGGAAGGTTTGCGGCATCGGCATGTACAGCGTTGGATTGGTATTGTCGGCTTCGAGCATCACTTTGTTAGTGTTGCTGTACAGTTTTTCTTTGGCTTCCAGGTACAGGCGCTTGCGGGTGATGGCCGGGCTTTTTTCGTATTCCACCAGCAGTTGGTCGAAGCGTTCGGTTTCGCCTTTGGCTTTGGCGACTTTTTCCGCTTCGTAGGCTTCGGCTTCCTGCACAATCCGTCCCGCCGCACCGCGGGCCTTCGGAATCACTTCGTTGGCGTAGGCTTCGGCTTCGTTGATCAGGCGTTGTTTATCCTCGCGGGCGCGGATGGCGTCTTCGAAGGCGCCTTGCACTTCCTCGGGCGGTTGCGCATCTTGTAGATTGACGCTGGCGATGCTGATACCGGTTTTGTATTCATCCATGCCGGCCTGAATCTGTTCCTTGATTTCGGCAACAATCTGGCTACGGCCTTCGGTCAGGACGAAGTCCATACTGTTGCGGCCGATCACGGCCCGCTCGACGCTCTCGGTCAGTTGTTTCAACGTGTTTTCGTTGTTCTTGACGTTGAACAGATAATCTCTGGCGTTATTAATTTGGTATTGAACCGCTAAGCGCACGGCGATGATGTTTTCGTCGGCGGTCAGCATTAACGACTCTTGCGGAATCAGCGACGATTTGCTGACACGGCTGCTGTCGGTATAGCCCACTTCAATGAAGCGTTGCTGTTCGACGTTGACGATAGCCTCGTTCTCGAACGGCACCGGAATGTGCCAGTTCGGGCCGGGCATCGTGGTTTCCGAGTAGGCGCCGAAGCGGGTTACCACGCCGCGGTTGCCTTGGTCGACGATGTAGAAGCCGCTGGCCAGCCAGACCACCGCCAAGGTGCCGCCGAACGCAGAAGCCACTTTCCCGGTGGAAAACATGCTTTTGTGGCCGTTGAAAAAATCGCCGGTCTTTTCCGACACCTGCTTCCAATACTTGTCTATCTCCAGCCTCCAATCCGGTTGTGGCGTCTGCTTACTGGTATTGTGTTTTTCTGATGACATAATCACTCCTCTTGTAGTGTTCGCCTGACCTGAGTCATTGATTGTTATTGTTAACCGT
The DNA here is from genome assembly GCF_006483455.1 of Methylomonas koyamae. GTDB lineage: Bacteria > Pseudomonadota > Gammaproteobacteria > Methylococcales > Methylomonadaceae > Methylomonas > Methylomonas koyamae_B. Next base: position 134,895 of record NZ_PPPU01000018.1, read on the forward strand.
CCTTGGGTTCGAGAAATAGCATAAGGTCAAAGCCGAACTGTTGTTTCAATTTTTTTAACGCTTCGTTCTGGATTTGCCGGACTCGTTCTCGAGTAACATGCAGTTGGTCGGCAACGGCTTGCAAAGTCATTTCCGTGTGATCGCGCAAGCCGAAGCGCATCGTCAGAATCGCTGCCTGTTTTTCCGGTAACGACGCCACCGCTTTGTCGACGTATTGAGCTAGATCGTTGTCGATTAGTTCATCGAGCGGCAGACTGAACTGGTGCTGTTGCATCTTCGCCATCAGATCCAGCCCGTCGTCTTCGTCGCCGATTGTGGCGTCCAGGGAGTGTGTGGATTGGTAATAACTGCTGATGGTTTTGATCTCTTGTTCGGTCAGGTCGCAGCAGGCCTTGAGCTCGGCGATGCTTGGCCAGCGTTCGGTCTTTAGGTAGCAGTTGCGCATGGCCTCGAACACTACCGAGGCTTTTTCCGCCAAGGCCACCGGCAAACGCACGATTTTTTCCTGTTTGACGATCAAGCGCGATATGGCTTGTTTGATCCAATAGATAGCGTAAGTCGAAAAGCAGATGCCGCGTTCCGCATCGAAACGGTCGACCGCTTTAATCAAGCCGACCAAGCCTTCTTGCATCAGATCGTCGAAACTGAGGTTGTTGGTTTTGTATTTGTGGGCCACGAACGCCACCAATCCGGTGTTGGCCGATATGGTTTGCTGGCGGATGGTTTTCAATTCGCGAATTGCCACTTTGAGTTCGGCTGAATAATCAGAGTCTAGGGCGGGATCAGTGGCCAGCGTTTTCAGGATGTCGCCGGCGCTATCGATCAGGAACACCGGCAACAAGTGCAAGCTGTACAACAACTGGTTTACTGTACGCCGGTGTGGGTCCAAAAGTTGTACAATGTTTTGCGGCTGTACAACTTCTTGCGCGGCTTTGAAGTTGGCTGCGGTATTTTGTACAAGTGACTCTTGCTTGTACAACAGTTCTATCAGGCGCTTGGCTTCGTCCGAATTTTTCGCAATCATCAATTCGGAGCAATCGATGCCTCGCTGCAGTTCGTTGAGTAAACGTTTGGCTATCAGCGGACTAACCTGCTGATTATCAAGCAATAACTGGTTGAGACGGTTCCGGGCTTGCTCCATGCGCACGCTTAAGGTGCCTGGCTCGGCATCCGCGATAGTGACTGTCTCGCTAGCAAAGGATAGTGCGACTGTATTAGACATAATCGTTTCGCTCGTTGAATTAAGTTGTTGGCAAATACGTTACTAGATTGTAAAATGTTTGTCAAAATAAAATATGTACAAAACGTGAACAATGTACTCAATTAAAGCCATTACATCGTTAACGGGTTTGACACCGGAAACGCTAAGAGCCTGGGAACGCCGCTATGCTTGTGTCACGCCGGCGCGCAACGACACCGGCAGGCGGTTCTATTCGCAGCAGGATCTGGACAAGTTGACGCTGCTGGTGAACTTGACCGGGCAAGGGCATTCCATCGGTAAACTCGCCGGTCTGAGCTGGCAACAGCTCAGCGATTTGCAAAACCAGTCTGAACTACAGCAGCGGCGCGAGCCGGTGCCGTTTCTGGAGCAAATTGCAGATGCCTTGCGCGAATACCGTATCGAACGTTGCGAGCAGTTATTGAAGAAAGCGTTGCTGGTCAGCGAGCCGTTGGACTACGCCCGCGACGTTTTGTTGCCGGCGATGCAAAAGGTCGGGGATTTGTGGCACCGGGGCAAAATCAACATCGCCCAGGAGCATATGTTCTCGTCCTGCGTGAAACGGATCGTGCTAAGTATGGTGAACAATCTGCATCGCCATTCCCGCAACAATCCGGGGATTATGTTGGCCACGCCCAGCGGCGAGCCGCACGAATTCGGCATATTGGTCAGTTGCTTGATCGCCGCGGCGCAGAACTACAATTGCTATTACCTGGGTGCAGATTTACCGGCGGAAGACATCATCGAAGCAGCGCGGCACTTGGCGCCTGAGTTATTGGTGATCGGCATGGTGAAAACCCCGCCGGAAGCGGTTACGGTCGAGCATTTGCACCGACTGCTGGATGCGGCCCGGCAGGACGATTTGAAAGTCTGGTTGGGCGGTGGCGGTGCGTTGTATTTGTTGGGCGCGGAAGATCCTGCGGTCGCCAACGTAGATGTCGTCTCCGATATCGACCAATTCAACGCCAAGATCCGGCAGCAGCGGATTTCACATTAAACCGGCCGGTAGGCCGGCAGTATTTATCGCAGCGTCGCTAAGAAGCGACGACTTGGCCGACGTAAGGGTTGCTGCGCATTTCGGCGCCGAAAGTCGACATCGGGCCGTGGCCGGGAATGAATTTGACGTCTTCGCCCAGCGGCCAAAGCTTGTTGACGATCGAATCGATCAAGGTCTGGTAATCGCCTTTCGGGAAATCGGTGCGGCCAATCGAACCTTTGAACAGCACGTCGCCCACCAACGCCAGTCGTTCCGTCTCGCTGAAAAACACCACATGGCCGGGGGTATGGCCAGGGCAGTGGAGGACCTGTAACACTTCGTTGCCGACCTTGACCGTGTCGCCGTCGTTGAGCCAGCGCTGCGGCGTGAAGCCGGCCGACTGCGGAAAGCCGAACATGCGGCATTGTTCCGGTAACAATTTGATCCAGAAATCGTCTTCCAGCTGCGGCCCGATGATCGGTAACGACAATTTTGCGGCCAATTCGGCAGTGCCGCCGACATGATCCAGATGGCCGTGGGTCAACAGTAAGGCCTCCAGTTCGACTTCTTGTTTTTTTACTTCGCTGAGCAACAAATCAATGTCGCCGCCCGGATCGACCAAAGCGGCTTTATGGGTTTGTTCGCAGACGAGTAGGGTGCAGTTTTGTTGGTAGGCTGTGACGGGGATGATGGTGTAGCGCATGGAAGTTGAATTGAGGGTTAGTCCCAGGCACCTTGACATTTCTGGTTTTGTTCAGTGAGGCGGCCGTTTTTTAGAGTGATATCAGCTGTTGATTTTCTAGTTGGAAAATTCGGCGCATCATTCTCTGTATTTTCCAGAACATCAAGCGTGAAAACCTTATCACCATGGGTGTTTAAATAGGTTGTTTTTACATCAAGCTTCGGGATTGTCCGGCACCCCTTACCGCCTACAGGCATGAAGTCAACCAATGGGTAACTATCTGGTTTGCCATTCTCGCCTTCTCCAAATTCGAAAACAGCCAGATATTGAGTCCAGCCGTTGCCGCCGGTGTAACCTTCAAGAGTAAAAATTGCCAGAAAGTTAACCGCAATTGAATTTAGGCTGATGGCTTGTACTTCCCAAGATTTCGACGGAGAGGAGCCGTATGAGTCACTTAATAATTCAGTCAGCTTTTTTATTTGAATCTCTAGCTCAGCAGGGATACCGGATTTTGTGGTTTCGGCATGTCCTATTGAAATGAAGCAAGTTAATAAAACAACTAACCCAAAGAATCTCATATAAATGCAATCGATTTTTAGATGTTCAACAGCAAATGCGCCGGAGCTTCCAAGCATTCCTTGATGATGCCGAGGAATTGCACCGCTTCCTTGCCGTCCACCAGACGGTGGTCGTAGGACAAGGCCAGGTACATGATCGGCCGGATCACGATTTCGCCGTTCTCGACCACCGGCCGGTCCTTGATCGCATGCATGCCCAAAATCGCGCATTGCGGCGGGTTTAAGATCGGTGTGGACAGCATCGAGCCGAAGATGCCGCCGTTGGTGATGGTAAAGGTGCCGCCGCTGAGGTCTTCGACGCTGATCGAGCCGTTGCGGGCTTTGTTGCTGAAGTCGTGGATGCCTTTTTCGATGCCGGCGAAATCGAGCTGGTCGGCGTCGCGCAAAATCGGCACGATCAAGCCGCGCTGAGTCGTGACGGCGATACCGATGTCGTAATAACCGTGGTAGATGATGTCGTTACCGTCGATCGAGGCGTTGATGGCCGGGAAGCGTTTCAAGGCTTCGATGGACGCCTTGACGAAAAACGACATGAAGCCGAGTTTGATGTTGTGCTTGGCTTCGAACCGGTCTTTATATTGGTTGCGCAGTTCGATGACCGCTTTCAGGTTGACTTCGTTGAAGGTGGTTAACATTGCCGCGTTTTGTTGGGCCTGCAACAGCCGCTCGGCAACCTTGGCCCGCAACCGGGTCATTGGTACCCGTTGCTCAGGCCGCAATGCGGCAATAGCCGTCGCGGAAAGCGGAGAATGGCTACTGTCGGCCGCTGAAGCAACCACGGCGGGCGCCGGTTCCGGCTGCACTTGCTGGTCTTGCAAATAGTCCAGCACGTCGCTTTTCAGAATCCGGCCGTGTTTGCCGGAGCCGTGGATTGAGCTTGGGTCCAGTTCCTTTTCGGCTACCAGTTTGCGGACCGACGGGCTGAGCGGGGCTTCTTCCGGCTTTGCCGCCGGCGCGGCCGTCTTGGCGCTCTGCACATCGAGCTTGGCCAGCAACTGGCCACCGACGACGGTTTCGCCGTCTTGAACGACGATGGCTTCCAGTGTGCCGGATTTGGGGGCCGGTACTTCCAGAATCACTTTATCGGTTTCCAGGTCGGCCAGGTTTTCGCCTTCGTTGACCCATTCTCCGGCCTGTTTGTGCCAAGCGACCAGCGTGGCGTCGGACACCGATTCGGGGAGGCTGGGTACCAAAATATCAAAGCTCATGTTTGTTTCCTTCGTTGTTTCCGTAAAGAGCGGCATGAACTACCGCACGTTGTTCTTGCAAGTGGGTTTTGTAATTGCCCACCGCCGGCGCGGCGCAAGGCGGTCGGCCGGCATAGTGAATCGGGATGTTGTTGTCCACCAAATCGAAGAAATGGTGTTTACTTTGGTACCAGGCGCCCTGGTTTTTCGGTTCTTCCTGGCACCAGTAGATTTGTTCCAGATTGGGGAATTTGTCAATCTCCTGTTTAAAGCGGTCGTTCGGGAACGGGTACAGTTGTTCGATGCGGACGATCGCCACGTGCTGCAGATTGTCCGCGCGCCGGGTTTCCAGCAAGTCGTAGTAAACCTTGCCGGAGCAGAGAATCAAGCGGGTGACGTGAAATGGATCGATATCGTCCTGTTCGCCGATCACGGTCTGGAATTCGCCGTTAACCAGTTCGTCCAGCTCCGACACCGCCAGTTTATGACGCAGCAGGCTTTTCGGGCTCATTACAATCAGCGGTTTGCGGTATTCGCGCACCACTTGCCGGCGCAGCAAATGGAAAATTTGGGCCGGGGTGGTCGGCACGCAGACCTGGATATTCTGGTCGGCGCATAATTGCAGATAGCGTTCCAGGCGGGCCGAGGAATGCTCCGGGCCCTGGCCTTCGAAACCGTGCGGCAACAGCATCACCAAGCCGCTGAGTTTGCCCCATTTGGTTTCGCCGGAACTGATGAATTGATCGATCACGACTTGAGCGCCGTTGGCGAAATCGCCGAATTGCGCCTCCCAGATGATTAGTTTGTTGGGTTCGGTCGAGCTGTAGCCGTATTCGAAGCCGAGTACGCCTGCCTCCGACAGTAGCGAGTTGAAAATTTGCGCCCGGCCCTGGTCTTCGGCCAGATGCTTCAGCGGTATGTAATTTTCGCCAGTGGCTTGATTCAGCAAAATAGCGTGGCGGTGGGAAAAGGTGCCGCGGCCGATGTCCTGGCCGGTCAGGCGTAAGTCGTAACCGTCCATTAGCACGGTGGCGTAGGCCATGTTCTCGGCAAAGCCCCAATCCATCGGCATTTCGCCGGCCGCCATCTTGTTGCGGTCTTCCATGACTTTTGCGACGCGCGGATGCAATTCGAAACCCTCGGGCAAGGATTGCAGGCGCTGGTTGCAGAACCGAATTCGCTCCGGCGTGACGGAAGTATCTGCCGGAATGTCCCAGTGTTTATTCAGAAACCGTTCCCAGCGTGCCGAGTAAGAATAGGCCTTGTTTTCGATGATGGGCCGCGAAACCGGCAAGCCTTCGTTCAGTTGTTGCAGATAATGCTGTTCCAGTTGTTGCACCCCGGCCTCGTCGATGACACCGTCGGCGATCAGTTTCTGCGCGTAGATTTGCGGCGGCGTCAAATGGTCGCGGATGGCTTTGTACATCATGGGCTGGGTGGCAGCCGGCTCGTCGGCTTCGTTATGGCCGTGGCGGCGGTAGCAGATCAAATCGATCACCACGTCCTTATGGAAGGTGTTACGGTAATCCAGCGCCAATTGGGTGATGAAAATGACCGCTTCCGGATCGTCGCCGTTGACGTGGAACACGGGCGCCTGAATCATGTTGGCTACGTCGGTACAGTATAAGGTAGAGCGGGCGTCGAACGGATTGCTGGTCGTAAAACCGATCTGGTTATTGATAACGATATGTACTGTGCCGCCGGTGGAAAATGCCCGAGTTTCCGACATGTTCAGGGTTTCCATGACGATGCCCTGGCCGGCAAACGCCGCGTCACCGTGAATTAAAATCGGCACGATCGCATCGATGCCGCCGACGCCGTGCCGGTCCTGGCGGGCTTTGACCGAGCCTTCCACCACTGGATTGATGATTTCCAGATGCGAGGGGTTGAACGCCAGTGTCAGATGGATCGGGCCACCCGGTGTGGCGATGTTCGAAGAGAAACCCTGGTGGTATTTGACGTCGCCGGTCAGCACGCCGGGGGAAGAGGTGTGGGTGCCTTCGAATTCGCCGAATAACACGGCCGGGCTTTTGCCGAGTATATTAATAAGTACGTTGAGCCGGCCGCGGTGGGCCATGCCGATGACAATTTCCTTGAATTTGTGTTCGCCGGCGCGTTGAATCAATTCGTCGAGAATCGGGATCAGCGATTCGCCGCCTTCCAGCGAGAAGCGTTTTTGGCCGACGTATTTTCGGTGCAGGAATTTCTCCAGGCCTTCGGCGGCAATGAGTAGTTTTAGCAGCCAGATGCGTTTTTCCGGGTGGCTGGAGAAGTCGGGTTTTGCCCCTTCCAACTTGTTCTTGATCCAGCGTTTGGATTCGTCGTCGACGATGTGCATGTATTCGCTGCCGATGCTGCCGCAGTAGATTTCCTTCAAGGTCTGCAGGATGGCTTTCAGTGGCAGGCGGTCGATACCGCACAGGCCGCCGGTATCGAATAAGGTGCTCATATCCGCTTCGGTCAGGCCGTAATACAAGGGCTCCAGATCGGCCGGGACGGTCGGTGAGCCGCGTAACGGATTGTTGGCGGCGATTTGGTGGCCTTTGACCCGGTAGTGGTTGATCAAGCGAGCCACGGCGGATTGCTTCTTTACGCTTTGTTCGGTAAAGCCCTGCATCCGGGCCAGTTTGCCCGGTTCGGCGATAGCCAGTTTCTCGAACCGGTCGACAATCGCGCTGTGCGGCGTGTCTTCGGCCGAGCCGCTGCGGATGGCGTCAAAGCGGGCGCGCCAACTGGGACTTATGGTATCCGGCGCATTCAAGTATTGTTCGTACAGGTATTCGACGTAGTGGGCATTGCCGCCGTACAGCGAGGAGGATTCTTCGAATTCTTTAAGCAAGCTACTCATTGCAAACGTCCTGGTTATCGGCAAGTTGAAGTCAATTATGTTAGAGCGAAAATGCTATATTACCAAGCGTGGGGTGATGATAGCGGTCGCGGTTTCGGCGCAAGTTCTGTTTTATTAACAAGGCAAAGGCATGACGGATAATAGAGTCGTTATAAAAATAAACTACGATAAAACTAAAACGGCAAAGCAGATAAATCCGCCGCAGACTATTACTGTTTGGCATACCGGAAGAATCGCTATTGCCTTGGTTTTACTGCTGCTATTTTCGCTGTTTTTGTACTTTACGTTTAGCGGATCCGAGCAGCCGGGCAATACTCAGACCGATACGGCTGGAAAAGTTCAAGAGCCTGAGTCGAATCAGATTTCCAGCGCAAACAACTCGGAGCCGCCTGCGGCCGATGGCTTGGCTATCAATAAGGTGTATACCAAGGAGATTCCGCTTGCACAACAGTTGCAAGCGGAGAACACCAAAACCGAGCTGCTGGGCACGCGTCCGCTGGGCATTATTTTCGATCGCCGGGTGATTCGCGCTTCGCTGAATACCCGATTGAAAGATAACGAACCCGACCAGCCAATAGCAGGAGCGTTTGCCGTGGTAAAGGGAAAACCTATAGAGTTGTTTTATTTTACCGAGATAAAAAATCCGGGAAGGCTGGTGTTATTTCACGAGTGGTTGCGAAACAAACAAGTAGTGCAGCATAAACAATTAGATTTGAAAGAAACCCGCTCCAAGGTGTGGTCAAGCAAAACTTTGTCGTATAAAGACGTCGGCGAGTGGCAAGTAAGGTTGTCGGATAAGAAAGGTAAGGTATACTCTGAGGTGAAATTTTCATTATCCGCGGAATAATAGTTTTTTTCGCTAAAACTTAGTGATAGAATCCGCGCCGTCTTTTGATTAAAGAGGAAAATATGACTGATTTTAATAAATTATCCGAAGCAGAGTTACAAGCCGTTATCGATAATGCCGAAAAAGCGTTGAAAGAAAGGCAATTCAGCAAACGTAAAGAAGTTATCGCCCAAATTAAAGAGTTGGCCACGTCGATTGGTGTGACCGTTGATATTCACGACGGCGATAAAAAGTCCGAAAGAAAAGTCTCTAAAGTTGCAGCGCGATACCGCAACCCGAACAATTCGGCATTGACTTGGTCAGGCAGAGGTTTGGCGCCGAAATGGATGCAGGAACTGCTGGCGGCAGGTCGCGATAAATCCGAATTCGAAATCAAGTAATTCCGGATAGTTGCTTCGTCCAATCCTGTAAGCGCTCAGCCACCCAAATGCCGTCGTCCAATATCAGGTCGTGTCCGGCCCAAGGGTGGCTTAGCCATGGAACATTCCATCGGCCATGGATGGCTTTCGAACATTCCTGAGCGACGATTCTGTCGCCTTTTCCGCTCAATAGCAGTACCGGAGTTTGGTTTGCGCAAGCAGTCGGCCGATAGCGCGACGCTGCGTACAGTTGACGTAGCGCATTTCTGACACTGACCGGTCTTTGCCGTTGAATATGGGCCCAGGTTTCGGCCAATTCATGGTCGGAGTCGCGACGGTTACTGGTCAGGCGGATAATCGCCAACTCTCTGCGGTAGACATCCTTTTCCAGCATAATTTGCAGCAAGCGTCGGTAGCTTTGCCAGCGCAGGCGATGAAAGAACGGGCTGAGCCCGGCAAAGCTGGTATTCAACAGCGCAACGCCGGCAATATCGCCCGGATATCGCTGCAACCATTCCCAGGCCACCATGCCGCCCAGAGACAGCGCCAGAAGGTTGACCGGCCGCTGCAGCATACCGGCTTGATCCGCCCGCTGACGTACCCATTCGCTGATCTCTTCTATCCGCTTCGGGCTGGTCTCACGGTGGAACGTGCCGGCGCCCGGTAAATCGATGCAATGGACGGTAGAGGCTGGAAATGCCGATTGCAGCAAGCTGGGGAAATTTCCCCAATGGCCGGCCTCGCGGCATAGACCGCGCAGCAGTATCCAGTCTTCAGCGCGGTGGCTGGCCATACCATAACTCCAGTGCCTGGCTTTGATTCAAATCCCGTTGCGACTCGTCGAGTTTCGCCCATCGATTTGGGTACAACAAGCATCGAAACAAAAAGTCGAATAAGGTTAAATGCCGGCGCAATATGCGTTGTTGCCGATGCGGTAACAGCGGGTGAAACAAGCCGTGGCGTTGAAATAAATGAGTCGGGCTTTTTCTTAGCCAGAGCCAGGAGCCCATCTCGAGTGTCAGCGGCAAGAACAGCTTGCGTTGCCGATAGCGGTCGGTGAAGTCGTCGTACAGGTAATCCCATAAATCGCCGCTGATCACATATTCCTGACTCATCGGTTCGATTTTATAAAAATGGTGCGGGTAGCAGCGGTCGAACAACTGTTTCAATGCGTAGGCGTCGGCCAGGTCGGGAAAGGGCGTTTGCCGAGAAGCGTACGGAAACCACAGGCGGTCGTGAATACCGAAGCCGGAATGCAGATCCACGGCAATCGCCAGCGGCGCGTCGAACAGATGCCGGTGCACCACCCGACATAGCGCCTGGGCTTCTTTTTCCATCTTGGATTCGTCGCCGCGGTACCAGGGCAGTTTCGGGCTGAAGCGCTGGCCACTGTATAAGCGGGTATTGCCGTCGCTTTCGATCGGCGAATTGCGCATTAAATCCACACCGCGGCCGTTACAGCGGGTCCCGCGAAACACGCCGACCGGATTGACCAGGGGCATGAACACCAGGCGAGCTTTGCTTAGACGTTGGTTCAGTTCTTCGTCCCAATCCAGCAACTCGCATAGTGTATGCAGATAGGCCAAAATCACTTCGGAACCGATTTTTTCCAGGCCGTGTACCCCGCCGAAGTAGGCCAGCACCGGCACGTCCGGCGCGGTGGAGCCTATCGTCAGACAGTGGATCGGAAACCGGCGGCCGGCATGTTCGACGGTTTCGACGACCTCGCACTGGGCGCGGCTGCCCAAGCGGGCGACAATTGTTTCCAATTGCTCCAGTTCAGGGAATGGACGCTGTTTCATGAGTCGGTCGGTGCGCGGTGGATTACCCGGCCAAGGATTTTTCGATATAACGCTGGCGTTTTTTCGGGGCGATTTTGTCAACTTCGACCATGATCAGGCTGTCGATGCAATTGTTGAAGTCCGGATCGATATTGAAATCGATGAAATGGCAACCCTTATCCACGCACAATTCCACGTATTGTTTGTATAAGGTGGGTACTTTGACGCCGAGTTTTTTCAATTCGCTGTTCAGTACTTTGAAGCTGGTCGAATAGTCGGCATTGAATTCGCTGGCGGCAAAGGCCTGACCGGCCTCGGAAATGATGAACGGCTTGCGGGCTTTGGTTTGATGCGGTTCGGCACCGAATTGCTGCCGGTAAAAGCCGATGATCAGTTCTTTGGCGGCGTGCGGATAGGCGTTGCTGATGCTGACCGGACCGAACAGGTATTTGATGTCCGGCCGTTCCCGCAGATAAGCGCCGATGCCGTACCACAAATAATCCAGACTATGTTGGCCCCAATAACGCGGTTGGACAAAGCTGCGGCCCAGTTCGATGCTGTTGGGCAAGTAGCCGACGAACTCGCCGCGCAAATCGAACAGGGTTTGTGTGTAAAAACCGTCGATGCCGTGGCTGGACATGATGGCCGGGCCGTCGCCGATGCGATAGGCGCCGACGATTTCCAGATCGTTGTCGTCCCACAATACAATGTGGCTGTAATAGATATCGAACTTATCCAAGTCCAGGGCCAGGCCGGTGCCTTCTTCCACAGTGCGGAAGGTCAACTCCCGCAGCCGGGCAATTTCCTGCATCACCGGGCAGTCGTCCTGAAATTGGTATAAAAAAATCTTTTTGCCGTCGCGGGTCTCGCCCAGCAGGCGTGACTGGTACAAGGCCTTTTTGACCGCCTTGGTATCGGACGGATGCACCACGGTGGCAACGGTATCGAATAGCGGCGCCTTGTTTTTCTTGCCCAGGTTTTGCACATGCTTGCGAAAGCGCTGGCTGAGTTGTTTGTTGGTTTCCGGGCTGTCGGCGAGCGCTTGGAACGGCACCGGTGCGCCGACCAGGAATTTGATTTCCTGGCCTTTTTTGTTGAACATCTCCTTGACCAGCAACATCGTGCCCAGCGGTTTGTAAAGCGTCGAGGCGCTGTAAAACAAGGCCGAGTTCTTGGCTTTGATATAAATCGGCAGCACCGGCGACTGGGTTTTACGCGCCAGTTTGACGAATCCGCTCTGCCAGGCGCCGTCGCGGATGCCTTTGGGGGTAATGCGCGAGACTTCGCCGGCCGGGAAAAAAATCACGGCTTCTTCGTTTTCCAGTGCATCGATCATGGTCTTATACACTTCCTTGAACTTCTTTTTTTCGGACAGCACGTCGACCGGCAGGAAGATCGATTGCAACGGTTCCATGTGCGATAGCACGCGGTTGGCGACGATGCGCACGTCGGGCCGGACCGAGCGAATCAGTTTGACTAAGGCCAGCCCGTCGAGGGTGCCGATCGGGTGGTTGGCGACGATGATCAGTCGGCCTTCGGCAGGGATGTTGTTGTAGGAGTCGTTACCGATCTGGTAACTGAAGTTGAAGTATTTCAGCAGTTTGTCTAAAAACGCAAAGCCGCGTAAGTGCTGGTTTTTGCGGATCACGTCGTTGAAGTCGTCTTCGTGGATCAGCTTTTTCAAAGCTTTGACCACCAATGTGTTGTCCTTGCCTAATTTGAAGTCGGGGTAGGTTTCATGCAGTATGCGTTCGGCGTCGATCATCGAAGAGAGTCCAGAAATAACGGTATGCCGCGAATTCTAGACAGCGAATATGTCAGAAATATGTCAAAGCTGGCGATAGGGGCGGGGGCCGGAAAACCGGCTTGAACTCTAATGCCGGCCCGCCTTGGCGTAGACGGGCCGGTTGCGATGTTGTCGGCGAGAACTTTATAGGCTTGCCGAAAACTGATCTCGTGGAGCTTGGCCGGTAAATCAGCCTTGCAGTGCCTTTAATAAAGCCTGCAATTTATCGTTGGCGTCGCCGAACAGCATCCGGGTGTTGTCGTGAACGAACAGCGGGTTGCCGACCCCGGCATAGCCCGACGCCATCGAGCGCTTCATGACGATGGTGGTGCCGCCTTTCCAGCATTCCAGTACTGGCATGCCGGCAATCGGACTGTTGGGATCGTCGAGGGCCGACGGGTTGACGATGTCATTGGCGCCGATGACGATCGAGACGTCGACGTGGGGGAAGTCCTCGTTGATTTCGTCCATTTCGAATACGATGTCGTAAGGCACTTTCGCTTCCGCTAACAACACGTTCATATGACCAGGCATCCGCCCGGCGACCGGATGGATCGCGAAGCGCACCTTCTTGCCGTGGCTGGTCAGGTATTTGGTAATTTCATTGACCGTGTGTTGAGCTTGGGCAACCGCCATGCCGTAGCCGGGGATGATGACGATGTCCTTGGAATCGCGCAGCAGTTGTGCGGTTTCCTCGACCTCTATCGGCTGCACTTCGCCGACCACTTCCGCCGCTTCGCCGCCGGCACTGCCGAAACCGCCGGCGATTACGCTCAAGAAATGGCGGTTCATCGCCCGGCACATGATGTAACTCAAAATCGCACCGCTGGAACCGACCAAAGCACCGGTGACGATCAGCAAGTCGTTGCTGAGCATGAAGCCGGTGGCTGCCGCCGCCCAACCCGAGTAGCTGTTCAGCATCGACACCACCACCGGCATGTCGGCACCGCCGATCGCCATCACCATATGCACGCCGAACACCAGAGCGATCGCGGTCATGATTAACAGCGGGGTCATGCCGCCGCCGGTTTCGGTGCCTTGCAGGAAGCTGCCGCCGAGGACAAAGGTGGCGACGAACAGGCCGAGGTTCAACCAGTGGCGGGCTGGCAGTAACACCGGCTTGCCGTTGATTTTGCCGCAGAGTTTGCCGAAAGCGATCACCGAGCCGGAGAAAGTGACGGCACCGATGAAGATGCCGATGTAAATCTCCAGTTCGTGAATCGTGCGCTCGACTCCGGTGAGGGTGTTGGAGTGGTCGAGAAAGCTGGCATAACCGACCAGTACCGCGGCCATACCGACCAAGCTGTGCATCAGCGCCACCAGTTCCGGCATTTGCGTCATTTCCACCTTGGCGGCGGCACGGGCACCGATGGCGCCACCAATCAACAAGGCTACACTCAACCAGCCGTAGGCAGTGACATCTTCGCTGAGTACCGTGGCAATGATCGCAATCGCCATGCCCAGCATACCGAAGTAATTGCCGCGCCGCGAGGTGTCTTGCCGACTCAGGCCGCTCAAGCTGAGGATGAATAAAATAGAGGCCGCAATATAGGCCATGGTTACCATTCCGTTCGACATTGCGTTTCCCCTATTTTCTAAACATGGCGAGCATGCGTCGGGTGACCAGGAAGCCACCGGCGATGTTGATCGAAGCGATCAGGATCGCCAGGGCCGATAGGCCGGCGACGATTTCGGTGGCTGAAGACACTTGCACCAAAGCGCCGATGACGATGATGCCGCTGATGGCATTGGTTACGCTCATCAATGGCGTGTGCAACGATGGCGTTACGTTCCAGATCACCATGTAGCCGACGAAGCAGGCCAGCACGAATACGGTGAAGTGAGCCAAAAACGAGGCTGGCGCCACCGCGCCGACGCCGAACAGGGCCAGGCCGGCCAATGCCATCGGCAAAAATTGCCGTACCGGCTCCGGTAGCAGCGGTTTTTTCGGTTCGATGGCGGTTTCCGCTACGGCCGCAGCCGCTTTGGGGGCGGCCGACAATTGCGGCGGTGGCGGCGGCCAAGTGATTTTGCCTTCTTTGATGACGGTGGCGCCGCGAATTACTTCGTCGTCGAAGTTGACGTTGAGCGTACCGTCCTTGGTCGGACACAGGTCGGTCAGCAAATGCCGTAAATTGGTGGCATACAGTTGGCTGGACTGGTTGGCCAGTCGGCTCGGCAAGTTGGTGTAACCGATGATGGTGACGTCGTGTTTGACCACGACCTGGTTCTTCTCGGTCAATGCGCAGTTGCCGCCTTGCTCGGCCGCCAGATCGACGATGACGCTGCCCGGCTTCATCGAGGCCACCATCTCGGCGGTGATCAGCTCCGGCGCCGGTTTGCCCGGAATCAACGCGGTCGTGATGATGATGTCGACTTCCTTAGCTTGCTGGGCGAACAAGGCCATTTCGGCGGCGATGAATTCTGCGGACATCACCTTGGCATAGCCGCCGCTACCGGAGCCGTCTTCCTGGAAATCCAGCATCAGGAATTCGGCGTCCATACTCTCGATTTGTTCTTTGACTTCCGGCCGGGTGTCAAAGGCGCGGACAATGGCGCCCATGCCCTTGGCGGCACCGATCGCGGCCAGACCAGCGACGCCGGCACCAATCACCAGTACTTTGGCCGGCGGGATCTTGCCGGCGGCGGTGATCTGGCCGGTAAAGAAGCGGCCGAAATGTTGGGCGGCTTCGACGATGGCGCGGTAGCCGGCGATGTTGGCCATCGAGCTTAACGCGTCCATTTTCTGCGCCCTGGACATGCGCGGTACGCTGTCCATCGCCAGTACCGTGGCGTTTTTGGCGGCTAATTTCTGCATCAGCGCTTCGTTCTGCGCCGGCCAGATGAAACTGATTAGATGTTGCCCGTCGCGCAGTAAGTCGGCTTCGTCGATGCCGAGTTGCGGATGGTGCTGCGGGGCGCGGACTTTCATGACGATGTCGCTTTGCTGCCACAGTTCCTGAGCCGTACCGACAATCTGCACGCCGGCGGCGCGATAAGCGTCGTCGGAGATGTTGGCGTCTGCTCCGGCGCCGCTTTCCAGCAGCATTTCGAACCCCAGTTTTATTATTTTTTCCGCGGCTTCCGGCGTTGTGGCAACGCGTTTTTCGCCGTCGTAGATTTCTTTGGGAACACCGATTTTCATAATTTCTCCTGTTGTGTGGAGGGATATAACGGATCGCAAAGGCCGAAAAACCCGCGGGCGAGAATAGGTGATTGATTGGCTTTAATCAATTGTTTTCTGCGGCCTGCCGGATTTGAGCTATCATCGCGACCCTGCCCATGCCGTTGATAATCTGACGATGAAAATTTTGGTAGTAGACGATAGCAAAACCATTCGCCAACTGGCAGCCGAGTGTTTGCGGGAAATGGGGCACGAAGTGGCTTTCGCGGAAAACGGTGCCGAGTCGTTGCAATATGTCGCCGATCACGATGTGGATCTGATTCTGATGGATGTGGAAATGCCGAATTTGAGCGGATTCGAAGCCACCAAAGCGATCCGCGAGCTAAAAAAAGCCGATTGGTTTCCGGTGGTTTTTTTGACCACGCACGATGACGACGAATCGTTTGTTCATGGCGTACTGTCCGGCGGCGACGCTTACTTGTCCAAGCCGCTGAATCCGGTGCGCCTGCGTTTCACGGTCATGGCGATGGAGCGGATTTACGTGATGCGGGTGAAGTTACAGCAAGCTCAGCAGGAATTGCAGCGGGTCAATCGCGAATTGGAACATTTGACCTTGCTGGATCAACTGACGGGATTAGGCAACCGCCGCCAATTCGATAGCAATTTTTCCGTGCAATTTGCATTGGCAAGGCGAACCAAATCGCCGCTGACCTTACTGCTTTGCGACATCGACTACTTCAAGCAGTACAACGATAGCCGCGGCCATCCGCAAGGCGATGCTTGCTTGATCGAGGTGGCGCAAAGCATCCGCGCCCAACTCGAGCGCGACAGCGATCTGATTTGCCGTTACGGCGGTGAAGAGTTTGCGGCCATATTGCCGGACACGCCCCTGTCCGAAGCCAGGCGTCTGGCGGAGCTGATTCGCGAGGATGTCTGGAACAAGCAGCTGCAACACGACGCGGCGCCGGGAGGCTATGTCAGCCTGAGTTTGGGCGTAGCGACGTTCGTCGGCCAATACAAATCTCCGCATAGCATGCTGGAGGCGGCCGACGCGGCTTTATATAAAGCCAAACAGCACGGCCGCAACCGAGTCGAGATCGACTAAGCCGTGTATTTCGCCAAGGATTTCGTCGAGACTGCCGAAGGCTTGATCTTCGCTGCCGTCAGCAGCGGATTGGAGCAGGGCAAGGTTCTATGTTTTCTGCGCTATTTGCGCGTCGATGGCCGCTGGCGCAAAGTCGGCACGGATTTTGCAAACGATTTTCTGCGCCAGTCTTATCCGCACTATTTGCATTATTCGGCGGTGATCGACGCCGACGTCCACGCCGTACCGGCGTCCGCGATCGTCCGGCACCACCAGCCCCGCAAGCAATTGCAAGCACTGTTGCGGCAGCAGCCGGCCGATGCGGTGTTGGCTGACTTGCAGCACTTGTGCCGGCTGTTCGCCGAAAATGGTTTGGCGCTGGAATTGTTCGGCGTCACCGGTTCGTTGCTGGTGGGGGTGCAAAACCGCGATTCCGATATCGATCTGGTGTGTTACGACCGCGACGAGTTTCATCGTGCCCGCTATACCGTGCAGGCGCTGATCGCCCAGGATCGACTGCAGGCCTTGAACGATGGCGATTGGCTGGAGGCCTACCGGCGCCGCGCCTGCGATTTTGCGCTGGACGACTACATCTGGCACGAGCAACGCAAATATAACAAGGGCATGATCAATCAACGCAAATTCGATTTGTCGCTACTGAGCGAAGCCGACTCGACGACAGCAAATTACCGCAAGTTGGATTTTGCCCGGATAGAAGCCGAAGTGGCCGACGACCGTTTCAGTTTCGATTATCCGGCTTGTTTTGCGCTGAAACATGCCGAGATCGACAGCGTGGTCAGTTTTACCGCGACCTTTAACGGCCAGGCCCAACAAGGCGAATGGATTCAGGCCGCCGGCTGGGTCGAAGTCGATGAACATGGCCGCAAGCGGCTGGTAGTCGGTTCTACCCGGGAAGCCATCGGCGAATATATCAAGGTGTTGCGTTGACGTCTTGGCGATTGGCGGGACTGATATTCGACCTGGACGGGCTGGTCTTGGATACCGAGACCACTTATTTCGCGGCGTGGCGGCGGGCGGCGGCGGATATGGGTTGCGAATTGTCGGACCAGTTTTGCACCAGCTTGTCCGGTTGTTCGGGTGATGTGGTTCGGCAACGCTTGCAGGACTATGGCGGCAGCGGATTCGATATCGGCGCATTTCAAAGCTTGAGCAGCCGCTATTGGGTGGAGCACGTTGAGCGCCACGGTATCGCCGTCAAGCCCGGTTTTTGGGCGGTTTTGGCCGCCGCCAACCGCTGCGGTTTGAGTTATGCGCTGGCGACCAACAGCCGCCGCGCCAACGCCGAACGCTGCCTGCAAGCGGCCGGATTGCAACAGGTGTTTACCGTTATGGTCACCGCCGATACCGTGATGCAGGCCAAGCCGGCGCCGGATCTGTTTTTGCGTGCGGCCGACGCCTTGGCTTGTCCGATTACCGATTGCCTGGTACTGGAGGATTCGCCGGTCGGCGTCCGGGCGGCAAAAGCCGCCGGCGCACGCTGCATCATGGTGCCATCGACCGCGGCGGCGGAGCCGGAGGCTGTCGGCTTGGCCGATAAGGTGATGGCCGATTTGTACCAAGTCGCTGATTTACTCTCGGCTCAGGGCTCGCTTCCGCTATAATGCCGCCTCATTTTTGCTAAGGGAATCCTGGTGGTGAAAGCGCAATTCCAATCAGTCACAGTGATCGCTCCGGCCCGACTGCACATGGGGTTTATCGATCTGAGCGGCGGCTTGGGACGGCATTTCGGCAGCATCGGCGTAGCCTTGAACGAAATCAACACTCGGCTCAGCGTCAGCCTTGCCGACGAGTTGACGGTTAGCGGGCCGGGTGCCGAACGCGCCCGCCGCTGCGTTGGCCAGTTTTGCGAATATGCCGGAGTGCCTGACCGGTTGCGGATCGATATCGCCGCAGCGATTCCGGAACATATCGGTCTGGGTTCGGGGACGCAAATGGCGTTAGCGGTCGGGGCCGCATTGAACCGATTTTACGGACTGGGCCTGTCGGTTCGGGAGATTGCCCAGTTGTCCGATCGCGGTGCGCGTTCCGGGATCGGAATCGGGATTTTCGAAAAAGGCGGGGTGATCGTCGACGGCGGCCGTGGCCCCAATACCGTGACGCCGCCCGTGATCGCACAAATGGCGGTTCCGGATGCCTGGCGTTTCGTTTTGGTTTTCGACCAACGCGGTCAGGGATTGCACGGCGAGCAGGAGGTCAGCGCTTTCAGCGAATTGCCGCCGTTTCCGGAGGCCCAAGCCGAACGCTTGTGCTATCTGCTGTTGATGCGCGGTTTACCGGCTTTGGCCGAACACGATCTGCAGCAATTCGGCGATGTTATCACTTTATTGCAGCAAGCCGTCGGCGAGCATTTCGCGCCGGTGCAGGGCGGCGTGTTCACCAGCCCCGAAGTCGCGGCGGCAATGGCTTACCTGGCGGAGCAGGGCGCGGTCGCCATCGGCCAAACCTCGTGGGGGCCGACCGGTTTTTGCGCCGTGGCCAGCCCGGAAATAGCCGATGGCTTGCTAGCGGACTTGCGGCGGAAATTCGCGGATTCGCCGTTGAGTTTTACGCTTGCCAGCGCCAGAAATCTGCCGGCGGAATTGAGCGACGCTTAGCGGTTAACGCCGATTCGATGTTCGGCGCTGTCGCTTGAACCGAGGTTATCGCGCCAGTCAACGCGAAGCACGTCGCCGTCGGCAGCTTGCTTCAACCGAAAACTGAAGAAGGGATTCTTCGACACGCTGCCCGCCATATTTACCGTCAGTAGCGGTTGCGCATTCAATGTCAGCGTCAACTGTTCGATGAAATGGGCCGGAATCAAGTTGCCTGCGGCGTCGCGGTTGCGGCCGTTTTCCATCGGATGTTCGATCAGCACCTTCACCTCGATCAATTCCCCTTCCCGCCGGCTGCGCACCTTGATGCTGTTCATTAACCGCTCCCGCAGCCGCCGCGCATCACATTGACCCAACGGCTACAACGCAACAGGCCGCCGTCGCGGCGGGCGATCAGGGTTACTCGGCAGGATTCCGCCAGTTTGATCCGCGCGGTGAGATATACCGCCACCACCTGCGCCAATTCGAATTCGGCAACCAGCGGCGTCGGATTTTTATCGGCCAACAGATAAAGCCGATCGATGCCGTCCAATTCGCTGCGGATCGTCACCGGCACCACGGCACCGTCTTCGGCGATTTCCGGCAGAATCAATTCAATTGATTCGCTGTCGACGACGGCTTGGTCACCGAACAGTTTGGCATAACGATCGGTGAAGTCGCTGACGGCAAAATCTTCAGCCACCCGCGCGGCAATGCCGTCTGCCGTGTCGGCAAGCAGTAGCCCGCCGGCCGCCAATATGCCGCTGTGTTTCAGAAACTTCCGCCGAGAATGCGCCATCGGGTTGTAATAACCATAGAAAGATTGACGTATATCAAAATTCCGTCCGGTTCCTTTGTTATCTTGTGCCGCGTTGAAAACATTTTCAGCACCACCACTAAAAAACCAGAAAAGGAAGGTATCAAATGAACGAAGTACAAGAAAAAGACAATTTTTGGACATACATAGCTGTTGCCGTCGTATTGGTCGCCGGCGCGGTGCTGATGGTAAAAAATGCCGAACACGACAAATATGCAACAGCAGCCAAAAATATCGCCGAAGACTCCAGTAATTCGGCTTACCGTTCCGACGTACTGCATAAAGGCGGTCTAACCAAATAAGCTTCCGCCGTCGAGCCGGTGCGATCTTCTCCGCAAAGGGCCGGCTCGACCAGACGGATACTTATAGGAACCGAGGGTGTCGGTTCCGATCTTTCACGGGGGTTGGCGCAATTGTCCGGGTCGCGCCAGCTCCCGTTTTTGGTTGAATCATGTCGGCGACGACAGCACTGTTGCCTTTAGCAGCTTAATTGCATTGCTCATACCGGTCAGCAGATTCTTCTCGATTTCGGCCATCGTGATTTCGCCGTCGACGATGCCGGCCGCCCAGTTGGCAACCACCGAAATGTTGGCGTATGGAATTTCCAGTTCCCGGGCCAGCGCCGCTTCCGGCATCCCGGTCATACCGACCAAATCGCAACCGTCGTTGGCCATACGTTTGATTTCCGCGATCGTCTCCAGTCTCGGCCCCTGGGTGCAGCCGTAAACGCCCCCATCGTATACCTCGATGCCGGCTGTGTTGGCGGCCCGCAGGATACGCTGCCTCAAACTCGGAGTATACGGTTCGGTAAAATCGATATGGGTCACGTGTTCCAGCTCGTCGGCAAAAAACGTGTGTTCGCGGCCGTAACTGTAATCGATCAATTGTGTCGGAATCGCAATCTTGGCCGGTCCCATCGCTGCGCCGATGCCGCCGACCGCGGCGACGCCGATGATCTCAGTGGCGCCCAGTTGGTGCAAACCCCAGATATTGGCGCGGTAATTGATTTTATGGGGCGGAATCCGGTGCGGATTGCCGTGTCTGGCCAGGAATATCAGGGAGTGTCCATTCAATTCGCCGAATACGTATGGCGCAGATGGTGAGCCGAACGGCGTTTCCAGGGTTTGTTCGCCGGTAATGCTCAGTTCTGCGATTTGGGTCAGGCCGGTGCCGCCGATAATTGCCAATGTCATAACACTTCCTTGCAGGCGAAGACGCCCGGTGCGTTTCTCAAATAACCCTTGTAATCCATACCGTAACCGAACAAGTAGTGGTTGGCTACGGTCAAGCCGACGAAGTCCGGTGTAACCGGCTTTTCCTGATCCAGTTGTTTGTCGAACAACACGGCGGTGAAGACTTGTTCCGCACCTTGCTCCAGACAATAGTCGATGATGCCTTGCAGCGTGTGGCCTTCATCGAGTATGTCGTCGACGATCAATACCGAACGTCCCGAGAGCGGGGTCGTCGGTTTGTACAGCCAGTGCAGATCGCTGCCGGACGTGGCATTGCGGTAGCGGCTGGCGTGGATGCTGTCCAAGGTCAAAGGGAAGTCCAGCCGCGGCAGTAATTTGCCGGCGGCGATGATGCCGCCGTTGATGACGCATAACAGCAACAGATTAGTGTCGGCCAAGGTCCGATTGATGTTGGCCGCCATTTGGTCCAGCGCCGCCTCGACCTCGGCCTCGCTGTGCAACAACAGCGCCTGTTGTTTGACCAACTCGATTTCTTCAAGCAAAGGATTCATAAAATTCGGTGATTAGTTGGGAAAATTGGCGCCATTGCGGGTGTTCGGCCAAATTGTCCAGACTGAAGTTGCTGCGACCGCGCATGGCTTGCAGGCGTCGCAGGCGTCGTTCGCGCTTTTCGTCGCGGTTGGTCGGTAAAGTGTCCAATACCTGTTCGGCGGCCGTCGGGTTATTGCACACCAGCAGCATGTCGCAACCGGCTTGTTGAGCCAGTCCCGCGCGCTCGTTGAAGTCGCCGATACTGGCGGCGCCGGCCATACTCAGGTCGTCGCTGAAAATGGCGCCGTCGAAACCCAATTCCCGGCGCAGTACCTGTTGCAACCAAATCTCGGAGAAACCGGCCGGATAGCGGTCGACCTGCGGGTAAAGCACATGCGCAGGCATTACTGCTTCCAAGCCTTCCGCGATCAGGCGCCGGAACGGGACCAAATCCTGGCGGCGAATGACTTCCAGGTCGCGCTCGTCAATGGGTAAGTCCAGATGCGAATCCAGTGCCACCGCGCCATGGCCGGGGAAGTGCTTGCCGGTGGCGGCCATGCCGGCGGCGCGCATGCCGGCGCGGAATTTGCCGGCCAGTTCGGCGGCTTGTTCCGGGACTTGAGAAAACGAGCGGTCGCCGATGATCGTGCTGATGCCGCAGTCCACATCCAGCACCGGGGCAAAGCTGAAGTCGGCGCCGACGGCCAAAATCTCGCTGGCCATCAGCCAACCGGCGGCTTCCGCCAATTCCGGTCGCTCGGCGTAACGCGCCGCCGCCGGCAAGCGGGTAAAGCCGGTTTGGAAGCGTTGCACCCGGCCGCCTTCCTGGTCGACGGCGATTAGAATATCGCCGTTGCGGGCCTGACGAATGTTGCGGATCAATTCGGCAACCTGTTGCGGATTTTCGTAATTGCGGGAAAACAGGATTAAGGCGCCGGTATTGGGATGAGCGATTTTTTCTAGGTCCAGCGCAGTCAGGCTGTGGCCTGCGATGTCGATCATCACCGGGCCGATAGCGAGTGGTTTCATCGTGATAAATGCAGAAAATGGAATATACTTTTTGGCGTTACCACCACATTATATGAGGAATCCGTGCGAACATTTATTTTGTTGCTCTGTTTAGTAATGGCGCCGCTTATGGCGCAGGCCAATTCGGGCGAGAAAAAGGCCGACGAAAGCGCCGGGCCGGTGATCGAATACATCGAAATGAAGCCGAAATTTACGGTGAATCTGGCCGAACCGAAACGGTATCTGATGATTAACGTGCAGTTGCTGGTAGAAGGCGCCGAGCATGTCGAGAAAGTCAAAAAACATATGCCGCTGTTGCGTCACGAAATGATCATGATGTTGAGCGGCATGCATGTCGCGGATGTACAGTCCATGGAACAACGCGAGGCCTTGCGCCTGAAAACCAAACAACTGATTACCGACTTGCTGGTTAAAATTCAAAATAGCGACGGTTTCAGAGATGTCTTCTTTTCCGAGTTTTTAATCCAATAACCATTCTCCCAGCGTTTCGCGTAGTTGCGCGAGGCGCTGCTCCGGTTGTTCGCCATTGTAGGGCAGGGCTGGAAACTTTCCCCAAACCGGCGCCGGCCAGGCTTTGTCGCTTTGGTAACGCGCTACGTGATGCAGGTGTAGTTGCGGTACCAGATTGCCGATTGCGGCGATGTTCAGTTTGTCAGGCCGGTACAACCGGTCTAACGCCTCTGCCAACAGGCATGACTCTTCCAGCAGCGTATGCCGGTCCGCGGGGTTTAACTGGTATATTTCTGTGATATCGGCTCGACGCGGCACCAGGATGAACCAGGGATATTGGCTGTCGTTCATCATCAGCAGTTCCGACAGTGCCAGACTGCCAACGCTAAAACAATCCCGTCGCAATTGCGGGTGAAGTTGAAAATCGGTCATTGCTACCTCTTATAAATGTCGGCCGATTCCGCCGCAGGCCGAATTGGTGTTGCCGTCGCCGGCAGTATTCGGGGGTTTTTCCAAAGCAAAGTTAACCGTCGGCAATATCGGTGATGCGACTGACGATTCGGCCGTCGGCCAAGCGGGTATCGAGCAGATCGCCGGAGTTTAGCTGGCTTACCGACTTGATCACCTGTGCCGAGCCGTGGCGCCGAACGATAGCATAGCCGCGCTCCAGTGTGGCCAGTGGGCTGACGGCCTGCAGGGTTTGCGCTGCGGCAGCGTGACGGCTTTTTAACCCTGCAATTTTGCCGTTTACCGCAGCCTGAAGCCGTTGCCGGAAAAATTGCAATTGCCGTTGCTGAGCATTGATTGCCGCCAGCGGTTGGTTGCGGTACAAGCGCTGTTCGCGGATCGCCGCTTGCTGGCGGGCATGAGCCAGCCGGTTTTGCATCGCATGTTGCAGGCGCAATTCCAATTCGTCCAGGCGTTGAGCATTGCGTTGCAGCTTCTGGCCGGGATGCTGGCTGCGCAAGGCTTTTTCCAGCCACTCCAGCTGCTGGCGCTGACGCAGTAGTTTTTGCTGTATCAGTCGCTGCAGTTGGCGCTCGAAGCTGGCAAATGCGCCGAGCAAGCTATTCGCATCCGGTACCACGCATTCGGCGGCCGCCGACGGCGTCGGCGCGCGCATGTCGGCGACGAAATCGGCGATGCTGAAGTCCACTTCGTGACCGACGGCGGAGATCACCGGAATCTTGCTGGCGGCAATGGCACGGGCGACGATTTCCTCGTTGAATGCCCATAAGTCTTCCAGCGAGCCGCCACCGCGGGCCAAAATCAGAACGTCGGCTTGCGGATCGCGATTTGCTGTGGCCAATGCCGCGCTGATTTCGAATTTAGCGCTCTCGCCCTGTACCGCAACCGGATAAATCAGGACCGGTATCGCCGGAAAACGCCGTCTCAATACGCTGAGGATATCGTGAATCGCGGCGCCGCTGGCCGAAGTAATCACGCCGATGCAGTCCGGCAGGGTAGGTAGCGGTTTTTTGCGTTCCTGGTCGAACAAACCCTCGGCCAGCAGTTTCTGTTTCAGGCGTTCGAACGCAAGCCGCAAGGCGCCGTCCCCGGCTTCGGCCAGATGTTCCACCACCAGCTGGTAATCGCCGCGCGGCTCGTACAAACTGACCTGGGCGGTGGCGATAACCGAATCGCCATTGGCCGGTTTGAAACGTAATCGTTGCTGCTGACCCTTGAACATGGCGCAACGAATCTGGGCCTGGGCATCTTTCAACGTGAAGTAATAGTGGCCGGACGAAGGCAGGCTCAGGTTGGATATTTCGCCCTGTACCTGCACGGTTCGAAAGTGGTTGGCCAACAGGCGCTTGGTTTCGCGGTTGAGTTCGGAAACGCTGTAGATAGCTTCGGAATCGGTCATTGAACGGGGTAGGGTGGCTGCTTAGCTTAATGGCTCTATTCTAAGCCGATTCTGCGGTTTCCGGTCGGCTTCTCCTCAGCGGCGGTTTTTGCCGGAGAGCTGGGTTAGAATGGCGCAGTTAAGGTTTTGGTGGACGACAAGGATTCGACTCATGCATGAACATCAACTCGGTAATTGGCAGCATTCTCATGATTTCGCCAGGATTAACCGTAAAGGCGAGCGGCGGACCAAATGGGTGCTGGCACTGACGTTTAGCACAATGTTGGTGGAAATTGCCGCCGGCATGCAGTTCCACTCGATGGCTTTGCTGGCGGACGGCTGGCATATGGCGACTCACGTTGTCGCCTTCATGATTGCTATTTTTGCCTACCGCTACAGTCGGATTCATCAGCACGACCAGACGTTTGCGTTTAGTCCGGCCAAGGTTAGCGTATTGGGCGGTTTTGCCAGCTCAATCGCCTTGGCGATGGTGGCATTCGTGATGGTGGCCGATTCGATCGAACGCTTGTTGGCACCGCAGGCCATTCATTTCGACGAAGCGATTTTGGTGGCCGAAGTCGGTTTGTTGATCAATCTGGTGAGTGCGTTGTTATTGGGCGACCATCACGACCACCATCACGGCGACCATCATCACCACGACCACGACCACGACCACGACCACGACCACGACCACGACCACGAACATGAACATGAACATGAACATGAACATGAACATGAACATGAACATGAACATGAAAGCCGCGGCCACCATGACCATAACTTGCGAGCGGCCTATCTGCACGTGGTGGCGGACGCACTGACCTCGGTATTGGCGATTATCGCGTTGTTAGCCGGTAAATATTACGGCTGGGTCTGGTTGGACACCGTGATGGGATTTGTCGGTGCCGGGGTGATATTGATTTGGGCAGTCGGTTTGATCAGGGACACCAGCCCGATTTTGCTGGATCAGAGTATCGATTCCGCTTACGCCGCCAAAATACGGGCCGTTTTGGAACAGGACGGCGAATGCCGCGTTGTCGATCTGCACATCTGGCCGGTCAGCGCCAACCACTATGCCGCCATTATCGGTCTGGTCACGCAGCGCCCGAAGCCGCCGCAATATTACAAGTGCCTGTTGGCGAGGTTCGGTAAGTTGGATCACGTCACGGTGGAAGTCAATTGCTGCGTCGGTGCCGATTGCGTTGCAGAATGATGACGTCGCCGCCGATGAATTCGATCGCGCAGTCGTAGTGCTCGGCCAGCCACGTTAAAGTGGGTCGCGAGAAAAAAGCGATGTGGGTCGGGTCGTTCTTGTAATGCCAGCGGCTGAAGGCGTCCGCATCGATTACCAATTTAGTCATGATACCCAGCCAACCTCCGGGGCGAATCAAACCGAACAGACGGCCGAATTCCCGCCCAGGCTCGCGAAAGTGCTCGATGACTTCGGTGCAGGTGATAAAGTCGTATTGCTGCTGCAAATGTGCGGGATGATTGGCGTAAATCGGGTCGTAGAGTTTGACGCGATGTCCGTATTCCTCAAGCATGCAGGCCATTGCCGGACCGGGGCCGCAGCCGTAATCCAGCCCTTCCGAGCCGGGCGGTAACAGGCCGGTCAGCGGTAACGCCAGCCGCGACAGAAAGTTAAGGTAGCCGGCATCGTTCAAGTGGTTTTGATGCAGATCGTAAATCGCTTTTTCGGCGTCCGGGCTTAAATGTTGGCTGCTATCCACAAACACCAGCCAACATTTTGCGCAGCGGCGGTAATCGCGTTGCCGGTCGCGATGAAAATGGTTTGTTTCGTTGCTGGTGCAAAGCGGGCAGGTCGAGTTGTCCATGGTCGATACCGATTTTTTACTTGACCGTATTTTATCAGCTCGTATAATGAGCGGCTCACCAACGCGGAGCGGTAGTTCAGTTGGTTAGAATACCGGCCTGTCACGCCGGGGGTCGCGGGTTCGAGCCCCGTCCGCTCCGCCAATCGTTTTGCCATCCCCTCCTTTCGCTCTCGAGCCGCAACAATTTCCTGGGATTTTCCTCGGTTGCAATGCCGGCCCAATTTTGTATCATCGTATTTCCCGCAGAAACTATAAGGAGAAATGCTATGAGCAGCTTGAGTCCATTTGTCGGCGGTAATCTGTTTGACGAGTTGTTTCGGGATATCAGTCCGGGCTATTGGGTCCGCCCTTTACACGGCGATCCGTTGCCGGCGCAGATTAAAGTCGATATTAAAGAAAATCCGAACGAATACGTCGTTCACGCCGAATTGCCCGGTGCCGGCAAAGAAAACATCCATGTCCAGATCGAAGGCAACGTAGTCAGTATCCGCGCCGAAATCAGCCAGATCGACACCCAGAACAAGGACGACAAACCTTTGCGCAGCGAGCGTTATTTCGGGCAGGTATCGCGTAGTTTTCAGTTGCCGGTCGAGATCGATCAAGGCGCCAGCAAAGCTCGTTACGACAACGGGATCCTGACTTTGAATCTGGTCAAAGCCCAAAGCAAAGGCGGCCAGCGTTTGAGCATTGATTAACCGCCTGCCGGCGGCACAATCTGGCGGTAACGCCGCCAAATTATCTTGAAGGTTTCGGTCATGGTCGGGTCGTCTTTGGCGACCCGATCGTCTATGGCAGTGGGCGGGAACCAGCCGCCTTCGTCTATTTCGTCCGCTGCCAATTGGAACGGCCCGTTATGTCGGGCTTGGTAGACCTGAATAAACTCCATGCCCACTTCAGGGCAAGCCTCCAGTTTGAATAAAGCTTTCAAATCGGCGGCGGCCACTCCCAACTCTTCTTCCAGCTCGCGCGGCGCGCAATCGTCGTAGGTCTCGCCGGCGTCGACATGGCCGGCGGCAGACGTGTCCCACAGACCTTTGTTCAGATCTTTCAGCATCGAGCGTTTTTGCAAAAACAACTGGTCGCGGTCGTTAAACACCAATATATGCACAGCGCGGTGACGGCGGCCGGAGGCATGGATTTCCTGGCGCGGGCGCTGTTCCAGAATGCAGTCGAGTTCGTCGACCACGTCGAGCAGTTCGTTTGACATGTCAGCTATCGATTCCTATGGCAAGGTCGTGTATCGTAACCGTTTTTGATGGATTATCGAGCGAACATGGCAAGAAGAAGCGAGCATAGTCAGGAGCAGATCCGGGAAATGGTGCTGAAGGCGGCGGAGACCATTGTTATCGAGGATGGTTTTAATGCTTTGACGGTCAGGAAGATTGCGCTGGAGATCGGCTATACGGTCGGCAGCATTTACATGGTGTTCGCCAATATGAACGATCTGG
Source organism: Methylomonas koyamae (assembly GCF_006483455.1). Lineage (GTDB taxonomy): Bacteria > Pseudomonadota > Gammaproteobacteria > Methylococcales > Methylomonadaceae > Methylomonas > Methylomonas koyamae_B. The sequence goes on from NZ_PPPU01000018.1 coordinate 163,106, forward strand.
CAACCCACGTTAAGGCGCGGACTTTGGAGCAACTTGCCGAACACCTGCAACACAGCGTAACCGACGGCGGCGCCGAGCAGCAATTGATGGCGCTGGCGGATACTTACTTGCAATTCGCAGCCCGCCATTTCAACCGCTGGCGGATGATTTTCGATGCCCAGAGCGATGCGCCGGTACCGGATTGGTACCAAGCCAAGGTCGAACAAATGTTCGCGATTGCCGAAGCCTTGTTCGGCCAGCTAGCGCAGGATGTCTCCGCCGAGCGGAGCCGGCTGGCATCGCGTGCGTTGTGGAGCGGCATCCACGGCATCTGCATCCTCTCCTTGACCGGCGAGCAGCAAGCCGGCGAAGTCGAAGCCGCGAAAAAGGCGGTGGAGTTGTTGGTTTGGACTTTTATTCAGGGCTGGAAGATTGCGCCGAATCCGGCAAATGCCATGCCACCAGAATAGTCGCTACCAGCAATAGCAGCCCCAATCCGACCATAGCCGCGATTGGAGTCACCTGTTCCGCTGCGGCCAGGGTATAGCAACCGACCGCCAGCAACATTGCCGCGTTTTGAAAAAAGTTTTGCATCGCCACTGCGCCGCCGCTGCCGATGCTTTGTTGGCCGATTTCCTGCAAGGCGGCGTTGATCGGCACGATAAACAATCCGCCGGCGGTCCCCATCAAAAACAGCACGCCGCGCGCCGGCCAGATCGCGTCGGTAAAGCTCAATGCCACAATCAGCGCACTCATTGCATAGGCAGGAAGCCTTGCCCGGCGCAGATGTTCCAGCGGAATCAAGTGGGGTGCCAGCGCTGAGCCGGCGATGATGCCCAACGCCAGAAATAGCGTCAGGTTGGCGATGTCGCTGGCATTGTGCAGCATCAACACCAACGGCGCCCAGGCGATGATGATGACCCGGACGCTGGCCGCCGCCGCCCAAAACAGCGAAGCACCCAACACCGCAAACCGCGAGCGCGGTACCGACAGAAAATCTTTGACCTCGCGGTAAAACAGCAGGATTTTCGACCCGCCGCCTATTGTTTTGCGCAATCCTGTCGGCAAAAACAGCGTCGTCGCAGCCGATACCGAGTACAGACCGATCGTGGCCAGCAAAGCCCAGGTGACGGAATGGTCGGCCAGCTTGGCGCCGACCAGCATACCGGTGAGTATCGCTAAAATGGTCGAGCCCTCGACCCAGCTATTGGCTTTGACCAAGGCATTGTGTCCGGCCAACTCCGGCAATATGCCATATTTGGCCGGGCTGTAGAGCGTGGCGCCGACGCCGACCAGGCAATAAGCCAGCAAAGGTTCGACCTTGACCAGCAATAACCCGGCGCCGCCGGCTTTGATCAGATTGGCGATGATCAGTACCCGCGATTTAGGCTGGCTGTCGGCAAAGCCGCCCGCCCAGGGTGCCAACGCGACGAAAGCCACCAAAAATGCGCTCTGCAATGCCGGCACGTACCAACTGGCCAGTTCCGCTTGTTGCATCACCATTGCAATGACCGTGAACAAAATGGCGTTATCGGCAAAGGCCGAGAGAAATTGCGCAACCAGCAACGGATAAATGGATTTGTTCATGGCAGGGGCATCGGTCTGAATCGATTACTGGTGGGCGTTATTGGTCGTCGTCGGCACTATCGGTTTGGGTCAGCTTTTCCGCCAACGCCGTCGAACCCGGATAGTCGGTTTTACCGGTGGCCAGCACCGGCAGTTTTTCCAGCACGAACAATTTTTTCGGCAGATTGATGGCCGCCACGCCTGGCGAGGCTTCGGCCAATTGCTTCAACGTTGCGTTGCGTTGGGTGGTCAGCAGGATGATTTGTTCGCCCTTGCGCGGGTCGGGCAGGCTGACCGCAACGTGTTGTGTATCCGGCCAGGCCTGGATCGCCAATTGTTCGACCGCCGTCAACGACACCATTTCACCGCCGACTTTGGCAAAGCGCTTGCTGCGGCCGCGAATGTGAATAAAGCCCTCGTCGTCGACGTGGACGATGTCGCCGGTATCGTACCAACCTTCGCCGTACTGCGGCGAAATCGGGGGCGTCAATACGCCGGGATTATCCGGCAATAAGTAGCCTTTCATGATATTCGGTCCGGCCACGTGCAGCCGGCCGGCGCCTTCGATGCCCGGTACCGGCTCCAGGTGGTGCAGCATGTCGGGCATGAAGCGGCCGACGCTGCCGGCTTTGTAGTCCATCGGCGTATTGACCGACGTGACCGGAGCCGTTTCGGTCGCGCCGTAACCCTCCAGAATCCGGATCCCGAATTTGTTCAGCCACAGGGTGCGGGTGGTTTCCTGCAATTTTTCGGCGCCGGCCACGACATAACGCATCTTGTAAAAATCGTAGGGGTGGGCTTTTTTTGCGTAGGCCGCCAGGAAGGTGTTGGTACCGAACATGATGGTGGCGCCGACTTCGTAGGCCATTTCCGGAATCACCGCATAATGCAGCGGGGACGGGTAGAAAAAGCTGACCATGCCGTTTAACACCGACATCATCGTGCCGACGGTGAAACCGAAGGAATGGAACATCGGCAGGAAATTCAACACCACGTCGCCCGGTCCGAAATCGATGCGGGCGCGAATCTGTTTATGGTTGGCCAGAATGTTGGCATGCGACAGCACCACACCTTTCGGCAAGCCCTCCGAGCCGGAAGTGAACAGTACCACGGCCGCGTCGTCGGCATCGTATTCCCGGCTTTTGTACCAGAGTCGGGCGGTTTTGCCCTGCAGCCACGCCGCCGCCTTGTCGAAGCCGGTCAGCGCCGCCGCCAGATCCTCCAGATAGACCAAGTTCACTTGCTCAGCCAGTGTATCCGCTTCGGTTTGCAAATGCGCGGCTTCGATGAATTTGCGCGAGGTCAGCACGGTTTTGACCCGACCGGTGCGGCAGGCGGCAGCCATCCCGGCTGCGCCCAGCGAGTAATTCAGCATCGCCGGCGTGCGGCGGTAAAGTTGCAGTCCCAGTATTACGTTCAAGGTCTTGCAACTGTTCGGCAGCAACACGCCGACGTTTTCGCCGGACTCGGTAATGGATTTCACCAATTTGCCGACCGCGATGCTGCGCGTAATCAACGTGTCGTAACTGACCGGTTTGCGCTCCAGGTCCTCGGCAATGGCATAGTTGCCGCCGAAAATGGTGCGGGCTTCCAGTAGCGCGGCAAAAATGGTTTGCCGGTAATGGCTGGTGGCAAACATCATTTCGCTCATGATGTCCGACAAAATATGGCCGCTATGTTTGCGGCGGGCTTTGCCGGTGACGTCGCCGTGGGTTTCGATGCGGGTCGGGGGCAGGATGTGGAGGGTGATGCGCGGAAACCAGCGTTGTCTGACCTTATCGCCCAATTTGGAGAAGCGGCTGAATTCGGCGCCGTCGATCCGCACCGGCAGCAGCGTGGCGCCGGATTTATCGGCGACCATGCCGGTACCGTCGTATATTTTCATCAACGTACCGGTGGTGGTGATTCGACCTTCCGGGAAAATCACGGTTTTGGTGTCCTGTTGCATGTGGTGGATCAGGGCTTTCAGCGACAGCGGATGGGTCGGGTCCATCGGGAACACTTTGGATAGCCTCAAGAACGGTCGCAACCACCAGCGTTCGGAGATGTGGGTATTGATGGCGAACGTGATGTCGTCCGGTAAAAACACGCCCAATAACAGGGGATCGAGAAACGAGGTGTGGTTGGCGACGATCAGCACCCGGTTGCCGGCTGCGGCGTAATTCTCCAGACCGTTGACCTTGACCCGATAAAGTAGGGTTAACAACCAGCGCAATACGATTTTCAACATAAATTTCCTCCCCGGCGCAGTTTAGCAGACAGTAAAGATAAAGACCGGAGCTACTATAAAATCAAATTAAACAATGTTCAATTGAATTTTACAGTCTCCGATTTTGCATTGCCAAATCCGACCGTCGTTAGCGGAAACCGGCCGGCACCAAGCATTTCGCATTTTTCCGGCGGATTTAATTATCATGTCGCTGTGTCGAGCTGCGGGGCACGAGGAGCGAACAAGCCTAAAGCACGCTGCCAAAACCGCCGCCGAACTCCCGTTCAACGATCATGCGAGATCCATCATGACCCAGTTTTCCAGTCCCGAGCCGACCCAGGCCATCTCAGTTTGGCTGACCAGCGCCGACCGCAGTCGCTTGTTCGAAAAGGCGCAGGATGTGCTGTTTTTTCAAGCGGGCGTCGGCGTCGGCCCGGCGATTACGTTGGACCCGGAACAAACCCGGCAAACGATCGAGGGATTCGGTTTTTCGGTGACCGGCGGCAGTGCCATGCTGATCAGCCGCTTGCCGACAGACGTCAAACAGAAGTTATTGAATGAATTGTTTTCGGCCGACGCCGATGGCATCGGTGTCAGTTTTTTACGGTTGAGTATCGGCGCGTCGGATTTGAGCGAGCGCAGTTATTCCTACGACGATCTGCCGGCAGGGCAAACCGACTTCGAGTTGGCCTACTTTGACCTGGATGCCGGCGACTGCGAGGTGGTGCCGCTGTTGCGGGAAATCCTGGCATTGAATCCTGAGATCAAAATCATCGCCACGCCCTGGTCGGCGCCGCGCTGGATGAAAACCAACCAAGCTGCCGTCGGCGGCAAGTTAAGACCGGAGTGTTACGCCGTTTACGCTCAATATTTCGTCAAATACCTGTTGGCGATGCGCGAACGCGGTATCGCGATTCACGCCATCACGCCGCAAAACGAACCGAAAAACTTCAAAAACGACCCGAGTATGGTGATGGAGGCGGCCGAGCAAGCCGAGTTCGTCAAAACCTACTTAGGTCCGGCGCTGGCTGAGGCCGGTTTGGCCGAAGTCGAAATCTTGTGTTGGGACCACAATTGCGACGTCAAGGAATATTCGTTGGCGGTGTTCGCCGACGCTGGCGCCCGCCATTATTTGCGCGGCTCGGCTTGGCATCTCTATGGCGGCGATATTTCGGTGCTGTCGGAAATCCACGCGGCCTATCCGGACATGAAGTTGTATTTCACCGAACAATGGGTCGGCTCTGACGGCGAATTCGGTGGCGATTTGATGTGGCACATCCGCCATGTGCTGATCGGTGCCTGCCGCAATTGGAGTAACGCGGTACTGGAGTGGAATCTGGCGGCCGACCCGTTCTGCTGCCCCCACACGCCGGGCGGCGAGGCGCGCTGCGTCGGCGCTTTGACCATCGACGGCGAGCGGGTCGAGCGTAACGTGGCTTACTACATCATCGGCCATGCCGCAAAAACGGTAAGGCCGGGCTCGATGAGAATCGATTCCAGCGACGATTTGTTGCCGAACGTGGCGTTCGTTACCCCGGAAGGTAATCTGGTGCTGATTGTGTTGAACGACGGCGACGCCGGTGTTGGCTTCGATATCCGTTATCGAGCGCTTACTGCCCGCGTCGAAATCCCGGCCAAGAGCGTCGCCACTTATCTTTGGCCGGCAAATTAATCCGCGCCGGCTGATTTCTCAGACATCCTTTAACCGAAAACCATTCTGCAACTCATGAACTCATCTTCCATAACCGAGATCGCCCGGCAAAGCCGCTTGGCTGCGCGCCAACTGGCGCCGGCTTCCGACGCGCAACGTAATTTGGCTCTGGCAAAAATGGCCGAAGCGTTGCAGGCCGTTAGAGCGCAGGTACTGGCAACCAACGCCGAAGAAGTCGCTAAAGCCCGCGCGGTCGGCCAGACCGAGGCAATGGTCAAGCGGCTGACCATCGACGACAAGATGTTCGATTACATGCTGTCGCGCTTGAAAAAAGTCGCGCAACTGCCGGATCCGCTGAACCGTATCCTGACCGGCCATACCAATCCGGCCGGGTTGCGGGTGTATAAGAAGTCGGTACCGCTCGGCGTGATCGGCATGATTTACGAGTCGCGGCCCAACGTCACCACCGACGCCGCCGGCGTCTGCATAAAAAGCGGCAACGCTGTGATACTGCGCGGCGGCTCGGAGGCCTTGCAAACCAACGCGGTATTGACCGATGCGATGGTGGCCGGCGCGGCGGCCGCCGGCTTGCCGCAACACGCCATCCAGATCGTCCGCACGCCGGGCCACGAAGCGGTCGGCGAATTATTGCAACAAGACCAGTACATCGACGTACTGATCCCGCGCGGCGGCAAAAGCCTGATCAAACGTATCGCCGAAGGCACCCGGATTCCGGTGATCAAACATTACGACGGCATTTGCCATTTGTATCTGGCGGCCGACGCCGAACCGGCCAAAGCCGTGGCGCTGGCAGTCAATTCCAAATGCCAGAGCGTGCAGGTCTGCAACGCGTTGGAGACCTTGCTGGTCGATGCCGAATGTGCCGAACGGTTGTTGCCGTTATTGGATGAAGCCTTTACTGAAAATGGCATCGAACTGCGCGGCTGTGAGGAAACCCTGAAAATATTGCCCGGCATTGCCGCCGCCACCGAACAGGACTGGTCCAGCGAATACCTGGCGCCGATTCTGTCGGTGAAAATCGTCGCCGGCATCCAGCAAGCCATCGATCATATCAACCACTACGGTTCCGGCCACACCGACGGCATCGTTACCCAAAGCCTGAGGCTGGCAAGGCAATTCGAAGAACAAGTCGATTCGGCCTCGGTGATGGTCAATGCCTCGACCCGGCTATCCGGCGGCGGCGATTATGGACTGGGCTCGGTAGTCGGTATCAGCACCGACAAACTCCACGTCCGCGGTCCGGTCGGGCCGGACGGGTTGACTACCTATAAATGGATAGCGGTGGGGGACGGCCACTTGCGGGAATGAGCACGGAGTCTCGCTGAGTATCTTGAGAGCGGGCGCGTGTTAATGTTATGAGCAGAGTAGGGGATTAAGCCGGCAGTGGAAGGGAGTTGATTAACCAACCCGGCTTGCCTGCTTCGGGCGTCAATGCTCAATGGCCGAAGCGGGCTTCAGGGGGCTAACACCACTTCGCACGAATCGAAATAACGTTCCAGCCTATCCAGTTCGCCGGTGGCCAACTCGATGGCCGCATCGAAGGTCTTGCCGTTTTCGCTGTGTTGGGCAATGTCCAACATCAAATCGCACATGTTTTGGGTTTTAGTCAGTGCGTCATGTTGTTTTTCGATGTTTTCGAGTTGTTGGTCCGTAATCAAATAGATCTTCATGAGTCGAGTCCTCTTGGTACGCATTGCATTCAAGTTTCCGTAACGGATTAGAATGCTCTTAAACGGATCTGTCTGGCGTGTTTTTGGGTGCTGCCGGTATCGGCATGGTTGATATCCTCTCTCTCCGGGCTTAGCAAGGCTATTGTTCCAAGGTGCAGCAGGTTTATTGTCAGTAGAATTTTCCGGGAGAAACCCACCGGTAGATTTCCGAATCGTCGATTTGGAAAATTTCCCTTTTTGTAAAGGGATGAAATCCTGGTTGGCTTCGGGTTAAACTTGCCGCCCGCCGATCGTCTAGCATGCGGTCTGGCTCGATCAAGAACGAGGAGATGGCTCAAGTGATTTATGGCAACTCAAGGATAAGCATTATGCGTCGGATAAAGCTGGCCGGAATGGCTGCCGCCGTTTGTGTCGCCGGTGCGGCAAGTGCGGAAACTGTTTTTGTGACTTTGGAAAAAGACAATGCAATTGCTGTGGTCGATCCCGCCGAAGGCAAGTTGGTCAAGACCGTCAAGGTTGGCCAGAGGCCGCGCGGTATTGCGATCAGTCACGATGGCAAGACACTGTTCGTCGCCACCAGCGATGACGACACGATCCGCATGCTGGATAGCTCAAGCTTGAAGGAAATCGGTAAATTGCCTTCCGGCGAAGACCCGGAGACTTTCGCGCTGAGCCCCGACGACAAGCTGATGTACGTGTCCAACGAGGACGACGCCGAAGTCACGGTCATTGATATCGCCAGCAAGAAGGCGGTGGCTAAGGTCAAGGTGGGCGTCGAGCCGGAAGGTATCGCGGTCAGCCCTGACAACCAATGGACGGTCAGCGCCTCGGAGACCACCAATATGCTGCATTGGATAGGCACTGCCGATCGGCAGATCAAGGAAAATACCTTGGTCGATCCTCGGCCGCGCGCGGTGGCGTTTAGCGACGATAGTCAGCAACTCTGGGCAACTTCGGAAATGGCCGGTACGTTGACCATCATCGACACCGCAACCAAGCAAGTCGTCCAGAATATTAAACTGGATGTACCCGGTTTGAGCAGCGATTTGGTGCAGCCGGTCGGCATCGCTATCGATAAACAACGCCGCTACGGCTATGTAGCGATGGGGCCGGCCAATCGGGTCGCGGTGATCGACGCGCAGAATTACAAGGTGGAGAAATTTTTACTGGTCGGTCAACGAGTTTGGAATCTGGCTTTTTCACCGGACCAAAAGCGCCTGTATACCACCAACGGCGTCAGCAACGATATTTCGATCATCGACCTGGAAAGTCACAAGGTAACCAAGTCGGTGGCGGTGGGGCGTTATCCTTGGGGCGTAGCGGTCAAACCATGACGTCGGCGCTACAAATCGATGGTCTGAGTTTTGCCTACGGTGCCAAGAAGGCGCTGGATAATGTCGCGTTTCAGGTCGAGCCCGGCGAATGCACGATTTTACTGGGGCCGAACGGTGCCGGCAAAAGTACCTTGTTCGCCCTGATTACCCGGCTTTACGACGCCAGGGAAGGGCGCATCGCGCTGTGTGGTTACGACGTCAAGAAGCAAAGTCTGCAAGCCCTGGCCAAGTTAGGGGTAGTGTTTCAACAGACTACGCTGGACCCCGACTTGTCGGTGACTCAAAACCTGCGCTACCACGCCGCGTTGCATGGCATCAGCAAAAAACAGGCAGACCGCCGGATACAGGAAGAACTGGAGCGGCTGAACATGTATGAGCGGCGCGGCGAGAAAGTCCGGCAACTGAACGGCGGCCACAAGCGTCGGGTCGAGATTGCTCGCGCTTTGTTACACAAACCCAGTCTGCTGCTTTTGGACGAACCGACCGTCGGCTTGGATGTGCCTAGTCGGCAGGCCATCGTCAAGCACGTCCACGAATTGGTGAAGCAGCAAAGTCTCGCGGTATTGTGGGCGACGCATTTGATTGACGAGATTGCCGCCGACGACAGTCTGATAGTGTTTCACAAAGGCCAAATCAAGGCCAATGGCAAACTCACTGAAATATTGCAAAGCACTGGTTGGGCCGATCCCGGCCAGGTGTTCCAAAAGCTCACTCAATCCGACAAAGGCGGGCCGGCATGAGAATTTTGCATTATTGGCGGGCGCTGGTCGGCATCGTTGGTCGTGAATTACTGCGTTTTCTGCACCAGCGCGAGCGCTTCGTCTCGGCGCTGGTAAGACCCCTGGTCTGGTTGTTCGTGTTCGCGGCCGGCTTCCGCGCTGCGCTGGGTATTGCGATCAGCCCGCCTTACGAAACCTATATCTTGTACGAGGTCTACATCACTCCCGGGCTGCTGGGTATGATTTTGCTGTTCAACGGAATGCAAAGCTCGCTGTCGATGGTGTACGACCGCGAAATGGGCAGTATGCGTATGTTGATGGTGTGCCCGCTGCCGCGCTGGTTCTTGCTTTGCAGCAAATTGATCGCCGGTACCGCGGTCGGCGTGCTGCAGTGCTACGCTTTCCTGGGCATCGCTTGGTTGTACGACATCCAGGCACCGCTGCCCGGCTATCTATGGATACTGCCGGCGCTGGTGTTGGGCGGGATGATGCTGGGCGCGCTGGGCTTGCTGTTGTCCTCGTTCATCAAACAACTGGAGAACTTTGCCGGGGTGATGAACTTCGTGATATTTCCGCTGTTTTTCATGTCCACTGCGTTATATCCGCTCTGGAAAATCAAGGAGTCTAGTCCGCTACTGGCGACATTGGCTGAATATAATCCGTTCTCCCAGGCTGTAGAGCTGATCCGCTTCGCGCTTTATCAGCATTTCAATCAATCGGCTCTGATCTTCACTGCTATTTCTTTTCTAGGGTTTATCGGTGCGGCGATAGTCGGCTACAACCCCTCGAAAGGCATGATGGTGCGTAAGGGCGGCGGTGGCGATTGAGAGTTTTCGGTCAAGTCCGAAATCAATTTTTTTGCGTTTGTTTGCTAAAGTTCACAGAAATCTCGTCGCTAATTAGAGGGTCAGGTTGGTTTCGGTGGCGGCGGAGGTTATTTCTCCCATCCGCCAAAACTGGATTGGCTTTCTAGTTTGTTCGTTGGCGGGGGTGTTCATGGCTACAATCAATTCAATTTCAGCATCGCTGTATATTTCCCAGACCACTATCACTGTTTCTGCTGCAAGCGCTGCTGAGAAGCCGGAAGCGACGAAGCCCGAAATAGTTACGGACTCCCCCGGCGCGGATGGCCATCGCTACCATGGCGGCGGTTATTTTATGCGGAGCGTCGTTCACGCATTCCAGGGTTTGGGGTTGAGTTTTCCTCACGACAATGCTGACAACCATCATGAGTCGGATCGATCAAACCAGCGGGACGAAGGAAACGCTGCCGATATAGGACAACTGGTAAAGACATTTCTACAGGATTTGCGGCAAGTATTGACGCAATCTCGCTCGGGACAGGATGTTGGATTGAAGGCTGATGCAGCGTCCGGCGACCATGCAAGTGGGGTTGATACGGTTCCGCAATTGTCGAATAACGCGGCGACGGCGAATGCGTCGACCACGACCAGTACTGAGTCTGCGGACCAAGTTTTGACCGATTCGGCTTCCAGCTCGGCGCCGGTCACAACGGATGATGCTTCGACTCAGTATGCTCGCGGCGATGTGTTTAAGGCACTACACGGCTTTTTACACGAGTTGCGGCGAGCGCTCGTGCAAGTTGCAGATGCTGCAAATACCGGAGCTGGCGGCAAAGGTGATGACTATGGATCTCGCTCGGTCGGCTGGCACGGTTATCGAAATTTTTCCGCGAACTTGGACAACTTGATTGTGGCTTTAAGTGACGGGAGTCAGGCAAGTTCCGATCAATTTAAGTCTCTAAGGGAGGATTTCGATCGTCTGGTAAATCTTTTGGATAGTGGCAGTGGTGGCGCGAAACCTTCATTGTTGGAGTTTTTGAACAAACTTAAGGGTGACACCGAGCATCAGAATTCGGCACCGGCCGGCTCAGGTACTATCGTCTCTGCTACGGTGTAAGTCGGGATTAAAGCGGATTGGCAGAAAACGCTTGCACAAAAATTTAACGTCGTTATAATGCACGGCTCGAACGACAAGACTTTAGGCGCGTAGCTCAGTTGGTTAGAGCACCACCTTGACATGGTGGGGGTCGGTGGTTCGAGTCCACTCGCGCCTACCAAAATACTAAGCACCGCACGACGGTGCTTTTTTTATTGTGGAATCCAAAAATGCCAGTGATAACTCTGCCTGATGGCTCTCAGCGTCAATTCGACCATGCAGTTTCTGTGATGGATGTGGCTCTGTCTATCGGTACCGGGCTGGCTAAGGCGACCTTGGCTGGCAAGGTCGACGGTAAGCTGGTTGATGCTAGCTATCTGATTCAGGGCGATGCGACCCTGCAAATTGTGACCGCGAGGGATGAGGAAGGCGTAGACGTTATTCGTCACTCCACTGCTCATTTGTTAGCGCAAGCCGTTAAGCAGTTGTTTCCCAGCGCTCAGGTTACTATTGGTCCTGTCGTAGAAAACGGCTTTTATTACGATTTTTCTTACGAGAGATCGTTTACGCCCGACGATTTGGTTGCGATAGAGAAAAAAATGCAGGAATTGTCTGCAGCCGATATGCCGGTGCAGCGTTCTTTGATGGCTCGCGACGAAGCGGTGCAATTCTTTAGTGCGTTGGGTGAAAAATACAAGGCCGAGATTATCGCTTCGATTCCGGCAAAAGAGGAATTGTCGCTTTACCGGCAAGGCGAATTTACCGACCTGTGCCGCGGCCCCCATGTGCCGAGCACCGGTAAGCTAAAAGCATTCAAGTTGATGAAAATTGCCGGCGCCTATTGGCGGGGTGATTCGAAAAACGAAATGTTGCAGCGGATTTACGGTACCGCGTGGGGTGATGGTAAAGAATTGGCTGCTTATCTACACCGTCTTGAAGAGGCGGAAAAGCGCGATCATCGCAAAATCGGCAAGGCTTTGGATTTGTTTCATACTCAGGAGGAAGCGCCGGGTATGGTGTTCTGGCACGACAAGGGCTGGACGATTTACAAAGAAGTGGAGCAGTACATTCGCGAGAAGTTGCGGGTGAACGGCTATGGCGAAGTTAGGACGCCGCAAATTGTCGACCGTACTTTGTGGGAGAAATCCGGGCATTGGGATAAATTCAGTGCGATGATGTTCACCACGCATTCCGAAAATCGGGATTATGCGGTGAAACCGATGAACTGCCCGTGTCATATCCAGATTTACAATCAAGGCATCAAAAGTTACCGTGACCTGCCGGTGCGCCTGGCTGAATTCGGTTCTTGCCATCGTAACGAGCCTTCGGGTACTTTGCACGGTCTGATGCGGGTTAGGAACTTTGTGCAGGACGATGCGCATATTTTCTGCACTGAAGATCAGATTCAATCTGAGGTATCGACTTTTATCGATTTGCTGTTCGAAGTTTATAAGGACTTCGGTTTCGACGAAGTGATCATTAAGTTATCGACTCGCCCTGAAAATCGGGTCGGCGCCGATGCGGTATGGGATAAAGCGGAGAGTGCTTTGGAGTTGGCGCTTAACAATAGAGGCCTTGAATGGCAGTTGCAGCCTGGAGAAGGTGCCTTTTACGGTCCGAAGATTGAGTTCTCGCTGAAAGATTGCATCGGTCGGGTTTGGCAGTGCGGTACCATCCAGGTCGATTTTTCGATGCCGGAGCGGTTGGATGCCTGTTACATTGGTGAAGACAGTGCGCGCCATACCCCTGTGATGCTGCATCGGGCTATTTTGGGTTCGTTAGAGCGCTTTATCGGTATTTTGATCGAGCAATACGCCGGAAACTTTCCGTTGTGGTTGAGTCCGGTGCAAATCATGGTCATGAATATCACCGATCGTCATGCCGAATATGCCGAGCAGGTTCGCCTAGAACTTGAAAAACAAGGTCTTAGGGCCAAAATTGACTTGAGAAACGAGAAGATAGGCTTTAAAATCCGCGAGCATTCCATGCAGCGTGTCCCGTATTTGTTGATTATCGGCGACAAGGAATTGGAAACTCGAACTGCGAGTGTGCGTACCCAGCAGGGCGAGGATCTGGGAAGTCTGTCAATTGGCGAACTTGGCGAACGTTTGAGAAAGCAGATTGCGGATCGAAAATAATAACAACTTGGAGGATAGGGTATCAGCTCTAAAAAAGATGCAACGCGCTTAAATACCGAGATTACCGCCAGACGGGTAAGGGTGATAGGCGCTGAAGGTGAACAAGTTGGGGTTGTATCAATAAACGAAGCTTTGCAGCTTGCCTATGATGCGAACCTGGATCTGGTCGAAATTTCACCCAACGCCGATCCTCCTGTTTGCAAAATCATGGATTTTGGCAAATACCAGTTTGAGCAAAATAAAAAGCTCCAGGCCGCCAAGAAAAAACAAAAACAAATCCAGATCAAGGAAATCAAATTTCGACCGGGTACCGAAGAGGGCGACTATCAGGTCAAATTGCGTAGCTTGATCAAATTTCTCAACGAAGGCGATAAAACCAAAATCACCGTACGGTTTAAAGGGCGCGAACTAACTCATCGCGAACTGGGTATGGATCTGTTGAAACGTATCGAAACCGATTTGGAAGAGTTGGCCGCGGTCGAGCAATTCCCCAAGCTGGAGGGCCGGCAAATGGTCATGGTGATGGGGCCGAAAAAGAAAAAATAATTTTGCCGTTTTTTAAACGGTACAGCGTTGCCGGATTGCAGCGCCGATCGGGTTTTACCCGAAAAAATTCGGTTGGGCCGAGCATTTTGCCTGATTGAGTTTTTGCTCAGGGACTTTATTTTTAACATTGGAGAAAACAAATGCCAAAATTGAAAAGCCATAGTGGCGCCGGTAAGCGCTTTAAGAAAACCGGGACCGGTGGTTTCAAGTGCAAACAATCGCACAAACGCCACATCTTGACCAAAAAAACCACGAAACGGAAAAGACAACTGCGTAAAACAGCCATCCTGCATCCGTCAGATACGCCATTGGTAGCGCGCATGCTGCCATACAGTTGATCGACTAAATTACATTGCAGAGAGAATTGAAAAATGGCTAGAGTAAAACGCGGTGTTACCGCTAGAGCAAGACACAAAAAGATTTTAAAGCTGGCTAAAGGTTACTACGGTGCCCGTAGCCGGGTTTATCGGGTTGCTAAACAAGCGGTCATCAAAGCCGGTCAATATGCGTACCGCGACCGCAAGCAGAAAAAACGCCAATTCCGCGCTTTGTGGATCGTGCGGATTAACGCTGCGGCCCGCCAATTTGGCATTTCCTACAGCCGCTTAATCAATGGCTTGACTAAAGCCAATGTCGCTATCGACCGCAAGGTACTGGCCGACTTGGCCGTACGCGACATTCAAGCCTTCGGCGAGATTGCAAAGGTAGCAATCGCCAACCAGAGCAAGCCGTAAGCTGCTTTCAAATTCGGTTTTAGAAACCGTTTTGACGCATCCTCCCCGCTATGCGGGGAGTTCCGCCTTTCGACGGCGGATATCCATCGCTTGGGAAATCCCATCAATTACAGACAAAAGTGAGCTGAGTCGTGTCGGCTAATATCGAAGATATCGTTAAGCAGGCATTAGATGAGCTTGCACAGGCTAAGGATCTAGGTCAATTGGATCAGGTTCGGGTCAACTATCTGGGTAAAAAAGGCTTGTTCACCCAGCAAATGAAAGAGTTGGCTAGCATGGATCCGGAGCAGCGTCGTAGCGCTGGACAGGTTGTCAACGATGCCAAAAACACTTTCCAACACGCTCTCGAGACGCGTAAGCTCGCTTTAGAAAGTGCAGAGCTGGCTGCTCGGTTAGCGAGCGAGTCTATCGATGTGACTCTGCCCGGTCGCGGACAAACCACCGCCGGTTTGCATCCTGTTACTATTACCCTGCGGCGGATTAGTAGAATTTTCGCTAGCGTCGGCTTCAACGCGGTGGAAGGGCCGGAAATTGAAGACGACTATCACAATTTCGGCGCGCTCAACATTCCCGCACACCATCCCGCGCGTGCGATGCATGACACTTTTTATTTCGACGCGCATACGGTACTAAGAACTCACACTTCGCCGGTGCAAATTCGGGTCATGGAATCCGAGAAGCCGCCACTAAAAGTGATTGCGCCCGGCCGAGTCTACCGTTGCGATTCGGATTTGACGCACACGCCGATGTTTCATCAGGTCGAGGGCTTTTTAGTCGATACCGATGTCAGCTTTGCCGATTTGAAAGGCGTCGTGTTTGAATTCTTACGCGCATTTTTTGAAAAAGACATTCAAGTTCGTTTTCGCCCGTCTTACTTTCCATTTACCGAACCTTCGGCTGAGGTCGATATCGAGTGCGTAATGTGTGACGGTAAAGGTTGTCGCGTCTGCAGTCAAACCGGCTGGCTGGAAGTCATGGGCTGCGGCATGATTCATCCGGAAGTTTTCAAATCCGTGGGTATCGATCATCAAACCTATTCCGGTTTTGCATTCGGCATGGGGGTCGAGCGCCTAGCCATGCTGCGTTACGGTATTAACGACTTGCGGATGTTTTTCGAAAACGATCTGAAATTTTTACAACAGTTTAGGTAACGGTGGATTGGAATCATGCAAGTAAGTGAAGCCTGGTTAAGGGAGCTGGTCAATCCACCTATCGCCACTGCCGAATTGGTTGCGCAATTGACCATGGCCGGCCTCGAAGTCGATGCGGTCACTCCGGTTGCTGCCGATTTTAGCGGTGTGGTAGTGGCTGAAGTACTGGAAACCGTCCAACATCCGAATGCCGATAAACTGAAGGTTTGCCAAGTCAATGTCGGCCAAGAGCAAGCGCTGCAGATTGTTTGCGGAGCCAGCAACGTTCGGCCGGGTTTAAAGGTGCCGGCCGCCCTAATTGGTGCGGTACTGCCGGGCGATTTCAAAATCAAGGAATCCAAACTGCGCGGTGAGTTGTCGTTTGGCATGTTGTGTTCCGAAAAGGAACTGGGTTTAGCTACCACTTCCGAAGGTTTGATGGAGCTGCCGACCGATGCGCCGATAGGTCAAGACATACGCGAATATCTACTACTGAACGATAACGTGATTGAGCTCGGCTTGACACCGAATCGCGCCGATTGCTTGAGCGTCGTGGGTGTGGCGCGCGAGGTCGCAGTATTGAATGGTTTGACGTTACCGTCCGACGATTCCGTCGTCATCGAACCGCAACATCAGCAGACCTTGGACGTTCAAGTCCACTCTGCGGAAGCTTGCCCGGCGTATTTGGGGCGTTTGATCAAGGGTATCGATTCAGCCGCACAGACGCCGCTTTGGATGCAGGAGCGCTTGCGCCGTAGCGGGATCCGCAGTCTCAGCCCGGTGGTCGATGTCACCAACTATGTGCTGATTGAACTTGGTCAGCCTTTGCATGCATTTGATGCCGATAAATTGACGGCGCCCGTTGTCGTCAGACGCAGTCGAGCCGGTGAGTCATTGGCGTTGTTAAACGATCAGACCATAGAACTTGATGGCGAGGCCTTAGTCATCGCTGATCAACATCGGGCGTTGGCTCTGGCTGGCGTTATGGGCGGCAAAGAGAGCGCGGTGTTTGCCGAGACTCGCGATATTTTCCTGGAGTGCGCTTTTTTCAATCCAATCAGCGTCGCAGGCAAGGCTAGACAGTTCGGGTTGCATACCGATTCTTCCCACCGTTTCGAACGCGGTGTCGATTTTAATTTGCAACGTCGAGCCATCGAGCGCGCGACGCAATTGATATTGGAAATTGCCGGCGGCAGACCGGGGCCAGTGACGGAAGTTATTAACACTGAAGCCTTGCCGGCCCGCTTGGCAGTCAAATTAAGTAGTTCTCAGATCGAAAAGGTCTTGGGTATCCAATATAGCGACACGCAAGTTCGTGATCTATTCTGCGGTTTGGGTATGCGGGTCGAGCCTTGCGCAGACGGGTGGGAAATTACACCGCCTGCATTTCGTTTCGATATCGCAATCGAGGAAGATCTGCTCGAGGAAATTGGCCGGGTATATGGCTATAACAACTTGCCCAGCAGTCATCTATTGATGCGTACTGAATTGGGTAAAGCACCGGAGTCGGTGCTAGGGTTGGATCGATTGCAGGATGGTCTGGTTGATCGTGGTTATCAGGAAGCCATCACCTACAGCTTTGTGGATGAAGCGATGCAAAAAGCGGTGGCGCCGGATGATGAATTTATTCGGATCCAGAACCCGATTTCATCCGAGTTAGCGGTGATGCGTACCACCCTGTGGTGCGGATTGTTGAACGCTGCGCTATACAACATTAATCGGCAGCAGAGTCGGGTGAGGCTGTTCGAGACTGGCCTGCGGTTTGGCTATGAAAACGGCGCGATTCGGCAACAAAAGATGCTTGCAGGCATAGCACTTGGCGACCTGAATGCCGAGCAATGGGGCGAGAAGTCTCGGAAAGTCGATTTTTTTGATGTGAAAGCCGATGTGGAAGCCTTGCTCGGCCTTACCGGCAGCGTTGCGGTGTTCAAGGCAGCGGAGCATCCGGCATTGCATCCTGGGCAGACAGCTTGCATCTTCAACCAGGATGGAGAAACGATTGGTCTATTGGGAATGTTGCATCCGACATTGCAAAAACAACTGGGCTTCGATAGCTCGGTGTTTTTGTTCGAACTGAACCAGGATGCAATTTTGCAGCGCAAGGTGCCCAAATTCAGTCCCTTGTCTAAATTTCCGTCGGTACGCCGAGACATGGCCTTGTTGGTGGCGGAAGCTGTATCCGCTGATGCGATTATTGCTTGTATCGCTGAATCTGGCGAACAATCCATTCGTGATGTGTCGATTTTTGATGTCTATCGCGGGCAGGGTGTGGCCGAGGGTAGCAAAAGCGTGGCGTTGAGTTTGGTACTGCAAGATTTTTCGCAAACTCTTACCGATGCCGAAATTGATGCTATATTTCGCAGGGTGTTGGAGACTTTGACGGCTAAACTGAATGCAAAATTGAGGGAGTGATTGTGGCATTAACGAAAGCAGATATTGCAGAAAAGTTGTTTGAAGATCTCGGCTTGAATAAACGAGAAGCTAAAGAAATAGTAGAGCTGTTTTTCGACGAAATCAAAAGAAGTCTGGAAAGCGGTGAACAAGTCAAAATATCGGGTTTTGGCAAATTTGAATTACGGGATAAAAATGGCCGTCCCGGCCGCAATCCGAAGACCGGCGAGGAAATACCGATCACGCCGCGTCGGGTTGTTACCTTTAGAACAGGGCAAAAATTGAAAGCTCGAGTGGAAGCTTATGCTGGAACCCAGTAATAATAACGAATTACCGGTCATTCCGGCCAAGCGCTATTTCACGATTGGCGAAGTCAGTGATTTATGCGGTGTGAAACCTCATGTTTTGCGCTATTGGGAGCAAGAATTTACCGAGCTGAGTCCGGTCAAGCGACGCGGGAATCGGCGTTATTACCAGCGTCACGATGTGCTGTTGATCCGCCAAATTCGTGCCTTACTCTACGAACAAGGCTATACCATCGGTGGTGCCAGAGCCCATCTGGCGAGCGGTAGCGCTAAGGAAGATAGCCTGCGCACGAAGCAATTAATCCATCAAATGATAGGCGAGCTGGAAGATATTTTGGAGCTATTGAAATAGCGCGCTCGTAAATCATGGTAAAATGATTTTCACTATTTATTCAAAATCGGGGCGTAGCGCAGCCTGGTAGCGCACTTGTCTGGGGGGCAAGTGGTCGTGGGTTCGAATCCCGCCGTCCCGACCAATCACAATGGTTTATAAAATATGCCATTGCTGTATTTATCAAAAATGCCATTTCGGTACAACATCCGGTACAACAAATTTTTTTCCTTGCCGTTTGGTCGGTTTGGGAAAATTGAATGATCTGATTGCCAAATTATCAAGCAATCTCGGAATTGGGCGATTCTAACGTTATACTATTCTGCTAACTAATTCGTTAGACAGGATTCCTAATTCATGGAAAGTAAAGATAAAAAGGCCCTTAGCGAAACCGACATTTGCGACCTTTTCATCACCCCGGCTATACGCGATGCAGGCTGGGACGCCATAAAACAAATCCGCCGCGAAGTCACCCTGACCCCCGGTCCGATAGTCGTTCGCGGCAATATCTCTTCGCGCAACAAGAAAAAGAAGAAATTCGCCGATTACGTTTTGTACTGGGAACCCGGCGTCCCGGTGGCCGTCGTCGAAGCCAAAGACAACAACCACACCGTCAGTCACGGCCTGCAACAAGCCCTGGGCTACGCGGAGATTCTGCAAGTCCCTAGCGCCTTTAGTTCCAACGGCGACGCTTTCGCCGGCCACAATAAAACGCCAAAGCCAACCGAAGACATCGAAACCGAATTCGCGCTCGATGCATTCTTGCCGCCCGAGCAGCTTTGGCAGCGCTACAAGCAATTTCGCGGCATAACCGACCAAAACGAAAAACTGGTCATCCAACCCTACTACGAAGACAGCAACAGCAAAGAACCGCGCTATTACCAAGTCGAGGCCATCAATCGCACGATTGAAGCCGTCGCTAACCATCAAAAGCGTGTGCTGTTAGTCATGGCCACCGGCACCGGCAAAACCTACACTACATTCCAGATCATCTGGCGTTTGTGGAAGGCCAAGCAGGTTAAGCGCATCCTGTTTCTGGCCGACCGTAACATTCTGGTCGATCAAACCCTGGTCAACGACTTCAAACCGTTCGGCTCGGTGATGACCAAAATCAAAAACCGCAAACTCGATCCTGCTTACGAAATTTATCTCGGCCTCTATCAAGCCATCACCGGCCCGGCGGAAGAAGACAAAATTTTCAAAAACGTCTCGCGTGATTTTTTCGACATGATCGTCATCGACGAATGCCATCGTGGCAGCGCCGCCGACGATTCGGCCTGGCGGGAAATCCTCGATTATTTCAAAGACGCCATTCAGCTCGGTTTGACCGCCACACCCAAAGAAACCAAATACGTCTCCAGCACCGATTACTTCGGCAAACCGGTTTACACCTACAGCCTCAAACAAGGCATCGAAGACGGTTTTCTTGCCCCCTACAAAGTAGTGCGCATCGACATCGACAAAGACATCCAGGGTTGGACGCCGCCGCCCGGCATGACCGACGACCTTGGCAAGGCCATCGAAAACCGCACCTACAACCGCGCGGACATGGACCGGATTTTGGTGCTCAACCAACGCACCAAACTGGTTGCCAAGCGCGTGATGCAATATTTGCTCGCAACCGACCCTTACGCCAAAACCATAATCTTCTGCGAAGACATCGACCACGCCGAACGCATGCGCGTCGCCATCGTCAATGCGGCCGGGCAACTCGCACTCGACAATCCCAAATACGTCATGCGCATTACTGGCGACAGCCTGGAAGGCAAAGCCGAGCTGGACAACTTCATCGACCCGGAAAGCAAATTCCCGGTCATTGCCACCACCTCGGAACTGCTCACCACCGGTGTCGACGCCAAAACCTGCAAGCTGATCGTGCTGGATAAAACCATCAGCTCGATGACCACCTTCAAGCAGATTATCGGTCGCGGCACCCGCATTGATGAAGAATTCGGCAAGTTTTTCTTCACCATCATGGACTTCAAAAAAGCCACCGAGCTGTTCCGCGATCCTGATTTCGACGGTGAACCGGTAGTCATCTACGAACCAGACGATGACGACGATCCCGTGCCGCCCGATCCGGCACCTGAAGACGAAGAAGACGGCGACGAAGTCAACGAAGAAACCGGCGTTTACAAAGTCCGCGTCAGTGGCGTGCCGGTCAGAATCATCGCCGAGCGCGTCGAATACCTCGGCCCGGATGGCACCCTGATTACCGAATCCTACCGCGACTTCACCCGCAAACAGATTCAGTCCGAATTCGCCTCGTTGGACGAGTTTCTGCAACGCTGGCACGGCGCCAAGAAAAAACAAGCCATCATCGACCTGCTGGAAGATTACGGCATCGTGCTGGATAACCTGGCCGCCGAAGTCGGCAAGGATTACGGCGATTTCGACCTGATCGCCCACATCGCTTACGACCAGCCGCCGTTGACGCGGAAGGAACGCGCCAACAACGTCAAAAAGCGCAATTACTTCACCAAATACGGCGAGCAAGCCCGCGCCGTGCTGAATGCCTTGTTGGAAAAATACGCCGATGAAGGCATCAGTACCATCGAGAGCGCCAAAGTCCTCAAGCTCAAACCGTTTAGCGACATTGGCACGCCAGTCGAAATCATCAATAAAGTCTTTGGCGGCAAAGACCAATACGAAACCGCCATTCAAGAATTAGAACAAGAATTGTACAAACAGGACCAAACTGCATGAGCAACGTTTCCGGCATCATCAAATCCATCCAAGACATCATGCGCAAGGATGTCGGCGTCGATGGCGACGCCCAGCGCATCAGTCAATTGGTGTGGCTATTCTTTTTAAAGATTTTCGATGACCGCGAACAAGAACTGGAACTGATCGAAGACGACTACCTATCGCCACTGCCCAAGCACCTGCGTTGGCGCAATTGGGCGCAAGACCCGGAAGGCATGACCGGTGATGACTTGGCAAACTTCGTCAACAACGAATTATTCCCCACCCTTAAGGAAAATCTTCCCGTGCATGGCCCCGCCGGCCAACGCGCCCAAGTCGTGCGCGACGTGTTCGAAGACGCCTACAACTACATGAAATCCGGCACCCTGCTGCGCCAGGTCATTAACAAAATCGGCGAAATCGACTTCAACAACAGCGGCGACCGCCATACCTTTGGCAGCATTTACGAACAAATCCTCAAAGACCTGCAAAGCGCGGGTAACGCCGGCGAGTTTTACACCCCGCGCGCGGTCACCCAATTCATTGTCAACCGCATCGACCCGCAATTGCACGAAACCGTACTCGACCCGGCCTGCGGCACCGGTGGCTTTTTAAGCTGTAGTATCGACCACAAACGCGAACGATACGTCAAAACCGAACAGGATGAACAAACCCTGCAAGCCTCGATTCGCGGCGTCGAAAAAAAAGCCCTGCCGCACATGCTCTGCGTCACCAACATGATTCTGCACGGCATCGACACGCCCACCAACATCCGCCACGACAACACCCTCAGCCGCCCGTATAAAGACTACGGCAACGCCGACCGCGTCGATACCATCATCACCAACCCACCGTTTGGCGGCATGGAAGAAGACGGCATCGAAAACAACTTTCCAGCTCAGTTCCGTACCCGCGAAACCGCCGACTTGTTCATGGCCTTGATCATCAAACTGCTCAAAGACAAGGGCCGGGCCGCCGTGGTGTTGCCGGACGGCTTTTTGTTCGGCGAAGGCATGAAAACCCGCCTCAAGGAAAGCCTGCTGAGCGAATGCAACCTGCACACCATCGTCCGCCTGCCCAACGGCGTGTTCAACCCCTACACCGGTATCAAAACCAACATCCTGTTTTTCGACAAAGGCACGCCGACGCAAACCGTCTGGTATTACGAACACCCTTACCCGGACGGCGTGAAAAGCTACAACAAAACCAAGCCGATGCGTTTTGAAGAATTCCAAACCGAAATCGACTGGTGGGGCAACGCCGCCGACGGCTACGCCAGCCGCAAAGCCAGTGAACAAGCTTGGCCGGTGTCCATTGAAGAGATCAAAGCCCGCAACTACAACCTGGACATCAAAAACCCGCACGTCGGTGAACAAATCAGCCACGACCCGGACGAACTGCTGCAACGCTATGCCCAGCAACAACAGGAAATCGGCCAGCTGCGCGACCAGCTTAAAGCCGTGCTGCAGCAAGCCTTGCAACGTTAACAATAAATCCCCTCTCCCACTGGGAGAGGGCTAGGGTGAGGGTGTGTTAAATCAATGCGAAGCCGCAATGATTGAAGCCACATTATTTTAAATTTCCCCTCACCCCAACCCTCTCCCGCTGGAGAGGGGGCAGGCTATACCAAACAGATCACTTAATGGAATTCCGAACAGTCACAAACCCAATGACCGATTTAATCAGCCAACATTTAGACCTTTGGACTTCCGCCATCGCCAGCAAAAGCAGCGCAGGCCGGGGCAATACAACGCCCTCTCCAACGCACCCTATAGGGCATAAAGGAGAGAGCCGGGGTGAGGGGAACCCAACCAATACCCGCAACGCCAAGTACACCGCTTACGGCATTAAAAAACTACGCGAATTGATTTTGGAGTTGGCGGTGCGGGGGAAGTTGGTGCCGCAAGACTTGAATGATGAGCCAGCGAATGATTTGCTAAACCAAATTAATGACTTAAAAAATAAGTTAGTCCTTGCTGGGGAAATTAAAACCCAAAAGCCACTGGATGAAATTAGCTTTGATGAAATGACATTTGACTTGCCTCATGGTTGGATATGGTGTCGACTTGGAGAAATATGCGAGTTTGTAAATGGTTATGCTTTTAAAAGCAGTGATTTTTCCGATCAAGGAATTGGTATCGTTAAAATTGGAGATATTCAAAATGGGGAAATCACCACTGAATCGATGTCGAGAGTAAATAAGAGTGTTGTTGATGGATTAGGTGATGCTTTTGTCGTAAAAAATGGCGAAATGGTAATTGCCATGTCTGGTGCTACTACAGGTAAATTAGGCTTTAACTATACAGATGAAGCTTTTTATTTAAACCAAAGGGTAGGAAAGATTTCGCCTTTTATATGTTACAGCAGGTTTTTGTACTACCCATTAACAACAAAAATCCAAGAAAACTTAGCAAAGTCAATGGGTAGTGCGATTCCAAATCTAAGTACCGCTCAAATCAAAGACATAGTTTTGGCATTACCGCCGCTCGCCGAACAACACCGCATCGTCGCCAAAGTCGATGAATTGATGGCGCTGTGCGATCAATTGGAGCGGCAGCAAACCGATAACATCGCCGCCCATCAAACCCTGGTGCAAACCCTGCTCGATACATTGACGCAAGCCGCCGATGCCGCCGAATTTGAGCAAGCCTGGAGCCGCATCGCCGACCACTTCGACACCCTATTCACCACCGAAGCCAGCATCGACCAACTCAAACAAACCCTCCTGCAACTTGCTGTCATGGGCAAACTGGTGCCGCAAGACTCGAATGATGAACCAGTTACACAGCTAATCAGGAGAATAAAAGATGATGAGGCCGATCGTGTAAAGCGCAAAGAAATTCAACGTTCTAAAAATATCGAAACTGAATCAGTGCCGAGCATAAGGATTCCAGACTCATGGATGTTTAAGTTATTAAACGACTTGTCATTTGTCACGAAATTGGCAGGGTTTGAGTATACAAACCACATCAATCTTCAAGATCATGGAGATGTTCCTGTTGTTCGCGCCCAAAACGTAAGACCATTCAATTTGGATAAACGAAATTTAAAATACATTGACCTAGATACGTCATCTAATCTGCCTAGAAGCGCATTAGATAAAGCGGCTTTGCTGATTACGTTTATTGGAGCTGGAATTGGTGACGTTTGTGTTTTTAACGAGAAAAACAGATGGCACTTAGCTCCAAATGTTGCAAAAGCTGAACCCTTTGCAGACCTAAGTCCAGATTTTCTTAATGTATTTTTAAATAGCCCGGAAGGGCGCAAGGAAATATTTAAGTCTATTAAGTCCACTGCCCAGCCAAATTTATCAATGGCAACAATTAGGGAAATATGGTTACCAGTACCTCCTGTAGCTGAACAACACCGCATAGTCGCCAAGGTCGACGAACTGATGGCCCTCTGCGACGCCCTCAAAGCCCGCATCGCCGCCGCGCAAACCACGCAACTCCAGCTCGCCGATGCGATTGTCGAGCAAGCCGTCGCCTGAGCGGGTATTTCTCCCTCTCCCATTGGGAGAGGGCCGGGGTGAGGGTGATCATCCAATTTATTCCCCTCACCCTAACCCTCTCCCAGAGGGAGAGGGAATTTGCTTTGCATCTGCAAAATGAGTCACCCAATGACCATTAAGCGCCCGGTTTCCTCGTGCGACCATGACCAGCATCATTTCTTCGACCACTACGCCGACTTCAACACCTGGCTGGAGGAAAGCGACGACGCCCAGGGTTTGCGTGCCGACTTGGGCTTGGACAACCTGTCGCAACCGGCCAAAGCCCTGTTTGCCGGTGACAAAGCCCAATACGACCAAGCCTTTGAGCAATACAAAACCAACCGCCGCCAGGAAATCCTCAGCCGCGACTATTTGCAACCTTTGACTGGCGACGAACACTGGTTCGAGCACAATGTCGAACATTTCGAACAGCTGTTGCTGCAAATGGCCAAGGGCGAGGTGGTACCGTTCGTCGGCGCCGGGTTATCGGTCGGTGGCCGCTTCCCCACTTGGCAAGATCATCTGCGTCAGCAAGGCAAAACCGCCAATATCGCCAGCGAGCACATCGAAGCCCTGCTGGCCGCCGGTGAATTTGAAACCATCATCGCCGACATCGAGGCCAAACGCGGTCGCGAGGTTTTCGTTGCCGAGATCAGGAACGTGTTCGGCAAAAACGGCACGGTTCCGGATGCAGTTTGGCGCTTGGCCGAGTTGTGCGGCGATACGGTAAGGACCACCCATTACGACCGCTTACTGGAACAAGCCTTCGGCGCGGGCTTGGAGTAAGCCTTACAAATCGTCAACGCCTTGCTTCGCGCCGAGCAGCCCGCCAAGCCCACCGCCATCGTCTTTGAGTTAGGGCTCCCGTCTTAAAATCTCTCAACATCCGCAACATTGCTTCTATCCGCGACAATCGTTTGGCTTTACTGGGCGCTTGTCGCGTGTAGCGTTTGGCCTTTTTCATCTGTGATGCTGGAAGCCGCGCCGTTTTTGGGCTGTCGGTGAGTCAAAGATAACGAGGTGGAAAGACGATGATAGCGACTAAAAGCCTGTTGGAAATCCCCTGGCAAAATGCCTTTTTTGTTGGTATGACCAATGCGAATATCTTTATAAATGATATTGCTATGGAATGTTTTGGTGGGCGGATAGACATCACGCAGATGTGCGTTAGCGAACCGACTTAAGCCTATGAGGGTGTTATTTTCAATCGATTGAGGGAGGTAATTCGCCTGCGGTAAAGCCACGTCATTACATTTCTTAGAATTAACTTATTGCGATTACTCTCTAAAAACCTTTAAAAACATGGACGTTTAGGCAGGGCAAAATGTAAAGATGTGATTCTTTGCTTTCCAGTCAATCTAAGCGCGCTGAAAAATGGTTAAATCTAACGAGGCCAATGTTGGCTCCAGTTCTCTGGCGGTTGTCGCCCCCTCGAACCCCGTACCCGAAATTCGTAGCGGCAAAACGCGCACCGATACCGATAATGTGCCGCCGATCATTGCGATAGGGACATCGGCAGGCGGATTGGAGGCCCTCGAACAATTTTTTGGCCGCGTCTTACCGGCCTGCGGTGTGGCCTTTGTCGTAATTCAACATCTCGATCCGGACCATCAGGGCATGCTGCCGCAATTATTGCAGCGGGTTACCCCGTTAACCGTGATTCAGACCCGCAATCGGATGAAAGTCAAGGCCGACTGGGTGTATGTCATTCCGCCCAACAAAGATTTATCCGTTTTGCATGGGAGGCTGCATCTACTGGAACCGCAGGCTCCGCGAGGCTTGCGTTTACCGATCGACTCATTTTTCCGGGCTTTGGCCGACGACCAGCGGGAACGGGCGATTGGCGTGATTCTGTCGGGCATGGGCTCCGACGGCACATTGGGGTTGCGCGCCATCAAGGAAAACGCCGGACTGGCGGTAGTGCAAGCGCCGGAATCGGCCCAATTCGATTCGATGCCGCGGAGCGCCATCGATGCCGGTTTGGCCGATATCGTTGCTCCCCCCGCGCAACTGTGGGACAAGATTCTGGCGTATCTCAAACACAATCCGCGAGGTTTGCCTGCCGCGCCGGAATGCAGTTTGGATCTAAAAAACCAAAGCGCGCTGGACCAAATCGTCATCCTATTGCGCGAACGTACCGGCAACGATTTCTCGCTGTATAAAAAAAATACCATTTATCGCCGGATCGAACGGCGGATGGGCTTGCACCAGATCGACACCATCGCCAAGTATGTACGCTATCTGCGCCAGACTCCCCAAGAACAGGATTTGTTGTTCAAGGAACTGTTGATAGGCGTTACCCATTTTTTTCGCGACCCGGCCGTCTGGGAGGCGCTTAAGACCGGTGCGATTCCGACGTTACTGGCGGAATATCCGGCCGGCAAACCCTTGCGGGCCTGGGTGCCGGCTTGTTCCACCGGTGAGGAAGCTTATTCGCTGGCCATCGTCTTTAAGGAAGCATTCGCGGCAAGCCCATGCAAACAGCCTTATAGACTGCAAATTTTCGCTACCGATCTGGATCAGGATGCCATCGACAAGGCGCGGCAGGGCTTCTATCCGGCCAATATTGGCGGCGACGTCTCGGCGGAACGCTTGAGCCGATTCTTTACCCTCGACGGCGAAGGATATCGAATCAATAAGGAAATTCGCGAGATGGTGATTTTCGCCTCTCACAATGTGATCATGGACCCGCCGTTTACCAAGCTGGATTTGCTCTGCTGCCGCAACCTGTTGATTTACTTCAGCCAGGAACTGCAGAAAAAGCTGATTCTGCTGTTTCACTACGCGCTAACCCATCACGGCATTATGTTGCTGGGTAACGCCGAAACCATCGGCAACGCCAGCCACTTGTTTAGCGTAATCGACAACAAATCTCGCTTATATAGGCGCATCGGCAATCCATTTCCGTTGGATGTCGATTTTCCGACCAAATATTTTCCGGTAACGGCGATGGTCGAAGAATCCAACCAGACCCCGTCCATACCCGATCTTCAGACCTTGGCCGATCAACTTTTGTTACAACATTTTGCCCCGGCAGCGGTGCTGGTCAATGCCGATGGCGACATTCTTTACATTAACGGCCGTACCGGCAAATATCTGGAGCCGGCGGCCGGCAAGGCCAATTGGAATATCCACGCCATGGCCCGCGAAGGTTTGCGGTATGAATTGATTGGCGCGTTGAAAAAAGCCCGCGGCCAACTCGAGCCGGTGCATGTGCCGGAGCTCGTGATCGACACCAATGGCGGCCGTCAGATCATTAACCTTACGGTACAGACTATAACCAAGCCCGCAGCCTTATCCGGCATGGCTTTCGTCGTGTTTCGAGATGTCGCCACGCCACCCGCCGCCATAGCCTCGCGCAAATCGCCAAATGCCAGGCAGAAACTGCTGGAAGCCGAGTTGCAACAAAGCCACGAAGATTTACACAACTTGCGCGAAGAAATGCAGACGTCTCAGGAAGAACTGAAGTCGGCTAACGAAGAGTTGCAATCGACCAATGAAGAATTGCAGTCCACCAACGAGGAATTGACCACCTCCAAAGAAGAAATGCAGTCACTGAACGAGGAATTGCAAACCGTCAATGCCGAACTGCAGGACAAGGTCGATGACTTGTCGCGGGCCAGCAACGATATGGACAATCTGTTGAATAGCATGGAAATCGCCACGGTGTTCCTGGACAGCGCGTTGAATATCCGCCGATTTACCAGCCATATTAGCCATTTGTTCAATCTGATTGCCAGCGATGTTGGGCGGCCATTGTCCGACATTGTCACCGAGCTGGATTATCCCGAATTGCATCAGGATGCCCAGAGCGTGCTGCGCACGCTGATTTTCGTCGAAAAACAAGTCAGAGCCGGCGACGAACGCTGGTTTAAAGTGCGGATCATGCCTTACCGCACACAGGATAATTTGATAGACGGCGTGGTGATTACGTTTATTGATATCTCCGAGACAAAAAAGCTAGAAGCCGAATTAAGGTGCCGTCATGAAGAACTGGAAAGACTTGCCTGATAGTAATCAGGAATTTCGCCAATCCGCGGAACGGCGTTTGGCCGACACCGGTCCGGATGTCACTGGCGAACCGCAACACCGTTTATTGCACGAATTACAAGTGCATCAGATCGAATTGGAGATGCAAAACGAGGCCTTGCGCGAAGCTCGAGCCATCGCCGAACATGCTTTAGAACGCTATGCCGAACTATTCGATTTTGCACCGATAGCCTACTTTACCCTGGGAAGCGACAGCCGTATTCAGCAGACTAATTTCAACGGCGAACGTTTACTGGGCGCCGCCCGTTCCAACTTGGTCGGGCGGCGTTTTGCCAATATTGTTGTCGGCGAGCATAGGCCGGTTTTTAACCGCTTTATGGAAAACGTATTTTGCAATCCCGGTGCCGAGCGCTGCGAGATCGTGTTGGATTCCGGCGGCAAGTCGAGTTGGGTATCTATCGAAGCGATTGCCGATGCGGATAGAAAGAGTTGTCTGGCAGCGATGGTGGATATTAGTGAACGTAAACAAGCCGAACAAGAGCTGCAATTGGCGGCAACTGTCTATCTGGCGATAGAAGAAGCGATTATGGTGGCCGATACCGACAACCGCATTGTGGCTATCAACCCGGCCTTTACTAAATTGACCGGTTATTCCGCCGAAGAAGCCATCGGCCAATCGACCTCGCTATTGAAGTCGGGCCGGCATGAGTCCGCATTCTTTCAGGCCATGTGGCACTCGCTGAATACCACTGGGCAGTGGCAAGGAGAAATATGGAACCGGCGGAAAAATGGCGAAGAATTTCTGGCACGCTTATCGATCAGCACGGTATATGGCGAAAATGGCCTGCCGGTCCGGCGGGTCGCGATGTCTTCCGACATTACCGAGCAGCGCCGCGCCGAAGAAATCATCAGCAAACAAGCCAATATCGACCCGCTGACCGGATTGCCGAATCGGCGCCTGTTTCTCGACCGCTTGCAGCGGGCCATCAATAAATCGCATCGTACCCGTCAAAAAATGGCACTGATGTTTCTGGACCTGGACCATTTCAAAGACATTAACGACACTTTGGGACACGATGTCGGCGATCGCCTGTTGGAGGAAACCACCCTGCGCCTGAAAAGCTGCATCCGCGAAACCGATACGTTGGCGCGGCCGGGCGGAGACGAATTTACGCTGATCATGGGCGAGTTGAAAGACTTAAACAGTATCGAGAGAGTGGCGCAAGCATTGCTGCAAACGATGATGGCACCGTTCCAGTTAAAGGACGAGCGTTGCTATGTATCGGTCAGCATTGGTATTGCCTTGTATCCGGACGATGCCGAGACATTGGATGAGTTGCTGAGAAAGGCCGATCAAGCCATGTATGCCGCAAAAAAACTGGGCCGCGGCCGTTTTTGCTTTTTTACTCCGGCAATGCAAGCCAGCGCGGAGAGCCGTTTGCGCCTGACCAACGATTTACGCCATGCACTGGCCGACAAGCAACTCTGGGTCGCTTATCAACCGATCGTGGAACTGGCTACCGGCAAAATCCTTAAAGCCGAAGCACTGGTGCGCTGGCAACATCCTCGCCGCGGTCCGATCGAGCCCACCGAATTCATTCCTATCGCCGAAGAAACCGGTCTGATCAATGAGATCGGCACCTGGGTGTTTCATCAAGTAGCGGAACAGGTTTGGAACTGGCGCATGAACTATTACGACCAATTTCAGATCAGCATCAATAAATCGCCGGCCCAGTTTCACAGCAATAGCGACAAATTATCCGACTGGTTCGAGCATTTGCAGCGTTTGGGTTTACCCGGCAGTTGCATTGCGGTGGAAATTACCGAGGGGCTATTGTTGGATGGCTCTACCATCGTCGCCGAAAAACTGGCGGCGTTTAAAAACGCCGGCATGCAAACATCGCTGGATGATTTCGGAACCGGCTATTCGTCTTTGTCTTACCTGAAAAAATACCACATTGATTTTTTGAAAATCGACAGGGCTTTTGTTTCCAATCTGACTGCCGGTTCCACCGACATGGCTCTGTGCGAAGCCATTATCATGATGGCGCACATCCTGGGCATGAAGGTGATCGCCGAAGGTGTGGAGACCGAGGAGCAGCGCTGCTTGCTGTTAAAAGCGGGTTGCGATTATGGGCAAGGTTTTTTCTTTTCGAAAGCAGTGACGGCCGAGGCACTTGAGAAGTTGTTTTAAATCCTGCAATAGAGGGCTTTAAACTACCCAGCTCTTGACAGATAAGTGGTCTAAGTCAATCCGGCGTTGGCCGGTAGGCCAACATCTGAACTGAAAAAATCGATCGTTGAAAGTCCTCACTTCGCTAGCGCTCGGTTTGCAAGATGGTTAACGACACTACGGATATGTCTATATCCACGTGTATCGCAGCAACCGAATGTTTGCCAGCGTACAGACCGTGCTTGGTCTAGTCCATAAAATCGAAACGAGTTTTTAAGTAGCCGGGTTGCCCAACCATAGGCTTTTCTCTGTCGCATGCAGTTACGCCAAACTCGGCACGATTCTCAACGATATAAGGTGGTGGCTTATTTCACCGCGAACCTTCGGCGCTGAGAATATGGTCGACCCAATACGGTATCGAATTTAAACGTGCCTGGCGTTTGGATTTCCCGCCGATGCGTCCCGTCATTGCCGCCGACATCAAGCATTACGATGAAAACAGCCGCAGTAGGGACATATCGGTCTGCGCCGGCGTCGATTTCGATAAGTCAAAGTTACGGGGACGCAAACTGCAGATTCTGGTCGAATACGTAACGGTTACCCCCCGACTGGTCGGTTCTATCATGACACGGTGGAATATGTCGGTTCGGGAGTGCAATATCATTTTTTAGCGTGGAAACCGGGCGCGTTGGTAAAGTGCCCTGGTCGAGCGGGTGTTATCGTCGGTATTGGGAGGTTGCGGTCAGTGAGCGTGATGCATCGGTTGCAAATCAAGCACGTAACGACTTATCAGTACAGCGAATTCGTGACGTTTTTGCCGCACAAATTATTGTTGCGGCCTCGCGAAGGCCACGATATTCACATCGAATCGAATCGGCTGACGATTCAACCGAATCACCGTCTGCAATGGCAACGCGACGTTTACGACAATGCCGTCGCTCTGGTCAATTTTACCGAACCCGGCAATTGCTTATCCATCGACAGTTGGGTTGTCCTTCAGCATTACGACGACCAGCCGCTGGATTTTCTGGTAGCGGATCGTGCCGTGTTTTATCCCTTTGTTTACGATCCCGCCGAATATACCGACCTTGGTCCTTATCTGATCCCGATTTTTATCCCCGATCCGCAGCTGGGCGAATGGTTGCGATCAATCTGGCGACCGGGCCAGGTTCTGGAAACTTATGTCTTGCTTGACAGAATCAACCGCGCCATAGCCTCAGACTTTCGTCATTTGCCCCGCGATCAACCTGGGGTTCAATCACCGCTGTTGACCTTGACGAGCAGAGCGGGTTCGTGTCGCGACTTTGCCACCTTATTCATTGAGGCATGCCACTACTTGGGCCTGGCAGCGCGATTTGTCAGCGGCTACCAATATTCGCCCGGTTTACTGCCGATGGCGGGTGCAACCCATGCCTGGTCAGAAGTTTATTTACCGGGGGCCGGATGGAAAGGTTTTGACTCGACGACGGGTAGGGTAGTGGGGAACGATCACATTGCCGTAGCCGTCGGTCGGCATCCGGAATCGGTGCCGCCGGTGTCCGGTTCGTTTGTCGCCAATCGCATGCAGTTTCCGCAGATGGAAGTGGCGGTCTCGGTCACGGAAATACAGGAATAGCGGCTATATTGGACACCTGCTTTACTCGACGAGTCGCGGTTAACGCATAAAACCCAAGCGGAAAACGGTGCTGATGCAATAGCGCTTTAACGTTTGGCGATGATCTTGGAAGCGAGTATCCGGGCGGCGCGTATCCAGTAGCCCCAAAGCAGGGTGCCTGCCACCACCAGTAAAGCCAACGCGCTGCACGCCCAGATAAATGCATTGACGTAGGCTACGAGCACGGCACAGGCGGCGAGGTAGAAACCCAGCAGACTGAATTGCCAGCCTATCCGCATGCCGTCCAGCATGGTTGCCAATGACAATATCAATAGAATCACCAGACTGGCGCTAATTTCCGATATATCGCCCGATTTATTTAACAAGGACGATGCGCCGACGATCAGTAAGGTTTGCAGCCAGTGTAAGCCCTGAATTCTGACGATTTCCCGGATGTCGTTTTCAAGGGTTTTGGCTTGCAACCAGGAAACGAAGATCGAAAGCGCGCCAAACACCAACACCATGAACATCCAGTAGCCGTAGCCATCGTGCTGGGAAAAGTCGGTAATCACGATGCCCAATAGCGATAGCATCATCATGACGATAAATACGGTTTCTTCAATGCTGAAGTGGCGCTTGTACGGACTAACCTGAAGTTCTTGTTGGTCAAGTTGCATGGTTTTCCCTCGTGGTAAAGAAGTATTGTTTCCGTGGTTAAGCAAGTCGGCACGCGAGCTTCCTTTCACGCGGGATTTTTAGGCGAAATCGACCCAAGGCAAGGGTGGTTTGGTTTTTTGAAAGGCTTATTCCAGCGATAGAACCCCCGTTTGGCCAGTTCCGCCGCTATTAAAGATAGCCACCGGCGTCGCCAGAATGACATAAAATCGGGTCGGTGGCGACACGAAGCGGAAATAATCTGCCCAGCGGCGTGAAAGGCAGGACCCCGCCGATCAGGAGCGGATGCGCACGGCTTTTGAACGGATTGCCGCGGGTGTGAACCGGCTTTGCTTGTCCGCCAACTGCCTGGTACGTCCTTGCACCATTCCCGGATGACTTTGAATCGCGCCCGATCCCAGTCGGTATCGGCGATGATGTTGATCGCAACGTGTTCCAGCAATTCCTCGGCGGTGAACCAGGCGCTATGGCCGCCGATAAACACCAAGCTGGCCTGCAAGCGGTCTTTTGCGGCCTTGGTCAAATCGATCACTTCCGTCACATTCGCCTGATCAATCAATGAAAAGGCCACGATATCGGGTTGTCAGTCATCCCGCAGCCGGTTCAAGTCTTGATGCGATTCCACCGGCAAATCGATCAGACGTAGCCGGCAACCGCCGCGGCGGGCGTATCGGCAACCCGCTCCAAACCGAGTGGTTCCCGCCGTAAAAATACCTGGGGGTACATCAACGGACTGGGATGAACGGCAAGAAACTTCATGGCCTTGACTCCTGCTGGGTGATGGTTTCGAGCGACGATCCGCGCTCGAGTTAGTTCTTAAACTGGCCTTGGTAGCTATCGCTTCGTATTCACCATAAGGAAGCCCGACCACAACCTTCAAACCGAATTAATTCATTGGGTTGGGGCATACCGTTGCGGTCACTGGGGCGTGTTCTTGTGTTCGATAGCGTACAGACCGCGTCCGGCATTGTCCTTAGAATCCGGACGAGTTTTCAGCAGACCGCCAACGGCATTTCTGCAATTTTTTCTGCAATGCCGATTGCAGCCATTTCAAACAGACCAAAATAAAGGACCTTTCCCCATGAAGATCATCAAGCGCCACGTGCAAAAAAAATTATCGATCCTTGGCTACTTATTCGTCGCACTAGGTATTACGGCTTGCCAACCGGACGGCCAGGCGGAAAAGGCCGGGCAAAAAATCGACAAGGCGGTCGACACCACCGGCCAAGCGATCGAACAAACGGCCGATAAAGCCGGTCAGCAACTCGGTGCAGCTAAGGATTCGGTTGCACAGCAGGCGGAAACAACCGGCGAGTATCTGGATCAATCCGCGCAAAATGCCAAGGCAGCTCTGGATGAAGCCGGAACGCAAATTGACCAAGCCATCGGCAAAACCGAGAAACAAATGGCAGTCGCGAAGGACTCCGTTACCGACACCGCGAACGCGACCGGAGGCTATCTCGATGACGCCATGATCTCCGCCAAAATCAAGACAAAGCTGTTAAGCGATGATTTTCTGAAATTGGCGCCGATCGAGGTGACCGCCGTGAATGGCGTAGTCACCCTGCGAGGTACCGTCGATTCCGAGCAACTGGTCGGCAGAGCGATAGGTCTGGTAAACAGCCAAGAACACGTGAAATCGGTACAAAGCGAACTGCTGGTGAAGCCCAGCGTACCGAGTAAACAATGATGAATTCTATTCGACTGAAAACCTTGGCGGGGGGGTTACTGGTTGCTACGTCGTTGGCGCAGGCTAGCACGGCGGATGATGCCTATATAGCCGGGTATGCCGCTGCCGCGTTGAAGCACGATTTAAAGCTCGATCTGCCGGCATTGGTAGTAAAGGATGGTGTGATTACCTTGCCGGCGGCCAATTTGTCCGATTCGGAACGTACCGCCGCCAGTAAGACATTGTCGGAGATTCCGGGGGTCAATGCCGTCAAAATTGCCGAAATCTCCGAGCCGCAAGCGCGGGTGGCGGGTGACGGCAAGGCGGTAACCAGCGTGGATAGTTTGGTGATGCCGACCGGATTGCTACCGGCAGGCCATTTATTCAAGCCTTTGCTGGCCGATCCGCGCTGGGCGCATTTTTCCGCGGCCTACCGTAACTACCAAAGCCATAATTTCGACGGCCGCGATATTGCGTCGGTGAGTTTCGGCGAAACCATACCGTTTTATCGGGCTAACTTCGGCCATTCCACAGCGCAGTGGGAAACCGGCATTCAAGCCGGCGTGTTTAGCGACTTCAATCTGGGCGCTTCGTCGTCGGACTTGGTCAATACCGACTTTATTGCATCTCTGTATTCCAGCGTCCGGGCTGGCCAATTTTCCGCGTTCGGCCGGCTGTATCACCAAAGCTCGCATCTGGGCGACGAATTTTTACTGCGCAAGCTCGACACCAAATTCGAACGGGTCAATCTCAGTTATGAAGGTGTGGATTTGAAGCTATCGTATGAACTGCCTTACGGTGTCAGGATTTACGGCGGCGGTGCCGGCCTATTTCACAGGGAGCCTGCCGCGTTAAAAAAATGGTCGGCCCAATACGGCATCGAATTTAGAAGCCCGTGGCGGTTGGATTTTGCGGCCATGCGCCCGATCATTGCCGCGGACATCAAGAATTACGAGGAGAATAACTGGAGTACCGATATCTCGGCCCGGGCCGGCGTTGAGTTCGATAATTCGAAAGTATTGGGCCGAAAATTACAGCTCATGATCGAATATTTCAATGGATACACGCCCAGCGGCCAGTTTTACAAGGACAAGGTGGAATACGTCGGTCTGGGGGCGCATTACCATTTTTAGCGAGTTTGTATAAGCATACGAAGCGCACCGATAGCGGTGGGCTTCGTTTAGCGGAATATGAGCGTTTGCCGGCCGATATATCTGAAACGGCCATAATCTAGGCCATTACTGCATTCAATAGGCTGTCCAAAGCCCGCATATGCCTGTGCTGGGCGGGTAATAGCTTGGTTTCGATCAAACAACGAATTTCCGCTGGCAATCCATGATCCAGCAATGCTTTTTCATATTCTTCCAAGCCGGTCAATTCGCCCTCGCGCAATGCCTTTAGCGCCGCTGGTTTGCCCAACAAAATAGCGCCGGCCATCACTATTTTCGCCCAGGCTCCCCAGGTTCCGGAATCTCGAACGGATATGCCGCCCAGTTGTTGAATTTTACTCTGCAAGCTTGAAACCGCGGCCTTATGTTCCTGGTAACACGACATTAAAAACACCAGTTCGCCCTGTGCAGTCTGTTTCCGGTACTTTTTCAAGGCCTGTTGATAGGTTTCTACCGCGGATAATTCATTTTGTAGCAAACTGCCGATTGATTGAAGGTGAGACATATTAAAACTCCCGGATGATGGGTTTCGGGGTGATTATCAAAGAGCCGATCGGTCGACTGTGCCGGCAAACATTTAATGATACGGCCGCTCGAAAGTCGGTACGGTGCCGCACAGCGTTTACCGGAATAGATCGCATAGCTAGAGATGTTTCAGAGGCGGTTTATCCGCGTACTCCGATGGTTCGAAGCGCTTGGCGCCAAATCGATAGCGGTTGCGGCTGCCGCCGCTAAACAGGGTATGAGCCGATCGAATTCGGTCTTTATCACGCTGTAGCACTCGCAGACTTGCGCTTCCAGGCCGGAGCGGTCCAAGACGGCGAGATGGCCTCTGCTGTATGTAATCAGGCCTTTTTGTTGCAGTTTTCCGGCAGCGTCGGTAACGCTTTCCCGACGTACGCCGAGCATATTGGCAATGTGATCGTGGGTTACCCGCATCTCGTTGGAAGACTGCCGGTCGAGATTTAAAAGCAACCAGCGGGTTAGCTGTTGGTAAATGGAATGGTGGCGATTACAGGCTGCGGTTTGGGCTATTAGAGCCGGCCCCAAAAA
>NZ_PPPU01000001.1 GCF_006483455.1 Methylomonas koyamae
GACCCAAGCTTGGGCGGAAAAATATCCCAACACCTTTTTAGCCGTCACCAAAGCGCTGATTCGCGCCTCGATGTGGCTGGATGCGGAAAGCAACAAGAACCGTAAAGAAGCCATCGAAATGCTCTCGCAAAAACAATACGTGGGTGCAGACGTTGAGGTATTGGCGGCCAGTATGAACGGCACCTTTGAATACGAAAAAGGCGACAAGCGTTCGCTGCCCGACTTCAATACCTTCTTCCGTCACGGCGCCAGCTATCCGTCTTACAGCAGCGCGGTCTGGTATTTAACCCAATTACGCCGCTGGGGCATGATCAACGAATACAAACCTGACAACTGGTACATGGAAACCGCGAAAAAAGTCTATCGCCCTGACATTTATCTGGCTGCAGCGAAAGAATTGATCGCCGAAGGCAAAGCCAAAGCCGAAGATTTCCCGGCAGATACCAGCATCAAGCCGTCGCAAAACTTCTTCATCGACAAAATTCCGTTCGATGCCAACAAACCTAACGATTATCTGGCCAAATTCCCGATTGGCTTGAAAGGCAAACAAACCGTCTCCGGCGGCAAGATTGTCGAGTAACAAACTCTGGTGGGTGCTCTAACAGGGACGTTGTTTGGTGCAGGGAAGCACATCTTTTTTAAAGAATTAACGGACTGGATCTTCAGGCGTATTCGAGCAGCCTGAACAAGCAACATGGGGTACTCGTCGCGTACCTTGATTTCCTGAAGAGGAACATTTTATGAGTAACAAATTGATCAAATTCTTCAATATTACGGGCCTGACCTGGTTCGTACCTTTGGTGAAAATGGCGGCCGGCGAGAACCCGGCCCAACAAATGCGCCAATTGTTTCTGATCATGGGCGTGCCCATCATCGCCTTCGCTATTTTCCTGGGCATGTGGAGCGTCTCTGCATCCGGCGTAAAAACCAGTTTGGGTGCGATTCCGGGACCGGTTGCGGTTTGGGACGAGGTCGGCGGATTGATCGACGAGCACATTTCCGAACGCACCAAAAAAGCCGAGTTTTACCAACGCCAGGAACAGCGCAACAAGGAAAAGCTGGCCGAAGATCCAAACGCGGAAATCAAGATTCGCCCTTACACCGGCAAACCGACTTACCTCGATAAAATTCTGACCAGCCTGCGCACCGTATTCGCCGGCTTTGTGATTGCGACCTTGGTGGCGGTGCCGCTCGGTATCCTGTGCGGCATGAGCCCGGTGCTCAATACCGCGTTCAACCCGCTGATCCAAATCTTCAAACCTGTATCGCCGCTGGCCTGGCTGCCGATCGTGACACTGGTGGTCAGCGCGCTCTACGTCACCAGCGAAGACTCTTGGTTCGAAAAGTCTTTCATCACCTCGGCCATCACCGTAACGCTATGCTCGCTATGGCCGACGCTGATCAACACCGCGGTCGGCGTGTCGTCGATCGATCGCGATCTGGTCAACGTCGGCAAGGTATTACGACTGGATTGGCCGACCCAGATCAAACGCATCATCCTGCCGTCTGCCCTGCCCTTCATCTTTACCGGCATGCGCTTGTCGCTGGGCGTGGGCTGGATGGTATTGATCGCTGCGGAGATGCTGGCGCAAAACCCCGGTCTGGGCAAATTCGTCTGGGACGAGTTCCAAAACGGCAGTTCCAACTCGCTGAGCCGGATCATGGTGGCAGTGTTCACGATCGGCATCATCGGCTTCGTGCTGGACCGGATCATGCATTCGCTGCAAAACCTGTTCTCGTTCCAAAAAATTTAAGGTGCCGCCATGACCGCTGCCGCCAAAATCATCGACTTATCCATGCATAAACATACGAGCGCTTCCCCGGCCAACGACTCCAGCAAACCGTTGGTGGAACTGAAAAACGTCTGCAAATCCTACGGCGAGGGCAAAAGCCGGACTTCGATTCTGAAAGACATCAATCTGGATATTAAGGAAGGCGAATTCATTGCCATCGTCGGCTTTTCCGGCAGCGGCAAAACCACCTTGGTGTCGCTGATCGCCGGCTTGATCTATCCCGATAGCGGCGAACTGTTAAAAAACGGCCAAACCATCGGCGAACCGGGGCCGGATCGCGGCGTGGTGTTTCAAAACTATTCGTTGATGCCTTGGTTGACCGTTTACGAAAACGTGGCGCTGGCGGTGGATGCGATCTTCAAGGACTGGACCCCAGAGCAACGTCGCGCCCACACCGAAAAATACGTCAACATGGTCAATCTGGGCCGGGCGATGGATAAAAAACCGTCGGAACTGTCCGGCGGTATGCGGCAGCGAGTCAACGTCGCGCGCGCTTTGGCGGCTAACCCGGACATCCTGCTGCTCGACGAACCGCTCAGCGCGCTGGATGCCTTGACCCGCGGCAATCTGCAGGACGAAATCCTGCAAATCTGGGAGCAAGACCGGAAAACGGTGATTCTGATCACCAACGATGTCGACGAAGCCATCTACATGGCCGACCGGGTAATTCCGTTAAATCCGGGGCCGGATGCCACTTTCGGCCCGGATTTCGTCATCGACCTGGAACGCCCGCGCAACCGTACCGCCCTGAACCACGACCCGGAGTTCAAACGCCTGCGCGCCGATATCACCCGTTACCTGATGGACATCGGCATGCAAAAAGCCCAGGCCGAAATCGGTGACAAGCTGAAATTGCCGGATGTGCGTCCCAACACCAGCAACGACTGGAAACTGGATACCTCGGCCCTGAAGCCGGACCAACGCGACCTGGGCAAGGCCCGCTATCTGGAGTTTGCCAACCTGTCGAAAATCTACCCGACCCCCGACGGCAACGGCACCGTAAAAGTAGTCGACGGTTTTGATCTGAAAATGAAGAAGGGCGAATTCATCTCGATTATCGGCCACTCCGGCTGCGGCAAATCGACGGTGTTATCGATGACCGCCGGTCTGAACGAGATCTCCGAAGGCGGTATCGTGCTCGACAACCGCGAAATCGACGGCGCCGGCCCGGACCGCGGCGTGGTGTTCCAGGCGCCGAGTCTGTTTCCGTGGTTGACGGCATTCGACAATGTCATGCTCGGCGTCGATAAAGTTTATCCCCATGCCAGCCAGGACGAGCGCGAGGACATCGTCGAGTATTACCTGACCCGGGTCGGCTTGGCCGACAGCATGTTCAAAAAAGCGGCCGACATGTCCAACGGCATGCGCCAACGGGTCGGCATCGCCCGCGCTTTTGCCTTGTCGCCTAAACTGTTATTGCTCGACGAGCCGTTCGGTATGCTCGATTCGTTGACCCGCTGGGAATTGCAGGAAGTTCTGATGGAAGTCTGGGAACGCACACACGTCACCGCCATCGTCGTCACCCACGACGTCGACGAAGCCATTTTATTGGCCGACCGGGTGGTGATGATGACCAACGGCCCCCACGCCAAAATCGGCAAAATCCAGGAGATCGACCTGCCCCGCCCGCGCAGCCGCAAGGCCTTGCTCGAACACCCCGACTATTACAAATACCGGGAGAGCCTGCTGACCTTCTTGTCCGAATGCGACCATACCCACTGATTTCGCTTCTCTGTATTTCATTTGCTTAGGGGATCTATATGCCATTACCGAAACATCAACTACCTACCGCCACGCTACTGTCGATGGCAATCGCCAGTACCACCGCATCCGCTGACCTGACCAAGGAAGTGGAAGATGCGCTGAATTTTTACCATTACGGCAGTAACGGCGCGGTAAAAATGGATTTGAACTATCGCTGGGAAAACCTTGACCAGGATCAAGGTCCGGTCATTCCGGGCAAGGCGCCGCGCCGGGTCGAAACCGCTAACGCCAACACCGCCCGCCTGCGGCTGGGTTTGCTGTCGCCGACGTTCTACGACTTCCAGGCCTATGCCGAATACGAAGGTAACTACGCCTTACAGGAAGACTACGACCAAGGCGGTACCACCACTAACCGCCACCGCGACTATTCGCTGATAGCCGACCCCGACCGCAGCGAATTGAATCAATTTTGGCTCAGTTACAAAGGCATCCCCGACACCTTGATCAAAGTCGGCCGGCAACGGATCAAGTTAGACGACGACCGCTTCATCGGTAACGTTGGTTGGCGGCAAATGGAGATGACTTACGACTCGATACTGCTGACACACAACAATCAGACCATTTTCGGCCTGACCGTCAACGCCGGCTATCTCGACCACATTCAAAACATCTTTGGCGAAACCGAAACCATCAACGCCCCGATCCTGAATCTGAACTACAAGGTCAACGACTGGGGCAACCTGATCGGTTACGGCTATTGGCTGGACTATCGGCAACGCGAGAACTATCACAAATCGTCGCAAACCTACGGCCTGCGTTTTGACGGTAAGTCGCCGCAGTTTTTCGATCGGGTGAATTTTCTGTATACCGCCGAATGGAGCAACCAGCTCGACTACGGCGACAACCCCAACGACTACCAAGCCGACCGCTTCAATTTCATGGGCGGTGTCAGCGCCTTCAACCTGAGTCTGCAAGGCGCCATCGAGCAGCTCAACGGTTACGGCTACACCGGCAACCGCGTTACCACCAACGGCACCACCTACAAATCCTTCCAGACCCCGTTGGGAACCAACCACGCCTTCCAGGGTTGGGCGGATTTGTTCCTGACCACGCCCGCCGCCGGTATTCGCGACGTGTTCGCCACCGCCACGTACAAAATGATGAACGACAGCCTGATCGTCACCGGCGTCTACCACGACTTCTACGACGATACCGGGGGCATCGAGTACGGTAGCGAATGGGATTTCTCGATCTTGAAGAAATTCGGCAAACACTACTCCTTGTTAGCCAAGTACGCCAACTTCAATACCGAGAACACTGCATATACCGACACCCAAAGAATCTGGCTGCAAGCCAACGTCAGCTTCTAAGTCCCCGCCGGCCGGGCGTCACATGCCCGGCCGGCATCGATTCCACAGTTGTTAGATATAGTCATGAAACTGAAACTGGTAGTCATCGGCAATGGCATGGCGGGGATGCGTACCGTCGACGAATTGCTGCAGTTGGCGCCCGAACGCTATCAAATCACCGTGTTCGGCGCCGAGCCGCACGGCAATTACAACCGGATCATGTTGACTCCGGTATTGTTCGGCGCCAAAAGCATCGCCGAGATCATGATTCACGATTTCGACTGGTACCGCAAACACGAGATCACCTTGTACTGCGGTACCGATAAAGCAGTAGTCGGCGTCGACCGTCACAGGCGTCGAGTTGTGGCTCAGGACGGCACCGAAGCGGAATACGATTATTTATTGCTGGCCACCGGTTCCCTGCCATTGATGCTGGACATCCCCGGCCGCGATTTGCGCGGTGTGTTGGGTTTTCGCGATATCGCCGACGTGCAGAGCATGATTGCCGCTGCAGCGAGTAAGACGCACGCCGTGATTCTGGGTGGCGGCTTGCTGGGCCTGGAAGCGGCTAACGGCCTGTTGCAACGCGGTATGCAGGTCAGTGTCATCAACCGCGCCGGGCATTTATTGAACAAACAACTGGATAGGCAGGCGGCCGGCTTTTTGCAACAGCAATTAGCGGACAAGGGCATAAAATTTCATTTGGGCTGTACCATCGATCGCATCCTCGGCGACGACGGCCATATTCAACAGGTGCAGCTCAGTAACGGCGAAATACTGCCGGCCGATTTGCTGGTGATGTCGACCGGTATCAAACCGAACATCGCCTTGGCCGAACGCATCGGCTTGCAATGCGAGCGCGGCGTCATCGTCGACGACCTGATGCAAACCAGCGATCCGCGGGTGTTCTCGGTCGGCGAATGCGTCCAGCACCGCGGCGAATTGTTCGGTCTGGTGGCGCCAGTGTACGAACAGGCCAAAGTCTGCGCCCGCCAATTGTCGGGTCATGACGGCAGCATTTATCAAACCTTGTCGTCGGCGACGATGCTGAAAGTGACCGGCATCGACTTGTTTTCGGTCGGCGATTTCGAGGGCGACCCCGACTGCCAAATTCTGCAATTGATCGACCACGGCCTCGGCGTCTACAAAAAAATCGTATTGCGCGGCGATATCGTGATCGGCGTGATCTTGTACGGCGACACCAGCGACAGCGCCTGGTATTTGAACCTGGTCAAGGACAAAACCCCGATCGCTGCGATCCGCGATCGCCTGATGTTCGGCCAGACGCCGTTGGCCGCCGCCGCTTAACCGTTACGCCATGACTCTAGCAACCGTTAAAACCACCTGCCCCTATTGCGGCGTCGGCTGCGGCATCGAAGCCACGGTCGAAGATCCCGCCGCGCATCGGGTCACCATCAAAGGCGATCCGGAACATCCGTCCAACTTCGGCAAACTGTGTTCGAAGGGCGCCACGCTGGGCGATACCGTCACGCTGGAAAACCGCTTGCTCTACCCTGCCGTCAACGGCCAACGTTGCGATTGGGATAGTGCGCTGGACCACGTCGCCGGCCGCTTCCGGCAGATCATCGCCGAACACGGACCGGACGCCGTCGCGTTTTATGTGTCGGGCCAATTGCTGACCGAAGACTATTATGTCGCCAACAAGCTGATGAAAGGTTTCATCGGCTCGGCCAACATCGACACCAATTCCCGTTTGTGCATGTCGTCGGCTGTGGTCGGCTATAAACGCGCTTTCGGCGCCGATACCGTGCCCTGCAGTTACGCAGACCTGGAATTGGCCGATTTGATCGTGCTGGTCGGTTCCAACGCCGCCTGGTGCCACCCGATTGCGTTTCAACGCATCCGCAAAGCCAAGGAAAGCAATCCGCAGTTAAAAGTCGTCGTCGTCGATCCGCGCCGCACCGCCAGTTGCGATATCGCCGACCTGCATCTGCCGTTGAAGCCGGGCATGGACGCGCTACTGTTCAACGGCCTGTTATGCCACCTGCAGCGCGATGGCCGCATCGACCACGACTACGTCGCCAATTTCACCAACGGTTTCGCCGAGGCGCTGCGCCAAGCCGAGGCCAGTGCCGGTTCGGTG
This sequence comes from Methylomonas koyamae, assembly GCF_006483455.1. Lineage (GTDB taxonomy): Bacteria > Pseudomonadota > Gammaproteobacteria > Methylococcales > Methylomonadaceae > Methylomonas > Methylomonas koyamae_B. Next base: position 6,951 of record NZ_PPPU01000001.1, read on the forward strand.
ACCGCGGTCGCCGCCGGCTGCGAGCTGGACCCGGCCGATATCGCCCAATTTTTCGCTTGGTTCGCAGCAACCGAACGCAGCGTCACGGTGTATTCGCAAGGCATCAACCAATCCAGCTCCGGATCGGACAAATGCAACGCCATCATCAACTGCCATCTGGCGACCGGCCGGCTGGGCAAACCCGGCATGGGACCGTTTTCGTTTACCGGCCAACCCAATGCGATGGGCGGCCGCGAAGTCGGCGGTCTCGCCAACATGCTGGCAGCGCACATGGACTTGGACAATCCGGTGCATGTCGACCGCGTCGGCCGGTTTTGGCAAAGCGAACACGTGGCGAACAAAACCGGATTGAAAGCGGTGGACATGTTCGAGGCCGTCGCCGCCGGCCGGGTCAAGGCGGTCTGGATCATGGCCACCAATCCGGTGGTGTCGATGCCGGACGCCGACCGGGTGAAGCAAGCGCTGCAACGCTGCGAATTCGTCGTGGTATCGGATTGCATCGCCGAGACCGACACGGCCCAACTCGCGCACGTGTTGTTGCCGGCCACCGGCTGGAGCGAAAAGGACGGCACCGTGACCAATCTGGAACGGCGCATCTCGCGGCAACGGCCATTGTTCCCGGCTTCCGGCGAAGCTCGCCACGACTGGTGGATCATTAGCCGGGTGGCGCAACGCATGGGCTTTACCGAGGCCTTCGCTTACCAATCCAGCGCCGAAATCTTTCGCGAACATGCGGCGCTGTCGGCCTTCGAGAACGACGCCGAACATCAATTACGCGACTTCGATTTGTCGGCCTTCGCCGCGATCGATCAGACCGAATTCGATGCCTTGCAACCGGTACAGTGGCCGGTTAGCCGCGACCGACCGCAAGGCCGGCCGCAGCTGTTCGACGACAAGCTTTTTTATACCGCCGACCGCAAGGCCAGATTTGTTCCGGTCGCGCCGCACGGGCCGCGCCATAGCGTCGACGCCGACTACCCGTTCACGTTGAACACCGGCCGCTTGCGCGATCAATGGCACACCATGACCCGCACCGGCTTGGCCGCCAAATTGAACGCGCATCGGCCGGAGCCCTTCGTCGAAATCCATCCCGCCGACGCCGAGCGCTTACAACTGAAGCACCGCAGTCTGGCCCACATCGAAAGCCGTTGGGGGCAAATGTTGGCCCGGGTCGAAATCGGCGCCGGCCAACGTCAGGGCAGCTTGTTCGTCCCGATGCATTGGACGGCGCAACTGAGCAGTCACGGCCGGATGGGGGCTTTGGTCAACCCGGTGGTGGACCCCTACTCCGGCCAGCCGGAAAGCAAGCAGACTCCGGTCAGGATCTCAGCCTGGCCGGCGACTTGGTACGCGACGATTCTGGCCCGGCAACCATTGGCGATCCGGGATTGCGAATATCAAGTCAAAATCCGCGGCGACCAGTTTTTCCGTTACGAGCTGGCCGGCAGCGGCGCCGGTAAAGACTGGCGCCAGTGGAGCCGGGAATTGTTTGCCGAGCACGGCATGGCCGGGGCGGGCGACTGGCTGGAATACAGCGATCTGCAGGCCGGCTATTACCGTTGCGCCTACGTCAGCGACAATCGACTGCAAGTCTGTCTATTGGTCGGACCGGATTTCGAGTTGCCGGAGCCGGGCTGGCTGTGCAGTTTGTTCCCGAAACCGGAACTGAGTCGCAGCGAACGTTTGGCCTTGCTCAGCGGCCAGCCGCCGAAAGGCGAAGCCGATATTGGCCGAATCGTCTGTTCGTGTTTCAATGTCGGCGAGAAAACCATTCAACAAGCGGTGCAAACCCATAAGTTACAAAGCGTGGCGGATATCAGCGCCTGCCTCGGCGCGGGCAGCGGCTGCGGTTCCTGCGTCGCCGAATTGAAGGAGTTTTTGCCTCAGCCCGGTTAACTCGACGCGCACAAGGACCATGCCAGAAAAATCAACGCTATTTCCCTATTTTCAGCCCATCATTGCGATAGCCAGCAGCAAAATCGTCGGTTACGAAGCCTTGGCCCGCCAATACGATGCCAAGGGCAATGTGGTTTCTGCCGGCGCCCTGTTCTCCTCCGCCGATGTGGACATCAAACAGCGTACCGAACTGGATCGACAGGTACGCTGGCAAGCCCTGGAAAAATTCTCGCAGCAAGCCGATAGCCAAACCTATCTGGCGCTGAACATTTCGGCGGCCTGGATCGAGAATCTGCGCCAACTCAATGCCTTGCCGACCCTGCGCATGCTGGAAGAATTGAATATCGACCGCCAACGCATCGTCGTCGAAATCTCCGATGCTCACGTCGATCCGCACAAGTTGAAACAGATCGTGCAGCGTTACCGCAAACACGGCCTGCGGGTGGCGATCGGCGACTTCGGCGCCGGTTCCTCGCAACTGGAACGGGTGATCGCGATCCAGCCCGACATCATCAAAATCGATATGCGGTTGTTCAAGCGTGCCGCCCGCGGCAGCAGCATCGCTACCGACATCGTGCATCTGATGTCGCGCCTGGGCCAGCGCACCGGCGCCCGCATCGTCTGCGAAGGCGTGGAAAGCGACGAGGAATTTTTATTCGGCTTGAACTGCGGCGCCCAATTCATGCAGGGTTTTTTGTTCGCCAAAGCCGAAGCCGATTTCCTGCCCATCAACAGTTTCGAACAGCACGCCGCATCGCTGCGCAGCAAATTCGTCAAGAACACGCTGCCGCGGGTACAAATGGAAATCAACGCGATCAACGCCATTAAGGCTTTGATTTACCGCTTGGCCCAAGCACTACAGGACGACTTCAACCTGAACGAACTGGTCAGTTGGAATTTCAGCCAAAGCGGCGTGATCCGGTTTTACCTGTGCAACAATCAGGGCGACCAGATTTCGCCGGATTTCAATTTCAGCGAAAACCAATGGTTTACCGATCCGCGCAAGATCGGCTTCAACTGGTCCTGGCGGCCGTACTTCTTTCAGTTGCTGGCGCTGGAAAACTGCGGCGATCGCAACCGCATCGTCACCTCCGAACGCTATCGCGATTTCGAAACCAGCCTGCTATGCAAGACTTTGGCGCTACGCCTGGACAATGAGCGAATTTTATTGGTGGATACCGTGGTAGGTGACTAGACTCATCTGTCCCGAACGGCACCGGCAACTGGCCGCGGCCGGCTTTTTACTATAATCAGTGCGACATGGTAACTGGCTGGAGCATGCAAAGGCGGCGAGATGAGCGACGACGAGAACTTATCGAAAATTCTGGTGATCGACAGCGACAGGCCGGCGATTTTGGTTGTCGGCAGCGATCCGGAATTGGCAACCCGCCTCAACCGGTTGTTCAATCGGACGGCAGTGGCCGATAGCAGCCAAATTTCCGGAAAACCGAGCTACGCCGTACATTGGTCCGGCAATGCAGCGCATGCGGCACAGGCGATTGCCGACGGCTTAGCCGCAAACGCCCCGTTTAATTTGGTTTTTGTGCTGCATCCTTTGCCGCAAGCCAGCGGCGTGGCCTTGATAAAACACCTGTGGGAATTGGATTCCGGTTTGAACGCGGTGCTTTGCAATGCCGATCCGGGACTTTACTGGCCACAGATCGCCGAAACGCTGGGCGAGAGCGATCAGTTGCTGATTTTACAGCAACCGGTTTGCGACTTGGTCGTACGCCAAGTGGTCCATGCCATGGTCAGGCAATGGCAATTGGTGAAGCAAACCCAAGACGTCATGCAATTTATCGTGATGCAGAACCAACGGCTCGACGCGACCAACCACAAGTTGCAGGACATGCAGGCGCAGTTGCTGCAATCGGAGAAAATGTCATCGATCGGTCAATTGGCTGCGGGCGTTGCCCACGAAATCAACAATCCGATCGGATTCGTCAAATCCAATCTAAATACTCTGAAGGGATATACCGAAGACTTATTAGCCCTGGCCGAGACTTACGAACAGGCCGAGGCAGCGATAGCCGACCCGGTCCTGCGTGCCGAAATCGACTCGGTCAAACGCCGGATCGACTTCGACTACTTGCGAGACGACGCGCCGGATTTGCTCAACGATTCGCTGGACGGTATTAACCGGGTTGCCAAAATCGTTCAGGACTTGAAGGACTTTTCCCATCCGCAACACGACGGCGACGCCTGGCAGTGGGCCGATCTCAACGCCAACCTCGATAGCGCCTTGAACATTGTTTACAACGAACTCAAATACAAAGCGGACATCGTCAAACACTATGGCGAGCTGCCTTTGGTCAATTGCTTGGCTGGCCAACTGAACCAGGTCTTCGTCAACTTGCTGGTCAACGCCGCATACGCGATTGACAAGCGGGGCGTCATCACCATTGCCACCGGCAGCGGCGAAGGCCGGGTCTGGCTAGAAATTTCCGACACCGGCTGCGGGATTGCCGACGAGCAACTGAACCGGATTTTCGATGCCTTTTACACCACCAAGCCGGTCGGTAAAGGGACCGGGCTGGGATTGACAATTTCCTACGGCATTCTCAAAAAACACAGCGGCGAAATCAGCGCGCGCAGCCGAGTCGGCGAAGGCACCACCTTGCGCATTGAACTGCCGGTCAATGCCGAACCAAGCCAGTGAAACCCTTACGGCATTCGCCGGCCGCCGCGGTTGCACCAGCCCCCATCCGTAACGTGAGTGTTTGATTTCGGAACGATTTTGATGGCTTTAAGTTTCACGGGAAACTCGTAACAAAGCACTTTAGCCAGCATTAAGTTTATCCCGTAACTCACTTCAAGAATATTTTACAAGATATTGATGTTAAACGTTTTGTTGTATTTTAAGCCAAATTATCGGACTAAGGCGAGTTGATGGCAACGATAAACCGAATTCCTCAGCCACGGCCGGGCGGATTCCGCGCCAATCGCGGCGTCGGCCGGCTCGAACATTGTAAACAATTAATATCCATAGAGTTTTCGTGCGACTTTAAGATAAACTGCAGCCAGGCGAACCGAAACCGAATACCTTGAAGCACGTTTCGCGGGAGTATGTTTATGCGCACACTGTATTACAGTCATCCGGATTTTCTGGCCCACGATACCGGGCTGGCCCATCCGGAATGCCCCGAGCGGCTGCGAGTCATTGCCGAAGTGCTCGCGGCACCGAAGTTCGCCGCACTGACGCATGTACAAGCGGTATTGCCGGACGACATTGAAGACAAAATCGGGTTGGTTCACGGTCGGGCCATGATCGCCAAACTGCTGGCCGAGATACCGGAACACGGTCTGACCAACCTGGATGCCGACACAGTGGTTTCGCCCGGTTCGCGCCAGGCGGCGCTACTGGCCGTCGCGGCGGTATGCGATGCAGTGGATAAAGTCTGCGGCGGCTCAGCCGACAATGCCTTCTGTGCGGTGCGCCCGCCCGGACACCATGCCATGCCTGACTACCCGATGGGTTTTTGTCTGTTCAACAACGTGGCGATAGCCGCCGAGTATGCGCGCAAGGGCTACGGCCTGGAGCGGATCGCGATCGTCGATTTCGACGTGCACCACGGCAACGGCACCCAGGCCGCGTTTTACGACCAGCCGCAAGTGCTCTACATATCCAGCCACCAATGGCCGCATTACCCCGGCAGCGGCCATCCTTCGGAACACGGTGCCGGCAATATCCTCAACCTGGCGCTGGCGACCGGCAGCGACGGCGAGGTGATTCGAGCCAAATATCGCGATACGGTATTCCCCGCCTTGAGCAAATTTGCACCGCAGTTGGTTTTGGTTTCGGCCGGATTCGACGCGCACAAAGACGACCCGCTCGCCTCGTTGCGCTTGACGGAAGCAGACTACCATTGGCTGACCGAACAATTGCGAGCGATCGCCGAGGAGTATTGCCAGGGGCGTCTGATTTCGGTGCTGGAGGGCGGCTACAATTTGCGGGCGCTGGCAAACAGCGTCGCCGCGCATGTGGCGGCTTTGATCGGTTTGGGCAACGAGGGCGTTTGACCGCCCTCTTTCCCATCCGTTGTTATTGCAGATTCGGCAGGGTATAGACGTAGTCGGCGTCCTTCATCGGCGCGTGGCAGGCGAAGCAAGGCGCTGATTGCTCCTTGTCGTACATTTTCAAAGTCTTGCCTTCCCAGATACCGAAGCCCCAACCGCCGGTCTCAGCGTATTTCTTGCTGTCTTTGACCATCGCTTCGGCGGCGGTAAATTCGCCGGGCACCGAGGCTTGTTCCCAATTCGGATGCTTGCGCTCGGCCCATTTGATCTTGGCGATAATGCTGCCGTCCGGCCAGGGCTTGGTCTTGCCGGCCCGCGCGGCATTGATGGTGATGTCGTTGCCGACGATCGCCCGCATGCTGTTCTTCTCGTGGCGTAGCGACACGCCCAACAGCCGCCAATCCCGATATTCGCCGTGCTCCGGTTTCGCCGCCGGCACGGTTTCGGCGGCAACGCCATTGGCAACCAAAATCAAAGCGGCGGCCAGCAGCCGGCCGCCGGAAATCGTTTTGTACATACACCCTCCGTTAATAGTCATGTAAACCAGCGGCGCGGATTGTAACGGCTCCATAGGGCGGCGACCAATACAAAACCGCAAAGCCCGGCCAGTATTTCTTCAGCCAGCCGCCCTCAATGTCGTTAAGAGCTTGATCGCGGGCATGGCCTGCTCCTACCATCCTTGACATAACGCCGCTGCGATGCAGATTCGCTTGGTGCTCTATCGCTCCGGTAATGCCTGCCGGAGCAATCGTTTCGTTCAACAGCAGCGTCTTTCCCCGTGGTCCCTAGTGGGACGGACTCTTAGCCCGCGGGAATGGTTTTGTTGGCTTATGCAACTTGCGCCATCCCTAAACGGCTGTTTAGAATGTGAAGTTAATCTCAAACTTCATAAACTCAACGATGCGCGATACTTTTCATTCCTCAAGCCCGGTGATTCCAGCAGCCGATAGCCGCCGGCTATGGGTGCTGGTCGCGCTGATGGCAGTGGCTGGCTGGTTTTTGTTGACGAATGTCCAACGCGACGGTTTGAGCAGCGGTTTCGCCCATCCGTTTGCCGGTAACGATCATTTGGTCACGATGTTGGCGGTTGGCATCTGGGCCGCACAATTACGCGGGCATGCGATTTGGATGCTGCCGGCCACGTTCGTCGGCGTCATGAGCCTGGGCGGTCTGGCCGGAGCGCTCGGCTGCTACCTGCCACAGATCGAAACGATTGTTCTGCTGTCATGCGCCGTATTCGGCATATTGATCGTGCGCAACCTGCGCTTCAGCACCAATACCAACTTAGCGATCGTTGCATTGTTCGGTTTTTGCCACGGCTTTGCCCACGGCCAGGAGATTTCGGCTTCCGCCGGTTTGATTTCTTACGTGTGCGGTTTCGTATCGGCAACTTTGCTATTGCACGGCGCCGGGATCGTCTTCACCAAAGGCGTAGTATTGGCGGTGGGCTGTTTTTTCTCGATGACGCTGGCGCAACAGCCTGCAATCGGTGCGGTAAAGGTGAATATTCCGGACGCGCTGCTCGCCGTTTCCAAGCGGATGCAGACCGAAGCCGTGGAGCGGGTTCAAGCGCGGTTCAGGCAAACGGCCCCTGCCGACGCCGGATGCTTCCCGCCCCAAATCGAATCGGCGCCGCCGGCCGCGGTTGCTTACCGATTCAGACGGCTATTTCCGGAGATTAACCACTCGCCGGGTTTGAGCATGACCAGTAACGGCGTCGGCCGTACCTCGCCGCCGCCATTGCCTGTTATTACCGTATCGCTAGCCTCGTCCGCCATACTGCTCGCGCCCCAGCCCTCGACGGCATTGGCCCCTGCTCCATCTCCCGCTTTCAGCCTTCCCGGCTTTCAGTGCGTTTGCACCAGTTTCTCCGCTGCCGCGCAACGGCAACTTCCGGCGATATCGCCAATGCTACCCGCCGCTAGTGGGTACTTTCCCGATTTTATTCAGCAATCAAGGCTCGCATACCCATGAAAATTCCAGAGCAACTCGCCAAAACCGTATTGGCGTTTACCATCGCTTCCGTCGTCGGACCTAGCGTTAAAGCAGACCCGCGCGCGACTACCGCGCCCGCTAAAGACAAAGCCCAGGATTCGGCGCAAACGTTGAGCGAAGTGGTCGTCGATTCGGAAACAGGCAAACCCAAGTTTCCCAACACCACCAAAGCCACGCCAAGTTTGACGGTAAACCGGGCGGATATCGAAACCAAAGTCAACGAAGTTACCATCGAGGACGCGTTGCGCTACCTTCCCGGCGTCAACGTCCGTCGCCGCTACCCGGGCGATGCGAACGCGCCGATCGCGATGCGCGGTTCAAATATCACCCAGTCCGCCCATACCATGGTGTTCGCGGACGGCATGCCGATTTACAACATGGTCAACGCCGGCCACACCGCCGCACCGCGCTGGTCGATGGTCGCGCCGAACGAAATCGAATCGGTCGACGTGCTGTTCGGGCCATTTTCCAGTCAGTACGACGGCCACTCGTTCGGCGGCGTGATTAATTTCAACACCCGCATGCCGGATAAATTCGAAGCGGAAATGAGCGCCACCGGCATCTTTCAGGACATGCACCGCGGCGGCCGCGATCAGGTATTGCAGGGGTTTCGTACCTTCGTGTCCGGCGGCGACCGTATCGATAAATTTCGGGTGTACCTGTCATACAACCACATGGAAAACCAAGGCCAACCGATGGACCCGATCGGCACATCAGCCGCCTCGCGTGGTTTACCGAGCAATCTGGCCGCCGGCGCCACGGCCATCCCGGTCACCGGGGCACAACTGATTCCGAGCCCGACCGGCGGCCGGAATTTTATTTTCGGCGACTCGGGCATCGATCGGGCCGAAACCGATTTGTTTAAACTGAAAACCTCTTACGACCTGACGGATGACTTGCAGGCTCGATTTACTATTGCCTACGAAGAACGTAACAGATACAACAACGATCCGCTGGCCCTGTCCAAAAGCTCTGCCACCGGGCAAACCCTGTTTAGCAATAGCACCAACAACAACGGGCGTTTTACCAATTACTATACGCAAGACGGCTATAACTTCACGGTGCCGTTGAATGGCTTCCGTTTGCAGGAACAGAACCGCCAAGCCTTGAATTACGGCTTGAGCCTGAAAGGCAAGATCAGCGAGCGCTGGCACATCGACACCACGGCCAGCTTTTACGACGCCTTTAAGGATACCAGCCTGCAATCCCGGGGTGCCCAACTGGACCCCAACGCCCTGGTCGCCGGCCAGTTGCCGGGACAAATCACCGATGTCAGTACCTGGTGGGCGACTTACGACCTGAAACTCGCCACCGACCAGTTATTCGGCCGCGACGATTTATCCTTTATGGGCGGCTACCAGTTGGTGCACGGCAACAATAATAACCGGGTCTATGACAGCAGCGTTTATGCGAGCGGCATGCGCGGTAACGAAGTCAGCGACTCGGGCGGACAAACCCAGACCAACAGCTTGTTTTCGCAGCTCGAATGGCGTTTCCTGCCGGATTGGAGCGTAATGGCCGGCTTGCGCTACGATCATTTTCAGACGATAGGCGGCCATTTTTACAACTACAACCGTAGCGCTACCGACGTCAGGCGCATCCAGAATTACGAAGACCGCAGCCAGGCCCGCATCTCGCCTAAAGCCGCGATCGAGTATTCGCCGGATAATTGAACTTTGCGTTATTCGTTCTCCAAAGCCTATCGTTTTCCGGTGGCTGAAGAATTATTTGCCAGCAAGAATACCGTCGCCGGAACCACATTCTCCGATCCAAACCTGGGGCCGGAAAATGGTTATTTTCATAACTTCATGGTTCAGTACGACCTGCACCAGGGCTTGGTCAGGGCCAACTTTTTTTACGACCAAATCAACGATGAAATATTTTCCTATAACCCGCTGCTGGCGGGCGGCAACGGGCCGAACACCTATCTGGCCATCGGGCAAACCGAATCGATCGGTGTCGATTTGACGTATCAGAAATACGGTTTGTTCGGCCTGCCGCTGGATTTTGCAGCCAATACCATTTTCCTGAACAAGCAAATCGTCAATAATCCCCAGGCGCCGGGGCTGGCCGGTAACGAGTGGCCGCGGACGCCTCGTTTGCAGGCCAATGTTCAGGCGACTTACCATATACTGCCGGAATGGGATGTCACGCCATCGGTCCGCTACCGTAGCGACATGTTCCACCAAATTACCAACGTCGATACGGAAGCCAACGTATTCAACGGCTCGGACGAATACACGCTGGTGGATTTCAAAACCAACTACAGACTGCCGACATACCACAATCTGAAAAGCACGATGTCGGCCGGTATCGATAATATTCTGGACCAGGATGTCTACGAAAATAATCCGCTGGCGCAACGCACCTACTATGTCAGCTTATCCGTTAAGTACTAAACCCAACTGTTCAGCCATGACGACAACCCACATTCTCGAAACCCGCAATCTGGTGGTGGAATACCAACAGCATCGGGCGATCGACCAACTGAATTTAGCGGTACCTGCGGGCTGCGTTTACGCCTTGCTGGGCGGCAACGGCGCCGGCAAAACCACGACGATCAGCACCTTCTTGGGATTTAACCGTCCCAGCAGCGGCCAGGTCTTGATCGGCGGCCGCTCGCTGCAGGACCAACCGGAGCTGGTCAAGTCCGAACTGGCCTATCTGCCGGAAAACGTGGCCTTGTACGACCTGCTCAGCGGCGCGGAAAACCTGCGGTTTTTCTGTGCGCTGGCCGGAATCGAATTGAACCGGGACCAGGCCGGCCGGCTGTTGAGCGACAGCGGCTTGCAGGCGGATGCCCACGACAAGCGGGTCGGCCACTATTCCAAAGGTATGCGGCAAAAGGTCGGTTTGGCGATCGCCAGCGCCAAGCACGCCAAAGCCATGTTGCTGGACGAGCCCACCTCCGGCCTGGACCCGAGCGCCGCCAACGATTTTGCCCAACGCATCCGCGCCGCGGCGGACGGCGGCATGGCGGTGTTAATGGCGACCCACGATTTGTTCAACGCCAAGCAAGTCGCGGACCGCATCGGCATCATGAAGCAAGGCCGGCTGGTCGAGGAGTTCGATGCCCACAGCGTGCAACACGACGAATTGGAAAGCAAATATCTGGCGCATGCCCGGGGGTTGGCATGATCGCCATTGTCATGCGCAAGGAGCTGGCCACTACGTTGCGCGACGGCCGTTTGCTGGTGCTGGGCCTGTCGCTGTTTGTTTTGTTCGCCGGCTTTTTTCTGTTTTCCAGTTACCAGTTGCAGGCACAGCGCCAGGAAAAACAGCGCGTCGGCGCGACGGCCAAGGAACAGTGGAATTCGCAGAGCGTCAAGAATCCCCATGCCGCCGCGCACTACGGTATTTACGTGTTCAAGCCGGATTTGCCCAGCGCGGCGATAGATCCTGGCTTGACGCCGTTTACCGGTCAGTCGCTGTGGCTGGAGCCGCACAAACGCAACCTGACCCGTTTCAATCCGAGTGCCGACGACGTATTGGCCAATCGATTCGGACAGGCCAGCAGCAGCTTCGTGCTTTATGCCTTGTTGCCGCTGTTGATCGTCGCGCTCAGTTTCAATTCGGTGTCGCAAGAGCGCGAACGCGGCACCTTGCGCATGTTGCATAGTTTAGGAGTGGCGCCGCGGGCCTTGTTGTTCGGCAAGTTGCTCGGGCTGTTGACGGCGTTCTGGCTGGTGATGTCGCCCGCCGTGTTACTGGCGGCGCTGACGCTGGCCGGCCAATTCGAGCTGGCTATCGACGACCTGCTGCGTTTGAGTTTACTGCTGGCCGGCCTGCTGGCGTATTACACGGTGTTCGCCGCCTTGTCGATTGCCGCCTCCGCCTACTTTCGCACCAGCCGCAACACCTTGTTTTGCTTGCTGGGGTTCTGGATGGGCAGCGTGTTCGTCGCTCCGCGGCTGGGCGCCGCGATCGGCGATGTGCTTGCGCCCAACCCCAGTGCCAGCCAATTTTGGGATGCGATCAAGACCGATATCGCCCAAGGCCTGCCCGGCGACGGCTCCAAGCAACAACGCGAAACGGCCTTCGAAGCCCAAGTGCTGACCCAATACGGCGTTGCCAGCAAAGAACAGCTACCGGTGGGTTTTGTCTCGCTGAATCGGCAATATAACGACGTTTACTCCAGCAAAGTCCACCAGTTGCATTTCGATCGCCTGCGCGCCAACTTCGCCACTCAACAGCAACTGGCGCATCTGGCCGGTTGGCTGGGGCCCAGCCTGGCGCTGCGTTCGTTGTCGATGGCCATAGCCGGCACCGATTTGGCGCACCAACGCGATTTCGAAGACGCCGCCGAGAGATATCGGCGTTATTTCATCGATCTGACCGAAGACTGGGACCGCGAACGCAGCCACGGCACCGAACGCTCCGCCAAAGGCGCGGAAACCGATTGGCGCAGCGTGCGAGACTTTGCTTACGCCGTTCCCACGGTCGGATTTTCGCTAAAAGCCAGCCTGCTGCCGCTAGCGGTGCTGGGCGCCTGGTTGGGGGCGGCACTGTGGCTGTTGGCCAATTCGGCACGGAGGTTGGCACCATGATGGCTATCGTCAAAGTGGAATGGATCAGAATCCGGCGCAATCCGCTGAACGCGGCGATATTACTGATTTTTGCGGTCTTGATGGGGCTCAGCGCCGTCTGGTCCGGGCTCAGGGCCAGCGAGATTCGCGCTGCCGCGGCGGCGCCGCAAATCGCGGCATCGGCCGCCAATGCCGCGGAAATGCACGACGCGCCGAAGGCGGACGCGCATGACGGCGGCGATGGGGCCTACGCCGCCAGCAACGACCGGGCACCACTGCAATTGCCGCTGCTGGGCGGTTTGGTGCTGAATGTCAGCCAAGCCGATTTGGTCGGCACGTCCATTAAAGTCTCCAGTCGCAGCCGCCATACCGACGGCCGCAACAGCGACCAATTGTTCAATCCGTTGAGTTACGAATTCGGTTTACTGGACTTTGCCAGCGTGTTCGCGCTGTTGACGCCGCTGGTCGTCATCGCCTTGAGCTACGGCTTGGTGCAGGAGGAACGCGAAAGCGGGGTCTGGCGCCTGGTCTGCACCCAAACCGCGCGGCCGTGGCAATTGGTGTTGTGCAGCCTGGGCTGGCGTTTGCTGTTGGTGGCGCTGGTCGCTTGCGCCAGTTCGCTGCTGGCGTTTTTGCTGGATAGCGGTTCTGACCTGGCGGCGCTGGCTTACTGGTGTTTGATCAGCCTGAGCTACGTGCTGTTCTGGTTCAGTCTGGCCGGCTTGTTCCTGCTGCTGCCGATTTCTTCGGGCGCGGCGGCGATAGGCTTGCTCGGCAGTTGGCTGATCTTGACCTTCGGCGTGCCGGCGACGCTGCATTGGGCCGCCGACCAGACCCGGCCCAAGCCGTCGCGCATGGCCGCCATTATCGAAATCCGCCGGTTGCAGGAACTCTCCAACCAGCAGCGGCAAAATTTGCTGGCGGACTGGTTTAAGGCCCATCCCGAGCTGCTGGGCGACACGCCGCTTGCCAAGCTGTCGCGGGAAGTCGCCGGCTTGCCGGCCGCCCTGGAACTGGACAGCCAGATTCGGCCGCTGATGCTGCAATTCGAAACCCACCGCGCCGAGCAATTCGGATTCATGCAACGCTGGTCCTGGACTTCGCCGGCCTTGGCCGTGGCGTTGATGGCGGATCGTTTATCCGGCCTGGACGCACCCCGGCACGCCAGCTTCGTCGCCGCCGTCAACGATTTCGAAGACCGCTGGCGAGCGTACTTCGTGCCGTCCATCATGGCCCGCGCCGCCTGGAGCGAAGCGCAGCAAGCGGCGCCGCCGCAATTCGATTTCGATCAGTCCTTCGACATTGCCGAGCTCAACGGCCTGATCGGCTTGCAGGCGCTCTCGGCGGCATCGATGCTGGCAGTTCTGCTCGCGCTACGGCAGCGCTTCTCGCAATTTTAGCGTTGGCGGCTCCGGTCCCGGTCGGTACACAACACCGCGATCTTGCCTATGGGCAAGCGCGATGCGGCCGGACCGGCTGCACTCGGTTGCGAACGGCAGGGTTTTAGGGATAAAGCGCCTGCCGCGAACGCCGGCGGCGTGCTACCATTTTGCGAAATCCATCGCATCCCAATCCGACTTTCAGACAGGAATCGTCATGTCAGGCAACAAGCACTCGCTTCCCATCAACCTATTCTGGGGCCTCGTCGCTCTGGCCGCGGCCGGCGCCATCGCCGGTATTGCTTTGCAGCGCGGCGAAACCATCAGCAGCATGTGGCTGATCGTCGCCGCAGTCTGCGTTTACGCGCTCGGCTACCGCTTTTACAGCGCCTTCGTCGCCGCCAAAGTCCTGGTGCTCGATGCCAGCCGCGCCACGCCGGCCGAACGCTTCGACGATGGCCGCGACTTCATGCCCACCCACAAATGGGTGGTGTTCGGCCACCATTTCGCCGCCATCGCCGGCCCCGGCCCGTTGATCGGGCCGACGCTGGCGGCCCAGTTCGGCTATCTGCCGGGCACCTTGTGGATCCTGATCGGCGCGGTGCTGGGCGGCTGCGTGCAGGACTTCGTGACCCTGTTTTTCTCGGTCAGGCGCGACGGCCGCTCGCTGGGGCAGATGGCCAAGGACGAATTGGGCAACATTGGCGGCGGCGCCGCGATGCTGGGCGTGATGACGATTATGGTGATCCTGATTGCGGTGCTGGGCCTGGTCGTAGTCAATGCGATGAAACACAGCCCCTGGGCGACCGCCACCGTCGCCGCGACGATACCGATCGCGATGTTGATGGGCATGTATCTGAACCATTTGCGGCCGGGGCGGGTACTGGAAGCGACGCTGATCGGCGTGTCGTTACTGGTGTTTGCCGTGGTCGGCGGCGGCTGGATCGACGAAAACCCTGCCATTCGCGGCTGGTTCGATTACGACGCGCCGGAACTGGCGTTGATGGTGATTGGTTACGGCTTCGCCGCCGCGGTGTTGCCGGTCTGGCTGCTGCTGGCGCCGCGCGACTACCTGTCCACCTTCATGAAACTGGGCACCATTGCCGCGCTGGCCGTGGCGATTCTGATCTTGCGGCCCGAGCTGAAAATGCCGGCCTTGACCCAGTTTATCGACGGCAGCGGCCCGATCTTCGGCGGCAAACTGTTTCCGTTCGTGTTCATCACCATCGCCTGCGGCGCAATTTCCGGCTTTCATGCGCTGATTTCGTCGGGCACCACGCCCAAGTTGCTGGCTAACGAAACCGACGCCCGTTTTATCGGCTACGGCGCAATGATGATGGAATCCTTTGTCGCGATCATGGCGATGATCGCGGCGTCGGTGTTGGAGCCGGGGGTTTATTTCGCCATCAACAGCCCGGCCGGCGTGGTCGGCAAGGAAGCGGCGGAAGCGGTGGCGAAAATCAGCAGCTGGGGCTTTCCGGTGGCCGTCGAGCAAATGCAGCAACTGGCGCAGACCATGGGCGAATCGACCTTGTTCGCCCGCACCGGCGGCGCGCCGTCGCTGGCGGTCGGCATGGCCAGTTTGTTCGCCCAGGTGTTCGGCCAACATCTGCTGGCGGCCTGGTACCATTTCGCGATCATGTTCGAAGCCTTGTTCATCCTGACCACGCTGGACGCCGGCACCCGCGTCGCCCGCTTCATGCTGCAGGATATCCTCGGTAACTTCAATATCGGCCGTGGCAGCAGCGGCGGTTATGCCAGCATCTTACTGACCAGCGCCGCCGTGGTTGGCGCTTGGGGCTATTTCCTGTACATGGGCGCGATCGATCCGCTGGGCGGCATCAACAGCCTGTGGCCCCTGTTCGGCATCGCCAACCAAATGCTGGCGGCGATCGCGCTGTGCGTGGCGACGACGATTCTGGTCAAATCCGGCAAGCTCAGGTACGCCTGGGTGACCGCCCTGCCGCTGTCTTGGCTGATTATCGTCACCAGCAGCGCGGCCTGGCAGAAATTGTTCGCCGAGGATTTACGCATCGGTTTTCTGGCGCACGCCGCCGATTTGTCCGCAAAAATCGCCAGCGGTTCGCTGCCGGCCGCGCAACTAAAAAATGCCCCGCAATTGATTTTCAACGATTACCTGAACGCCGGCCTGACCTGCCTGTTCATGCTGATCACCTGGCTGCTGCTGGCCGACATGCTGCGCGTGATCTACCGGGTAACCAGCGGCCAGCCCTACCCGCAATCCAGCGAGTCGCCGCATATACCGAGCCGGTTGGTGGAGAATTGGGTTAGGGATTGACCGTCCTGATCGGTTGCTGCTGCCGGCCACAGACTATGCGCCGGAATTGGCGCCCGAATTTGTTGACACCTTGACGAAAAAAAGGCGCCGTGATCGCGGCGCCTTTTGCTGTTGCGGACTTGGTTTCCGGCCTACCAGCTAAAACTAGCGGACACTTGGCCGCTGCCGTCGTAGCTATAACCGCTCTTAACGACATTGGTCACGGTAAACGCGCAGGTTCCGGACGAATTCACCGGTAAGTTCGCACTACTGAGACTGGCGGTACCGGTCGTACCGGTGGTAGCCGAGGTAACACCGGTTACCGTAGTCGAGCCGCTGCTGGTTTTCACCGACCCGCTCCAACTTCCGTAGAGGGTTGCGCCGGAAACGGCAGAAACACCGTCATTGATAGTCACCGTTGCCACGCATTGCGCCTTGTTTTTCCCCACCAGCCGCCGTGTCACCTTGGTGCTGGCGGCTTTCATGCTAAGCGCCACTGGCGCTTGAGCTACCGAGATGACTTGACTGGCACTGCCTTTCAAGCCGCTGCTGTCGGTCACCGTCAAGGTGGCATTGTAAGTTCCGGGCGTGTTGTAGACATGGCTGACGCTGGCGGAATTGCTGTTTGGCGTACCGTCACCGAAATTCCAGGCGTAAGCGGTGATCGAGCCATCCTGATCGACCGAGCCGGTACCATTCAAACTCACGGTCAGCGGCGCACTACCGCTGGTCGGCAAAGCCGAAATCACGGCAGTCGGCGCTATCGTTGTGGCACCGCTTTTCGGATAAGTACCGGTAATCAGGTATTGGCCGACACTGGCATAGTCAGAGTATCCGGTAGTCAAGTCGCCGTAGCCAATGCCGTCAATTTGCAGAAAATACTGGCCCGGCGCCAGGGTCGCCGCCAATGAAGCCGACAAGCTGTCCGCCGGGTTTGCGCTAGCCAGGACGGTGCCGGAACTGGTCATCAACTTTAACGAAATATCCAGATTGGCTGATACCGCCCCGGAGGCGGCGTTGAATTGCACATTGCCGCCATCGGTATAGAAACTGAATACATCGAGATCGGTACGGCTCTCGATAATGCCAATTTGCAATACCGCGCCAGCGCTGCCGGACAGCGGCGCCGCAGTGGCTGGCGTTCCACCGAAATCGTCGGCGCGTTGCGGCGCACCCGCCGCCACGATCACAGCAATATCGTCTTGCTGGTTATTGGCGTCCGGATATTCGCCCTTGCTCCATTGAGTTACCGGTTGGTAATAGCCGACCCCCATAATTGGCGCCCAACCGGTGGCCCCGCTGCCCTGGCCCGCATAGTAACTGCTGCTGGAGGTACCGTCGTGAGTCAAATTCAGAGCGTGGCCCACTTCGTGCGAAACGGCATCGGCGACATATCTCGGATTGCCGCCGCCCAACTTATCGAAAAACACCCAGACTGGGTTGTAATAGTCGGGACTGCTCGACGAATAATAGGAAAACACATTGATGTAGGCAACACCGCCGCAGGCTTGGCTGCAAAGCTCGGGCATCGATTGCGTGATCGCGGCACGAATACCATACACGGCGTCCGAACTACTGGTGCGCTGCAGCGCTGCGGCCGCGGGTTCCTGCGTCGTCACATCCACATCGAAAGGCGCGTAATCCTCCGCCACCCGCTGCCAAATTTCGCGAATATTGTTCTGTTCCGCACTGCTAAAACCGGATGGATTACCATCGGTATCATAGGCCTTGGCATTCAACGTACCGTTGTACCAAGCGCTGTTGCTGGCCTGGTAGCCGTTAAAATCCAGATATATGGTGCGGTTCGATCCGGGTTTACTATGGAGCGTAAATGGATCCGCACTCGCCGCTGCCGTTGCGTTGAACGTATCGGTTCCGGCGGCAGTGGTAGCGTAAGCGCCGGTGACACCGGCAATCCGGCTCTCCGGCAAAGGGGTCGGCTCATGCGCGGCATCGATGTACAACAAGTGGCCGCTTTGGTCGATCCAAGCGCTAGAGTCGGTACGTAAGATCGATTGCAAACGCTCTGCCGACATGCCGTAGTGTTCGGCAACCCCAGGTAATTGATCGCCTAAAGCTTCGATCGCAGCCTGGCCGTTGACTTTTTCCTTAAGCGTAAGTTTGGGAAACGGCATTTCAGTAGCATCGGTACTACCTGCCCCAATCTGATTTTGGGCCAGCGCGTCAGCCGTTTCAGTCCCAATCGCGCTTTGTTGCCCGGAACCGTTCAATCCCGACACGAAAGCTTGGTAACGGCCATCGCTGAGCTGCTTCAAGCCATAGTTATAGCCGGCTAGCGTTTGTTCCGCCGCTTCGCGGCTTGGAAAATAAAGCGGCACAGTTAAAAGATTGGCGGCGATTAGGGAAGCGGTTAGTGACATGAGATTTCCTGATTTACTTTATAGAATCGGCAGCATGCGAGTCCCTGTGGCCTGATATGGCCATGGGCAAAGTCGGATAGTTTTCGAGCCTTTTGGCAGGCAGATACAAACCATCTCGCTTTGAGGGGTCAGCTCAAAAAGCTATCGAATTTACAGATGAAAAGTGAAAGAAAACCTACATAAAGCATTAAGATCCGATGAAAATCGGTTTCCGGACCGGAGATGGGCAATCATTGCGGAAGATTTTCGGCACAGCCTTGACCGAAAAATCCGCAACGTTGGAATCGAAACGAGTCAAATGACTCGGGAGAATTGTGGTTGTTTCTGCACCAGATACTTGTCAAACACCATGCAGATATTGCGGATCAGCAGGCGGCCGGCGCTGGATACTTGAATGCCGGCGGCGGTTAAATCCAACAAACCGTCCGTTTTCATCGGCTGCAGGTTTGCCAATTCGGCGGCGAAATAGTCGTTAAAGACGATACCGAATTCCCGTTCGATGTGTTCGAAACTCAGCTCGAAATGGCAAATCAGTTGGGTAATCACGGCCCGGCGCAGTTTGTCGTCGTCGTCCAGATCCACGCCACGAAACACCGGCAATTTACCTTGCGCGATGGCTGCGTCGTATTCGTCCAGTTCCTTGTAATTTTGCATGTAGGCGTCGCCGACCCGACCGATCGAGGTCACGCCCAAGCCGACCAAATCGCAGTCGGAATGGGTGGAGTAGCCCTGGAAGTTGCGGTAAAGCTTGCCCTCGCGTTGGGCCACGGCCAACTCGTCGTCCGGTTTGGCGAAATGGTCCATGCCGATGTAGACATAACCAGCATCGGTCAGTTTTTGGCCGACCATTTGCAAAATCTCCAGTTTCGCCGCCGGCGACGGCAAGGCCGCTTCGTCGATTTGGCGCTGAGTTTTGAAACGGCTGGGCATGTGGGCGTAATTGAAAATCGAAAACCGGTCCGGGGCATAGGCCAACACCTGATCCAGGGTATCGGCAAAGCTGCGCACGGTTTGTAACGGCAAGCCGTAAATCAGATCGATATTGGTGGAGCGGAAGCCTTCCTTACGCGCCGCTGCCAGCACCGCGAAGGTTTGTTCCTTGCTTTGCAGCCGGTTGACGGCTTTTTGCACGTCCGGATCGAAGTCCTGCAAACCGAGGCTGATGCGATTGAATCCCAAGGCTCTTAGCTCGGCGATGGTGCGGTGGTCGGTTTCGCGCGGGTCGACTTCGATCGAATACTCGCCGCTATCGTCACTGTGCAGATTGAAATTGGCCCGAGTCGTGTCCATCAACCGCCGCATTTGCTCGGCGTTCAAAAAGGTCGGCGTTCCGCCGCCCCAATGCAATTGGTTGACCGGCCGGCTCCGATCGAACAGCGCCCCCTGCATCTCGATCTCCTGGCACAGATTGTCCAGATACGGCAGCGCATGGGCGCGGTTTTTGGTGACGATCTTGTTGCAGGCGCAATAAAAACAGACGGTGTCGCAGAACGGAATATGGAAGTACAGCGACAGCGGCCCGCCGGCGGCATTGGATTTTTCGATATGCCGCCGGTATTCGACCTCGCCGAAGCCTTCGTGCAACTCCAATGCGGTCGGATACGAGGTATAGCGCGGGCCGGACTTGTCGTAGCGTTTGATCAAGTCCAGATCGAATTTTATCGATTGATCCATTATTTCAGTTCCTGATCGATAGTCACGCTGACGGCCGCCGTCGGCGATCCATCCAGATTGACTTCGGCGCTGCCGACCAGATCGCCCGGTTGCGGCATCGCGTTACCGGATTTGGATATGCGGGCAACGATACGCAGTTGTTTGAAATCGGCCAGATGGGTTTGCGGCTGCATGGCCATGCTGTCGTTGAGTACGGCTTGCAGCGGCAGGTCTTTTACCTGTTGCTTGACGATAGCCAACGGCATTTTCGGACCGCTCAGGGCCTGGGCGTAAACGAATAGCGTGTCGTCCGGTTTTGCCTTGGTTTTCAGCTCGTCAGACAGGGCGGCATCGATTTTAATTTCGACCGGGGTCGTGGCAGGCGTACCGGCAGTGCCTTGCTGGGTTTCAGCCTCCGCCATCGCAATCATTTTCTGCAATTGCTGCCGGGTTTCGTCTTGCTCCGGCAACATGGCCGACAGTTTTTGCCAATAGGCAATGGCTTGGGCAAAGTCGCCTTCCTCGGCCTTGGCCATGCCGCCCAGCCACAGGGCAGTGTGGTCTTCCGGCACCAGAGTTAATGCCTGATAGACCAGTGCGGCCGGTTCGCCGCGCATCTGGCCGTTACGCGCCATCGACAAGGCGTCGGCATAGTGCAGCATCACCGCCGGTTCGTTCGGTTTACGCCGGTTCAATTCGGCGAACGCTTGGGCGGCGCTATCGTATTGTTGCATGTACAAATAGGCCCGACCCAACATCATCCAGCCCTCAAGATCGTCCGGTTGTTGTTGCAGGCGCTGTGCCAACGCGGCGACCATATTCTGCACATTATCGGCTGCTTTAGCCTGATTTTGCGCCAGTTCAGCCTTGGCAAGCGCTTGCGGCTCGCCCAGCGTCAGGTAGAGAAACAAGCTCAATACAGGCACCGCCAGGCCAAGCAGCGGAATCACCCAGCGCCCGGTTCCGGGCCTGAGCGCAGCCTTAGCCGGTGCGTCTTGCTGGATTTCATCCAATAAAGCCAGTTGCAATTCCTGGTACTGAGCATCGAACTGGCTTTGGGTCAGTACGCCGTCTTGCAGTTGCTGTTTCAGTTCGGCCAATTGTTGCCGGGCGATGGCTTTATTGCGGGTTTCGCCGTCGGCATCATGCAAGGGCGCGGTTTTAAATAGAGGCGGCAACAAAATGGCCAAAGCCACAGCCACTAATCCGGCTATCGCCAGCCAAAACTCGATAGTCACGCGTCGTCACCCTGTTCCAGAATTTTTTTCAATTTCTCCCGCTCGGCAGCCGACAATTCCTTATCCGCACTGGCGCCTTTGGCGCACAAAGTCCAAACCACGGCCAGACCCAAGACCAGGAACAACACCGGCCCCAGCCAGAGCAAAAATGTTTTCAGTTTGAACGCCGGTTTATACATGACGAAATCGCCGTAACGCTCGGTCATGAAATTGACCACGTCCTGCTGCGATTTGCCTTGTTGCAGCATTTCGTAGACTTGGCGGCGCAGGTCCTTGGCCAGGTCGGCGTTGGAGTCGGCGATGGTCTGGTTCTGGCAGACCAGACAGCGCAGCTCATTGATCAGGCTCTGGTAGGCCTGCTCCTGTTCCGGTTGCTTGAAGTCGCGGTATTCGATGTCGGCCCTGGCCTGAACCAGGTGCAACGACAACATCAGGATCAGCCAATATTTCATGCGCTTTCCGCCTCTAGTTGTTGAATCAGCGGTAAAAACAGTTTTTCCAGATCGCCGGCTTGAATCGGTCCGGTATGTTTGTAACGCACCACACCGCGCTTATCGATAACAAAAGTCTCCGGCACGCCGTAAACGCCGTAATCGATGCCGGTACGACCTTCGCTATCCATCACGCTGACCGTGTAGGGGTTGCCCTGCCTTGCCAGCCAGCCCTGGGCAGCGTCGGCCTGATCTTTATAATTCAGTCCGACCAGCGTGACTTTGTTCAGTTTGGCCAACTGGTTCAACAGCGGATGTTCTTCCCGGCACGAGACGCACCAGGAGGCCCAGACGTTGAGCAGCCAGACTTTGCCTTTCAAGTCGGCCTGACTCAGACTCCGCTCCGGCGTTGCCAGAATCGGCAACGTGAAAGCCGGCGCCGGTTTGTCGATCAACGGCGACGGGATTTCCCGCGGGTTCAATTTCAAGCCTATCGCCAGAAATACCGACAAGGCGATAAACAGTAGTAGCGGCAATAAATATTTCATCGATTTTCAGCGGTTTGTTTACTCGACAACCGATAGCGGCGATCGCAGGCAGCCAGCAACCCGCCCAATGCCATGAACACGCCGCCCAGCCAGATCCAGCGGATGAAGGCTTTATAATAGACTCGCAAACTCCAGGCGCCCTGCTCTCCCAACGGTTCGCCCAAGGCCACGAACAAATCCCGAAACAGGCCGGCATCGATCGCAGCCTCGGTCATCGGCATGGTTTGCACCCGGTACACGCGCTTTTGCGGCGCCAACTCGGCGACGGTTTCTCCGTTATGACTGACGGTCAAATGGCCTTGTTCGGCGCGGTAGTTCGGGCCGTCGCTCGCGGTGACGCCGTGAAACTGGAACACGTAACCGAATAGATCCAGCGTTTCCTCCGGCGCCAGACGCACGTCGCGTTCGATGCTGTAGACCGACGTGAAGCTGATGCCGATCACGAACACCGCGATCCCGATATGTGCCAAGGTCATGCCGTAAAAGCCGGCCGGAATTTGCTTCAAGCGCTGCCAGGACCAGCTTTGCAGGCGTTGTTTAAAGGCAAAAGCGCTGACGGCCAGAGTCCACAACGCAAGGGCCACGCCCAACGCGGCGCCCCAGGAGTAAAACGGCATCGCCAACGGTGCCAGCAAGGCGATGCCGATGCAGCCGGCAATCAAACCGCGCAGGCGCGCGCCTAACGCTTTGATATCGTCGCTCTTCCAGCGCAGCAACACGCCGATCCCGACCACCAAAGCCAGCGGCGCCATCAACGGGATGAACACGGCATTGAAATACGGCGGACCGACCGACAATTTACCCAGGCCCAATGCATCGACCACCAGCGGATACAGCGTGCCGAGCAGAATGCTGGCGGCGGTTACGACCAGCAAAACGTTATTGACCAGCAATACCGACTCTTTCGAAACCAGTTCGAAGCGGGCGTAGCTTTTGACCTGCGGCGCGCGGATCGCGTAAAGCAGCAACGAACCGCCGACCACCACACCCAGAAAAATCAGGATGAACAAACCGCGGGCCGGATCGCTGGCGAAAGCATGTACCGAGGTCAACACGCCGGAGCGCACCAAAAAGGTACCCAGCAGACTCAACGAGAAGGCGAAAATCGCCAGCAGCACGGTCCAGGTCTTGAACGCGCCGCGTTTTTCGGTGGCGGCCAAGGAATGGATCAATGCAGTACCGACCAACCAGGGCATGAACGAAGCGTTCTCGACCGGATCCCAAAACCACCAGCCGCCCCAGCCCAGTTCGTAGTAAGCCCACCAACTGCCTAGCGTGATACCCAGCGTCAAAAACATCCAGGCCACATTGGTCCAGGGCCGCGACCAGCGCGCCCAGGCCGAATCCAGGCGTCCCTCCAGCAGCGCGGCAATCGAAAAAGCGAAGGCTACCGAAAAGCCGACATAGCCCATGTACAGCATCGGCGGATGAATCGCCAAGCCGGGATCCTGCAACAACGGATTCAGGTCTCGGCCTTCGGCCGGTGCCGGAAACAGGCGTTCGAACGGATTGGAAGTCAACAGCAAAAACAATATGAAGCCGACGCTGACCAAGCCCATCACACCCAGCACCCGAGCCCGGGTGGGATCGGGAATCCGGGCGCTGAAGGCGGCGACCAAGCCGGTCCAGATCGACAAGGCCAATGCCCACAGCAGCAAGGAGCCTTCGTGTGCGCCCCAAACGCCGGAGATCAGGTACAAAAACGGCAGTTCGGTATTGGAGTTTTGGGCGACATAGGCCACCGAAAAGTCGTGGCTGATAAAGGCATAGGTCAAACAGCCGTAGGCCAGCGCCATGAACGCCAACTGACCGAATGCGGCCGGCCGGGCGACATGGACCCAGCCGCTAACGGCCTTGCCGGCCCCGAATATGGGCAGCGTGCCTTGAACCAGCGCCATGCATAGCGCCAGGATCAGCGCGAAATGGCCGATTTCCGGGATCATGGTTGCTCCGCCGGTTTCTTCAGACTACCCGCCACTTCCGGCGGCATGTAATTCTCGTCGTGTTTGGCCAGGACTTCCTCGGCGACGAATACGCCGCGATTATCCAGCCGGCCTTTGGCGACGATGCCCTGCCCCTCGCGGAACAAGTCCGGCAAGATGCCGGAATATTCCACCGCGACCTCCTGGCTGAAATCGCTTAGTTTGAAACGCACCAGCAAGTCGGCGTTGGGCCGCTGCACGCTGCCTTTGACGACCATGCCGCCCAGCCGGAATACCGCATTGTTTGGCGCCTTACCGGCGACGACGTCGCTGGTCGAGAAGAAATACATCAGATTTTCGTTGAATGCCTTCAACGCAAAAAAAGCCGCCAAGCCCAGGCCGGCCAACATTAACAGGATTAACAGCAGGCGCTGTTTGCGGATCGGTTTCATTTGGACTGCGCGCGTTTTTGTTTGATGGCCAGTTGCCGGAATAATTGTTTGCGTTGCCAGACCGGCCACACCAGGTTCGCGGCCAACACCAGCGCCGTGACGCCGTATGCCGGCCAGACATAAGCGGCGTAACCGCCCATGTACCAAAAGCTGTCCCAACTCATGCCTGTTTCTCCAACATGTTTTTCACCCATTGCGACGAGGTTTCCCGTTTCAGCAATTCCAGCTTGGCCGCCTGCAATACCGCAATCAGGTAGTAAAACTTGAACGCGATCGCCATCAGCAACAGCGGCACCAGCATCGTAATGTGAATCGACGGTTTATCCAGTTTGCTGACCGTCGCCGGCTGATGCAGCGTATTCCACCATTCCACCGAATAGTGGATGATCGGAATATTGACCACGCCGACCAAAGCCAGGATAGACACCGCTCGGGCGGCGCTGCGTTTGTCCTCGATCGCACCGTACAAGCTGATCACGCCCAGATACAGGAACAGTAGGATCAGCTCCGAGGTGAGCCTCGCATCCCAAACCCACCAGGTACCCCACATCGGCTTGCCCCAAAGGGACCCGGTCACCAGCGCGACGAAGGTAAAGCCGGCGCCGATCGGGGCGCTGCTGATCAGCATTACCTCGGCCAGTTTCATCCGCCAAATCAGAGCAATGCCGCCCATTACCGCCATCATTACGTAGACGAACAAGGACATCCAGGCCGCCGGCACATGGATGTAAATGATCCGGTAGCTGTCGCCCTGTTGGTAGTCGGTGGGTGCCAGATACAAGCCGCCATACAGGCCGGCGCCGAGCAAAAGCAGAAAAACGGCCGTCAGCCAAGGGATGAAACGGTCGGCCAGCGCGTAAAAATGCGGCGGCGAAGAAGTACGGTGAAAAAACCGGCTGACCGGCGCGGGTATCCAGGACATCAATTAACACTCATTTTTAACGCAATGGAAGTCGGCAACGGCGCCAGGGCCAGCGCCGCCAGCAACATCGCCAACAAAATATTCAACTGGGCGCCGACCGGCAATCCGCCGGCGGCACGATCGACCGCGCCGCTGGCGAATATCAACACCGGCACGTATAACGGCAACACCAGCAAAGACAACAACATACCGCCGCGGCGCAGACCGACCGTCAAGGCCACGCCGATAGCCCCGATCAGGCTCAATAACGGAGTAGCTAAGATCAATGTCAGCCATAAAGTTCCCATCGCCTGCTCGGGAAGCCCCAAGAACAAGGCCAGCAGCGGCGCGACCAGCAACAGCGGCAGCCCGCTGACCAGCCAATGGGCGACGATTTTGCCCAACACCAACACCGACAAGGCATGCGGGCTAAGCAGCATTTGCTCCAACGAGCCGTCTTCGAAATCGCTGCGGAACAGGCTATCCAGCGACAGCAAGGTCGCCAGCAAGGCCGACACCCAAATCACGCCCGGCGCCATCGCTTGCAACAAATTGGGTTGGGCGCCGATCGCCAGCGGAAACAAGGTCACCACCAGCACAAAGAAAAACAGCGGATTGGCCATTTCGGCGCGGCGGCGGAACGCCAGCAGCAAATCGCGGCGGATGATAGCCATAAAGGCGCGGATCAATGGCATGCTTGTAGGCGGATACGTTTCAGATTCAGGTCCGCCATGCGCAGATCGTGGTGCGAGGTCAGTACCGCCATACCGCCGTGGCTGATGTGGTCGGCGATCAGCGACTCGATCAAGGCGATACCCTGTTTATCCAGCGAAGTGAAAGGTTCGTCGAGTATCCACAACACATTTTGGGTGATCAACAAGCGAGCCAAAGACAGGCGCCGTTTTTGCCCGGCGGACAGCGTGTGCACCGGATTGTCGTCGAAACCGGCCAGTTTGACTTTGTCCAGCGCGTGGTCGATTTGGTACTTGCCAGGACTGCCCAATGCCAACGCGAATTTGAGATTTTCCAATACCGTCAGTTCCTTTTTGGTGCCGTCGGCATGGCCGACGTAGGCCATATCCCGGTAATAAGAGCTTTGCTCGGCCGGCTGGCCGCACCAGATGATCCGGCCGGAATCGGCTTCGCGCAATCCGCACAGGATGCGCAGCAGCGTGGTCTTGCCGCTGCCGTTGGCGCCTTCCAGTAACAGCGACTGCCCGGCCTGCACCTCGAAATTCAATGCCGAAAACAACAAGCGTTCGTCGCGAAAGCAGGATAAGTCCCTGACTTCCAGCGTCGCATGTTGCACGTTTTCCATTCTACTGTCCCTAGGTTCGGTGGTTCGAGTCATAAGAGGGGCGCTATCTTAACACTAACCGCGGCCCGCTTCCCAACTTGGGGACCGAGAAAATCGCGCTAATTATGCGATAATCGGCCGGATACGATTTATGGCAAACACCGGAGATTTTGCATGACCGCATTGATAGGCATCATCATGGGTTCCACATCCGACTGGGAAACCATGCAGCATGCTGCGCAGACCTTGGAGCATCTGGACATTCCCCACGAAGTGGAAGTGGTATCGGCGCACCGGACCCCCGACAAACTGTTTCGCTACGCCGAAACCGCCGAGAGCAAAGGTCTGGAAGTCATTATTGCCGGCGCCGGCGGCGCGGCGCATTTACCGGGTATGACTGCGGCTAAAACCGCATTGCCGGTGTTGGGAGTGCCGGTCCAGTCCAAAGCTTTAAACGGCATGGATTCACTATTGTCCATCGTGCAAATGCCGGCAGGGATTCCGGTCGGCACCCTGGCCATCGGCAAGGCCGGCGCCATCAATGCCGCGCTGCTGGCCGCTGCCATTATCAGCAACAAGCACCCGCAATACCGGGCCGCGCTGGATGCCTACCGCCAACAACAAACCGACAGCGTCATCGCGACTCCCGACCCGCGTCAGGTGGCCGGATGAAGGTTGGCATTCTGGGTGGCGGCCAACTCGCCAGGATGATTGCGCTGGCCGGCTATCCGCTGGGCCTGAAGTTCATCGTCCTCGATCCCGATGCCAACGCCGGAGCCGGCGGCTTGAGCGAGCATTTGCTCGGCGCTTACGACGACCCTGCTCTATTGGCCGAATTGGCCGAAAAAGCCGATGTGGTGACCTACGAATTCGAGAACGTGCCGGCCCACGTTGCCGAATTCTTGTCCAGCCACACGCTAGTCTATCCGCCGGCCGGCGCCTTGGCCGTGGCGCAAGACCGTTTGCTGGAAAAAAACTTCTTCCGCGAATTGGGTATCGGCACCGCGCCGTTTGCCGCGATCGATAGCCTAACAGACTTGCAAGCGGCGATGGCGGATATCCGCTATCCGGCCATTTTGAAAAGCCGGCGCATGGGCTATGACGGCAAAGGCCAGGCC
Source organism: Methylomonas koyamae (assembly GCF_006483455.1). Taxonomy (GTDB): domain Bacteria; phylum Pseudomonadota; class Gammaproteobacteria; order Methylococcales; family Methylomonadaceae; genus Methylomonas; species Methylomonas koyamae_B. The sequence goes on from NZ_PPPU01000001.1 coordinate 34,983, forward strand.
GTATTGCGGTCGGAAGCCGATCTGGCTCCTGCCTGGGACAGCATGCAGGGTGCGGCTGCTATTGTCGAAGGCTTCGTCGATTTCCAACGCGAAGTCTCGATCATTGCCGCCCGCAGTCCGTCCGGCGAAATCGCTTATTACCCGCTCTCGGAAAACCGACACCGCGGCGGAATTTTGCGCATCGCCGAATGCCGCGACAAAGATCCGGCGCAATCGCTGGCCGAAGACTACGTCAGGCGCCTGTTGGAAAAACTCGATTATGTCGGCGTCGTTGCGCTGGAATTGTTCGATGCCGGCGATGCATTGCTGGCCAACGAATTCGCGCCCAGGGTCCACAATTCCGGCCATTGGACTATCGAAGGCAGCGAAACCAGCCAATTCGAAAACCATTTACGTGCGATTTTAAACCTGCCGTTGGGTTCGACCGCACCGCGCGGTTACGCCGCCATGGTCAATTTCATCGGCGGCCTCGCCGACGACGGCCAAGTGCTGGGCATCGCCAACGCCCACCTGCATTTGTACGACAAAGCGCCGCGCAAGGGTCGCAAAGTGGCGCACGCGACCATACGCACCGACTCGGAAGCCGCTTACCGCGCGGGCTTGCAACAGTTGGCCGATCTGGCCGCTGCCACCGACGATTCCTGAGCAGTTGCCTGCCGCCGGTCGGCTGTCAGCCGAAGTAATTGTTTTTGGCAACCGAATCGATGGAGACCATGCGATTTGAGCCGAAGTGTCGGAACCAGACTCGCCCGGAGCTCACAGATACAGCGGCGCCATGCGCCGCCAATAATGGCCTTGGTGTGCCCGCCCTTCCCATTCGTATAACGCGTGCGGCACGCTTTTTTCGGCCAACACCCGGCTCAATGCGTGGTTATTGGCCAAGAACGGATCCTGTTTACCGATCACCAAGGTAATTTCCATCCGCCGGATAGCCCACAATTGCGCCTCGCAGGCCAGATTAGGCAAAAAATGGCTCGGCGTGTGGAAATAAATATTTTCGTCGTAATAGCCGTCGAACAGGTTTTTGAAACATTCGACTTCCAACGTCAAATCAAATCGGCCGGAAAATGCCACTAATTTCCTGAACAAGTGCGGATGGCGAAATGCAATGTTGGCGGCATGAAAAGCCCCCAAGCTACAACCGTGCGCAATCACACAAGGGTGCGGATTTTTCAGTGCCATGAACGGCATGATCTCGTTCAACACATAGTCTTCGAAGTCTATGTGCCGCTGAATGCGGTCTTGCGGTTTACGCCAAAAACAGTAAAAGGTCTCGTGGTCGATACTATCGACGCAATAAAGCTGTATGTAGCCAGCCTCTATTTTGTTACGCAGCCGTTCGACGATGCCCAGGTTTTCGTATTCGAAGAAGCGGCCGTCGCGCGTCGGGAAAACCAGGACTTTGGCGCCGGCGTGGCCGAATACCAAAAACTCCATGTCTCTACCCAATCGCGGGCTGTACCAGTGGTGGTATTCGCGGTTCATAACCTATGCCGGCAATACTCCGAAAAATTGCTGCAATTCGGCAACCAATTGCCGATCCTGTTCGTGTTGACGGGGGTATTCGAAATGCCCGGCCTCCAGCACGAACAAACGCTTCTCGCCGGACCAGGCGTTGTAAATTGCAAATTGTCCGGGCGGAGCCACAACCGGATCGAACAACGCAACTGCCGCATGTAAGGGCTGATTGGCATGGCGCGCGGCAACCGCGGCATCGTAATAGGCTAATGTGTCAAAAATATGAGGATGGTATTGGCTGTGCGCCTTCAGCGCAGCGGCACTGCCGCTGCTGGGCAAACTCAAACGCAAAGGTTGGTTGCCGAACGTCGGTACGTTCAAATGCAACCGTTTGATCCTGCGGTCCCACGGTGCAGCCAACGCACCGAGGCCGCCGCCGAAGCTGATTCCCATATAGCCGATACGCTCTGCACATTGCGGATATATAGCCGCCAGAACCGTCACTGCCAGCCAGATATCCTCGACGCAACCGCCAATCACGTACCGATTCCGATCGTCTATCGCATGCAACACGTGTTGGTTAGGCTGTTCCGGCAAATGTCCGTTGCGACTGCGCGAAATACCGCGCATGCAAGGAAACAACAACGCGGCGCCGGCGATTTGCAGATGATAATCCGGTTGATCCCTGCCGCCGTAACCGTGGCCGACGACGATGGCTTGGGTTATGGCTTGATTCTCGGGCTCCAGCAACCAGCCGCCGATCTTGAAATCGTCGGTAGAAAGGTAATGCAAATCGTAGACCCGGTAACCGGCACGAGTAGACTGGTATTCAAGCGAATAATCCGCTGCGATATCGACGGTTCGTTGGTATTTTTCCTGCCAGAAATTGCAAAAATCGAGCGGCTGCTCCGGCGCGGGGACTGTCAGTAAATCGCTAAGGTTAAGACCATATCCCGGATCGTAACTGTAGTTGTGATGAAATAAACTCACTGACGATTACTGTATTTGGATTGCGATCCACAAACGGGATGAGATGAATGGTGATGGCTACTGCCGTCACGTTAGAAGCGTGAAATGAGGGAACGAAGCCAAGCACCCCGTTCCGATTACGGCTTAATCAACGATTTTGTATTTTTCCCTGGAAGCGTCGACCATATCCCGCAACTCCTTTCCAGGCTTGAAATGCGGCACATGCTTTTCTGTCAACGACACCGAATCCCCGGTTTTCGGATTCCGGCCCAGACGGGCGGAACGGTGGTGTAATGAAAAACTGCCAAAGCCTCTGATTTCGATTCGTTCGCCACTGGCCAATGTATCGCTCAAGTGATCGACTACACATCTGACCGCCAATTCCACATCTTTAAGCGCGAGGTGCGGCTGCTTACGCGCCAGCATCTCTATCAATTCTGATTTCGTCACATCCAGCCCTGAATAATCAAAAAAGGGTGGCATGAGTGCACCCATGCCACCCTCGAAGATGGTTTTATTACTTGTCCATTTGTTTAAAGATATCGCCCAACGTTGCAGTACCTGCATTTTGCTGGGAATAATCTTTTATGGCGTTGGATTCTTCTTCGGCATCCTTCGCTTTAATAGACAACGAAATAGACTTGGTCTTTTTATCGACACCGACGAATTTGGCTTCGATTTCGTCGCCGGCTTTCAGCAACTTGCTGGCGTCTTCGACGCGGTCGCGCTGAATTTCGGAAGCTCTCAAATAACCTTCGACATTGTCGGCCAGAGTGACGACGGCGCCTTTGGCATCGACTTCTTTGATGATGCCTTTGACTAAGCTACCTTTCTCATGCAAAGCGATGTAGTTTTGGAAAGGGTCTTGTTCCAGTTGTTTGATGCCGAGAGAGATACGCTCACGCTCGGAATCCACTGCCAAGATAACAGTTTCAACTTCGTCGCCTTTCTTGTAGTTGCGAATCGCTTCTTCGTCGTTCTCGTTCCAGGAAATATCGGACATGTGCACCAAACCGTCGATGCCGCCTTCCAGGCCGATGAAGATACCGAAATCAGTGATCGATTTAATTTTGCCGGAGATTTTGTCGCCTTTGTTATGAGTCGCTGCAAATTCATCCCAAGGATTGGATTTGCATTGTTTCATGCCCAAAGAAATACGGCGGCGTTCTTCGTCGATTTCCAGAACCATGACTTCAACTTCGTCGCCCAACTGAACCACTTTGGACGGGTTGACGTTTTTGTTGGTCCAATCCATTTCGGAAACGTGCACCAAACCTTCGACGCCTTCTTCGATTTCGACGAAGCAACCGTAGTCGGTCAGATTGTTGACCTTACCGAACACGCGAGTGCCGGCTGGGTAACGACGAGCAATGTTTTGCCATGGATCTTCATCCATTTGCTTCATACCCAAGGATACGCGGGTTTTGTCTTTGTCGAATTTCAGGACCTTGACTTTAACTTCCTGGCCGATCTCTACGCACTCGGACGGATGGCGAACGCGACGCCATGCCATATCGGTAATGTGCAACAAGCCGTCGACGCCGCCCAGGTCGATAAACGCACCGTAATCGGTGAGGTTTTTGACGATACCGGTAACAATCGCGCCGTCTTGCAGCGTTTTAACCAATTCTTCGCGCTCTGCGCTGTATTCGCTTTCGACGACAGCACGACGCGACAACACGACGTTGTTACGTTTTTGGTCGATTTTGATGACTTTGAATTCCAGATCGCGGTTTTCCAGGAATGCGGTGTCGCGAATCGGGCGCACGTCAACCAAAGAGCCAGGCAAGAAGGCACGCAATGCGCCAACCGCCACGGTGAAACCACCGCGAACTTTGCCGTTGATGCGACCGATAACGGTCTCTTGGGTTTCGAAAGCTTTTTCCAGTTCCGCCCAGGCTTTACTTTTCTTAGCTTTGTCGCGGGAAAGAAGTGTGGCACCCAGGCCGTCTTCAAATAAATCAAGAGCAACTTCGATCTCGTCACCGATATTGACTTCCAAGTCGCCGTCGGCATTCAGGAATTGCCATTTCGGAATGACACCCTCTGATTTCGCCTGCGTACTGACGATGACAAATTCGTTTTCGATGTCGACAACGGTACCAATCAACATCGCGCCAGGACGCATTTCCGTCTTGGCATAACTCTCTTCAAACAACTCTGCAAAGCTTTCGCCCATCTTTACTTTCCCAAACTTGCCACAACACCAGCAAGTTTTAACAATTATCAAAAAATTAATAAAAGCTACCGGCTAACGCCGATAACTGCCAAAAGTCTCATTCGACTAGATTTACTACCTGATCAATCACCTGTTGAATAGACAAGCTGGATGAATCGATAAAATGCGCACCTTCCGGCACGGTGAGCGGCGCCGAAGCCCGCTGAGTATCGCGACGATCGCGCTCCTCTATCTCCCGAGTGATTTGCGGAAGGTTAGCATCAATTCCCTTTTCAATCAACTGTTTATATCTGCGCAACGCCCTTTCTTCGGAACTAGCGGTCAAGTAAACTTTAAACTGGGCATCCGGAAATACCACGCTACCCATGTCGCGCCCATCGGCGACCAGACCTGGAAGCTGTTGAAAATCCTTTTGTTTTTGCAGCAACAATGCCCGTACAGGCGGATAGGCAGCAATGATGGACGCCGCATTGCCGGTAGTTTCAGTGCCTAGCAAATCGGTTATGTCTTGACCGTTTAAAAGTACCCGTAAATTGTCGCCACAATCAAAACTCAGCGTCATGCTTTCCGCAATATCGCAAACCGCATCGATATCAGTTAAATCCAGTTCGGCCTGCAAGCAGGCGATCGCCAGCGAGCGGTATATAGAGCCGCTATCCAGATAATTCCAACCCAGAAGCCTTGCCACAGCTCGGCTAACCGTGCCTTTACCAGCCCCGCTGGGGCCATCAATCGTTAAGACCGGAACTGACATAACTTACATCGTGCCTAAATTCAATCCCAATTGCGTCGCTAACGCCGGAAACTCTTTAAACGAGGTATTGACGTTGGCGCAATCGTTAATCGTGATCGGGCCGTTGGCGCGCAGGCCGGCAATCGAAAACGACATGGCGATGCGGTGATCGCCGTGGGAATCGACTTCGCCGCTACCCAATTGGCCGCCATTGATGACCATGCCGTCTTTGGTCGGTTGCGCGTCGATGCCGAGGATTTGCAAGCCGTCCGCCATCACCTGAATCCGGTCGGATTCCTTGACCCGCAATTCCTCAGCGCCAGTCAACACGGTTTGACCCTCGGCGCAGGACGCGGCGACGAACAACACCGGAAACTCGTCGATCGCCAGCGGCACCAGATGCTCGGGAATATTGATGCCTTTCAGCTGCGCCGAACGCACCCGCAAATCGGCCACCGGCTCGCCGCCGACTTCACGCTCGTTCAAGACTTCGATGTTGGCACCCATCAGGCGCAGAATGTCGATCACGCCGGTACGGGTCGGGTTGATGCCGACGTGCTTCAAAGTCACATCGGAATTCGGCGCAATGCTGGCGCCGACCAGAAAAAATGCCGCCGAAGAAATGTCGCTCGGTACGTCGATATTGGTTGCGGTCAACTTGCCTTCGCTGCTGATCTTCGCGGTGGCGCCGTCACGGGTGACCGGGTAGCCGAAACCGGCCAGCATGCGCTCGGTATGGTCGCGGGTCGGCGCCGGTTCGGTGACGCTAGTCTCACCTTCGGCGTACATGCCGGCCAGCAACAAACAGGATTTGACCTGAGCACTGGCGATCGGCATGTCGTAATGCATGCCTTGCAATTTGCCGGCCTTACCTTTGATATGCAGCGGCGCGGTGCCGTTGGGTTGGGTTTCGATTTCGGCGCCCATTTGTGCCAGCGGCACGGTGACGCGTTTCATCGGCCGCGACTCCAGCGACTTGTCGCCGGTCAATACGCAGTCGAACGGCTGGCCAGCCAACAGACCGGACAATAAACGCATCGAAGTGCCAGAATTGCCCAGGTACAACGGTTTTTCCGGCGCCTTTAGACCGTGCTTGCCGACGCCGTGGATCGTCACCTCGCCGTTGACCGGACCTTCGATCTTAACGCCCATCGCCCGAAACGCTTCCAACGTGGAAATGGCGTCTTCGGCATTCAAAAAACCGGTTACATGGGTGACACCCTCGGCCAGCGAACCGAGCATGATCGAGCGGTGCGACATGGACTTGTCGCCGGGTACGCGGATTTCTCCGTTCAGGCTGCCGCCGGGTTGGACTTGGAAAATGACGTTAGTGGATGAGGACATAATGGTTAAGTGGGATCGTCAAAAGTTTCGAGAAAACGTTGCCGGGCTTGCTTGGCATAACTAAAGGTGTCAAACAATGATGATGCCTCATCGTTTTGCAACAGACGTTCGATTTGGCCAAGCTCGGCTTGAAATTGTTGAATCAGCGGAATGATTTCCTGTTTGTTGGCCAGACAAATGTCCTGCCACATGGTCGGATCGCTGGAGGCGATGCGACTAAAATCCTTGAAGCCGCCGGCGGCGTATTTGAAAATCTCGCGCTGCTCGTCCTTGCGCCCGAGCATGCCGACCAAGGCAAAGGCCAGAATATGCGGCAGATGGCTGGTGGCCGCCAACACCGTGTCGTGATGCTCGACCGTCATCACCGATACGCTGGAACCGATGCGCCGCCAGAACTCACCGAGTTTATCGACGGCTCCGGCGTCGGTTGAAGACAAAGGTGTCAGAATCAAGCGGCGGTTCTTGTATAAATCGACCTTCGCCGCCTCGACGCCACTGCGCTCGGCGCCGGCAATCGGATGCGCGGGTACGAAATTGCTCGGCACGTCACCGAACACCGCCCGCGCCGCGTCGATCACGCTGCCCTTGGTACTGCCGGCGTCGCTATACAGCGTTTGTGAGTTCCAATGCGGTTTCAGCTGTTCGAAGATGGCCTGCATGCTGCCGACCGGCGTGCATATGATCACACAATCGGTGCCGGCCATGGCCTGGGCCGTATCGGTGTAAAACGCATCTACCACGCCCAATTCCAGAGCGCGTTGCATATTGGGCAGATTTTTTTCCCGACCCAATGCCACCACCTGCTGGCACAAGCCTTCGGCACGAGCGGCCTTGGCGATCGAACCGCCGATCAGGCCAATGCCGATGATGCACAGGCGATCAAACACCTTGTAACACCTGGCTTAACGCATCGATGAAAATTCGGTTTTCCCGTTCGGTGCCGATACTGACCCGCAAATGGTTAGGCATTTCGTAATTGGCCACCGGGCGGACGATGACGCCTTTTTGCAGCAAGGCCTGGTATAGCGGCAACGCCGGTTGTTTCATATCGAACGACACGAAATTGCCGGAAGAAGGGATCCAAGGCAAAGCCAATGATTTGAACGCCGCCGTCAATTGGGCCATACCGGCGTTGTTGACCGCCACGGTCTCGGCCAAGTATTCAGCGTCGGTCATCGCCGCTTCCGCCGCCGCTAAGGCCAACATATTGCCGTTGAACGGTTGCCGCACCCGATTCAGCAAATCCGCGACTTCCGGCGACGACACGCCGAAGCCGATGCGCAAGCCGGCCAAACCGTAAGCTTTGGAAAAAGTGCGGGCAATCACCAGATTCGGATATTTGATCGGCCATGCCATCGATTCGGTGCGAACGGCCGGATCGACGAACTCGTAATAGGCTTCGTCCAGCACGCACAGCACGGATTTCGGCAACGAGCCGATAAAATCTTCCACGGCTTGCGACGCCAGCAAAGTTCCGGTCGGATTGTTCGGATTGGCGATAAATACCACCCGGGTTTTATCGGTCACCGCCGCGCGCATTGCGTCCAGATCGTGACCATAATCCTTGGCTGGCACAACCACGGCCTTGGCCCCGACGGCTTGGGTCAGTATCGGATACAAGGCAAAGGCGTGCTGCGAGAATACCACTTCGTGCTCGGGCGCGACAAAGGTGCGCATGACCAGTTCCAGAATCTCGCTGGAACCATTACCCAGCGTGATCTGTGCTAAATCCACACCCCAGCGGGCAGAGATCGCTGTTTTCAAGGCGTAACCGCTACCGTCAGGATAACGGGCGATTTCCGGCAAGGTGTTTTGAATCGCTTCGGCGACCTTGCGGCCGGTACCGAGCGGGTTTTCGTTGGACGCCAGTTTGATGACTTCGCTCAAACCCAGCTCGCGCTGCAATTCCTCTGCCGGTTTACCCGGCACGTAGGGCATCAGTTGTTGCACGCCTTCCAGGGCAAGTTGTAAAAATTGATTCATGGCAAACGTTAAATAACGGCTTTTGGATAGGAACCCAACACTTTCAGCATCTTGACGTTGTTTTCCAGCGATTTCAGCGCTTGGGCGACCTCTGTGTCGTCACGGTGACCTTCGATGTCGATAAAGAACACGTACTCCCACAGGCCCTGCCGCGAAGGCCGCGACTCAATGTGGGTCATGCTAATACCGTATTGAGCAAACGGCTGCAGAATGCGATGCAGGGCACCGGGCTGATTACCAGTGGAGACCAGAATGGAAGTCTTGTCCAATCCGGTCGAAACCGGTTGCAAACGGCCGATGACGATAAAACGGGTGGTGTTGTTGGCTTCGTCCTCGATGTGTTTTTCGATGACGTTCAACTCGTACAACTCCGCAGCGGTCAAACCGGCGATTGCAGCCTTGCTATGGTCCAGCGAAGCCAGACGGGCGGCCTCGGCGTTGCTGCTCACCGCAGTACACGGTACGCCGGGTAGATTCGCAGTCAGCCATTGCCGACACTGGGCCAACGATTGCTGGTGTGAGAACACTTCGCTAATGCCGACCAAGCCATCCATCTTGCCGAGCAGGTTCTGGTGCACCCGAATCTCGACTTCGCCGCAAATCTGCAGCGGACTGTCCATGAAGCGGTCCAACGTGTGGGCAATCACACCTTCTGTGGAATTTTCCACCGGCACCACGCCGAACTGGCAATGGCCGGTCTCGACCGCCTGAAAGATTTCATGAATGGTCGGTACCGGAATGTCTTTGACCGCATGACCAAAATGTTTGAAGGTGGCTTGCTGAGAAAAGGTACCGGCAGGGCCGAGAAACGCCACTTCCAGCGGTTTTTCCAGCGCCAGACAGGCCGACATCAGCTCCCGAAACAAATGTGCGGCGGCATCGTCGCCTAACGGTCCCGGGTTGAGTTCCTTGATCCGCCGTAATACCTGCGCCTCCCGATCCGGGCGATAAAAACTGCCGGTCTCGCCTTCGGCCTGCTTGGTGCGGGCCACTTCAAGCGCGCATTCCGCGCGCCGGTTCACCAGTTCCAGAATCTGTTGGTCTATCGCGTCGATACGATCGCGCAGCTCGGACAACGGAATAATCGGTGTCATAAAGCCTTAGTGGGTACGCTCGAATTCGGCCATGAAGGCTATCAACGCATCAATGCCGGCTTCCGGCATTGCATTGTAAATGCTGGCACGCATGCCGCCGACCGAGCGGTGGCCGGCCAAAGTGCTCAAACCGTTGCGCTCGGCTAGAGCCAAAAACTCCTTGTCCAGCGCCGGGTCGCTCAACACGAACGGCACATTCATCCGCGAACGGTAAGCCTTGTCGACCGGGTTTCGGTATAAGCTGGAATTGTCGATAGCATCGTACAGCTTCCCGGCTTTGCGGATGTTGCGCTGCTCGATCGCGCCGACGCCGCCCTCGCCTTTCAGCCATTGCAGAGTCAAGCCCAACAAATACCAGTTGTAGGTAGCGGGCGTGTTCAGCATCGAATCGGCTTTGGCTTGTTGGGCGTAACTGAATACGGCCGGCGTATTTTTCGCTTCCAACCCGACCAGATCGTCGCGCACGATAACGACGGTTACGCCGGACGGCCCCATGTTTTTCTGAGTGCCGGCGTAAATGATGCCATAGCGGCTAACGTCTACCGGCCGCGACAAAATATTCGACGACATGTCGCAAACCAGCGGCAGCTCACCTACCTGGGGCACATCGTTGAATTCGACGCCGTGTATGGTTTCGTTCGAGGTGTAATGCAAATAGGCGGCGCCGGAATCGATCTGCCACTCGGCGTAAGCCGGAATCGTGGTAAAGGAGGCCGCTTCGGCGCTGGCGGCGATTTGCACTTCGCAATACTTGCCGGCTTCCTTGATCGCAGCAGTAGACCAAGCGCCGGTATTGACGTAACAGGCCTTGGTTTTGCCGTTCAGAATATTTTGCGGAATCATCGCAAATTGCGCGGTGGCACCGCCTTGCAGAAACAACACCTGATAACCGGCCGGAACCGCTAGCAATTCGATCAGGTCCGCCTTCATTTGCTCGGCAATCGCCATGAAATGTTTGCCGCGATGGCTCATCTCCATCACCGACATGCCACTGCCCTGCCAGTCCAGCATTTCTTGCTGGGCTTGCAACAGCACGGCTTCCGGGAGCATCGACGGGCCGGCGCTAAAATTGTAAATTCTTGCCATTACTCTTCCTCTCCCGCAGCGGACGGGGTGCCGTCCTCGAATTCCTGATCGCCGATTTCGTCGCCGTCTTCATCGCCAAGGCCATCAATGCGGTCCACGCCAACCACTTTCTCGCCTTTGTCCAGCCGAATCACGGTAACGCCCTGCGTATTTCTGCCGACGACCGAAATCTCTTTGACCCGGGTGCGCACCAGCGTGCCGCCGTCGGTGATCAGCATGATTTCGTCGGTATCGTTAACCAATACCGCGCCGACCACGGCGCCGTTACGTTCCGAGGTTTGAATTGCGATCAAGCCCTGGCCGCCGCGGCGGTGTTGGGTGAATTCTTCCAACCGGGTGCGTTTGCCGTAGCCGTTCTCGGTGATATTCAAGACCGTACCCTCGCTGGAAACGATCAACGAGATCACTTTTTGGCCGTCCTGCAAGCGGATGCCGCGCACGCCGGCCGCGGTTCTGCCCATCGAGCGCACGTCGGTCTCGTTAAAACAAACCGCCTTGCCGTCACTGCTGAACAGCAGCACGTTCTGCTGGCCGTCGGTAATCGCGACGCCGACTAAGGTATCGTTTTCGCTCAAATCGATCGCGATCTTGCCGTTGCTGCGTTGGCGCTCGAATTCGGGTAGCGGCGTTTTCTTGACAGTGCCGGATGAAGTAGCCATGAAAATGTATTTATCGGCACTGTATTCGCGCACCGGCAGCATCGCATTGATTTTTTCGCCCTCTTCCAGCGGCAGCAGATTTACAAATGGCTTGCCGCGCGAGGCCCGGCTGGCGACCGGCAGGTTGAATACCCGCAGCCAGTAGACTTTACCGGCCGAAGAGAAACACAGAATCGTGTCGTGGGTATTAGCGATGATCAATTTCTCGACGAAGTCGTTTTCCTTGGTCGCGGTCGCCGATTTGCCGCGGCCGCCGCGGCGCTGAGCCTTGTAATCGTTGAGCGGTTGGGTCTTGACGTAGCCTTCGTGCGACATCGTCACCACCATATCTTCTTCGGTGATCAGATCCTCTGCCGACAGGTCGGAGTAATCCTGCACGATCTCGGTGCGACGTTGGTCGGCATACTGGTTACGGATCTCCTCCAACTCCTCGCGGATCACTTCCATCAGGCGCACGTCGCTACCGAGGATATGCAGATATTCGTCGATCAACGCCAGCAACTCCCGGTACTCGTTGACGATTTTTTCCTGCTCCAATCCGGTCAGGCGATGCAGGCGCAAATCCAGAATCGCTTGAGCCTGATTCTCGGACAAGCGGTAAACGCCTTCCGCCAAACCAAATTCAGGCCCTAAATCTTCAGGGCGGGAACGGTCGGCATCGGCCCGGTCCAGCAAAGAAGCTACCAGACCGGCATTCCAGGTTCTGGCTAACAAGCCGGCTTTGGCTTCCTGCGGATTCGGCGAGGTTTTGATCAGCTCGATCATCTCGTCGATGTTGGCCAGAGCGACTGCCAAACCTTCCAAGATATGCGCCCGTTCGCGCGCCTTGCGCAGGTTGTAAATGGTTCTGCGGGTAACAATCTCGCGACGGTGGTCGATGAAGGCCAGCAAAATGTCCTTCAAATTCATGCAATGCGGCCGGCCGTCGTACAGCGCCACCATATTGATGCCGAACACGGTTTGCAGTTGGGTCTGTTTGTACAGGTTGTTCAGCACCACATCCGGCACTTCGCCGCGGCGCAACTCGATGACCATGCGCATGCCGTCCTTGTCGGATTCGTCGCGCAGTCCCGAGATGCCTTCCAGCTTGCCTTCCTTGACCAACTCGGCGATTTTTTCCAACAGCCGCGCTTTGTTGACTTGGTAAGGCAATTCGGTGGCGATGATGGCCTGGCGACCACTGTCGCCGATATCCTCGAAATGGCAACGCGCCCGCAGATAGATTCGGCCGCGGCCGGTGGCATAGGCTTCGTAAATACCGGATGCGCCGTTAATGATGCCGGCAGTCGGAAAATCAGGACCGGGGACGATTTGCATCAATTCGGAAATCGACAAATCGGAATTTTCGATCAGAGCTAGACAGGCGCTAACGATTTCGCCCAGGTTATGCGGCGGGATATTGGTGGCCATCCCGACCGCAATGCCGGCGGAGCCGTTGACCAGCAGGTTCGGCACCCGGGTCGGCAGCACTCTGGGTTCGGATTCGGATTCGTCGTAGTTGGGGACGAAATCGACGGTTTCCTTGTCCAGATCGGCCAGAAGTTCATGGGCGATTTTGGCCATACGGACTTCTGTATACCGCATCGCCGCCGGCGAATCGCCGTCGACCGAGCCGAAGTTGCCTTGGCCGTCGATCAGCATGTAGCGTAACGAGAATGGCTGCGCCATCCGGACGATAGTGTCGTAAACCGCGGTGTCGCCGTGCGGGTGGTATTTACCGATCACGTCACCGACCACGCGGGCCGACTTTTTATAGGGTTTGTTCCAATCGTTACCGAGTTCGCTCATCGCGTACAACACGCGGCGGTGAACCGGTTTCAGACCGTCCCGCACGTCGGGAAGCGCTCTACCGACGATCACGCTCATGGCGTAATCGAGGTAGGATTGTTTCATCTCGTCTTCGAGATTGACCGGGATAATTTCTTTAGCGAAGTCTGACATGGATCCGTGATTCTGGTGCAGTCGACGGTTTACCCGTTCGACAGGACAGCCCGATGCATCAATTCCATTTACTCGGTGCTGGCCGGATTATAAAGCGCCGAATTATAGCAAACGCCACCCTCTGCCGTCAGGCAAAAATCTCGGCCAAGAAGTTTTGCAGCGCTTGCCAGGAGCGGCGGTCGGCCAGCGGTTGGTAAACTGTGCCGAAGCCGGGGTTATTGGCAACCGGATTGGTAAACGCGTGCATCGTGTTGCCGTAACTATGAACTTGCCAATCGGCACCGGCCCGGGTCAACTCGACCTGCAGCGCCTGCACCTGCGCCGACGGTGCCATCGGATCGTCGTGGCCGTGCAGCACCAATACTTTGGCTTTGATCCGTGGCTCCGGGATATTGTCCGGCGGCAGCAACAAGCCGTGAAACGATACCACGCCGCGAAGATCGGCGCCGGAGCGGGCCAAATCCAGCGCGCATAATCCGCCGAAACAAAATCCGATAGCGGCAATCTTGGCGTTATCGGCCCAAGGCAGCAATTTCGCCGCCGATAATGCGGCATGCAACCGTCGCTGCAATTGCGCCCGGTCGGCCATAAAAGGTTGCATCAGGCCGGCATTTTCTTCCGGATTTTTGCCAAGAACACCACGACCGTATGCGTCGGCGGCAAAACCCAAATAACCCAATTCAGCCAATAGTTTTGCCTTTTCGGCAACAAAACCGTCCCGTCCGCCCCACGCATGATGAATCAGTACAACCGGGCGCGGGCCGGCGATCGCGTCGTCGTAGGCAAAAAAGCCTTCCAGAGCCACGTCGCCATCCAAATAACCTACGGTATTCGACACAATCGCCATAAGCGCTCCCCGACCAACGTCTTTAAAGTTGCAAATCGCCTTTAGCCTGAAGTGCTTGCAAAAATCCCTCGGAGGCTTGTTCGACCAAATCCAAAACCCGTTCGAAACCATAGCTACCGCCATAGTAAGGATCAGGCACATCCCTTTGATTCAGGTGCGGCGCATACTCGAGAAAACGCCGAATCTTGTGAGCCTGATCTTGCGGACAAACCTCGCTCAATATCGCATGGTTATCGTCATCCATGGCCAGGATATGGTCGAAATTCTCGAAATCCTCGGCTACTACTTTACGCGCCCGGATATGCTTCAATTCGATACCGCGTTCCCGAGCCGCTTTCTGCGCCCGCAAGTCCGGCGCATCGCCAATGTGGTAAGCGTGAGTGCCGGCCGAATCGATCTGAAACCGTTCAGCTAAGTTCTTTTCGGCCACCAAGTGGGCAAAAACACCTTCGGCCGTCGGAGATCGACAAATATTGCCCATGCATACAAACAAAACCTTTATTTTCCGCATTGTTATTAAGTTTTCAGAATTGTTGACGCTAAATTGTAAGCTATACTCAGCCCGTCTGTCTTGCGGACCCAGCCGTCTAATACGAGCTGATCTAGCTAAAAATACAACATGTTTCGGGAGCTTTAGGATGTTAATGATGAACTGGCATTCTGTGGGGGTAAAAGTGGTAGCAATTACCATGTCCGTCCTCACACTAGTCGGCGTAGCGATATTAATCGTGTATTCGAGTGCCGAAAAACAAAAACTGATCGACAGTCAAATAGCCTCTTCTCGCCAGCTGTTGATCCTTTCTGAATCAGTTCGCGACAACGTGGTTAAGAAGTGGGAATCCGGCGTTTATTCTCCGGAACAGTTGATGGGTTTAATTGAACAGTTCGGACAAGCCAAAGCCCGCGAATTGGTGATCGCGACGGTACCGACCGCCAACGCTTGGGATGTGGTGGAGACCGAAGCCAAAGGCCACGGTTTTCGTTTCAAGGCGCCTAGCCTGAATCCCCGCAATCCGCGAAACGCCGCGGACGATATCGAACGCACAGCATTGGAGTATTTCAGAAACAACCCTTCGGCCAGCGATTACAGCTATGTCGACGAAGATAAAGAAGAAATACGCTACCTGCGTCCGGTAAAAATGGTCAAACAGTGCGAACTGTGCCATGGCGATCCGAAAATGTCCCAGACCTTATGGAAAAACGATAAAGGGGTCGATTTGCTGGGTTACCCGATGGAAAACCGCCGAGCCGGAGAATTACATGGCGCATTCGAGATCATTACGCCGTTCAGCGTGGCTTTAAACGAGTTGAAACAGCACGTCTACTACGCCATCGGCTTCCTGATCATCACCTTGATTATCATCGGCTTCACCGGATACTTCATGATGAACAAAATCATCATCGGACCGTTGACAGCTCTGGCGCTGAAGCTGCAAGACATCGGTAGCGGCGACGGCGATTTGCGCGCCCGCCTAGACGCTAGCGGCAAATCGGAGTTTGCCTGGATCGCATCCAGCTTCAATTCGTTCGTCCGCAAAATTGCTAAAACCATCGACCAAATCAGCGTGACCAGCGAAAAACTCGCCAGCGCTTCGCACAAATTAGCCAATATTACTCAGTCCACCCAATCGGGCGTCGAGCGACAATTGCACGAAACCACGCTGGTCGCCAACGCCATGAAACAAATGACTGCTACCGTGCAGGAAGTGGCCCGAAACGCAGTCCGCGCGTCGGAGGCTGCAGAAATTGCTGATCGAGAAGCGTCCTCCGGCAAAAATATCGTCAAAGACGCCGTAAACGGCATCAATAACCTGGCCTCCGAAGTGGAAAACGCGTCCAACGTGATCCACGAGCTGGAAAACGATAGCAATAGCATCGGTGAAGTATTGGGCGTTATCCAGGGCATTGCCGAACAAACCAATCTATTGGCTTTAAACGCAGCCATCGAAGCGGCTCGCGCCGGCGAACAAGGCCGCGGTTTTGCCGTGGTAGCCGACGAGGTCAGAACCTTGGCCAGCCGGACCCAAAACTCGACCTTGGAAATTCAAAAAACCATAGAACGCCTACAAGACCGGGCAAAACAAGCGGTAAACGTGATGGAAAACGGCAGAAGCCGAGCCACATCGAGCGTTGAACAGGCCGCTTCCGCCGGCGGCTCGATTACTTCGATCAGCGAACGTATTGATACGATCAATGATATGAACAATCAGATCGCCAGCGCCGCCGAGGAGCAAACCGCGGTGGCTGAGGAAATCAACCGTAACATTACCAATATCAGCCGGGTATCGGAAGAAACCTCGATTGGGGCAAAAAACACCGCGGAAGCCTGCCACGAACTGATGGCTCTGGCCGATCAATTGCGTTCGATGGTCGGCAACTTCAAAACCTAACATAACCCTCAAACGGAAGCCGGACCGGCCGCTACGGCTTTAGTTCGGCTTCCAAATCCCCAGTAAACCCACAACTGGCGGCTATACTTAAGGTGCACATCCACTAACGCACTTTTAGGAAATAGGACATGCCCACTTCCATTAACCAGTTGTTCGATCAAATTCATAAGATCCCTCAAGTACCTGAGGTCGTCAGATCCATCATCAACCAACTGAACAATCCGAATGCGGACATGCTCAACATCGCCCGTGATGTTGAGAAGGAACAGGTCATCGCGCTAAAAATTTTGCGATTGGTCAATTCGGCACATTTCGGCTTGTCGCGAAAAATTGGCTCTATCAACGAAGCGGTTGCCATGTTGGGATTAAATCAACTGAAAACCTTGGTAATCGCGTCCGGAATGATTGGCGCTATGCCCGAGATAAAAAACTTCGATGTCAAACGAAGTTGGCAGAACAGTTTTCGCACTGCTGCATACAGTAAATGGCTGGCGGAACAGGCGGGAGTCGCTGCCGATATCGCGTACACCGCCGGCCTGCTGTCCAATCTGGGTAACGTGTTGATTCACATTGCCTGCCCAAGCGAAGCCAATGAAATAGATCAACACGTCAAAGCCGGCGGCGCGGAGCGGCTGGACATCGAGAAAAACCGTCTTGGCTTTACCAGTCAGCAGGTTTGCGCCGAACTTTGCCGACGCTGGCGTTTCGCCGAAATCCTGATCGAGACGTTAGAACAGTCTGCAGAGCCCTGGTTATCGGAGCAGCCAAATAAATTAGGTTACGCGGTCTGCCTGGCCGGTTGGATCAGCGAACGCCAGGACCGAGGCATGGAACCGGCGGAAATTCTGGCCAATCTTCCGGAACAAATCACCCGTCCGCTTGGATTCCCGGCAGATCTGCTGAACGAAAAGATGCCGGCGGTTTTGGTACAAAAATCCGAACTCGACGGGCTATTAGACTGAATCAAGCCCGGATTGGCGTTGACTCAACGCAGCGTCAATCCCAAATTGACGGCAATATGCGCTAATTCGGTCGTGGTATCCACCTGCAATTTTTTCTTGATTTGCGTGGCGTAGTTCGCCACGGTTTTATGCCCGAGGCACAGTTGGTCGGCGATTTTATGCACCGTCATGCCTTGGGCCAACAAACTGAACACATCAAATTCCCGCGGCGAAAAACCGGCGATAGCGGCCTGATGATCGGAACGCGGCGTATCGGTTTGATTCAGGCTTTTGATCAAACCCTGTTCTACGTACTCGCCGCCATCCATGATCGCAGCAATAGCTTCGGCCAGAATGCCGGGCGCGCTGTTTTTGGTAATATAGCCTTTCGCACCGGCGTTCAGTGCCCGGCCGACATAAACCTGTTCGTGGTGCACGCTGAATACCAAAATCTTCGCGGCCGGATCGCGCTGCATAATTCGGCGGATGGTTTCCAACCCGCCAATACCCGGCATGGATAAATCCATCACCAACATATCCGGTTGCAGTTCCTGGTAAAGTTGAATCGCCTGTTCGCCGCGTTCGGCCTCGCCTATCACTTCGATCGCATCGCCTGCAGCCAACAGCATCTTAAATCCGGCCCGTACCACTAAGTGGTCGTCAACCAACAATATCTTGATTTTCGTTGTCATAACGGAATCCTGGCATCGACAACCATTCCTGCACCGGGACTGGAAACCACTTTCAGTTCGCCGTCCAACGATTTGATGCGCTCCTTAATCCCCAATAGCCCGAAACCGCGCTTTACCGCCTGCAAATCGCAACCCTGGCCGTCGTCCTGCACTTTAAGATGAAGACAGGCCGCAGGCGATTCCATCCGTTCCAGATCGATGGCCACACGCCCGGCCCCGGCGTGCCGCACCACATTGGTCAGACATTCCTGAATCACCCGGAATATCTGAACCGTCAGATTTTTATCCAGGTCGTCGACTGCATCGCTGCAGCGGATATTCAATTGCAAGCCGGCATTCCGCTCCGACCAATGGTTGACCATTTCTTCCAATGTCGCTTTCAATCCCAACTCACTGAGCACTAGCGGATGCAACTGTTGCATCATCGAACGCACCACCGTCATCAAATGATCGCAAATTTCGCTGATCGACGCGCTAATCTTAACCGTATCGGCTTTTTGGTGGCCGGCTGTGACGGCCATCACCTTAATCGCCGTCAGGGATTGGCCAAATTCGTCATGTAATTCCTGAGACAAGCGTCGGCGTTCTTCTTCCTGGATTGCCAGCGAATGCTGGGTCAGTGCTCGGTTTTCCTGGCGAGCTTTTTCCAACTCAGTCGTCATGTGATTGATTGCATTGGCAATATCGTCGAATTCTTTGGTGGAAAACGGCGGCAACTTGAGTCGGTACTGGCCGGTTTCGATAATCCGTAAAGCGTCGACAATAACGGCAATCGACTGCAGCGACTTATTAAACACCAGATTGACCGCTAAAAAAGTCAACAAGGTCAGCAGCGAAATCGACGCTAAAAAACCGACGCTTTCGCCCCATACTTCGGTAATTTCGTCCAGCGGTTGCGCCTGAATGATCAGCTTCAACTCCTGTCCCTGTTCGGTTTTCAACTGATGTTCGACTTGCGGATAATCGCTTTTCACCAAGCCGATGAACCAAGCGGGGGGCATTTCCTCGGGAGAGCTAGGCAAGGTTTCGCCGGCAAAATGAATCAGTTGGCCGTCCGGTTTTTGCAATTGGATGGTCAAGTGGCGGGTCTGACGCAGCGCACTGAAGCGGGATAAATCGCTGCTTTGTTGAAACACAGGAGTGTCGGCTATGCCCAGTGTAATCAGTTGCAACGCCAAATGAATCGACGCGTCGACCTCTTTTGCCACTGCCTGTCGGGCTTGCCATATTGCAATCGCCCCGCCCAACAGCAAAATGCAGAGCGACGACAACAACACACGAAGGATAATCTGGTAGCGAAGACTCATTGCACAGTGACACTCAAAACCGGGTATTATCCGGCGTGGTTCCAAATGCAGCCACAGGAAAAATTCACTTTCTGGCTTGTGCCCGATAGCCGGCCTATTCGCCATCGTTTACGCCGCCGACATTCGACAGCCGGAGCCAAAATTCGACATAAAAACCCGCCCCTACCGGCCCACAGATCAAGCGGCGGTGATCTGATTTTGGCAGGCATGCGGTCTGCTGCGCCACTGGAACGATCCGTATCTGGATATCGAACCCAAACTAAGTGTGCAACCGGAATTGTTCCTGGTTGGAGTCGATGCCGACGCCGACATTATCGGCACCGCAATGGCCGGTTACGCCGGCCACCGCGGCTGGTTCAACTACCTCGCCGTGGCGCCGGACAAACGCCGGTCGGCGTTGGGGAGGCAGTTGATACACGCCGCAGAAACGGAACTAACCAAGCGCAGCTGCCCCAAAACTGAATTTGCAAGTTCAGGTCGGCAACGGCGCCGCGCTGGCGTTTTACCGAAACCTGGGTTACCTGCAGGACGATGAGGTCAGCCTCGGCAAAAGGCCCATCTCGGACCTCGACCCGAGCTAAGCGCATTCTCCCCGCGAAGCCCTAACCGACCCAAACTCTCGCATTTCTGAACATCCGCAGCCAAGCGCCATCTTCGGCCCAGTCCGCCGGATGCCAGGAGTTTTGTAATGCCCGGAAGCAGCGCTCGGGATGCGGCATCATGATAGTGAAGCGGCCGTCAGCCGTGGTCAGGCCGGTAATGCCGTTCGGCGAGCCGTTCGGGTTGGCCGGGAAAGTCTCGGCGACATTGCCGTAGTTATCGACGTAGCCGACTGCCGCCAGCGCGTCGGCCGGATTCAAGCTGCCGAACTCCGCCCGGCCCTCGCCGTGCGCGACCACCACCGGCAGCAGCGAACCCGCCATGCCGGTAAAGAAAATCGACGGCGAAGCCTGAATCTTGACCATCGCCACCCGCGCTTCGAATTGCTCGGACAGATTGCGTTTGAAGGCCGGCCAGTGTTCGGCGCCGGGAATGATGTCCTTCAAGCCGGACATCATCTGGCAACCGTTGCACACGCCCAGACCGAAGGTATCCGGGCGGGCAAAGAAGGCGGCGAATTCGTCACGGGCCTTGGCGTTAAACAGAATCGATTTGGCCCAGCCGCCGCCGGCGCCGAGCACGTCGCCGTAGGAAAAACCGCCGCAGGCCACCAGGCCTTTGAATTCGCTCAGGCTGACCCGGCCGCCGATGATGTCGGTCATGTGTACGTCGATGGCATCGAAGCCGGCGCGGTCGAAGGCCGCCGCCATTTCCACGTGGCCGTTGACGCCCTGCTCGCGCAGGATCGCAACTTTCGGCTTTACTTGCCCGGCAAAACCGGCGGCGATGTCGTCGTTCGGATCGAACGTCAACTGTGCCGTCAGACCGGGGTCCTTATCGTCGGCGATGCGTTCGAACTGTTGCTTGGCGCACTCCGGGTTATCGCGCAGTGCCTGCATCCGGTAACTGACTTCCGACCAGATTTGCTGCAACTCGGCGCGCGTAGCGCTGTAGAGTTGCTGGCCGGATTTAAAAATCCGCAACTGCTGGCCCGCCGCCACGCGGCCGACCACGTGGCTGCAGTCGTCCAGGCCGGCGTGATCCAGCAGACGGGCGACTTGGTTCAAGTCGCTGTTTTTGATTTGCAGCACCGCGCCCAACTCCTCGTTGAACAGCGCCGCCAGAGCGTCGCCGGACAAATCGGACAAGTCCAGATCGACTCCCTTACGGCCGGCGAACAGCATTTCCGCAACCGTGGCCAGCAACCCGCCGTCGGCGCGGTCGTGGTAGGCCAGGATCAGGCCTTGCTGGCTTAGGGTTTGGACGGCGTCGAAGAAACGTTTGAATAGGTCGGCGCTATCCAAGTCCGGCGCTTGATTGCCGAGCTGATTGTAGACTTGCGCCAATATCGAGCCGCCGAGGCGGTTTTTGCCTTGGCCCAGGTCGATCAACAGCAATACACTGTCCTCGTTCTTCAATTCCGGCGTCAGCGTGTCGCGCACGTCTTGTACCGGCGCGAAGGCGGTGATGATCAACGACAGCGGCGAGGTCATGGTTTTGTTGCCCTGATCGTCCTGCCACACGGTTTTCATCGACAATGAGTCTTTGCCGACCGGTATCGCTATGCCCAATTCCGGGCAGAGATCCATACCAACCGCTTTGACGGTATCGAACAAGGCCGCGTCTTCGCCGGGGCTGCCGCAGGCCGCCATCCAGTTGGCCGACAATTTCACGTCGTTCAACTTGCCGATGCGGGCAGCGGCCAAATTGGTCAAGGCTTCGCCGATAGCCATGCGACCCGATGCCGGGGCGTCGATCAAGGCCAGCGGCGTGCGCTCGCCCATCGCCATCGCTTCGCCGGTGTAGGCCTGAAAGCCGGACGCGGTGACCGCAACGTCGGCCACCGGTACTTGCCACGGCCCGACCATCTGGTCGCGAGCGACCAGACCGGTGACGGAACGGTCACCGATGTGGATCAGGAAGCTCTTGTCGGCAACGGCCGGAAACGCCAATACCCGTCTAATTGCTTCGGCCAGCTCGACTTGATCTAAAGCCAAATCCGGCAAGGTTTTGTGCAGCCGCTGCACGTCGCGGTGCATTTTCGGCGGCTTGCCGAACAATACCGACATCGGTAAATCAATCGGAGACGACTGCCCAAACCATTCGTCGCTCAGGGTCAAGTGTTCCTCGTCGGTGGCATGGCCGATCACCGCGTACAGGCAGTGTTCGCGCTCGCAGAAGCTTTGAAACAGTGCCAGGGATTCAGGCTTGATCGCGACCACGTAGCGCTCTTGCGCTTCGTTACACCAGATTTGCATCGGCGACATGCCCTTGTCGGCGTTTTGCACCTTGCGCAATTCGAAGCGGCCGCCGCGATCGCAATCGTGAATGATTTCCGGCACCGCATTGGATAAGCCGCCGGCGCCGATGTCGTGAATCGACACGATCGGGGTATGTTCGCCCAGCGAGTTGCAGTGGTTGATCACCTCCTGGCAACGACGCTGCATTTCCGGGTTCTCCCGCTGCACCGAGGCGAAATCCAGCTCCGCCGCGCTGGCGCCGGAGGTTTGCGACGAGGCCGCGCCGCCGCCCAGGCCGATCAGCATCGCCGGGCCGCCCAAAATCACGATCAACGCCCCGGCCGGAATCGGCTGTTTTTCGACCAACATCGGCCGGATGTTGCCCAAGCCGCCGGCGATCATAATCGGCTTGTGGTAGCCGCGGAATTGATTGGCTTCGCCGTTTTCCGCAGGTTGCTCGAAGCTGCGGAAATAACCGGCCAGATTGGGCCGGCCGAATTCGTTGTTGAACGCCGCGCCGCCAATCGGGCCTTCCAGCATGATGTCCAAAGCCGAGGCGATGCGTTCCGGCTTGCCGTTGTCGGCTTCCCAGGGCTGCGAAAAACCGGGGATTTTTAGATGCGACACGCTGAAGCCGGTCAAACCGGCCTTGGGCGCGGAACCGCGGCCGGTGGCACCTTCGTCGCGAATCTCGCCGCCGGAACCGGTCGCGGCGCCGGGATGCGGCGAGATCGCGGTGGGATGGTTGTGAGTCTCGACCTTCATCAAAATGTGCGCGGCTTCCTCGACGAAGCCATAGCGATGGCTATCGGCGTCGCGGATGAACACCTGAGCGGTCGGGCCTGCCAGCACCGAAGCGTTGTCCTTATATGCCGACAACACCCCTTGCGGGTTTAGGTTGTGGGTATTGCGGATCATCGCGAACAGCGATTTGGCCTGTTCCTCGCCGTCGATAGTCCAACTGGCGTTAAAGATTTTATGGCGGCAATGCTCGGAATTGGCCTGAGCAAACATCATCAGTTCCACGTCGGTCGGATTGCGGCCCAACTGGCTGAAGCTTTCGGTCAGATAGTCGATCTCGTCGGCCGACAAAGCCAGGCCCAGTTCGGTGTTGGCTTGTTCCAACGCGGCGCGGCCGCGTTCGATGATGGCGACGGTTTGTAACGGCTTCGGCGCGTGGCTGACAAACAAGTCCAATCCGTCGGTGTCGGACACAACCTGCTGAGTCATCCGGTCGTGTAACACCACCGCCAAACGCTGTTTAACCGCATCGGCCAACGGCGAGTCGGCAAAAAAACGGTACTCGATACCGCGTTCGATGCGCTTAACTGCAGTCAAGCCGCAACGCTCGGCGATTTCCGAGGCCTTGCTCGACCATGGCGAAATCGTACCCAGACGCGGCACCACCCACAGGGTTCCGGCCGGTTCCAGGTCAACGCCGGCAGTTGGCGCGCGGTCGGCGGCATCGCCGTAGTCGAGTAAGCGCGCCAGCATGGCCTGGTCCGCCGGATTTAGTTGATCGTCGAGTTGTATGAAATGTTGAAAGCGCGCATCGAAGCCGACGATGCCGGCTTCGATAGCCTGTAAATCGCCGAGCAATTTTTCGATACGGAAACGGGACAATGCGGAGGTGCCGGGAAGGATCAACATAATAAATTCGAAGGTCTGTAACGCAAAAGAGATGTGCTTGCCGCGCCGGCGTAGCCGCCAAACGCGAACTTAGCGCAAACGGCTATTTCTCCGCCGGCGCTTCCGTGGGTTCCGCCGACATATCCTGCTTGATACCGTCGGTAATTAATCTGAGTAAAGAGGTGGCGACGTCATTGGACAGCGTGGTGCCAGCTTCGTCTTGCACGGTGACTTCGGCCGATTGGGCATCCAACTCGTTGACGCTTATTCTGTATTCCTGTTCACGGCTCGGATCGTCGCCGAACAGGAAATTGATTTCATCCAAAAACGATCCGTCGTCCGGCTTGATGGCGTTCGGGTCGTATTTAACGAAGAAATAGCGTTTATCGACATTGCGTTCGACGACCTCCAGTTTTTGCCGGCTCAAGGCCTTGCCTACCAGCCACCAGGCTTGCTGCGCGGATTGGTCGATTTGCAAGCTGCTGACATTGGCTGTGGCTGCCGGGCGCGGCGCAGGTACCGAGGTTTCGGCAGGCCGAACCGACTCGGTCGGCTGCCTGGACTGGGCAACCGCCTCTTCCGATTTCGTGGGAACCGGTTGCGGGGTTGCAGCGGCAACCGGTTCCGCCTTCGCCACCACCGCAGCAGCGGGCGGCGCAGCCAGGGTTTTGCGCTTGAGATCGTCCGGGATCACCAATTCGGGAATTTCGGTCGTGAATTGGTAATCGCGCTCTTTGTCGGGAAACCAGCTTTTGACATAACTACAGGCCGGCATAAGGCTGACCAAAGCGCCGGTAAATACCAACCGTAGAAAATTCGTCGATTTCATGAGGGCAAAACGCCAGCTTGCCGCATCGCAGCTCTCACGGTGTCGAAACATTCCGCGCTGAGCCAGGTTAGCGGCAGGCGAATACCCTTGCCGATCAAACCCATTTCCGCAACAGCCCATTTCACCGGAATTGGATTTGACTGGATGAATAAGGCCTGGTGCAGGCCGGTAAGGTGGGCGTCAATCGCTTCGGCTTCGACTCTATCGCCCCGCATTGCCGCCGCCAACATTTGGTGCACCAGCTTGGGCGCCACGTTGCCGGTCACGGTGATACTGCCGTTACCGCCGATCAGGCAAAATTCGCAGCTGGTGGCATCGTCGCCGGTGTAAAGCGCAAACGATGCGTCGGTTAAATCCCGGATTTGTTTGACGCGTTCCAGTTTGCCGGTGGCTTCTTTAACGCCGACGATGTTGGCGATCTTGGCCAGCCTGCCTACCGTTTCCGGCAATAAATCGCAACCGGTGCGGCCGGGCACGTTGTACAGAATTTGCGGAATGTCCACTGCCTCGGCGATAGCCTTGTAATGCAGGTACAAACCTTCCTGAGTCGGCTTGTTGTAATACGGCGTCACCAGCAAGCAGGCGTCCGCTCCGGCTTGTCTGGCCCGATCAGTCAAACGGATCGCTTCGCGGGTGCAATTGGCACCGGTACCGGCGATCACCGGTATCCGGCCGGCTACGCAATCAACCACGAATTTGATTACCGCGCAGTGTTCGTCTTCGTCGAGAGTTGCCGATTCGCCGGTGGTGCCGACCGCCACCAGTGCGTCGCTGCCCTGCTCTATATGAAATTCAACCAGGTTTTTTAAGCTGGCTTCATCCACCGCACCGTCTTCCATCATCGGGGTAATCAGCGCAACGATACTACCTTGAATCATGCAAATCTCTCGTTAAGGTGAACTAAAACCGACGCATTATATCAAGCCGGCCTTGAAAACTCAGCCTGTTAAATCGGCCCGGCCGGCAAACAAGTTGGCCGCGAAGGGCGCTACAGTCAACGCTCGGGGCGTAGATGCAATTTGGCAACCCGCACATACCAGCCGTAGTACAAGGCATAAGCCACCAGAAACACCAAGTAACCCGACCATAAAATATCGGACACGAAATGCCCTCCCGAGGTCATTCGGGTAAAGCCCAGCGTCCAAGCCAACGTCAGTGTCAATCCAAAATACAGCAGCTTATGGTTTTGCGATAAAAAATACAGCACGAAGAAGCTGTATCCGACCGAACAATGGCCGCAGACGAAGGATTTATCCGGGGTATGACCGAATTTCAACGGCGGCGTGTATTGATGCTCGCCGCCGAATTGGGTGACATGCACCGGCCGGGCTCGCCCCCAATGGTCTTTGAAGATCAAATTGACCACCAATCCGGGACCGATGGCAATCACCAACAGAATATATAACGCTCGCAAGCGGAACCTGCGGGTATAAGCATGAAAATGGCTGGCGATATAAACAATCAGCGCAATGGTGCCGGCACATACCGTGAACGGAAACGCGTAGTCGTACAAAACTTCCCACAGCCCCCAATGCTGGTATGGCCAAACATCGCCGATGCTGTCGGGCCGGTAAAACAATCCGGCCAGACGTAGATCCAAATCACTAAACCAAAACGGCAATGTGGTGAGTCCCGCCAGTATCAGCAATATCGCCAGTTCGCGCCGGGCGCGCCTAATTGTCCGATGTAACATGGGCATCCTTGTGAGTTAATCCAGGGCTGACCGGATCCGGCCAGAATTTCAAGTTTTCGCCGAGGTACAAATAGTATTTCGCCCCCGGCCGATCCGGATTCGCTATTTCCGCCAAGAACCGAAACCGCTCAAATGCCGTCGTCAAGACCGGCGGCAACGAGTCGCGAGTTTGTTCGGCGATGACAAAACCATTTTTGCCGATGTACTCAACCGGTCCTGGCCATACCTCATATTGGCTACTGACCTCGCCGCTGGTTTCGAAGCGGTAAGTCCGGGGATGGTCCGGCAGATAAAATGCCAGTTCGCTGGCAAGATAACGGTGGCCTAGCGCCAGCAAAAACGTGTCCTCAACACTCGGCACACTAATCAATCGCTCAAAATGAACATCGATCGCCAATTCCCGCCAGCTTTTGAAGCGTTTGGTTGGATCCAGCGCCGTGTTTTGCAGATTGAACGCCTGCAACAGAATCGGTAAAGCGTAGGTGGTAATCACCATCAAATAACCGAAAGCCAGCGCGTATTTGAAGCTGCGCCGCCAGTAACCGGCGGCGCGTTCGCCGGCCAATAGTATCAGTCCGGTAAAATAGAACGGCATCGGCCAGTTGCCCTGAGCCTTTTGCAGAAAACTCAACAGCAACACACCCAATAATAACGCCGGCCCCATCAGCAATAGAAAGCGCTGCTCGGCACCAAGTTCACCGAACTTGAACACGGCCTGCAGGCTGCTCAGCAGCAGCAATACGAAAATCCCCGGAGATATCAACAGGATTTGGTACAGCAGAAAATCCCGCGCCCATTGCACGTGCTTGCCAATTGGGACCGGCTCATGATTGCCGAAGTGGCTGCGACTGTGGCCGAACATGACCCAATCGTGCTGCTGGTTCCACCACAGGATCGGCACTGCAGCGACTAAAATCGGCAATAAATACAACAGAAATTCCCTTTTCAGCAGATGGCGGCGCTGGCTATCGGTGACCAGAAAGATCAGTAACATCGCCGGCAAGGCCAATGCCGCCTGTTTGCTGAGCAAAGCCGCCGCGCTAGCGCAGCCGGCCCATAACCAGGCCCGCGCTTGACCATCGAATAGGGCGCGGCGCAAATGGTAAATCGCGATGATCCAAAAGCAGTACAACGGGGGATCGATCGTCATCAAAAAATTAGCCAGCACATTGATCGGCGTCGCCAAAATCAACAACAAGGCCAAGGCCCCGCCGCGGCCGCCGTAAAAAGCGCGTGCCGTCGCATAAAAAAACCAGAGAAATACCGTCCCCAACACCAAGGTCGGCATTCGCACCGCAACGGTGTAATCGCCCAGTAACCAGGTAGACAGGCCGATCAGCCAGGCCACCATCGGCGGTTTGCTGTAGTAACACCAATCCGGCCGCCGCGACCAGTCCCAGTAATACGCTTCGTCGCCGATCAAATCCAGCCCGTTTGCCAACAAAAATATGGCGCGCACCGCCAAAGCCGTCAGAATTAGGGCAACCGGGTAGGTCTCGATCCAGCGCAAAACTTTTTCAGTCATTGGCCAACTCACTCCCATTTTTCCAAGTAGTGCAGTAACAGTTGCAGGCTGCGTTGACCGCGAAATTCGTTGATGTCCAATTTGTACGCCGCGTTGATTTTGCGGCAGCCAAGCCATTTTTCCGGATGATCGGCGAAAAAGGCAATCGCATCCAATAGTTGCCCGCCGAACGGCAATCGCAACACAAATTTCAGGTGTTGCTGGCCGACGATACGGCATTGGATCACGTCGAACACGCCATGAAATTCCGGCTCCGGGAACGCCTGCCCCCACACCGCGGCCTGGCGCAAGGTTTCGGCGAATTCCAAGCTCAGATGGCGTTCGTCGAGTTCGCCGTCGGAATAAACCTTCTGCTGCAAGTCGACGTTTGCCAGTTTGCCCGCCACCGTTTCCGCGAAGGCCAGCGCAAAATGCGGATAATCGTGCAGCTTTATGGTCAAGCCGGCCGCCATCGCGTGGCCGCCGAATTTAGTCAAAATCTGCGGATGCTTGGCGGCGATGTCGCTGAGCACGTCGCGCACGTGCACGCCGGCAATCGACCGGGCCGAGCCTTTGATATCGCCATTCTCGGCCGGGGCGAACGCAATCACCGGCCGGTGCACGCGGTCCTTGATCCGCGCCGCCAGAATCCCAATCACCCCCTGGTGCCAATTGGCGTCGAACAGGCAAACCCCGGCTGGAACATGCTGCTCGTCCAAAGCCTTCATCTCGGCCAATAAAGCCATGGCTTCGGTTTTCATCTGCCCTTCCACTTCCTTGCGGTCCTGGTTCAGCACATGCAATTGTTCAGCGATATCCCGTGCCAAGCCGGCGTCGTTGGTCAACAGGCACTGGATGCCCAGGGTCATGTCATCCATCCGCCCGGCAGCGTTCAGCCGCGGCGCAACGGCAAACCCCAAATCGCTGGCGTGTATGCCTGACAGGGACTTGCCGGAGACTTCCACCAAGGCTTTTATGCCTGGCTGGCATTGGCCGGAACGAATCCGCAACAGGCCCTGATGCACCAGAATCCGGTTAACCTGATCCAACGCCACCACGTCGGCCACAGTACCTAAAGCGGCATAATCGAGTAGTTGGGCCAGATTGGGTTCGGCAATTCGGCGTTTTTCGAACCAATGGGTTTCCCGCAGACGAATGCGCAACGCCATCAGGATATAAAACATGACGCCGACGCCGGCGATATTGCGGCTGGGAAACTTATCGTCGGGCAGATTCGGGTTGACGATGGCGTCGGCTGCCGGCAGTTCTGCGCCGGGCAAATGGTGGTCGGTGATCAGTACCGTGAAGCCGGCGGCTTTCGCGGCTTTGACGCCGTCGATACTGGAAATGCCGTTATCGACGGTAAGAATGACATCCGGATTCTGCCGTTTTACCAGCTCAACGATTTCCGGTGTCAAACCGTAACCGTATTCGAAGCGATTCGGGACCACGAAATCCAGGTTTTCCGCCCCCAACAAGGCCAAGCCCTTCAATGCCAACGCGCAACTGGTGGCGCCGTCGGCATCGAAGTCGGCCACCACAGTGATTTTGCTTTGCCGCTCCAAGGCGGCAAGCAAGTGTTCGGCCATGGCTTTCATGCCGGACAACAACCAGGGCGACGGCAAACGCACCAAGCCGCGGTCGAGTTGCTCCGCATTTTGAATGCCGCGACTGTTGAAAATCCGCTGCAATACGGGATCCATTTCGCCGAAGTGCGGATTTTTCACCTGTTCCGGGCGGGGAACGATGACTTTTTTTACGCTTTGCAGATACATATCAGCCAATAAAAAAGCCGGCTGCAGCCGGCTTTTGCGGGAACAATGCCAGGATCACATGTTATCCAGAATCGCTCTTTTCACTGCGTCCAGAGTGGCTTCCACCGTCACCGGCTGGTCGTCCCGGCATTGGGCGATCGCGGTATCCGGGTCCTTGATGCCGTTGCCGGTCAGGGTGCAGACGATGGTGCTGCCTTCCGGAATATTGCCGTTGCCGATGTCGAACAAGGCTCCGGCCAACGAAGTCGCTGAAGCCGGTTCGCAGAAGATGCCCTCGTAAGCAGACAGCATTTTTTGCGCTGCCAGGATTTGTTCGTCGGTGAAAGAGGCAAACCAACCGCCGGATTGTTTCTGTGCGGTCCAGGCGCCGTCCCAGGATTGCGGATTGCCGATCCGTATCGCCGTGGCGACGGTCTCGGGGTGTTCGATCGGGTGGCCGGCCAGAAACGGCGCGGCACCGGCGGCTTGATAACCGCACATCACCGGTCGTTTTTTGGTCACGGCTTTATGTGTTTTACTGTCGGTAGAGTATTCCTTGTAACCCTTCCAGTAAGCGGTGATGTTGCCGGCATTGCCCACCGGTAGGCAGTGGAAATCCGGCGCATCGCCCAGGGCGTCGACGATTTCGAACGCCGCGGTTTTTTGACCTTCCAGCCGATAAGGATTGATCGAATTGACGATCGTCACCGGTGCATGGTCGGCGATTTCCTTGACTATTGCCATGCCGGCATCGAAGTTGCCTTTGATCTGAATAATCTTGGCGCCGTACATCATGGTCTGCGCCAATTTGCCCAACGCAATCTTGCCCTCCGGGATCAATACGAAGGCGCGGATGCCGGCGCGCACGGCATAGGCCGCAGCCGCCGCCGAGGTGTTGCCGGTCGAGGCGCAGATAATGGCTTGGCTACCCTCTTCCACCGCTTTGGTCACGGCCATGGTCATGCCGCGATCCTTGAACGAACCGGTCGGGTTCAGGCCTTCGAACTTGACATAAATGTCGACATCCTTACCAATCAGACGCGGAATATTTTGCAGTTGGATTAGCGGGGTGTCGCCTTCGCAAAGACTAATGATGCGGGTATCGTCGGAGACCGGCAAACGGTCGCGGTAACGATCGATCAGGCCGGTGTAGCGTGTGGGTTTTGCCATTGTTTATCCTAAGGTTTCCAGGCGGATGCGCGCGACTTTGCCGCTGACGGTGGCCAGGGCTTCGATGTCGGCAATCGCCGCGTTCATTTCATGTTCCAGCGTCTGCTGAGTCAGCATAATGATTGGTACCGAGGTTTCGCCTGCCGGCGGCTCCTTTTGAATCAGGGCTTCAATGCTGATGTGGTGCGCCGCCAGAATGCGGCTGACGTCGGCCAACACGCCGGGTTTGTCCTCGGCGGTCAACCGCAGGTAATAGGCGGTTTTGATCGCGTCGGCCGGCAGCACCGGAATATCGGCGATGGCGTCCGCTTGAAACGCCAGATGCGGCACCCGGTTTTCCGGGTCACTGGTCATCGCTCTGACGACGTCGACCAAATCGGCGACGACTGCCGATGCGGTCGGTTCCGCGCCGGCCCCGGCGCCGTAATACAAAGTCGGGCCGACCGCATCGCCGCATACCAGCACCGCGTTCATGACGCCGTCGACATTGGCGATCAAGCGCCGTTTCGGAATCAAGGTCGGATGCACCCGCAACTCGATACCGTCGTCGGTTTTGCGGGCGATGCCCAGGTTTTTGATCCGGTAGCCCAGGGCCTCCGCATATTCCACGTCGAGCCGGGTGATCTTGGTAATGCCTTCAGTAAAGACTTTGTCGAATTGCAGCGGAATGCCGAACGCGATCGAGGCCAGAATCGTTAGCTTGTGGCCGGCATCGATGCCTTCGACGTCGAAAGTCGGGTCGGCTTCGGCGTAACCCAGGGCTTGCGCCTCTTTCAGCACGTCGTCGAAATCGCGGCCTTTGTCGCGCATTTCGGTCAGAATGAAGTTCCCAGTGCCGTTGATGATGCCGGCCAGCCACTTGATCCGGTTGCCGGCCAAGCCTTCGCGGATGGCTTTGATGATCGGGATACCGCCGGCCACGGCCGCTTCGAACAACACCATCACGCCTTGTTTGCTGGCTTCGGCGAACACCTCGTTACCATGCAACGCGATCAGCGCTTTATTGGCGGTGACGACGTGTTTACCGTTGGCGATCGCGGTCAACACCAGTTGTTTCGCCAAGTCGTAGCCGCCAATCAGCTCAACGACGACGTCGATATCCGGGTCGTTGACAATTTCGAATGGATCGGTGGTCAAGGCAATGCCCTGGGTATGGCAGATGCGGTCGCGATTCAAGTCGCGCGCCGACGCTCGCGTCACGACGATTTCGCGGCCGGCGCGGCGGGCGATTTCTTCGGCATTGCGTTTCAACACGTTGACGGTACCGCCGCCGACGGTGCCCAGCCCCAATACTCCAACTCTAACCGGCTTCAAATCCGACTCCTTCTGTTTACCCAAAACGGCGGGCGATTATACAACGTTGTCTTTTTTCAGCATATTACGGATGCTGCGCAAGGCTTGGCGGGTGCGTTGCTCGTTTTCGATCAGACTGAAACGGATATGGTCGTCGCCGAATTGGCCGAAACCGACGCCGGGCGATACCGCCACCTTGGCATCGATGATCAGCTTTTTGGCAAATTCAATCGAGCCCATCTCGCGGTAGGCTTCCGGGATTTTGGCCCAGACGAACATGGTTGCCTTCGGTTTTTCGACCTGCCAACCCATCGCGTTCAAGCCGTCGCACAACACGTCGCGGCGCGATTTGTACATGTCGCAGATTTCCTGCACGCAATCCTGCGGCCCTTCCAGTGCGGTGATCGCCGCGACCTGAATCGGCGTGAATGCGCCGTAATCCATATACGACTTGATCCGGGTCAATGCCGAGACCAAGGTCGGATTGCCGCACATGAAACCGATCCGCCAGCCCGGCATGTTGTAGCTTTTGGACAAGGTGAAAAACTCGACGGCAATATCCTTCGCACCCGGCACCTGCAGGATCGACGGCGCAACATAGCCGTCGAACACGATATCGGCATAGGCGATGTCGTGGACGATCCAGATATTGTGTTCCTTGCAGATGGCGACGACTTTTTCGAAAAAGTCCAGTTCCACGCACTGGCAGGTCGGGTTGCCCGGAAAATTCAAAATAAGCATCTTCGGTTTCGGCCAGCACTCGTCGATGCCTTTCTGCAATTCGGCGAAGAAATCGACGCCGGGAGTCAGCGGCACGTGGCGAATGTCGGCACCGGCGATCACCACACCGTAGGGATGGATCGGATAGGCCGGATTCGGCACCAATACCACGTCGCCGGGGCCCAGGGTTGCCAAGGCCAGATGCGACAAACCTTCTTTCGAGCCGATCGTGACGATGGCTTCGGTATTGGGATCAAGATCGACGTCGAAACGCTTTTTGTACCAGCCGCAAATGGCCTTGCGTAAGCGAGGGATCCCTTTCGAGACCGAATAACGGTGGGTGTCTCCGCGTTGCGCCACTTCCACCATCTTGTCCAGGATGTGCTTCGGCGTCGGTTGGTCGGGATTGCCCATGCCGAAGTCGATGATATCGTCGCCTGCGGCGCGCGCTTTGGCTTTCAGTT
The DNA here is from genome assembly GCF_006483455.1 of Methylomonas koyamae. Lineage (GTDB taxonomy): Bacteria > Pseudomonadota > Gammaproteobacteria > Methylococcales > Methylomonadaceae > Methylomonas > Methylomonas koyamae_B. The sequence continues at coordinate 68,502 of NZ_PPPU01000001.1, forward strand.
CGTTGACGATGTTGAATACGTAAGGCGGCAGACGGCTGATGCGGTGAAATTCTTCCATTAACGGCTCTTGTTGGTCAGATTTTGCGAACGGCTTTTTTGAGAAAGCCGGCTAAGTTACTGTTGTTGCCTGGCGATGTCAATTCGCCGGGCAATATCCGGGATTCAGGGTTTATTGCGGCTGAGGTTTCGCCGCAAGTTCCGGACTAGCCGCCGCCGTTTCCGTGCGTTGCTGGTGCAGATAAGAACCGCCGACCAGAAACCCCAACACCAACAGGTAAACGATGGCGGCAATGTTTTTCACTTTTTTCTGTTCGTCTCGATCGGAGGGATGCATTTCGGTTTCGGTTCCGCTGGCTGAAAGTGGCGTATTTTAGCCGCTGCCGCGGCGGAAGAGAATGCGCTGCGAAATTGTTAGGCGCGGCCTGACACGGGTCAACCGGCTTTGACAATCACCGCGGTACGCAAACGGCTCTTGCCGAAACAGCACATCCGGTCGAAATCCTCACGCGCGACCGGAATGAATTGGCAGTCCAGCTCGCTTTGCCGGCCCTCTTCCGGATCAGGATCGTGCATGTACAGGCAGTCTTTATCGAAACCGCTCATGACCACCCAATGCGGGGTTTTCTTGCGATCCATCGCGAAGGTGCTGATCAAAATCAACGGAATCGCTCCGGCCTCGAAGGCGGCGGTCAAATCGTTCTGGGTAATATTGGCGTAAACCACGGCGACCCCCTGCTCGGCCGCCAGGTGTTTGAAGCGGTTGTCGACCAATTCGACCACCTGTTTCTTATCCTCGCTGCGCACGCTGTCGATAAACAGCGGGCCGCTTTGGTTGATCCAAACCTCAACGGCGAATTGCCGGCGTTTTGCGGCCAATGCCAGCCCCAACGGATGGCAGCCGCCGTGGCCCGAGGTCATAAAAATCGTCGTTGCTTCGCGCCAGATTTCGATTTCCTCTTCCCGCGACGGCAAATATTGTTTGTTTAACGCGTGCAGCGCCATCATCAACGAGGCCGGCCCACAGGTAAACGGCGTGGTTTGCCGCAGCCAATGCACCGGCCGCTGCTGCGGCTGGTCGTGGTAACGGCGAATGCGCTTTTGGTAGCGCAAGGCATCTTTATGATCTTGATAATAGTCGCGGTACAAGCCGAATTTTTTGTATCCCAAGGTCTCGTAAAGTCCGATTGCCGGCAAATTATCAACGCTGACTTCCAGCCGCAAATACAGGCGGCCGTCGGCTTCGGCCGCTTGCTCGCCGGCCTGCATCAAGGCCTTGGCAATACCGTTTCCGCGCAATTGCGGCGCCACGGCCAACGAATAAATCCGCGCCAGCCGGGTACCGGGATGGTAAATGATCAGGATATAGCCGGCCGCTTGACCATCGTATTCAGCCAGTAACAACGCCCGGTGCTCGCTGGCCAACCAGTGTTTGAAGCTGCGCCGGCTCAATTTATCGGTATTGAAACTGGCATTCTCCAGAGCGACCAAGGCCGCCAGATCGGCGTTTTGCGCCGGCCGCAAGCCGATATTCAAACCGACACTCCCGGCAAAGCCTGACCGATCACTTGGCGGATGCGGAACAACACCATTTCTCTCCAGGCCGTTGCCGCCGGGCAAAAGTGAGCCAGCATGAGCTGGGCGTTCGCCTGCCGCTCGGCGCCGTTCCCGCCCTGGGCCCAGATCAGGTGGTCCCGCAGCAGGGTTTCGAACAAACGGTCGGTGCTGAAGGTGCCGAACTCCAAAGTGACATAGCAGCTTTCCGGCGTCATCGCCGCGTGCCACAGATAATCCAACAGGCCCAGCTTCGGCACCGAACTCGAGGTACCGGCCAGCGGCAAGGTCACCGAATCGCCATACCAACGCTTGGCCACTGCCGCACCGGGACTGTCCGGCCTGTGGTCGCAAATGATTTCGCCGTAACCGTAAGGCCCCAGCCCGCTGTGCAAGTCGATGACCGCCAACCGCCGCTGCTGCAGCGCGTATTTGCTGATCAATGCTTCGCACACCAAGCGGCCATGTGCCGGAGCCCGGCCGCCGTAGAACGGGCCTTCCGAATCGGCGTATTGGCCGCCGCTGATGCCCTGCTCCAACGCGACCCGGCCGTATTGCGCTGCATAATCGGCGAAGGCCTGGCGGCGTTGCTCGGCGTCGGGCTGAAATATGACCTCTCGCAGCCGCTTGTAATCCGGGTTTTCCGGCAACGACGCCGAAAAGTCCACCGCGTTCCGGTTCAAATCGACGCCATCCCGGTCGCAACGCCGCAGCCAGGCGTAACCCCAGGGTGTCAACGCGTGTACCAACAAAATCGCGCTTGTCTGTGGCATGACTACCCGCCCGGCCCGCAACGAATCGAGCAAATCGATTTGGCCGGCACTACCGACAAATCCTTCGATGCCGTGAGTGGCGCCCAATACCACCACGACGTTGGCGGCATCGGCATCGCCCAACCAGACGCTATCGGTTATCAGCGCTTCGCCGTCCGGCCCGAGGCCGGAACAGGGAAACGCCTGTAATTGCATCGAGCAATCGAGTGCGGCCACCCGTTGTAACCACTGTTGCCTGGCTTCGGCATAACTGGCAGGAAAAACGCTGGCATCGATATCGGCATAGGAATAGGACATTTCGCAGCAAGCAGCCTCGGTCGGATAAAGCAGAAATATTACTCCTTGTTTAAAAACCTGTCTGGTTTCAAAATTCAGCCTCCCCAACCCACCGAGTTTGAGCAACATGGCAAGTACGCTGCTGGTCGTCGACAATCTTTCCGACTGGAACCCTTATTATCCCAGCGAGCAGGTCGTCAGTTTCGAAACCTATCTGGCCATGGAACAGAGCGACCCCGACCAACGGGTGCGGGTTATCAATCTGTGCAGTAGCTATAGCTATCTGTCGGACGGTTACTATTGCTCGTTGCTGGCCGAAGCCCGTAATCACCATGTGATTCCCTCGGTGAAGATCATCAACGATCTGGGCAAAAATGCGTTGTACCGACTGCAGCTGGAGGATTTGAACCAACCCTTGGCCCGCGCCCTCAAGCACCAGCACCAGACCGGCGAATACCGGTTGTACAGTTATTTCGGCACGACGCCGGAACCGGCATTTCAGGAACTGGCCCGCTTGTTGTTCGAACGTTTCGCCTGCCCGATTCTGGAAATCACGCTGAGCCTGGAGCAGCAGTGGCAAATCACCGATTTGAAAGCGGTTTCGCCCAGCCAGTTGGACGACACGATGCAAACCCTGTTTGCCGAGGCTCTGGACCGCTTCAGCAAAAAAGTCTGGCGTAAAAGCCGGGCCCGCAAGAATGCCCGCTTCGATCTGGCGATCTTGATCAATCCGGCGGAAGCCCTGCCGCCCAGCAACCGCGGCGCGCTGAAGAAGTTCATTGCGGTGGGCCGGCAAATGGGTGTCGACGTGGAATTGATCACCCACAACCACTACGGCCGCTTGCCCGAGTTCGACGGCCTGTTCATCCGCGAAACCACGGCGATCGACCACCATACCTACCGCTTCGCGAAAAAGGCCGAAGCGGAGGGCTTGGTGGTGATCGACGACCCGACCTCGATTTTGCGCTGTGCCAACAAGGTCTATCTGGCCGATCTGTTCCGCACCCACAAAGTGCCGTCACCGAAAACCTGGATTCTGCATAAAGGCAACACCGAACACCTGGACAAGCTGGAAGCCATCGCCGGCTTTCCGGTCGTCATCAAAGTCCCGGACGGCTCGTTTTCGCGCGGCATCGTCAAAGTCAATAACCGGGCCGAACTGGAAACCAAGGTCGGCGAATTGTTCGAACAATCGGCTTTATTGCTGGCACAGGAGTTTCTTTATACCGATTTCGACTGGCGGATCGGCATTTTCAACCACAAAGCGCTGTATGCCTGCCGCTATTTCATGGTGAAAAACCATTGGCAGATTTACCGCCACGGCACCAACCGCACCGACAGCGGCAATTTCGCCACGCTGCCGACCTTCGAAGTACCGAAGCCGGTGCTGGACGCGGCGTTGAAAGCCACCCAGCCGATAGGCAACGGCCTCTACGGCGTCGACGTCAAGGAAATCAACGGCAAGGGCTACGTTATCGAAGTCAACGACAACCCCAGCATCGACAGCGGCGTCGAAGACAAATATTTGGGCGAAGAATTGTACCGAGCCATCATCGGCGAATTGTTGCGGCGGATGGAAAACCGCAGCAAAGGCCTGGATTAAACGCTAACCACACCTGCATATGGAACCGGACTTGATTGATTTGGATGTACTTTGCGTCGGCCATGCCAGCTACGACCTGGTGTTCAGCGTGCCGCACCATCCCGCAGCCGACGAAAAAACGGTGGCCGCCGCTTTGCTCGGCTGCGGCGGCGGCCCGGCGGCAAACGCCGCGGTCATGGTGGCGAACCTGGGTTACCGCGTAGGATTCAGCGGCTATTTGGGCAACGACGTCTACGGCGATAGCCATTTAAGCGAATTGCTAAGCCATGGGGTCGATACCTGCTGCATCGTCCGCGGCGACTCGCCGACGCCATTGTCGGCAGTACTGGTCAAGCCCGACGGCAAGCGCGCGTTGATTAATTACAAAGGCGACACGCGAGCGCTACCGGCAGACAGTGTGGACTTCGGGGTGATCCGGCCCAAAGTGGTGTTGTGCGACGGCCACGAGCCGCATATTTCAGCGCGCTTGCTGGAGCGCTGCGCCGCCGAAAAGATTCCGACCGTTCTGGATGCCGGATCGTTACATTCCGGCACCGAAGCCTTGCTGGACAAAATGGACTACTTGGTGTGTTCGGAAAAATTTGCGCTTCAGCATTCCGGAGGCGTTGACGCGGCGCTGTCGGGGTTGGCGGAAATTGCACCCTGGGTGGTGGTCACGTTGGGCGAACGCGGCCTGGTTTGGCGGACCGGTCAGGAAGCAGGCCGTTTGGCCGCGCCGCCGGTCACGGCGATCGATACCACCGGGGCCGGAGACGCGTTTCACGGCGCCTTCGCCGCCGGTTTGGCGGCCGGTTTGGCCTGGCCCGAGTTGCTACGTTATGCCAGTGCCGCCGGCGGGTTATGTTGCACCCGCTTGGGCGCCCGCCCCGGCTTACCCGATAAGACAGCCCACCGCGCACTGTTGCAACGGTGGCAAGGCGAACCGATGTCTTAGCGAGAACGCTTGGCCCGCTCCGGTTCCAAGTATTTGTGGCGCA
>NZ_PPPU01000019.1 GCF_006483455.1 Methylomonas koyamae
CGAATGGAGCCACTTCTGAGAGCTTCCGTCCGCACCGAACTTATCGCAGTGCAATTTTTAGCGGCTCCCTTATCCATTCAAACCTGCCAAATCGCGCTGAAGATGAATACGCCCCAGCCGAACCGATACCGCATCTTATGGCGGCTTTTTCTGCTAGCAGCGGTACTGCCGAACCTATTGGAAATGCTGCTGATTTTCGGCGCGCCGCTACCATTCGGTTTTGTCGTTCTGGTGATGCTGTCGTTTTACTACCTACCGGTTGCAGCGATTTTCGGCGACACCCTGTTTTTGACCGAAACGGTAGTGGCTCCACACGGTATACCGGGCCTGTTAGCATCTTTTGCGGTGTACTCGGCTCCGTTTTTGGTTTGGCTGCCAATACTGTCGCGGAAACGCTAATCCGGACCGTAGGGCGTTTTCGCGATAGCAAAACGCGGGTGGTTTTAAAGTTTTGGCGGATTGTTGCTACCGCTCCGAATCCGCCTTACGAACACGCACCTTGCAATTCATCCGCCTTACGGCCATCAGGATGCTCTAGACCTGACCCTGTTCTGCTTCTGTTCTACTCCATCACCTAGCGACTTCGTGCCAATACCAACAGTTGCAGGATTAACTGATACCCGCTTAGCAATCGATACGCTTTAACCAGGAAAAAACCGGTATTTCGACACCGCTCGCCTGTCATTCGGCACTTGCCGCAGACATATACCGGATTTTGTTCAATGATTAACCCGACATGATTTATTAGCGATCAATCCAAACACCTTGATAGTGGATGATTAGTGCATTTGAAGCGTAACAATGGAGGAAGAATGGTGAATTTTTGGGGTTATCAAATTGACAGCAGATTACTGTTTTGGACGTTAATCGGTTTGACTGTTGCTATTATCATTAAAATCAGTCTAAAAAAATCAAGACAATTGGAATATATCAGAAATTACGAGTTTAATCCGAATATTCAGAATCGGCTAAGTAAAAAATATCCAGACCTTACTGATAACCAGATAAGTCAGGTTTTACAAGGATTACAAAACTATTTCGCAATCTATCATAAAACCGGACGCAAAATTGTAGCAATACCTTCTCTGATTGCAGATGATGCTTGGTGCGAGTTTACCTTGCTCACTCGCTCTTACTGGCAATTTTGCCGAAATGCATTCGGCCGTTTTTTGCACCATACGCCTATCAAAATCATGATCGCGACCAATCATGCGAATATTGGAATAAAAGATGCCTGGCGATTGGCTTGCATACAAGAACAAATCAATCCCCAAAATCCGGTTGCATTGCCATCGTTGTTTCAGCTCGACGTACAACTCGGCATTCAGGATGGCTTTGTCTATCGCCTCAGTAGCCCCTTGGACAAGAAGGCTCGCTGCAATTGTGAGAACAGCTTTATCTACAACTTGTATTGCGAATATGCAGACAAACAATACTGCATTGAAGATATAGGGCGTGCATGTAAAGGCGAATGCATTGGCTGTTAAGCTAAAGTTGGGCCAAACAGGGTGCAGTCAGCGAGGCGGCTTAATTAAATTGCCAGAAATGATTCCGGGCTTAAAAAATTCAATTCAAGATTGTGACCATGTCTCGAATAAATCGTAGGTATTTGATTTTGCCATGCATAGTGTTTCTACCCGCTTGCACCATCAAAGGTTATCGCGGCCCGGAGTTAACCGATAATCAAGTGGCTACTATCGCACTTAAAGCACCCGCTATCTCTCGAGTGCCATTGTTTTGGATATTTCCGTTGAATATGTTGACTTGGTTTTCCGAAGATTGGTTTGCTACCTCATGGGGTCCAAATATTTCTGTTGAAAATATTAGTAGGGATAATTCGTGGTGGAAGCCAACAACTGCATTCTTGGATCGCTTTACAACTATTAAGGTATTACCTGGAGAGCAGAGTCTAAAAACCACGCAGTCCGCTATTCTTCATAAAGAACAAAACGGCAACACCAGCTATTCATATGGTTACTGCTCCTGTACAGAGAAAGAGGTAGATAAAAAGAAAAAGACTGTCTGTGAACAAACGAATACTAGCACGACACCGTATCGAGTGACGGCGCAAGACCGTGTATGCAGGCTGAGCTTCACCGCTTCGGCCGGTCGACAATATGAAGCTTATATCAGAGATAACCTTATAATGCTGCAAAACTCCGTAGACCAGCACATCGATAAATCGGACTGCTATTGGGGTACGCCCTATACCTACGAAACCACCGAAAGCATTAGTAGTACTAGCAGTTGTTCCAAATAAAAAATATTCCATTTATGAAGCCAAATATCAAAGCTAAATTTTCAATTGATAAGGATTTGGAGGCGACTGTCGGTAGTAAATATCTCTCCGGCAAGGCCGGGGGCTTTATGAAGTGATCCCGACGAAAAGGTGTCAGGTCTGGAAATATAGCAAAACCTTTCAAGGACGCTTAATTTCTAAACCTGAGCCCGCTCTGTTGTACGCTGTAAGGCCGTAAGTCAAATAAATAACTCAATTTACTCGCGATTTAAACTAATACCGTCAAACCGAAAACCGGATTGAAAACCATTATTCAGATTGCCTAACCATCGACTTGGACGAAGCCGCATTACAACCATCATCACCGCACCACCATTGATCACCGCAACCGCTAACTAAAAACGCAACTAACACCAATAAAATAGTTTTGCTTGATTTCATGACAACACTCCGCTGCTTCAAATTATGATTTTGGTTTACAAACGAAATAGTAAGTTTCCATGCTAAACGTGAAAGTCAAGCATTAAAACAGTGATAACAAATACATCAGCCATAGTACGGATACTCGTGACTGAAAAATCCGGTCGGTAAAACATCAAACACGTTTGATGAACTCATCGCGGTTGGCCGGAAGGCAATAGCTACTGCTTCGATCAATAGGCATATAAGTTTTAAACTAAAAAAGATCGACAGCAGGAGAGCGAAATCAGCCACAACTTTGATTGTAAAAAGGGGGGCATAAAAAGGGAGTCAGATCTAGAAATACTAGACCTGACCCCATTCTGTTTTGAGGCTGGGCGTGCCGGCGTTTTCGGCCAGTAGCTGGCTGCCGGCGTAGGCGAAGGTTTGCAACGGTTTGCCCGGCCGGGTTTTGCCGACCCGGCGGCCGAAGGCGTCGTAGGCGTAGCCGGCCAGTATGCTAGTGCCGCTATTGATCTGCACCAGACGTTGGTCCGCGGCGTACAGGTAATCGACCGGCGTGCTGAGCACATTCCAGAACGACGATTTCAGTTCGGTTTGCGAGCGGTCGATTGCGCCGCGGGCATCGCTCCGGAAGTGGTTGAGTTGTTGGCCGGTCGCAGGGCTGCCCATCACCGTCCCCAACAATTGCTGGCTGTCCGGATCGTACCGGTAATCCGCCGTGCCGCCGCTAGAGCTGGATTGCTGGGTACGGTTACCGACCGCATCGTATTGGTAATTTTGATTTTGCAGCGGATTGGCATGGCTCAGAGCGGTTAGTTCGCCGACGGCGTCGTAGGTGCAAGTTTGTCGGATAAGAAACAGGTACGCGATGCGTGGCCTACTTGGCTTTCAAGGATGCTTAATTGCTAGACCTGACCCCGCTCTGCTCCCAAATATCACCATTCGGCGGACCCGCAGTGCGTTCCGACTTAAAGCCTTTAATGCCATTTAATAGGCCCAATACACGAATTACTTGTTATTTTGGCATTAGAAAAGACCTCTGAAAATGGATTGCTATGCTTTTTGTGTTTCAGTTTTAACGCCCTGTATATATTTTGTTCATTTTCTTCCGCACTCCAAATATACCCATAAGTATCTGGAATAAGCACCTTATTATTATCTATTTTGACGCCAAAAAATATTGAGTCATGGAGATTCGAATTATCAAAAGCTGCCTCGTAATCTAAAAACCAAGTACAAAGCAATAATTTATCGTTTTTCAGAATATTTCCCCGATAAACTTTTATAACTTCGACTTCCATTATACCTATGGAAAGAGTATCCCCATCAGCAAAAACCAATCCATTCTTGATTGCTTTTTCCCGTAAAACACGACCTCTAAAAATTGTGTCCGCATCGACTGCCACTCGATTTAGCACTTCCTGACCAGACTCATTTGGGTGCGTTCTTGCCTGAATAAGCATTGAATTAACAAGCAGTAGCACAAAAAGAAATAGCTTTACCATAAATAAATATTGTTATAAAAGTCTTCATAATTTTCATAGGCAGCTCCAGGTAGCTCCGGATAATTTTTCCTAAAAGTTGCCGGATTGACAGGAGTTTTACCAAATAAACCATATTCAAATATAAAAGCATTATCCTCTCTATAATTAAAAGGAGGGGAATGGGAAACTTCATGCCCAATTGTGTTTTCTAGTGATCCACATTGTTTATTGTTAAAGGCCTTAATTAGGTAGATAGTGTTGCCGTAGTTTATTCCGCAATCATTCTTTGTCTTAGGAAGCTTTGGAGGAAATGAACAATCAAACGTAGTGTTATCTAACACTTGAGAAAACGCATTGCCAGCACCTCCAATATTTGATTTTTCCTGTGCTATTGGACACGCTTTGTCAACTTGTTCTCTATGTTTCTGTTGGCAATTTGAACTAAATTCATACAATCCTAACGGATCCACCGCATTGACCGGGTTATTTCCCACATAGGCATAGGTATTAATCCCCCCCGCCAACCCAATCGGGTCCGATTGCAGATAGCGGCCGAGTTCGGGCGAGTAGTAACGGGCCATATTGTAGTGCAGGCCGGATTCGGCGTCGAAGTACTGGCCGGGGAAGCGCAGGTTTTGGCTGATGGCGGCTGTGGTGGTCTGCATCAGGCCGAAGGGTTGGAGTTGGGCGGCCCAGACGGTTTGCCCGGCGGCATTGCTGGCTTTCAGCGGCACGCCCAGCGGGTGGTTGTGAAAGTAGTAGATCGGGCTATTGGCGGCGCTGCCGTCGATGCGAGCCAGCGGTTGGCCGTCCAGGTAGGCGTAGTGGCTGGGCGTGCCGGCGTTTTCGGCCAGTAGCTGGCTGCCGGCGTAGGCGAAGGTTTGCAACGGCCTGCCCGGCCAGGTTTTGCCGATCCGGTGACCAAAGGCGTCGTAGGCGTAACTGGCCAGCGGGCCGCCGCCGCTATTGATCTGCACCAGGCGTTGGTCCGGGGCGTACAGGTAATCGACCGGCCTGCTGAACACATTCCGGATGGACGATTTAAACTCTGCCTGCGAGCGGTCGATTGCGCCGCGGGCGTCGCTCCGGAAGTGGTTGAGTTGTTGGCCGGTCGCTGGGCTGCCCATCACCGTCCCCAACAATTGCTGGCTGCCCGGATCGTACCGGTAATCCGCTGTGCCGCCGCCAGGGCTGGATTGCTGGGTACGGTTACCGACCGCATCGTATTGGTAATTTTGATTTTGCAGCGAATTGGCGTGGCTCAGAGCGGGCAATTCGCCGACGGCGTCGTAGGTGTAAGTTTGTCGGATAAGAAACAGGTACCCGATGCGTACCCTACCCGGCTTTCAAGGACGCTTAATTGCTAGACCTGACCCCGTTCATTATATGAAATTAGAACGGATGGTAATATGAGAAAACAAATTGACCAGATTGTCGCAAGCCTTTGCTTTCAAAGACACATTTAGCCTTTGTTTCAATCAAGCCATTACCTGCGACTGTAAAATATATCTCTCTCCGATCTATAAAAGATTTATGAACAAAGTTAAGAGCTTCTTCATTATCCTCTTTTGATGGATGAGTTGTTTGAATAAATGGCAGCCATGAATACCAAGGGACGTATTGATATTTTAATTTTATATCAAGCTGTTGGCATCCACCAAACACTTGTTGATTATCGTGCTGCCCCTGTACACCTATAGTATAAACCCCGCTCAACTCAGAAAAAGCAGTAACTCTTACAATTGAATAATCATCTCCACCGGCAATAGCATTATTGTTGCAAAAAATTAAATTTACTAACTGAAACAAAGCTATAGTACATATTTTTTTAGTCATATTAGGTTGTTATTTAATTGTCAATGTACCGTACGAAGTAATGTCTTCTGTTGGGTTCCACGGATAAGGTCCAGATCTATAAGGAATAGCTGTTGTGGAAGTATTGCTTATTAAATTATTTATTTGATCCCACTGACTGTAACCGCTGCTACCATAGCTATTAGATGAATTAACAGTTACACATCCGTAACTTAGCCTTCCTGGATGCAATCTGGCTCCGCTTCGTTGCACACCATTTTCATAGAAATAATCATCTATTCTATTATCCTGCCTTAATAAACCGTACCACTGATAGTGAGCAACACTAAAATTCGGGTTGTCTGTTATGTAATAGGTTCCAGCAGGTGCTGGAAGGAAAGGAGCGGTATTTGTTTGCGTGACAAATCCGTATGGTTGATTAGCATAACCGCCAGTAAATGCATTAGCAGTTACACTCGCGCCCGTATCTTGGTCAGTAACCGTAAGCGTATTGGTGTTTGTATCAAGTACCGCGTCAACTAAAAGTCCGCGCCTATCAGTGTACCTCAGCGGATTATTCCGAACATAGGCATAAGTATTAATCCCCCCCGCCAACCCAATCGGGTCCGATTGCAGATAGCGGCCGAGTTCGGGCGAATAATAACGGGCCATATTGTAGTGCAGGCCGGATTCGGCGTCGAAGTACTGGCCGGGGAAGCGCAGGTTTTGGCTGATGGCGTTCGTGGTGGTCTGCATCAGGCCGAAGGGTTGGAGTTGGGCAGCCCAGGCGGTTTGCCCGGCGGCGTTGCTGGCTTTCAGCGGCACGCCCAGCGGGTGGTTGTGAAAGTAGTAGATCGGGCTGTTGGCGGCGCTGCCGTCGATCCGAGCCAGCGGTTGGCCGTCCAGGTAGGCGTAGTGGCTGGGCGTGCCGGCGTTTTCGGCCAGTAGCTGGCTACCGGCGTAGGCGAAAGTTTGCAACGGCTTGCCCGGCCGGGTTTTGCCGACCCGGCGCCCGAAGGCGTCGTAGGCGTAGCCGGCCAGCATGCTAGTGCCGCTATTGATCTGCACTAGGCGTTGGTCCGCGGCGTACAGGTAATCGACCGGCGTGCTGAGCACATTCCAGAACGACGATTTCAGTTCGGTTTGCGAGCGGTCGATTGCGCCGCGGGCGTCGCTCCGGAAGTGGTTGAGTTGTTGGCCGGTCGCAGGGCTGCCCATCACCGTCCCCAACAATTGCTGGCTGTCCGGATCGTACCGGTAATCCGCCGTGCCGCCGCCAGGGCTGGATTGCTGGGTACGGTTACCCACCGCATCGTATTGGTAATTTTGATTTTGCAGTGGATTGGCGTGGCTCAGAGCGGTTAGTTCGCCGACGGCGTCGTAGGTGTAAGTTTGTCGGGCCAGACTGGCGGTTTCGTCGTTGCTCAAGGTCATGTTACCCAGGCTGTCGTAGCCGTATTGCTGGCGAAACAGGTTGCCGGCGGTCTGCCGGGTCAGGCGGTAATCCAGGTCGTATTGGCGAATGTCGTTGAGGCCGTTGCCGTAGGTCAGGCCGGCGACCGGGCCGAACGGCAGGTGGACGATCTTGTCCGCCAGCAGCCGGGTGGTGGTGGTGGTGCCGGATACGGTGTCGGCGACTTGCAGGCGCCGGACTTGTCCGGCGGCGTCGTATTGGTATTGCAGGCGGCGGCCGCTGGCGGGCTGGGTGTGGACGACGCGGTCGTCGGCATCGTAGCCGAAAGCCAAATCGCTGAGTACGGTGCCATTGGATGGTTTGCGTACCGCGCTGCCGAGCAGGTTGCCGCGCAGGTCGAATTGGTAGCGGGTAGCGATATCGCCGCGGCGGGCGTCGGTCAACCGGCCTTGCTGACCGGCAATATTGCCGGCAGTGCCGTCGTAACCGAATTCGGCGTCGGCTTCGCTGCCGGGATAATCGATACCCAGCAGACGGTTGAGGGCGGTGATGTTGGCGGCGTCGGTGGTTTGAGTCAGGTTGCCGGCGGCGTCGTAGGCGTATTGAGTCGCGCCGGTGTTGGGGCTGTCGACGCGGGTCAGGTCGCCCAGGCCGTTGTAGGTGTATCCGGTGTTGTGACCGGCAGCGTCGGTGACTTGGGTCAGGCGGTCCTGAGCGTCGTAATAATAGTCGGTCTGGCCGTTCAAGGCGTCGGTGGTGCGGATCAGCCGGTCCAGGCTGTCGTATTGGCGCTGGCTGACGTGGCCGGCGGCATCGGTGGTTTGAGTCAGATTGCCGTTGGCGTCGTAGGCGTAGCTCGTAGTTTGGTTGTAGGCGCCGATGTCTTGTTGCAGGCGGGACAAGGCGTCGAATACCCGGCTGCGGGTTTTGACGACGGTGCCGCTGCTATCGAGAATCTCTTCTTTGGTCCGATTGCCGATGGCGTCCAGCGTGTAATGAATCCGCCCGCCCAAGGCGTCGGTAATGTCGGTCAGGCGGTGGGCGGCGTCGTAGGTGTAGCGGAAAAACACGCCGCTGGGCCGGGTGACTTTAGTCAAATTGCCGGCAGGATCGTAGTCGTAGCGGGTAATGTTGCCGCCGACATTTTTTTGGGTCAGCCGGCCGCGGGCGTCGTAAGCGAAGCTGATCACCAGGCCGTTGGCTGCGGTCAGGCCGAGCGGACGGCCGTTGGCGTCGTAGGCGGTAAAGGTGGTGGTGTGGCCCAGGGCATTGCTGATCTGCCACAGGTCGCCGATATGGTGGGTGGACGCGGTATCGGTGTAATAGCGGTAGGTGGTGACGTCGCTAACGTCGGTCCGCGGGCCGTCGGCGGTCAGAATTTGGCCGAGGCTGTTGTAGGTGTAACTCCAACTGCGGCTTTGTTGGCTCGCGGTATCGGTGACGGTCTTGCGCAGCAGGTTGCCGCCGGTGTCGTAACTGAAGCTTGTGCGGCGGCCGGCTTCGTCGATTTGAGTCGGCAGCCGGTAGCTGGCGTGCCACTGGGTACTGACTTTGCGGATGCTGCTGCCCGCGGTTGGGTTGTACGCCGCTAAATTGGCGGGACAACCGGAACCGGCCGGCAAGCCTTCCAGGCGCACGGTTTCCAGGTTGCGGCTCAGGTCGTAAGCGTAGCAGCTGAGGTTGCCGTTGAAGTCGGTTTGGCTGGCAAGGTTGCCGTTGGCGTCGTAGCTACGGGTTTGGGTCGCCGTACCGCCGCCGGTCGCGCCGGGCTGACGAAGGCCGGTGAGTTTCAAGACGTTCAGCACGTTTTGGAAGGTGTAATGCCGAGCCGTACTCAAGCTGTCAGTGACATCCGTACTGTTGTCGCTGTTGTAGACCAGGCTCACTTGCTCGGCACCGCCGGCATGCTGCGACAGATTGGCCCGGCCTTGGCTGTCGTAACTCCAGGTGGCGAAGCGGGCGCCGTTTTCGTCGGTGATGCCGGTCAGCGCATGCGGGAAAGTGGTATTTTCGTAATGGTAGCGGCGAATACTGCCGTCCTGGTAGGTGGCTTGGCTCAGGTTGCCCTGGCTGTCGTATTGGTACTGGCTGAACAATCCGTCAGGAAAGGTCGCGCGGGCGATACGGTTGGCGCTGTCGTAGCTCAACTGCAGAGTATGGCCGAACGGCCCGGTGACGCTACTGAGCCGTTGCGAGGCGTCGTAGGCAAATGCGGTAACGCGGCCGTTGGTTTCGGTACGCGATTGGATACGGCCGCCGTTGTCGTAACGCTCGACAGTGCCGGCGGCATCGGTCAGCGTGTAACCGCCGCCGTCCTGGGTCAGACGCAAACGACTGTCGGCATCGCCGCTCCAGGTGCCGTTGGTCAGCGTAAACCATTCGGCACGGCCATCGGCTTGGTGGATAAAAATTTTGCCCGTCAAAATTTCCAGACTGGGCGAATATTGGTCACTCCAGCCGTATCCCAAGACCCCGTTTACGTTCCAGGCTCCGCTGTTGTAGTAACGGGCAAAACGCAAACCGGTGGCAGTGCTTTCGAAGTCGGTTTCGGATTGGTATTTGTTGCCGGTCGAGACGTCGCAGGGGTTGCCTACTCCGTTACAGGTTTGCCCTAGGGTTTTGGGAGGGAATTGGTAAATGGTGACACAACTACGGCTGCCTGGGATCAGCTCAGTCGAGCCATAAGGGCATTGAAAACTGCAGGTATTGGTACTTGAGTTGTAAATTGCTCCCGCGGGACATTGGCAGGTATCGGTCTAGAAATCGAAAGTCCGTGGTGCAATACAGGTTGGTTGGACAGTTGAGTAGTAATAGCCATTGGAAGAGACAACTGCGCCGTTCACGCAATGTGCGTAGGCCCTTATTATCCGGGGATTGGAGGGTAATCCCCCTTCCAAGCCCAAGGTGCAAGTACCATTCCAAGACGAGGAGTATGCGTTGTACCAGCATAATGCATCAGGTGAACCGTAGCCCGGAGTATTAGCACAGTTATACAAAGCTTCTGCAGGCCCAGCAAAAGCGAATTTGATCGGTATCCACAAAATTAGAAGGAGCAGATAGCGCAGACGTCCGTCGTTGTTGCTGAAATTATTATTTTTGAAATCGCAATTCACATCCGGCTTCCTATGAAATTTAGGTAACTTAGCGACAGTCCGTTCTGGATTAGTTTACGTTCTGCTAATTCTCGGTTCATTTAAGCGCTGACGCACAACCCTAACGCAAAAACATAGCCGCCCGACTTGATATTTCAATCGTTGTCTTGGTGAATTTCTCCGTTTCAATCGAATTTGTTAGCAAATTGCCAACTAACTCTCACTGTGTCACTGCAGCCGGATGGGAAAGTTTCGATTCTGGAAGGCGTTGCGCGCCCGAGTTCGGTTTTATGCCAGGATAGAAGAGGGGATGAATACTCTCAGCCACAACGTAGAGAGGCCAACCTTTATCTACCCTATCAGGATGCGCCAGCCAATAATGATTCCAGTCCCGCTGCTACTTCTCGGAAATCCCGATGATTTCCAGTAATCAACCTGGCCAAACATAACCGCAATCCGAACCAGCCATCTCTAAAACCGAACCCGCCGATCAATCCAGCAAAAATCCGCATTTTGCCGACCATTACGAAACGCCGCCAATCCGGCCGCCTATACTTGGCAGGTCTCAATTTTGCGAAGCGCAACCATGGCTCCGGAAGACGATATTACCCGTATGCTGCCGCTGGACGACGTCACCATCATCAAGTCGCGTCCGCAGCGCCGGACCTCGGACGACGTTCCGGAGGCTGAAGATCATTACGGCGGCGATTATGCGTTGCGCGGCGCGGTCGGTGCCGGCGGCGTCGGCCGGGTGTTACTGGGTTTCGACCAGCGCATCGGCCGGGAAGTGGCGATCAAGGAAATGCTGGATCAGGCCGCCAACGAAGACATGGCCTTGAATGCGCGCTTTCTGCGCGAAGCCCGTATTACCGGCCGGCTGGAGCATCCGAGCATCGTCCCGGTCTACGACCTGGGCGTCAAACAAAGCGGCGCGCCGTATTACGTGATGCGGCTGGTGCGCGGCGATACGCTGGCCAAGGCCCTGAAAGAATGCAACAACGAGCCGTTGGCCGAACACGCCTTATCCAAACGCCTGGCCCTGCTCGACCGGGTGATCGACGTCTGCGAGGCCCTGGCCTACGCCCATTCCAAAGGCGTCGTGCACCGCGACCTCAAACCCGGCAATATCGTGTTGGGGCCGTTCGGCGAGACCATCGTGCTGGACTGGGGCCTGGCCAAAGTGGAAAACGAAGCGGAAACGCCGCTGCCGGCGTCGCACCCGCAACACTACGACGCCGATCTGACCCAATTCGGCGACATTCTCGGCACGCCGGCCTATATGGCGCCGGAGCAGGCCGATCCGGAGTTTGGCGAGATCGATGCCCGCTCCGACGTGTTCGCCCTCGGCTGCATCCTTTACTACCTGCTGAACGGCCGGCCGCCGCTGCAAGGCAATGCCGACCAAATCATGTCGCAATTGGTCTCGGCGGCGTCGATGCCGGACGCCCGCAATCCGAAACTGGCCGCTCCGGCCGAATTGATCGCGATTTGCAACAAGGCGCTGTCCAAACGCCAAAGCCTGCGCTTTAAAGACGCCGGCGCGCTGGCCGAAGAGTTGCGAGCCTTCCGCGACGGCCGTCTGGTCAACGCCTATGCCTATACCCGCGGCGAATTGCTACGCCGCTTCATCGCCCGCAACAAACTCGCGCTGTCAGCCAGCGCCGCGGTGTTGGTTTCGATCCTGGCCGGCGCCGGATTGGCTTTTAAATTCGGGGTCGAAGCGCATCAAGCCCGGCAAGTAGCTGAAGCCGAGGGCGAGCTTGCCAAACAACAGCAGCAACGCGCCGAGCAAGCGCTGGCCGACGTGACCCGCATTTCCAACGCCAACCTGAGCAGCGCCGACGCGATTGCCACCAAAATCGGCGCCGAATTGGAAAACACTCAGGCCGGCTTGGTGCAAACCGCCGCGCAGTTCAAATCCGCCGCCGAACTGGCCGGCGCGGGGCCGTTACTCGAAAGCTTGTTGGCGCAATTGCCGCGCCTGACCAGCGTAGCCGCAACCCGCGCGCCGGGTACCATCGTCGCAGTAGCGCCGGCCAAATATCGGCAAGCGATCGGCAGCGATACTTCGCAACTGGAGCACAACCGGCAGGTATTGCAAACCGGCGAACCGGCCCTCAGTCGAGTCTATCCGGCACCGGAAGGCTATCAGGCCATCACCTTGGTGGCCCCTGTCAGAATCGGCAACACGCTAGCCGGCTTCGTTTCCGGACGCTTTAAAGCCGCCGAGTTATTGGGTGAGTTATTGGCACCGGAACTGCAACTGCCGGGCCGAACCATCTGGGTGATAGAGGACGACGGCTTGATTTTGTTCGATACCGACCGCGACGAAATCGGCCTGAATCTGTTCCGCGAGGAACGCTACGCCGAGTTGCCGGAATTGCGCGAACTGGCCGAACATATCGCCGCCCAGGATGCCGGCGTCGGTTACTACCAGAATCCGGCTGCATACAGCGGCCGCCGTATTGGCTCATGGGTCAGCCTGAGACCGGTCGCCAACCGGGAATGGAAAGTCGTGGTGCTGGAAGCGTGGTAAACCAAACCAGAAACCGCGAGCGCACCGCGTACGGACCCACTATACTAAGCGCGATTCGCTTACGTTGTTGATACTGCCGATGTTCAAATCTTGTTCGGATTTTCGGATTTGCCGTTCCGCCGGCCCTTGGCTGCTGGCGCTAGCGCTTGGTCAATTGGCCGGTTGCGCCAGCACCGAAAAGGCGCCGCCGCCGATTACCCTGCCGCAAACCGAAGGCGGCAACCGGATGGCCGTGGCCGAAGCGCTGCAATTGCAGGGCGCACCCTATGTTTACGGCGGCGAATCGCCCAGCGAAGGTTTCGATTGCAGCGGCCTGGTGTATTACGTGTACTACCGCCAAGGTTTGCGCCTGCCGCGCGACACCCAATCGTTGGCCCGGCAACTGCCGGCCGTGGCGCCGGAACAGCGCCTGCCCGGCGACCTATTGTTTTTCAATACCGAACGGCCCTACTCCCACGTCGGCATTTATATCGGCGGCGAACAATTCGTCCATGCGCCGAGCGCCCGCAGCGGCCGGGTCATGGTCTCCGACCTGCGCCAGCCCTATTGGCGCGAGCGCTTCATCGGCGTGCGCCGGCCGCTCAACCGCCAAGCCTTGTCTTTCAACGACCTTGGCGCCGGCTGCGGCTTCAATTAAACCCGGCCGCTGTCCCTGCCAATCAACGCCGAAAACTCGTCGGCCGGCATCGGCTTGCCGAACAAATAGCCTTGCGCCTGCTTGCAATGGTTTTGCCGCAAATACTTTGCCTGTTCGGCAGTTTCCACACCCTCGGCGATAACTTCGAACTTTAGAATCCCGGCGATCGAAATGATCACTCGCACGATCGCCGCGGCATCGTCGTCGTGCATGATGTTGGCGACAAAGGATTTGTCGATCTTCAGTTTGTCGAATACGAACTGTTTCAGTTGGTTCAAACTGGAATAGCCGGTGCCGAAATCGTCGATCGATATCTGCATCCCGGCGTTTTTTAAGCGCGACAGAATTTCACGCTTTTGTTCCGGATGGCGAATGAACAGGCTTTCGGTCAATTCCAATTCCAGATACTCGGCCGCCAGCCCGGATTCGCGCAAAATCGCGATAACTTGTTCGGCGAAACCGTCCCGGTCCAACTGCTTGGCCGAGACGTTGACCGCGACCACGAACGGCGGATGGCCGCTTTGTTGCCACTGCCGGTTCTGCCGGCAAGCCTCGCGCAGCACCCAGGCGCCGATCTCTTCGATCAAGCCAATCTCCTCCGCCACCGGAATAAACTGGTCGGGGGATATCATACCCAGCTCCGGATGCCGCCAACGAATCAAGGCCTCGGCGCCGATCACGCGGCCGGAATCCAAATCGATCTGCGGCTGGTAATGCAAAAAGAATTCGCGGCGCTGCAAGGCCCGGCGTAAATCGCTTTCCAGGCGCAATTTGCTGGAAACCGCAAACTCCATGCTCTGTTCGTAGAAGCAAAAGGTATTGCCCTGCTCCTTGGCCCGGTACATCGCGGTGTCGGCGTGCTTAACCAGCAGGCCGCTGTCCTTGCCGTCGTAAGGGGACAAGGAAATGCCGATACTGGAGCTGATATAAAACTCCTGCCCCATCAACGCGAAGGGCTTGGCGATGGCATTACAGATTTTTTGCGCCACCGCCGCGGCATCCTGCGGATTGCCGATATGCTCCAGCAACAGAATGAATTCGTCGCCGCCGAAGCGCGACACCATGTCTTCGCGGCGGACGCAAGCCTGTATCCGCTCGGCGGCGGCCTTCAGCATCAAGTCGCCGACATCGTGACCCATGGTGTCGTTGGTCAGTTTGAAGCGGTCCAGATCCAGAAACAGCACCGCATGCTGGGCCGGCACCGCCGCAGGTTTGGCCAGCACCCGGTTCAAGCGCTCCATAAATTGCACGCGGTTGGGCAGATTGGTCAACGGATCGTGGTAGGCCAGCCGATTCAGGCTGCGCTGGCTTTGGCTGGCTTTCAGCAAATGGGCGATGCGCTTGCGCAACACCGTGAAATGAATCGGCTTCGGAATGAAATCGTTAGCGCCGGTGGAGAAGGCCAGTTCGACCGAATGTTCGTTCTCCAGCGCAGTGATCATCAGAATCGGCACCTCCGCGCCGTGCGGTAATGCGCGGATGGCTTTGCAAGCAGCGAATCCGTCCATTTCCGGCATCATCGCGTCCATCAAAATCAAATCGGCCATTTGCCGCGCGCACAAAGCCACGGCCTGCCGGCCGGTGACGGCCACATCGACGGTATAGCCGTCCTGTTGCAAGATGTCCTGCAAAGCCACGCGCAAAACCCGGTCGTCGTCGGCCACCAGCACCCGCGGCCCGATCTGCGCCAACGCTTGCTCGCCGGTCGGCTCGGCGTCGATTTCCGCCAGCAGCAGCCGTTCCAGCGTGCGGAACTCGGTCAGCAAGCTCTCGGCCATGCGCTCGGCGCCCGCGGCCAAGGCACCGTTTTCGGCCGCCAATTCCAATTGGCGGGCCGTTGCCGCCAGTCTTTCCCCGCCCAAACTGCCGGCAGCGCCTTTCAAGGCGTGCGCCAGTTCCCGCAACCGGCCCAAGTCCGCGTCCCGCACAGCCTGACCGATTTGCGCAATCTGCGGCGGCGCATCCTCCACAAAAAAGCGGATCATTTTGGGGTATGCGCCGCCGACTTCCTCGCGCAGTTGCAACAAGGTTTCGCGGTCCAGGGTCGCCGGTTCGGCTCCGGCAGACGCTGCCGCGGCATCGCTTGCCTCGGCCAGCGGCAGCCGCCGATTTTCGCTGTGGTTAAGCAATTTTTGCCGCAAGGCCTTCAGCTTGATCGGCTTAGCCAGGAAATCGTCCATGCCGACGGAACGGCACTGCTCTTCGTCGCCGCGCAGGGCGTTGGCTGTCATCGCGATGATCGGCACCCGACTCGGCGCCCCCGGTAACGCCCGGATACGCCGCGTGGCTTCGAAGCCATCGATGCCGGGCATGTGGCAGTCCATCAGTACCACGTCGAACGCTGCGGATTCCACCCTCTCCAAGGCTTCCGCCCCGGAGGCGGCGATTTGGTAACGGCAACCCAAGCGTTCCAGCATGCCGGCCGCCACCATTTGCCCGGCCCGGTTGTCCTCCACCACTAAGACGTTCAAGGCCAATGCCGATCTGTCGAAGGCTGCTTGCGCTTCTTCACCGCCGGTTAGGACCTGCGAACAATCGGCAGTCAATAAATCATATAGATCGGCCGCCGTTACCTCCCCAGGAAAACAGGCCGCTAAATACGGTAAATCGGGCAGCCCTTCTACGGAGGCGGCATGATTCAACACGATGAACCTGGTCTCCTCCCAGCCGCCGCCAATCCGCTCCAGCCATTGGTGTGCCGAAGCGCTTGCCATATCGACCACTGCAAAACGGTAGGCTTGACCCTGGTCGCGGCCGACCTGCAATAGTTCGGCCGCATGACTATCGAAACCGCTAAGGTGGTAACGAACCTGCCATTCTGCGAGATTGCCCGTCAGGAAACGGCCGGTTTGCTCGTTATCGGTCACTACCAGAATGTTCAGGTGAGCAAAACAATCCCGTCGCGCATTGGACAAGATTACGCTACCGCCCGGAGCCCGGAACGGTAAACTAAACCAAAACCGACTCCCAAGGCCCAGCCGGCTGTCGACCCCGATGTTCCCGCCCATCAGCTGTACCAGCTGTCGGCAAATTGCCAGTCCTAGGCCCGCACCTTCGTAGTGGCGGGTAGTGGAGCCGTCAGCTTGCACGAAAGCGTCGAAAATCCGGTCTTGCGCCTCCGCCGGAATCCCCATGCCGGTATCGGTAACGCTAAAGGTCAGCAACAATTGGCCGTCGCCGGCCGACGACGACGCCACGCCGATTTCGATCTCGCCTTGATCGGTGAATTTCAGTGCATTACCGACCAAATTGAGCAAAACTTGGCGGACTCGGCTCGCTTCGCCGGTTAGCTGTTCCGGCACACCGTCGGCAATTTCATAGCGCAGCTGCAGGTTCTTGCGTCTGGCCTGGGCCGCCATCAGTTCGACCACATCCTGCACGATTTCCTGCAACACGAAATCGCTGGACTGGGACTTCAACATGCCGGACTCGATTCGCGAAAAATCCAGAATGTCCTCGATCAATTTCAGCAGCGCCTCGCCGGCGTTACGAGCGACTGTCGAGTATTCCAGTTGTTTGGGCGTCAGTCCCATGTCTTGCAACAACTCCAGCATGCCCAACACCGCATTCAACGGCGTCCGCAACTCGTGGCTGACATTGGCCGCGAATTCGCCTTTCAAGCGGGCCGATTCCAAAGCTTTGTCGCGTGCGCGCTCCAATAACTCCTCGCGGGTCTCCAAGACCTGCATCATGGCATTGAACGCCGCCCCCATGTCGGTAATATCGCGCGGCCCGGACAATTTTGCTCTGACATGCTTCTCGCCGGCAGATGCCTTGCCCATCCGCTTCGCCAATTGCTGGATCGGCAAGGTCAGGCGGCGGGCCATGGTCAGCAAAAACACGAAAGACACCAGGGCGGCGGCGGCGGAAACCGCCAGGGTGACGAATTGAATCTGCCGTTTCATTGCCAGCAACGAGCGTTTGCCGACCGCCAAGCGCACATAGCCGATCAGTTCCTGCGCCGGGCTCTGCGCCTCGAACGGCGACGCCGTTTCGCCGCCGCGTCTGGCGAAAACCGGTGCAGCAAAATACCAAGCGCGTTCTGTTTCCGCCACCAATTGCAAGGTTTCGGGCCAAACTGAACCGTCGTCTTCCGCCGGCAACGCCGACTCGCCCATCTCCAGCAAAGCCTGACGATCCGTGTTGTAAATCGCCACACCCCTGACATCCGGCGAAGACAGAAACCGTTTGGCCGGTTCTTCGGCATTTTCGCGGCTGGCATAGAGCAGAGCCACCGTGCTTTGGGCGGCGAAGGCTTCCGTCGACTGCCGGCCTTGCGCCAGCCATTTGTCGCGGACCACGCCGTACGACAGCTCGGAGATACCGAACGAGGACAACAACGAAACCACTAAAAGGCCGCAAGTAAAGGCTACTGCCAGTTGCTGCAGAAAACTCGACCGGCGAAAACTGAACCCCAATCTTGGCGGCATCGGACTTAAGGCGTCGGAAAAACCATCGCGAACTCGCGCCGCGTCTGATTGGAAAACTGTAAACCCAGGTGCTCGGCCGTGCGCAAATTGACGGCCACCAGCAAATCCTGCAGCAACTTGACCGGCTCGAGTCTGCCGCCCGGTTGGGCTTGTTGGATCGCCATACTAGCCAGACTGCGGCCCATGCCGAAATTGTCCGGATATAAGGAGAACAGTGCGCCTTTACGGACGTGGTCCAGGTTGCTCGAAAACACCACGAAATTCTTTTCCCAAGCCTCGCGCAGCACTTCCGGAAACAGCGATTGCTCGTCCAATACCGCATTTTCCCGCGGCAACCACAATGCGATCGAATTATCCTTGACGTCTACCACTATCTGGCGGAAAGAGTCGGATGCATCGCGCACACTGGCAGTCGGCTGGGCCTGCAACACCAGCCCGCGTTCTTGGGCAGCTTTTTCGGCGTGCCGAATCTCCCAGGCGGTTTGGCGAGGATCGTAAATCACCGTAATTTTCTTGACATTCGGTACCAATTTTTTCAACTGGTCGAACATCGCTTCAGGTGCCGGCGTCAGGCTGATACCGGTCAATCCCTGCGGCGCTTCTTCCGGCCGGACAACGGTGGCGCCGATCACCACCGGCAATACGCCGACCAGGCCCTTGGCCATGGTTAGCCCGGCCCGGCCCAGCGTGACCACCACGTCAATGCGGTCGTTCTTCAAGTCGGCAATCAGCCTTTCGGGCGAGGTATCGCGCTCGCTCAGCAAGTAATGGGCAACCGGCCGGCCCAGCTCCTGCTCCATGCCGCGAGCGATTTCCAAAAACACCGAACGGTAGGGTTCGCGCACGTCCGGGTAGACGATCGCCACCGCGGGCGCTTGCGCCAACGCATTCGCACAGCTGCACGCCAAAACCAGGGCCAGCCAAATCGGTAACATTATTCGGTCGAACAAATTCGCTCCTGGGTTATGCTTTCGCAGGGAAGGCGGGGCAGTGGCCGGCGCCTCAAAATTTCACGCTGATTTCGCCGTAGAAACTGCGCGGCGCCAACGGCAAGTCGTTGGGAATGCCGGGCTGCGGACTGCCGGCCAAACTCGGTTCGCGGGCGCTGACGTCGAATAAATTGCGCACCGAGAAGGCCAGTTCCATATGCTTGGCCAGATTTTGCCGGCGCAGGGTCAAATCGACCCAGGTGTAGTCGGCCACCGGCTCACGGCTGTCGCCGAAACTGCGGCTGCGACCGACGATCCATTTGGCCTGCGGGCTGAAGCTCCAGTCGGGTAAAAACTGCCAGTTCATCCGCAGATAAAGCTGATGCTGCGGCCCGTAGCCGGCATCGTGGTGCAAGGTTTCGTCGCGGCTGCGCTGGTAGGCGTAGTTGCCGACCAATTTCAGGGTATCGGCCGCCTGCCATTCCGCTTCGAATTCGCCGCCATAACCCTGTTGCGCCCCGCGGTTCTGCGCCGTGGCGGTGGTGGCATTGCTATCCGGCACGAAGCGGATGATGTCTTTCCACCAGTAGCCGAAAAAATTCAGGCCCAGACGTAAACCGTCGGCCGGGCGGTAATCGAAGCCCAATTCCAGATTCTCCATGGTCTCCGGCTTGAGTTGCGGATTGCCGATCTGGGCCGGATTGTTCAGGATGTACATTTCCTGAAAAGACGGCGCTCGAAAGGCTGAACCGTACATCAATTTTGCGGTCAGGTCGTAATCGGCCTCCCAGATCAAGGCCGCCCTGGGGTTGAAGGTATTGCCGAAATCGGAATAGCGGTCGTAGCGGGCGCCGGCGGTCAAAGTCCAGTCGTTGGCGAAATTCCACTGGTCCTGAAAAAACAGGTAGGCAATTTTACGGTCCACTTCCGGAATGAAGGTCGACGCAGTCCCGGACACGTCGATTAGCGGAATGCCCGGCAACGACGGTATCGGCAGCCCCGAACCCGGATCGATGCCGAAATTCTGACTGACGCGGGCCTGGAACAGGCTGTCGTAATTGAAACCGATCCCGCTACGGATCTGGTGCCGGCGAAAACCGCTGTAGGCCAGCATCTGGCTGATTCGGACGTGGCGCTCCCACACTTCCGGATTGCCGATATAGCCGTTCGGAAACGTGACCGGGGCGCCGGCGCCGATTTGGCCGTTGGCGCCGATCGGCAACCGGGTACCGGGCGGAAACAAGGTCAGATTGCGTTCTATTTCCTGGCTGGTTTCGAAATAGCTGGCCTGGCTGGTCCATTCCCAATTTTCGATATCGGTATTTTGGTAGGTGATATCGGCGTTCCAGCGGTCGCTGCCGTAGCGGGCCGTCGAATCCAGCGTCTGGGCCACGCCGGAACCGACCCCGAAATTGCCGCGGTGTTGCAGGCCGCCGCGAAATCGCCAATGGCCGCGCGCCAAATCGATACGGGCGTCCAGGTTCTCGCGCGACAGGCTCAGCGGCCCCGGCGCCAGCGAGGCGCTAGTACCGAACAGCCGGTCGAACTGGGTTTGCAAATCGGCATCGACCACCGCATTTTGTCCGGCGGTATTATGGTATTCCACCGCCAAAGCCACGTCGAAGCCGGCCCACTCGGCGCCGTGCAAGGCCCAACCGTCGTAGCTATCGAAACTGCCGACGCGGCCGCCGATTTCGCTACCGTCGATGTCCTGGCGGGTTTTGGTGATGACGTTGATTACCCCGGCGAAGGCGTCGGCGCCGTACACTGCGGAGCCCGGCCCACGCACCACTTCGATCCGGGCGATATCGCGGATCGGCATGCCGCCCCAAACTTCGCTGCGGCTGCCGGTGTAGGAATTGGTGATCGGGATGCCGTTGACCATCATCAGCACCTGTTGATTGAACTGCGAGAAAATCCCGCGGAAGGTGTAGATCGGGTTGTAACCGATGGTATTGCGCTGCACGTGCAAACCGGGCACGGTTTCCAGGACTTCGTCGATATCGGTGGCGCCGATGGCTTTGATATCGTTGGCGGTAATCACCGTAGCGATCGACGGAGCTTGCGAAATCGGCTGTTTGTAGCCGGAGGCGATACTGACCATTTCCTCGCCACCGTAGATCTGCGACAGCGCCCGCTCCTCCTCTTCGGTCGACACCGGTTGCGCCCTAGCGGCCGTGCCAAAGCAAGCGGCGCAGACGGCGAGAAACAGAAAGCGGGGCATGGTTAACTCCTGGGTGAAATCTTTTCTGGATTAATTGTTATCGATCACCACAGCCAGCGAGCATACAACAAAGATCCCGCCGAGTGTCACTAGGGGCAATTTTAGACTAAATCGACCGAGCCCGATGCCAACGGCATCGGTGGCCGGATACCGGCCGGCCGCTACTGGAGAACCGGCGGATTTGCCGGGTGCGCCGCCATCGGTGACGCTGGAGGGGAGTTAAACGCCCGGCGCGGATTAGCCGCCGGGCGGGAAAGCAAGGCGTTCGGCTAGGTCAGACTAGACCAACCACTCGACCACCTGCTCCAGGCTTTGCCGGGTTTTCGGCCGCGGCGGCGGATTTTTCCGGTAACCGAAAGCCACCATATACGCCGCCGCCCACTGCGCGAGATCGACACCGGCCTGTTCGGCCAGAATCCGCTCGACTTCGGCGCGTTCGAAGCCTTCGATCGGGCAGGAGTCGATACCGATCAGCGCCGCCGCCGTCATCATGTTAGCCAGCGGCAGATAGGTTTGGCGGGTGGCCCAATCGGTCAGCGTGCGCTCCGATCCCAGCAGATCGAAATCGCTGCGCTGGAATTTTTCGATCAGGCCGTTACGCAATTGGATGATATCTTCCGGATAGTGCTGGACTTCGCGCATCATGTACTGCAGATAGGCGCTGTCGTAACGCATGAAGTGGCTCTTGCGCACCAAGGTCAGCACCACGTGGCTGGCGGTCGGCAATTGCTTTTGTCCACCCCAGGTAAATTCGCGTAACGTTTCGCGCAATTGCGGATTTTGCACCACCAGAAACCGCCACGGCTCCAGCCCGAACGAACTCGGCGACAGCCGAGCCGTTTCCAGGATAAAGTCGAAATCGGCGCCGGGGATTTTGCGTTCGGCGTCGAATTCCTTGCAGGCGTGGCGGAAATGAAACGCGTCGAGAATGTCCTGTTTGCTAACGGCCATGGCTTACAAGCTATCGCCCACTTCGCGTTGGTAAAACGGCCATTTGGTGACATGCAGATGCTTGCGGATCGGCGTCTTGATCACCGACACGCATAACGCAATCGAAAACAGGCACCAGACCGCGCAATACTCGTTCGGATCGTCGGTGGTGATGTCGGAAATCCACGGCCCAATCAGGTAGTGGAAGGCGACGAAACGCCAAGAACCGTAGATGATCGGCAAATAAAACGCCGCCAAGATATAGGCAAAGGCATGCAAGCCCCAGTTGAAGCCGAGCAACCATTCCACCGGCTGCGACATCAACCCGTTCAGCGGCATTTGCCAGGCGATGTGCCAGGCGCCGGATACGGAGCAGGTCTGGGTGCCGCAGAAGCCTTCGGTGCCCGGTACGCAATCGCCGGCCCAGGCGAACGGGTACATTTTGATCAGCATCGCCAGCGAGCTGATCGCACACAGCGTGTAGACCGTGGTTTTGATCTTCAACTTGACGCTTTCCGGCACGAAGTACATCGCCACCATATTCACGAAGAACGGCTGAAACGCGATATGCAGATAGCCGAGCAGGGTCAACACCTGGTTGTTCGGGTTATCGCATAAATCGATATAAACGTATGTCGCCGCCTGCAACAGCTCCATCAACGCAAAATAAGTCAACGGAATCCACAGCTCCTTGGATTCGCCCTTGTACGCCACGTAAACGGCGGTTGCCAAACCCGCGGCAGCCAAAACGCCTGACGCCTCTCCACTCCAGCACATCGGAAAATACCCCTTTGTTATATTTTTAGTTATTAGGTATGGATACCTTTTCCGACTCGACGCCGGAACGGCAAAGATAACCATGGTTCTTATTGTGAACCAGTCACAAAGGGGCGAAATTATTACATAAAACCGTAGCCCTTAAGCCGGATTTTGCCGGCGGCTCAGTACAAATCCAACGGGTCGACATCCAGAGACCAACGGACTTTTTTTGCCTCCGGGAGTTGGTGGATTCTGGGGACCAGTGCATCCAACAAGCGGTGCAAATCTTTGCGCTGCGCACTTTGCAACAACAATTGGTAACGGTAGGCGCCGGCGCGCCTTGCCATCGGTGCCGCAACCGGCCCCAAGACTTGGGTACTGCCGGCACCCAGCTCGGCGATTGCGCTGCAGACGGCCTGCAGAAACCGGCGCGGCGCATCGCTGCCGGCCGCTTGCGCCCGCAACAGGGCCTGGTGGCTGAACGGCGGCAAGCCGGCTTGGCGCCGCTCCTGCAATTCACCCTCGGCAAAGGCTCGATAGCCTTGTTTCAACAATGTATTCAGCAGCGGATGTTGTGGCTGGCGGGTTTGCAAAATCACCCGGCCCGGCCGTTCGGCCCGCCCGGCCCGGCCGGCCACCTGCACGATCAATTGCGCCAGGCGCTCCGCACCGTGAAAGTCGATGCTGAACAGACCGCTATCGATGTCCAGAATCGCCACCAGCGTCACGCCCGGAAAATGGTGGCCCTTGGCCAACATCTGGGTGCCGAGGATGATTTCGGCCCGGCCGGCGTGGATTTGCTCCAGATAGCCCTCCAGTGCGCCTTTGCGTTGCGTCGTGTCCTTGTCCAGCCGCACTAGGTTTCGTTCCGGAAACACTTCGGCCAGCGTCTGCTCGATGCGTTCGGTACCGAGCCCCAGCGCTTGCAATTCGCCGGTGTTGCAGGCCGGGCAGAGCTTAATCAGCGGGTGCTCGGCACCGCAATGGTGACAGCGCAACAGTCGCTCGCCGGCATGAATCACCAGATTGGCGTCGCAGCGGCGACAGCGCGATACCCAGCCGCAACCGTGGCAGATTTGTACCGGAGCGAAACCGCGCCGATTCAGAAACAGCAATACCTGCTGCCCGTGGTCCAAGGCCGTACGCATTTCCGCCAACAACGGTTCGGACAGGCCGGATTGCAGCCGCTTGTTGCGGATATCCAGCAACTGAAAGCTGGGCGCCACCGCCGCACCGGCCCGGTTCGGCAAATGCAGCAAGCGGTAGCGCCCGTCGGCGACGTTGACCAGACTTTCCAACGACGGCGTGGCCGAGCCCAGCAATACCGGAATATTCAGCATCTTGGCCCGGGCCACGGCCACGTCGCGGGCGGAGAAGCGGAAGCCCTCCTGCTGTTTGAACGAGCTGTCGTGTTCTTCGTCGAGAATGATCAGGCCCGGCCGTTGCAACGGCGTGAACAATGCGGAACGGGTCCCGAGCATGATCGCCGCCTGCCCCTGCTGCATACTCAACCAGGCCTGCAAACGCTGACTGTCGGTGAGTTTGGAGTGGGTCGCCACCATAGCCACGGCGAAACGGCGACGAAAGCGTTGTTCGAGTTGCGGCGTCAGGCTGATTTCCGGCAACAGCACCAAGACCTGCTTGCCCTGCGCCAACACGCTGGCAATGATCTGCATATAGACTTCGGTCTTGCCGCTGCCGGTGACGCCCTCCAGTACTGCAACCGAAAACCGCCCCAATCCACCAACAACATTGTCTATCGCCGCTTGTTGCTCGGGATTGGCAAGCAACGGCGACTCGGCGACCGGATCTGCCGCGGCCGGCGTCAAATCCAGGCGCTCGACCAAGCCTTTATCCAGCAAAGCCTTCAATGCCGCCCGCGCGTCGGTAAGCGCGGCATCAGGCAACGGCCCGGTCTGCAAGCGTTGCAACAGGGCCAGTTGCTTCGGCGCTCGGCGCAGTTGCTGCAAATCGGTTTGCCGGCCCAAACGGCTGAGGCCGTATCCGTATGGCAATTCCAACACGGCCGGCCGCCCCTGGCGCAATGCGACCGGGAGCGCGGCGGCCATTACTTCGCCGAGCGGGTGATGGTAATAGCGGGCGGCCCAGTGCAGCAGTTTCATATCGGCCTCGGACAACAGCGGCACCGGGTCTAAAACCGCGATTGCCGGCTTCAGACGCTCGACGGCTACGGCCGACTCGGTCGTCACGGCCAGCAAAACTCCAACTTGCGAACGCCTGCCGAACGGTACAAGAACTCTGCTGCCCGGACGCAACTCGGTCCCTTCATATCCTGCCGGCGGCAAGTAATCGAAGATGCGATCTAATGGTACGGGCGCCGCAACTTTCAAAATTAGTTTGTTGGAGGCGTCACAGTTGGACATATTTGATGAGGCGTTTTTGATATAGCGCCGCTAAGTGTTTAACGGCATTGAAAAAACTCGAGTTACCCACAAAATCTGTGGATAACTCTGTGGATTAGCTTTAAGCCCTGCCGCTTAGTGTCGGTTTTTATTACAATTTTTTTAAATTGGGCAAATTTCAGCCAGACAACTAATCCAATTAAAATCAATAAGTTACCAGAAAAACTAATCTGTGTTATTTGTCGGCAGGCACCGAAATAGGTCGACAGCGGGCGCGCCCCGTTTTTGTGCATAACCTGTTGAGCGACTGTGTCGATACGACGCGATCGCGCAAGGCTTGCCACCCGGCACCGGCTTCATTCGCCGACCGGGCGATCGCCGCCGTTAACGAATTGAAATCCACCCCAGGCCGCCAGCAACAGAAACGCCAACAAGGTCCAGGCCGGAATACTGAAACCCAACAGAGTCCAATCCACTTTCGCGCATTCACCGGTACCGCTCAGCATCAATTTGACGGTATCGGCCAGCGGAAAATGCTGAAACATGTATTCCAGACCCGGACTGCATTCCGGCACCTCTTCCGGCGGCAAATGCTGCAGCCAAACGTGGCGAGCCGAAACACTGGCGCCGCTCAAGGCAGTAACGGCGCTCACTACCGCATAAACCTTACGGCCACGATTATGCAAGCCGGCCAGCAAGAACACGACGCCGGTCGCCAAGATTGCCAAACGCTGGGATATGCATAGCGGACAAGGCTCCAGCTCTTCGACGAATTGCAAATACGCGCCGACGCCCAACAGCGCGGCGCAAGCCGCAAAACCCAGTAAGAAAGCAATGCGGGGGCTCAGTTTTATAAAATTCATACGCAAAAATTAGCCAAGTAAAGTGAACGAATCGGTTAAGGTACGGCCTGCCGGACTAGCACCCTGAGGCCCAATGCCGTTTGGTTGCGCCGCTCGCGCCGCCCGGATGGCTGCGCAGTTTGAGGTAAGCGGGCGGTTTAAGCGTTCGCTGCCGGACCAGGCTGAAGACGAACCGTTGAGCCTTAGCTTACTAAACCATCTCCGCCCGAGCCGGGAAATCCCCCCGCAGCGGAATTGCGGATAACATTACCACCTTTAACCCCCGGTTTAATTGCCGCATTTTTCCAGCGTCGCAGCCGAAATACAGGATACCACCGATGCCGTCAGTTGAATTAGCCAGCCTGATTGGAGCCAGCCTGCTGTTGATCAGCGTTTTCTCCAGTAAGTTGGCGGCCAAGGTCGGCATTCCGTCCTTGCTGTTCTTTCTGTTGACCGGCTGGCTGATCGGCGAATTCGGCGGCCCGGAATTGCGTAGTCCGGAAATTGCCAAGTTTATCGGCGATTTCGCGCTGATATTCATTCTATTCACCGGCGGCCTGGATTCGCATTGGCCCAACATCCGGCCGGTGTTGTGGCAGGGACTGTGTCTGTCGACGTTCGGCGTCTTGATCACGATGCTGTTGCTGGGCAGTTTCGCCTGGTTTATTTTGGGCTCGTTCAGCACCTTTTCGCTGGGCGTGCACGGCATCAGCCTGCAACAGGGCTTGTTACTGGCGGCGATCGTCTCGTCCACCGACGCGGCGGCGGTGTTTTCGGTGCTGCGCTCCAGCCACATTGCCTTGAAAGGCAAATTGCAACCGCTGCTGGAACTGGAATCCAGCAGCAACGACCCGATGGCGGTATTGCTGACGGCCAGCCTGCTGAATTACTCGGCCGGCGGCGAGGCTGCGTTTCTGCAGGGCGGCAGCTTTCTGGCGATCCAATTGACGATAGGCGTCGGCATCGGCTACGCCGCCGGCCGCTTCATGGTCTGGCTGCTCAATCACCTGGGTCTGAGTTCGGCCGGCCTGTATGCCATCGCCTCGATTGCGTTGGTGTTGTTGACTTACGCAGTCGCCACCTTCACGCACGGCAACGGCTTTTTGGCGGTTTACGTGGCCGGCATCGTCGCCGGTAACCGCAAGGTGATTCACCAGCAGTACATCAACGCCTTTCACGACAGCTTCGCCTGGCTGATGCAAATCATCATGTTTTTGACGCTGGGCATGCTGTCGGTGCCTTACGGCGCCGAACTGCCGGCCCTGGCCAGCGTCGCCGTGGCCATCAGCTTGTTCCTGATGTTCGTGGCGCGCCCGGTCAGCGTCTTCGTCAGCCTGTGCTGGGCCGACATCGGCTTCAAGGAAAAACTGCTGGTGTCCTGGGTCGGCCTGCGCGGCTCGGTGCCGATCGTGCTCGCGACATTTCCGTTGGCGGCCGGTGTGAATGAAGCGGGCGAAATTTTCGTGCTGGTCAGCTTTATCGTGGTGATGTCGGTGTTGCTCCAGGGCTTTTCACTGGCCGTATTTGCGCGCTGGCTGGGCTTGGCCGAGAAACGCTAGCCGGCAGCGCGTCGCCTATTTGGGACCAACATGGCAATACTCGTTTTCGACGTCTTGTTTGAACGCCCTGATTTCCCGAGACGGGCCCAAAATGACCAAAATATCGCCTACGTTGAGCCGAAGGTCGATTTCCTCGCCGACGAAGTGCAAGCGGTCGCTGACCTTTTTGTTGACGATGCCGATCAGCAATAAGTTGTATTGCGACCCCAGTTCCAGTTGACTGGCATGCATGTTTTCCAGAAAGCTGTGCTCCGGAATCGCCACTTCGGCCAGATGCAAATCGTGGCGGCCGAACACGGTGTGGTCGAAAATTTCGGTGATATCCGGCCTTTTCAACATGTCGTGAATCTTGCGGCCGCAGATTTCATAAGGGTCGATAATTTTATTGGCGCCGGCCGCAATCAGCTTCTCGGCCGATTCCGGGCTATCGACGATGGCGACGATGTTCAGATTCGGGTCCAGCGCCCGCGCCGACAGGGTCAGGAACACGTTTTCCGAATCGGTATCGAAAAAGCAGAACAACGTATCGATGTGGCCGCCGACGCCGGCCAGCCGCAAATCGTCGTCGCTACGGAAATCGATGTTGGCGGTCTCGAAGCCGTTTTCCCGCGCCAAGGCGGCTTTTACCGGGTCGTGGTCGATCACCACGATCCGGTAAAACTCCCTATCCAAGCGGCTGATGGCCTCGAACGACAGCCGGTTATAGCCGAACACGGCGATCTGTTTCATATCGACTTCCTGGCAAACAGGCGGCGCTGCTCGACCTGATCGCGAAAGTGGTCGATGCCGTACTTACGTCCCAACAGCACCAGGATGTCGCCGCGACGCAAAATGAACTGACGGGCCGGATTGAAATAAAAATGCTGCTGGTTCACCGGGTACTTGTTCTTGTGTTTCAAATGAATCGGATTGGCGCTGATCACGCCGAGCAAAGTTAATTTACGTTGCTCCAGATCGAGCTGGCCGATATTTTGGTCCTCCAACGGCGATTTCTCGCTAACCAACACCGACTCCATCACAATGTCGCTCTGGCTTTGCAGAATGCCGGAAATCGCTTCGAAGGCCACCGGCTGGCCGACGAACTCCGCAGCCAACATCCCGGCGATTTCGAACGGTCGGATCACCTGGTTGGCGCCGGCCTGATACAACTTGTTAACGTTGTCGTGGCGGTTGGCGCGGGAAATGATGCGTAATTCCTTATTCAAATGCCGGCTGGTCAGCGTGATGTAGACATTGACCACATCGTCGCCGGTAATGCACAAAATCGCCGTCGCCCCGCGGCAAATGCCGGCATTCAGTAATACCTCGTTATTGCTGGCATCGTTTTCGATGGCTAAATACCCGCGCGATTTTGCGGCCTGCACCTTGAACGGCGATTTGTCGATGATGACGAATTTCTTCTGCTCTTCGTGCAAATGACGGGCAATTTCCTGGCCCACCCGGCCGAAACCGCAAATAATGATGAAGTTATCGTAATGCGCCAACTCGGCATAGGTGCGGCTTTCCCGGACCGACAGCATTTTTTCGCTGAAGGCGGCAATCAGAATCGAGGTGAAGAACGACAACACGCCCAGACTGGCCAGAATCAGAAAAATCGTCACCCACCGCCCGCCGGTAGTCTGCGGGGTAATATCGCCGAAACCGACGGTCGCCAGCGTGACGACGGTCCAATAAAACGCATCGAACAGGGTGTTGACGCCGGCATTATTCTGGTATTCGAACATGTAAATCGACACGCTGGCGATGAAGACCAGAAAGCAGGTAAAGATCAACAGTGTGGTCAATTCGAAACGCTTGCTGGCCAGCGCGTCGGCAAACAACTTGGCGCTATCCGAGTATCGGAACAGCTTGAATAAGCGGAAAATAATGAAAATCCGCAAAATGTCCAGCGGCCGGTAACTGGGTAGAATTGCCAGTACGTCGATCACTGCAAATACCGAGGTAACGTATTCCAGATCCTTGGCGACCAGTTTTTTGTAGATCCCTGACAGCTTGAACGGCAGATTCAGGTACAGGGCTTTTTCGTATTCTTCGATCACGATTTTGTAGGTGTCGGAATAAATCCAGCCCCTGAGCAGATATTCGACGATGAACACCATCAGAATCGCCAGCTCGAAATAACCGCCCATCTTGCTGTCGGTGTGCTCGATGTCGTAGATCAAAAAGATCACGCTCGACACCAGCAACAAGATCATCGTCGCATCGAAATACTTTTTGCGCCGGCTTTGCCGATTTTCCAGCAAATCGAAAAAGAACGCCTTGCTGCACTTGTACCAGTGCGCCGCTTTCAGGTAGTACGCGCAATAAACGACGAGTTTGGCGAACATGCTTATTTCTTGAATTCGATGACTTTACTGGCAGGATTAAGATTGATTTCGTCGATCACGCAGTGCGGCCCGGCTTGCAAAATATACATTACCGCATCGACCACGTCGTCGGCGTGCAACGCCTGACCGGCCTGCTTGCCGGGCATAAATCCCAACGGCTCGAAAAATTCGGTATCGACCATGCCGGGGTTGACCAGCGAGACCCGCACCGGACTCTTGCCGCATTCGTCGCGCAAAGCCTGGCTGAAACCGCGTACGGCGAATTTGCTCGCGCAATAAATGCTGCCGTTACGACTGCCTTTCAACGCGGCCTCGGAACCGATGTAAACCAAATTGGCGAAGGGACGCTGCTTCAGCTTGGGTAACAACAAACGGGTCAGACAGGCTTGGGCGGTAAAGTTGACCGTCATCAGCCGTTCGATCTGCGCCACGGAAAACTGCTCCAAGCCGCCGAACTGGCCGTAGCCGGCGGCAAACACCGCCGTATCCAGTTCCGGCGCCAGTTGCTGTATTTGTCTGGCGGCGGCCGGTAAGCGTTCCAGTTCGGCCAAATCCATCTCCACCGCGGCAAAACCGGGATGCTCGGTCTGGAATCGCCGGCCATCCCGCGACACGCCGACCACGCGATGGCCCTGGGCCAACAAACGCCGGGCTATCGCCCGGCCGATACCGGAGCTGGCGCCGGTGACCAGCACGTTGCGTTTTACAGCGTACATGGAAAAAACGCATCTTGCGGGATGTATTCCAGCAGCATCCGGCTGCAGTCCGCCATCATGGCCTGCTCCAGATCGGCCCGGTAGCTCACCATCCCCGCCGCGGTTTGAAACGGGCTGGCAAACAATTTTTCGTCCGGGTACAGCTTGTGGATTTTCTTGAAATACTGCTCCGGCAAGCGAAACACCCCCAGGCTGGCCGAATGCAGTTTGAACGGATCGATCTTAGCGAACACCTGCTCGAATAGCTGGCGGTAAATCTGCCGGTAGTCGTGCTGGTAGATCACCGGATCGAAACGTAACCCGATCGGCCAGCCCTGCCGCTGCAGTTTGGCCGCCGCTTCGATGCGCTTGGCGACGGGAGGCGCCTTGGCTTCGACTTTGTCGGCCACGACGTCCGGCGCCAGACTGAATGCCACCACGCAGCGCGCCACCGGCTGCCGGTTCAGCAAGGTTCTGATCTGGGTACTCTTGGTGCGCAGTTCCAGCCAGGCGTTAGGCACATCGGCGAACAGCGGCAAGAACTGCTCGGCAAAACCGGTGACCGGCTCGAAAGCCAGGCTGTCGCAATCGTAGCCGGAGAAAAAATACACGTCGTCTGCCGGCGTCTCGGCGCAAATCTCGCGAATCCGGGCCTGAAAATCCTCGTAATTGACGAATAACACGTAATTGGCCGACTGGTACATGCCTTGCAGAAAGCAATAGCGGCAGTCGTACAGGCAGTTCAGCATGTGGGAGAAGTAGTAATTGCGCTGGCCGCCGATGCCGTAGCCGGCAGGCGCCGGTAATACGAATTTCTGGAATTTCTCGGCCAAGATCAGTGCCGGGCGTTGCTTTTGCAGGCGAAAATTCTGCGCCTTGGGATTGAACACTTCGCCGAAGCGCTCGCAAAACACGGTCCGCGCCTTCGGAAAACGCTCCCGAATCGCCTGAGTACGCGGGTGAGATTCGACAGCGGATTCGATGTACAAGGTATCTATCATCGGCGGCGGCACGGAGGCGGAATTGGCCCGGCATTATAAAGGATGGCGGGCCTTAGGGCGCGGAACATGCCGTCTGCCCCCACGGGCGGGAGACTGTCGACCGCTTAGGTGTCGTCTTTCGCCGGCACGGCCGACAAATCGGTTGTAGCCGACTTGGCTGCCGCTTGCTTGCGGAACCGGCGTTTTTGCCATTGCGCGACGAAGTAGGCGCTGCCCGACAGCGTACCGGCGGCAGTCGCCAACCAACCGAAGATCGGCGCCAGCGTGACGATCAACGGCTCGTCCACCAAACCCAGCCAAACTCCGAATGCGCTCAGTCCGGTTGGTTGCACCGCCGCGGCGGCAGCGGCGGACAAGCCGGCAACAATGCCGGTGGCCATAGAGACATGTTCAATGCGGGCGGCGATTCGTTCGTGATCCATGAGCGACAAACCAATAACTAACAACGGACTGCTTGCATTTCAGTGCGGATTGAAATTGGCCCGCATCCAAATACCGATTACAAATTATTCAATCTTACTCCAAAACGGCCAATCCGCAATCCCAGAATTATTTACTTAAAAGAAATAATAAATGAATTTATGGCGCCATTGTAAACCCATAAAACAAAGCTTAAAGTTAACCCAACGCCGCCACTCGCCGATCCCCGATCGAAGGAGCAAAAAAATGAACACCCCGACTTTTTACCGCGACATCACCACCGGCCTGTTTTTCGTTGCCGGCATTCTGAGTTTCGTATCCGGACAATTCATTCTATCCACCATGCTGTTCGGTACCGCGTCTCTAACGGCCAATTTGCAAACAGCCAAACCGGTGCGCGTCTGATTTTGTTGTGCCTCCTCGTTGTGAAGAAGTAACCTCGACGGCCCCCACTTTTGCTCAAGGTGGGGGCTCTTTTTGTCGCCCCCCAACCTTGCCGAAACGGCCTCGCCTTGCACCGCGTCACGGCTTCTGCCGATACAACAACCGATTGAAATGATCGGCGTCCAGCGGCGGACTGAATAAATAGCCTTGTACTTCGTCGCAGGCCAAATCCTTTAGAAACGCCAATTGCTCGTCGGTTTCCACCCCTTCCGCCAACACCGTAAGCCGCAGACTATGGCCCAAAGCCAATATTGAACGGGTAATCGCGCTGTCGTTGGCGTCCTGGGGGATATCCATCACGAAGGAGCGATCGATCTTCAATTTGTCTACCGGTAAACGCTTCAAATAACTCAGCGAAGACTGGCCGGTACCGAAATCGTCGATCGCCAATGCCACGCCCAGGCCGCGCAACGCCTCCATGACCCGGATGTTGCGCTGCGCCTGACGCATGATGTAAGTCTCGGTAATCTCCAGCTCCAGATAGTGCGGCGATAAGCCGGTTTCCGCCAAAACCCGGCCCACCATTTCCAACACATCGCTGCGTTCGATTTGCGCACCCGACAAATTGACCGCCATCCGCTTGAAGCTAGTGCCGCCCTCGATCCAGGTCCGGGCTTGGCGGCAGGCTGTGCGCAACACAAACTCCCCGATCGGGACGATTAAATCGGAATCTTCCGCAATGACGATAAACTTGTCCGGCGGGATCATGCCCCGCTCCCGATGCCGCCAGCGCACTAAGGCTTCCGCCCCGATCAGCGCGCCGTCCGCCAGCGCATACTGCGGCTGGTAGTGCACCTCCAGTTCGCCGCGTTCCAAGGCATCGCGCAATTCGCCCTCCAGAAACAAGCGCTCTTTGGCCCGCTCGGTCAAATGCGATTCGAAAAACTGAAAATTGCCGCGCCCGCGTTCTTTCGCTTGATACATGGCCAGATCGGCATGCTTGACCAAGGTGGTGTAGTCATCGCCGTGGCCCGGAAACAGGCTGATGCCGATCGAGGTGCCGATTTCCAACTTATGGCCTTGTACCAAAAACGGTTGCGCCAGCGCCTGCAACACCTTGCCGGCGACAATTTCGGTATCGCCCAAGCTGGGATTGTTATCCAACAGGATGATGAACTCGTCGCCGCCCAAACGCGCCACGGTGTCGCCTTGACGCAAACTATCCTTCAAACGCTGGCCGGCCATCCGCAGCACCTCGTCGCCGACCGGGTGTCCCAGGCTGTCGTTGACGTGTTTGAATCGGTCCAAGTCCAGGAACAGCAATGCCAGGGATTGTTTGCTGCGGCGGGCGACCGCCAAGCCATGTTCGCAACGCTCGCGAAAAAACTGGCGGTTGGGTAAATCGGTCAACGCGTCGTAATAGGCCAGATAATGGATGTGTTCCGCGTTCTGCTTTTGTTCGCTGAGATCGTAAAACACACTGATGTAACGAATCACCCGGCCGTCGCTATCGCGTACCGAAGAAATGTTCTGCCACAGCGGGATCAACGCGCCGTCCTTGCGCCTGTCCCAAATCTCGCCTTGCCATTTCCCTTCCCGCCGCAACGAAGTCCATAGATTTTGGTAAAACTGCTTGTTATGGCGGCCGGACTTCAGCACATTCAGCTTGCGACCGATCACTTCCTCCGGCGCATAACCCATAACGCTACTAAAGACTTGGTTGATCTTCAGAATCTGGGCCTTGGCATCGGTAATCAGAATTGCATTCAGACTGTTATCGAACACGCTGGCCGCCAGGCGCAATTGCTCGTCGACCAATTGTTGATCGGTAATGTCCTGCACGGTACCGACCGAACGCAACGGCCGGCCCTCGGCGGAGTAATAATTCTGGGCGCGAACGTGCACCCATTTGACGCGGCCGTCGGCAAACCTTAAGCGGTACTCGATATCGTAGGGCACCAGATTGTCGACGGATGCTTTAAAAACCCGGTCGACTTGCTCGCGGTCATCCGGATGCACCAAGGCCAAAAACGCCTCATAACTCGGCGGAGGCTCCGCCGGTTCCACTTCGAAAATCGGAAAAACCTCGTCCGACCATGCTAAGCGGCCACTGGCCAAATCGAGTTCCCAATGGCCCAGCTGCGCAATGTGCTGCGCTTCTTTCAACAAGCTCTCGCTGCGGCGCAGACGCTCTTCCTGTTGCTTCAATTCGGTAACGTCGGTGGCACAAATCACCGCCCCCTCTTCCTTGCCTTGCGGGTTGTGTAGCAAAACCCCTTTCAGCCAGTAGTGGCGAAAACTTCCGTCGCCGCTGCGCAAGCGGTGTTCCGCGGCATAAACGCCGCGGCTGCGCACCATCTCGTACAACGGCGAGTAAATCGGCCAGGGCACCTGCCCAAGCTCGGCCTGCAAATGTTGCACCTCGACCGGATGCAGCCAGCCGTCCGCCACGCCTTGATGCAAAACCAGTTCCGAATCCGCCAATTCCTGGGCGCAGAGCTGGTTGATCTGACTCACCTTTCCCTCCGGGCCGAGAACGATCATCAGCGCTCCGGTACTATCCATTACCCGCTCGATAAAATCGCTTTGGTGGCGGTATAGCCGATTGGCTTCGCGCAAGGCATTACTTTGCGACTCCAAGGCTTTTAACATCGCGTCGGTATGCTCGGCATCCTGGCTCATCTGCTGCTCCAACGCCGCATTGGCCAGCCTTAAAGCGGTTACTTCGGTCCGTAACCGTTCCAATTCCTGCTTCAGCTCCGCCTCAGTCATGTCGATTCGATCTCGAAATACCCGCGCAGCAAGTCCACCGTCCGCTCGACCGCCAGGGCGACCGGCGCCGACAAACCGGGCCGGAACGAGACCACGCTGGCGGCTTCCGCAGTGACGACGCGTAAGGCGGGAGGCGCCTCGGGCAATGCTGCGAGAGCCCGCAACAGAAAGCCGACACCGTGGCCGTGGCCGACCGTTGTTGGTTCCGTAGCGATTGCTGACGCCGGCAATTCACGCAGCCTGCCGGGTTGGCCGGCCGGGGCCGAAGCGTCGACAATCACCGCTTCGCAGCAATCCTGAAACAGGACCAGCGCGGAAAGGCCCGGCGTACCGACATCGAACAAGCGCAGATCGCCGGGCTGCGGCAACTCGGCCAAGCGGCGATAGACGGCCGGCCCGAAGCCGTCGTCGCCATGCAGGGGATTTCCGAAACACAGAATATGCCGCACGCCGCCGGAGCCCCGCTTGATCAAGGCGCAAAATGGCGCTTTTTGCCGGTATCCAGCATATGCACGGTACAGACCAGGCAGGGATCGTGAGAACGAATGATGTGGCCGATTTCTATCGGGTCCTCCGGATCCTGTACTGCGACGCCGACCAAACTTTGCTCCCAATGGCCCGGCAGGCCGTTACTGTCGCGCGGCGACGCGTTCCATGCGGTGGGCGTGACGATTTGATAGCGGGCAATCGCGCCGTCCTTGATCTTTACCCAGTGCCCCAAGGCACCACGCGCGGCCATGATCAGACCAAAACCCTCGCCGTCGACCTCGGCCGACTTGCCCGGGTTGAAGATATGCGGTTGGGAAAAATCGACGCTCAATTCGTCCAGCATCCGCCGAGCGCAAATCAGTTCGTAGGCGATGCGCCGTACCCTGGCGAATTGCCGGAGCCAGGCATTGCCGCCTTCCAACGCGTGCAAAGACTCGATCAAGGCATCGCCCCCAATCAATAATTCGGCCAACGGTCCGGTCTGAACCGCCCTATCGCCGTAACGCGGCGCCTTCGCCCAGGTGTAGCGGTCGCTATTGGGTTGGAAATCGGGAATGGTTTCGCCGTTTGACGGATGCAATCCGCCTGGGTAAGGCTTGAACCAGGAGTGTCGCACATGTTCGTTAATCATCTGCTGATCCAACGGCGCAATCTGGCCGCTATCGCCGTCGAAAAACCCTCCCGGCACCAGCCGGTCCTGCGGCTGCTCCGGATCGCACCAGGCGCCGTAACTCAGCATATGCGGCGTGCCGGCCGCCATGCGTTGCAAGCCGAGCCCACGTGCACTGCGGCTCAGCAAGCCGAGCGCACTGGCAGCATGGGCCGGGGTTTCCAGCCAGCTGAAATAGGCATCGGCACTGTCCAGCGCCAACCAATCGTCGAGCCCAGCGCCGATAACGGTCTGCTCGTACCAACGCTGAATCTCATCCAATACCGCCCGGCAGGCAATAATTCGGCGCAGGTCTGGCGGAGTGGTGACGCCGCCCGGCAACATGTAAGAAGAATGCGGCCATTGCCCGCCGAATTGGGCGACGATCTCGACCGCCTTGCGGCTCAGCGCCAGCGTCTGCCGGTAAACCGAGCCGCGAAACGGCTCGAAGGCATCCATCAGCTCGGCAAACCAAGGCCGGTCACTATAGCGGGGGTTGCAGAAGTCCGGAGTAAAGAATAGAAAGGTCTGACGCAGATCGTTCTGTATGCCTTCCGCGATCAGGCATAGATTGCGGATGCGCACCGCGTTGGCCGGCACCGGCAACTGCCAGGCCTGCTCCAGCGCCAAAACCGCCGAATACAGATGCGCCGTGCCGCAAATACCGCAGACGCGGGGAGTGATGACCAAACCGTCGCGCGGCGCCCGACCCAACATGATCTGCTCGAAGCCGCGGTAAAGAGTGCCAACCGTGCGCGCCTGGCTGACGACGCCATCCTCCAACTCGACAGCGATTTCCAGATCGCCCTCGACTCGATTCAAACTCAGGTTCAGTTCAACCTTGGCCATCAGACATCCATTTCTTTGTTGCGCACCCGCGCCGGTGCCGCGGCTCGGGCCAGATTCTTATAGGCCATATAACGGGAGCGCTCGACCCCCAACGGCAATTGGACCGGGATCTCGCCGACTTTCGGCGTGGCGAACAGATCGGCGTCGCGCGGAAAACTCGGCGAGGTACAGCCGAAACAAGGCACACCGGCCCGCGTTTTACTGCTCACGCCATTCCACAGATCGCTATTGCATACCGCCTGCGTCATCGGCCCCTGGCAACCCAGATTGAAAAACAGACAGGCGCGACCGCCCGGCTCCAGTTCTTCAATGTCGTATTCATGGTATTCGTTACGGGTACAGCCCTGATGCACCACGGTATTGAAGAAGGCCTGCGGCCGATTCAACTCGTCCAACGGTAACGACCAGCCGGCCGCCAAGCCGGCCAGGGTCTGCGTCATCGTGTGCGGATGCGCCGGACAACCGGCGACATTGACGACCGGCAGGCCGCGCCGCGACCGCCATTCCGGCGGCAGCAAACCGCCCGGCCGGTCGCGGTCGAATTGCAAGCCGACGCAGTCGCCGGGATTGGGCGCGGCGGCATGGACGCCGCCAAACGCGGCGCAGGTTCCCATCGCCACCACAACCCCGGCCCGCTGCGCCAACTCGCGCACCATGTCCATTTTCGCCGTGCCGCGGTAACTGTCGTACAAGCCGGTGCCGCGCGGGGCTGTGACGATACTGCCTTCCACGCATAAAATATCCAGCGCTTGCTCGTCGACGACGATGCTCCGATAGAGCTCGTCGTGCTGGCGCATCGGCTGATGGGACAGCGAGGGATGCCAAAGCATGTCGATGCCGCAGTCTGACAGCAAGTGCTCCAAACTTGGCGCCTCTGCCGACAGAATAGTTAAAGATTCACCGCCGCAGGCGCCGGTTTGTAGCCAGAATAAGGTAGCCATAGGTGTTCCTCGAGCCCGGGTTTCAAGACTTAATCTTAATCAAACAATAATTTAAGCGCCAATCGAAACGCAAAACCGGCCGTCAAAACTTGGCGATGCGGCAAACGGGTTTGGGCTTAAGCCTTTTGCGCCGGGACTAACCTTTCAACACCCAGGGAAAATACGTCAGCACCAATTCGGCGATGGTTTTGTTCAACTCGGCATTCTGGGCGTTGACGTATTCCACTTTCTCGTAGAGTTTCAACGAATCGCCAACCGCCGGCATACTGAATTCGCACATCGTAAACAGCGAATAACACCAGGCGTAAATCACCGGGATATTGGACTTCAGGTGTTTTTGGGTTTCTTGTTGCAACCATTTAATCTGGTCGGTTTTGCTTTGCTGGGTATCGATGATTTCGATGGTAATGTCGGGGAACTCTTTCAGGGCTCTGGCCTTGATGGCTTTGTCTTCTGCAATGTGCTTGTTGTCGAACACATTCAGCGTCATACCCTTTCTATCGACGATATTCGGGATGTCGCCGTGGCGTCCGGAACACACCTTGAAATTCTTGTGGCCTTGGGAGCGCAACAACGCGACCAGCGGCAACCAGGAGTTTTCGCCGGTTATCGTCACCGACAGGTAAAGCTGGCCGACCTGGACCCAGGGACAATCTTCGTCTTTGACCTCGCCCGATAACAGATTCTTACTGACCACGCTCGGCTTTGCGGTCGAGTTGTGGTTGTACAAGGTATTGGTCGGTTTAGTCGCCATCCGGAAGTCCGTAGCAAGATCGATTTGGATTTTTCAAGTGTAGTCGGACAAATCCGAAAATCCATCCGCGACCAAGTCCAGACAGGGTTGACCAGGGCCTTGCAGCGGGGATACCGAGAGTAGCCAAATAGATAAAACCAAGCCAGCTTTGAAGCGCTCCATAGCTTGAACGTCCGATATTTGACCGCGCGCACCCAATATGGGCTCAGGCTGCCTATACTGGGTGCAGTTTCCGCAGCCGCGTATTGTCAGACCGGCGATGCCGCGCGCTCCGGAACCGGTGCCTGTAGGCCTGTGTCTGCGCATACTGGTAGAATTGGCGTTTTTAACTCGTTTGCGATCATGCGTCTAATCCGAGGCCTAAATCATCTGGAGCCGTTACGCAACGGCTGCGTATTGACGATCGGCAACTTCGACGGCCTGCATCTGGGCCACCAACTGGTCATCACCAAACTGGCCGAACACGGCCGCCGGCTGAATTTGCCGACCGTGGCGATGGTGTTCGAACCGCAACCGCTGGAATATTTTTTGGCCGATCACGCGCCGTCGCGTCTGACTCGCTTGCGCGAAAAAGCCATTCAATTCGCCAAGTTGCCGATCGACGAATTACTGGTGATGCCGTTCAACCGCAGCCTGGCCGATTACGACGCCGAGCAATTCATCGCCGACATCCTGGTACGGCGGCTGAACGTCAAACACTTGGTAATCGGCGACGATTTTCATTTCGGCAAGGCCCGGCGCGG
Source organism: Methylomonas koyamae (assembly GCF_006483455.1). Taxonomy (GTDB): domain Bacteria; phylum Pseudomonadota; class Gammaproteobacteria; order Methylococcales; family Methylomonadaceae; genus Methylomonas; species Methylomonas koyamae_B. The sequence continues at coordinate 39,680 of NZ_PPPU01000019.1, forward strand.
CAACTTCGCGCTATTACAGCACCGCGGCGAAACTTACGGGTTTAGCGTGGAGGATAGCCACTCCTTCGAATTGGCGGGGTCACGGGTCAGCAGCACTTTAATCCGCGACGCGTTGGGAGAAGGCGATCTGGCTCAGGCCAAATCGATGCTGGGCCGGGATTACTCGGTCTGCGGCCGGGTCGCTCACGGCGACAAACGCGGCCGCGAGCTGGGGTTCCCGACCGCCAATGTGCGGATGCAACGCAAGAACACGCCGATTGTCGGCGTCTACGCGGTGACGATGACCGGGCTGGACAACGCCGAATATCGGGGAGTCGCTAACGTCGGCTCGCGGCCAACCGTCGATGGCGGCTCCAAAGTGGTACTGGAGACACATTTATTCGATTTCAACCAGGATATTTACGGCCAATACGTCGAAGTGCATTTCAAGCACCAACTGCGCGACGAAACCCGCTTTGCTTCGCTCGATCAACTAAAGCAGCAGATCGGTCTCGATGTGACAGCAGCCAAACAGTTTTTCGAAAACACCGATAATAGATGACCGACGATTCGTTTGTCCGCTCGCCCTGTATCCGCAATTGTTGCCTGGACGACAACGATATTTGCCTGGGCTGCTTTCGCTCGCTGGATGAAATCCGTTCGTGGAGCAGTTCTGACAACCCTACCCGCGAACAAATTTTGCGCAACGCCGAACAGCGGCGCCAATCGTATCCGCAAGCTTCTTTTTTTCGGCCTAAGGACCGGTAACAATGACGAATACTACCGAAGACGAATTGGTCCGTAAGGCCTTAAAAAACATCAAAATCCCTCCGGCCCCGCACGTGCTGGACAAACTGCATAAAGAACTGCAGAAAGACGATCCGGAACTGGACGCCATCGCCGAGATTCTGGCTCAGGATGTCGGTTTGTCGGCGCTGGTACTGCGTAGTGTGAATTCGCCGTATTTCGGTTTGCGCACCAAAGCAGTATCGATTCAGCATGCTACCTCGTTGCTCGGCCTGCGCAATATCGTCAATATCGTCGCCGGCCTGGCTTTGCGACGAGTGTTCGAAGAAAACGAAGGCGCCAATCCGCCGAATTTTTGGGATTCGCCGCTAAACGTGGCAATGGCTGCGACCGCCATCGCCCGCGCCGTGTTTTATCCGCGCCCGGACGAAGCCTATATGCTGGGCTTGTTCCACAACGCCGGCCACCCGCTGCTGACCCAGCATTTCGCCGGGTATGCCGAGTTCATGTCGCAGCATATCAATACGCCGGAACAGTCGATTTGCACTGCGGAAGACCGCCAATACCAGGTTGAACATGCCGTGCTGGGCTATTTTCTGGCGCGTGCCTGGGGCTTGGAGAAGCGCATCGCCAACGTGATTCGCGACCACCACCAAGTTAAGTCGCGCTTCTCCGCGCGCGATCGCGGCGACGCCAGCGAGCTCAGTTTGTTGGCCATCCTGAAAATGGCCGAACATATCGATAAATTGTTTTGGGGCTATCAACCGGATTACGAATGGCTGGAAATCCAGGACTTGGTGTTGAATTTTGTCGGCTTAAGCGAGAAAGACTTCGCCGATCTGCACCAGGACATTGCCGACAACGTGCTGGGCGGCTTCACCCGTTAATCCGACGCTTGCCCAGTACCGGCCGCAGGTCCAGCCAGTACGCCAGCGCCAGATAAATCAGCATACCCAAACTGCCGCAAAGCCAAACATCCCATTGGTATTGCGCCACCGCGTAACGGTCGGCGCCATACAGGCCCAGCCCCAACGCAAAGTAAAACCCGATCTTGAGCAACGGGTAATCGACCGGATAGTAAATCCGGCCCAAGCCCCAGGACAACGACACCATAAATCCATAACAAACCAGCGTGGCCCAGGCGGCACCAACGTAGCCGTACTCCGGAATCAGCAGGATATTCAACGCCACTGTGACGCCGGCACCGGCCAGCGCCACCCAGGCGCCGAGGCCGGTGCGGTCGCTCAGTTTGTACCAGACCGACAAGTTGACGTAGATGCCGAGCAGCAAATTCGCGATCAACAAGATCGGCACCACGGCCAGCCCATGGCGAAATTCGGCGCCGATGAAATATTGGAACAGGTCGATGAACAAGGCCACCAGCAAAAAGATCGACACGCCGGCAATCACGAAATATTTCATCACCAAGGCATAGGCGCGTTTAGCGTCGTCCCGGCCGGCATAAGAAAAGAAAAACGGCTCGCCGGCATAACGGAAGGCTTGCACGAACAAGGTCATCAGAATCGATAACTTGTAACAGGCGCCGTAAATGCCCAACTGTTGCAGATTGGTTTGCAGATCGTACGGCAACAGCAGCTTCAAAATCGCCCGGTCCAGCATTTCGTTGACCATGCCGGCCAGACCGATCACGATCATCGGCAGCGAGTAGCGCAGCACCGGCGCCAATACCGCCCGCTCCAAAACAAACGGCACGGCGCGGAACTGCGGCAGCAGCAGCAGCAATTTAGCGGCGCTGGCCACCAGATTGGCGATAAAGATGTAACCGACGCCGACTTGTGGGTCGTAGTAACGGCCGATCATGCTATCCGGCCAAATTGCCGCCAGTTTGGGCCAGAGCAGTAACAGCAATAAATTCAAACCGATGGCGATCAGAATCTCGGCCATTTTGATGCAGGCAAAGCGCCAGGCCCGATTCTCGGCCCGCAGCTTGGCGAACGGCAAAGCCGACAAGGCGTCCAGCGCCAGTATCCAGGCAAACCAGAGCGGATATTCCGGATGCTGCGGGTATTGCAACCAGGCCGCCAAATCGTCCCGCCATAACCAGACGCCGCCGGCAAAAGCCAAATTGGCGAGCAGCAACAGGCTCAGCGCGTTGCGGTAAACCCGTTCGTCGGCGAATTCCGGCCGCTGCCGAAAGCGGAAATAGCCGGTTTCCAGGCCCAATACCAGCAGCACGGCGACAAAGCCGGCATAGGCGTAGAACTCCGAGACGACGCCGTATTCGCCGGTGCTGAAGGTATAGGTATAAAGCGGCACCAACAGGTAATTCAGGAAGCGGCCGAGGATACTGCTCAGGCCGTAAACGGCGGTTTGGGATACGAGTTGGCGTAATGACATGGATCGATAGTGTCGACGAAAGCCGCGGTGCGGCCGGTGGAGCTATTGTATGCGGTTAAGCCGGTGCGGCGGGACCGGACTGCGCGCAGGCATGTTCGATCAAGATCTCGGCGGCTTCGCGAGCGGCGCGCATCGGCGCCGAACCGCGCTGCATCTGTTCCCGCACCAGTGCACCGGCAATCAGCATCGATAAATGTTTGGACAAATTATCCGGATCGCGAGCGCCGGCCTCGGCGGCCAGCGTCGCCAGCAAGCGGCGAAAACCTTCGGAGAACTCGGCAGCCGCCAGTTGCACCGGGCTGCCGGCCTCGGCGAATTCGGCCGAGGCATTGATGAACGGGCAGCCGCGAAAGGCCGGGCTGGCTTGCAGCCGTTCGAACACGTCGAATACGGCCAGCAGCTTTCGCTGCGGATCGTCGCCGGCTTGGGCCAGTTCCGCTTCGATAACCTCCTGTAAATTGGCCCGGCTTTTAGTCAAATGCGCGACCACCAAGTCGTCCTTGGACGGAAAATATTTATACAGGCTCATCTTGGTGGTGCCTGCGGCCTTGACGATGGCATCGACGCCAGTGGTTTTTATCCCTTGGCTGTAAAACAGTTCCGAAGCGACGTCGAGGATATGTTGCTGAAGATTACGGGCCATACGCAGATATTTGCAAAAACGGAGTTGCAACTATACCGACCGGTCTGTATTATTGCAACAGACTGACCGGTCTGTTCTGAAAACACTTTTACTTGATGGAGATCATTCGATGATTACTTTATACGGCATAGCAATCAGCAACTATTACAACAAAGTCAAACTGGCGTTGATGGAAAAGGAAATCGCCTTCGTCGAGGAAGCCTTACGCCCGAGCCAAACCGAAGCGGTGTTGAAACGCTCGCCGCTGGGCAAGGTTCCGTTCATCAAAACCGCAGAGGGCTATTTGTCGGAATCGCAGGCGATTTTGGAATACCTGGAAGACGCGTTTCCGCAACATCCGCTGTATCCGGCAAACGGATTCGAACGCGCTAAATGCCGGGAGTTTATCCAGCACATCGAGCTGAACGTGGAACTGATTGCCCGCCGTCTGTATGCGGAAGCGCTATTCGGCGGCAGCGTGTCGCAGGAGACCAAGGATGAAGTCCGGCAAAAACTCGACACCGGTTTGGCCGGCTTGGCCAAAATGTTGAAACTAGCGCCTTACGCGCTGGGCGATTCGTTCACCGCTGCGGATGTCGTCGCCTGGCCGCATTTGCAACTGGTCGGCTTCGCCACCCAAAAGATTTACGGCGAAAACCTGGTCAACAGCCACATTCCGGGCATCGAGAGCTATATGCAACTGATCGAAAGCCGGCCTCACGCGCAAATCGTAGCCGCCGACCGCGCTGCAGCGCTGGCGGCGTTTTTCGGCAATCAGTAACCGGCCTTTAGCCGCTGGCTTCGAGCGCTTCGAATCCGGCGGCGCAAGCCAGTTGCGCTGTTTTGCGTAGCCTTCTCCAGTCAAATTCCACTAAAAATCGCAAATGTGAATTGCGATGGCAAGCCTGCAACCGCTAGCGGAGGTAATGAACTACGTTGAAAAGAAAAGCTCGCTCAGCACACGCGACTTTTTCTGTATCATCATCCGGACCACAACCCACCAAATCGCCAGTATGCAGTATGTTTTGATTATTCACGAGGTCGAGTCTTATCCGGCATGGAAGACCATTTTCGACCAAGCGGCGGGCATCAGAAAAAGTGCCGGCGAAATCAGTTACCAATTGCTACGCTATGACGAGGATGCGAACAACATCGTCCATTTTTCGCAGTGGTCTTGTTTGGAAAAGGCCCGCCGCTTTTTCGAATCGGCGGAACTGCTGGAAATCCGCAAGCGCGCCGGAGTGAAAGCGCCCAATTTTATTTATTTGCACGAGCTAGAACGTTGTACGCTGTAGCACCGCGCTTTACCGCCGCGATTCGCTTTTGGAGTTCGTATGCTTGAAGTGGCCATTCTCGATATTATTCCGGGCAAAGAGACCGATTTCGAGGCGGCATTTGCGGTCGCATCGGCCATCATTGCCAATAGCCCGGGCTATATCTCGCACCAACTGCAACGCTGCGTAGAAAATGAGAGCCGCTATATTCTGTTGGTGAACTGGCAAACCCTGGAAGCGCATACCATCGGCTTTCGTTCGTCGCCCGAATATCGGGAATGGGCAAGGTTACTACACCATTTTTACAGTCCATTTCCAACAGTGGAGCACTACCAACTGGTTCTTCAACCAGGAAGCTAACCTAGCGCCCAATTATCCCTTCACTCACTCCAGGCAACCCAACCCAGATGCAGATCCGAGAAGCCGAAATATCCGATGCCGCAACCCTGTTGCGCTTGTTCAACCAACTCGATGCCGAAACCGATTTCATGCTGTTCGAACCCGGCGAACGCCAAACCACCGAGTCCGAACAACAGGCGATCATCGCGGCGTTTGCCCAAAGCGAGCGGCGTTTTATGTACGTCGCCGAAACGGCAGGCGACATAATCGGTTTTTGCGTGCTGGTGGGCAATCAACAGCGGCGGAACGCACATACGGCATCGCTGGTGATCGGCGTGGTCAAGTCGCATTGGCGGCACGGTGTCGGCGCGAAGCTGTTGGAAGCCGTGATCGGCAAAGCCGATACGGCCGGAATCGAACGCATAGAACTAACCGTGCGCACCGACAACCAGGCTGCGCTGGCGCTGTATCAAAAGCTCGGGTTCGCGATCGAGGGCGAAAGAATGGGTTCGCTTAACATCGGCGGCAACAGGGTTGACGAATTCTATATGGCCAGGGTTTGACGATGCGTTGTTTAGGATCATCGGCCTAAGCCGACCGGAACCACAGGAATTGCGTTTGGAATGGGCGAAATAGCCTACGCGCCAAGAATGCGACCTTATCCCGTATAGCAGCAGATTGACCCGGCGCCGAATTAGGGCCGGCCAAAACACTATCGCTAGCCGCTAGCCGGGCACTGTAGCCGACGGGCGCCAAGCCAGCTTTCGTCCGGACCGGATCAATAAACCGACCCGGCATCCATTTTCTCGCGTAACGCGTCCAGATATTCCGGACCCACCGCGAGTTCGTGCCCGGAATCCTTCAGCGCGACCTTGTAGACTTCGTTCTCGCCCGGCCGCGGCCGCAAGCTGCGGATCTGGCGGATATTCACCAAGTGGCTGCGATGAATCTGCACCAAGCCCAGTCCGGGGTATTTGTGCTCCCACTCCTTTAGTGCGCCGTAAACGCCGTCCAGAGCCGTGCCGTTACTGAGCTGGATACGCAAACTGTTGGCGGCGTTATTTTTGGCGACAAATACGATTTCCTGCGGATCGACGTATTCGACATGGGTTTCGCGCTCGTCGAAGCGGTTGACGATGCGGTGGCGGATTTTGATTCGCTGCGGCAAGGCTGCGCCAGCGACTGCGGTCTGCACCGCCTGGCGCCGAATCCAGTTCAAGGCTTCGTCGACCTTGGCATCGTCCAGCGGTTTCAACAAATAATGGGCCGGATGCAGCCGGTGCGCCTCTACCGCGGTCTGCGGATGACCGGTGATGAAGACGATCCACGGCGCGGCCGGCAAGCTGTTGATGGCGTAAGCCAGGTCCAGCCCGGCGCGCTCGCCTTCGGTCTGAATGTGGATATCCAGAAACACGCCACTGATATTCCTATCGGCTTGCAAAGCCGCCCAGGCGTCCCGTGCGCCGGCCGCCTCGGCCACCGGTTCGAAATCCGGATGCCGGCGGCGCAAAATATCTTTCAGTTCGTCGCGGGCCAGATATTCGTCGTCGACGAGCAATATGCGTTGTTTGGCTACCATGTTGTGGTCCTCTTCGGAATGGTCAAAACGACTTCGGTACCGTGACCCGGCCAACTATTGATGACCAGACAGGATTGGCGCGGAAAGGCCAGCTTCAGGCTGCGCTTCAGTTGATACAGGCCGCTACCGTTGCCGGCCGCGGATTCCACCGGCCGGTTGCCCAATTCTTTCAAGCGCGGGTCAGCAATGCCGCAACCGGTATCGCTGACCCGCAAGGTCAGGGTTGCGCCGTGGTCGACGCCGATGATGTCGATTTTCAACGGCCGGTTTTGGCCTTGCATCCCGTGCAACAGTGCATTCTCGGCCAAGGTTTGCAAACAACGTGGCGGTAGTTGGCATTGCAGCAGTTGCGGCGAGATATTGCGTTGGAATTGAAACGCGTCCGGAAAGCGCAGACGCTGGAAATCCAGGTAACGTTCGACTTGGGTAATTTCCTGTTGCAGCGAGATCGAATTGGCGCCGGTGTTGGTGCGGGTATCGTCCAGAAAACGCGCCAGTTTGACGACGTACTGCGCCGCGGCGTCGGGATCGCGCCGAATCAAGGCCTTGATCGCATTCAACGTGTTGTTCATGAAATGCGGTTCAATTTGCGCGTTCAAGGCCCGCAGTTCGGCTTGGCGCGCCTGATTGACCAAGCGGTCGCGCTCCAGATCCTGCATCACAAACAAGAACGACAACAAGCCGAAGGTATTGACCACCGCCACCGGCAGCGCGGTCTCCACCACCAGCGCCAGCGCGTCGGCCATCGGCGTTACCAGCGCCAACAAAACCGCTTTTTGCATCAGAGTACCGAGCAAGGCGATGAATGCCGCACCGCGCAAACGTTTGGCCAGGATCGGCCACCAGCGTACCGCCAACCCGGCCCAAACGCCCTGCAGCAGTGTCGCCACGGCGCTGGCTTCGCCGGCGAAACCGCCTAACAGGTAACGCTCGCCGCCCGCGGCGAGACCGGCGCCGAAGCCGATCCAGGGTCCGCCGGTGATGCCGGCCGCCAGCACCATCAAATCGCGAAACCCGATCACGGCCTGCGAATGTTTCAATGCATCCGACAAGTCCGCCGGCCAGGCGATGCGCTTGCCCAATTGGTGAATGTCCAACAAAAACCCGCTATGGGTGCCGATCATCGCAAAGATGCCGAAAAACGCCGAACACACCAAACGGTTGCGCCACAGGTAGCTGTCGCCGCGCAAGGCCTGCCTGAGCCAGTCGATCCGAATCGATACGTGGGCTGCAATCAACACCACGCACACCCGTTGGGACAGTTGCGCGGTATTGTCCAGCCAGTGGAACAGCATCTCGTTAGCGATGGGGTAGTGCATGGCGTGTCCTTGTTTTGCTTATTTCCGACTATTCCGTTCCGGCCATCCGCTAACGTAGCGGCAGTTGGCCAAAATCGGGTACGACTTCAACAAACCCGGCTTAACGCCAGATTAAAACCGGACTGACATTTATCTTCCGCCGCCGGCAAGGCCGTTGCCGGATTTCGCCACCGTTTCCCGGCGTTTGAACATCGATTGCCGCCTTTTCGTTCAGCCGGGCTGGCGCTTGGCTGCCGATGCTAAATACTGCCGGCGCGGCTGAAGCAAAACACCGGGTACTCGACAACACCGGCAAACCCAGGTTGAAAAACGACGAACCATCCGCCGCTCGCGGCAACCGCGGCCGTAACATAACAACCCATATCGGAGGCACCATGAAACGCTCATTAGTTTTGTTGCTCTTGCAACTGTTTCTCGCCGACTACGCGCAAGCCCAGGCTTCCCAGCCGCCGCCGGAGCAAGTGCAATTCGGCCGGGAGACACTGCAATGCGCTGCGTTCAGCCCTTACGTCGGCAGCCTGACGCCGGAGCACGGTCCGCCGCCGTCCCGGCAATTGATAGACGGTCTGCTCGACCAGCTTATCGAGCAAACCCCATTTCGCTGCATCATGACTTACGGCGTCATCAATGGCCTCGGCGAAGTATTCGCCTCGGCCCAAACCCGCCATCTTAAAGTCATCGCCATCGTCTGGCTGGACAAGGATATAGCGATGAATACCCGCTCCATCGCCGCCGGCATCGAAACGGCCAAATCCTACCCGGAGACGATTATCGCTATGAGCTGCGGCTCGGAAGTCCGCACCCGCCACGGCAACCGTTTCGACGGCGAAATCTTGCGCTGCATAGACAGTTTGCGCCGGGCCGGGGTCCGCCAGCCGCTCACAACCATCGACACCTGGTGGGAATGGTGCGACCGCAGCCTGACCTGCCGGCCTACCTTGTTTGCCGACAAGGTGGACTGGATAGGCACCAATATTTTTCCGTGGTGGGAGAATAAATTTTCGCCGATTCACTCCTGCACGACCGCGGAACAAGCCGCCGATTTCCATATAGCCCGGGTTGAGGATCTACGCCGGACCTATCCCGGCAAAGACGTGGTGATTACCGAATTCGGCTGGCCGAACGGCCCGGAAGGCGGCTCGGAAACCAATCGCCACACCGGCCAACGCTGCGGGATCGCCAACTCGGAAAATCAGGCCTTGGTGGTGCGTTCCACCTTCGAAAAACTGGCGGAACGGGGGTGGTCCGGCGTCGTGTTCGAAGCCTTCTCCGAAAACTGGAAACCGGGCAGCGAAGGGATTTTCGGTAGTTTTTGGGGGCTATGCCAAGGCCTGGAACCTTATTCCTGCCTGCAACCGTTCGCCGGCAACGAACATTGAAGCAACAGGCTACTCAAGCAACGGTGGGGAACAAGCCCCACCGTTGCCGGCAAACTCGATGGGCTTGTGTACAGATCAGCAACGAAACTCCGGCAAAAATACCGATTTTGCTTTCCAGTTATCGCTCCAGCGTTTGTAAGCCTCCTTGGCGGAATGGCCGGCGCCGATCGCCAGCGGGCAAGAACAAACCCAGATATGTTTGATCAACTTCATCTTCGGTTTAGTCATGAGCGGATACTCCGTGTTGTTTGCAATTGGTTCGGGCGGCATTCTGGCCGCACTGCCTTACAAATTGCTTAACGAACCGACGCTTCAACGTGACTCAGGTCCGCTACCGGCACCAATATCAAGCCACTTTCACAGTCACGCGACATGCAATATTTTTTGTTTTACTTCGACTAGATAGCAAAAATTTGACGGACTTATAACGCTAGAGTAGATTGCAAAAGCCTTCGCCTCAAAAGCTTACGCTGTTTCGCTCAGAGGCTCTCAACTACACAGGAGGTTTTATGCATTGCTTTGCCCGACTGCGCACTATCGCCGCCACACTCGCCTTGATTTTAATGACTCAACCGACGCTGGCCGGCACCATCCTGTCGCCGATTGCGGTGATCAACAATACGATAGGCAATTACAAAGGCATCGCGGGGTTTCCGGCCAATACCGACGAGACGCCGATGTTCAACCAATCAGGCCTTTCGCTGAGCTTCACCAGCGGTGCCACGGATTTCGCCGCATACATCGCCTCGAATCCAACCCATATCGGCGGCACGCCGGAAATCGGCAACGGCTGGATCAGCCCGGCTTATTGCCCGTGCACTGGCATTCTGGATTTCGACTTAGGCGCCAACTACAGCATCAAACAGATGGCATTATGGAACATGGCTGCCAACAGCGGCGCCAATGTGGCGGAAATCAGCCTGTATAGCTCGACGACCGTCGATTTCGCCAACCCCACTGCTGTAGGTTCATTTACCAATCCGGAAATGCCGGACGATAACCGGCCGCGCGCGCCCTATCAGGCAACGGTATTCGACCTGGACGACCTGGACGACTCGGTCGGCCGCTACGTCAGATTGCAGATCCATACCTATTACGACGCTTACCTGGTTTCGGAAATCGGCGAAATCGCATTCGACGTCAGCGCCGTACCGCTACCGCCGATGCTATGGCTGTTTGCCGCCGCCTGCTTCGGCATCCTTAGCGCCGGCAGGCCACAGCGAACCGCGCTACCGAGTTAGCTCGCTACGAAATCCGGCGCCCTGAATCGCTCGAAGCGGCGCCGGTACCCGAGGAAATGCCCGCTGACGGTTCCCCTCATTAAAAACTGCCTGTAAAATCGGCCGACTTCATTACCGCGATTTCCGGGAGCAGCGCACTCATGGGCAGAGCCTATCAAAACCGAAAAGTATCGATGGCCAAAACGGCCGACGCCAAAACCAAGGTCTACAGCAAATACGGCCGGGAAATCTATGTGGTCGCCAAGTCCGGCGGCGTCGACCCGGCCGGCAATCTGACCTTGCGCGGCCTGATCGACCGAGCCAAGAAGGACCAAGTACCGTCCCACGTGATTGATAAGGCGCTGGACAAGGCCAAGGGCGCCGGCGGCGAGGATTTCGCCCCGGCGCGTTACGAAGGCTTCGGTCCCGGCGGCTGCATGGTCATCGTCGACTGCCTGACCGACAACCCGAACCGCACCTTCAACGACGTCCGCCTGTGTTTCACCAAAACCAAGGCCAAGATCGGCACGCCGGGTACGGTCGGCCACATGTTCGACCACTCGGCGATTCTGGCGTTCAAACACGACGACGAAGACGCGGTGCTGGAGGCCTTGCTGAATGCCGACGTCGACATCACTGACATGGAAAACGACAACGGCAAGCTCACCGTTTTCACGCCGCATTCGGATTATTTCAAGGCCAAACAAGCCCTGTTGGACCTGCTGGGAGAGATCGACTTCGAAGCCGACGAGATTCAGTTTTTACCGAAAGGATCGACACCGATCAGCGGAGATGACATAGCGATGTTCGAAAAATTTCTGGATATGTTGAACGATCTGGACGACGTCCAAAACGTCTACCACGACGCCGAGTACTAAAGTTCAAGTCTGACTACGATCCAGCCAATGCTCGACCGCCGGCGCCCGGTAGCCGGCGTAGCGATCCAGCAGAGCCGCCGGCTCGGATTCCACCATTAACATCGCCCGCTGCTGCGGTTTGACGAATTGTTCGGCAGTAACATGATCCAGGAATCGAATCAACGTATCGTAATAACCACCGATATTCAGCACGCCGCAGGGTTTGTCGTGGAAGCCGAGCTGAGCCCAGGTCCAGATTTCGAACAGTTCTTCCAGGGTACCGATACCGCCGGGCAACGCGATAAAACCGTCAGCCAACTCGGCCATCCGCATTTTGCGTTCGTGCATTGATGCGGTGACGTGCAACTCGGTCAAATCGGGATGAGCCACTTCCTTGGTCGCCAGGGCCTGCGGAATTACGCCAACCACACGGCCGCCAAGTTCTAATACCCGATCCGCGACCACTCCCATCACGCCGATACCGGCGCCACCGTAAACCAAACGCAAATCGCGCTCGACCAAGGCTTCGGCCAGTCGCCGGGCGCCGGCGGCGTAAATTTCGCTACGGCCCGGACTCGAACCGCAGTAAACACAGATACTGCGTATGGCAGCCATTTTTCAAATCCCAAAAGATTGTTCGGTGCAAAAAGGCAGCGATTGCCGATAGATTGCTTCCGCCCCGCCTGGCCGGCTGTTGGACTGAAAGCGCTCAGTCGCCGCGGTCGGAATCCGCCGACGAATCGCCGTCAGACTTATCGCCGTCGCGGTTTTCCTTGGCCAAAACCTTGGTCGCAAAAAACAAACCTCCGACCAAGGCCAGCACCATTACCACCTCTAGCAACATTCTCATCATAACGGCGACCTCTTGGCTGAAGTTGGCGTAACGGCATCCGGGCGGATGCTGCAGCCGACGTTTTAGACCTCGGTCAGGCCGCTGTCAACCATGCCGCCGTCAGGGTTAAGCGCCGGTTTTGCCTTGCTTCAAGTCATTTTCCAATTGTTCGTGCGCCCGCTCCAACTTGGCGAATACCCGCAAAATGTCGGTGGCGGAGAGGATGCCGACCAATTTGTCTTTTTCGACGACGGGCAATGCGCCGATGCGGTGATCGGCCATCATCGCCGCCGCGGCCGAAGCCGGCGTTTCCGGCGTCACAGTGTAGACACCGCGGTGCATGATGTGCACGACTTTCTGCGAGACCACGTGCAACTGGGTATTGTCCTTGCTGGCTTCGACTGCGTTGGAATTGCTTTTCGGGCCCAAGGCCTTATACAAATCGCGGTCAGAGACGATACCGACCAGTTTGCCTTTCTCGACCACCGGCAGATGGCGGATTTTTTCGTAGTGGATCAGAAAAAACACCCGATCGATCAAGTCGTAGGGTTCTACGGTAAACACCTTGGTGGTCATCAATTCCGAAACTAGCATGTTCTTCTCCGCTACAGGTTCAATCCTTTAAAAAGGATCCGGTTATTGGCTAATGGTCCGAGCATCGGCGGCAAAAATCAAGCGCCGCATTCCGGCAAGTACAAGGGGCCGATTACATCCAGATGTGTCAGATATAAACGCATATCGAACTCCATCTGCCGGTGACCCGGTTGAATATGTTCGCACAGCTGGTAAAACGCTTTGTTGTGTTGTTTTTCGCGCAAATGGGCTAATTCGTGGACAACGACCGTATCCAGCACCGGCAGCGGCGCAGTTTTAAATACCGACCCGATGCGGATCTCTGTTTTGGATTTCAATCGTCCGCCCTGTACCCGCGAAACAGTGGCGTGCAAGCCCAAAGCCTGGTGTTCGATATCGATTTTGTCGTCGTATACGATCTTGCCGAGGGGCGGGGATTGGCGCAGGAAGCGGTTTTTCAAATCCATCACATACGCATACAGCGCTTTGTCGGATTTGATGTCGTGGGCCAGCGGATATTTTTGCAACAGAATTGCAGTCATGCGACCGCTATCGAGCAAACGGCCGACTTGATCCAGGACGTCGGCCGGATAGCCGGCCAAGTATTTCAGCGGCGGCATAAGCTTGTAGCCGCCGTTATCGGAATCCGCACCGGTCAGTCCCAGGGCGGTTCATCACCGTCGTAAGCGACGAAGTTGCTATCGGCCGGTTGGGTGATATTTGGCGCCAGTGCCGAAACGGGCGCGACGGAACCGGTCTCGGCAGCGCCAGCTTGCGCGGATGCCAGCCACTGACCAAACGGCTCCAGGTCCTTACCGGCCGGGACGTACCATTTTTTGTTAGCGGCATCCCACCGCGCCCCAAGCGCTTTCGCGGCGTCCTTTTGCGCGTAAGGCACATTCAAATAGGTTTTTGCGGCCGTGGTCATACGATGCGCGGCGAAGTCGAAGTCTCAATCATGCCGGCATTGTAAATGATTGGCCGCACCAGCCAAACCGTCAATCTTCGGCTAAACGCAATCCTTTCCGTCCGCGGCCGGCGCCGGACGCAAGCAATCAGTTTTCCCGATTCTTCCGGTTTATGTTGATGTTGCTGGCAAAGGTGGTCGTAGCGAACAATAGCGACGAAATAATAAACTCGCCGGATAAGAAGCCGACGATTCCGGTGATGAAGGCCAAACCGTTCAAAAGATCTTTTTGTGCGTTAGTCATGGTCTACTCCAATAGTCAAACCCATGGCTAGACTATAGGGGCGACCCATTTAATTAACAATGCCGCAAATAATGCACACATTGTTTCTCAAAATCACACAAAAGACAGCAAGCGAGCTCCAAGGCCCCGGCGCTCACTCCCGGGGCCGCTTGGGATTTCGCATCTTCGGGGTTTGGCCGCTGATCTCAAAGGGGGCGGCGAAAACGACTGCCGGACATTTAGCCTGGTGCCTATGCACCCGGTTGTCGGCACTAGCCAATCGCTGCGATTGGCCTGGCCTGGATCGGCTCGACTAGGACCGGGCTGCCCCATAAGGCCGAAACCACCGAACTGGCGTTGCTGCCCGCCGCGCTGGACAGGAAACGGGTGCGCGCCGGCTCCGGGCGCAATGCCGAGGCTCGTTGATTACCCAGGCGCCGCGCCAATTCCTTGGCCACCGCGGTGGCCGGATCGATGATGGCCCGCTCGGGACCGATGATTTCTCTGACCAGCGGCAGTAAAAACGGATAATGGGTACAGCCCAACACAATGGTATCGGCTCCGGCCGCCAGTAGCGGCGCCAGATAGGTTTCCAGCAAGGCCCGGCTGGCAGGACTATCCAACTCGGCTTTTTCCACCTGCTCCACCAGGCCGGGGCAAGGTTGCAACAGGATATTGACGTCCTGGCCATATGCCGCGCACAGCCGGGCCACGTTGGCGCTAGCCAGCGTCTGGCGAGTCGCCAACACGCCGATCACGCCGGATTGGGTGATGCCGGCAGCCGGCTTGATCGCCGGCTCGATCGCCACCACCGGCAACGGGCACCAGGCGCGCAGTTTTTCGATCGCCACGACGGTAGCGGTATTGCAAGCGACGACAATGGCCTTAGCGCCCTCGTCGATTAAAAATCCGGCAATGGCCGCCGACCGGTCTTCGATGAAACCGGCATCGCGGTCGCCGTAAGGCGCGTAACCGGAATCGGCCACGTACAGCAAATCTTCATTGGGCAACTCGGCGCGGATCGCCCGCAACACGGACAATCCGCCCACGCCCGAATCAAATACGCCGATCGGCGCGTCGGCGGCAGGCATTTTCATGATAGAACTGATGACGAACTTGGTTTGGTAAACGCTATTGGCCGGTAACTATATCAGCATCGGTACCAGATCGGGGGCGTGCGCTCGAAACCGATGTATATGACAATCGGCAACTGTTTACGCCGCAACCGGCTCGAGCATAAGCAAGCCACCCCGGTTCATGCTAACGTAGCCGCAGACATCAGGAACAGAATTAACGACAGCCATGCCCCCCGATCAATTTCAACGCAAACTACTGGCCTGGTTCGATAGCCACGGCCGCAAGGATTTGCCATGGCAACACGACATCAACCCTTACCGGGTCTGGATTTCCGAGATCATGCTGCAACAAACTCAGGTCGCCAGCGTGATCGGCTATTACGAACGCTTCATGGCGCGCTTCCCGTCGGTGCAAAGTCTGGCCGCCGCCGAACTGGACGAAGTTCTGCAATACTGGTCGGGGCTGGGCTATTACGCCCGCGCCCGCAACCTGCACAAGGCTGCGCAAATCGTCGCGGCCGGTGGCGGCGAATTTCCGCAAACTTTGGCCGGCATGTGCGAATTGCCCGGTATCGGCCGCTCGACGGCCGGCGCCATTCTCAGCATCGCCTGCGGCCAGAGCCAGCCGATTCTGGACGGCAACGTCAAACGGGTGCTGGCCCGCTACCACGCCGTTTCCGGCTGGCCCGGGGAAGCCCGCGTCAGCGAGCAGCTATGGCAAATCGCCGCCGAATACACACCGCCGCAGCGCACCGCCGCCTACACTCAAGCCATGATGGACCTAGGCGCCACGCTGTGTACCCGCAGCAAACCGTTGTGCGAAATCTGTCCGGTCGCAGCCGGCTGCCAGGCCCGGCAGCAAGGTTTGACCCGGCAATTGCCGCAAGCCAAACCGCGCAAGGCTTTGCCGATCAAACAGACTTACTGGCTACTGCTGCAAGACGCGGACGACCGCATCTTGCTGGAAAAGCGGCCGCCAACCGGTATTTGGGGCGGCTTGTGGAGCCTGCCGGAATTCGACGACATGGCCGCCGCCGGCGACTGGTGTCGACAGCAGGGCCGGACCGAACAAACTCCGCAAGTGCTGCCGACCAGGCGCCACACTTTTTCCCATTACCACTTGGATTACACGCCACTGCTGGCCAGACTGGAAAACCCCAGAAACAATGTGATGGAAGCGGATCGGACGGTTTGGTATAAAGCCGCCGACTTTGCGTTACTTGGCTTGCCGACACCGGTCAAGCGCCTGCTGCAACAACATTATCCCGAGGATTATTATGACGAGAATGGTTAAATGCGTGAAACTGGGCATCGAAGCGGAAGGGCTGGATGCGCCGCCGTTTCCTGGCCCGAACGGCCAACGCATTTTCGAGCACGTCTCGAAACAGGCCTGGAAAGACTGGCTGGCAATGCAGACGATGATCATCAACGAGCGCCGCCTGGCCAGTTTCGACCCATCGGCAAAAAAGGTATTGGAAGCGGAGCGCGAGAAATTCCTGTTCGCCGGCGGCTTCGAAATGCCGGAAGGTTACGTACCGAAAAAGGATTGAACCGCTGGGCGGCGCGGCCGGTTTCAGGCCCACCGCCCTGCACAACTTTTGTCCGTCCGATATCTGAGCGTAAATTTGACAAGCGGGGCTTCACTGGCAGACTGGCGAGCGTTATCAACCGTGCCAGGAGACAGCCATGAGCGCAACCGTAGCCCCGCAAATTCAATCGATGCGCACCGCTCTCAGCGACGCCAATTGGGTCGGCCGCATCGTCGACGTGTTTTACGCCAAGATGCTCGACGACTACCGCATCAACCGCTTCTTTTTCAGCAAACCGGCATCCGAACAAACCGCGGCGCTAAAGACTTACCTCAAGGCTTATTTCAGCAGCTTCAATAGCAAAGACGAAGCGGTTCTGGAAGCGCTGGACCAGTATTTCACGGTGGCTTTTGCCCGCACCAACGCCAAGCCGAGCCTGGTCACCGGCAACGATTTCGCATTTTTGCTGGACATTATCGGCGGTCAGGAAATCCGAACCATCACACTGCTATGTCCCGCGCACAGCTTCCTGATCAAGCTGGGACCGGATGACTTCCATTACGACATTGTGATGGAACATCTGAACGCAACCCTGCAGCAATTGAACGTCGCCGACGATCTGGCTTACCAAATTTTGGCCTTGGCCGAAAAAGGCCGTAACGGATTGCTAGCGCGCGGCAGCGAAACCAAAAAAGCCGCCTGACGCACCAATCGTCGGTACGGCAACCTCAGCGCAAAATATCGTCGCCTGAGGTTCTGGCGTAATCTTCCGGGAAAGCGGTCTGGATATGAATTTCTTCGCGACTGCTACCCGGCAGTTTGCAAACCAGGATAAACAACTGCAGGATAAAGCCGTCGCCCTTGTGGGTGGATAGCCAGTCGAACGACGTTTGGGCGCCCTTGGTTTTCGGACGATACACAGTGAAGATGTCGAAATCGCGCCCTTTGCGTAATACGACGCCGCGAATTTCGACCTTTTTGCATTGCGGATTGTTGAGCTTGGCCAACTCAATCTGGCCCGGCACCGAATTCAACACCTCGTGTAGGGCCTGAATTAGGTGTTTGCGCGAACCGAGTAGAATCGAATCTTTCGCCGGTAACTTGGCGCCGCCGCGCGAAAAAAAATCCTCGCGCGCCTCGGTGTGTAGCGAGATGGCGTGACCGGCCTTGGCGACAGCGGCGGCCAAGTCGGGCCGCGGCCGGCCCTCGCTGTCGCACAATATCCGGTGAACTTCGTCCAGGCCGTAGGGGCGGTTATAAGCCATCGCTTGATTCCTTTCCGAAAACCGGCCGGCCCGAACTTTACTTCTTCACGTACAAGTCGGTGATCGTGCCTTCGATCATCTCCGCCGCGAAGGCAAAGGTTTCCGACAGAGTCGGATGCGGATGGATGCTGAGGCTGATGTCGGTGGCATCGGCGCCCATTTCCAACGCCAATACGGCTTCGGCCACCAATTCGCCGGCGCCGGGACCGGTAAAACCGGCACCGAGAATGCGGCCTGTGGCTTTATCGGTCAGGATTTTGGTCAAGCCTTCGCTGCGGCCCAAGGCCAGCGAACGGCCGGACGCAGCCCAGGGGAAGGTGGCTTTGTCGTATTCGACGCCTTGTTGTTGGGCCTGGGTTTCGGTTAAACCCATCCATGCCACTTCCGGGTCGGTGTAAGCCACCGACGGAATCGTCAATGCATCGAAACCGGCTTTGTGGCCGGCGATGGTTTCGGCGGCGATTTTGCCTTCGTGAGTGGCTTTGTGGGCCAGCATCGGGTTGCCGACGATGTCGCCGATCGCAAAAATATGACTAACGTTGGTGCGGCCTTGTTTGTCGACCGGAATGAAACCACGCTCGTCGACATTGACGCCGGCCTTTTCGGCATCGATCAGCTTACCGTTGGGGCGGCGACCGACCGCGACCAATACCGCGTCGAAGGTTTCGCTTTCCGGCGCGTCTTTGCCTTCCATCGCCACCTTAATGCCGGCATCGGTGGCTTCCATCGCCTTGACGCTGGTTTTTAGCCACAGGTTGTCGTACTGCTTTTTGATCTTGCGTTGCAGCGGCGTGACCAAATCCTTGTCGCAGCCGGGGATGATCTGGTCCATCAACTCCACCACGCTGATTTTCGAACCCAATGCATGGTAAACCGTCGCCATTTCCAGGCCGATGATGCCGCCGCCGACGATCAGCAGTTTCTCCGGCACGCTGCTCAGACTCAAGGCGTCGGTGGAGTCCCAAACCCGCGGATCGTCGTGCGGGAAGCCGGGAATTTTGGTCGGCTGCGAGCCGGCGGCAATGATCGCGTTGTCGAAAGTCACGGTCTGGATACCGGACTCGTTGGTCACCGTCAGGCTGTTGGCGCCGGCGAATTTACCCTCGCCGTGAATCACCGTCACCTTGCGCTGTTTAGCCAGTTTGGCCAGACCACCGTTCAGGGTTTCGGTCACGCTCTGCTTCCAGCTTCTGACTTTGTCCAGATCGATTTGCGGCTTGCCGAAACTAACGCCGTGCGCGGCCATGTCCTCGGCTTCGTGGATGATTTGCGCGACGTGCAACAATGCCTTGGACGGAATGCAGCCGACGTTCAGACAAACGCCGCCCAATACCGGATGGCGTTCGACCAAGACCACTTGCTTGCCCAAATCTGCGGCGCGAAACGCCGCGGTATACCCGCCCGGGCCACCGCCCAAAACCAGAACTTCGGCGTGAGTTTGTGTATTGCTCATGAAATGGAACTCCCTGAATGGTGAAATCGGTTACCGCCGCCTTCGGCAAGCTGGCGCATAGCGTATGCGACGATTTTACCGGTTACCGCGCAGGATAGAAAATTAATCGGCCCCGGCCAAGAATCCGCTGATTCGGCAGGTGCGATTGGACGGGAACTCGGGACGGTAGCCGCAGCTCGGTCGACCTGCGGCGCGTACTGCCAAAGACCCTATTTATTCATCGCGATGATGTTGTTAATCAAGCTCTTGCCCGGAAAATCCATCATCACCATACCGATCCGCTTGCTGACCCGGATATTGAGATTCAGGGTTTGGTAAACCTGATTCAATGCGGCGTAATTGGTACGCAGATTGCGCAAAAATTGGCTGCTCAGCGGATTGGTACCGAGAAAGGCGATCGAACACAGCTTGCCCAGACAATTCACCCGTGGAAAATCCGGATAGGTGTTGGGATTGGTCAACGTGGTCAAGCCGGTCATCAACTGCGGCGCATCGGTTTGCGGCGAACTTTTGCCGCTGGCGGCGAAGTACGGAAAACCGCCGGTGGAACCGGTCAGACAGCGGTTAATATAGATTTTGTCCTGGTCGCCACTGGCGGCCGCCATGAATTGGGTCCTGGCCTTTTCCCAAACCCCGTACAAATCCCAATTGCTATTTAAAGGGCAGTCGTCCGGCGCAGTACCCTGCCGCTCCAGCTCCCTAAAGTTGATACCCTGCCGGGTCGATTCCGCGAAGTTTTGCAGCAGCACGACCTTGCCGCGTACCGTGCCCAGCGCCGGATTGAAGTTGCCACCGGGTTGCCAGAACAGGCCGGGATATTTGGCGGTAATCGCGTCGTAGGTCTGACGAAATTCGCGGGTATTACCGGTCGGAGTCGATTCTTCCTTGACCCGCATCACCACAGTTTCGCCGGGGTGTTGCGTCAAAAACGCCTGCACCGCGTCGAGTACGTCGGTAAAACTGGCTTTCTGGTAAACCGTTCCGTGGTAAATCAAAAAGTTGTTGTTGACGTGGCGGCAACGAATATCCAATACCCGGATGCCGGCTTCGAGTTGCTCTCGCAGATCCATGGATTGGGTTTGCGGAATATCGCCGCCGTACAAAGACATCGTGTCATGAGTACCGGGTAGGGATAGCTGGCTTAGTTTCAGCGTATCCGGCAGTTCGGCCAGCCAGTCCGGGTTGTAGGCGCCGTTGTCGGCGTCGTGGGAATAGGCTTCGCGGTCGATCACGGTGGCGGCGTCGGCGTTGACAGCGATCATGCCGGCGATGGCGAATGCGGTTAACGTGGCGGTGAATTTCATGGCTATCTCCTGGTTTTGGTTATCGGGTGCCGAAGTTCAACTTCGGTTAACCGATAACAGTCAAACCGCGTGCCAATACAGCAAGCACAACCCAGGATATTGATTTATATTGCTTATTTTAGATTCAGCGCGGAATTTTCCGCAGCAGACGTATTCCATGCTGCACGAAATACCGTAGATCTACCTTATGTCGTGCGACTCCTTTCCAGAAATAGTCGCAATCAATCGGCTTGCCGAAGCGGGGAAAGGGCGCTATTGGCTCATGCTTTTCGACCCCAGCGTTGCAGATCAATTCTTTCCGCCTAGCGCCAGCGTTTCAGGCGGGCGGACCGCCAAAAACCGCAGAGCCCCCATCCAAATAGCCAGAAAGCCCCCGGCAACGGCACAGTTTGCAACACCACATTATCCAATCCGGCGGTTTCGACAATACCGTTGGTAAATTCACCGTGGATGTATAGCCCGCTCAAATTGGATAGCACATTGCGGAAGTCGTTTTCACTGGCAAAGCCGCCGGTCGAGGTACCCAACCTCCATTCGGACGACGGCGTAAAGCTCAAACCAATGTGCGTCCAACCACTATTGGGTACGATGTCTGGATTGCGCTTCCAAAGCAAGCGTAGGCCATTCCCGACCAACATGACGTCGGTAGTCTGCCAATTTACGTCGCCGTTGCGGTAGGTCAAATCATAGGACAGACCGGTGGCCGCCGACTGAGCCCCCAGAAATGCGCCCGGCGCGGAAAAGGTAAAGTCGCCGGCATCCGGGTCGTTTGCGGCAAGATAGTTGCCAGGGTTGCCGCCGCCGGTCATGAAACTTGGCTGGTATTGACCGACAATCCTGTAGTCGTTCTGGCTAAAATCGGCAAAGCTGACGATTTGCCAGTTCTCGCTGTCGACGTCGAACGAACTGGTCACACTGGCTTGCGCCGGTTGCAAAATCAGCGCGAACACAACGTTAAAATAGAATAGACGGGTTAGGTTCATTTTCACTTCTCCCAGGGCAAACAACCCGGTATTTTCGTTAGCGTTAATCCGCGCCCCAGCGCAGACTAACAGCCGCAGTCAGGCACGCTCTCGTGAAATATTAGCAGGCTGTCGAAATTAGTTGGCATCGATTCCAAATAAATACCAATGCCGAATGCGTCCACGGGCGACCATTTTCAAACCATCCTTTCGCCGCCTACGGTCCTGCCCTTAAGCGCGCATGTCTCGTAAAAAATTACATGTCGGTTTTAACGGTCTTTGTTAAAATATTTGACGTTACGGAGTGTAGCTCAGCTTGGTAGAGCACTGCCTTCGGGAGGCAGGGGCCGGAGGTTCGAATCCTCTCACTCCGACCAAATTTTCCGCAGATTTACCCTCGGCTTCATTTGCCATGAAACCGGACCCCGCCCTTCGGCCTCACCGGACATTGATAAAGCTTTCAGCCTTGGCTGAGCATCATGATCGAATACAAGCGCCCTATCTACTGCGCATCCGGTTTTTCGATTAACCAAGTCGTTTCTCGCGCTGGCACCTTACCTTTCAAGCCGCCTTCAACTACAGTGCAGGCCAACGGCGTCAAGCGGTAATTGCCGGCATAAAGGTCGCGCACTTCGTCGGCAGCCACAGAAAACGGCGGGCCTTCCGCCAGCATTTGGTCGTATTCGTATGCCACCAACAACTGCGGCGCGGCGCCAGTCAAGCCAGTCAGATGGGCTGCGTATTTTTGCCGGATTTCGGCGGGCAGCGCGACTAAAGCGGCACGGTCGTAAACCGCGTCTACCGGACCGAGCAGGTCGGCCGACAGCTCGAAAATATCACCGACGAACAGGTCGATGTTATCCGCCCGATAATGCCATAGCGAGCCGGCCGATTGAGTTTGCGGCGCCAGTTCCAGTTCGTCGAACAATTCCTCGACTGCGATTTTGCTCAGTTCCGCGCCGGCGACGCGGAAACCGGATGCCAGCAACCAGGCAATGTCGCGAGTTTTGCCGCACAAGGGCAGCATTACCCGGCTGCCGATCGCCAAATTCAATTTATCGAAATGCGCCACCAATAACGGGTTGGCCTGTTGCTGATGAAAGCCGATTTCGCGGCGCTCCCATTTTTGGTGCCAAAAATTTGCATCCATATTTTCTCCTTACGGGTTCGGTGCCATGCCGCCGCGTTGTACCAGTCATCACGGCGAATGGGTTCCGGCTCAGAATACGAGCTCAAGCCGACTTTAAGTCAAGCATTAATTTCGAAAGGAAAACGGATGGATATTGCCGAAGTTGCACGGATTTCCGGATTGCCGGCGTCCAGGTTGCGGTATTACGAGGAAAAAGGCCTGATCCGCTCCAGCGGCCGGGTCGGCCTGCGGCGGCAGTTCGATAACGCAACGTTGCAAAGGCTGGGGCTGATCGCTTTGGGCCGGCGCGCCGGGCTGTCGCTGGACCAGATTACCACGATGTTCTCGGCCGACGGGATGAACATCGACCGCGATTTGTTGCGCGCGCAGGCTCTGGAGCTGGATCGCAAAATCCAGGAATTGGCGGCGATGCGCGACGGCCTGCTTCATGCCGCCGACTGCAACGCGGCCAGCCATTTCGAGTGCCCGAAGTTTTTACGCTTGATGAAAACTTCTACGCGTAAGGCAGGAACAGGCCGAATCGGGAAAAACTTCAAGCACGGCGACTAGCGCAGCGCGAAATTTTCCCGACCCGCACGGAATCAACGCCCGGACAGCAATTCGCCGATTTTGGCGTCCAATTGCTCCGGCGTGGTGTTGCTGGGGAAAGCCGAGATCAACTCGCCGTTACGGCCGATCAGATATTTATGAAAATTCCATTGCGGCGCCTGGCCGCTGGCCTCGGCCAGTTTCCGGAAGAATGGGTTGGCATTGGCGCCGGTCACCGCGCTTTTCTCCAGCATCGGGAAGGTCACGCCGTAATTGATGTAACACACTTTCGCGGTTTTTTCGGCCTCGTCGAATTCCTGATTGAAGTCGTTGGACGGAAAGCCCACCACTGCCAAGCCGCGATCCTTGTATTTTTGATATAGCGCTTCCAGACCTTTGAATTGCGGGGTGTAGCCGCAATTGCTGGCGGTGTTGACCGCCAGAACCAGTTTGCCCCGGAAGGCTTGGCAAAAGTCGATTTGTTCGGTCGAACGCAGTCGGGCCATTTTAAAGTTCAACAAATCGGCGCAGGTTTCGGCGCCGAACGCCGGCAGCGCCACGCCGCAAATACTTAGCAATAACATCAAGGTTTTCATAGTCGTGCTCCGCTGTAACCAGGCACGCCAGTTTACCGGGCTGCCCGGCAAGTCAAGCGCCGATCTTGAACTGGTTAATCAAACCGTTCAGATTTTCCGCCAGCCGATTCAGATGGCTGGCGGCTTGCGTGGTTTGTTCGGCGCCGGTTGCGGTTTGTTCCGACAGGCTGGTGATATGAATGATATTGCGGTTGATTTCCTCGGTGACGGCGCTTTGCTGTTCCGAAGCGCTGGCGATCTGCAAATTCATCGCGTCGATCGTCGCTACCGAGCGGCTAATCGATTCCAACATCTGCATGGCATCTTGCGAGCGCTCGACGCCGATCTGGGCTTGATTACAGCTCTGTTGCATCACCCTGACCGCCTCGCGCGTACCGCTTTGCAATTGGGCGATCATGTTTTCTATCGTTGCAGTGGATTCTTGGGTCCGGCTGGCCAGGCTGCGCACCTCGTCGGCTACGACCGCGAAACCGCGGCCGTGCTCGCCGGCTCTGGCCGCTTCGATTGCCGCATTCAATGCCAGCAGATTGGTCTGTTCGGCGATGCTTTTGATCACATCCAACAACGCGCCGATCGATTCGCTGCTCTTTTCCAGATTTCGAATCACGTTAGCGGCCGCTTCGACATCTCGCGCCAGTTGACTGATGGCCTGGGTAGTGCCTTGCACCACATTTTTGCCGTTTTTGGCTTGTTCGTTGGCGCTGCTCGCCGCTTGCGCCGCATTGTTGGTAGTAGACGCCACTTCGTGGATCGTCGCGCTCATTTCGGTGACCGCCGTCGCCACCGAAGCGGTTTCCTGGCGCTGGCGATCGATGTGGGCTGCACTTTGGTTGGCAACGCTATAGACTTGCTCAGAAGACACACGCAAGTCGGTACTGGTGAGCATGATCTCACGCAGCAGGGCCGAGCTGGTTTCGACCATCGCATTGAAGTTTTTGCCGATTTCGCGCATTTCGTCTGCGGAATCGATAGTCAGGCGTACCGTCAAATCGTTTTTGGCGATGCGCTGGGTTGCACTATTGATCAGCGCGATATTCCGGTTAACCGAACGGGTCAACCCGGCCAGCAGCAGCACCACGACGAACAGCACGCCGGCCACGCCAGCCACGGTAAACTGCAAAGATTGGTTAGCCGCGTCAGCGCGGGCTGCGAACAGCGCGCTCAGTTCGTGAATCAGACCGTCGTAAAGTCGGTAAGACTGGGTGATGGCTTCGGTAGCAGTCTGAAACACGCTGTCGCTGCCGACGTTGACGGTCTCGCTTTCCAGCAATTCGCGGCGGATTAAATCCTGCATCGCTGTCAAGGCCTGGTTATGGTTTTGGATCAAGCTCTGCAGCTTGGCGCCGACCGCGGGATTTTCGGCAGCCGCCACCCGTAGGCCGCTATCCAGCTTATGGGCATAGGTGCCGATATTGGCCATCGAAAGCAGCAGTTTATTTTTCGCTTCGGGGCTGAGTTGGCCTTTCGCCGCAACACCGGAAGCCAGCGCTCGGGTTTGGCCCATGAATTCGATCAGTTGCGGTAAATCCGCGGTCAGCGCGAAACCCAGATGAAAGCTGTCCAGCTTCGGATCGAGGATGATGCCGGACGTATTGGCGATATGGGTGATCAAATCCAGACCATCGGCAATCAAATTATTGTGGGCTCCTATCACTGCGCTCAGTTCCTGATCCATCGCGTTGGTTTGGACTGTTTCCCATTGCTGCTTGAGTTTGTCCAACCGCTCCGCGGTTTTCAGGAGGGAAGTTGCCGTTTGATCCAGCCGCGCCAACTCGGTGAAATCGGCATTGATCTCCTGGCGCTTGCCGACGATGCGTTCCTTGAACTGTCCGGCGCCGTTGCGGTAAGCGTTAGTCATGCCCCGGTGCTGTTGAATATGCTCGATCGGCAATCTCAGCAGCTTGATATAGTCCAGGCCCAGTCGTTCGCCTTGCAGATATTCGGCTTCGCCGACAAATTGCTTGACCAAAATACTGCCCATCGCCAGCATCGGGATCAAGACTATCAAGAACAACAACGTGAATTTGGCCGGATAACTCAGTCTATTCATCAGCGTCACGGCCGGAGCAATCAAAAAATCCATAAATTAAGCCCATGTAATTAATTGCTGCAAAGTATAGGCAAGGATTGTTCCGAACGTATTCGCAGCCGACAAATTTAGATGCTAACCCAACGCTGAGAATCGGGCCGCCAATCCCGCATGATTAGACTGGTTTTATCGCTTCGGCAGCCCCTCGACCGAAACGCGCAAAGTCAGTCGACTCAAGACCAGCCGACATGCCCGGACACCGAACCATTCGGCTTCTTTCCGCAGGAAGCGATGGGGTATGTCAAGATACGCATCGGGCAATTGATTTCTGCCGGCAAACCACGTAATTTTCAGCGCCGGCGACGGCCGAATCCCAATCGAAAAAAATAATAAGAGGGTAAAACATGTCAAACCCCTGCCGGACCCTGCCGGGTTACCGCCCATTAAAACGCTTGCGTACTGCACTGGCGATTGCCCAGGGCACCAGCTTGCTGTCCACGCTATTGAACGAATTGGAAACCACGGTTTCTCACGATCAGACCAAACGGGTCACCTACATGACCGGTTTATATTCGCGGATTCACCGCGAAATGTTCAGCGACTGGAAAGAACAGCCCACGGTCCCGCACCGCCCCGGCACGATGCCGAAGGCCGATAAGCGCAAGCAATTCCGGATCGCTATCGAGCGCTTGGTGCTCGACGGCGACAGCAATCGCGACAGTGCGATTTTCGACAACAACGGTTTTGTTATTTACAGCGAAGACATCGCCGAGCGGCTGGCGAGCTTTTACCACTCGTTAAGGGTAATCAGGCCATTTGCTTACGGCAACCGGATCACGCTGGACTTCTTTATCACCGCATTAGGCAATCTGCCGGCCTTCAAAGCGGTTTACGACCAAGGCATCGATTTCCGCCGCCTGACTGCGGAAGACGCTCGGGTGTTACACAATCACGCCAGCCAGCACCGGGCATTGAGCCGAGCCTTCCAGCACGCGCTGGATTGTACCCGGACCAAACACCTGTGCAATCACGCCAACCGCTACGGCAGATGGCCGGAAAACAAGCGCTTTTTGCTCGGCATTCCATTTCTGTCCCACACCACACCGGACGGCATCGAATGCCTGCTCACCGTCACAGGCGGCCTGGTACCGTTATCGAGTATTTCAGCCGAGCAACTGATCGCCGGCCAGCACTTCGCGGACAACCCGCTCAGTGTGTCGGAACACGTGATCGGCTATCTGCCCGGCACCGAGGACTTGCGCGCGCCGGGCAAGACCGAGGTCGACGCGATTCCGGTCCGCAGTGATGGGATTGCGCCTTTATTTTGCCTTGACGTCAACATGTTGACCGGTTTGCGCTCGCCGAGTCAGGCCGAACTGCTCGACCTGCTGCGACAGTGTGGCGGAGAACAGGCTAACTTGTTCTTATTGGCGGACAACCCGTCTTTAAAAGACAAGATGCTGACCGCCGCCCAGCGGGAGACAAGGCTGCGGCGCACGGTGGAAATCGCCTACGACCGGCTTGGCAAAATCAACCGCATCCTGCTGGCGGCCTGCGATGCGATCTTTACCGGTAAAACGCCGGCGGCGGAACCGCAGTTTTTAATGAGTATGGGCGGAGCCGGGGCCGGCAAAACCGCGGTTGAAGAAATTGCCGGCGCAATTTGCGGCGACAATTTCGTCATCGCATCGCTGGACGAATTCCGCAAACTCAGCGATTTATATCGTTTACTGACCGCCGCCAATCATCACAGCGACGATTACATTTACATCGAACCCTTCGCCAACCGGCTACGCGACCTGGTCGCGCAAAGGGCTCGCGAACAACGTATCAACATTTTGT
Organism: Methylomonas koyamae; assembly: GCF_006483455.1. Classification (GTDB taxonomy): domain Bacteria; phylum Pseudomonadota; class Gammaproteobacteria; order Methylococcales; family Methylomonadaceae; genus Methylomonas; species Methylomonas koyamae_B. The sequence continues at coordinate 67,682 of NZ_PPPU01000019.1, forward strand.
ACGACGGCACCGGTATTCCTTACCATCCGCGTTATTCGACGATCATCAGCCAATTCCGGGCGGCCGGTTTTCGCACGCAGATTACCGCAGTAGACGCTTTCTTGGTGAAGCCGGCCGGCCGGGAGTTAGAGCTATCGCGCTCCGGTGTGGTAGGCAGCGTCAAAACCCGGTTTCACGCGAGCGGCCGCGCCTTGCCTTGGGTTGTGACCATCGACAAGCACATACGCTCGCCGCAAGAGTTTTTGCACGCACTGGAAGACACGGCAGTGTCGAAAATATCGCTGTTCGCCAACGACGGCGAGCGCGACCGGCACTATCTGGTTGCCGAAAGCTTTCTGTTGGACGACGGCGAATTGGATCACCTGCAACAACAGCAGCTGAATGGCAACCTGGCATCACATTTACTCGACTTGAGCCGCGCGCATCCGGATTCCACCTTGAAAAGCCTGGCCGGCACTGACGAGCAACGCTTGGCCGGTTTACTGGCACGCAACAGCGACATTGGGGAAGACAACGTCGGCTATTTGGTATACAAGGGCGCCGAAACCAACCGGGTATTGGCGATCTACCATTTGCGCCGGCTAATCGATTTCGTCGAGAAACGCCAACTCAATCCAAACGCATCCGGCGAAGAGGGCTTGCTGCATAAACCGGCCGCATCGGCATTTCACATCGATCCTTACGCAAAGGACTCCTGGGTGACCCGATTGCAAGGCAGCCTCGAATGAAGCCTATTGTCCTTTGGTTCAGTCACAGTTAAGTTTTAGCCCAGTATGATTGTCTGCAACACTTTTTTACTCCTTGGAGACAATCTATGAATGTGACCGCCATTTTCAAAAGCGCGGCGATGGCCGGCATTTTAATGTTATCGTCGGCATCCGCGCTGGCCGCGCCGACCAGCTTTAATTTCACCCGCATCACCAGCAACGGCACCGAAGATATCGGTAGCCAGTTGCAAATGGACGTTTACAACAATACCGACGCCGCGGCATTTTTGAATCAATCCTTGACCAACAAAATTCTGTTTACTTTTGCCAACAGTGCCCAGATCGCTGCCAACATCGCCGAAGTTTATTTCGACGATAGTGGCTTGCTGGCTTCGCAAACCTCGATCTTCAATAGCCTGAGCGGTTTTACCTCTTTCAGCCCGGTAAGCTGGACCAAACCCAACGGAACCTTGAAAAACGTCGTATTGCCGGGCGGCAATAACGCAGTTCCCGGTTTCGCGCCTACGCCTTATTTCGGTGCCAATGTCGACCCGGGCAATCCGAATCTCGGCGTGAATACCAGTTCCGATCTACTAGGAATCCTGGTCTCGCTAAATAGCGGCTACAGTTTCGACGACGTCACGACCGCGCTGACTAGCGGTACGTTGCGGATCGGTTTGCACGTCAGATCGATCGGCGCGGCGGGCAACAGCGATTCTTTCATCAATAATTTGGCGCCTACCGACACCGTTACCGGCGTGCCGTTGCCGGCAAGCGCCTGGATGTTCTTGAGCGGCGTGGTGGGATTTTTGGGCTGGCAGCGCCGTAGAACCCTCGCTTAATTTTCCGCACTCCACGCTTTGAACGGCCCGCTTCTGCGGGCCGTTTTGATTTCCCTTCCCGAATTTCGGCAAACCTTTCTGTTTGAATTTGCGGTTGGCTTTTTCCTGATTTCCTGCCGACAGCTACCGCACAACTCCCGCTAACGGTGTAGCCAGATCAATGCGCATTTTTTCATTGCCGGCAACTCCCGTTTCGGCCCGCGAGATTGCAAATAACCGGCTCCGTGCTATACATTGGTGCGTTAGGCAGAAATTGCCGATTCAGATTTCATTCAACACGGGCGGGACCATGGAAATTCAATCGAAGTTATTAGGCAACCAGGAAATCAATCCGGAAACCATCATCAATTTTCCGCGCGGCCTGCCCGGTTTTGAAGATCAAACCCGTTTCAAACTGTTCCATCAGGAAGGTAGCGAAATCGTATATTGGCTGCAATCGGTGGACAATGAAGACCTGACCTTCTCGGTCGCACATCCTGCCCATTTCAACATCAACTACAACTTTACCGTGACCGATCCCGAGGAAGACTTGCTGCAAGTTGCCCCCGGTGACGAATTGGTAATTCTGATCCTGCTGCATAAGGACAACGAGCAGGAGAACGGCAAACCCACTATCAAGGGTTCGATTAAATCGCCGATCTTGATTAATGCCAACAAACGGATCGGCATGCAAAAGATACTGGTGGCGATAGAGCAGAGCATTACACTGACCGAGAAAGTCAGCGAAATAGACGTATCTGAAGCCTAAAAAGGCTATCGGCCGCCGCATCAACCGCGGCGGCCGATCGAATCAGGCGGCCTGAACAGGAATGGAATGACTGGAATGAGTGATTTTGTTGTTGCCGTCGAAGTAAACCAAAGTCGGCTTGTAGTTTTTCAGTTCCTTCTCGTCGAGACTGGCGAAGGCGCAGACGATAATTAAATCGCCGGGGCATGCCAAACGGGCGGCCGCGCCGTTAATCGAGAAAATGCCCGAGCCCTCTTCGGCACGGATAGCGTAAGTAGTAAAACGCTGGCCGTTGTTGATGTTATAGATATGGATTTGCTCGTATTCCCGGATCCCTGAAAAATCCAAAATCTTGCCGTCGATCGCGCATGAACCCTCGTAGTCCAATTCCGAATTGGTCACGCGGGCGCGATGCAGCTTGGCTTTAAGCATGTTTATGTTCATGGTAAGCAAGTTCCAATACTAGGGCAGGCGATTATGCCTGAAATCGGATTGGCTATCAAATTTAAGCATTAGCATTTTTGCGCGAAAACCCTGCATCTTCAAGCGCTTGGCATACAAAAATACACATTGTCTATCAGGCGGGTAGAACCCAATTTGGCGGCGGCCAACACCACCAGCTCCGTATCGCCGGGTACGGCCGGCTGTAAGTCGGCGATCCGGCAGACCGAAAAATAATCCACGTTAAATCCGGCCGCTCGCAACGCGTGTTTACCGCCGCCCTCCACCGCTCGATAATCGGCCGCCCCGGCCAGCAAGGTATCGCGGGCTTCAATTAAAGCCCGGTACAAAGCCGGCGCAGTTTGCCGCTGCGACTTGGTCAAATAACCATTGCGCGAACTCATCGCCAAGCCGTCGGCTTCCCGCACCGTCGCTACACCCTGCACCGTAACCGGAATATTCAAATCGGCCACCATCTGCCGAATCAGAGCCAACTGCTGAAAATCCTTTTCCCCCATCAACAGCCAATCCGGTTGGACCATGTTCAACAACTTGCAAACCACCAGGGCGACCCCGTCGAAATGGCCGGGCCGACTGGCACCGCAATGCAAAGCAGATAGCCCCGCAACCGACACCCGGGTTTGCGAAGCCCGCGGATATATTTCGGCGACACCGGGCAAAAACAATAAGTCGGCGCCGCAGGCGGCCAATTTTTCCGTATCCTGGGTTTCGGTGCGCGGGTAGCTATCGAAGTCTTCGTTCGGGCCGAATTGGGTGGGATTAACGAAAATACTGGCGACAACCCTGTCCGCTTGCGTCTTGGCGGTTTCGACCAAATGAATATGGCCGGCGTGCAGATTGCCCATGGTCGGCACGAAGCCGATGCTCTGGCCGGCTTGCCGCCATTGCCGAATGATTTGCCTTAACTCGGCGACGTTATCGACCGTTTGCATGGATTAGTAGCTGTGTTCCAAACCGGGGAATTGCGCGGCTTTAACCGCCTGATGGTAACGGCCGACAGCGTCTTCTATGCTGGCCGCACCGGCCATGAAGTTGCGGGAGAAGCGGGGCCGATTGCCGGCACCGATGTTGAGCATATCGTACAACACCAGTACCTGACCGTCGCAGTCGACGCCGGCGCCGATACCGATCACCGGAATGCCCAGGGTTTGGCTGATTGTTTTAGCCAGCGCAGCCGGCACGCATTCCAGCACCAACAGCCCGGCCCCGGCTTGTTCCAGTTGCTGCGCCTCTCGCAAGATAGCTTCGGCCTGCGCAGCGTCGCGGCCTTGCACCCGATATCCGCCCAAGCGGTTGACCGATTGCGGCAGTAAACCCAGATGGCCGCAAACCGGCACACCCTGGTCCACCAGAAAACGCACCACGTCGATTTTTGCGCCCTCCAGCTTGACCATCTGCGCCATGCCTTGCTGCATCAAGCGCGCTGCATTGGCCAAGGCTTGGGTTGGTTCGGCGTAGCTGGCAAACGGCAAATCGGCGACGATGAAAGCCCGTTGCGCCGCGCCTGCCACGCACCGGCAATGGTACGCCATGTCGTCGACCGTGACCGGCACGGTGCTGTTGGCACCTTGGATCACCATGCCCAACGAATCGCCGACCAACAGCACGTCGATTCCGACCTGATCCAACAGCGCCGAGAAACTGGCATCGTAAGCGGTCAGGCAACTGATTTTCTCGCCGTTACGCTTCATCGCGGCCAAATCGCTGATGGTCAGACTTTTTGCGGTATCGGCGTAAAGTTTCATGGCTCCAGCCTCTGTAAACCGGCCTGGGGGCAAGCAGTCAGCAAGTCCGCCAGCGGCCCGAACCCTGGGATAGGCAAATCGGCCGGCGCGATGTCGGCCAACGGATACAGCACAAACCCCCGTTTCGCCATTTCCGGGTGCGGTACGACCAACTCGGCTTCGGTGATTATGCTTGACCCGTAAAGCAGAATATCCAGGTCCAGCGTCCTTGCCCCCCAGCGAACCAAGCGCAAACGGCCATGGGCGGTTTCGATAGCCTGCAATTGGCGTAGCAACTCGGCTGCCTCCAGACTCGTGGATATTTTCATCACCGCGTTGACAAAGTCGGGCTGATCCTGCGGACCAACCGGTGCGCTACGGTAAAGTGGAGAAAAGGCCAATTCGGCGACGCCGGCTAGCGTCGCGATCTCGGTCCGCGCTTGCTTGAGTTGTTCGACCGGATTGTCCAGATTGCTTCCCAGGCCGATATAGGCTTCGACGCCGGGATTCAGCGCCGTCATTGCGGATTGGCGACCGGTTTGGTTCGGGAACGGTAGCGGCCGGATTTGCGGTTGCGCGGTTTGCCGCCGCCGGATTTGCCGGGCGCAGTCATTTGTTTGCGCAATTCCTCGTCGGCCTCCTGGAACTGCGCCCACCATTCCACCAGTTGCGGATCGGCGCCGCCGGTTTCCGCCCGCAGCTGAAAGAAATCGTAAGCCGCCCTGAATTTAGGCTGCTCCAGCAAGCGATACGGCCGGGTGCCGACGGTGCGGGCAAACTTGGGCTGCATGAACCAGACGTCGCGCATCGACTGCGTGATGTGTCTGGGCATTGCGGTGATTTTGATTTGCCGCGCCAAAACTTCGTTGGCGGCGTTTTGGTAAGCCAGCGTCTCGTTTTCGCCGTTGCCGATGCGCTTTTGCGCGGCGACTTGCAGCGGCTCCCACAGCAGTGCGGCCAGCAGAAAATAAGGCGTCAGCGTCTTGCCGTCGTTATAGCGCCGGTCGGAGTTTTCCAGCGCTCGAATCAAAAACAGACGCGGAAAGTCCTGTTCCTGGGTAGTCAGACAGCGCTCGGTCTCCGGGAACAAAATTCCGAACAAGCCGTAATGCCGGAGCATTTCGAAGGTTTGCAAACCGTAACCGGCCAAGAACAGCTTTAATACCTCATCGTAAAGCCGGGCGGAGGGAATGCTTTTCAGCAAGTCGGCCTGGGCGTGAATCGGTTTCTCGGTGTCGGGATGCAGCGTAAAGCCCAATTTGACGGCAAAGCGAATGGCTCTGATCATCCGCACCGGATCTTCCCGGTAACGGACTTCCGGATCGCCGATCAGGCGCAACACCCCGGCCGCGTGGTCCTGCATACCGCCGGTGTAATCGACCACCGAAAAATCCCGGATGTTGTAATACAGGGCGTTGACCGTGAAATCGCGACGCCAGACGTCTTCTTCCAACGTTCCGAACACGTTGTCGCGCAGCAAGCGGCCGTCTTCGTGCACCACTTGGCGGTCGGATTCCTCGTTATCGGCGCCGCCGCGAAAGGTGGCGACTTCGATGATTTCCCGGCCGAAGAAGACATGGGCCAAGCGGAAGCGGCGGCCAATAATGCGGCAATTGCGGAATATTTGTTTCACCTGCTCCGGGCTGGCGTTGGTCGCCACATCGAAATCCTTGGGCTCCCGTCCCAGCAGCAAGTCCCGTACGCAACCGCCGACCAGATAGGCTTCGAAATCGGCTTTTTTCAAGCGCGTCAATACCTTGAGTGCGTTCTCGCTGATTTGGGTGCGGGAGATGCAGTGCTCGGAACGCGGATAAATCTTCGCTCTATCGGCAACGACCGGCTCACTGACCGATGGTGCGGCCAAACTCACGGGTGCAAAGATCTTTTTGATGAAGCTAAAAATAATTGTATTCCTTTAATTGATTGAAACCTGCCAAACCGTGTGGCTGCAGCACGCGCAGCTATCAGGCTTTATCATAACACCTCGCCAGAATTAAGCTCAATCGAGCACTTTCTTTTACATTCCCTTGTGTTGAATGTAGAATTCGACCATGCGCCGCGTACCGGCGTAATACCTTGAATACCAGTCAAGCCCGCACCCATTCGTCAGGCCGCGGGCACTTTACTTCGGAGTGTGGAGCGTATGTTTAAAAAGATGTTGCTGGGCTTTGTCGACCGCCCATTGTTCACCAGCCTGTTTGTTGCCGATTTCGCGATCTTGCTGTTCCATCGGCCGCCTTTCGTGTTTTCCATCGCCATGGTCGGCGCATTGGTCGGAATGAGCATGTACATGGGACAAAAACTGGCCCTGTTCGAACAATAATTGCGCAGAGCAAATCCACCGAGCCAACCCGAACCCGGCGCCGCTGCCATAGCGAGGCCGGGTTTTTTACGCCGCATGGGAGCCGTCATATACGACGCGCTGCTTTTGTTGGCTGTGCTGTTCCTGGCCACCGCACTGGCGCTACCCTTTAACGGCGGCGAGGCTTTCGCGGCAAGCCAAGTCTTGTATCCTATCTATCTACTGGCCGTGAGCTTTGCGTTTTACGGCTGGTTTTGGACCCACGGCGGCCAAACCCTGGGCTTAAAGGCCTGGAAAATCAAAGTCGTCTCCGCCAACGCTCAACCTCTCGGCTGGCCGCAAGCCACCCTGCGTTTTTTCAGCGCGCTGTTATCCTGGGCCTGTTTGGGCCTGGGTTTTCTCTGGTGCTTGTTGGACAAGGACCGCCAAGGCTGGCACGACCGCCTGTCCAAAACCCGCGTGGTTTACTGCGAAGAAAAGCGCTGAAGCCAAAATCGGATGTGCTATATTCCCGGCTCAATCTTCTTCATGAGCCGGGAGCACACAATGAAAACAATAACAATAGCCCTATCCCTGTTTGCCGCATTGACCGCCGCCAATGCCGTTGCCGACGTGAAGTTGGCGGACAACGCCAAGCTGTTGGGCAAATGGCAGGTCACTGCCGAATCCCTCGCCCTGGATAGAGAGAAAAAACCGCTCCGAGTAACCTGGGAATTTCAAAAAGACGGCACATTGGTCACCACCGGCGAAGATGCCCGTAGCGGCATCGGCGAAATGACCATTCCGATTAAATACAGCGTGGCCGACGGCTTAATCAAAAAGCAAGTCACTCCGGGCCGGGAAAAATACGAAGACTGCGCCGTCGTGGAACTGGACGAAAAAGATATGGTATTGAAATGTAAATTTCTCTATCTGTTCATGACCCGCAAATAAAACCCGCTTTCGCTCGAGCCGGTTGCCGCAGAGCAACCGGCGCCTTCGGCCAGATTCCACTCAGTATGCACCTGCCTTAGCTGGCCCGTTTCACCGCGTACAACGCGCAACAAAACACCAAGGTACTCGGCAACATTGCCATCAACATCGGATTCATGTCGTAAACCAAACCGACATGACCGGCAATCCGATCGAAAATATTGAAGGTCATGCCGATCACAATACCCATCATGATCCGCGCTCCGGTACTGACGCCGCGGCCGATGCCGATCACGAACGGCGCCGAGACCATCAACATCACGAAGGTGACGAACGGATTAATCAACCGGCTCCAAAACGCCAACTCGTAACTTTGCGATTTCTGATTGTTCTGCTTCAGAAAATCGATATACATGAACAGATCGTACAGCGACAGGTTGTCGGAATTGACCACGGCCACTTTCAGCAGATCGGAGTCTATCCCAGAACGCCAAGCCTGCTGCTCCTGAGCGCCGGCGAGTATTTGCTGCGGCGTGACTTCCGAATGTTTGACCCCCTCCAACCGCCATTGCTTGTCGCCGAGAAACTGGGCGTGCTCGGCCTGAGTCACGCGCTGCAGATGTTTATCCTCGCCGACATCGTAAATCCGCACGTCAGCCAATGACCCGTCGTCCAGAATTTTGCGGACATTGATAAAACTGTCGCCTTCCCGCAGCCACATGCCGTATTGGGACCGCATCACCACGCCGTCGTGCAACGCCGTCGTTTTCAGCAACTGCGCGGCGCGTTCGCAAGGCGGCGCGACGAATTCGCCGACCAGGACCGCAACCACTACCAGCACCAGCCCGGCCAGCATAATGGTGCGGATGATCCAGGCCACCGACAGTCCGGCACCGCGCATCGCGACGATTTCCCGGTTGTTAGCCATCGCCCCGACCACGAACAGGCTCCCCAACAGCGCCGAAGACGGCACCAATTCGTAAAATACCCGCGGCGAAGTCAAGGTCAGAAACCACAAAATGGTCTGCAAATTGTAGCCGCCCTGACCCAAGTCCTTTAATTCGTCGCTGAAGCTGAACAGATTGAACAAGGTCAGCAACAAAATCACCGCCACCAGCGATCCTTTCACGACTTCCTTGACGATATAAAGCGTTAACACATTCATCCGGCAACCTTTCCTGTCAGACTTTGCAAGCACCAGCGCCAACCGTACAGGCGGATCAGCATCGCTATCCCCAGTAACAATAACGCCGTATCCACCCAAAAATAACCGACCCAAGCCGGCAACGCGCCGCTGATGACCCAACTATGATTAACCCGCTGCAGGTTGCCGTAGACGAAGTAAATGCCGAAGGCGACCAGCATGCTGCCGTAAATGCCGCCGCGCGGCGACAGTTTGGCCAAAGGCACTGCCAAAACTGCCAGCAACACCACCCCCAGCGGCGTATTCAAGCGGTCTTGAACTTCCGCAATGTCGCGCAATTCCGGCGACACCCATAAGGCCCGGGTCGGGATCGCCTCCCGGCCCAGACTCAACACCGTGACTTTCTTTTCGATCAATACCGAATATTCCTGGAAGGCTTCGATCACGAAATCCTTATTGCCGGGTACGCCCATCACCCGCTGGCCGTTTTCCAACACCAGATACAAACCGCCCGGCAGATTTTTCAGCCAGCCCGATTCGGCATTGACCACGCCGAGCTTGCCGCCCTGCTTGTTTTGCACGAACACATGGTGCATGCGGCCTTCGTCGTCCACCGTTTCGGTATAGAAAATCAATTCGCCGTCGCTGTATTCGCTGAAACGCCCGGCGGAAATACCGCGGATATCGGCGTTTTGCTTGTCCTGGTGCATCAATTCTTCGGTCCGCGCCTCGGCCCACGGCGCCGCAAACATCGACAGCCCCACGCCAACCAGGCTGAGCGGAACCACCAGCAAGAATACCGACCGGTAAATCGTGAACGCCCCGCCGCCGGCCGAGGAAATGGCCGACATTTCTTGTTCGCGGTACATTCGTCCCAACACCATCAACACCGCCATGAACAAGGCGGCCGGTAAAAACGCCGTGGTGGCAATCACGATTTTCATGGCCAGCAAGGTCATCACCGTCTCATTGGCGATATTACCCTCAATGGCCTGTGCCAGCACCCGAATGAATTTGCGGCTGACGATAATCACCACCAGCACGGTCAGCACCGCCGTGACCGTGAAAAACAACTCCTTGATGATCATTTTATCCAGCACGGTCAACAGCCGAAACGGCCGGCCGGAACTGGGCATTGTGCGCTCGACGCTCAAAGACTCTCTCCCGATATTCTCATGTATAATCGGTCGCAATACCGCTGCAACCGGCAGAAACCCTCAATCCAAGACACTTGATAGTGGATGTATCAAATGGACTATTCTATAGAAAGCGCCCCCTTAGACAAACTGCAAAGCGATTGCCTGCTGCTGGGTATCTACGAAAACCAGCAACTCAGCCCGGCGGCCGCGGTCATGGATACGGCGCAGGGCGGCCTGATCGGCAAACTGATCGCTCGGGGCGACATCAAGGGCAAAAACGCCGAAACCCTGTTGGTCAACAACCTGGCGGACGGTAATATCGCCCGCATCGTCCTGGTCGGCTTTGGCGAGCGCGGCAAAGTCAGCCGCAAACAATACCGTAAGGCGTTGGCCGCCGCGGCCAAAACCGTTAAAGACAGCAAAGTGCAAAACGCCTGCTGCGCCCTGCTGGATATCGATGTCGACGCTGCCGAAAACCCATGGAAAGCCCGGCAAATCGTCGAAGTCTTCAATGACGGCCTGTACCAGTACAGCGCCACCAAGAAAGTCGACGATAAAATCCCGCTGCAACAGCTAAGCATTCTCGCCAACGACAGCCAAAAAGCCGCCGCAACAACCGGATTGCAACAAGGCGTCGCAATCGCCTTGGGCGTGGAACTGACCAAACAACTGGCCGACCTGCCCGGCAACATCTGCACCCCGACCTATCTGGCCGAACAAGCCTTGGCGCTGGCCGGCCAGCACGAACTGTTGAGCTGCGAAATTCTGGAAGAAAGCGACATGGAAGCGCTGGGCATGGGCTCGTTCCTGTCGGTGACCCGCGGCAGCCGCCAGCCGGCCAAACTGATCTGCCTGGAGTACCGGGGCGGCGACAAAAACGCGAAACCCATCGTGCTGGTCGGCAAAGGCCTGACCTTCGACGCCGGCGGCATTTCCTTGAAACCCGGCCAGGGCATGGACGAAATGAAATACGACATGTGCGGCGGCGCCAGCGTGCTGGGTATCATCCGCGCCGCCAGCCTGTTGAATTTGAAACTGAACATCGTCGGCCTGGTGCCGTCCTCGGAAAACCTGCCGGACGGCGCCGCCAACAAACCGGGCGACATCTGGACCAGCATGTCCGGCAAGACCATCGAAATCTTGAACACCGATGCCGAAGGCCGCCTGATCCTGTGCGACACGCTGACCTATGCCAAAAAATACAACCCGGACGTGATCATCGACATGGCGACCTTGACCGGCGCCTGCATCGTCGCCTTAGGCCGGGTGCCGAGCGGCTTGTTCGGCAACGACGACAAACTCTGCAACGAACTGATCGGCGCCGGCGAAACCGCCTGCGATTTGCTGTGGCGGATGCCGATCTGGGAAGAATACCAGGAACAACTGAAATCCAATTTCGCCGACTTGGCCAACATCGGCGGCCCGGACGGCGGCAGCATCACCGCAGCGGTGTTCCTGTCCAAATTCGCCGAGGAATACCGTTGGGCCCACATCGACATCGCCGGCACCGCCTGGCGCACCGGCGCCAACAAGGGCGCCACCGGCCGGCCGGTGCCGTTGTTGGTGCAATACCTGCTGAACCGGGCTCAGGCCTGATTCACCTCAACCGGGAGCGGCGGCCGCTCCGCTCCGCCTAAACCGCCATGACCGCCGCCACCGACAGCGCACTGCCTGAAGTCAGTTTCTACGTGCTCGGCACGCACGACCAGCAGCAACGCCAGGAATTCGCCTGCAAATTGATCGAGAAAATCTACCGTAGCGGCTTTTTCTGTTACGTGTTGGCCGAATCGGCCGAGCAGGCCGAGCAAATCGACCAAGCCTTGTGGACCTTCCGCGCCGGCAGCTTCGTACCGCATCAAATCTATCGTGGCTTGCTGCCGCAATTTCCCGGCACGGTTTTGATCGGCGGCAACGAGATTCCGGACGCCTGGCGCGGCGTAATCGTCAACCTGTCGTCGGCATTCCCGCCCGCCGAACCGCCAACCGAACGGATTTTGGAAATATTGGACAACAGCGAGGAGTCCAAACAAGCCGGCCGCCAGCGTTACCGGCATTACCAACAGTTGGGTTTAGCGATCAACACTCACAAAATGTAGGGTGGGTACGCTAGTGCCCACGCGTTAAAGCCTTGAAAGTGGCGGACAAAGCTTTTCTGTCCACGGATAAGAGGAATAGTCCCAATGCCGCGTGGGCACAAAAACCGTGCCCACCCTACGAAACTCACAAAATGTAGATACCGTCTTAAACCCGCTCATGCAAGGGAAAAATTAGGATCAAAAGGTTTACCGGATTTCAAGATAGCGAAAGCCAGATGAATGAGCTTAAGAAGTGGCTCCATTCG
>NZ_PPPU01000020.1 GCF_006483455.1 Methylomonas koyamae
TTTTGGGGCCGGCTCTGTCTTGCCTAGCCTATGCCGCTTCGACATCGCCCGGCGAAATCGGATTTGGGTTCGCCGAAACCGCAAGTCCGCTACAAAACGATTGCCGATGCCGTGCAGGTCCACATTCTGTATTGGGGGGTTTGCCACACCGATGTGCCGCATCCGCTTGCCGACATTTACCCGGGAATGTCCGATCGGAATATCGTCGGACGCGTGAGTAAAGTGGGCGCCCACGTGATCGTGTTCACCCACTCTCCCGGCATGGCCAAAGCCGCTCTGCGCGCCAATCCCGGCGAGACCGCGGTTACCGGCAATCGGCAACAAATCCGGCAGCGCATCCAGCGTTTTCATGTCTGGTTCGATAGCCTGGCGGTCGCAGGAGTGGCCGATGCCGGCGCCATGTTCTTGAGGCACGATGGCAGTCTGATCCAGGGGCGGCGCAGTCTGCTCGGCGGCATCAAGGAAACCCGGCGGCAACCGGACCCGCACGCTGGCCATGACAAGCTGGCAATCCCGATCCATAACGTCAATGACGTCCATAGCGCCAGCTCCGGTCGACGGCTGGAGACATTCCGCTTCGTCGTCGATGCGGCCTGGTTACGGCAAACGCGGTAATCCGGCCAAACGCCACGACCATGGAGGCCGGCGGGCTTTCGACGCGTTAGCACGTTTTGGAAAAGTATTGCCGCTGCAGCGTCAGTTAGCCTGGCTGACCAACGCGGCAAAGGTAATGGCGGGCAGAGCCGGGCTCTTGTAGTAGCCTTGATAGAAATCGCAGCCTTGCTTTGCGAGAAATTGCAGTTGAGCGGCGGTTTCTACGCCTTCCGCCAGTACTTTTAGTCTTAGCGTATGTGCCATGCCAATGATGGCTGAGGCAATTTCTTTATCATCGTCCGAGTCCGGAATATCATTGATAAACGATTTATCGATTTTGAGACTGTCCAGCGGGAAATGTTTCAGATATGCCAATGATGAGTAGCCGGTGCCGAAATCGTCAATCGCCAAGCGAACGCCCAGGGTTCGCAGTGAATTGAGGATTTTGACGGCTTCGGATTCTCTTTCCATCAGCGCGCTTTCCGTTAATTCCAATTCCAGGTACTCGGCCGGAAAGCCGGTCGTTTGCAGGATTTCCGTCACCCGCGCGCCAATATCGCCATGTCTGAATTGATGCAGCGATAAATTGACGGCCAATTTTAGCGGCTGCAATCCGGATTCGATCCAGCGCCGGCCCTGGCGGCAAACCTCTAGCAGCACCCATTCGCCAATCTCGCCAATCAGGCCGGTTTCTTCGGCCACCGGAATAAATTGGCTGGGCGGTATGATGCCTTCGTCGGGATGGTGCCAGCGTAATAGGGCTTCGGCACCGATCACGGTGCCGGTCCGGATATCGATCTGGGGTTGGTAATGGACCGTTAATTCGTTTTTCGCTATGGCTCGTCGCAATAGCGTTTCCAGTTTGATGCGGCGAACGGCTGCCTCGGTTAAATCTTCAGAAAAATATTTAAAAGTGCCGCGACCTTCTGCTTTCGCGCGATACAACGCGGCATCGGCTTGTTGCAGGAGCGCTTCGGATGTTTTGCCGTGCTCGGGGAATAAACTAATACCCACGCTGACGCCGATCCGTACTTCAATGCCTTTGGATAAATACCAAGGTTCGCTCAGCGATTCGATAATATCGGTAGCGACCAAGGCTGCATCCTGAGGGTGCGATAAATCTTCCAGCAATAATGCAAACTCGTCGCCACCCAGGCGGGTAACGGTATCGACACCCCTTAGCCGACTGGTTAGACGTTTGGAGACCTGTTGCAGCAACTCATCGCCAGCCAGATGGCCGTAACTGTCGTTAACGTCCTTAAATCGATCCAAATCCAGCATCAGGACGGCAAAAGACTTGCGGTCGCGACAGGATAATTCGATGCAGTGCTCAAGACGGGCAAACAGCAACAGACGATTGGGGAGCTCGGTTAAAGGATCGTGATGCGCCAGATAATCGAGGCGCTCGAACGCGCATTTTAGTTGGCTAATGTCGGAAAACACGGCCACGTAATGCGTCACTTGGCGATCTTCATTGCGCACCGCGCTGATATTGAGCATTTGGGGATAAATCTCGCCGTTCTTGCTACGGTTCCAGATTTCCCCTTGCCAGCTGCCGGTAGCATTGAGTTCCGCCCACATTGCCTGATAAAAAGCCGCATTTTGGCGGCCCGATTTCAGGATTCGCGGGGTTTGGTGCAGCACTTCAGCGGTCGAATAGCCGGTGAGTTCGGTAAAGACTCGATTGACGATCAGAATCCTGGTATTGGCGTCGGTCACCATGACTCCGTCCCGTGTGGTTTCGAACATGGCGGCAGCCTGCCGAAGATACTCGTCCTTGGCTTTTTGTTCGCTGATATCGCTGATCACGACCCGAAAACTTTCAGCGCCGGCGGCTGCGGCCATGCGGTTGATCTCAAGCCGCACCCAAAAGCCGACGCCATCCTGTTTGAGCAAGCGAAGTTCGAAAACCTGAGGCTCGCCCGTTTCCGTTATTTGTTTGCGATGTAGGTAATAAATGTCCTGATCGCTCGGCAGAATCAATTGAGTCAGCGGTTTTTTCAGCAAAGCCTTGCGGGTGGTGAGCAATAACTTTGCTGCGGTTAGGTTGGCATTCAGAATCACATCTCGATCGTTAACGGTGAGATAGCCAATCGGCGCCAAATCGTATAAATCGAAATAGGATGCCCAGGATTTTTCCAGTTCGTTTTGCGCGTGGCGTAGATTTGGTTCAGCATCTCAAGTTCGATCTGATGCACCTGTAGTTCATGCATCAGCCTTTTTTCTTCGCTTGCTGCTGTGCTCTGTCGCCTCGGGTTGGCAATAAGCTGCCGCTCTGCACTTAGACGCAGCTCGGCCGGATCTGGGGCGAGGTGCACCTGTTTTTTCATGCCTTATTCTCCCCGCAACTGGGCTTCCAGCCGCTTGGTTTCGGATATGTCGATAAACGTAATGACCACGCCGTCAATTACATTATCCTGGGTACGATAGGGCATGACGCGTACCTTGAACCAGCAGTTGTTGTTGGTTTTGACTTGTTTTTCGACAAACACCAATGTGCGTAGCACGTCCTGAGCATCCTGATGCAGTTGCGGGTAATCCAGCGAGGTCACGATATCGGTAAGCGGGCGGCCAATATCGCCGGCAATCAGCTTAAATAAATGCGTGGCGTGGCTGGTGAACCGGCGAACGTTCAAAGCGTTGTCCAGAAAAATCGTTGCGATCTCCATACTGTTGAGCAGGTTTTCCATATCGTTATTGACCCCTGACAAGTCAGTGACCTTGGCTTGCAGTTCTGCATTGACGGTCTGTAATTCCTCATTCAGCGACTGCATTTCTTCTTTGGACGTGGTCAATTCCTCGTTGGTGGATTGCAGCTCTTCGTTGGTGGATTGCAGTTCTTCATTCGAGGACTTCAACTCTTCCTGGGACGATTGCGCCTCTTCCAGAAGGCTTTGGTTTTCATCCTGGGCTTTTTTCAATTCGTCCAACGCAAGCTGCAGTTCGGCGTTCGGGGTGATACGGCGACTGTGCCTCTTGGGCTTCGGCGTTGCTACATCGGCGAAGACGAGCATCAGCGCCCCTTTCAATACCTCCGGCCTGTCGATAGCCTGCACGGTGAGATTGATTATCTGACTGCCCCCGTTGGTACCGACCGTCAAGCCCGAAAGTACGACCGGTTCCGATTGCATCTGTGCCAGTTTGATCGCATTCGCCAGTTCGTGGCGCAGTCCTTCCCGGGCCATGGCATGAATATTCAAATTGGCTTTGCCTGCAGCCGGTTCCAAGTATTTGCCGGTGCGGCCATGAATATAGAGTATATCGCCCTCGGCATTGACCAGCACCGCGGCCGGCGAGTACCTTTCCAGCAGTAATTGCTCGACTTGATGTTGCAAATTTATGATGGTTGTCGGCTTGGTGGAATCAGAATGCATTATGGCTTTTACGGGAAAATATTTAGTTGGGAATTCGATGTCGGCAACGGACAAGGGTTGCTCGGCCCGGCGGTATAACCGGGATTGGCTATCGATGGTCGAAAAGAACTCGTTATACATGCCGATGGTCTCGGCGTTGCCGAGCAACAAAACACCGCGCGCCGTCAGTGCGTAATGGAACAAGGGTATCAGTTTCTTTTGGCAATCTTGATTCAAGTAAATCAAGAGATTGCGGCAACATAGCAGGTCGAGTCGGGTAAACGGCGGATCGGCGATGATGTTTTGCTGAGCGAATATCACCATTTCCCGAATTTCCTTGTTTATGCAGTAACCGTTATCTTTGGCGATAAAAAAGCCATTCAGCCTGTCCGGGGAGACATCGGCGGCAATTGTTGCTGGATAAAACCCGCTTCGGGCTTTCTCGATCGCTTCGGCATCGAGATCGGTGGCGAAAATTTGCAGTTTGTAGAGGTGTTGCAGGCCGTTCTGGCTTAGGACCTCTTTGAACACGATGGCCAGGGAATAGGCTTCTTCTCCGGTCGAGCAGGCCGCTACCCAAGCCCTGAGTTCCTTGCCCTGGGGATACTCGGCCAGCAATGCCGGGATCACCTGGCGTTTAAGGTGATCCCAGACGGGCGCATCCCGGAAGAAATTGGTAACGCCAATCAGTAGTTCCTTGAACAGTAGATCTTGCTCTTGCGGGTTTTCGCGCAGATAGAGTGCGTAATGCGCCACCGTGTCGATTTGGTGTAACCCCAGCCGACGCTCGATGCGGCGGTAAAGAGTGTTTTTTTTGTATAAGGAAAAGTCGTTCCCGCTGCGAGCACGGAGTAAGGCGATGATTTGTTCCAGCGCACTTTGCGATTTCAGGGGAAGAACAGGTTCGGAAATCGCCTGCACTCCGCGGCGACTTTGCCGCAGTCTGTCCGCTATGTGTTCCCACAGGGTATCCGGCGGGGCGATGGCGTCCGCCAAACCGGCTTCGATAGCGCTTTGCGGCATGGCATCGAATTTGGCGCATTCCGGCGTTTGTACCAGCGCTATCCCGGCATTTTCCTTAATTGCACGCAAGCCCTCCGAACCGTCGGTGCCCATGCCGGACAGAATCACACCGATCGCACGCTCATGCTGGTCTTTAGCCAGAGCTTTGAAGAATAAATCGATCGGCAGACGCAATCCCCGCGGCGTGCTCAGGTCTAGCAAATGCAGCTTTCCTTGGCGAATAGACAGGTCTTTGTTGGCGGGAATCACGTAGACGCAGTCGGCTTTGACTTTGATTCCCTCGCTGACCGGGGTCACCTTCATTGGCGTGACCCTTTGCAGTAACTCCGCCAACATGCATTGGTGAGTTGGGTCGAGGTGTTGGACAACGACAAAGGCTGCGCCGCAATTGGGGGGGACTTGAGAAAGAAATTGTTCGATCGCCTCCAAACCGCCGGCGGACGCACCAATGCCGATGATCGTCGGCTCCATGTCAGTTTTGTTCATTGTCCGACCGAATTGATATCACCACTTTACTGGCTAATGAGGATTTTAGAACCATTCTAAACTGCGGATCAGCCGATCCCTAATCTAAAACCGCGAGTCTCTTTTTTACCGGAGAGGTCCGGCCAATTCTTGCACACGCCCGGCAGCCGGATTTTCACGGGCGACGGGCGGCCGGTCAATATCCGAAACCGTCAAGCTCAACCGCATGCCGAGTCGAGCCTGCGCGCACCGGCCGGTTTTGACGCACTCGCCTGGGTTTGTCTCGTCAAAAAGTTCTCAATCTTCAGGTCGTGAAAGATTGGCGTCCGGTAAACCCAAATAAAGCCGTTCCCGAGCGACGTCCCGTTAGGGCCGGCGGAGCGCAACCGAAAATAAGTATGTGCGACAGCGTACAGACCCCCGCTTGCGCTCGGCGTTAAGCTCAGACCTCCACTATTCGAGGAGGTACGCGATGAATCTGGCAATCGAACCCTTATTGGCGCTGGCGATAGGCATCTTAATTTTAATGGTGCCCCGATTTCTGAGTTATTTGGTGGCGGTGTATTTAATCGTCGTCGGAGTGTTGGGTCTGATACACCGCTAAGCGCGCAGATTCAATCCAATCCGAACAGTTGCACGTTAACGGCCTGAATTCATAAGGAGCATCACCATGTCACTTAGCACTCTGATACTTGTCATACTGATTTTAATGTTGTTGGGCTTAATCCCGGTCTGGCCGCATAGCCGTTCCTGGGGCTACGGACCCAGCGGCAGCTTAGGCTTAATATTAGTCATTGTTTTGATTCTGTTGGTACTCGGCAAAATCTAGCTCTTCTAGAAAGACGTTGGGTTGAATGCCATTCAACCCAGCCACTCTATTTTTGCCTACTGTCTTCCCAACGCGCTCCGCATCGACGATGTCGATGGGCAGCACGCATCCACACTCTCATCAGAACCGGAGAATAAATCCATGGCCAAGCGGCGAGAACAACGGCGGCATGTCAGAAGCGAGCATCCTGGCGGCGAGGAAGCGCCGATTCGCTTTGAATTGTTCAGCACGGAAAGGCTGGAACAACACGCAGACAGTCTGGCGCACGCCCAAAAAGTCATCACCTTGAAGAAAGGGCGCAAGCTGATTCCGCGGGTGCGCGAGAATGCCCAGGTTTTGTTGGAAGCTTACAAAGCCGTCGCCAAGGCGGTGCGCGAGCAACATGCCATCACCCCGGCAGCGGAATGGTTGCTGGATAATTTCCATGTGATCGAAGAGCAGATCAGCGACATTCATGTCGATCTGCCGGAAAGTTATTCGCGGGAATTGCCGAAACTCGCCGAGGGTGTATTGGCCGGATATCCCCGGGTTTACGGTATCGCCTGGGCCTTGGTGGCGCACACCGACAGCCGCTTCGCGCCGGATTTGCTGACCGTGTTCGTCAAAGCCTATCAGAGCGTCGATCCGCTGACACTGGGCGAACTATGGGCCATTCCGATTACGCTGCGGGTGTTGCTGGTCGAAAATCTGCGGCGTTTGGCCGTTAGCATCATGCGTTCGCAAAACGGCCGGCGCTTGGCGGATGAATTTGTCGATCATGTCGAACAAATCGTGGCCGGCACGGATAGGCCCGATCCGCCGGTTCCCAGCCCTGAATTGCCCGCCGAACCTTTACGCCAGGCCTATGCGGTGCAACTGCTGCAACGGTCGCATGACCCGCATCCGTCGATAGCGCTGTCCCTGGCGTTTCTGAACGACTGGCTGGGCGAGCAAGGCTTGAGCCTGGACGACATCGTGCAACGGGAACATGCTGCGCAAATCGCCGACAACCTGACGGTACGCAACATCATTACCAGTATGCGCGCCATTTCCGCATTCGATTGGCCGGGCTTTGTGGAGGATGTCAGTCTGGTCGATGCTTATCTACGCGGGCATGATGGCTATACCGCTATGGACTTTTTAACCCGCGATCGTTACCGCCACGCGATTGAGGAATTAGCCAAACACGCGCCGGCGTCCGAAGTGGAGATTGCGCGTCGGGCCGTCGCGGAAGCGCAAATCGCCAAAGATCAAGCCTGCCGAGATGCTCGGCAAACGGAGCCGGGCTATTATCTGATCGGTGCCGGCCGTTATGCTTTCGAGGCAAAACTCGCTTATCGGCCGCCCATCAAACAACGCCTGTTGCGCAGCTATGTCAGACATGCCGCCTGGGCTTATGTCGGTAGTGTGGGACTATTGACACTGTTGTTGCTGGCCTTGCCGTTGAGCGTATCCGCTGCGTCCGGGGTGAACGCTTTGCAGTTGGGTTTGTTGTGCCTGGTCCTTGCGTTTCCGGCTTCGGATATTGCTGTCGGCCTGATTAATCACTTCATTCTAGCCGGTTTGCCGCCCAATCATTTGCCGCGCTTGGAGCTAAAGCAGGGCGTGCCGGAAGCATTGAGCACGTTTGTGGTCGTGCCGACCATGTTCTTCAGCGCAAATGGCGTACTGCAACAAGTCGAACAAATGGAAATCCGTTATCTGGCCAACCCGGATGGCGCCGTGAGTTTTGCCTTGTTGTCGGATTGGGCGGATGCGGATCAGGAAACGCAGCCTAACGACGATGAGTTGCTCAGTCTTGCCCTAGATGGCGTCAACGCATTGAACGCCAAGTACGGTCAGCGCAGGTTTTATGTGTTTCACCGCAAACGTTTGTGGAATCCCAGCGAAGGTAAATGGATGGGTTGGGAGCGCAAGCGCGGAAAGTTGCAGGAATTCAATCGGCTATTGCGCGGTGCCTCCGATACCTCGTTTCTGCCAATCGGCGGCCAGCCGGCGGCCGCGCCGTCCGGGGTTTGCTATGTCATTACTTTGGACGCCGATACCAAATTGCCGATGGGCGTGGTTGCACAACTGGTTGGAGTGGCCGCACATCCTTTGAACAAGCCCGTGTTCGATGCCGACAGCCAACTCATCGTCGACGGTTACGGCATCTTGCAGCCCAGAGTTACGCCGACCTTGCCGCAACGCCAAGAGCGCTCAATGTTCCACCAAATTTTCGCCGGCGCCTCCGGTACCGATGCCTATTCCAGTTCGGTATCCGAGCTGTATCAGGACTTGTTCGGCCTCGGCACTTATAGCGGCAAGGGCCTATACCATGTCGACAGTTTCGAAGCGGCCTTGGCGGGGCGGGTCCCGGAGAACACTCAGCTCAGCCATGATTTGTTCGAGAGCGTTTACGTCCGGTGCGGCTTGGTTAGCGATATCGAGTTTTTCGAAGAATTTCCGTCGCACACCGAAGTCGCTGCCTCGCGCGGACATCGCTGGACCCGTGGCGATTGGCAACTAATACCCTGGATTTTCGGCCCGTTCGGCAAAGGCATGCCGATGATAGGCCGCTGGAAAATGCTCGACAATCTGCGCCGGTCGCTGTCGGCGCCGGCAGCCTTTTCCGCCCTGGTGGCAAGCTGGACCATACCCGAGGCGCCACTGGCGATGCTGATCGGCTTCGTGCTGACGGCCTTGGCTTTTCCGGCCATTCTGGCGGTTACCGCCGGCTTTACCTTACCCCGGCGCGGAATTACTTTTGCCACGCATTTGCGCAGTTCCTTGGAGAACATCGCCTGGGCACTGTGCAATAGCCTGGTGGCGTTAACGCTGTTGGCGCAACAGGCCTGGTTGATGACCGACGCTATCGTCACCACGCTGGTGCGCTTGTTCGTCACGCGCCGCAAATTGCTGAAATGGGTGACGGCCTTGCAAGCTAAAGCCGGGGCAGGCCATGCGTTGAAGAATTTAATCCGCCCGCTCAGCCATTCGTCCTCGGTGGTGTTCGGTGCCGGCGCGTTGGTGGTGGTGTTCAATCCGGCCGCGATTGTGCCGGCGGCGCCGTTTTTACTGCTTTGGTGGTTGGCGCCGGTGGTGGCGCGGGCCTTGAGTCTGCCGCCTAAAATCGATAGCGCCGAAGCGCTGTTGCCGGCCGATAGCGCGCAATTGCGCTTGTATGGCCGGCGTATCTGGCGGTTTTTTACCGCCTTTGTCACGCCGGCAGAACACTATCTGCCGCCGGATAATTTTCAGGAAGATCCGCAAGCGGTTATCGCCCATCGCAGTTCGCCGACCAATTTCGGTCTGTATTTGTTGTCGGTGGTGTCCGCCCGTGATTTCGGCTGGCTAGGTTTGATCGACACCGTCGAGCGTCTGGAAGCGACGCTGGCCACTCTGACCGACTTGCCCAAACTGCACGGGCATTTTTATAACTGGTACGACACCCGCAACTTGCAAATGCTGGAACCACGTTACGTGTCCACCGTCGATAGCGGCAATCTGGCCGGCCATGTGCTGACGCTGGCGCAAGCCTGCCGGGACATGGCCGGCCGACCGCTGGATTTAAACAACGCGTTGCTTGGACTGGCCGATACGCATCGCTTATTGCTAGACGCTTTGACCAATATCGGCGATAACCGCCGAACCCTGACGGTAACCTTAAAAGAATTGCGGCAAAAAGCCGATACTTTAACCGAGCTACTGGCCAGCCGTCCCACAGACGCCGTTACCTGGAGCGCGCTGTGGCAGCAATTGACCGTGTGCGGCAACGCCTTGCTCGATCTGGCGAATGCGCATGCCGCGGAACGCGGCGATAGCCAGGATAACGAAGTGCTGGCCTGGGCTGGCTTTTTATTCGACGACATCCGTTCGCATGCCCGCGATGTGGCTATGTTGCTTCCGTGGATTCATTTTCCCGAGCAATACCCGCCACTCTGTACACAGAGTGGCGAAACAAACCAGCAATTTGCTCTGGAAACGCCGCTATGCGAACTCCCCGACCGCTATGCTGCTTGGGCCGATCATGCAGAATATGCCCGGCCGGAACAGGCAACTTCCGCTCAGAAGGCCTTGATTGTGCTGCTGCGCCGGGCTGGCGAACAGACCGGGGCCCTGCATCGGCGCCTGGCTATCATGGCCGATCGGTTTGAAGGTTTGTTTCGGGACATGGATTTTCGGTTTTTGTACGACGCCAATCGGCACATGTTTGCCATCGGCTACCGGGTGGCGGAAGGCGCCATCGATCCCAGTTATTACGATCTGCTGGCGTCCGAGGCCAGGTTGTCCAGTCTTATCGCCATCGCCAAACGCGACGTGCCCAGTTCCCATTGGTTCCACTTGGGCCGGCGGGTGACGCGTGTCGCCCACGGCACGGTTTTGCTGTCCTGGTCCGGGTCGATGTTCGAATACCTGATGCCGTCGTTGGTAACCTTTACCCCGCGCTACAGCCTGCTGGATCAGACCTGCCGCTTGGTGGTAAAGCGCCAGATCGAATACGGCAAGGAACGCGGCGTGCCGTGGGGCGTGTCGGAATCGGCGTTCAACGGCCGAGACATCTACTTGACCTACCAGTATTCCGCCTTCGGCGTGCCCGGTCTGGGCATGAAGCGCGGCTTGGGCGAAGAACTGGTAATAGCCCCTTACGCCACGGCCTTGGCGGCGATGTATCTACCGCATGCCGCGGTCGAAAACTTCGCCTGCCTGGAACGGGAAGGTGCGCTGGGGCGTTATGGTTTTTACGAAGCGCTGGATTTTACACCGGTCCGTCTGGCGGATGGCCAGCGTGTGGCATTGGTGCGTTGTTATATGGCGCATCATCAAGGGATGTCGCTGGTAGCGTTCGCCAATGTGATACATGACGGATCGATGCGGCACCGTTTCCATCGCGCGGCGCTGATTCAAGCCGCGGATTTATTGTTGCAGGAACGTATCCCGCACGGAGCCGATACCAGCGTACTGCCGTTGTTGCAGGAACTGTCCGATGTGAAAGAAACCGTGCAACCGCCGGTGCGCCGAGTGCCGTCGCCGATGTCGCCCGTGCCGTCCACGCTGCTGCTATCCAATGGCCGTTACTCGGTCATGTTGACTGCTGCAGGTTCCGGCTATAGCCAGTGGCGGAATCTGGCTGTCACCCGTTGGCGGGAAGATACCACTCGCGATGCCTGGGGCAGTTATTTATACCTGCGCGACGTCGAGAGCGGCCAGGTCTGGTCGGCCGGCTACCAACCGACTACTGCCACCCCTGACCACTATGACGTGGTGTTTGTCGAGGACCGGGCGCGGATCACGCGTACCGATGGCGCTATTGTCACTACTCTGGAAATCGTGGTGTCGCCGGAAGACGATGCCGAAATCCGCCGGCTGAGTTTGACCAATAACAGCATGCGCGAGCGCGAAGTGGAAGTGACGTCTTATGCCGAAATCGTGCTGACGACGCTGCCGGCCGACATCGCCCATCCGGCGTTTTCCAATTTGTTTGTGCATACCGAGTACTTGCCGCAGACCAGGGCATTAATCGCACACCGCCGGCAACGCTCCACCGAAGACCCGCAATTGTGGGCCGCGCACGTGCTGGCCGACCGCCAAACCGGCGATGGTTTGCAATATGAAACCGACCGGGCTCGTTTCATAGGCCGCGGCCAAACTTTGCGGGCGCCATTGGCTGTGATGGACGGCCGACCGTTAAGCAATACCGTCGGGGCGGTGCTCGATCCGATATTCAGCCTGCGCACTCGCGTTAAAATCGCCGCGGGGGCGACCGAGCATCTGACCTTTACCACGCTGGTCGCCGCCTCGCGGCAGGCTGCCGCGGATTTGGCCGACAAATATCATAATCTGATGGCCTGGGAACGGGTGTCTGCCCTGGCCTGGACCCATGCCCATGTGCAACTGCACCATTTGCATACCAAGCCGGATGAGGCTCAGTTGTTTCAAATGCTGGCCAATCGGCTGATTTATGCCGATCCGTCGTTAAGGCCGGCCGGGAAGTTGCTGCAACTGAATAAGCTGAATGTCGCCGGTTTGTGGCGCCACGGTATTTCCGGCGATAGACCGATCTTGTTGCTGCGGGTCGGCGAGCCGGAAGATCGCGCGATTGTTGCGCAATTGCTGCGCGCTCACGAATATTGGCGGATTAAAGGCCTCACCGTCGATCTGCTGATCCTGAATGAAAGGGAAGCCTCTTACGTCGAGGACTTTCACAATCTGCTGGAAACGCTGGTGCGGGAAAATCTGGCGCGTTCTGCGTTGGCAGAGCACGAACGGCAGGGTGCTATTTTTGTGCAGCAGGCCGGTCAGTTATCCCTGGAAGAGCGGCGTTTGTTACAGACGGCGGCGCGGGCGATGTTGGTGGGCAATCGCGGTACCCTGGCCGAACAACTGTTAAGGCATCCGCGCCCGGCGATGCCGTTCATCGCCATGCCCTCCCTGCCGTTACTGACGGGTGAAGCGCCGGTACTGGCGGCACCGCCGCTGGAAATGTTCAATGGGTTGGGTGGCTTTGCCGAAGACGGCCGCGAATATGTGATCGTGCTGGATAAAGGCCAGAACACGCCGGCGCCGTGGATCAACGTGATTGCCAATCCTGAATTCGGTTTCACGGTCTCCGAGTTGGGTAGCGGTTGCACCTGGTGCGGCAATAGCCGCGAGAACCAATTAACGCCCTGGTCGAACGATCCGGTCGGCGATGCGCCGGGCGAGGTATTTTATTTACGCGATGACGAAACCAACGAACTGTGGACGCCGACCGCGCTACCGATCCGGGTCGAAAACGCCAGTTATCTGATTCGGCACGGCCAGGGTTATAGCCGCTTCGAGCATGCCTCCCACGGCGTGCATAGCGACTTGTTGCAGTTCGTCCATCCGGTCGATCCGGTCAAACTGTCCGTGTTGACTCTGACCAATGTGTCCGGACGACGTCGGCGCTTGAGCGTAACCGCCTATCTGGAATGGGTGCTCGGTGCCTCGCGCAGCGTCACCGCGCCGCATATCGTCACCGAACTCGATCCGGAAACCGGCGCGATGCTGGCCTATAACCCTTGGGATCAGGAATTTGGCGAGCAGATCGCTTTTGCCGATTTGGCCGGACGGCAAACGGCCTGGACCGCCAATCGCAGCGAATTTCTAGGTCGTAACGGCAGCCTGGACGCGCCGGCCGGCTTGTTGAGCCGCAAACCGCTGAAAAACCGGGTCGGTGCGGGTATGGACGCTTGCGCGGCTTTGCAAACCAGCTTTGAACTGGCGCCTGGTGAAAATATTGAGCTTGTCTTTTTATTGGGGCAGGGCAAGGATAAAGCGCACGCCAGCGAATTAATCCGCCGACACAGGTCAAATGACGTTGCCGCTGCGTTTACCGAGGTCAAACAGTCATGGCAAGACATACTGGGTAAGGTGCAAGTCAAAACCCCGGACCGCGAGCTGGATGTGTTGTTGAACGGTTGGCTGCTGTATCAAACCTTGAGTTGCCGGATGTGGGCGAGGGCGGCGTTCTATCAGGTCGGCGGCGCGTTTGGTTTTCGCGATCAATTGCAGGACAGCATGGCCTTGGCGTTGACCAGGCCCGATTTGACCCGCGCGCATATTCTGCGCGCCGCCGCCCGCCAGTTCGAAGCGGGCGACGTGCAACATTGGTGGCATCCGCCGACCGGTCGCGGTGTGCGCACCCGTTTTTCCGATGATCGGGTCTGGCTGCCGTTTGTGGTCGCCCACTATCTAAAGGTCAGCGGCGATAACGCGATACTGGAGGAATTATTACCGTTTCTGGAAGGGCCTGAGTTGGCGGAGGGGCAAGACGACGCCTATTTTCATCCGACCGAAACCGGACGAGAAGCCACTCTGTTCGAGCATTGCGCGCGGACGTTGGATTTGAGTCTGGCTACCGGTGCCCACGGTTTGCCGTTGATCGGCAGCGGCGACTGGAATGACGGCATGAATCGGGTCGGCAACCGCGGGCAGGGCGAGAGCATTTGGCTGGCCTGGTTCCTGATCAAAACCCTGTCGGATTTTGCCGCGATTGCCGAAACGCGTGGCGAGAATGAACGCGCCGCGAGATGGCTGGAGCATGCCGGACAACTGCGTAGCGCCGTCGAAGCGGAGGGCTGGGACGGTGCCTGGTACCGGCGCGCCTATTTCGACGACGGCTCACCGCTAGGCTCGGCCACCAATGCCGAATGCCGGATCGATGCCATCGCCCAAAGTTGGGGCGTCATCTCCGGTGCCGCCGACCCGGAGCGGGTGCGGCGGGCGATGGAGTCGGTACGCGAATATCTGGTGCGCTACGGCGACGATTTGCTGTTGTTGTTCACGCCGCCGTTCGACAAGACCGAGCGCGACCCCGGCTATATCAAAAGTTATCCGCCCGGCATCCGCGAGAACGGCGGGCAATACACCCACGCCGCAATCTGGTCGGTGATTGCCTATGCGCTGCTCGGCGAAGGCGATCAAGCCGCCGAATTGCTGCGCATGCTGAATCCGATCAAGCGCAGCGCCAGCCGAACCGGGGTCTATGCCTATAAAGTCGAGCCCTATGTGCTGGCGGCGGATATTTATTCAGAGGCACCGCACGCCCGCCGCGGCGGCTGGACCTGGTATACCGGCGCGTCCGGTTGGTTTTATCGGGCCGGGTTGGAATCGATCCTGGGTTTACAACTGCGCGGCGACCGCTTGCTGTTCGAACCGTGTATTCCGAAAGCCTGGCTAGGCTACAGCATGGTCTATCGGCATGGTGCCAGTGTTTATAACATCAGTGTTGAGAATCCGGATGGCGCCACCCGTGGCGTTGCCTGCCTCGAGTTGGACGGCGTAGCGCAAGTGCCTGGCGAAGGCATTGGTTTGCGGGACGACGGAAAACAGCATCGAGTCTTAGTGGTTGTGGGCCTTGCGCAAGTCGTTGCCACCTAGCGGTCAATCTGTTGGTTACCGTACCGACGGTTGATGGGATTAGGGTTACTGTGTTGGTTGAGCGTCGAGAAAACTTAATTCGCGCTTGGATCATGGCTAATCCGGCTATGGTCGACATTTCAGGAGATCAACATGCATAAAGAAGCCATGAAAGGCCGAGTCGAATCGATAAAGGCCAAAGTGATAGACATCACCGGTAACACTCGGGACGACAATTTCAGTGAGGATGGCAGTGAGGTGCCGATGCATGCCGATAAGGATAGGGTCGGCTTTGCCGCTACCCGACGCAATGTGAAGAAAGGCAACAAAAACGATCGTTATTGAATGCCGCTCAACCAAGACTGGATCGCCAAATTACTATTGAGGGTAATGAGTCCAGATTTCGAACCCATTATTGAAGGAAAACTATATGAATATTATCCGTACTAAATTGATCGGCCTATCAGCGGGCAGCGTTTTGATTTTTTGCGCTGTCAATGCCGAGGCGGCGGAAAGCCATATGGCACTGTCGTTGGAACACGCCCAAACGGCCGCTAAAACCGGCGACGTAAAAACCGTTGCCGATCATGCCGATGCCGCAAAGGGCCATATCAAAATGGTCGATGAGCACCTAAAAGCCGCCGTCACCAGTCTGGATGCCGCGATTGCACACGGGAAACAGGGCCATGCCGATTTAGCGAAAAAATCTGCCGAAGAAGCCGTGGCTCATCTGAAAGCCGCGCAATAGCATCAATTCTGTTGTCGCGTAAAAACGGCGGATGAATAACCCGCCGTTTTTTTATGTCCCATCGTGTCGAAGCAGGGAACCAGAATAAGCCGGACGCGCAAAACCGCTCGCCCGGTTTCGCTGGTGCTTACGAATATACGACGTTGGATTTACGGCGTCCGGTAAACAATAAACCCAGCACTGCGCTAGTCATCAACCATGCCGAGGCCGGTAAGGGCACGGCCGACGGGCCGTCGCTAGTGGCTTGGGAAGGGCTGATGTCGAACGAATACAAAAAGTGCAAATTGTTAAACGCTCCCGCATCTGCAAACATTAGCAAGGTCGCGTCCGAGCCAAGATTGGCATTGCCGAACGCCGAACTCCAAAGACCGCCGGACAGCATTCCAATTTGAAAATTACTGGAGCCCAATAGCGTACCGGATGATGTACCGGTGTTGACAGTGTAATTGGAGCCGCTGGCGGCAAACGATACCGCGCCGACACCGGTAAATGTGACGACGGGGGTGGCGCTAGCGATGTTAGCCGTGTCTTCGAAAATCCCGAAGGTATCGGACAGCGAGGGAAACGGAAACGATGTCGGGCTGAATGCCAGAAAGTTCGCGTCGCCATCGTTCGGTGCCCAAACGCTAGCAGAACTAGCGGTCGACATGGCTAACAGGCAAGCAGCAAATGAGGTTTTTACGAATGGATTGATTTTCATAGGTTTTTCCAAAAAATGTTATGTTAACAAACGGCCATCCCGTGGCCGACTTACCCCCCAGCCGGGTATCGTTTTGCAATGCCGGCTGCGACAGAGTTTTTTCGACTGTTAATTGCGTAGCCATATACAGTCGTGCTGCCTTTGGACCTATCGCCCGAGCGCATAGGGATACCCGCCAAAAAATCGTTCCGCAGATCAAATTCCAGACTAGCGTAATGGTTAAAGCTCATGCTCTGGAGTTGGCTAAACCAACCGCGACTGATGCGATTGCCAGATTGTCCGGAGATTGCCGTCTGGTAAGGGCAGCGCTGGCATCGCTATGGGTTTACGAACCGAGTTCAGCAGGCCTTTGCAAGTCAAGCGATTGCGTCGTTTTGGGGTACGGTCCAGCAAACACAGTAACAGTTTAAGCGTTGCCTACCCGGAGCGTCGGTGCGTTATCCAACATAGGTTGCTTGGTGCTCTTGCCCCATTTTTAGCCCTGCGGGCCAGAGTGGAAATTCGAGTTTCGGATATGGATCGGTTCCGGCGCGGTGGAATCGATCCGTCTGATATCTAGTATTCAGTCTATGTACGCTGGCGCACCGAGCCTGTCAGGTTTTGGCGGTATCGTTTGCCACGGGTGAGATCAGAGTATTCCGCCTTGGTCATGGCATTTTGCCTATGGCTGACACCACTGGAGAACCGCATGAACAAAGAACAAGTGAAAGGCCGAGTCGTAGAACTCAAAGGTAAAGCTAAGGAAGCTGTCGGTGTTCTGGTTGACGACAAGTCCTTGCAGGTAGAGGGAAACGTTCAAAAAAACTTAGGCAAGTTGGAAGCCGGATTTGGCGATTTGAAGCAGGAGCTAAAAAACAAGCTGTAAATACATGCGTCATTTTTTCAAGGATAAATGCTGCGGCCATTTGCCGGCATATCCGGATTTTCCATCGGCTATGCGTAGCCTTTAACGGAGAGATACCATGCTCGAAACTATTGCAATTTTATTAGTCATCCTATGGGTACTGGGGTTGGTGTCTTCGTACACACTCGGCGGTTTCATTCATATTTTGTTGGTTCTCGCGCTGATTGCGATTGCTCTGCGTATTATTCAAGGCAGAAGAGTGTTGTGACGGAGAGTGGTGCCTCGGCGACGAGACTTCCGTAAGGTCGCCGCAGGGCATTCGCGGTTAGATCGATCGATTAACAGTTAGGGGAACTGGGTTGATTGAAGCGCTTCATCAACCTGCTTACCGGTAACGCGGAATATAAGGTATGAAGCATCAACATCAGGTCGATTACGTTTCTAAGCCGAGTAGGTTCGGCCGTTCCTGAATCCGTAATCGTCTTGCGTGGTTCGCGCGGCGGGCATTTGCTGAGTTCGCCGGTTATGAATCCGATACTACCCGCCAGTATCAAACTGGCTGGAGACACCATTTTTCTGCGTATACTCCCGATCAATTCCAGTTTGCAGGTCGTGACCGCCCGTTGCCGATTAAGCACGCGCCGTTCCGCGTCGCGGATTTGTGTATGCAAACAATGGGATGTGCCTTTGTGTCCGAGCTTCACCGGCGTCATCCTCGCCTCCGGTTTGAAGGCGGCTTTAACGGTGTTTTCAAACTACGCTGCAGGGCCGGGAATTGAAGATAACGGCTTTGGCGACGGATCAGGCTGCAAAGCACGAGTGCCGACAGCAAGTTGATGGCTACCGCAATCAATATCGCGGTGCCGACCGCCAGCCCGTACTCGGCCAGCCAATGTACTCCGGCCGCAAGCAGAGCCAGCCAAGCGGCGCTGAGCAATAAAGCGAGCATGATTCCAGCGACGATTATGGTCACTAAACTTTGGCCGGCCCGGCGCGTTTCTAACGCGGCGAGCCGAAAGCGATCCTGGCCTAAACCATACAATTGATCCCATAGGGCCTGGATATCCGCCAGCACTCCGGCCTCGCTAGCCTGCTCGGCAGGTGCGGTGGAGGACACGGAACCATGGTTTTGCTCTACGGAGTTCGAACTCATGTGGCTTGAGGCCTAACGACTGCTCAATAGTCGGCTGAGTAAAAATCCGGCCGCAACCGCAATGCCTAACGATGTGACCGGGTTATCGCGAATATAGCCTTGGCAGTTTTTCACGAGGCGTTGCTCGGCGGTTTTAAATTGTTCGCTTTTTTGATCCAGCGTATCCGCCGCTTGATGAGATGCGCTGGCGATTTTATCCACGGCTTCGTGGACGTAATTGGATGCTTTATCGATTGTTTCCATCTGGTTTTATCCTCTTATTTAAGGCGCATATCGTTTTTTACCGAGGTTACGCCCTTTACATTGCGGGCAATTTCCACTGCCCTGTTGATGTCGGCTTGGGAACTGACGAAACCGCTTAATTGCACTATCCCCTTGAACGTCTCGACATTGATTTGACCGGATCTCAGATTGGGCTCATCGAACAACATCGCTTTCACCTTGGTGGTGATGACGCTGTCAGAGAAGTGGCTCCATTCG
>NZ_PPPU01000021.1 GCF_006483455.1 Methylomonas koyamae
AGATCGAAGCTTTTTGCGCTTAGGCAACACGTGCTGGCGGGGTATCTTGAATCCTCGTACCAGCCCGCCATGGCGGAGGCAGTAGCGATCGTAACTGGCGATAGTTAAAGCCACTGTCCGTTATGTTAGATATCAGCATCATTCCGGCCCTGACCGACAACTATATCTACCTGCTGCAGGAACCGGATAGCGGCCTAACTGCAGTGGTGGACCCGGCAACATCGGCCCCGGTCATGGCCGAACTGCAACGGCGCGGTTTGGCACTGAATTACATTTTCAATACCCACCACCACAACGACCATATCGGCGCCAATCTGGAACTGAAAGTCGCAACCGGCTGCAAGATCGTCGGCGCCAAGTCCGACCATTCCAGAATTCCGGGCATCGACATCGCGCTAGGCGATGGCGACCGGATAGCACTCGGCGGCGAAACACTGGCAGCCATCGATACGCCGGGCCACACCATTGGTCATATCGTCTACTACAGCGCCGGCAGTAACGCCTTGTTTTGCGGCGATACTTTGTTTTCATTGGGTTGCGGCCGCCTGTTCGAAGGCAGCGCCGAACAAATGTGGCAATCGCTGCAAAAACTGAAGGCACTCCCGGCCGAGACCAAAATATATTGTGCGCACGAATATACCGAAGCCAACGCCCGCTTCGCCTTGACGCTGGAACCCGGCAATCCGCTATTGCAAGAGCGTTATGCCGAGGTCTGCCAACTCCGGCGCAGCAACGCTCCCAGCCTGCCCTCCACTATCGGCCGGGAATTGGCGACCAATCCGTTTCTGCGCGAGCACAGCTCGGAGATCCGGCAAAACCTCGCCCTGCCGACGGCTTCGGCATTGGCGGTTTTTACTGCGATACGCCGGCAGAAGGACCGGTTTCGCTAAAGCCCGCGGCAGCCGGTACTGGCGAAGTCTGCTAAACTGCACGGTGGTTTCCACCGTAAATTGACCGCTTGATGAAAACACCTGAGTCGCTGAGTATTGTCCTGCCCGCCAAGAACGAAGCGGCAAATCTGCCAGCTTTTCTGCCGAAATTGCTGGAGTTGTACCCGCAGGCCGAAATTTTAGTGGTCGACGACGGTTCCAGCGACGACACCGGAGCCATTGCCAACGACGCCGGAGTCAAGGTGGTCCGCCATCCCTATTGCATGGGTAACGGCGCGTCGATTAAAACCGGGGCCAGACAAGCGAAGGGCGATATTCTGGTGTTCATGGACGCCGATGGCCAACACGACCCGCACGATATTGCCGCGTTATTGGCAAAAATAAATGAAGGCTACGACATGGCAGTCGGCGCCAGAAACGCCCGCAGCCATGCTTCGTGGTTCAGACGCATTGCTAACAAGTTCTACAATAAGCTGGCGTCATTGATGACCGGCCACCGGATCGACGACCTGACCTCCGGCTTTCGCGCCGCGCGCGCCGACAAATTCCGTAAATTCCTTTACCTGCTACCGAACGGATTTTCCTATCCGACCACCAGTACCATGGCGTTTTTCCGCTCCGGATTTCCGGTGGCCTACGTCCCGATCCATGCCGGCAAACGTAGCGGCAAGAGCCACATCCGCCTGCTACACGACGGCTTACGTTTCTTTATCATCATTCTGCGTATCGGCGTACTGTTCTCGCCGATGCGGTTGTTCCTGCCGATCAGTATGTCGATTTTCGGCGTCGGCATGGGTTACTACGCCTACACCTATATCACTGAAGCTCGTTTCACCAATATGAGCGCCGTGCTATTCCTGTCCGCCATCGTCACTTTCCTGATCGGCATCGTCTCTGAGCAAATCTCGTCTCTGCATTACAAAAACATCGAATAGCCGGCTCAAGCCTTTTCACAACTGAAAATGACGAACTTGGCATTCGCCGCCACTTGCCGGCAGCGGCCGAACAGTTTTTTCAGCGCGATATGGTAGTTGAGGTGGCGGTTTCCGATCACCCGCAACTCGCCGCCGGGCCGTAACACCGCATGCGCCTGTTGAAACATGCGCCAGGCGATATGGTCGCCGATCGCGTGCTGTTGATGAAACGGCGGATTGCAGACGATGCAATCGGCACTTGCCGGTGCAAAACTGCTCAGGCAATCGCCGACGACGAACTTCGCCCGCGGCGCATCGCCGAACCGACTGCGAAAATTTTCCGTTGCCGAGGCGATAGCCATGAACGATTCGTCGACAAACATGATATTGGCTGCCGGATTCGATTCGGCAAGGCGCAAGCCGATCACGCCGTTGCCGCATCCCAGATCGATGTAGTCTCGATAGCCCGGCTGGTCCGGCAGATGTTGCAACAGAAAGCGGGCACCGATATCCAGACTTTCCCGGGAAAACACATTGGCATGGTTGCAAAGCGGCGGCTCTTCGGCCGCCAGGCGGTAGTAACTGGGGTAGGGATTTTGCGGCAGGCGGATATTCGGATCGAGGCTGGTGAAAATCAGCCTGGCCTTTTTTCTGGCCAACGACGGTACGGTCGGGCCGACCAGCCGTTCCAACAGCTTCCAGGCATTGGCCGGTAAAGCCTTGACCATGCCCGCCGCAACGATGCGGCTATCCGGCTGCAACAACGGCCTGAGTCTATGCAACTGGTATTCCAGCAAAGCCAAAGTCTTCGGAATCTTGATGAGCAACAGATCGATCGGTGGCGACGGCAAGGACAGACTATCCAACAGCAACACCCGGTCGGCCGCTATCGCATTCGCGGCCAAATTTTCGCGCGTCGCCTGCTGCGATAACCAGGAGTCGGAAATGGCCGTCGGCCGAAATTCGCTCAACGCCACGGCCAGCGCCCCGAAGTTATCGTTCAGGATGACAACACTCTGACCGGCAAGCGCTTCGGTTTCGGCCAGATGATGCAGCACATAGTCGTCGGCCGCATCCCAGGCCTGCAACAATTCGTTTTTTCGGTGGGGTTGGCGCGTTAGCCGAAAACAGCCCTGCGGGACGCTGAATTGCTGTTCCATCGGTGATCAAGTCCGGAAAATGGGAGACGTAGAGCCTGGATCGAAGTCAGCGACAAATTGTCACGCGGCAAATTGCCACATTTTCAACGTTAGAATGCTCCAGTACACTGATAGCAACTCTTGTATGCGTCCTTCGGGAAAATGAGAGTTATACCCCACCTCTTTGTGCGGTAGCGCCGTATCCGGTGCTACCGCATTTTTTTACGCGGCCAAATTGCAGCGTCCGGCTTCAAGCCCGAACAACCGGTAAAAATTTTCGCTGGATTGCTTCGCCACCACTTCGACCGAGGTGCCGCGCAATTCGGCAATATATTCGGCTACGTGGCGCACGTAGGTCGGATAGTTGGGCTTACCGCGGTAAGGCACCGGCGCCAGATAAGGCGAATCGGTTTCGATCAGGAAGCGGTCGGCCGGAATTCTACGCGCCACGTCTTGGATCGCTGCGGCATTTTTGAACGTAACGATGCCGGAGA
The DNA here is from genome assembly GCF_006483455.1 of Methylomonas koyamae. Taxonomy (GTDB): domain Bacteria; phylum Pseudomonadota; class Gammaproteobacteria; order Methylococcales; family Methylomonadaceae; genus Methylomonas; species Methylomonas koyamae_B. The sequence continues at coordinate 3,438 of NZ_PPPU01000021.1, forward strand.
ACGACACGTAAAAGTTCAAATCGACAGCGCGTTGGGCGTAGGCCCAGTCCTCGGTAAAGCAATGAATCACGCCCCCCACCGTATCGGCGCCTTCCGCCTGCAACACGTCCAAAGCATCCTGCCCGGCCTCCCGAGTATGAATGATCAAGGGCTTGTGCAACTGCTTGGCCACCGCGATATGGTTGCGAAAACGCCGAAATTGCCACTCCAGATCGCCCTTACTATGAAAATAATCCAGGCCGGTTTCGCCGATCGCAATCACCTTGTCATTTGCCGCCAATCCCAGCAATTCGTCGATGTCAGGCTCGCGACCATCGGTGACATTCGGATGCACGCCCACCGACAGCGAGATATCCGGATATGGCGCGGTTTGCGCCAACATCGCCGGATAGGACTCCAGATCGATGGCAATGCAAAGCATATGCTGGATGCCGGCTGTCCGGGCCGCGCGGACAAAAACGTCGAAATCGTCGGCATAAGGCGCCAAGTCAATACGGTCGAGATGGCAGTGGGAATCGATGAACATGAAGCTTGGGAAACGTTAGTGCCGAGCGGCAACCGCCCGGTCAGGATTACATGGTGTGGGTGGAGCGGTCCGACTCCAGCGCACCGGCCAGATAGGTTTCGATTTTATTGCGCGCCGCACCGCCGTCCTGGTCGCTGAATTGGACGCCAATACCGGCGGCACGGTAACCTTCGGCACCGTTGGGCGTCTTCCAGATAATTTTGCCGGCGATCGGCAAGCGCTCGGTCTCTTCCATTAAATTCAACAACATAAACACTTCCTCGCCCATTTCGTATTCACGCTTGGTCGGGATGAACAGACCGCCGTTTTTGACGAACGGCATATAGGCTGCATAAAGCGCGTTTTTATCCTTGATCGATAGCGACAGGATACCTTGCCGGGGAGCTGCTTCCGCCATAATGTCAGTGTGGGTTGAGTTGAGACCAGTCGATTAACAATTGTTCTAGCATCAGTTGTTGATTCAATTGCGTCGCCAACTGCGCTTTCGCCGTCAGCACACGGTCGTAGAATCGGTAAACTCGCTGCAATTCTAGCCGCTCGGCAACGCCTTGCAAGCTGTTTTTCAGATCGGGATTGGCCAAATGCGCCGAATCGGCCCGATAGGCGCATTTGACGATATCGGCCAGCCAGCTGGCCAGCCAGGCCAAAACCACATTCAACTCGATTTGTTCCTGCTTGTGCCAGCGCTCGGCGACGGCTAGCCAATCGGCCTTGCCCTCGCCAATTTGCAGCCAAGCCTGAAAATATTCTTGCCGTAGCGCCGCAATGCCGGTTTCGGCATATTGCTTGGCCAGTAGCGGCGCCCCGCCGGCCAAATCCAGCAGCAGCTCGGCCTGCTCCCGCACTCCCGCACCGTGCAGCCAGCGTAAGGCCGCATCGCGCTCCGGTATTTCGCAGACGATCTTCTGACAGCGACTGCGTATCGTCGCCGGCAGACGGGCCGGCTGCTCGCTGATCAACAACAAACAGGTGCGCTCGCCGGGCTCTTCCAGACATTTCAGAAACGCGTTCGCCGACGCCGTGTTCAGCGCATCGGCCGGCTGAAATATCGCGACCCGGTATGCATGGTACTGTGGCTTCAAAGCCAGTTTGCCGATTAACTGCCTGACTTTATCGATACCGATGGCCTTGCCGGGTTCGTCGGGCTCGACTGCGATGAAGTCCGGATGAGTACCACCGTCGAATAATTTGCAGGCAGAGCAAGCGCCGCAGGGTGTACCTTCGTCTTGCGGCGCATGGCATAGCAAGGCGCGGGCGTAATATTCGGCCAGATGGCGACGGCCCTGTCCGGCCGGGCCGGAAAACAGCAGGGCTTGCGGGATTCTATTCTGCTGAATATAACTTCGCAGCCGATGCCAGTGTTGCTCCTGCCACGGGTAAAGCGTCAGCTTACCCATAACATTTCCAGCTCAGCCAGCAGACGGGCCTGAACTTGCGACAACGGCAACGCCGCATCGACGACTCTGTACCGCACTGGATCGTCGGCGGCACGCTGCAAATAGCTTTGGCGAATACGTTCGAAAAAATCCCCTTGTTCGGTTTCGAAACGGTCCAGTTCGCCGCGGCGTTTGGCCCGCTGCAAACCGGTCTCGACCGGCGCGTCGAGTACGAAGGTCAAGTCCGGGCGCAGTCCGCCCTGAACCATTCGCTCCAACCAGGCAATTGCAGCCGGGTCCATATTGCGCCCGGCGCCTTGGTAGGCGTATGTCGCATCGGTGAAGCGATCGCAAACCACCCATTCTCCGCGTTGCAAGGCCGGCTGGATCACGTGGCGGATGTGCTGGGACCTTGCTGCGAATACCAACAGCAGTTCCGCCTGTTCGCTCAACGCTTCCTCGCTATGGTCCAACAGAATGGCACGAATCTTCTCGGCAATCGGCGTGCCGCCCGGCTCGCGGGTAACCAGCAGCGGAATATTGCGCTCGGCCAGACATTGGCGGATGAATTGCAAATTGGTGGATTTGCCGACGCCTTCGCCGCCTTCCAAGGTGATGAATCGGCCCGGCGTCATCGCTGGTAACGGTCCACGTATTTTTCGTGCTCGGCCAGGGTTGCCGAAAAGGCGTGGCGGCCATTGCCACGGGCGACGAAAAACAAAGCATCGCCGTCGTCCGGGTGCAAAGCGGCGGCAATCGACTGTTTGCCGGGCATTGCGATCGGCGTCGGCGGCAGTCCTTCGATCACGTAAGTGTTGTAAGGCGTCGGCTCGCGCAAGTCCTTATGGCGAATATCGCCGTGGTAATCGTCGCCCATGCCGTAAATCACGGTCGGGTCGGTTTGCAACAACATGCCCTTCTTCAAGCGGCGGGCGAATACGCCGGCGATTTGGCGCCGTTCTTCGCCGGCACCGGTTTCTTTCTCAACAATCGACGCCAGAATCAGCGCTTGGTAAGGATCGTCCAGCGGCACGTTTCGATCGCGCTTGCGCCATTCCTCGCGCAGCACGGCCTGCATCCGGTCATGCGCTCGTTTCAGCAAATCCACGTCCGAGGTATTTTTTTCGAAAAAATAGGTGTCGGGGAAAAACAGGCCTTCCGGGTGATTCTTGTCGGAACCGATTTTCGCCATCAAGTCCTTCAGCTCCTTGTCGCTCAAGGTATGCTGTAAATTCGGATTATCCTTAATGGCCTGGAACATCTGCTTGAACGTCCAGCCCTCCGGAAACGTAATCGAATATTGCCGGGTGCGGCCTTCGGTAAGTTGTTGCAATACGTCGGCAGCAGTGGCGCCCTTGGCCAGCACGTATTCGCCGACTTTCAGGGTGCGGTCCAGCTGCTTGCGGTAGGCAAACAGTTTGAACCAAAACCGGTTCACCATCACCCGCTGATTGCGCAAGGTTTTGATCACCGTTTCCAGGGTATCGCCCTTCTTGATTTCGATGACGGTCTCGCCGATCACAATCGGCTTTTTCTCGATGATGTGATAGTGCATGCCGGCCCAGACCGATACCAAGCCCAGAACCATCAGTAAGGTGAAGGCGACTATGCTACGGAACACGCTTGCACCTCCGCCGCTCTGGCCTGATTCAATAAGTCCTGCATTCGCCGGGTCAACGGTCCGACCGCCAGTACGCGTTGCTCCAAGCGTTTGATCGGCCAAATGCCGATCACCGAATTGGTCACGAACAATTCGTCCGCTGCCAATACGTCGACAGGGTCAAGCGGAATTTCATGCAACTGGACACCGATATCGCGAGCAAAACCGATCACCAACTCCCGGATGATCCCGGCCACGCCGCAACCGGCCAAGCTCGGCGTATACAACTGGCCGGCCTTGACGGCAAATAGATTGCTCATCACACCCTCAACCACGCGATCTTCGCTATCCAGCATCAAGCCTTCCTGAATATCGTCGTCGCGCCATTCTGCTCGAGCCAGAATTTGCTCTAATCGATTCAAGTGTTTGATGCCGGCGAGCGCAGTATTGATCGACAAGCGGTGCCAACAGAAACGGGCGCGAATGCCGTCGGTTTGGAATGTGTCCGGGTAATCGGGATAAGGATGCAGGCTAAGTAATCGGGTGGGCTGTATCGGTTCAGGTTGGCGATAACCCCGACCGCCGGAACCGCGGGTGACGATGATTTTGAGTACCGCGCGTTCGGCCGGCTTTGCCAGCTTGGCGGCCTCCACCGCGAGCAAATCGACTGCCGGAGCCGGAATCAGCAGACGCTGACAACCGAGAGCCAATCGACGCAGATGCCGATCGAGAAACAGCGGCCTGCCCTCAACAACCTCGATGGTTTCGAACAGGCCGTCACCGTACTGAAAGCCGCGATCGGCAACGTCGACGTAGTGTCCGGGTTCGCCATTCAACAGATACATAGCCGGACACTGTTAGTTCGGGACCGCTTATTCGAAACGCTTGAAAACCAACGAACCGTTGGTGCCGCCGAAGCCGAACGAATTGGAAATGGCCAGATCGATTTTCATGTTTCTGGCCGTGTTGGGCACGTAATCCAGATCGCAATCGGGATCCTGGTTTTCCAGATTAATGGTCGGCGGCGCGATTTGGTGCTTGATCGCCAGTGCCGTCAGTACCGCTTCGATACCGCCGGCAGCGCCCAACAGATGGCCGATCATCGATTTGGTCGAGCTGACAGCCAGTTTGTAGGCGTGATCGCCCAGCGCCTTTTTCATGGCGTGGGTTTCGCCAACGTCGCCGGCCGGCGTCGAAGTGCCGTGGGCGTTGATGTAATCGACCTGTTCCGGGTTGATTTTGGCATCGCGCATCGCGTTACGCATACAGCGCGCGGCGCCTTCGCCACCTTCGGACGGCGAAGTGATATGGTAAGCGTCGCCGCTCATGCCGTAACCGACCAGTTCCGCATAAATCTTGGCGCCGCGAGCCTTGGCGTGTTCCAGCTCTTCCAGCACGATCACACCGGCGCCGTCGCTGAGGACGAAACCGTCGCGGTCGCGGTCCCAGGGCCGGCTGGCGCGCTGCGGATCGTCGTTACGCCGCGACAGCGCTTTCGCCGAAGCAAAGCCGCCCATCGCGGTCGGCGAGGTAGTGCAACGCTCGGCACCGCCGGCGACCATCACGTCGGCATCGCCGTATTTGATCAGACGCGCCGCATCGCCGATGTTATGGGTACCGGTTGAGCAAGCCGTAACGATCGCGAAATTCGGCCCTTTCATGCCGTATTTGATCGACAGGTTGCCGGAGATCATGTTGATAATATTGCCGGGGACGAAAAACGGCGAAATCCGGCGCGGTCCGCCCGCCACGTAGGTGGCATAGCATTCCTCGATTCCGGTAATGCCGCCGATGCCGGCGCCGATCGCAATGCCGATGCGCTCGGCGTTTTCTTCGGTAACGACGATGCCGGAGTCCTCAATCGCCTGGCAGCCGGCGGCAATACCGTAATGGACGAAACCGTCCATCCGCTTGGCATCCTTCTCCGGAATGTAGTCGCCGATGTTGAAATTTCGAATCACGCCGCCAAAAGTCGTTGCAAACGGTGAAATATCAAAAGAATCGATCGGCCCAATGCCGCTTCTGCCATTGACAATACCGTCCCAGGTATCCGCAACATTGTTGGCTAACGGCGTAACGGCGCCTAAGCCCGTAATTACAACTCGACGTGTGCTCACAGTAAACTACCGGTAAATAAAGAAGACAACCAGAGAAGGGGGATGTATCGGCTAGTGGATGGCGTCATCCACTAGCGTTTGGAAACAACTTGCTGTTATTGCAGATTGGCGTTGATGTAATCGATAGCCAATTGGACGGTGGTGATTTTTTCGGCTTCTTCGTCCGGAATTTCGCATTCAAATTCTTCTTCCAGAGCCATGACGAGTTCAACTGTGTCTAAAGAATCAGCACCAAGATCGTCGACAAAAGACGCATCGTTTGCGATTTCTTCCTTTACGCCTAATTGTTCCGCGACAATCTTTTTTACTCGTTCTTCGATATTACTCATATGTTTTTCCTCGAACAATGCAAATGCCCGACTGCAAGCACTTACCTTATCTTTAGTGTTGTATTAATTGAATTTGCTATCTCGTCACTGGCCTAGCCTAACGACTTCGCGGATTATACTTGATGTTCCAAAAATTTCACAACATTAGGCCGGCCCGCGCCACTATGCCGCCTTACCGCGCAAATTTTTCAAAATTTCTTCCAAAGGCACCAAATTCAGCTTGATCCGGTACAAAATCGCGCCGTCTTCCAACACCCCAAAGCACTCGTAAGTACGCAGCATGATGTTGGTTTGGTTCAGCGTATTGTCTTTCGATTCCGGCAATTGCTTGACCAGAATATGCAGTTTGTCGTTGTTTTTGACTCTGGCCAAGTGTACGCGGTCCACCGAAATGTCGTGCGAGGTATACACCATCGGATTGCGTTTGAAATCATGGTTCTCCAACTGCGCTTTTTCCAGCAAAGCGCCGGAAGTCAGACTGCACGGATAGACTTCCGGATAATGCGCGACATGGGTCAATTCATCGAAATAATCCGATTGCTCGGCCAACGATCCCGACAAAAAGTTTTTGACGTTGCCGTTATTCATCCATTTCCGTTTCAAGAACAAATCCGTGCCCGGCACCACGGTTTTATCGGCGATGCCGTTCAAATCGGGCAAACCGCTCAAATCCACATCCGCCAGAAATAGCGGCGATTTGGTTTCCTTTTTGTAGCCCAGCAGAATGGTCTTACCCAGCGATTTGATCGCCACTCGGTTGGTCAAGGTCAATTCCGGTATGGTGTTGATCAGCGTTTTCTTGATGTCCAGCGTCATTTCCTGGCGCGGGCGCAACGCGTTGACGAAGGTAATTTGGTAGTTGCTAAACCGCAGCTGCTTCTCGGCGATGATCTGATCTTCGTGCTGCACCTCGCGATACAGGCGCATTTGGTGCTCGATTAGCGTGTTCAATTGAAACCCTAACACGATCGGGCCCTTGAACGGGTTATGGGTGATCTGCAACCATTTATGCTTGTCGTGAAACAGATTGAAATCGTCCGAGGCGTTGCGGGCGACTTCGATGTGAATTTGTTCGAAAGTAAACGACTGTGCTTTCATTGCAAGCTGCTGGGTGTATGGGGACAGGCCGTTATTCTAGGCCGATTGCGGCGGATCAGAAAGGCTCCGCCGCACCGAACAAGTCCGGCCACTCCGATCTAAACCGTTAATGACCGCTTAATCAAACCGCGCTAACGTATTCGCCGTAGCATTTCTTTCCGGGAAAAACTTATGAAGCCTTTGTTATACATCGTCGCCGCTACCTGCGTTATGGCAATTCCACCCGCTGCAAATGCCGCCGCTTACAAATGCACCGTGGCGGGCAAAGTCGTCTACCAACAATCGCCGTGTGCCGGAGAAGGCAATGCCGTCAAAATCGACAACGATACAGAAGAGAAAAAGCTCAATCGCCAAATGGAGTCGCAAGAAGCCGCTCGCCGCCGTCAGGAATTGGACAACATGGCGAAAGGCGTGGACCGCAGGAACGCCCAGGAAATCAATACCCAGATGCAAATCCTGGAAAACCAGCGGCAGAGGCAAGAAGCGTTGGATTTCCACCGCCGCCGCGCGGAAGAATATCGGGCGCTAGAGGAAGAATCGAAAATCCACGGCTCCGAGTATATGGAAGTCTGGGGCCGCAACCACGCGGAAGAACAGGAAAAACGGGCAAACGAACTGCAATGAAGACTGCCGCGGAAACGGTCGGCACAGACTCTGGCGACCACCGACGCTTCCGTCAAACGATGTCAGCCAGCATCAGTAAATCCGCGGTCTGGCGCCGTACCTGTTCGGTCACGGCGGGATCCAGCGCCGACAGCCAACGCTGCGGAATATTATCGACACCGTATTTGGCGCCGGCCAGCATCCCCGCCAAAGCCCCGGTAGTATCGGCGTCGCCGCCTTGGTTGACGGTGGCGACCAGACAGGATTCGAAACTGTCGCTGTTGAAAAAATGGTGTAGTACGGTCTGCACGGTATCGACGATATAGCCCGACGCTCGTCCCGGATAAGGGTTGTAGCCGAATTCAGAGTAACGTTGTATCAAGCCTGCGGCGACCTCTCGACAAGCGGCCTCGTCACGGCCGCCGATCAATAACCCGGCCATCCTCCCCAAGGCCAACGTCGCCGCATCGGATAAGGCATGGTGGTGGGTAATTCGGCTTTGTTGCAAACTCCACTGCTCGAACAGTTCCGGCCGCTGCAAGGTCGCCAACACCACCGGCAGATTGCGCATGCAGGCGCCGTTCCCGGCTTCGTCGTCGCGCGGTTCGCCCGACAGTTCTCCCCGATCACGAAACCGGAGAATGCCGCGCCGGCAGGTATTGCCGACGTCGACCGGCCCGCTTTCCAGCCAGGCCAGAAAATTCTCCGCCACCGCCCGCAAATTCCAGCCTTGGTTGTCGATGATCGCCTGGCCCAAGGCCAAACACATCTGGGTGTCGTCGGTCACCTGGCCCGGCGCCAGGCCCAACCAACCACCGCCGACGATGTCGCGGTGCACGCCGCAATGCTTTTGAATCCGCTTGGGCGACATGAATTCCACCGTCGCTCCCAAGGCATCGCCGCAGGCAAAGCCCAGGTAAGCCCCCAGCGCCCGCCCTAGAATCTGTTCGTTCATCAACTCAACACCTTAACCCGGTAATCGCCGCCGATCGCCAGATATTCCGCTTCTCCACGCAAGGCATGATGCGGCAGCAGTTCGTTAAAAAACACCAACTTCACCATCGGCACCCGCACTTCGAGGATATTGGCGCCGAATTCGCTGGCGATGCCGGGACGATCGGTAAACGAGACGATACTGTTGAAGCGGACGATTTTGTCGTGCCGGCCCTCTTCCTTGACGACGTAATCTTCCAACGCGTCCACGCCCCGGTAAAGGGTCTTGTGAGTCGCGGCAGGAACCTGGAACCGCTCGACCACCCACTGGCAAAACTCGTAAACCAGATCCAACTGCATATAGATACAGTTGTTGTGGTAACGGCTGTTCATCTTTTCTTCGATGTAAGTCAGCCAGTCGTTGCTGATGAAATTGCGAATCCGGGTTTTATGAAAGTTGGGAAACAAACCGAAGCGGCTTTCCACCCAGCCCTTCATTACCGCACCCTGGGCATTGTTGGAATCCATCCCCCAATCCTGGATCAAACGCAGGTAACTGTTACGGTAACGGCGCCGGCCCTGAGCATCGTCGCGCAAGCGCTGTTCGGTTTCGAAGCCAAACACCACACACATATAATCCTGAAACACCCTGCCGCAAGCAGCCAAAGTCGCTTGTTGCGCCAATTGGTCGAATAACCCCGGCGCCGACTCCCGGGTACCGGCAATATGCAAAGACTTGGGATGGTCGTTGAACAATTGGCTGGCAATGCAGGCAGTCGCTACGCCGATTAAATTGGTGCTGTGGCCGTAACGGCTGATGTCGGGCATGTCTTAAATGATGCGGTGGTTCGCGGTACCGGCATTCTGACATCGATACCCGGCGCTTGCCATACCGGCACGGATCACGCCTCAATCGCCACACCGGCAACCAACCCCGGTTTGCGAATTGGCCGGCCCGGTAGCACAATGCGCCATCGTTGCACAGCAATCGGGAGTTCGACCATGGCGCATTCTTTGTCATTTCGCCGGCTGATATTGGCCTTACAAGCGGCCCGCCGCCAACACCTCAAAACCCAACAGCGCCCGGCGCCGGCTGCGGGCAGCGAACTTGGCTGGAATCGGCGCCGCTTCGTCAAAACCTCGGTCGCGGCCGGTATCGCCGGCCTGCTCGGCCAAAGTCTGCCTTTACCGGCCAGCGCCGGCAATAACCCCCCGCGACAAAGCGTCGCAATTATTGGCGCCGGCATCGCCGGTTTAAACGCCGCCTATCGCTTGCAACGGGCCGGCATAACCGCAACGGTCTACGAAGCCCGCAACCGCCCCGGCGGCCGTATGCTTTCGACCAGCATCAATAACGGTTTGACCGTCGATTTAGGCGCGGAATTGATCAATACCGATCACCACGACATGCGCGCCCTGGCCAAAGCCTTCGATATTCCGCTGTTCAACAAACTGAAAGACGCCAATCGCCTGCCCTATCCGAAAGAAACCTACTTCTTCGACGGCGTCGCTTACAGCGAAGCTCAGCTCGCGTTGGACCTGGCCGATCTGGCCGGGCAGATTAACGACGACGCCGGCTTGCTGGACAGCGATTGGGATACCTACGCCCCGGCATTCGACCAACTCTCGGTCGCCGATTACCTAGACCGCCACGCCGATAAAATCCCCCAACCCTATGTCCGCGCCCTGCTGGAAAACGCGATTCGGACCGAATACGGCGTCGAAGCGGCCGAGTCCTCGGCATTACAGCTGTTGTTTCTGTTACCGGTCGTAAACGGTCAAGCGGTCGAACTGCTCAGCTACAGCGACGAAGCCTTTGCCGTACCGGGCGGCTCGGCGTCGATTACCGATGCGCTCGCCGCAAGCTTGGCCGGCCAAATCCGGTTCGGCACAACCCTGCACAGTATCGAGCGGCACAACAGCCGCTACACGTTACAGTTTGCCGATCGAAGCCAGGCCGAAGCCGACATCGTCATTATCACGCTGCCGTTCCCGGCCTTGCGCCGCGTCGATTTGCACGTTTCGTTGCCGGCGCGGTTCCGCCGCTTCATCGCCGAAACCGGCCTGGGCGTTAACGAGAAGCTGATCGCCGGATTCGACCGGCGCTTCTGGCACCAGCCGAACGGCTTTAGCCTGGCGGCCTGGACCGACCTGGGCTTCGCCGAAGTTTGGGACGAATCGCAGCGCCAACCCCGGCGCACCGACGGCGCCTTGAATTTCTTTTTGGGCGGCGACCAAGCCCGGCAATTCAACCGCACATCCAATTTTAACGCCGTAGCCGACCGCTTCATCGCCGATTTGGACCGCTTCGTACCGGGCGCCGCCGTTTCCGCCAACGGCGCCAATATTCGCAGCGCCTGGGGTAACAGCCGTTACACCGGCGGCGGCTACGCCAACTTCGCTCCTGGTCAGCTCAGCGAATTTGCCGACTATTTCTGGGTCGAGGCCAATCCTGCCGCGGCACAACAAGTGGTGTTCGACCGACTGCTGTTCGCCGGCGAACATCTGAGCGATGCTTATTACGGCTTCATGGAAGGCGGCGCCCAAACCGGCCGGCTGGCGGCGGACTACGTCATAAAACAACTGTAACCGCGCTAGGCCCTGCCGCAGCGGCTTCCTAACCATCACCCATTCGGAGACTTGCTATGGACCCAAAACGTTATCGCGGCTGTACCAACGTTTCCGGCGCTGTTGCCATCGACGCCAACCATTTCGTCGTCGCCGACGATGAAGACAACCTGCTCGGCGTGTTCGACAGCCGCCATGAACAAGTCTTGCCGCCCCGCATCGGGTTGTCTGAATTGTTTGCCGGCGAAATCGAAGACGGCAAAGGCTGCGAAATCGATTTGGAAGGCGCCGCCGCGATCGGCGACGTTTATTTCTGGATCGGCTCGCACAGCACCAACAAAGACGGCGAACGCCGCCCCAGCCGCCACCGCCTGTTCGCGCTGCAAATCCAGCGCAACGCCGTCGGCGAATTCAGCGGACAGCGTTATGGGCAAATTTACCGGACCTTGATCGACGACCTGATCCTGGACCGCCGGTTTAAACCCTATCGGTTGGATAAGGCAGTCGGCATCGCGCCGAAAGCCTTGGGCGGTCTTAGTATCGAAGGCTTGGCGGCCACACCGGAGCAAAGTTTGCTGATCGGTTTCCGCAATCCGCTGGCCGGCGGCACCGAGAAAAACGGCAGCTTACAAGACGGCAAGGCCCTGATCGTGCCGCTGCTGAATCCGCTAAACCTTCTGCAAGACCAAGCCGCAAAATTCGGCGACCCGATCGAACTGGACCTAGGCGGCTACGGCATTCGCGACATCGCCTGGCGCCGAGACGACGAATACCTTATCGTCGCCGGGCCTTACCACTTCAACGAAAAACGCCAGGAGAAACATCGGCTGTATTTATGGGATAGCACTACAGACAGACCCGAACCCGTCAAACATATCGACCTGAAGAAAATGAATATCGAGGCCACTTTCTTTTTTCCCGGACAAACGGATCGGGTGGAATTATTAACAGATGATGGAGAGAAAAAAGGCTTCCAACGCGCAACCGTGATGCTGAATCGCTAATCCCCAAAACACCATTCAAAATCGCTTACAAAAAATTCGCCAAGGCGTCGATTGCCACAGGCGCCTTCTCGATCAGCCAATCGATTGACTCGCCACCGTCCTTGATCAGCTTTAAAGCTTCGATGGTTTTGGTAGTGCCTTCCTTGGCGTGGTCGGCGAAGCGTTCCAATCTGTCCAGCGCGGACTTGCGCTGTTCCGGCTCGGCTTGCTGTAACTCAGCCAGCGCCTTGCGGATCATTTCCAGCTCACGCAAGGCTTGCTTGCGTAGGGTTTCATCTTCAACCTCTACTTCCAGAAGATCTTCGATTTTGCCCAACTCCTTGCCTAGCTGCTTAGCCTGTTCGATGTAGACGGATTTATCGCCGAGGGTGACATCGCTCATCTGACCGTTTTCCTGGTAAATAATCCGGTCGCCATGAAAATGAATTTCCCGTGCTTGCTGCTCCCGCTGTTGTTTCGGCATGATTTTCAAGACCTCGCTCAATTGAAATATTCCGTGTTCGTCAATATATTCGCGCCGACCGACACGCTCTAACGCCAACAAGGTACGGAAAGGCGCACGCGGCCCGTCTTCGCCGTCACGTAGCGACCCATTTAACGGCAAGCCCACCCATTCCTGATAGCGCAACTTTGGCATCGGTTTTAGCAGCGACTTGAATTCGTCATACAGCACCGAGAAATACCGGGCCGCGTCGGTGCCGTGTAACCAAATCGACAAACGGCGGCGATGGTAATCGGCTTGCACCAAGGCTTGGGCTTGGTAACTGTCCGACTTCAACCGCACGCCGTTTTGCCACACCAAGCCATCGACAATTTCGGCGTGGCGGCGCACGATAAATACCGTCATCAAATGCCGCGGCAGCAAGCCCTCGAAATCGAAATCAAAAGCCAGCGCCTGGGCTTTATCGAATGCCAAGGCTGCCGGACGGTCGGACGGCAACAAATCCGGCAGTATGTAGCTATCGAGCTTATTCGGTAAGCGATAGCAAATTTCAAACTGCTCCATGGCTTCCAAGATAAAACCGGCCTTGTCGGCCGGATAGTTCAAACTATGTCCTTGCTCGTCCTCAAGCTTGACATGCTTAAGGATTTCAACCACGGCTTTTTTAGCGACCTGCCCACGGCCTTGTTTGGCCGCGTCGGCATACAGCACCGAATACACCCCGTAAGTCAGCCAACACGGGTTCAATACATAGCCGTCCAGAATCGGTATATTGGGAAAATGCACCACCTGGCCGAGTTTGTCCAATAAATCCAGCAGCCAATCACGGTCCAAGCCTCCAGACTGCGCTATCCGTTGCTCGTCACACAATTGTTGGTAGTGATCGGCACTCAGAAATGCCTCCCGTCTGGCTAACGCCTGCAGTTGCTCAAACACATTAAAGTGGGCAGTCGTCAAAAGGATTTGGTGGGTGCCGATGGCACCCAACTGCCCGGCCAACGCTTCTTGAAAGATCTGAAATTGCTTTTGATGGCTATCCCGGTAATGCAGGCAGGACAAGGGATAATACCCAACGATGTTCGGATAACGCGCCTTTAGGTCGTTCATATCCAGATTCACCGCCGCCAACTCGACTTTGTTGCCGACTAACAGCACCGACGCATCGCCGCCGAAGGCCCGTACGTGTTCCAGCCAATATTCGGCTTGCTGGTTGGCGTTGATTTCGGCCCGACCGTCAAGCACCAGCACATAGACGCACTTCTCGCGCAGGAAAAATTTATGGGTAGCGTGGGCCATTACCTGACCACCAAAATCCCACAAATGCGCCTTGATATTACTGTCCGGCAGAAGCCACTCGCGTATCGCCACGCCCGGCGTCATCGCTTCCTGGCCTTCGATAATCTCCTCGTTATGCAAGGCCCGGATCAAAGAGGTTTTACCGGCAAAACCATAGCCGATGAAGATGGCCCGCACACGATTCAGCGGAATGTTGGCATCGCCGGCTGTCAGCAACTTCAGGTAAGCATTGACTGCCGCCGGCCCCTGCTCCAACAACGATTGGTCCAAATGAAATGTTCGTTCCAGCATTTCCCAATCAATCGGCTTAGCATCCAAGCGATCTCGCAGCCAATCCGCCCACCAATCGAAATCGTCTCCATACTCTCGCAAGGCCGCCAAAAAATTCCGAAACAATGTCGGGTAGTCGATGCTATCGGCTCGATTGGCGCCCAAAAAACTCTTCAGTTCAGCCAGGACGCTTGGATTTTTGTAGGGAATTGGCAAGGGGCTTTGCAAATATTTCAGAGCATTACTGTTTTTATCCAGGGCCTCTAACTCCGCCAATAAACTCCTACCCGAATTGAAACCCCGTTTAGTTAGAGCTTCGTCGGCGCAGAAGGCGGCGGCGGCGGCGGCGGCGACAGCGTCTGCGTCGGTGGCGGCGGCGGCGGTGGCGGCGGTGGCGGCGGCAAAGGCGACATTGGTGGCGACGTAGGTGGAGGGGGTGAAGCCGATGTTGGTGGCGACATCCAAGGCGGCTTCAGCGGCGGCGTTGGAAGCGGAGGATGCGTCGCCCCCCATATTCCGCTGGCTCGCCATAGCGTAAGTCGCATGCACTGCTCGCAGCAGCGCTAGAAAATGCGTCTTCCGCTGCTCTTGCGACCAGAAGTGCAGAAACTCCTTTTTTACGCCTAACAAACACGGCAAAGCCATCATTGCGGCCCGGGCAGCGAAAGCTACTCGCAACGGCGGCGGCAGGGGCTTTAAGCGCTTCTGAAAATCGTCTCTACTCGGTGCTTGCATCGCGGGTCGCCAGCATTAGCCTTAAACTTGCCATGCTAACCGAATCGGCGTTTTATTGCTCGGCTTGCGCCTTCTTCGGCATATTCCGGTTAATCAAAAAATACACCACCGGTATTACCACCAAAGAAAACAAAGTGGAAGCGATGATGCCGAAAATAAAGCTCCAGGCCAGGCCGGAGAAAATCGGATCCAGGACGATCATCACCGAACCCAGTACCGCCGATGCGGCCGTTAAAAAGATCGGGTTCAAACGGGTGGCGCCGGCTTCGACAATGGCATCGGCCAGACTGATGTCCGGGTCGCCGCGATAGATGTTTTCGGTGAAGTCGATCAGGATGATCGAGTTGCGCACGACGATGCCGGCCAGCGCGATCATGCCGATCATCGCCGTGGCCGTGAAATAGATCGGGCTGGCGTATTCGCCGACGTCGCCGGCGAACAGATTGATCAACCAAAAACCGGGCATGATGCCGATTACGGTCAGCGGAATCGCGATCATCATGATCAGCGGCACTCCCAAAGAGCCGGTCTGGCCGACCAGCAAGATGTAGATCATCACCATCGCCGCGGCAAAAGCCAAGCCCAAATCGCGGAACACGTCGACGGTAATTTTCCATTCGCCCTCGCCGGCCATTTCGGCTTTATAACCGGCCGGTAGTGGTTTGGCTTCGAACACGTCGAACAAATCCAGAATCGCTTCGACCGGACTGCGGCCGGCCATTTCCGCGGTGACGTAAGCCACACGTTGCAGGTTCTTGTGGTAAATGGCCTTTTGCCCGAGCTGGCGCTCGAAACGGCCCAACTCGCTCAGATGCACCAATACGCCGTTGGCGGTTTTGACCGACAGAGCCAGCAGATCGGCTTCGGCCGAACGCGCGGCGCGGGGCAATTGCAACCTGATGGCCAGAGGTTGCCGCTCGTTCTCAATGTGTAGTAATCCGACATCGGCACCGGCCAGCGCCAACTGCAAGGTTTGGGCGATTTGCGCGGCAGTCACGCCCAACGCCGCGGCCTTTTCGTGTTCGACCAGAAACTGCCATTTGTCGTAATCGGCTTCGACGAAATCGTCGACGTCGACCACACCCCCGGTTTGCTGCATGTCCGCCCGCACCCGGTTGGCGACATTGATGATATCGGCATAATCGGCTTGCGGCGGGCCGTAGACTTCGGCGACGACGGTGGACAGCACCGGCGGCCCCGGCGGCATTTCCACGATCTTGATGTTGGCGCCGAATTGTTTTTCGATGCGGTCGACCTCGGGCCGCATCCGCAGCGCGATTTCATGCGAGCCTTGCTCGCGGCGGGTTTTATCGGCCAGCACGATGCGGATGTCGCCGACATTGGCGCCCTGCCGCAAATAGTAATGGCGGACCATGCCGTTGAAATCCATCGGCGACGACAGACCGACATAGCTTTGGTAGCTGCTGATTTCGTTGACCGTCGCTAGATAGCGGCCCAGCTCCGCGGCGACGCGGTCGGTGGCTTCCAGCGACGAACCCTTGGGCATGTCGATGACCAATTGCAGCTCGTTTTTGTTGTCGAACGGCAGCAATTTAAGCGGCACCACTCGGGTCACCGCCATCAAGGCCGACAACACGAAGGCCACGATCACCGCTCCCAAAAACCACCAGGCCTTGGCTTTGTCCGCCAGCAGCGGTGCCAGGATCGCTTGGTAAACCCTGAATCCCCGGCTCTGCTTCAAATCGAATGCCGGGCCGTGGTCTTTGCCGTAATCGCCCTTCAATAACCGGTAACTGGCCCAGGGCGTAACGCTGAAGGCAATCACCAGCGACAACAGCATCGCGATAGGCACGTTAAACGCCATCGGCGCCATGTACGGCCCCATCATGCCGGTGATGAAAAACATCGGCACGAAGGACATGATCACCGCAAACGTCGCCAGTATCGTCGGCGGCCTGATCTCGTCGACCGCGCTGAGCAAGGCTTGCAACGGCGGTTCTTTGCGCAGCTTGTAATGGCGGTGAATGTTTTCGACGTCGACGATAGGGTCGTCCACCAACAAACCCAACGATAAGATCAAGGCAAACAAGGTCACCCGATTGATCGTGTAACCGAAGATCAGATCGCACAGCAGCGTGATCGCAAACGTCATCGGCACCGCCAGCGATACGATCAGCGATTCCTTAAAACCGAGCGACAAGGCCAGCAAAACGATGATGGTCAAAATGGCGATGCCTAGATGCATGACCAGTTCGTTAACCTTATGGTCGGCGGTTTCGCCGTAGTTGCGGGTCACGGTTAGTAACACGTCGTCCGGAATCAAGGAGCCTTTCAGTTCTTCGGTCAGCGCCAGTACCTGTTCGGCCACGCTGACGGCGTTGGCGCCGCGGCGTTTGGCGATGGCGATGGTCGCCAGGGGCCGTTCCTCGCCGGCCTGCGGCAAGCGACCGGGCTCGCCGAGCGTGTGCATCTGCGCCACGGCCGGGCCGAAACCGATGCGGGTGTAGTAGTCGGTGTCGGCCGACCCGTCGATCACTTCAGCCACGTCGCGCAAATGCAGCAAGCGGCCGTTGCCGCCGGCCACCACGGTATTACCGACCTGCTCCGCGCTTTGGTAGTAGGGTCCGGCTTCCAAGACGATTTCGCGGTCGTTGGCGGTGGTTTGGCCAACCTGCAGATTCAGGTTGTTCTGCTGCAACGCGCGTTGCACATCGGCCAGGCCGATACCGCCGGCCTGCAATTTGGCCGGATCGGGATAAACCGAAATCCGCCGCGGCGCAGCGCCGACCACCCAGCTTTTGCCGACGTTATCTACTGCCCGCAAGCGCTCGATCAGTTCGTCGGCGATACGGCGCAAGCCCATTTCGTCGACGTTGGTGTTCTGCGGCGACAGGCTCAGCAATAAAATGGGTACGTCGTCGATTTCCACCGGCTTGACCAGCCAATCGCTGACGCCGGGCGGAATGATGTCCTGGTTGGCCAGCAATTTATCCCGGGTCTTGATCAGACTGTTTTCCAGGTTCTCGCCGACGTAATAGCGCACCGTGACCACCGCCTGACCGGGCCGCGATACCGAATAGACGTATTCCACCCCCTGAATCTGGCGCAGCAACACTTCCAGCGGCGTCGTGATCTGTTTTTCCACTTCGTCGGCGGAAGCACCCGGCGCCTGCACGAACACGTCCATCACCGGCACCACGATTTGCGGGTCTTCCTCGCGCGGCGTCAACATCAGCGCCGCGGCGCCGGCCAATAACGAGATCAGCAAAAACAGCAACGACAGGTGCGAAGTAGTGAACAACCGGACGATGGCAACCGTCAGGCTGTCTTTTTTGGTTGCGTTGGAATTCATTGCCCGAGCTCGCCTTGCAACAGGATGGTTTCGCCGTCCCGCAGACCGGACAGCACTTCCAATTGATCGCCGTAACGTTTGCCGCTGCGGATATGCCGCATCTGCCATTGTCCGTCTTCGACCACGCGCACAGCCTGCAATTGGCCGTATCGGACGATGGCGCTGGCCGGCACCAGCATCACGGTTTGCGGCCCCTGGCAGCTCGTTTCCAGCCAAGCGAACTGGCCGTGTTGCAGGCCCGATGTTTTCGGCAAATTGACTTTGACTGGTTGGGTCAGGGTTTGCGGATCGATTTCCGGGCCGATTTCGTCTATCGTGCCCGACAACGTCTGCCGCAAGGCGTCGATTCTGACCGATACCGTCGCGCCCAGTTGAAGCTGGGCGGCGCACTGGCTGGCTATCGCCGCTTCCAGCCGCAAATCGTCGGGTTGGTGAAAACTAAGCAAAGGCTGGTTCGGCGCGGCCATGTCGCCGGGCTCCTGGAAGCGTTCACCGACCACGCCGTCGAACGGCGCGTACAACAGATTCTCGCCGAGCATGACCTTGCTCTGCTGCGCGGCGCTAGCGGCCTGATTTGCCATGGCCCGCGCGGTCTTGGCTTGGGCTATTACCGCATCGTAGTTCTGCCGGGTGGCGGCCTGTTTTTGGTACAGATCGACGATACGTTTCTCGTCGGCGCCGGCCTGCGCCGCCTGGGCTTGGGCCGCGGCGTAGGCGGCATTGGCGGCATTGTAGGCGGCCTGTAAGTCGCGGTCGTCCAACTTGGCGAGCAATTGACCCTTCTTCAAACGGTCGCCGGGATGGGCCGGCATTTCCAGGATTCTGGCATTCAGCTTCGGCGCAATTTTTATCGCCAGCCGGGAACGCACGGTACCCTGCCACACCGAAGTGCCGGCGGCCGCCTGTCTGGTCACGCGCACAGTCGGCGCATCGGCGGGAACGCTGCCGGGCGCTACCGCGGTAGTACCGGGCTCAATCTTGCTTGAGCCGCCCAAAACACCAAGCGCCAGCAGAATGACCAATAACAAGCCGCCGATCGCCGCCACCGGCATCAGCCACTTCGGTTTGTCGGAAAGAGAAAGATGTTGGGACATGTAGGTATGCCTGCGAGGGTTTATTGCCAAAAGCCGAGGGCTTGTTTCAGGTCCGCTTCGGCGCGCAAGGCATCGTAGCGGGCGCCGATTTGCCGGTTGCGCGCGCGATCTCGGGCGACTTCAGCTTCCAGGTAGCGGGTGACGGTGACAACGCCGGCCCGGCGTTGCTCGTTGACCAAACGCAACGCTTCCTCGGCGGCGCGCACCGCGACATCGCTGACCACAGCCCGGTTCAAAGCCTGCTGCAAGCCGAGCTGGGCCGACTTGAGCTGGTTTTCGATACGCAACCGGGTCTGCCTGACGGTTTCTTGCGCTGCGGTCAGCTCGTGCTCGGCCTTGCGGACTTTTTCCTGGGTAGCGAATCCGGAAAACACGTCCACTTCGACCATGACGCCGGCGCTGACGTTGTCGCGGTTGCTGCTGAACGCCAAGTCCTTGCTGTCCGAACCGTAACTGACATAGGCATCGGCGCGCGGTAAATGCGCCGCTTTGGCGGCCGCCAATTGCTGTTCGGCGATAGCGGCGCGTTTCTCGGCGGTTTTCAACTCGGGGTGTTGCGCCAGGGCTTGGTTCAGCAACTCGTCGAAACCGGCAGGGCTGCCCGGCAGGTCGGGTTGCACATTGCCGGCAAAATCGAATGCCTCGTTGGCGTTCAAGCCCACCAGCGTTTTTAACAGGCTTTGCGCCAGTTCGATGGCATGCGCCGACTGGATTTCGGCGTCTCTAGCCTCGGCCAATTGCGTTTCCAACGACAGCACATCGGATTTCAGCACTACGCCGGCGTCGAATTGAATCTTGGATTGATTTAATTCGCTCTGCACCGCTTCAATTGCGCGGTTATTGACTTGGTGCGCTTCGATCGCCGCCAAACCGCCGTAATACGCCGCGGTGACGTTGTTCACCAACCGGTTGCGGGTGGCGGCCCTTTCCAGTTCGGAACTTTCCACGCCCAGCTGTGCGGCCTGGCTCAAATAGTAATCCTGGCCGCCGCGGAACAGCGAATAAGTCGCCGTGACTTGCGGCCGGTAATTGTCGACACCGCCCGGATGATTAAAATCGCCGCCGTTCAGATTCAAACGCCGCTGGGCAATAATCATCGAGAATGCCATCGCTGGATTATCGCTGTGCTGGTAGGACAGGCTGGTTTTGATTTGCGGATAAAAATTGGCCAGCGCCTGCCCCAACTGGGCGTCGGCTTGCTCGATCCGCTCCTGCATGATGTGCAGTTCCGGATTGTTGGCCAACGCCTGCTCCACGGCTTGCTCCAGCGTGTAAGTACCGGCAGCCCAGGCAACCGGTCCGATTAGACTTAGCGTGACCGCAAGCGGTACAACGGCATGTTTCACAATCATTCGCATAGCACTGCCAAATGTTAGTAATTAAGTATTTCCTAATATTATAGGCCAAATCTTTTCTCTGCTGGCTTTTTTATTCGTGCAAATCCGATATTGCCGCTATTCCAGTTAAGATAGTCTCTAAGCCTTAGAAATGAATGCTTGAAATGTTTGGTCATCATGGTAACTTTAGGCACTCACCCAATAACCTTCCATAATAATAATTAGCTTGAGAGGATACAGCGCATGAGCCTTGACGAAAACACCAACGAAACCGCAAATCAAGCCGAGGAGCCGAATCAGGCCGCCGCCGCGCCTGCTGCCGCCGCTGCCGGAAATGCCTTGGCCGGTTTTTTAGCTTTGAAGGAATCCAATCCTAAAGTATTTTACGGCGCGATCGGCGGCGCCGCAGTGGTTCTGCTTGCCCTAGTATTTAGCGGCGGCTCCGACCCGAAACTGCCGGTCCATCAACAAAAACCGCTGGTCTCCGGCCAAAATTATGTGCTGAAAAGCCCCAACACCTACGATCCAAACGCAACTGTCAGATTGGTTTCGGTTCCGGGTTCGTTGGCTGCCTACGACGATACCGAGGAAAACGATCGCGATGGCGCCTGCAAACATATGCCGATGAATACACCGGTCAAGTTGACGCAGATCCAGAACGATCCGACCGACAAAAACCTGGTGTGGGCCGAAGTCGAAATATCCGCCAGCGGAGAATGCCAAGGCCGGCGCGCTTGGACGTCTTCAATCAACCTGCAATAAGTGTTGACACAAAAAATTTAGCTTTTATAATAGGCAGGATAGTTAGCCAAGCGGGAATAGCTCAGTTGGTAGAGCACGACCTTGCCAAGGTCGGGGTCGCGAGTTCGAGTCTCGTTTCCCGCTCCAAATTCGATAAGCCGCGGCAAAACGCGGCTTTTTTGTTTGACCGATTAAGGCTGCGTAGCAAAGTGGTTATGCAGCGGCCTGCAAAGCCGTATACACCGGTTCGATTCCGGTCGCAGCCTCCATTTAAACATGCGGGAATAGCTCAGTTGGTAGAGCACGACCTTGCCAAGGTCGGGGTCGCGAGTTCGAGTCTCGTTTCCCGCTCCAAATTCATAAAAAGCCGCGAATATCGCGGCTTTTTTTGTGCCCGTCAGAAGCCCGCTCACGCTCCATCTTGGGAGCCGACCGGGAGAAAGCGGCTCAAGTAAACCAACCTCCTCCGGCCCACCCCCGAGAGCGCTACTTGCTCAACGGGCGACAGGCATCGCTATCAGACCAACACCCGCTCGACGCCGCCCTGAGTCACCCGTTCGACATATTCCGGCATCCAGTTGTCGCCCAGCACGTGCTTGGCGATTTCGACAACGATGTAATCGACTTCCAAGGTTTCCACCTCATCTTGAAAACGCTGCAAGCCCTGCATGCAGGATGGGCACGAGGTCAACATTTTTACCGGCCCGGCATAACCGTCGC
Organism: Methylomonas koyamae; assembly: GCF_006483455.1. Taxonomy (GTDB): domain Bacteria; phylum Pseudomonadota; class Gammaproteobacteria; order Methylococcales; family Methylomonadaceae; genus Methylomonas; species Methylomonas koyamae_B. Next base: position 25,540 of record NZ_PPPU01000021.1, read on the forward strand.
CGCGTAATTTGCTGGCATCCTTTTGCAGTTCTTCGGCCTTGCGGAAACGAATCTGCGTCGAGATGTCCGGCCGCGCCACCGCCAGCGTGCCGGACTCGCCGCAGCAACGTTCTGACTTACTGACCGGCGCCCCCAACAACTGATTTACTACTTTAACTCCGTCTTGTTGCTTGAACGGACTGTGGCAAGGATCGTGATAAAGGTAACGCTGGCCATTCACGCCATCCAATTTCACGCCTTTTTCCAACAAATATTCGTGAATATCGATCAAGCGGCAACCGGGGAAAATCTTGTCGAATTCGTAATCCTGTAATTGATCCTGGCAGGTACCGCAACTGACCACGACAGTCTTGATATCCAGATAATTCAGGGTGTTCGCCACCCGGTGAAACAACACCCGGTTATCGGTGGTTATCTTCTGCGCCTTGTCGAATTGGCCGCCCGCCCGTTGCGGATAACCACAACACAAATAACCCGGCGGCAACACCGTTTGCACCCCGATTTCGTATAGCATCGCCTGCGTCGCCAGCCCGACTTGGGAAAACAAACGCTCGGAACCGCAACCCGGGAAATAAAACACAGCCTCTGAATCGGCTTTGGTTTTCTCGTGGTTGCGGATGATCGGCACGATTTGGTTGTCCTCGATATCCAACAAAGCCCGCGCCGTTTTGTTCGGCAATTCGCCCGGCATTTTCCGGTTCATGAAATGAATCACCTGCTCCCGCACCGGCGGCTTGCCGACCGTGGCCGGCGGCTGCGCGATCTGCGCCCTGCCCCAATGCTGCAAAAAGCTATTGCCGATACGCTGCGCTTTGTAGGTCCAATCGATCATCGCCTTGCGCATGGCTTTGACGTTGCCTGGCTTGGACGCGGTCAAAAAGGCCAGCGCCATGGTCTTGGCCGGATTGAAACTTTGCTTGCCCATTTTGCGTAGCAGATTGCGCATATTCATCGAGACGTCGCCAAAGTCGATGTCAACCGGACACGGATTGAAACACTTATGGCAGACGGTGCAATGATCGGCCACGTCTTCGAATTCCTTCCAGTGGGTGATCGAAATGCCGCGCCGGGTCTGCTCCTCGTACAAGAAGGCCTCGATCAACAACGAAGTGGCCAGAATCTTGTTACGCGGCGAATACAGCAAATTCGCCGGCGGCACATGAGTCGCGCAGACCGGTTTGCATTTGCCGCAGCGCAGGCAGTCCTTGACCGACTCCGAAATCGCACCGATATCGCTCTGCTGCATGATCAGCGACTCATAGCCCATCAGGCTGAACGAGGTGGTATAAGCCGAGCGCAAATCGGCACCCGGCATCAATTTACCGCGATTGAAGCGCCCTTCCGGATCGATCCGGTTTTTATAAGCATGAAAATCGGCCAGTTCGGCCTCGGTCAGGAACTCGTATTTGGTGATGCCGATGCCGTGCTCGCCGGAAATCGCCCCGCCCAACGCCCGCGCCAGCTCCATAATCCGCGCCACCGCCGCATTGGCTTCCTGCAACATTTCGTAATGGTCGGAATTGACCGGTAGATTGGTATGCACGTTGCCGTCGCCGGCATGCATATGCAAGGCCACGAACACGCGGCCACGCAGGATTTCCTTATGCAGGGCTTCGATGCGCTCGACGATAGGCCGAAAATTGTCGCCCTCGAAAATCTCGCGCAAACGCGGCAGCAGTTCCTGCTTCCATGACACCCTGATGGAGTAATCCTGCAAGCGGTGAAACAAAGTCGGCTCTGCGGCGCGATTGCTTAACTCGCCAGCCTGAATCCCGTATTTGCCGAACTCGGCTTCCGCCTGGCGCAACGGCAAATCCAAATTGTCGTATAGCCAAGTCCAGCGCTGACGCACCATGGCTAACGTTTCCAGCGCCTGAGCCTGGCGCTCGCCGAGCAATTCCCGCCAGTCTACGCCCTCTTCGTAAGCGCGCATCGGCAAATCGCCGGCCAAAAATTCGTTCAATGCCGCGCACAAGCGCAGCTTATTGTGCAGCGACAATTCGATGTTGATCCGCTCGATGCCATCGCAATAATCGCCCATCCGCGGCAACGGAATCACCACGTCTTCGTTGATTTTAAAGGCGTTGGTATGTTTGGCGATCGCCGCGGTCCGGGCCCGGTCCAGCCAGAATTTTTTGCGGGTCTCGGCCGACACGGCGATAAAGCCCTCCGCGCCGCGGACATTGCACAGCCGCACCACTTCCGAAGCGGCCAGAGCCACCTGGTTCTCGTCGTCGCCGACGATATCGCCGATCAATACCATCTTCGGCCGGCCGTGGCGTTTGGCTTTAGTGGCGTAGCCCACCGCTTTGACGTAACGCTCGTCCAGATGCTCCAGACCGGCCAGCATGACCCGTTGCGCGCCGTCTTTCGGCAGGCTTTCCAGATAGTCGCGAATCTCGACGATGGCCGGCACCGCTTCCCGCACCTGACCGAAAAACTCCAGGCAAAAGGTTCGGGTCACCGGTGGCATTTCATGCAGAATCCAGCGGGCCGAGGTAATGATGCCGTCGCAGCCTTCTTTCTGCACGCCGGGCAAACCGCCCAGAAACTTGTCGGTAACGTCTTTGCCCAACCCGGTTTTGCGGAAAAAACTGCCGGAGATTTCCAGACTCTCTTCACCTAGCAATTGCTTGCCGCTGGCGTCGAACCGCTTCAACAGAAATGCAGCGGTTTCCTGCTCGTGAATCTTGCCCAGATTGTGGTTCAACCGCTCGATTTCCAGCCAATTGCCGTCCGGCGTCACCATGCGCCAGGCAGCCAGATTGTCCAATGCAGTGCCCCACAGCACGGCTTTCTTGCCGCCGGCGTTCATCGCGATATTGCCGCCGATGCAGGAAGCATCGGCCGAGGTCGGATCGCAGGCGAACACTAAGCCGGCCTGCTCGGCAGCATCCATCACCCGCCGGGTGACAACGCCGGCGCCGGTATGGATCGTGGCGTAGGACCTATCGACGCCGGGCAACAAAGTCTGGCGCTCCACCTGGCCCATCGCCAGCAGTTTTTCGGTGTTGATTACCGCGGAATAGGCGTTCAGCGGCACCGCACCGCCGGTATAACCGGTACCGCCGCCGCGCGGAATGATGGTCAAACCCAGCTCGATACAACCGCGTACCAAATGGCCGACCTCGTCTTCGGAACAGGGATACAAGACAACGAACGGATACTCCACCCGCCAGTCGGTGGCGTCGGTGACATGGCTGACCCGGGCGAAGCCGTCGAAACTGATATTGTCTTTACGGGTGTATCGCGACAACAGCGTCATCACGCTGCGCCGCAGTTGGGCGGTGCGTTCGAAGTGGGCATCGAATTCGTCTACCGCCTGATGCGCGGCGCGGATTAATTTGGCGACGCGCTCGGCCCGGTCGGGATTTTGGTTCTCGGCTTCGGCGTGTCTGGCTTGCATTTGCTGTAAACGATGACGCAGGGCTTGCAACAAAGCCCGCCGACGTTTGGCATTGTCGAGCAGATCGTCTTCCAAATAGGGGTTGCGCCGCACCGCCCAGATATCGCCCAAGACTTCGTAAAGCATCCGGGCGGAACGGCCGGTGATCCGCTCCTCGCGCAAGGAATCCAAAATCGACCACATCTCTTCCCCCAGCAAGCGAATCACAATTTCGCGGTCGGAAAACGAGGTGTAGTTGTAGGGAATTTCCCGCACTCGAGCGGGAGCGGATTCAATCGAAGCGGGGAATAATGGAGAGGCCACAGGATTCGGCGAACATGAAGTCATAGTCCGCCGGATTTTAACACGGGCCGAAACCGAGCCGGCCGAAAAATCGCCGCGCAAACCGCGAGATATCTGGGGTTTATCCGGCCGCCGGCACTCTATAACACGGCCTAACCACCGCCAACGGACAACCGGGGCGCCGTCCAGAGACGCCCAGCCGCCCCACTGGCCACGAGCTTAAAACTCTAAACGGCCGCCCAGCATCAAGCGGTTGCTTTCGACATGGCGGTAACTTTGCAATGTCTCGTAAGCCAGAAACGCAGACACACCGCCGGGCAGCACTGTCGACACTTCGGCGCCGAAGGTGTAATAGTCCCGGGTAGGCGCGTCATTGACCAAACTAAAAGTGGAGCCGGAGCCGTCCGCAATGAAGCTGCCGGACACATTACGCCGGCCGTCAAGAAACTGGTGATGCCACTCGCCGCGCAATTGCGGAATCAAAACACCCCATGGAAAGCTGAAGGTATAAGCAGTTTGCACACCGACGGTAGAAATCAACGATTCGATATTCTGCTTACCGAATCGAACCGCGGCCACACTGCCGGATTCGGCGTAGCCGTCGATGTTCAGAGCCGTGTATTCGCCGCGCGCATAAGGCGAAACGCTCAAAGCCTGATGGTGCCAGTCGTATCCGCCGCCCCAACTGAACGAATATTGGTCGGCATTGGGCTTGGCCTTGGCCACCGAAGATACACCATTCAACGTGATATTACGGGTGGTTTCGAATTCATGGCCGCCGTAAGAAGCCGTGGCATCCAAATGCAAGGCCTCGGTCACGAAGTAAGAGGTATAGAGCATACCGGTGTAACTATCGCCCAGGGTTTCGCCGCGGCCGGCGTTGAATGCGGCATTACTATGGCGGTAGTTGAAGACGGCGCCGCTGACCCAACTGTCGCTGATCCGGTAATCGACGCCAGCCATGAAATTATGGTTGTCGTACTTGAAACCACCATTGTTCAGCGCGGTATTGTCGTGGGCACCGAAGCCGCTATCGACCTTGGTCCAAAAATTCAACGGCGGAAAATCGGCGTCGCCGCTGCCTCCGCCCAATCTCGAGGTTTGATTGTTACTGTAATAGTCGTAAGGCACCGGATTACGGCCGCCGTCCAGTCGGGTAATCGAGTTGCCCATACCCAGGACTTGGTCCGGAGTCAGGCTTTGGATATCGGAAAATCCCGCTTGGCATACCGTTGGGGTAGGCTCGTTCGAATCCGAATAAAAAGACGAACAGTTTGACAAGGCCGTATCGACCGACTGTTGATTCGGATTCAGATTCTGCGAAAAACTTGGCACGGCACTGGTGGATGCCGACGATAATGTCATCACGGCCAAACTTATCGCCCTACAAAGCTGCAAGTGGACCGGTGGCCGGACCGAAGTCTCGGCGTCGACCGAGCGAACCGGCTTTAAATTGGGGTAATACATGATTCTCTCCTCAAAGATGTGTTTTTAATATCTTACACGCCGGCCCACATTCCGCAAAATCGAAAAAACTTAATTATTCTGCAAAATCATATAAATAGCCCAACCTATAAAACCGAATTGTCAACATAATCCGGTCGTTGCCTGTTAATTGAATCGAAGCTTTTCCTGCAGACTCAGCAAACCTTTGTGCCCCGGATTGACCTCCAGACCTTCCTGAACTTTCTTCAAGGCTTCGGAACGGTCGCTTTTCTCGTAAAACTCCCAGGCCTGTTGCTCCAGGGTATCGGCGATCTTATTCAAGCCGGCGATCGCGGCCTTATTATACGGATCGATCTTCAGCACTTCCTGATAGGCCCAAAACGCGTTACTGCCGGTCGGTGCGGTCAGGTAGCCAACGTCGAAATGAATCTCGGCCAACTCCAATAAATCCTTGATCTTTTGCAGTTGCTCTGCGGTCAGAGTCGGCACCACTTTCGGCGGCTCTGCCACTGCCGTCTTCTCGGTCAAAGTCCAATAGACGTTGACACCGATCGAACACAGGATAATCAAGGCGCTAGCCCACAGGCCGTAGTAAACCGAAGAGCGCAGGCCGATAGCGGAAATAAATTCGTCGATAGAGGCACAGCGATTTTCTTGCTTAAACGCCAAACCTTTTTGCAGACCTTTCCACTGTCGCCGCGACAACTTCGGAATCGGCTTGGGCTGCAAATTCAGTTCCCTGGCCTTTTCGGCGGACAAGCGGCCGAACGGGTGTTTGCCCGCCAACAGCTCGTAAGTGATGCAGGCCAGCGCATAAATGTCGTCGCGCGGATCCGGCGCGCTATGTTGCAATTGCTCCAGACTGGCATAAGCCGGCGTCATCGCCCCCAAATCACGGGCGTTGAACACGGTCGCGTCGTGGCCGTCTTTCTCGCTCCGACCGATGGCGCAGGCGATACCGAAATCCAACACCCGGATCTCGCCTTCGTCGCTGACGAAGACGTTGCCGGGTTTGAAATCGGAATGGACGATGTTTTTTTTGTGCGCATGGCCCAAGGCTTCGGCCATGGCGCTGATAATCGGCCAGGCTTTTTTGAACGGCAGACCGGTTTCGACGTGGTCGCGGATCAAATGGCTCAAGGGCCGACCTTGCAGATACTCCATCGACATGAAGACATAAGCGCCGTCCCGGTCGAAGTCGTAAACTTTAATGATATTGGGATGGGAAAGGGTTTGCGCCCGCTTGGTTTCGCGCTGCAGCCCGACCAAAGCCATCGGATTGAATTGAAAATCCTGGTTCAACACCTTCAACGCCACGAACGGGTCTTTGTCCGCCGCCTCGACTTTACGCAAGTCGGTAGCTTTGAACACCATGCCCATGCCGCCGACGCCGAGCAACTCTTCCAGTACAAAGCGGTTTTTCAAGGTACAGCCCACCGTCAACTCCGCTTGCGGTTGGTTCGGGTCCAGACCTTGTAACAGGGATTCGGTGGTCAAGGTCGGCGCCTGAGTTTGCACCAGGGTCGGCTCGGCAGCAATCGGCGCCGCCAAAGGCGCGGACTCGACCGATGTTGCATCGTCGGCCGGCGCTGGCCGCAGCGCCAGTAAGGTTTCGTCGTCGCCGGCGACTGGCGGCGGCGAAACCGGCGCAACCGCCAAACGGGTCTCGTCCTGCAAAGCCGACTGCAACGCGAAGTAACGCTCGGCCGCCAGGCCACCGCCACGGTATGCCGCTTCCAAATGTTGCAACGCGGCCGCTACTTCCGCGGCCGATTGTCCTGCCGCAACGCGGGCCGCCGCCAATAATTCGTCGAATGAAATTTGCGATTGCCGGAACGCGTTTAATGCGCTATCAAATGCTGCCATGACCAACCCAAAACCAAATTGTCCAAGGATTTTAGCCGAAGACCTCGTTTTGTGTCGCTGCCGCTATCGGCAACCGCCCGATTCCGCCACAGCTACGGCTGAAATATGCTGAAACCACGCGCCGGACATTATCTGTTGGCGGCAAGCCTTACTCTGGCGATATCGCTGGCGGGCTGCGTCTCGCCGGTCGCCAAACTGCATCAACAAGCGCGCGACCTGGATCTCGTCGCGTTGGATCTCGACGGCGGCAAATTTACGCTGCGCGGATTCCGGAATCGGCCGAGACCGGCCACAGATCGTTTACACGTTTACCTGGAAGGCGACGGCCGGCCGTGGGAGCGCGGCCTGATTCCGGCGGCTGAACCGACCACGCGCGATTCGGTAGTCCTGCCGCTGATGGCCGGCGACCCAGCGCCCAGTCTGTATCTGGGCCGGCCTTGCTATAGCGGCCACACTGAAGACCCCGGCTGTGGTTCGGAGTTGTGGACCGGCGGCCGTTACGGCGAATCCGTCGTTGCCAGCATGGCGCAGGCTTTGCTGCACTTCGCCGAGCAAAACGGATACCGCGAACTGGTATTGATCGGCCACAGCGGCGGCGGCACGCTGGCGTTGCTACTGGCGGAACGTTTGCCGCAAACCTTGGCCGTCATCACTTTGGCCGGCAATTACGACATCGACCGCTGGACCGATTACCACGGCTACCAGCGCTTGCAAAACTCGCTGAATCCGGCCATAAGGCCGCCGGGCAGCGTTCCCGAGTGGCACCTGCTCGGCGAGCGCGATACGACCATCCCGCCGGCACTGTTCGAGTCGGCCCTGCGCACCCGCCCGCATGCCCATGTAATCCGGGTCGATGCCGACCATAGCCGCGGCTGGCAAGCGATCTGGCCGGAAATGTTGCGACGCTTGCCCAGCGCGAGATAAGCGCTATTGCGGCCCGGCGGTTTTCTGCTATCGTTGCCGGCCTAACCCTTCACAGCAAAAGGCGGCTCGTTATGGCTCAGAAGATGTATCAAAATCGTACGCTCGCGTTGGCGATCGGCAGCATACTCATGGCGGCTTGCGCCCGCGACGTCAGCCAGGAAGAAATGGCCAGGGCCACCGAAGGCTACATCGTGGCCGATACCAATAAACTGTTTGTGGTGGATTGCCTGCTGCCCGGCCAAGTCCGCAAACTCGGTTCGCAAATGACCTACCTCAGCGCGCGCCGGCCGATTCGCACCACCGCGGCGGATTGCGAAGTCCGCGGCGGCGAATACGTGGCCTACGACCGCGCCAATTACGCCAGCGCATTGAACATCTGGCTGCCGAAAGCCCAGGAAGGCGACGCCGCCGCGCAATTGGCGGTCGGCGAAATTTTCGAAAAGGGCTTGGGCAGCCAAGCCGACTACAAAGCGGCCGCGCAGTGGTACGAAAAAGCCGCCCAGCAAGGCAACTCGCAAGCGCAATTGAACCTGGGCCATCTCTACGAAAAAGGCCTCGGTGTCGCGCAGGACAAGGAGGCGGCGTTACGCTGGTATCGCAAATCGGCCGGCCTGGAAGATGCCGGCATCCAATTCGCCCCGGCGGTAAACTCTCAGGAGCTGGAGACGCTGCGCAGCGAAGTCGCCGAGTCGCGCCGCGAAGCCGAGCAACTGCGCGAGCAATTGCAAGACACCCGCCAACAGACCCTGGACCAGCAGGAAAGTCTGCGTAAGGCGCAAAGCGAGCTGGAAGCGCTACGCAACAAACTGCAACAACAAAAAACGACTGCGCCGGGCAATTCCAGCGATATCGAGCTGCTGGAAAAACAACTGCGCGAAAAAGAGTCGCAACTCAAAGACCAACAAGCCAAGCTCGGTTCGTTGACCCAAACCTTGAGTCAGGAACGGCAACGCATGAAACTCGAGCTGGACGCGGCCCGGCAGGAAAATCCCGCGGCCAAAACCGCTGACAGCAAGGCCGCCGAACTGGAAAACCGGCTGAACGAGAAGATCGAAACCTTCCAGAAACAATCGGCCGAACTGACCGGCTGGCTGACATCGCCGGACAAGCTCGACCGCAACCAGATCGACAGCCGCAAACTGGCGCTGCAACAACAAGCCAAGGAAATCGCCGCGCTGAAAGAAAAACTGGAACAATCGCGCAGTACCTTGTTGGCATCCGGCTCCGGTCCGAATATCGAACTGATCGAACCGGCTGTGACCGTGACCCGCGGTATTCCCAGCATCCAATTCGCCGTCGGCGAAAGCAGCAAACGCATTATCGGCAAAATCGACGCCAGTACCGGCCTCAACCGCTTATTACTGAACGACAAACCGGTCAAGGTCGACGCTAACGGCCGCTTCGAAACCGACGTCAGTCTACAAGGTGACGAAACCGTGGTGCGGATCAGCGCGACCGACAAACGTAACCAACGCAGCGACTTGAGCCTGCGCCTGCTCGCCGCCAGCAGCGGGATTAGCGCCGAACCGTTTCCGAGCAGCAACGGCAGCGGCAGCGACTTGAAACGCAGCGGCGACATCCAGTTCGGCAAGTTTTACGCCATCATCATCGGCAACAACGACTACGGCGCCTATCCGTCTTTGAAGACGCCGATGGCCGACGCGAAAAGTCTGGAATTGCTGCTGCGCGAGCGCTACGGCTTTAAAACCAAACTGCTGCTGAACGCCAACCGCCACGCGATCATGTCGGCGCTGAACGAGCTGAACCAAAAACTGACCGAACAGGACAATCTGCTGATTTATTACGCCGGCCACGGCGAAATCGACAAGCGCAGCCAGACCGCCTACTGGCTGCCGGTCGATTCCGAGACCGGCAACAGCGCCAACTGGATCTCCAGCCAAAGCATCACCGAATTCCTGAGCATCATGCCGGCCAAACACATCATGGTGGTGGCCGACTCCTGTTATTCCGGCGCCTTGACCGGTTCCGCCGTGGCCAAACTGCCGGAGGGTATGGACGATGCCAAGCGCGAGCGCTGGTTGAAGGCGATGAACAGCCGCAAAGCTCGTACCGTGCTGACATCCGGTGGCGTCAAGCCGGTTATGGACCAGGGTGGTGGCGAGCACTCGGTGTTTGCCAATGCATTTTTGAAGGTGTTGCGCGGCAACAAACGGATTATCGAGGACTACGATATTTTCCGGGATGTGGCTAATCAGGTCCAGGCGTCGGCGGCGCGCGGCGGCTTCGAACAAAAACCGCAATATGCGCCGTTGCAACATGCCGGGCATGAAGGCAGCCCGTTCTTTTTCGTACCGGAGGTCTGATCCTACCGGAGCGGGCCGGGCCGTAACGGCCCGGCGGGAAGGAATGGCTTAAACGCTTATTTCCATTTCGAAAACAAATCTTTCAGCTTGTCTTGCTTGGCTGCGGCCGGGATTGGTGCAGGTGCCGGTGCCGGAGGCGGCTCCGGAGCGGCTACTGGCGCCGGTTGCGGTTCTTCGGCAGGTTTGCTTTTACCGAACAGGCTTTTCAATTTGCTGGCTTTGGCCGGTGCCGGTGCAGCCGCCTCGACTACCGGCTCGGCAACGACAACCGGCTGCTCCGGCACTGGCTCGGCGACCGGTTCCGCGGCCGGAACGGCAGCTTCCTCGACGGATTCGGCCACTTCCACGGTGGTTTGGGTACCCAGCTTCTGATCCAGTTTGGCCATTTGCTGCATGGTGTTGTTCAATAATTGCTTGAACTTACCGAAGCCACCGCTTTTCTCGACCGCCTTATCGACCGACGCTTGTTTGCTCGGGGCGACGGTTGCGGCAGTTTCAGCCGGGGTGACCGGTGCCGGCGCCGCCGTAACCACCGGAGCCGAAGTTGGCTCTGGCATAGGTATCGGTTCGACCGGGGCGGCCACTTCAGGCGCCGAAACGGCAGCAATCTGCGGCTGGATAACAGCAGGGGTCGATTCCGGAATCGGCGCGACAATCGGCTGCGGCGCAACCGCGGCAGGGGCCGGCTGATTCACCGGATTATCCCGTTGCCCCACCTCGGTTTGATAGCGGCTGACTGTTTCGGCCAGGGCTTTTTCGGCGTTGGCCTGTTGGCGTTCGAACCGAATTTTCTGTTCTTCCAACGCCAACTCCAATTTGGCGACCTGCGCGGTTTGCTCTTCCACCTTACGCTGCAAGGGCTCCAGCAATGCGTCTTTCTCCGCCAACTTCGCAGTTTCGGCCCACAACGACAATTGCAGATCGGTCTTGCCTTTTTGCTCGGTTTGGAAACGTTCGACCGCCTGCTCGCTGATCGCCGCGTATCGGCTCCACAGATCGCCGCTGTCGGCGTTGTTCGCCGCGGGCAAACTCGGCTCGGTCAATTCGAATTTGTTGGCCAAAGCCTTGATGCTGTCGATCAATTGCCGATTACCGGCGACCACTTTCTCCTCCAAGCCGGCAGCGCGTTGGGCGGACTCTTCGGCGGCGGTTTGTACCTCGGCCAATTGCTGAACGCTGGCGGCCAATTCGGCCTGGCTGCTTTGCAATTGCTGTTGCGCCGTTTCCAGATCGGACTGTAAGCCGAGACGCAGTTTCACTAGGGTGGCGTTGGCTTTTTTCAGAAAGTAAATGCGGATACTGTAAAAAATCGAAGTCAGCAACCAAACCGCAACGGCCACGGCTCCGGCATATTCTGGGTTGGCAAGGGTTAATTGGTACCAATCCAACAATATGCTTTGAATCATCGGTAAATATGCGTCCATAGAAAATCCCGGCTAAATATAATTTTTATAATGAAGACCCGGGGCCCCACCCAAGGAACCCGGCACCTGCTCTTGAACCTAACGGTTCAGTATACCAGCTTGATTGCTCGACGGAATTATCCGCCGCCGCCACCAAATTCGGCGGCCGTCCGCGCGACAAATCATAAGCCGGACGCTGCGGCCAGCGTTCCGGCACACTCCCACGCCGCTAACAGCGGATTAAGTCGGCCTTAAGCGGCCGCTTGCCAGACTAGCGGCCGAATCATCCAGGAGCCGATATGAAAGACTCGCAGAAAGGCATTACCCGCATTCGCACCGCGCCGTATCTGACCACCGACGGCAGTTTGCGCTTCTGCGTCAGCGCCCCGTTGCTCGAGCCGCCGGTGGATTTCAAGGAATGGTACCGCCCGCGGCAGCGTCGGGCTCAGTCTAGCCGCCAAAGCGCCGCCTGATCTAGCCGCGCAGGCAGCCGACGCTAGACGGGTACCCGCCGTTTGAGAAGACTGCGGGCCTGAAACCCGGTAGAGAGTGCGGTTCCGACCAGAATCACCGCCATACCGAGGATATGCCGCGGCGTGACCGTTTCGGCCAAGTACAGCGCGCCCCACAGGGTCGCGAACATCGGATTCAGAAAGGTGACGGTCAACGCGGACGAAGCACCGATATCCCGAATCAACCGGTAATAGAGCGGAAAGGCGACGCCGGTGCAGACAATGCCCAAACCGGCGACAGCCGTGATGGATTCCAAGGTCGGCAGTTGCTTTAACGGCCACAGAAACACCATCGGCAGCAGCAGCAACGCCGCCGCCCACAGGCTGCCATGAGCAGTGTCGAACGGCGCCAGCTTGGCTCTGGCCTTGGCGTAATTGGTGGCAATCCCGTACGAGAATGCGGCGGCCAGCGAACTGATGACCGGCAGCAAAAATTGGCCGGGGCTGACAGCCAGCAAGCCCCAGAACAACAGAGCCACCCCGGACAGCGCCATGAACATGCCGCAAATCCGTTTCCACGCCAGTTTCTCGATACCCAGCGTCAATCCGATCGCATAAGCCCAAATCGGCGCCGTTGCGTTCAACACCGACAATTGCGAGGTCGACAATGTCGCCGCCGCATAGGCGAACAAACTAAACGGCAGCGCGACATTGAAAAAACCCATCACCAGTAAATAGCGCCAGTTCCGCCACAGGCCGCCCAGCCGTTTGCCAAACACGGCCAGTACCCATAAAAACAACGCTGCCGAGAACACCCGGCCTTCCGCGACATAGGCCAGCCCCAAAATCGGCGCGGATATCCGCATCAACAGAAAAGATCCGCCCCAAATCGCAGCCAGGAGCAGTAAACGTAACGCATCGGCAAGAGTCATAATCCAGATTGTTAGCGGTTGGAAACCGGTTTATTGTCCCGCACAAGCGGCCTACCCGACGCGTCCGCCGCGCGATAAAATCCGCGCCGGCTGGCAAGACAAACACCCCGGCAACACGCTAACCTTTACGCATCAGTCGTCAGTTACTGGAGCACACCTTATGCGAAACGGAACCATCCCTGCCCTGACTCTGTTGCTAAGCGCGGCAACCACGCTGTCCGGTTGCGCCAGCGTTCCAGCTTCCGATCCGCGCGATCCTTGGGAAAGCTGGAACCGGCCGATGCAAACCTTCAACGACCGGGTCGACGATTACCTGATGAAACCGGTGGCCCGCGGCTACCGCTGGATTACGCCGGATTTCGTCGATGCCGGCATCAGCAATTTTTTCAGTAATATCGCCGACATCCGGGTCTCGATCAACGATGTTCTGCAAGGAAAATTTCGGCAAGCCGGCATGGATACGGCGCGTTTTCTGGTCAATACCACGGTCGGCATCGCCGGCTGGTTCGATCCGGCCAGCGCCATCGACTTGCCCAAACACCATGAAGATTTCGACCAGACTCTAGGCTATTGGGGCATACCGACCGGCCCGTATTTGGTGCTGCCGCTATTGGGGTCGAGTTCGCCGCGCGGCGTGATTGGCTTGATCGGCGACACCGCCGCCAACCCGATCAGCTACACCGGCCTGTTTACCCAGTCGTCGGCATTGTCGACGGCGATCTCCGGCGGCTTGGGCGGCGTCAATGCTGCCGATTTGCGTGCCGACAACCTCGAAACCGAAAAAATCGCCAGCGAAGCGGCGGTGGACCGCTACGGATTTTTCCGCGGCGCCTATTTTTCGCAGCGCGATTACCTGGTCAACGACGGCAACGTCACTGACACCGACATTTTAGATCTCGACGAAACCGAGGAGAAACTGTCGCCCGTGAATCCCTACTGATCCGCCGCGCCCGAATCCGCTCCGACAGGCATCTTGGCGGGTCGGTCAACAATCTATCGATGAGGCCCGAGCCATGAGAAAACTGATACTTACCGCCGTTCTGGCCGCTGCTGGCACCAATGCCAACACCATCCCGCCGGCCAACCGTTCGCTACCGCTGGATCGAATCAGCATCGAACGCATCGACCTCCAAGGCCAGATCAAGACTTGGAACCTAAACAAGGTCTGCATCGACGGCCAAGCCTATCTACTGTTAATGAAAAGTTTGACCGAACCGGTCAGTATTTCGCCGGCATTTGCCGACGGCAAACCGGAGCAATGCCGAATCGCAGCGGACGAAACTTTACCCCGCAAATAGCAGTCTGGATTTGGCAGCAATCGATACCGCACCGATCTGCTCTCAAACAGTGCGGAGCGCGTAGACCAAAACGACAGATTGTCAATCCGCTTTACAAAGTTCGCCGCCGACCAACATCGCTCAGTGCCAAGATTTTGAGCTTAAGGCATTATTCAAGACTGGCCCGATTTTTGTTTGTTATTTTTCATACTCTCGACTACCGAATTCACCGAGCCATGTACCTGAAAAAGCGCTCCGAAACCTATTTCGACCCTTACTGGCGCACCCGCGCCCAGAAAATCATCCCCGGCGAATACTGCCTCGCCACGGCCGGTTCGGTGATCGTCACCGTGCTGGGCTCTTGCGTCACGGCCTGTATCCGCGACCGCAACAAAGGCATAGGCGGCATGAACCACATCATGGTGGCCAACACCAACGAAGGCCAACCACTGAATGCGCGCCTGGAACACCAGGCGGTCGCGGCGATGGATAAGTTCATCGACCATCTGCTCGACATCGGTGCGGAGGCGCACCAGCTGGAAGCTAAAGTCTTCGGCGGCGGCAATATTCTGAACGGCCTGCACCGCGACAACGTCGGTGCCCGTAGTGCGCAATTCTTGCGTAATTACCTGGCCGAACGCGACATCCCGATCGTTGCCGCCGACACGCTGGATATCTATCCGCGCAAGATCTATTTCTTTCCGGAATCCGGCAAAGTTTTGGTAAAAAAACTCAAAGACGTCAAGAACGAGACCATCCTGCTCCGCGAACAGGAATATTCGACGCGAATATTCGCCGGCAGCCTGGCTTGATGCCTCGACGCGGAGCGGCCGGATACGAACAGAGTTGATCCGGCCGCTTCGCTCGACAATTAGCCAGTCGACTCCCTCCTCACTGCCCGGTTTAAAAAACACCTTCGGAAGCGGACCAGCGCAAAACACCGACAGTCTCGGCCAGTAAACTTCATCTGCTACCGACGGCGACAACAGATGCAGCAAAAACCCTGACATTCGTACGTGATACAATCCGTACCTCATCCACATCAATTCACAGGAATTTTATGCCCTCCATCAAACTCATCGGCTTGCTGTTGTTCTCCGCCTCTTTCGCCGCCGGCGCCGCGGAAATTCCGCTGACCCAAGCCGACCTGCTGGGCACCTGGCAAATCGAAAAAGAATCGGTCAACGCCGACGGTAGCGGCGCCCGCGGCCTGAACACGACATGGACCTTCAGAAACGACGGCACCATGGAAGGCATTTCCCAAGAAAACGACTCCCACGCCCGCATTGAGCAACTCAAAGCGGTATTGAACTACAGCGTCGAAGACGGCAAATTGAAAAAACAGGCTGCTCCAGGCCGCTCGAAAATGGAAACCTGCGCCGCCACCACAAAAGACGGCAGTAAAATGGTCTTGAAATGCCAGTCGATCTATTTTTTCATGACCAAAAAATAAGCACCGCGAGCTGACGCTTCATGGGCCGATCTGACTTGCGGATATTCGACCGCAAAGACTTCATGAACGCCCCCGGCCGTCTCCTCTCGCAACTGCCGCCCAAGCCAATCGTTGCGATTGTTGCGGTTGCCGCGCTGCTTTGCCCGACGGCTAAAGTTTGGGCCGAAGCCAGCTCGCTGGACGAAGCGCAGTTCGCGTTGCTACGCAACGATTGCGAGCGACTGGCGGGCGACCGGGTGGAGTTCCTCGAAAAGGCCGGCCCGAATCTTTACAGACTCTGCCTCCCGACACCCGGCGGCCCGCCGGGCGGCGGCGCAGGCGGTGCCGGCAGCGTTGGCGGCGGAGCCGGCTCGGTTCAGAGCCAATTCGTCGCCGCCGGCAAGCGCTTGGCAAAACTCCGCCGGCAACAAAGCAAGGACGGCGGCGGCGCTGGCGACGAAGCCGAGCTTGCTTTGACTGACGGTTTGCACCTGTTCTTCTCCGGCCAATTCGAAGCCATCGACCGACGCAGCACCCGCTTCGAAACCGGCTACAACGGTAATGTCCAGGGCGGCGCAATCGGCGCCGATTGGCGAGCCAACGACTGGCTGCTGGCCGGCGCGGCGCTGAATTACAGCAACACCGACAGCCGGTTCGCCAATCTTGGCGGATTTCGGGTCGACGCGTTCGGCCCGGCGCTTTACGCCACGCTGACACCAAACGATAACGCCTTTGTCGATATCGTGGTCGAATATGCTCGCCAATGGCGCGAACGCGATCGCTTGACCAGTTTTCCGTCGCTCGGCGCCAATAAGCGGCCGGTGTCCGGCATGGTGTCGTCCGATTTCGGCGCGGACCATTACGCCGCCAATGCGCTGGCGGGTTACGATTTTTGGTTCGGAGGCATTGTCATCGGCCCGCGCCTGGGTTTCCGTTACAGCGAAATGAGCCTCGACGCCTACCGCGAGACCGGTACGACCGGTTTGGAATTGAATTTCCTGCGCGACCGGATTCGCTCGCTGCAAAGCTCGGTGGGCCTGATGCTATCGACGGCGCTGAGCACTCCAGTGGGCGTGGTCGCTCCGCAAATCAGTTTCGATTGGACCCACGAGTTTCAAAACAAACAGCGCGATCTCCGCGCCAGCTTCGTCCAAGACGGCCGCGCCAACCCGACGGTTTTTACCTTCAACAACGACCGGCCCGACCGCGACTTCTACCATCTGGGCGCAGGAATCGGCCTCACCTTACCCAACGGCATCCAACCCTTCGTCAATTTCGACACCTTACTGGGAAATCGCTTTTTCGACCATTTGGTCGGTACTGTCGGCGTCAGGCTGGAACTGTAAGCCACAGCCGGAAACGCATACGCTTATTCCGGCCTACCGCTATCGATACCCAAATTTTCAACTCCGAATGCGCACAAAAAATCGCGCCCACTCTAACCGGCATCGTCAGGTGATCGGAGGTAGCGCCATATTGCTGCGAGCGAAACCGCAAAAGTAACAACGAGCGACGGTACTATCCATCTCCACAGCTCGGTCATAGGTCCGTGAAAAATGCCATGGTAGTAAGAACTATCTGTAAGCGCCAATCCAAACGGAATGAATACCGTAATAATTGGAGTTGGAACAGGCGCAGCAATCAGAGAAAAGACTGACGCAAATAACGCCATAATCCATCCTGAGTGCATTGCTCTGCGGCGCATGATGCGAGCGAGACGGAAAAACACAAACAAGATTGGCGACGAAATAATCATCCAAAGTAACGGCAATACCAAGCTTGCAACTAACAACTGAAGAATAATTTTCATATCAATCCCGCGATTCGCTGAAATGATTTAACAGTTTCCGCCCAGGCATTCAAGTCAGCGTCGCAGCAGTGATCTCTTTGATATTAGGCAAACGTTACGCTATGCGTGCTCCGGTCTACCGCGCAATCGGGATGGTTTTCCTTCCCTGATGCCGCGCCGAGCACCGGAGGGTTTGGGCGGATTTGTCCGACAGGGGCGCGGCAGGGATGCCGCGCGTTTTTGGAGGGCTATGGATAGCCCTTCCAAAAACCCCGCTCAAACCCGCAGACGCGCAGGGTTAAAGCGGCATGGGGTGTCGTTTCTTTTGAATGCTTTTCTTTGGACAAGCAAAGAAAAGTATTTCGGCCGTCGGGCCGAGACCCGACATTAAAACAAGTCGTGGCAAATTCACACCATGAGTACGATTACGCTACCGCTAATCGTACCTACGCGGGCTGTCGGCGTCAGGCTGGAACTGTAAGCCGAAGCCGGAAACGCATACGCTTATTCCGGCCTACCGCAAAATCGAGGGCTTTCCTCCCCGCAAACCGACACTATAACCAAGTCTCGCGTCAGCAACACAAGACACGAAACCCGATTTCCCGCGTGGGCACAAAAAGCCGTGCCCACCCTAAAAAACCGGGATGGTTTTCCTCCCCTTATGCCGCGCCGAGCACCGAAGGGTTTGAGCGGCATTGCCCGACAGGGGCGATGCAGGGATGCATCGCGTTTTTCGCAGGGGCTGGATGCCCCTTCGAAAAACCCCGCTCAAACCCTTCGGAGCGCAGGAAACAAGCGGCATGGGGTGTCGTTTCTTTTGGATACTTTTCTTTGGACAAGCAAAGAAAAGTATCTCGGCTGTCGGGCCGAGACCCGACATAAAAAACAGGTCGTGGCAAATTCACATCATGCGTACGATTACGCTACCGCTAATTGTACCTACGCGGGCGAGGGTGTCCTGAATTA
>NZ_PPPU01000022.1 GCF_006483455.1 Methylomonas koyamae
CGAATGGAGCCACTTCTGTTTGCCGTGGAACGGTGGTCGCCAGATAAATTTATTGCGTTGTAAAAAGCATCGAATCCAGCATTTACAGTCCAAACCACCGACGTCCTCCCTTTAAAGCCTAACTAGTAATTAGATAGTTCTGTATATCTACCGAAAATGAATCCTAGAACCGATATTTCATTGATTAACCCATGATTTTCCCTTCTGTATATCATCGGAACTTAGTAGGTATGACTAGAAAACATCAAATTGCGGACATTGAATCACGTTAGGCGATAGACCGCAAAGGGTCGATTTTGACCAGCCGAGTAAAAACAAAATGAATGTTCAAGTCGTTTTTTATAACCACGAATTACACTAATCCACAAAGGCATTTAAGCTCGATCTCAACCCTGTTTTGCACTGCTCCGAGCAACGTTCGGATTTTGGTTCTGGTTGGAGTAAAGGCCAGAAATTGACCGATTATGTTGTATCCATCCGTTCGTCGCCAAGCTTGTCTGCTTCGACCTCCAACAACACCATCGCCACATGGGCCAGTCCGTTGTCATCCGGCGGGATGCGTAGTAAATAGGCTTCGACCACATTTTGGATAAACGCCTCGCGCCGGGATTCGGGCAAGCGTTGGCTGTAGGGTAGCCAGGTGGTTCTGATCCAGGCGGCCAAACCGGCGGGGCCGTCGTGGGTTGCGTCTTTGGACAGCAACTCTGCGCGGCGCACGCTAAAGCCGGCGGCCTGTAGCCAGTGGCGGTAGTCGGCCGGCGACGGAAAGGTGTAGGGAAATTCGAAATCTTGAAAATACTCGGACCATTCCGCCGCGGCGATGACGCTCTCCAGCGTCGCTCGCATGTCGGCGACGTCGCCCTGGCCGCCCATGCGCAGCAACAGCTTGCCGCCGGGTCTCAGGCTGCAGTGTAAACCTGCCAGTACCGCCGGATGATCTTTGAGCCAATGCAGCACGGCGTTGGAGAAAACCCGGTCGAAACGCGCATCGAACCGGAGCGCTTGCGCATCCATGATTTGGAAGCTCAGGTTGGGGTGGCGCTCCGGTGGATAGCGGCGCCGCGCCAAGGCGATCATCGCCGCCGAATTGTCCACGCCGACCACCGAACCGCAAGGCAGCGCCGCCGCTAACTGCGCCGCGATTAGACCGTCGCCGCAACCCAAGTCCAATACGCTTTCGTCGCCGCGTAAGGCCAAACGTTCGATTAATTCGCCGGCCCAGATTTTTTGCATCGCCGAATGACAGGCGTAATCCTCGGCCTCCCAAGCGTAGGTGCTCATGATCGGCCGGCCGCGATTTCGGCGGCGATCAACACGGTATCGCCGGTAAAGCTGCCGTCGGCTTCCAACGCAAAATAGTCGGCCACTTCTTGCGGCGCGATGTGCTGCAAGCTGCGGATGGCCGCGACCTGAGCCGGTGGGGTTTGCATGCGCGCTATCCAGGGCCCGAACGCCAGCCGGCGGCGAAATGTTTGCAGGCTGACGGTGCGAAAACCGGCCGCCGCCAACAAGGAATGCCATTCGGCCAACGAGCGGTCGCGGACGTGGGACGGGTCGCGCAATACTTCCAGACTTTGCAACCAGGTGTCCAACAACGGGAGGCCGGGGCCGACCACGTCCATCAACAACAGCGTGCCGTTTGGCCGCAACACCCGGCGCATTTCGGTCAGGGCGGGGACAATGTGGCGCCAGTGATGCGCGCTATGGCGGGTCACGACCCAGTCGAACATCGCGTCGGCAAACGGCAGATTATCTACCGTGCCGACTCGGCTGGCGATGTTGGGCAAGCCGCGCCGTTGCGCTTCCGCCTCGACCACGGCCAGCATTTCCGATGACAGATCGTAAGCGACCACTTGTTGCGCCAACGGCGACAGGCGAAACGCCACGTGGCCGGCGCCGCAACCTAAGTCCAGCGCCACGCCGGGCGGCCGGGCAGCAACCAGGTCGGCCATGCGTTGCAAATCCTCGCCGTCGGCATGGGTTGAACTGGCAAGATAGGCGAGGGCATGTTCGCTGAATTGCTGGTTGACCAGGGTTTGATGATCGTTGTTGCGCATGCTAAATCCTCGAATAATGAGTGGAGGCTCATTGTTGGACGATCGATAAACCGGTACAAGATGACGATTTATCCTGGTATAAAAGCCACTATGAGCGAGTCCGATCCCAAACGTCTGCTGGGTGCGTTTATCCGCGTCCATCGCGAACGGCTGCCGCCGAAAAGCGGCGGACGGCGGCGCACGCCCGGCTGGCGGCGCGAGGAATTGGCCGAAGCGGCGTTGGTCAGCCTTACCTGGATTACTTGGTTGGAACAGGGCCGCGACGTGGCGGCGTCGCCGGCAGCCTTGGCGCGCCTGGCCGACGCCTTGCGCCTGACCCCGGCCGAACGCGCCTCGCTGTTCGATCTGGCCGGCAAACGCGACCCGCAAGCTACGCTCGAAATCCAAGCCGAAATGCCGCCCGAATTGCTGGCCTTACCGACGCAGTTCCACGGCCCAGCCTATTTGCTGGATGCAAGCTGGACCGCCAGGGCCTGGAACGCGGCGGCGGCCGAGTTGTTCGTCGGCTGGCTGGATGCGGATAGTGCCGAACGCAATTTGCTGCGTTTCGTGTTCTTGCAACCCGCCGCGAAAACGCTATTGGCCGACTGGCCGGAACGCGCCCGGCGGCTGGCGGCGGAGTTTCGTGCCGATTTCAGCCGCCGGCCCAAGGATGCGGCATTGCAGGCTTTGATTGACCCGTTGCTGGCGCAGAGCGCCGAATTTACAGTCTATTGGCAGGAACAAGCGGTGTTGCATCGCGAGGGCGGCGAGCGTTGCTTCCATCATCCGCAACGCGGCACGCTGCGTTTCGTGCAGACCACGCTGTTGGTCGCCGCCCAGCCGGATTGCAAGTTAGTGTGTTTGCAGCCGGTGGCGGTGGCGCCAATCGGCAAAACCGGTTAAGGCACGACAAGCAAAGCCGTCGTTTACCATATGGAGGCGCCGACGCCGCAAGCGGAGCGATTGGCCCGCTGCCTTTTGGCTTTGTTGAGCGATGCCAATACTTAATCCCGTTGTAGTTACTTGATCCCAATTCACCAGACAAGCATGGTCGAAATCGCATCGCTAACAGCGCCTGACCGCGCCGAATGGAACCATCTGGTTCGCCAATACATGGCGTTCTACCAAACCGTCAGAACTGACGCGGAATACGACGCGCTTTGGCGACGGCTGATAGAAAATCGCGAGATACATGCGGCCGGTGCGCGGATCGATGGTGCGCTCGTGGGGTTTGCGCATTACCTGTATCACGCCAGTGGCTGGAGTGCCGATGTTTGCTATCTGCAAGATTTGTTTGTCGATCCGCAGCACCGCGGCCGCGGTATCGGTCGGGCGTTGATCGAATTTGTCGCCCGGCAAGCGCAATTAAAACAAGCGCCCAGGCTTTATTGGTTGACGCAAAGTTCCAACGAATCGGCTAGGGCGCTGTACGACAAAGTGGCGGCGCATACCGGGTTTATCGGTTACGAAAAGCCGCTGATATAACCGAATGTCAATCGGCTAAACGAGATTGGTTTGCTTGATCGGCTAGTGCTTTCCGTTCGGCCGAAATGTCAGGTTTAACCGCTTGTTTTGGCGTCCGCAGGCCTGAGAAAGAAAGAATGGCGAATCCCTCGCAGCATCAAGGGATTCGCCGGGTTAATTAGCCAAAGGCTCGGGGCCGCGGCGGCGACTGTCCTGCCAAATCGGTTAGAACAAGCCGCTAATCACGCCGTCGTCGCTGATATCGATACGTTCGGCGGCCGGGACTTTCGGCAGGCCGGGCATGGTCATCATGTCGCCGGCGATAGCGACGATGAAGCCGGCACCGTTGGCGAGACGGACTTCGCTGATTTCCACGTTATGGCCGCTGGGTGCGCCCTTGGCGTTGGGATTGGTCGAGAACGACATTTGGGTCTTGGCCATGCAGATCGGGAAGTGGCCGTAGTTAGCTTGCAAGGCCTTGATGTCGGCCATGACTTTCGGGCTGGCGCTGACGCTGCCGGCGCCGTAAAGCTTGGTGGCGATGGCTTCGATCTTGTTCCACAGCGGCAGTTCGTCGTCGTAAACGTAATTGAAGGCCGGCTCGCGGTTGTCGACGATGTTCAACACCTCGCGCGCCAGCTCCTCCGCCCCGGCGCCGCCGTGCGCCCAATGCTTGGCGATCACGCATTTGGCGCCCAAGCTTTCGCATTGGTTTTTCAGCCATTGGATTTCGGCGTCGGTGTCGAAGGTGAAATGGTTGATGCTGACCACGCACGGCAGGCCGTAGTGGTTTTTGATGTTGCTCAGGTGGCGTTCCAGGTTAGCGAAGCCTTTTTCCAACGCAGCCAGATTTTCCTGGTTTAACTCGTCTTTCGCCACGCCGCCGTGGAATTTCAGCGCCCGCACCGTCGCCACCAACACCACCGCCGACGGCTTCAGACCGGACATGCGGCATTTGATGTCGATGAATTTTTCCGCGCCCAGGTCAGCGCCGAAGCCGGCCTCGGTCACCGCATAGTCGGCCAGTTTCAGCGCGGTTTTGGTGGCAGTGACGGTGTTGCAACCGTGGGCGATGTTGGCGAACGGACCGCCGTGGATGATTGCCAGATTGTTTTCCAGGGTTTGCACCAGATTCGGCTTGATCGCGTCTTTCAATACCGCCGCCATCGCGCCGTGGGCGTTCAGGTCGCGGGCGTACACCGGCGTAACCTTGTCGGATTTGTAGCCGATGACGATGCGGCCCAGGCGCTGTTTCAAGTCGGCGCGGCTGGTGGCCAGGCACAGAATCGCCATCACTTCCGAAGCGACGACAATGTCGAAGCCGTCTTCGCGCAGATAGCCGTTGGCCGCGCCGCCCATGCCGACCACGATCTTGCGCAGCGCGCGGTCGTTCATGTCCATCACCCGCTTCCATTGGATGCGGCGCGGGTCGATGTCGAGCTTATTGCCGTGGTTGATGTGGTTGTCGATCAGCGCCGACAGCAGGTTGTGGGCGATGCCGATGGCGTGGAAGTCGCCGGTGAAATGCAGGTTGATATCTTCCATCGGCACTACCTGGGCGTAGCCGCCGCCGGCTGCGCCGCCCTTGACGCCGAAGCAGGGGCCCAGCGACGGCTCGCGCAAACAGATGATGGCTTTCTTGCCGATGCGATTCAGCGCGTCGCCCAAACCGACCGTGGTGGTGGTTTTGCCTTCGCCGGCCGGGGTCGGCGAAATGGCGGTGACCAGAATCAATTTACCGTCGGCTTTATCGGTCAGACTGTTGACGTATTCCAGGGAAATTTTGGCTTTGTAATGGCCGTAGGGGTCGAGATGTTCGGCCGGGATGGCGAATTTTTCTCCGGCCAAATCGATAATCGGGCGCATTTTTGCTTGTTGGGCAATTTCGATGTCTGACATGTTGAATATCCTGGATACTAAATTAAAGCTCGAAGCGGCGAGGAGACCGGCTGACGGCGGAAATGGCGGCTATTTTAGAGGGCAACGGCCGCAGCAGCCAGAAAAAATCGGCGGAGCGGCGTCTTTTATGACCTGCCGAGGGCAGGGCGGAACAACTAACGCTTGCCGCCCGGTGGCGGCAAGCTTGCTTAGACAGGCGGCAATCAGTAACTGATGACTTCGCTACCTTTACCGACCAACACCACGTCGGCGTCGCGCATCGCGAACAGGCCGTTGGTGATGACGCCGGGGATGTTGTTGATCGCTTGTTCGGTGCCGACCGGGTCGACGATGCTCATATTGTGCACGTCCAGAATCTCGCAGCCGTTGTCGGTGATGTAGGGTTGGCCGGTTTCCTTGTTCATGCGCAAGATCGGTTGGCCGCCCAGTTTGACCAATTGGCGGGCGACGAAGCTGCGTGACAGCGGCAGCACTTCCACCGGCAGCGGGAACTTGCCCATCACGTCGACGCACTTGGTTTCGTCGACGATGCAGACGAATTTCTTGCTGGCGCCGGCGATGATTTTCTCGCGGGTCAGCGCGCCGCCGCCGCCTTTCAACATTTTGCGGTGCGGAGTGACTTCGTCGGCGCCGTCGACATAAATGTCCAGGTCGCCGCTGTCGTTCAATTCAATGACTTTAATCCCGATCGATCTGAGGTGCTCGGTGGTTTTGATCGAGCTGGACACGGCGGCTTCGATGTCGTTTTTGAAGTTGCAATCGGCCAATTGGTTAATCAGATGCGTCACCGTCGAGCCGGTGCCCATGCCGATGATTGGTACGTTTTTCAGGTATTGCAATGCGGCGGCGGCGACTTGTTTTTTTAATTCGTCTTGAGTCATGTGTGATGGTCCTGATGGTTATGCTCTTATGAATCCTGACACGGCTTTCAACCCGTCATTGTGTGGGATAATACCCGATTAACGCTGATCGCTCAGCAGTTTTTAAGGCCAGGAATGCGCGGCGCGACAGGATGCTGGCGCCGAGGATAGCGATGCTGAATTACATAGAAAAAATATTGCGGGCCCGGGTTTACGACGTGGCCGAGGAAACCCCGCTGGACTATGCGCCGACCTTGTCCGAGCGGGTCAACAACCGGGTCTATTTGAAGCGCGAGGACCTGCAACCGGTGTTTTCCTTCAAGCTGCGCGGCGCGTATAACAAAATTGCGTCGTTGACGCCGGAGCAGACCGCCAACGGCGTGATCGCCGCCTCGGCCGGCAACCATGCCCAGGGCGTCGCGTTGGCGGCGAAACGGCTCGGCATCAAAGCCTTGATCGTGATGCCGAAAACCACGCCGGAAATCAAAGTCAAATCGGTCAAGGCGCGCGGTGCCAAAGCCGTGTTGCACGGCGACTCCTACGACGACGCCTACGCTCACGCCATGGAATTGGCCGCCGAGAAAGGCATGACCTTTATCCACCCTTACGACGACCCGGACGTAATCGCCGGCCAGGGCACGGTGGCGATGGAAATTTTGCGCCAGCGCAACGGCGAGATTCACGCCATCTTCGTGCCGGTCGGCGGCGGCGGCTTGATTGCCGGCATCGCCGCCTACGTCAAATTCGTACGGCCGGAGATCAAAGTCATCGCCGTCGAGCCTGACGATGCCGATTGCCTGAATCAGGCCTTACGCGCCGGTGAGCGGGTGGTGTTGGCGCAGGTCGGCCTATTCGCCGACGGCGTCGCGGTCAAGCAAATCGGCGCGGAACCGTTTCGGATTGCGCGCCAGTTCGTCGACGAGGTGGTTACGGTCGGCACCGACGAAATCTGCGCGGCGATCAAGGACATTTTCGACGATACCCGCTCGATGGCCGAGCCGGCCGGCGCCTTGGCCGTGGCCGGCCTGAAAAAATACGCCGAACTGAATGGTTTGCAGCAACAAACCCTGATCGCGATCGACAGCGGCGCCAACATCAATTTCGACCGGCTGCGCTATGTTGCCGAGCGGACCCAGGTCGGCGAGCATCGCGAGATTTTGCTGGCGGTGGCCATTCCCGAGTCGCCGGGCAGTTTCCTGAAATTCTGTAAAGCGCTGGGTAAACGCAACATCACCGAGTTCAATTACCGCTATTTCGACCCGGCTATGGCCCAGGTCTTCGTCGGCATCAGCAGTAGCGGCGCCGAGACCGACCGGCAGCAATTGCTGGAGCATTTGGCCGCAGAAGGCTTTGCCGTGACCGATATGACCGGTAACGAGTTGGCCAAGGACCATATCCGGTACATGGTCGGCGGCCATGCGCCGTACGATGTCAAAGAACGGGTTTACAGCCTGCAGTTTCCGGAGCGGCCCGGCGCCTTGTTGAAGTTTTTGATGGCGTTGGGCAGCCAATGGAATATCAGCCTGTTCCATTACCGCAACCACGGCGCCGCATTCGGCAAGGTGTTGATCGGCTTGCAGCTCGGCGATGCGGAAGCGGTGCATTTCGAACAATGCCTGAACGCGTTGCAACTGCTTTACCGGCAGGAGACCGGGAACCCGGCCTACCGCTTGTTTGCCGGCGGTGCGTCGGCTTAGCCCGGTTTCGGCAAAAACTCCGGGAGCGTGCTATTTTCCAGTAAACCCTTCAACCCGGAACAGGCGGCGGACATGAGCAAAAAACACCAAAAACAGGCCGAGGCACCCGATTACAAGGACGTGCTACACGAATTGCAGGTGGAACTGGTCAAGCTGCAAAATCACATCATCAAGCACGGCGACAAGATTTTGATTTTGTTCGAGGGCCGCGACGCCGGCGGCAAGGACGGCGCCATCAAGCGCATAATCCAGCATCTCAGTCCGCGCGAAATCCGGGTGGTTGCGTTGGGCAAGCCGTCCGACCGCGACAACAGTACCTGGTATTTTCAACGCTATACCGCACATTTGCCGGCGGCGCAGGAAATGGTGCTGTTCAACCGCAGTTGGTATAACCGGGCCGGGGTGGAGCGGGTCATGGGCTTTTGCAGCGACGACGAATACCACGAGTTCATCGAAACGGTTTCGCATTACGAGCAACTGCTGGTGCGCTCCGGCATCAAGTTGCTGAAGTATTACTTGGACATCAGTAAAGGCGAACAAAAAAGACGTCTGGGCCAACGCCAAAAAGACCCGCTAAAGCAATGGAAAATCAGCCCGATCGACAAGGAAGCGCAAAAGCATTGGCAGGCCTACAGCGAGGCGCGCAACATTATGTTCGCCAGAACCCACCACTTATCGGCGCCGTGGACCATCGTCAAAGCCGACGACAAAAAACTGGCCAGAATCAATTTGATCAAGGATTTGCTGTTCCGGCTGGACTACAAAGGCAAGAACGAAGCACTGGTGTTGCCGGACGCCGATATCGTGTTCAGTTACGAAGAAAGTTATCTGCACAACGGCATGATTGCGCCGTGATCGGTACGGTTTCGGCCGGAGTACACCGTCGCCGTTGACGCGGCATCGGCTTGGTCCGGGAAGGCTGGCAATGCCAGCCTTCCCGCGGCCCGATCGTAAATCACACCCGACGGCCAGGATTTTTCAGCATCCCACTGGCCCAACCGACCGCTACCGACACCCCTTGCGCCGGAATCCGACCGTCGTCGCCGGTCCAGCTCCGGCCGCGCCGGAAGATTGCTCGCCTCCACTCGCCTTGATCGAAACCGCCCAATTTGGCACAAGGCTATTGAGCTGCGTCGAACCGGCCTTGACTTTTGTCTCCCCAAACGACCGCCTGCACGCGTTGCCTTGTAACGGGCTTCAGGAATTTCGCCGGTTTCACAGGCTTAATTCGCCCGATGCAACTTGTTTTACCGGAATGCAGGCGGGGCAGGATACCTGGAGCAACTCGCCGCTATGGCGGTGGCGGATCGGCCGGGCCCGGCCGTCGGTTTGGTTCATGGCCTGAAATAGCCGGTTTTCCTCGGCGATCACTTCGTGTTCGTGTTCGAAAGGATACAGTCCCGGCGCCAAGCCGCCGCCGGCGATGAAGTGTTCGCTATCCAATAGCATCAATTTGGCGTGCAGCAATTCGTGCAATAAAGCGTCGGCCGGAGCGATGCTGCACGCCGGGGTAGCGTCGCAGCCGGGGTCGCCGAGCAATTGCGCGCCGAGGCGGGTATCGAAACGGATCGTCACGCTGCTGATGCCGAATTGGTTACCGAATGCCACGGTCTGCCAAGCGCCGGCCTGGTAATCCAACCCGATTTTTTGGCCGCGTAATTCGCCGATCAGCGCTACGGCCTGTGGATAACGTGAAAAATAGTCGGCGATGGTTTGCAGATCGGCATTGACCGTAGGCGGGTCGCCTGATTTTTTTTGGTAGAGCGATTGCAGGAACTCGGCGATGTCGGCTGCCGCGGCGGAATCAACCTGCACGTTCGTCTGTTTTTGGCTGTAGGCGGCGAGTACTTGCGCCGCTGACGGCGGATGTCGGTGACGCAAACGAATCACGCCATCGCCGGTGTTGGCGCTAGCGCCGAGCGGACTTGGCAAATGCTGGCTGGCCACCACGTTGACCGGCAACAGTTCATCGGCGCCGACGCTACGCGAGACCGCGCTGAGGCCGATACAAAAACTCAATACCAGGCCGATGCCGCGGCGGCGGTTGGCGTCGGCCCAGGTTTGCTCCTGGCGGCGGGCATCTTCCTTCAGGTACAGCGCATAGCGTTCGGCGATGGCTTGCAATTCGGCGAAGGCCGCCGGCTCGCTACGGCTCAGGTCGGCTTGGCAGACCAGGGCCGGGCGGCCGCCGATTTGGCAGGGATGCAGAAAATTGCAATCCGGGTGCTGCAGATACCAACGGTTTAACGCCGAGGCCAGACCGGCTAAATCGCCGATCGGCGGCTGCGCGCCGGCAAAGGCTTGGTGCAAAAGGTCGATTTCTGTCATGCGGGAAGGTTCTGGTTTGAGTCTGCCGGTGCGGTGCCAAGTGGCTCAGCCACTGTAGCAGCGGTGTAACCAGACCGGCAAGCCTTGCTTGTCTTGTTGCGCTCGCTCCGCCGAGTCTGAGCGATTAGGAAGATTTTGCAACCAATACAACAGCATAGCCATGGCCTGAATCCCGGATTCGCGCGGCCGTGTAATACAAATGTATTACGTTTCATCAAACTGTAACCAACGCGTAACGAAAAACCTCGATTACAACTGAAATAATTTGCGCAACTGGAACTGCGCCGGAATGCGCAATGGTTCGCACAGTTAGGGATCGAACAGGGAGCAGGGACGGCACGCAGACGGAGCGGCGAGGGAAGAGGTTAGGGAGTAGGCGGAGGTGGCAAAAATGGTAGCGGGGAGAGCGGCGCCACTTCGGTGCAAAAGTAGTACTTAGGAAGCGTGTAAAAGCCAAACCCGTCGCGAGGCGGGGACGGAAAGCCACGGATGTTGCCGCCAGGCAAGATGGCCGGGTTGTCACCTTGTGTATTTATTTAATTTTTAAATCATCAAGGAAACAAAATGAAAAATCTGAACAAAGCGTTATTAGCTACAGCTCTTTTGGCATCTTCAGCGGGTGCGAATGCGGCGATTTGGGCGTCATCAA
Organism: Methylomonas koyamae; assembly: GCF_006483455.1. GTDB lineage: Bacteria > Pseudomonadota > Gammaproteobacteria > Methylococcales > Methylomonadaceae > Methylomonas > Methylomonas koyamae_B. The sequence continues at coordinate 10,937 of NZ_PPPU01000022.1, forward strand.
CCACCGGTGCAAATGAAGCGTTTTTGTCTGTTTACGACAAAACTCAAAAAACCACTTTTACGCTGGATTTGGGTGTAACTTACAACGATTTCTTCAACAACAAGGATAACGCTGCTTATTCATTGTCTTTTGATTTGAACGCTCTGACTGCCGGTTCTCCAAATGCAAAATGGAGCGCTTTCGCTGCCAATATGGATGCCGCCAATACTTCTTGGGGCGTAATGACCACTAACGCCGGAAAGATGTTTGTTACCGGCGAAAAATCTATTGCGAAATTTGCCAATCTGACCGCAGCAAATAACGTTGCAATTGCAATTAGAAGTCACGTCAGTCAAGTCAACACTGGCGCGGTGGCCGACAACGCGGGTGTTGCCAACGCTAACCAAGCGTCAACCAATCTGAGCTCTATCGTAGTCGATTCGGATACAGCCGGTACCGGTCAACATAACCAAAACCTGCCGTTTGCCACCATTTTCGGTACTGTTTCAGCAGCTGATGCGGATATCAACGGCGCAGAGGGTGCATTCTGGTTCTACAACCAACAAAACGGCAACAGCCAAACCTTGCAAAGCTGGCACATGGATTTAGCTGCCGGAAAATTGACTTATGGTAATGCTGCGCCAGTGCCTCTGCCTGCCGCGGTTTGGATGTTTGGCGCCGGTTTGATGGGCGTTTTGCGTTCTACTCGCCGTAAATACGCTGCATAAAACTCGAATCGGGGTGTTCTCTGCCCCGATTACTTTTAATACGTTCACTGAGAGACAATTTTATGAAAAATTTAGTATTAGGCGTGGCTATCGCCGCAGCGCTGTCTTCGGCAGGTGCGCAAGCTGCTTGGACATTCGGTCCAACCGGCGTACCGGTGATTAACTCTGCCACCACCTACACGGTGCATTTATCTGGTGCTTCTGCGGCGGAAAAATTCCTGGAAAAGCTGTTCACCGACGCAACTATCGCTGATAGCGAGCAAATCTGCGATACGACCAAGCCGATCTGGAAATTTCAAGATCCTGCAGCGACTGAGCAATATGCGTATCTGTGTGAAAGAGCACCGTCAAACACCTCGTTGCCGACTGGTAAAGCAAACATTTTGATCTACAAACGTAGCGCCGGCGGTTCTGCGTTCGGTGTCAGCCCTATCGTTGCCGAAGCTAACGGCGATACCGCGGGCGCTTCTATCGAGTTCTTGAAAATCTCCAGCTCAACCACCTTTGCTAACGGCGGGTGCGATGTGGTGTCCAATCCGGTTGCGGGTACCAGCAGCTCTAACGGTACTTTAGGCGTCGTGAAGTGCGCTTACGATCCGGCCAACCCAGCCAGACATGAAAAGAAAATTCCTGATTTTGGGGTTTCTGATGTCGACCCTGGCCAGTTCAAAGGCGTTAATGCTCCAATCGATCCGGCAACCGGTTCACCGTATCCGGACGTCTCTACCGACGACGTCTCTAAACTCACTGTAAAGGCTGCTGCTGCTGTGGCGTTCGGCGTACCTGTGACCAAAGGTTTGTACTTTACGTTGCAAGCGGCGCAAAAAGTGACCGGCCAAGTGCCGTCGACTTGCGCGGTTGGCGACGAAACCGAAGCTTGCATGCCTAGCCTGACCAGCTCTCAGGTGGCTTCGATTCATAGCGGCCAGTTGGCGGATTGGAACCAATTGAAAGTCGGCAATCAAGGCCTGTACGATTGGGCTGTGGCGCAGGGCAGTTTGACTGCTTATTTGCCAGCGGCCGGCAAAAGTTTTCTGCATACTTGCCGCCGCGAAAACGGCTCCGGTACTCAAGCGCAATCCAACGTCAAGTTCCTGAGCAATCCGTGTAATGCGAGCGCGGTAGCACCAGCGAGTGACGCTGCAGCGGTCGGTGCCGCCGAAGGCGACGGTTACCCCATGGTTCATGAAAATTCGACTTCGGGTCGCGTAGACGAGTGCTTGAACGAGTTGAACGATGGTGTCAACAATCTGGGTACTGCGTTTAACAACACCTACGGTAAACGTTGGGCGGTGGGTATTCAATCTCTGGAAAAATCCACCACCACCTCTTCCAAGTACCGTTTCGTCAAAGTTGACGGCGTCGCGCCGAAATTGGCTAACGTCGTAAACGGCAGATACAAGGATTGGGCGGAAAATACTTTCCAATACTGGCCTTCCCATGCATTCGAAAGCTTGCCGTTAGTTGACGCGTTGATCAAATCTGCGGCATCTCCAACGGTAATGAGCAAATTGAATACGTTCTCTCAAACATTCCATAACGCTAGCGCTCCTGTCAGCGAGAAAGGTGCTTTCCTGGCCGTACCGACTAACTATGCGCCGGAAGCCAACGGTGTATATAGCTTCAGCAGACCGGTAAACCCTTATACCCACGCTACGACCAGCGCCGGCGCCGACGCTTGCCGTCTGCCCTCAGTCTACAACGACAGTGCATCGGCTCTGGGCGACTCTCAACTGTAAGGAATCGTAACCGGGGCAATCCCGGCCGGAGCCAGGGACGGCTCCACACCTGCAAAACCAGCCGTTTTCGGACGTCTGGTTTTGCTGTTTCAGGGCCTGTTACGGCGGTAAGCAACGGTAACAGCACTGTCATAAAGTTTTAACGTGGCAGAAATAGAATTTAGGGCTACCGGCTTTCAACGGGAAAGCCGGGCTTTAGGAAACAACATCATTTTTATGCAGGACACCGGAACGATAGTGCGCAAGCCATGGCTCAGGCTGGTTTGCGCCGCAGCAACCCTGATGACGGTTGCACAGGCGAATGGGGCGACGGCACAGGCAGCGCCGGAGCAAGCCGCAGCGGCGCAGGGGGCGGCCGAGCCGCAAGCGCCGGCAACCTTCGATTTGCTGGAATTGCGGGTCAAGGGCAACACCTTGCTCGATAAAAAACAACTGGAACGCACGGTCTACCATTTTCTCGGCCCCAACAAGAGCATCGACAATGTCGAAGCCGCCCGCGGTGCCTTGGAAGACCTTTACCGTACCAATGGCTACCAGACCGTCGCGGTCGATATTCCGGAACAGGATGTCAAGAACGGCGTGGTCTATCTGCAAGTAGTGGAAGGCAAGGTATCCCGCTTGCGGGTCAAAGACAGCCGCTACTTCGCGCTGGGCAAGATCAAGGCCGGCGTACCGGAATTGGCGGAAGGCAACGTGCCCAACTTCAAGAGCATGCAACAGCAATTGACGCAACTGGCCGGACAAAGTCCGGACCGGCAGATCGTGCCGGTGCTCCGCGCCGGCGAGACCCCGGGCACGCTGGAAGTGGATTTGAACGTCAAGGACGAACTGCCGGTTCACGGCAAGGTGGAATTGAACGGCCGCAATACCTCCAGCACCTCGCGCTTGCGACTGGTGTCGTCGCTGCGTTACGACAATCTGTGGCAGGAGATGCATAGTGCGTCGCTGATGTACCAAGTCTCGCCGGAAAACAATCAGGAAGTCGACGTTTGGGCCGGTACCTATGCCATGCCGCTGTTCGATAGCGACAGTCGCCTGGCCTTGTATGCGGTCAGTTCGTCTTCCAACGCGCAAATCGCCAACGCCGGCGCCTTGTCGGTGATCGGTATCGGTAACATCTACGGTGCCCGCCTGGTCAAGCCCTTGAAACCGTTGGCGGATTACTTTCATACCGCGACCTTGGGCATGGATTACAAAGACTTTCAGGAAGACGTGAATCTGCTCAGCGCCGATTCGATCAAGACGCCGATCAGCTACGCACCGTTTCTAGCGCAATACAGCGGTAGCCTGCGCGGCGCCGAATCGTTTACCAGTTTTGATATAGGTGCGCATTTCTCCTTCCGCGGTTTGGGCAATAACCAGAAGGAATTCGAGAACAAGCGCTATCTGGCCAAAGCCAATTACCTGTTTTTGACCGGCGATTTGAAATTCCAGCACGACCTGCCGCTGGGCATGGAACTTTACAGCCACGTCGCGGCGCAAGTGGCCGATACGCCGCTGATCAGTAACGAGCAATTCTCGTTGGGCGGCGACGAAAGCGTGCGCGGTTATTTCGAGACCCAGGCGCTGGCCGACGATGCCGTGTTCGGTTCGGTGGAACTGCGCTCGCCGCATCTGGGGCCGAGCGACTGGGAGTTTCTGAACAAATTCAAGCTGCTGGGTTTCCTGGACGTCGGCCGCGGCTGGATCAAGAACGCCTTGCCGGGCAACGTCCGCAGCAATTTCCTAAGCGGCGGCGGCTTCGGTGTGCGGTTTCAAATGTGGCGCAAATTCAGCGGCGCGCTGGATATCGGCATTCCGTTCACGACCCTGGCACCGGTGCAAAGCGGCGATCCGCGCGTGCATTTTAATATCGCGACCGAGTTTTAAAATAGTACGAAGCAGTATTTTGTAATGTATTTGTAATATTTATTTAATTAGGTTTTGGTTTTCAAATTCGTTGTTGTCATAATATTGACATAATTTTATTTAATACCTTGGTACAATTATTAATTCAGGTTTAAATATTAAACTGAGGTTTGTTGGTTTTTAATAAATGTTGTCGAATATGCGCAATTAGGGGTCGTTTGATAATTGGGTCTATCTGGTAATTAAATTGCGCGGTGCCGAATAACTTTTTGATCGACTTACCCATAACGACGCGAATTTATTGAAAATAAATTGAAGTAGTTAAATTTCATTCTAAAGCCAAACCCGTTGCGAAGCGGGGACGGAAAGCTACGGGTCTTTATGCTAAGACAGCCGGGTTGCCGCCAGAGCGCTGGTGTACCTTAATTGATCGAGGCAACCGAGACATGGCTAAATCCGCGGCATTTCCACGGCAGACATCCTGCGAACCGTTCCGACTCAATCCTTTGGTGGCTTGCGTCCGTCTGGCGCTGACCGGCGGCATGCTGGTGGGCAGTGCCAGTGCGGCTTGGGCGGACACCGGGTTGCCGATTCCGGCGGCAACGTGGGTCACCAGCGGCGCCGCGACCAACCAGATTATCGGCAATACCCTGCGCATCGATCAAACGACCGACAAAGCGATTTTGAACTGGGACAAGTTTAACGTCGATGCGGGAAAGACCGTCCAGTTCGTGCAGCCGAACAGCCAATCGATCGCTTTGAATCGGATCAATCAGCAAGACCCCAGCCGAATCTTCGGCCAGATCATCGCCAACGGCCAGATTTACCTGTACAACAAAAACGGTTTCGTGTTCGGTAAGGAAGCGGTCGTTAATGCCAATAGCTTCATGGCGAGTACCTTGAACATTACCGATCAGATTTTCAATCGAGGTATAGCGAAAGTTTACGATGAAGACGGTGGAGCAGCGCTTGCTATCGAACCGATGCAACCCGGCGACGCCTTAGACCCTAAGACGGTACAAATACTCATTGAGGCGGGCGCCAAAATTCATACGGATAAAGCCGGGCGTATCATTATTGCCGCTCCCAAAATCGAGAATAGAGGCACTCTAACGTCCGAAGAGCAGGGTCAGGTGATTCTCGCTGCGAGCCAGGACAAGGTTTATCTACAACCAGCCGACAAAAACAGTCCGTTTGCCGGTTTGATAGTGGAAGTGGATACCGGCGGTAAGGTTTCCAATTTTGGCGATATTGTCGCCAGACAAGGCAACGTGACCATGGCCGGTTTTGCCGTGAATCAGCAAGGCCGCATCAACGCCACCAGTTCGGTTAAGGTTAACGGCTCGATTCGTCTACTTGCACAGGAACAGCACGGTAAGCTTGGCAATACGTTGGTAGCCACCAAAACCAGCCGCGATACGGACCTGGGCGACGGTCTGGGAACCGAGGCCAAAACCACTTTGGCCGCGGGTAGCGTCACTCAAGTGGTTGCGGATCAAGCCGGAGGGAGCGCTATCGACGAGCAAGCGCAACCGAATGCTTATATCGAAATTACCGGCAACACCGTGCATATGCAATCCGGGGCAACGGTCAAAGCGCACTCCGGCCAGGTCAATATCAAAGCCACGGACAATTTAGCCACTCCAACGCTAGGAACCAAGGGCCGGATTTATTTTGAAAAAGGAGCTGTGGTCGATGTTTCCGGGACTAAAGGTGTCGTAGCGCCTATCGAGCGCAATGTAGCTGAAATTTCCGTACAAAGTTTTGAGTTACGCGACGCGCCGGTTCAGAGAAGCGGTATTTTGAAGGGAGAGACCGTTCGCGTCGATTTGAGAAAAGGTTCGAAAATTGTCGATACCAGTGGCGCCAAGGCAAGGGTAAGTCGAGGAATCGACGAACGGCTGGGAGAAGGCGGGCAAATCAATTTATCATCTAGCGGCGACATCATTGTTAACGATGGCGCAACTTTCGATATCTCCGGCGGTTATGTGGATTATCAGGGCGGTTATATCAATACCACCAAACTGATGACCGACTATGGGCGGATTGTGGATATCAGCGACGCCGATCCCAAAGAGACCTACATTGCCATAATCGGCCAAGTCACCCAGACCCACAAGAAGTGGGGGGTGGAAAAGATTTGGAATTCGCTCGGACAATTGGGTCAAGGTACGTATGAGCAGGGTTATCGTGAAGCCAATGCCGCCGGATCATTGAATATTAAATCGCCAAATATGGCTTGGAATGGGCGTTTGATCGCCGGTAGCGACGCCGGCTTGTACCAGCGTTCGCCAAGCGCGCGTCCTGACGGTGGAACTTTTATTTTCGATTCAGCGGCATTTGCCAACTCGTTTTCGAACGTGCGTTTCCAAACCGGCAAGGACCCGGTAAGCATTGGCCTGAATCAATTGTTTCCGACGAATGACAAGGGCAAACCAGTTGATCTGGTGCTTTCTACCGATTTAACCAATCGTTCCAATGTGCAGCATGTCGTTGTCAGAGTAAACGGCAGCGCGACGGTCGCTGAGGACGCCAATATTCGAATGGTGCCGGGTGCAGAGTTTTCTGTGCAGGCGCTTGGCAGTGGTCACCCCATGTCCGCCAACGGCGACGGCGCGGCAATTAACGTGCTCGGACAAGTTCATGCGGCCGGAGGCTCGATAACCTTGAACAGCGGCCTGCTAACGGACAGCGAAGGGAATAAGGTGCTGGAGTTGCCCAGCGACTTGCATATCGGTTCGAAGGCGGTTCTGGATGTATCGGGGCGCTGGGTTAACGATCTTCAGGCTGGTTTCGATGCGGCGCAGACGGATCCGCTTTACTTGGACGGCGGCAGCATCAAACTTAGCGCGGTCGGTAATCTTTATGTGAAGGCCGGTTCCTCGATATCTGCGGATGGCGGTGCTCAACTGAAATTGGATGGCGATATTGTTGCCGGTAAGGGCGGCAGTATCGGTTTGAGCGCCAAAGGGCCAGTGGGGCAAGCTTCGACCGTACACCTCGACGGTCTAGTGCGTGCCGCGTCGTTGACTAAAGGTGGTAGTTTATCGATCAGCAGCGGTGAAATACTGATTGGAGATGTACTCGTATCGGCTTTGACAGATCCTATGCGTCTGACGGTCACTAACGGCGGTTTTGGTTTCGATCAGGAATCAGGGTTCTCGGAAATTAAGCTGAATAGTAATTTTGCCGGGTTGACGGTCGCTGCCGGAACTCAATTGGATTTAAAAAACAAAAATCTGGTACTGGATGCCTCGTACCTGAGCCGGTCGTCCGGCCATAGTCTACGGGATTTTTCCCATTTCGAGTTATTGCCGGAAAACCTGCGGCAAGCTTTCAATTTGGAGTTGAGCTCCCAGTTGGATACCCGCATCGAAACCGGCAGCGCGGTCATCGCCGACAAAGGTTCGTCAATAACCTTGCTGAGTAACAGTGGCAACATTTTTGTCGATGGTCTATTGCAAGCCCTGGCCGGGCGAATTTCCCTGGAAATACGTCCAACCATAGCTCAAGAGTATTTGGCGAGTCAGGCGATATGGGTTGGCGGCAACGCCAACTTATCCGTTGCCGGCACGACACGCCTGAATCCGGTCGACCAATTCGGCTATCAAAGCGGCCAAGTACTAGACGGCGGTGTGATCAATTTCTATGCCGAGCGCGGCGCGGTGGTCCTGGAAGAAGGCTCGAAGCTCAACGTTTCCGGCACTAGAGCGCCCGTTGATATTTTGCAACCTTCAACCCGGTTGGGTTTCACGTACGCCAAAAAAATCGTCGGTTCCAACGCCGGTTCGATAAAAATCGCCGCCGCCGAGGGGGTGGTCATGGACGGTTCGATGTCGGCACGGGCCGGCTCGCCGGAGCTGTTGGGCGGTTCGCTGGCGGTTTCACTGAACCGCTCCCGGCGGTTTTTGCCTGACCAACCAAATATACCGTTTCCGACCGATCCATTGGTGATCAATATCGTACAGTCGGCGCCAAGATCATTGTCCAGAACGGCTAAATTCGGCGACGATTTTGCGGGTGATCTACTCGGCAAAGCCCTGTTGCGGGCGGATTTGGTGGACGCCGCCGGTTTTGCCGACGTGTCCTTAAGCAGTATCGGCAGCGTCGGATTTTTGGGGGACGTGCAGCTTAAAGCCGCCGAGCGCATTAGGATTGATGCCTCGGCCATCAATGCCGTGGGCATCGATGGCGGTGCCGCCGGTACTATCCGTCTGGACACCGGTTTCTTGCAAATCGGCTCCAGTCTGGATCGCAACTTGGCAAGCAACGCCGATGCGGGCGAAGGTCGTTTCACTGCCAACGCGCGTTGGATTCAACTGAATGGCGCTACCCAGTGGAACGGTTTTAACCGGATTGCGTTGAATAGCGCTCACGATATTCGGGGCGTCGGTTTGCGTAACGGCGACGAGCAACGCGATTTTGTCGGCGGTTTGGTGACCGCAGCGAATTTGGATTTGCGGGCGACGCAGATTTATCCGACCACGTTGAGCGATTTCACGTTTGCGGTCGTTAATAATCCTGAAGGCACAATCACGATTTCCGGTAGCAATACCGACGCACCGCCGTTGTCTGCCGGCGGTACCTTGACTTTTAAGGCGGCGCAGATCAACCAGAACGGCGTATTGAAGGCGCCGTTGGGGACTATCAACCTGCAAGCCACATCGAAAATGACAGTGGGCGACAACAGCGTGACCTCGGTTTCCGCCAAGGGCATGGTGATTCCGTTTGGCGCGACACAGGGCGGCCTGGATTGGCTTTACCCGTTGGACGATATACGCAATCTGGTGTTCGAAGCCGCGCCGGAAAAGCGGGTGATTTTCGATGCGCCGGAAATTGATATCAAAACCGGCAGCCGCATTGACGTGTCGGGTGGCGGCGATCTTCAGGCTTATGAATTCCAGCCCGGCGCGGGCGGTTCGTTCGATTATCTGCAGCCGGGCCGCGCATCTTACCAGGGCGGTTTTGCGATTTTGCCGACTTTGGGTAGCCAGTTGGCACCCTACGACCATTACGAGTCGCAAAATTTTCCGTATGCGCCAGGTTCCACTATTTACTTGAGCGGTAGTGACGAGTTGCCGGCAGGTGAATACGCGATTTTGCCAAGCCATTACGCCTTGTTGCCTGGTGCGTTCCTGATTACACCGCAAGCCGGTACCCAAGACCTGACTGTCAGGCAGTCCACTGTTGATGGCCTATCCGTCGTGTCCGGTTACTTTATTCATGCCGGTAGCCGTGCGGCTGATGCCAGGACCGGTGGCTTCAAAATCGAAAACGGCGCGGATGTCCGGAAAAATTCCAGCTATGACATCAATCGGGGGGATCAGTTTTTCACCCGGAACGCCTTGAAGAAAGATGCGCCGCGTCCCGGGTTGTCGATTGATGCCGGCCAAATCTCTTTGGTGGCGCAGACCCGTCTGGTCATGGATGGCCTTTTCATCAGCGACGCGCTGGCCGGCGGGCGCGGTTCGAAAATGGATATTGCCGCGAATCGTATCGTTGTCACCAACCAACTCAGCGATACGCCGATTTCCGGAACGTTGGAAATTCTGGCCGAGAATTTGAACAAATTACGCGTCGGTAGCTTGTTGTTGGGCGGCGCGCGTAGCCGCAACAAGGGCAACGCCAACGAAACCGATTTGGCTGTTACGGCACAGGAAGTAGTGTTCGACGCAGATACCGAGATTCACGGTAGCGAATTTGCCGTGGCCGCGACCGAAAACGTCGAATTGCAAAGTGGTGCCAAATTGATTGCAGATCGGGCCCTAAGCAGCAGCGATAGTGTATTCAACGTCAGCGGCAATGGCGCGTTGTTAAGGGTTTCCAGCAGCGGGCAAGTGGCCCTGAATCGCACAGGTACGGACGGAACGGCCGGCCAGTTGAATCTGGCAGAAGGTTCCGTATTGAAAACGGATAAGGGTTCGATTCTTTTGGATGCCAGCCAGTCGTCGCAATTGCTTGGCGACATCGATATGACCGGCGGCTCGTTAAATTTGGCGGCCAACGTCATCAATATCGGCGAAGTTGCCGGATTGACCGGCAATGCGTTGAATTTATCCAATCGCAAATTGACCGACCTGACCGTCGACGAACTGATTTTGACCGCGCGCGATAGTATCGGGGTGTACGGTAACGTTGGCCGATTGGCGGCGGACGGCGAATTTCAACGAGACGATAACGGCGATATGCGGGCGATTTACTTTGACCATTTGGCGATCAACGCTGCAGGTCTTGCCGGTTACGGCAGCGGCACCAACCATGCAAAATTGGCGGCCGGCAGGCTGGATTTGCATAATCTGGCCGGTGCCGGCAACCAACAAACCGCCGACGGTAACGGTCATCTGGATCTCAGCGCCGATACCGTGGTGATGGGTAAAGGCCTGTTCACGTTGGCCGGGTTCGATAAAGCCAACCTGACTGCCAATAAAGTCTTCACCGCCAGCAACGTCGGTTCGTTGCAAGTCGGCAAGGATTTGAACCTGAATGCCGGCCTGTTGACGGCGGATGGCGGCAGCAAGTTGACGGTCAATGTCGGCGGCCAGGCGAATGTCATCGGTTTGAGCGGCGGCGCGACCACCGCCAACGGTTTCGGCGGGGCGATCGAATTTACAGCGGATACGATAAGCTTCAATGCCAAGGCTTTGTTGCCTTCCGGTAGTTTGGGGCTTACAGCGTTGAAAGGTGACGTGATTTTGGGTAACCAGGCCAGTATCGATTTGGCCGGACGCAAGGTCGTTTTTGCCGATAAGGCGGTTTATACGTCGGGCGGCCATTTCCGGGCCGTCGCCGATCACGGTATCGTCAAGACCGGGGCGGATTCGCTGGTTAATGTCAACAGCGGCGGCAATGGCGCGGCTGGCGGCAGCGTGGAGTTTGCCGCTGCCGAAAAATCGGTGGTATTGCTGGGTAAATTGCAAGCCAAGGAGGGTAGTGCGGCGTTCGATGTCGGCGGATTCGACCCTGCGATCCGTTTCGATCAGTTGATGTCGGTAGTGGCCGGCGCCGGGGTAAACCAGTCGATTTATCTGCGTTCGCGCGGCGATGATATTCTGCAAAAGGGTGTGGCGATTAATGCCAAGGAAATTACGTTGGTCGCCGATCGTGGCTCGATCAATCTGGATGCTGGGGTTCATGCCGATGGCACCGGTCAGGGCGGCAATGTCAACCTGTATGCCGGTGACCGGATCGTACTGGCGACCGGTGCCGATCTAACCGCAAACGGTAGCCAGGTTGGTGCCAAGGGCGGTAAGGTGTTGCTGTCGGCTGTGGACGCCGATGGCGACAATATCAGCGGCATCGAGATTCAGGCTGGTTCGAACATTTCGGTGTGGGGCAACGGCGCTGAGGGCGGTTCGGTAGTATTGCGGGCCTTGCGTACTGCTAACGGCATCAATGTGCAACCGGTTGCCGGCAAGGTGGAAGGCTTCAGCAAGTTCTACGCCGAAGGGGTCAAAAAATACGCCAATGCTGATTTAGGCAACGATGGCCAAATCAATGCAGCCGATATTACCAAGATTCAAAACCAGACTTCCGCTTACATGACGGCTGCGAACATGCACAACGTCGCGGATTTGGCCGACGGTTTGCGTTTGGTAGCCGGCGTTGAAATCAATTACACCGGTGATCTGGCGCTCAAGGATAAATGGGATTTGATGGGATGGCGTTACGACGACGTGGCCGATACCGACCTCTGGGACGATGTTGCCGGCGGTTTGGTGATTAAAACCACGGGCGATTTTAACGTGGAAAAATCACTGTCCGACGGCTTTAAAAACGTAACCTTCACCTATAGCGGCGGTTCGGCAACCATCGTCGATAAATTGCAGGGTGGCGAATCGTGGTCCTACCATTTGGTGGCGGGCGCCGATAAAACCAGCGCCGATATCAATGCTACCGGCAACATGGGCACGATGAAACTGAGCTCCGGTGCCGTGATTAGGACCGGTAGCGGCGATATGCATGTTGTGGCGGGCAAGGATATTGCCTTCACCGATGGTTCGTCGTCGATTTACAACGCCGGCCGGCCGACTCAGGACTCCCCGTACGGCGCGCTGAAAGACCGTTTCGTCGGCCTGTTGTTTTATACCGAATATCCGGTGGCCGGTGGCGATTTGACTCTGAAAGCGGGCGGTAATATCGACGGGGCGGTCGTCAATAATAACGACTTCAACGACTGGTTGTTCCGTATCGGTAACTGGAAAGCCGACACCGCCGACCACAGCGGGCAGCGGCCGACTGCTTGGGGTGTGACCGTTGGTTATATACCGACTAATAACCCCAATCTGCAATTTCAGAACGCGGCCGCAACTACGGCTAAAAAATCCTTTTTTCAACAAAATGTCGGTTCATTCGGCGGCGGCAACGTTAAAGTCTCGGCTGGCGGTAATATTAATAATCTCGACATCATGATGCCGACCACCGGCAAGCAAATAGGGGTTGCAGATAATAGTACCGCCGGTAGCTTTGACTTTTTATCGAATCAGGTTCAGGTCAACGGCGGCGGTACGATGGCCGTGGTGGCCAACGGAGATATTGTCGGCGGCAGTTATTTCTTGGGCAAGGGCAGTGGTAATTTGACGGCGGGCGGCCAAATTACCGGCGGTGACCGTTTCAAGAAGGGTCCTATGCTGTTGCTGGGAGATACTCGTTTCAAGGTTAGCGCCGGCAACGGCGTCACTCTGACCGGCGCCTCAGATCCGATGATTTCCCACAAGGCCGACGTCAATTTTTTTAGTTACAGCGAAGCTAGTGCGCTGGATATTGACTCCTTGTCTGGAGATGTGGTTTTAGCGGCCAACGGTAGGATTTTTCCAAGAACCAATACGAACTCAAATCAGCAAGCGTTGGCGCCGATTTATCCGGCGTCGCTGAATGCGGTTGCCCACGGCGGTAGTTTGCGGATTGCAAATGAAATTGTCTTGTTTCCGTCGGCGCAAGGCAATTTGAATTTATTCGCGAAGCAGGATATCAGCGGCGAGGTGGGTATTCGATTCGGTATGTCCGATGCGGATCGGAGTTTGTTGCCTGACGCTGAAACACCGGTGGCTCGGAATAATATGGCCGATGTTGTAGGCCGGGTCAGTCCTTTCGGCGCGCAGCCTAAATTGTTGCACGCCACAATTCCGGTTCATCTCGGTGATGATGACGCGGCACGCTTGGTAAGTTTGCAAGGCGATATCAAAAACGTCGAGTTCAATTTTCCGAAGAAAACCCTGGTGAAGGCGGGGCACGATATAGTCAACTTATCGTTATCGCTGCAACATGTTAACGATGATGACACTACGCTAATCGAAGCCGGCCGCGACGTGCGTTATACCAGCGATCGCGACCCCGAAACGGGCGGTCTGCTGGATAATTCTGCGAAAATCGCAGTGGGCGGTCCGGGTGAGCTGTTGGTAAAAGCCGGTCGCAACGTCGATCTCGGCGCATCCGGCGGTATTTCGACGGTAGGTAACCTAGTCAATACCAGTTTGGCCGAGCATGGCGCCAATTTGACAATCTTAACCGGTGCCAACGGCGAATTAGATTATGGCGGCTTTATCGAGACCTATTTGACTCGAAATCCACTCTATGCCCAAGCAAATACGCAGTTGAAATCGCTGATTACAGGGTTTATGCGTCAACGCCTGAATGACGAATCCATAACCGACGAAACTGCGTTGGCCGAGTTTGCCAAATTGAAGTCGTCGGATTTTGTTGAGATTCAGCCCAAGCTCAATGCCATTTTGTTGCCGGTGTTCTTTAACGAAATTAAAGAGTCGGGTAAAGCATCCGCCGGAAATACTAGTACTAACAGCCAACGAGGTTACGACGCGATAAGCCATTTATTTTCGGACAGCGATTGGCGCGGCGATTTGAGTATGTTCTTCAGCAAAATTCAGACTGTCGATGGCGGTAACGTCAACTTGGTTGTGCCCGGTGGATTCGTCAACGTAGGTTTGGCTACTTCTTTCGCGGGAGCAAAGCCACCGTCGGAGCTAGGGATTGTGGTCCAACGGCAAGGCAATGTTAACGTCATGGTCGACGGAGATTTCATGGTGAATACCTCGCGCGTGTTCTCTCTGGATGGCGGCGATATTATGGTTTGGTCATCAAATGGAAATATCGACGCGGGACGAGGCGCGAAGTCGGCAATCGCCGCGCCGCCTCCGGTAATCAGTTTCGATGATAAAGGTAATATGAAAATTGAGTTTCCGCCCGTCGTTTCCGGTAGTGGTATTCGGACGGCTGCAAGTTCGGAAGGTATGGAAGCCGGCGACGTGTTCCTGTTCGCGCCGAAAGGCGTGGTCGACGCCGGTGAAGCCGGGATCGGCGGCAAGAACGTGTTTATCGCCGCGACGGCGGTACTCGGTGCGCAAAACATTCAGGTCAGCGGCGTCGGCACCGGCGTCCCGGTCGCGGCCACCGGCAGCGTCGCCGCCGGTTTGACCGGAACCAGCAACCTGAACGCCGGCGTCAGCCAGATGGCGGAAAGCTCGGTCAACAACAGCGTCGGCAAGGACAACGGCAACTCCATCGCCAAAGCGATACTGGGCATGCTCAGTGTTGAATTGTTGGGCTTCGGCGACTAGCCGAAGCCGGCGGAATTGGCCGGTTCCAACGATTTTCCGCTCATTGTTATACGCATGTTCGTTTGCTGACCGTCATTCCGGCAGGGAGCGCCGGAATCCAGGCTGCAAGGATAGCTCGAAGCTACCTTCCATGGTGTTGGATGCCCGAGTCCTGCCGGCATTACGGCACTTCGCTGGTGCCCACGGTCCCCCTTGGAAACCCGTACCGAGCTGACCGGCCCGCAGGTATTCCCACGCCGTAACGTCGGAACGAGGGGAATCCGGTCGCAACCGGATTGGTCGGTAAATTTCACGAAAATGTCATAAAAATGTAAAGAAAAGTCGGGATAATTCGCTAAGTACCTTGTTTTGAGAGAGAAAATGAAGCGGATTGCCTTTTTAATGTTGGCCTTGTCGATGATGCCCGGATTGGCGCAAGCCTGGTGGAACGACGACTGGGGCTATCGGAAGAAAATCACCATCGACGCGCAGCAGTTGCAGCAAAACGGCGTCAAGCCGGTGGCCGAGGGCTTGGTGCCGGTGCGGCTGCATACCGGCAATTTCGGTTTCTTTGCCGATCTGGCCGAGAACGGCAAGGATTTGCGGTTTTTGGCGGCCGACGACAAGACACCGCTGAAATATTTCATCGAGAAAATCGATACCGTCAACGAGATGGCCCTGATCTGGGTCAAACTACCAAAAGACATAGCAAGCGCCGACGAGGCTATGTTCTGGATGTATTACGGTAACCCGAAAGCGGTGGACGCCCAGGACGGCGCCGGCATTTTCGACGTGGCCCAGGCCGTGGCTTATCACTTCGACGCCGATGCGGTGAAAGACGCCACGGCTTACGCCAATCAACCGTCTGCGGCGACCTCGACCCGAATCGAAGGCGGCGCCGTCGGTGACGCCGGTGCATTCAACGGTAGTCAGGCGCTGAAGATCGCCGCGACGCCGGCAGTGCAAATGGCGGTCGAATTCGGCTGGACCGTGTCGGCCTGGGTCAAGATCGACCAAGCCCAAGCCGACGGCGTGATTTTTCAGCGCGACGGCCTGACCTTGTCGGTTAGAGGTCAGACCCCGGTCTTGGACCTTAACCGTAAGGAACTGGTCAGCCCGACCGATCTGAATCTGGCGACTTGGCAATTCCTGGCCGTCAGCGCCACCAAAGAAGGTTTTACCTTATACGTCGACGGCAAGCCGATGGGCGTGTTGCCGGCCAGCGTGCCGACTCTACTCGGCGACAGCAGCATCGGCGCGGCGGTGGACGGTTCCCGCGGCTTTGCCGGCGCGATCGACGAATTCGGCATCGCCAAAGTCGCCCGCGACCAGAATTATTTGCAATTCGCCGCGTTGATGCAGGGCCAGTCTTCGGCGTTGTTGAACTACGGCGAGGACAGCACGCCGGACAGCGAAGAGGGCGGCGAATCCTATCTGATGGCGACGCTGGACAACGTTACGCTGGACGGTTGGGTCATCATCGGCATTCTGGCGGTGATGTTCATCATTAGTTTTCTGGTGATCGTCAGCAAGGCGATTATTCTGAACCGTACCCGCAGCGAAAATAAAAAGTTCGAGGAAGCCTTCAGTCAGCTCGGTTCCAAAAACCTTACCAACCTCGATCATCAGGACGAGGAAGATCAAGCGGACTTCGACGAATCACCGTTGCTGCTGTCGTTGACCGGTAACCATGCGGCCTTCGCCGGTTCATCCATCTACCGTATCTACCATATCGGCGTTCAGGAAATGAACAAACGACTGGCCAAAGGCGTAGGCGCCGATGCCGCCGAACAGGGCTTGTCCGCACAGGCGCTGAATGCGGTCAAGGCTTCGATGGACGGGGTGTTGGTGCGGGAACTGCAAAAACTCAATTCGCAGATGGTGCTATTGACCATCGCCATTTCCGGCGGCCCGTTCCTGGGTCTGCTGGGTACCGTGGTCGGGGTGATGATTACCTTCGCCGCGATTGCCGCCAGCGGCGAAGTCAACGTCAACGCCATCGCACCGGGTATTGCCGCGGCCTTGGCTGCGACCGTGGCCGGTCTGGGCGTGGCGATTCCGGCGCTGTTTGCCTACAACTACCTGGGCAGCATGATCAAAGCAATCACCGCCGATATGCACGTCTTCGTTGACGAATTCATCGCCAAACTCGCCGAACAGCACAGCTGATATCCCATTCTTAGCAGACGCAGCGCTCACCTGGCGGACAGTTGCCGGTAGCGCCTGCGCAAGCCACGCAGTCAAGAGAATACCCAATGAAAGTTCAAGAAGAAAACGCCGCATACGACGAAATCAACGTCACGCCGATGCTGGATCTGGCTTACGTGTTGTTGGTGGTGTTCATCCTGATGACCACCGCCGCGGTGCAGGGCGTCCAGGTCAATCTGCCCAAGGCCAGCAACACCCCAAGTTTGGCCAAACCGCAAACCAAGGCCATTACAGTCACTGCCGACGGCACCATTTTTCTGGATACCTTTCCGGTGACGATGGAACAGCTCGAATCCACGCTGCTGCAATACAAGGCGGCAAATCCGGAATTGCCGGTGGTGGTCAAGGGCGATGCCACGGTGCAATACCAAAGCGTGGTCGACATTCTGGCATTGCTGGGCCGACTGGAAATCACCCAGGTCGGTCTGGTCACGCAGAACCTCGTGAAATAAGTTGGCGCGATGTCGAAAAAGAAGCATTGGCGGGTTTACATACCCATGGTGATAGGCGCCTTGATCGCTGCCGTGGCGATTTTTTATATCGTCAAAGTCATCATCGACTTTGCCGGTAACAAACCGGCCAAAAACGAAAAGAAAATCCAACCTATCACCTTGCTGAAACCGCCGCCACCGCCGCCGCCGCCACCGAAAGTGGAGAAGCCGCCCGAGCCGGAAATCAAGGAAAAAATCAAGGAACCGGAGCCGGAACCCGAGCCTGAGCCGGAACCCGAACCGGAACAGGCACCGCCGCGCGATTTGGGGCTGGATGCCGAAGGCGCGGCCGGTTCCGACGGTTTCGGTCTGGCGGCGCGTAAGGGCGGCACCGGCCTGTTCGGCGGCGGCAGCGGCAATCCCTACGCCTGGTACGGCGGTCTGATCAAGAACGGCATTTCGGCTCTGCTGAACAACCACGAGGAGCTGCGGCGCAAGGGCTATACCGCCATCGTCAAAGTCTGGTTAAAGGCGGACGGTTCAGTAGAACGGGTGGAGTTAGCCAAGGGCAGCAACGATGCCGAAATCGACGAGCTGTTGAGCCGTTTGCTGAACAAGTTCGACCGGGTCGCGGAACCGCCGCCGCCCGGCATGCAGCAACCGGTCAAATTGAAGATTTCATCGAGAATTTAAAAATCATAGGTAGAACAAAACAATGGCGAACAAAACACGGCTGATGGCCTTGGCGCTGTCGGGGATGATCGGCAGCGTCCAGGCCGGCGAGAAGGAAGAATTGCTGAAGCTGCGCAACACCACCACCAATTTGATCAAACAATTGGTGAAGCAAGGCATCTTGACCGACAAAGCGGCCAACGAAATGATCAAGCAGGCCGAAGCCGACGCCGGCCAACAGGCCGCTGCCGCCAAAGCGGCCGGGGAGAAAGAGGCCGTGCCGGCCGACGAAGTGCGGGTGGCTTACGTGCCGGACTTCGTCAAGGACGAGATTCGCCAGCAAGTGCGCAGCGAACTGCGTGAAGAAGTGGTCGGCGACGTGATGCAAAAAGCCAAGAACGAACAATGGGGCTTACCGAATGCGTTGCCGGACTGGACCCGCAAGTTCAAATTGTCCGGCGATTTGCGCTTGCGTTCGCAGCACGATTATCAGGCACCGGACAATATCCCAAATTCTTATCTGGATTACCAGGCTATCAACAATGCCGGCGGTGTGACCAATGCCGGCCTGGATGCGTTTTACAACACCACCGAAGACCGCCATCGTTTCCGGGAAAGGTTGCGGATCGGTATCGATGCCAACGTCACCGACAACTTGAAGGCCGGCGTCAGGCTGGCGACCGGCAACCAGCGCGATCCGGTATCGACCAACCAGGACTTGGCTAACTTCGGTAATCATTACGATTTCACGGTCGACCGCGCCTACCTGCAATACGATGCGACCGACGACAACAAATTCAAATGGTTGACGCTGAGCGGCGGCCGGATCAAGAACCCGTGGTATACCGGCGGCGGCGAGTTTACCGGCGGTAGCGAGTTGCTGTGGGATGTCGATTTGTCGTTCGAGGGCTTCGCCGCGACATGGCGCCACCACTTGGGCGACTCCGGCAGACTGATGGATGCGGGAGACCAGAGCCATCAGGCTTATCTGACGGTCGGCGCGTTTCCGTTGCAGGAAAGCAGTTTCAGCAGCGACAAATGGCTGTTGGGCGGCCAGGCCGGCATGGATTGGGCCTTTACCAACCAGGATAATTTGAAATTGGCCGCGGCGTATTACGATTACGTCAATCTGCAGGCCAGGCAAAATACCACCCCTTCCGGCACCTGCGACACCAACAATCGAGCCAATACCGCCTCGCGACCGCAGTTTATGCAAGGCGGCAATACCTTGGCGACGATTTGTAAGGAAGGCACCCGCTTGGCGCCCGGCACCTTGCCGGCCATGGTCGGTTTGGCGTCGGATTTCAACATCGTCAATATCAATGCTTCTTACGACATGGCCTTGTTCGCGCCGTACCATCTACGCATCAGCGGCGACTACGCCAGAAACATCGGCTTCGACAAACAGGAAGTCAGTCGCTTGTACGGTTCCGCGGTCGATGCCAAGACCACGGCCTGGCAGTTCCGCGCCGATTTCGGTTGGCCCAAGGCGGAAGTCGCCGGGCATTGGAACGTATTCGCCGCTTATAAATACGTCGGCCGAGATTCGGTGTTGGACGCGTTTACCGATTCGGATTTCCATTTGGGCGGCACCAACGTCAAAGGCTGGTTCATCGGCGGCAACTACGGTTTGATGAAAAACGTCTGGTTGACCGGACGCTGGCTGACGGCCGATATGATCAGCGGCCCGACCTGGGGCGTCGACGTGCTGCAAATGGATATCAACACCCAGTTCTAGGCGAGGAGGCGACATGAAGCGGTATCAGATTACCTGGCATTTGCCGGCGGGATTGTTGCTGGCGCTGGCAGTTTCGGCGACGGTTTCGGCCGCGCCGCGCGAGGCGTCTAAAGACAGTGGCGCGGTCTTGAAACTGCAGGGCATGGTGAAAAGCCTGACCGCCGAGCGCGACGCGGCCCAGGCCGAAACCGCCAAACTGAACGAGCAACTCAAGCAGTTGGAGCAACTGAAGAAAGAGCATTCCGCCGCCGTCGCGGCCAAGGAGCAACTTGGTAGCGAATTGTCGGCCCAGCGCAATGCTGCCGGCGAAGTGCGCGAACGTCTGGAAAAATCCAACGCCCGCTTGCAGGAGGCCTTCTCCAAAAACCAGGAGCTTAGCCAGGCTAAGGCCGAATTGGCCGGACAGTTGGCGGCGTTGAAAGGCAAGCAGCAGACAACCGAGCAGCAGTTGAACGTTTGCGGCGAGCATAATCTGAAGCTCTATGAAGCCGGAAAGGACTTGCTGCAGCGCTACCAGAACAAGGGCGCCCTGTCCGGTTTGCTGGAGCAGGAAACCTTGTTGCAGTTCAATAGTGTGGAAATGGAAAACATCGTCCAGGAATACGAAGACAAATTGCGTGCCGGCAAGCTGGCGGAGCAAACCGCGGCCGAGGCCGGCATTCCCGCCCAATAAGCCTTTTCGTTGCCGGGGTGCGGCGTCATGTCGCACCTCGTTTCCCCGCAAATTACCGAAGCCAGTACCAGTTTAACGATACAAATAAGTTAAAATCGGGCTAGCAGCGTTTTTAAAGCGGCTAAGGAAACGATATTCGAAGTTCCGTTTTTCGACGGAAGATCATTGCGGACCAGATATAAGGCGTTGATTTTTCAGTGTCTATTTGAATCTGTTCCGGGCGGGATGGAGTCATCCGCTTCGACCGGCGCGTCCTAAACAACCACACGCAAGAATCATCGAGATACTCATGACAACACATAATTTTTTGAAAAATCTGGGCATTGTTGTTTTGACGACCGGATTGGTGGCCTGTAACGGCGCCGAGGAACGGAAAGCGAAATACATGGAAGAGGGTAAGCAGCTGTTTCAAGCGGGCGATTACGAGAAAGCCCAATTGGCCTTTAAAAACGTTCTGCAAATCGATCCGAAAGACGCCGAAAGCCGGTTTCAAATGGCTGAGGCCCTAAGCAAGCAAGGTAAAATCGAAGCCGCGTTCAAGGAATACAGCGGCGTTGTCGCCAGCAGCGAGAATCATGTGATGGCCAGAGTCAGGGTCGGCCAATTGCTGCTACTGAATCGAATGGTCGACGATGCCGAAAAAATGGTCGGTGAAGCGCTGGCGAAAGAACCGGACAACGTCGAAGCGCTGGTATTGCTGGCCGGCGTGCAATCAGCCAAAAACAATAACGACGGCGCCATTGCTTCGGTCGAGCGCGCGCTGAAGCAAAGTCCGGACGACGTGCCGGCTACATTGATGATGGCATCGATTCAAACCCGTCTGGACAAAACCGATCAGGCCATTGCGCTATTGCAACAGGCGATTGCCAAAAAGACAGACAATGTGCCGCTGCGCAGCATGTTGGCCGGTTTGTACGCCAAAACCCAGAATGCGGCGGAAGCCGAGAATACGCTGGCGGACATCGTCAAGCTCGAACCGCAGCAATTGCAGCATTACCGCAGCCTGGCGCTGTTTCAGGTCGGCACTCAGCAAGTCGACAAGGCCGAAGCCACTTTGCGTAACGCCGTCGCCCAAATGCCGGACAACGATACTGCAAAAACCTACTTAATCGATTTTTTGCTGGAAAAGCGCGGGCCGGAAGTGGCGATTGCCGAACTGCTGCCGATGATCGAGCAAAAGCCGGATGCCTACGAATTGAAATTCAAACTGGCTAACATCCATCTGGCCAAAAAAGAATTCGACAAGGCCGAATCCACTTTGAAAGAAATTGTCGACCGCGACAAATTAGGCCCGAACGCGATCACCGCGCGCAATAAATTGGCCGCCTTGTATGCCTTGACCAAACGCGGCGACGAAGCCAAAGCCCTGATCAAGGAAGTACTGGAAAACAATCCGCGCGACGCCGAAGCGTTGACGATGCGCGGCCAATTTGCGCTGGCGGAAAACCGGATTCCGGACGCAATCGCCGACTTCCGGGCGGTGCTGGTCGATCAGCCCAACAACACCGGCGTGTTGAAAATGCTGTCGGCGGCGCATCTGCGCAATAACGAAGATGAACTGGCGCGCGAGAACATGGAAAAAGTCGTGTCGCTGACACCGACCGACGAAACCGCGCAACTGGATTTGGTCGGCCTGTTTTTGAAAGGTAATAAGCCCGACCAAGCCAAAGCCCAACTTGAATCTTTGCTGAAAGCCAATCCGAAAAGCTTGAAGGGTCTGGAAGCTCTGTTCAAACTGGAAGTGACGCAAAAGCACTGGGACAAAGCCCAAGCCGCGGCCAAGCAGGTGCAGGATTTGAACGACAAGGACGCTACCGGTTTTTACATGTCCGGTTTGGCCTACCAGGCGGAAAACAAGCTGGCGGAAAGTGTCGAAGCCTTTAGCAAGGCCTTGGAGCGGAAACCGGATGCGGTGGAGCCTTTGACCGAAATGGTGAAAAGCTATCTGGTGTTAAAACAATCGGACAAAGCCTTGGCCAAGTTGCAACAGGTGGTCAAACAACAGCCGGACCATTTCGTCGCCTATAACCTGATCGGTGGCGCCTATCTGAACGAGCAGAAGTTTGCCGAAGCCAAAACCGCTTACCAGAAGGCGCAGTCGATCAAACCCGATTGGTATAGCCCTTATCGCAACTTGGCCTTGATCGAACTGGCCCAGAAAAACAAAGCCGGCGCGATCGATATTTATAAAAAAGGTATCGAGAAAACTGGCGGAGCCATGGAACTGGTCGACGATCTGGCTCGTTTGTACCACCGCGACGGTCAGAATCAGGAAGTGTTAGCCCTGTATGAAGCTTCCTACAAACAGCATCCCGATTCGGCGGTGGCGGTCAATAATCTGGCAAGCTACTTGTCGGATTTCGCGGCGACGCCGGAAAATCTGGAGCGGGCTGCCAAACTGGCAGAACCCCTGCTGAAAACCAACAACCCAAATATGCTGGATACCGTGGCCTGGATTGCCTACAAGCAGGGCAATTACGACAAGGCCAAGGAAATCATGAACAAGTCGATCGAACGCGACGCACAATCGCCGATCAGCAACTACCACATGGGCATGATTTATTACAAAACCAACGATCCGGTCAAAGCTCGCGAGTATCTGCAAAAAGCGGTCGACAAGAAAGTCGAGTTCGACGGCTTGGCCGAAGCCAAGGAAGTGCTCGGCAAGCTGTAAACCGCCGCGCTTCGCCACCGGAAAACGCCGTCCCGCAAGGGCCGGCGTTTTTTTTGCCCTCAGGTTTTGCTATGTACTGGTGTGTTCATGCTTTATCTTTTTTTTCGATTTAATAATCGATATTTACCGTTTCAAACGGCTATTTGTTTTTCGTAACATGTTTCGCAACGGGAGTTCTTATGCAGTTCATGCGCGCGGAGACCACATGCAAATCCAATTCGAAACCGACTTTTCAACATCGGCCCAGCAGCAAGAGCTGGTCAGGCAAGTCATTGCCATCTTGCGGGGGCTGCGTTTCGGTTCGGTGGAAATCGTGGTGCACGACGGCCGTGTGGTACAAATCGAGAAACATGAAAAGTTTCGCGTGAAAAGTGCCTGACGCATCTAACCCCAGTTCTACCGTACCCGCGGCGAAAAAACCAATAGCACCGATAACCGACCGGATCGCCGGAAGTTAGCCAATCAGGAATTTTGATTCCACGTCTGCAACCGAATACACGAGTTAACCATGAGAAGAAAACACATCAGCGCACGATCGGCGACCGGTGCGATCGGCTTACTGCTCGGCCTAATTGGGAACGTCGGCGCCGAGGATTATTACCGGCCGACCAAAGGCTACCGGGTGGAACCGGCACCGGATACGCCGGCTTATGTCAGAAACTTGAGCAAAACCCAATTCGAACAATTCCGCAATGTAGAGTGGCTGGACGTCGGTCTGGATTTTCGCAGCCGTTACGAATACCGGGAAAACGATTACCGCCCGGTAGGAGCAAACAACAGCGGAGTTTACCGGCCCGATCCCGACAATATCTGGTTGTTACGAACCCGGGCTTTTCTGGGGGTAAAGGATATTCTCGATCCGCTACGCTTTGTCATGGAATTGGAGGACGCCCGCAGTTATAACGGCCTCTACTCGCGGACCGACGCCGACGTCAACGAATTCGAAATGATCCAGGGCTATGCCGAGTTGTATTTCGCCAATGCCTTGGGCCATAACCGGCCGATCAGCATTCGCGCCGGTCGCCAGCATCTGGAGCTACTGGACCGGCGCTTGGTCGGTAACAACGAGTTCCGCAATACCACCAACAATTTCGAAGGTTATCGGGTGCGGTTCGGCAAGAAGCAGAACAACTGGGATCTGGATACCTTCGTATTTCAACCGGTCGACCGCTTGAAATACGACTTCGACCAGCCCGACGAAGACACCTGGTTCTATGGCGCGGTGTTCAGTTGGAAGCAATGGTCGGACTATGTGACGATCCAACCGTATTTTCTGGGTAAGCACGTCGATGGCGATCCGCGCAATCCGATCAACGCCAACCGCAAGGCCGATGCTGATATTTATTCACCGGGTTTACGGGTTTACGGCTTGTTTTGGGACAGCGGCTTCGATTTCGATGCCGATATCACCAAGCAGTTCGGTCACCAAGGTCGCTTGACCGGAACCAACCGCAATAACTATTCGCAGATCGTCGAACAACACGACGCGTTGGCTTACTCGCTGGAGTTGGGTTACACCTTCGACCACGACTGGAAACCCCGCGCCAGCCTGTATTACGGCTACGGTACCGGCGATAAAACCGGCGGCGACCGCACCAATCAACGCTTCGATGCTTTTTACGGCTTTAACCAGCCTTGGTCGCGCAACGACTATTACTCGTGGGATAACATTCATGCCCCCAAGGCGCGGTTGGAATTTACGCCCTACAAGGATGTGCGGATCGATACCGGTTACAACGCCTATTGGCTGGAAAGCGATGCCGGCGGATGGCGGCGGGCCGGTTTGGGTAACGGCAACGGCAAGACCTTTATGGGTCACGAATTCGATATCCGCCTGCGCCACAAGTTGAATGCTTTCGTGGATTGGAGCTTGAGTTACGCCCATTACACGCCCGGAGACTATACGACCTCTTTGGCCAGAACCAACGGCCCTTTTACCAACGAACCGAGCAACTTCTTTTATTTCGAAGTTTCGCTGAACGCATTCGGCGACGGCAAGCCCAAATATCATTAATTAAACGCTCATTCCCCCTGAGCAGGTTTGGCCGGTTGGTCGAGCCGGGCGGAGCCGTGGGTTTTTATATCCCTAAATAAGATATGTATCTCGAAAACGATCATTTTAAATCAGATAAAAGGCCGCGTACCATATCGCCAAAGGTGTTAAAGCCGGGCGTTTCGGCTACCGAGTACCGAATCAATCTCTTGAGGAGTCATTATGAAGCTGAGTTACACCGTTAAATCCGTGCTGCTTGCGTTAGGCCTGCTGGCCAGCGCCACGGCGGTGGCGGACCGGACCATCCTGAACGTGTCGTACGACCCGACCCGCGAGTTCTATCAGGATTTCAACAAGGAATTCATCAAGTACTGGAAACAAAAAACCGGCGAGGACGTTAACGTTCAGCAATCGCACGGCGGCGGCGGCAAACAGACCCGGGCGGTGATCGACGGCCTGGAAGCCGACGTGGTGACTTTGGCCCTGTCCTACGACATCGACCAGATCGCCGAGAAAGCCAATTTGCTGCCGAAAGACTGGCAAAAACGGCTGCCGGACAACAGCCTGCCGTACACCTCGACCATCGTGTTTCTGGTGCGTAAAGGCAATCCCAAAGGGATCAAGGACTGGGGCGATCTGACCCAGGACGGCTTGCAAGTGATCACCCCCAATCCCAAAACCTCAGGCGGCGCCCGCTACAACTATCTGGCGGCCTGGGCCTACGGCGAGAAGAAATTCGGCAGCAAGGACGCCGCCAAGGATTTCGTCAAAAAGCTGTTTAAAAACGTGCCGGTACTGGACTCCGGCGCCCGCGGCTCGACCACGACCTTTATTCAACGCGGCATCGGCGATGTCTTGATTACCTGGGAAAACGAAGCCTTCCTGGCCTTGAAGGAGTTCGGCGCCAGCGAATATGAAATCGTCGTGCCGCCGACCAGCATCAAAGCCGAAACGCCGGTGACCGTGGTCGACAAAGTGGTCAAGAAAAACGGCACCCAGGACTTGGCCGAAGCCTATTTGAATTATCTGTACACCCCGATTGGCCAAAAATTGGTGGCCAAGCATTTCTATCGGCCGTCGCATCCGGAACACGCCGATGCCGAGGATCTGAAACGCTTCCCGAAACTGGAATTGTTCACGGTGAACGAGCGCTTCGGCAGCTGGGCGCAGGTGCAGAAAGAACACTTCGACGACGGCGCCAATTTCGACCAGATCTATACGCCGTAGAAAGATATTGTTGCGAATGAAAATGTAGGTCGGGTTAGCGAAGCGTAACCCGACAAATCGATTGCCAAACGTCGGGTTACGCTTCGCTAACCCGACCTACATAAAAATAGTTATGCCACAAAGCCACATCATGCCCGGATTTCGCCCCGCTTTAGGGTTTACCTTGCTCTACCTGACGCTGATCGTCTTGATTCCGCTCAGTGCGTTGTTGCTGAAATCGCTGAATCTGAGTCTGGAACAGTTTTGGGGGATTTTGACCAACAAGCGGGTGATCGCCTCGTTTCAAGTCAGCTTCGGCGCGGCCTTGATCGCCGCCGCCGTCGCCGCCGCCTTGGGCTTTGTCATCGCCTGGACGCTGGTGCGCTATCCGTTTCCCGGCAAAAAACTGTTCGACGCGCTGATCGACTTGCCG
This sequence comes from Methylomonas koyamae, assembly GCF_006483455.1. GTDB lineage: Bacteria > Pseudomonadota > Gammaproteobacteria > Methylococcales > Methylomonadaceae > Methylomonas > Methylomonas koyamae_B. The sequence goes on from NZ_PPPU01000022.1 coordinate 37,809, forward strand.
TTTGCCTTGCCGACCGCCGTGGCCGGCATCGTGTTGGCGACGATCTACGAACCCAAGGGTTGGATCGGCAAATGGGTGATCGAAGCTACCGGCGTGCAGATTGCGTTCAAACCCTTGGGCATCGTGTTCGCGTTGATTTTCATCGGCTTGCCGTTCGTGGTGCGTACCGTCGAGCCGGTGTTGCAGGAATTCGATCTGGCCATGGAAGAAGCCGCTGCCAGCCTGGGCGCCAGCCGCTGGCAGGCATTCATCAAAGTGATTTTCCCCAACATTCTACCGGCGACCATTACCGGTTTTGCCTTGGCTTTTGCCCGCGGCGTCGGCGAGTACGGCTCGGTGATTTTTATCGCCGGCAACATGCCCTACATCTCGGAAGTGGTGCCGCTGTTAATCATCACCAAGCTCGAACAATACGACTATGCCGGCGCCACGGCGATAGGTCTGACCATGTTGGTAATTTCGTTCCTGTTGCTGCTGTTAATCAATAGCCTGCAATGGTGGGTGCGCCGCCGTAGCGGCCAACTTTAAGGAGACGGCGATGAGTGCGATTTCTACAGCTATAGGAAAACCGGCCAACGCGCTGGCGCTGAAAGATGCCGACTGGGTGCGGCTGGTGCTGATCGGCATCAGTCTGGCCACCATCGGCCTGTTTTTGGTGTTGCCGCTGGCGACGGTCTTGATCAATGCCTTCAGCAAGGGCTGGTCAGCGTATGCCACGGCGCTGCAACATCCGGACGCTCTGGCGGCGATGCGTTTGACCTTGCTGACCGCCGCCATCACGGTGCCGTTGACCACCGTGTTCGGCGTATCGGCGGCTTGGGCTATCTCTCGCTTTGAGTTTCGTGGCAAAAGCCTGTTGATTACCTTGATCGATTTGCCGTTTTCGGTGTCGCCGGTGATCGCCGGTTTGATTTACGTATTGATCTTCGGCTCGCAAGGTTGGTTGGGGCCGCTGTTGGCCGAACATAACATCAAGATTATCTTCGCAGTGCCCGGCATCGTCCTGGCGACCTTGTTCGTGACCTTTCCATTCGTCGCCCGTGAATTGATCCCGCTGATGCAGGAAATCGGCCACGAAGAGGAAGAAGCGGCCTTGTCCTTGGGGGCCAGCGGCTGGCAAACCTTTTTCAAGATTACCTTGCCCAACATCAAATGGGGCTTGCTGTACGGCGTGCTGCTCTGTAATGCCAGAGCGATGGGCGAGTTCGGTGCGGTGTCGGTGGTATCCGGCCATATTCGCGGCCTGACCAACACCCTGCCGCTGCATGTCGAGGTCAGCTACAACGAATACGACTTCGTCGCCGCCTTTGCCGGTGCGTCGATCCTGGCCGGCCTGGCGATCGTGACCCTGATCTTCAAAACCCTGCTGGAATGGAAACAAAGCGAAGACCGGAAAAAGGCGAAGGCATAAAAATCGAAACAACGTAGGTCGGGTTACGACTGCATGGATGCATACCCTCTGGGGCATAAAGGAGGTAGGGTAACGCAGGAGCGGTTACCGAGCCGTTAGGCGCTTGTGCCCTATGGGTATAACCCGACGCGTCGGCCTTGAAAATAATTTCCAAATACGATTCACAGAGACTGCCGCCATGAGCATCACCCTACAAAACATCAGCAAACAGTTCGGCGACTTCAAAGCCCTGGACAACATCAACCTGGATATTCCGGAAGGCGAACTGGTGGCGCTGTTGGGACCGTCCGGCTGCGGCAAAACCACCTTGCTGCGCATCATCGCCGGCCTGGAGCAGGCCGACCAAGGCGAGGTTTACCTAAAAGGCGATAACGTCACCCAGCAACCGGTCAAAAACCGGCAGATCGGTTTCGTGTTTCAGCATTACGCCTTGTTCCGCCACATGACGGTGTTCGACAACATCGCCTTCGGCTTGCGGGTCAAATCGCACAAGGACCGGCCCAGCGAAGCGATCATCCGCAAGAAGGTCCACGACTTGCTGAATTTGGTGCAACTCGATTGGCTGCACGACCGGTTCCCGGATCAATTGTCCGGCGGCCAGCGCCAGCGCATCGCCTTGGCCAGAGCCTTGGCGGTCGAGCCGTCGGTATTACTGCTGGACGAGCCGTTCGGCGCGCTGGATGCCAGCGTGCGCAAGGATTTAAGGCTGTGGTTGCGGCATTTGCACCAGGAACTGAACGTGACCAGCATCTTCGTCACCCACGACCAGGAAGAGGCGATGGAAGTCTCCAGCCAGATCGTGGTGTTGAACCATGGCAAGATCGAACAAAAGGGTACGCCGAGCGAAATCTACGATCATCCGGCCAGCGACTTCGTTTCCCGTTTCATCGGCCAGACCAACGTCTTCAAACTCGACGACGAGGAACATTTCTGGCTCAAGCAAAGCGGCGTGATCGTCGACGACTCGCAAGGCATCGTCGCCCATGTCCGGCCGCACCATATCGGCGTCGAAAAACCAGTCGATCAGAATCAAGCCCCGGTTTATCTGAAAGACTGGCAACATCTGGGCGGCACGATCCGGCTGGAATTGAACCGCGACGGTGCCAACGGTTCCGGCGCCACGATTTACGCCGAAATGCCCAACGAACAGTTCCGCGAACTGGCGTTACAAAAGGGCGACCGGGTGGCGCTGCGGATCAAACATGCGCATTGGTTCAACTGATGACTAGCCGGCTTCGGCAAAGGAGTGCGCATCGATGAATTTCAGCCAATTGGAACTACTGCGCCTGCTGCCGGAAACCCAGTTCAACCTGTCCAAGGCCGCGGACAAGGTCAATATCGTCCAATCCGCTGCCAGCCGCCATATTCAATTGCTGGAAGAGGAACTGGGCTCGCCGCTGCTGGAACGCCACGGCAAGAAAATCCTAGGTTTTACGCCGATGGGCGAGCGGGTGATGAAGGAAATCGAAGGCATCGATCTGGCCAAACGCAACATCCAGACCATCGCCGACGACTACCAGGCCAACCGCAACGGCGCCTTGCACATCGCCACGACGCACACGCAGGCCAAGTATTTGTTGCCGGAGCCGATCCGCAAGTTTCGCGAGCAATTTCCCGGCGTGACCATTTACATGGTGCAGTCGTCGCCGGGCGAAATCATCGATTTGCTGTACCGCCACGAAGCCGACATCGCCATCTGCACCGAAAAAATGGAGGACAGCGAGAAGCTGGTGATCAAGCCGTGCTACGAATGGAACCACGTCGCGATCGTACCGCAGGGCCATCCGCTCGCCGACGCCAAGCTGACGCTGGAGAAGCTGGCGTCCTATCCGTTATTGACCTATTCGCCCGGTTATACCGGTCGCTCCAATATCGAAAAAGCCTTTGCCAAGCACGGCTTGGAACTGGATATCACCTTGTCCGCCGCCGACTCGGACGTGATCAAAACCTATGTCAGGCTCGGTCTGGGAGTGGGCATCATTTCCGGCGCTTCGTACGAGCCGGGCAACGACAGCGATCTGATCTGTATCGATCTGGCGCATTTGATCCCGCGCTCTATGACCAAATTGGCGTATCTTAAGCAACTGTATTTACCCACTTATTTGCGTTGCTTTATCGGCGAGTTGTTAAACGCCGGCAGCGGCCGGGCTACCTCTTAAATCGGACGGTGCGTACAATGGGAGGGGATTGTTTCAACGCATTTAACGCATTTAACGTATTCGCGCCGCTGCGGCGCAAGGACATCAACATGGCATATTGGTACCCCGACAATTCGCAATCGATCGGCAACACGCCGCTGGTCAGACTCAACCGCATCACCGACGGCGCGCCGGTGACCTTGCTGGCCAAAATCGAAGGCCGCAACCCCGGCTATTCGGTGAAATGCCGGATCGGCGCGGCCATGATCAACGACGCCCAACAGCGTGGTTTGCTGGGCCCAGGCAAGGAAATCATCGAACCGACCAGCGGCAACACCGGCATCGCCCTGGCTTTTGTCGCCGCCGCGCGCGGTATCCCGCTGACCTTGACGATGCCGGACACCATGAGCATCGAACGCCGCAAATTGCTGGTGGCCTACGGCGCCAAACTGGTGTTGACCGAAGGCGCCAAAGGCATGAAAGGCGCGATCGCCAAAGCCGAGGAAATCGTCGCCTCCGATCCGGAACGCTATGTTTTGTTGCAACAATTCAAGAACCCGGCCAATCCGGCGATCCATGAACAAACCACCGGCCCGGAAATCTGGCGCGACAGCGACGGCGCGATCGACATCTTCGTCTCCGGCGTCGGTACCGGCGGCACCATTACCGGCGTATCGCGGTACATCAAGCTGACCCAGGGTAAACCGATCGTCTCGATTGCGGTCGAGCCGGAAGCCAGTCCGATCCTGACCCAGTTCCGTAGCGGCCAGGAGCTACAACCGGCGCCGCATAAAATCCAAGGCATCGGTGCCGGCTTCGTGCCGGACATCCTGGATTTGTCGCTGGTCGACGACATCGAGCGGGTCAGCAACGACGACGCGATTGAGTATGCCCGGCGCTTGGCGCGGGAAGAGGGGATCCTGGCCGGCATTTCCTGCGGTGCCGCGGTCGCCGCCGCAGTGCGGGTGGCCAAACGCGAAGAGAATGTCGGCAAGACCATCGTCGTGATTTTGCCGGACTCGGGCGAACGTTATCTGAGTTCGGCCTTGTTCGAAGGTTTGTTCGATGCCCAGGGAGTGGCGGTATGAGTCTAAGCGATATCGCCACTGGCTGGGGTATCGACGCGCTGGTCGCCGAGTTGCGCGACCTGCGCGTGAAATCGCTGGAACACCGCCAGCGCCGCGAGCATCCGCCGAAATTGCCGTCGCGCAAAGTGCTCGGTCCGATCATCGATAGCCTCGGCGCGGTGTTGTTTCCGAATCGTTTGGGCCAGGAGGACTTGAACGACGAAGGTATCGACTACTTCGTCGGCCATACCCTGGACAGTCTGTTGCGCCAATTAGAGCGGCAAGTGGCCTTGGAACTGCGTTTCGTTGCCGAGCAAAACGGCTCATCGACCGATGTCAAACCCAGGGCAGTCGAGATAACCCGCGAATTTGCCAAACGGCTGCCGAAAATCCGGCGGTTGATCGATAGCGACATTCAGGCTGCGTACGAAGGCGATCCGGCCGCACGCAGCTCGGACGAAGTGTTGGTGTGTTATCCGGGGATTACCGCGTCGATACACCATAGGGTAGCGCACGAGCTTTACAATTTGGGAGCGCCGTTGGTGGCGCGGGTGATTGCCGAGTTGGCGCATTCGGCCACCGGTATCGACATCCATCCCGGCGCCCAAATCGGCGATTGTTTTTTTATCGACCACGGCACCGGCGTCGTCATCGGCGAGACTGCCGTGATCGGCAGCCGGGTGCGGGTCTATCAGGCCGTGACGCTGGGCGCGAAACGCTTCGAGAAAGACGACAACGGCATGCTGGTCAAGGGCAATGCCCGCCATCCGATCGTCGAGGACGATGTGGTGATTTATGCCGGCGCGACGATCTTGGGCCGGATCACGATAGGCAAGGGCTCGATCATCGGCGGTAACGTCTGGTTGACCCACAGCGTGCCGCCGGGCAGTCATGTCAGCCAAGGCCAAACCCGGACCGAAATTTTCGCCGCCGGCGGCGGCATTTGAAGTTTTTTATAAAAAAAATCGGTTTAGCCGAAAACTTTTTTAGCGAACGCCTTTTCAAGGCGATGACAAGAAAATTTTAAGAAAAACAAACAGATAAAATGAATTGGCTGCGCAAAACGCGTTTTCTTAATTTCGCTAAACGTTATTTTTAGATAAGCATATTCAGTAACTCGATAACGGCCGCTGGTTCAAAGCCGGCGCGGCTTGACAGCCTTTCCAAGCAGCCATTATCTTGATATTAGTCATCCGCTGACCGGACCACCGGAAGCCAATGAATCTTGACCGTTTTAATCGCGGCCGAGGTTCATTGGCTTTTTTTTGGCCTGAAGAAAAGTAATGCTCCGGGCCGGTTTCCGGTGCGGCTGATGCAAAAAGGATCGCTACGGCGATTTTCAATTGTCACCAAACCACTTAGGGAGTTGTTATGTCGGATATCCATGAAGCCCATACCGCGTTAGGCGACGTCGCCGCGCGCACCTTATCGAACGCCACCAAAACCGTGCCGATGATGGGCACGATTACGCCGCGCTGGCTGGTTCACCTGTTGCCTTGGGTACCGGTCGAAGCAGGTATTTATCGGGTCAACAAAGTTAAAAGCGAAACCAGCATCGCTGTCGATTGCTCCAGCCTGGACGAGAAAGTGCTGCCGCAAACCTTCGTCGATTACGAAGAGTGGGGCCGCGAATACCGCCTGAATGCGGTCAATACCGTACTGGACGTGCATACCCGCGTTGCTGACTTGTATAGCAGTCCGCATAACCAGATCCACGAGCAATTGCGCCTGACCATAGAAACCGTCAAAGAACGTCAGGAAAGCGAACTGATCAACAACGCTGAGTACGGTTTGTTGAACAATGTCGCCGAGTCGCAAAAAGTCAAAACCCGCAAAGGTTCACCAACTCCGGACGATCTGGACGAACTGATCGCCCGGGTCTGGAAGGAGCCGGCGTTTTTCCTGGCCCACCCACGCGCGATAGCCGCCTTCGGCCGCGAAGCCACCCGCCGCGGCACACCGCCACCGACTGTGTCTTTGTTTGGTTCGCAGTTCATCACCTGGCGCGGTCTGCCGTTGATCCCAACCGACAAACTGAAAATCAGCAACGGCAAAACCAATATTCTGCTGCTGCGCACCGGCGAAAGCCGCCAAGGCGTAGTCGGTTTGTACCAACCGAATCTGACCGACGAACTGAGCATGGGCTTGTCGGTGCGCTTCATGGGCATCAACCACAAAGCCATTGCCTCGTATCTGGTGTCGCTGTATTGCTCGCTGGCGATTTTGACCGACGACGCCATCGGCGTGCTCGAAAACGTCGAAGTGGACAACTACTATGACTACGCCTAATCCGGATTTGGCCGCGCTGGCGCAACAAGCCTTGAACGGCGGCCCGGTGCCGGCCGGTCTGCCGGACGCGGCGGAACTGACCCTCTTGGCCAACTTGTACTTTAGCTCTGCGCCGATGACCGACGGCGCAGCCATCGACAATGTGCCGCATTCGGCCGCCACGTTGGCGCCGGCCGCAAACGTAGCCTCCGGTTTCGATCGGCTGCCCGGTATCGACCAAAATGCGCCGTCGGGTTTGGTTTCGCGTAGCTTCGGTCTGCCCGGCGAAGCGGAACTGAAACAGGCCTTGGCCGTCAAGCCAGGAAACTTGGTGGGTCCCAAGCCGCCGGCAGCGGCTTCGTCGTTCTATTTTTTGCACGATTTGGCGGCATTGGGCAGAAATGCCGATTTGACCTCGCTCGGTAACGCGCATCCGTCTTTCGACGTGCATGGGGTACGCAAGGATTTTCCAATCCTCGCGGAACGCGTCAACGGCTATCCGCTGGCCTGGCTCGATAACGCCGCAACCACGCAAAAGCCGCAATGCGTGATCGACCGGATTTCCGAGTTTTATCGACACGAGAACTCGAATATCCACCGCGCCGCGCATGAACTGGCGGCGCGGGCTACCGACGCTTACGAGGGTGCTCGGGATACCGTGGCGCGTTTCATCAATGCGTCGTCGGCCGACGACATCGTATTTGTGCGCGGTTCCACCGAGGCGATCAATCTGGTCGCGCAAAGCTGGGGCCGGCAATTTATCGGTGAGGGCGACGAGATTGTCATCAGCTGGCTGGAGCATCACGCCAACATTGTGCCGTGGCAGCAGCTATGTCAGGAAACCGGCGCGGTGTTGCGGGTGATTCCGGTCGACGACGACGGCCAGGTGATTTTGGCCGAGTACCAAAAATTGCTGAACGCCAAGACCAAGCTGGTATCGTTCACCCAGGTTTCGAACGCCTTGGGTACCGTAACACCGGCGGCGGAAATGATCGAACTGGCGCATCGGGCGGGGGCCAAGGTGTTGCTGGACGGCGCGCAATCGGTGTCGCATTTGCGGGTCGATGTGCAAAGTCTGGATTGCGATTGGTTCGTGTTTTCCGGCCACAAGATCTTCGGCCCGACCGGCATCGGCGTGTTGTACGGCAAGCCGGAACTGTTGGCAGCCACCCAGCCGTGGCAGGGCGGCGGTAATATGATCGAAGACGTGACCTTCGAGAAAACCGTCTACCAGCCGGCCCCGGCCAAATTCGAAGCCGGTACCGGCAATATCGCCGATGCGGTAGGTTTGGGCGCGGCGCTGGATTATTTGAGCCGAATCGGCATCGAGAACGTGGCCCGTTACGAGCACGAGTTGCTGGAATACGGCATGCACGCGCTACGCATGATTCCGGGCCTGCGCTTGATCGGCACCGCGCCGGACAAAACCAGCGTGTTGTCGTTCGTACTCGCCGGCCATAGTACGCAGGATGTCGGCAAAGCCTTGAACGAGGCCGGCATTGCCGTGCGTTCCGGCCACCACTGCGCCCAGCCGATTCTGCGCCGGTTTGGCTTGGAAGCGACGGTCAGGCCTTCACTGGCGTTCTATAACACCTATGAAGAAATCGACCGCCTGGCGGCCGTGGTCAAACGTCTGCAATGTTCTAAAACCCACTTCAGCGGTTAACGAAGTACGGGACCGGCGGTGTAGTTTTGCCTCCGGTCTCGCTTACCATTCACGAAATGTAATGGTCAAAAAACCGGACACCACTTCAGGCAGCGTTTCTATAAAAATTCCCGCTCGAATTCAGGCGGGTACTGATAGCCCAAGGTTGAGTGCGATCGGCGGCCGTTATAAAAAGCCAAATAATCGATCACGTTCGAGGAAAAGCGAGGAAAAGGGCCAGATCTAGCAAGTAAGCGTGCTTGAAAGGCTTTTCTCTTTTATGCCTGACCCCCTTCTTCCTTGTTCGTGACATCGCTAGCTCGCGGCCAAGCAAAATCTGCTTTTTTAAAACTGAACTATGAAATCCGTTAGACTAGGCGCCGGCCATAGTCAACATAGGAGCGATGTATGAAATTCGATATAACCAACCCCGGCGCATTTTCGACCTTAAGGGTCTGTCTGGAACTCAACGAATCCATCAAAGCCGAGTCGGGGGCGATGATCACCATGAGCGAGACGCTGGATGTGAGTTCAAAAATGGAAAGAGGCTTGTTGGGCGGGTTATCCCGCAAACTGCTGACCGGGGAGTCGTTGTTTTTTCAAACCGTTACTGCGGCACGCGGGCCCGGCGAAGTGTTGATGGCGTCTGCCTATCCCGGCGAAATCGCCATACTCGAGATGGACGGCTCGGAAGAATACATCTTACAGAAAGACGGATTTTTGGCAGCCGAGCAATCGGTGCAAGTCTCCACTAAGGCGCAAAACCTGACCAAGGGTCTGTTTTCCGGCGAAGGCTTCTTCGTGATGCGGGTAAGCGGGCAGGGCAAACTGGCGATCAGCACCTACGGCGGCATCCAAAAGCTGTCGCTGGCACCCGGCGAAACCCGTATCATCGACAACAGCCATATGGTGGCCTGGAGCGCCAACGCCAATTATAAAATCGAAAAAGCCGCCAAAGGCTGGATTTCCAGCTTTACCAGCGGCGAAGGTCTGGTCTGCCGGTTTACGGGGCCGGGCGATGTTTATATTCAAACCCGCAACTCGCCGGGTTTCGGCTCTTGGCTACGCCAGTTCATCCCGACCCGCTGATACCGCGGATAGACTATTCAGCGCACAGAAGACTATGAATTCAGGAAGCAATTTCAATGGGCTTTACTATGCCGGGCGCGACAAATTCAGTGTGCGGTTTACCGTATCCGCGCACGGACTGATCGAATTCGAACTGGCCGAACGGGGGCGACAGGCGATTGCTCTGCAAGGCACCACCTTGGAGCTGATCGGCGACCCGTGTACGACCTTGCAAATCGGCTGGTCAGACCACAATGGTCGGCACGCCTTGTTGTGCGCGGAGCCCGGCCTATTCGTTACCCTGCTGTCGCTGAATTTACCGCAACCGGCTCGCGCGCACCTAACTGCCTTGCAAACCCGGCAGCGTCAAACACTCAGCGGCGAAAAACATCGAGTGCCGGTTTACCTGGGGCTGATTGCGGCGTTTTTTGTTGGCGGATATGCGGCGTTGCACTATGCCGCGCCCTTGATCGCCGATTTGATTCCCTATGAATGGGAGCAAAAAATCGGCGAAGTTGCCTTCGAACACTACCAAACCGGTAAACGAACTATCGCGGATCAAACCGTCACCGACGGGGTTAACGCCATCGTTAACCGCATAGATCAGTTCGACGGCGCGGAGATCGCATACCAGGTGGCGGTGGTCGATGCCGACATGATCAACGCGTTTGCTTTCCCCGGCGGTTACGTGGTGGTGACTACCGGGCTGATCGAAAATGCCGACAATCCCGAACAAGTCGCAGGCGTGTTAGCGCATGAATTGACCCATGTGCTGCAGCGACACGGGATGCGAAAACTGGTGCGTCAGGCCGGTATGGGGGTGTTGATCGGCATTGTATTCGGCGACGTGTCGGTACTGTCGCAGTTGATCGAACTTAGCTCGCAACTGGATAGCCTGTCATTCGACCGCGATCAGGAGCGCCGCGCCGACGACGGGGCGATCGAAATCATGACCGCTGCCGGCTTATCGCCGCAAAACCTGGCGGCTTTTTTTAAAAAAATTCAAACCGCGGATACGCTGACCGGCAGCATCCCGGTGCTGTTGCAAACTCATCCGCTAACCGAGGAGCGCATTCAACGCGTGACAGCCGCCGCCGAGCCGGCACAGCCCTTTCGGTTCGAGATGGATTGGGGCAAAGTCAAACAAGGGATAAAGTAAAGCGCGCAGATCTTCGATCGCGCTGAGAACTGTCCCCACCCATCGCTTTCCGCGTCGGGTTTTCGCTGTGCACATCCAGCGTATGCATGACGTATCCGGTCAGCACGGTGAGGGGAACTCGGCGCTACCGCATTACTCTAGTTCTAACAGTCTGGTCTGCTTGAAGTCATTGATAGAACTTCCAGCAAATCGCGCTTTGCAACAAGTTGAATGGCCTCGAACGCTTTCACAACGCGCTGCGGCTCGAGTAACTCTGCGTGGTGCCAAGCGGATGTGCTGCGTCCCGCCTATTCGCCGACGTCACCGGCAGTTCGAAATAACGCCCCTGTACCAAATCGAAGCCGCTCTGTCTGGCCAATGCCGCGCTGCGCTTGTCGGCGACATCCAATAGCAAGCTGCGGCCATTGACCGAGGCGACCAGGCTGTTCAGTTGCTGGATTTTGCCCAGCAACTGGTTGTCTCTGACTTGATCCAAATGCTCGGCGGATAAGCCGACAAAATCCGGCGATACCCTCGAGATCAATTCCAGCGCAGCTTTTTCCAGCGACTGAACGTCGAATTTCAACGCCAGCCGGTAACCGCGGCGTTGGTAATTTTCCAGACCTTTTTGCAGGGACGGAAAGAAGCGGGCGTAAGCGTTGCTGACGCTCAGCGCAATGGCCACGTTACTGGTTTGCAAGCCGCATTTGACGATGATCTCTTCGAAGTAAGCACCGTGGTCGGCCTTGACGCCCAGAATATGCCGCGGATCGACGTAAAGAAATAGCAATTCGTCCAGATGCGACTGCGGCAAGTAATTCAGCATGTGCACGGTGCGGGTCAGCCGGTCGAAGTTGATCACCGAATCGCTGTTGCCGGGCGCTTGAGGCAGACTGAGCAGATTGTCCAGCTCGTTACCCAACAGCGTCTGTACCGGATTCGCCGCGACCGTCAATTGCGCGATATGGCCGACGACCTGCGACGTGCGCAAGGTTTCCCGGATCGGCGCCAAGGTGCTGCCGACTTTGATCGGCCCGAACAAGCCGTGTACGGTGCCGTTCTCCAACAAAAACGGCCGGATACCATCGCTGTGTTCCTGTTCTAGGCGGTCGTTGAAATATTCCACGAGTTGTTGCAAAGGCATGATCGCTTCCTCTTGAATAAAGTTGTAGAGCGGGCAAAACAGCCGGTCGGGTCAGTACCGTCCGGCGTTATACGGAGCAATGTTAATGACTGCGTTTTGTGAAATAAAACGATATTATTAGAATTGTTAATCTCAATTATGGATAAATAGAGACCGCACCGCGCGCCGGTGTGGCGCTGGTGAAATACCGGACTTAGGAGTAGTATTCCGCTAGCTTTTATACGGAAATCGCGCTTATGGCAGACGCAGCAATCGCCCGGCAGGCAACAGCGGACATATCCGCTTCGGTGCCGGCGGAAACCAAGCCCCACTCGCAGCAACCGGTCGGCCGCATCGAAGCGGCACAGGGGCCGGTGGTGGACGTGCGCTGCGAGTATCTGCCGCCGATCGGCCAGGCTTTGGACGTGATCAACGGCGGATCGGCCTATGTGATGGTGGTGTTTCAACACCTGGAACCGACCTTGGTGCGGGCGATTGCCTTGCATCCGGTGTCCGGGCTGTATCGCGGCATGCCGGTCTACGACCGCGGCGGCGCGCTGCACGTGCCGGTCGATCCGGCTTGTCTGGGGCGGATGTTGAATCTGTTCGGCGAACCGCTCGACGACGGCCCTCCGCTGCCGAGAAAAGAGTTTCGGAATATCCTGTCCAATCCGCCGTTATTGTGCGAGACCTTGCCAGCCTCGCAGATTCTGGAAACCGGTATCAAAGTCATCGATTTGCTGTGTCCGTTCGTGCGTGGCGGCAAGACCGGCCTGTTCGGCGGCGCCGGCGTCGGCAAGACGGTGTTGATGATGGAATTCATGCATGCGGTCAGCGCCGGCATGCAAGGCGTTTCGGTGTATGCCGGGGTCGGCGAACGCATGCGTGAAGGCCACGAACTGTGGCACGAAATGGCCGATGCCGGCGTATTGCCCAAGGCTTTGCTGGTTTACGGCCAGATGGACGAATCGCCCGGCGTCCGCTTTCATGTCGGTTACACCGCCTTGACCTATGCCGAGTATCTGCGCGACACGCTGCACGGCGAGGTGCTGTTTCTGATGGACAACATTTTCCGTTTCGTTCAGGCCGGCAGCGAGATTTCCGGTTTGCTGGGACGGATGCCGGCCACGGTCGGCTACCAGCCCACCTTGCTGACCGAAGTCGCGTCGTTGCAGGAGCGCATCGTCTCCACCCGTTCCGGTTCGATCACCTCGGTGCAGGCGGTATACGTGCCGGCCGACGACATGTCCGATCCCGCCGTGGCGACAATACTCGGCCATCTGGATAGCGTGGTGATCCTGTCGCGGCAGCAGGCGGCCAAGGGCATTTATCCGGCGATCGATCCGCTGCGCTCCGGCAGCCGGATCATGGACCGCCACATCGTCGGCGAGCGCCATTATCAAGTAGCACGGGCGGTACGCGAGCATCTGGCGCGTTACCGTGAGCTGGAGGACATCATCGCCATGCTCGGCATCGAGGAATTATCGGTCGAGGATCGGCGCATCGTCGAACGCGCCCGCCGCCTGCAACGCTATCTGACTCAACCCTTCGTTACCGTTGCCGACCATACCGGCTTGCCCGGCGTGCGGGTGCCGCTGCAACAGACCATCGCCGACTGCGAGGCCTTCATCGCCGGCAAGTACGACACGCTCAGCGAAGCCGACTGTTACATGAAGGGGGCGATGCCGGCATGAACGGGTTTGAATTGACTTTGCTCGACAGCTGCGGCGTCGAGCATTTTCCGCAAGTCGGCCAATTCGTCGGGGCCGACGCCGACGGCAGTTTCGGTATCTTGCCCGGCCACGTGCGGATGATTGCGTTATTGCGTTACGGGCTGGCGCGGTTTCGCGACCAAGCCGGCGTCTGGCGCTATCTGGCCCTGCCGGGCGGCGTGTTGCGCTTTGCCGATAATCGGATGACGTTGACCGCGGTGCGCTATTTTCTCGGCGACGATCCCGACGCCTTGTGTGAGCAATTGGCGGCGGAAATGGCGCGCACCGATTCGGAAGTACACCGGGCGCGAGCGACGCTGACCGAAATCGAACGTTCGCTGCTGCGGCGTTTGGCGGAGTTGAGCAACCGGGTTCCGGGGGGAGCATAGCGATGAGTTTTCGCAATAAATTGATCGAATTCACCCGGCGCGATGCGCGGCGCTTGCAGGAACAACGCCGGCAATCGGCGTCCTGGCTCGGTGTGTTGCTGTACGGCGGTACGCTGGGACTGTTGTTTGTGGTGCCCATCGTGGCCGGCGCCTACCTGGGGCGTTGGCTGGATACGCTGGCAGCGGGCTATTCGGTACGCTGGACCGTCAGCCTGATCGTATTGGGCATTGTGGTCGGCGGCTACAATGCCGTCCGGTTTTTGCAGGAGCATTCGCGATGACCGAGCCCGACCTTACCTTGCATCTCGGACCGCTGGCGATCAGCGGCACGGTGTTGACCACCTGGGGCGTGATGGCCGGATTTACCTTGCTGGCGTTACTGCTGCGCTGGCCGGCGAAGGGCGGATTGGCGCGGCTGCATACGGCGCTGGAGGCGGTGGTGGTCGCCATAGAAGGCGCAATCGGCGAGGTGCTGCCGGCAGCTGCGGTGCGACGGGTATTGCCGTTCGTCGCGACGCTGTGGCTGTTCGTGTTGGTCGCCAATCTGGTCGGCCTGATTCCGGGCTTGCATTCGCCAACCCGCGATTTATCCGCCACGGCCGCACTGGCGGTACTGGTGTTCGTTTCCACCCATTGGTTCGGGATTCGCGACCGCGGCCTGCGCAACCATCTGCGCCACTACATCGAACCCAGCGTGATCCTGCTACCGTTTCATATCATCAGCGAATTGACCAGGACGCTGGCCTTGGCGATCCGTTTGTTCGGCAACGTCATGAGTCTGGAAATGGCCGCGTTGCTGGTATTGCTGATCGCCGGCTTTTTGGTGCCGGTGCCGCTGTTAATGCTGCACGTGGTCGAAGCCGTGGTGCAGGCCTATATCTTCGGCATGCTGGCCTTGATTTACATCGCCGGCGCGCTGGAACCCAACGAATCCGACACTTCAGTCACGGAGAATCCGTCATGACCGATTTACACCTGTTCAGCATCATCTCCACCGGCGTGGCCGGGCTGGTCATTGCCCTGGGCACGATGCTGCCGGCCATCGCGATGGGCAAAGCCATTGCCAGCGCGTTGGAAGCGCTGGCCCGGCAGCCGGAAGCGGAAAAAACCATCACCCGCACCTTATTTATCGGTTTGGCGATGATCGAATCGCTGGCGATTTATTGTCTGGTGGTAGCGTTGATCGTGCTGTTCCGCAACCCGTTGCTGGAGTATTTCCTGGGTTAGGCCGCCGAGCTATCCCTATCGCTCCCCCAATCCACCGGACTTCTGCCATGATGCAACTCGACTGGACCACGTTTATTTTGGAAATCCTCAATTTCCTGGTGCTGGTGTGGATACTGCAGCGCTTTCTGTACCGGCCGGTTCTGGCGCTACTGGACGCCCGCCAGCAACGCATCAACCAGCAAACCGAGCGCGCCGCGCAATTGCACGCCGAAGCCGAAGCCTTGCAAAGCCAGTACCAGGCGCGCCTGGCGGATTGGCAGCAACAACAGGATGCCGCGCGGCGGGCGCTGGAGGAAGAGTTGGCGCAACTGCGCAGCAGCGAATTGGACGCGCTGAGGAAAACTTTGGCCGACGAAGAAGCCAAGTTTCGGGTGCGCAATCAGGCGGCCACCGCCACCCGCGAAGCCGCCTTGATCCGCGAAGCGGCGGCCAAGGCCTACGCCCAGACCGCAGCCATGCTGCAGCGGATGGCCGGACCGGATTTGACCGGACGCATCGTCGAGATTTTCCTGGAAGATTTGCGGCAGTTGCCGGAAACGGAGCTCGCGGCATTGCATAAAGCAGCGGCAGCTCTGATCCAGGCGTCGGCGGTGACGATAGCCAGCGCCCACCCGTTAACCGACGCCGAGCAGGGTCGACTCGGCCAAGCGTTGTCGGCGGCGGCCGGTCGCGAGCTGGCTTTCAACTTCTCCATCGACCCGGCCTTGATCGCCGGCGTCCGCGCCGTAGTCGGCGAATGCCAGTTGCACGCCAATTTGGCCGACGAACTGGCTTTTTTCCGCCGCCAAACCAACCATGACTGAAGCGAATCCGCCTTACCGTTTCGGTTTGCGTTTGTCCGAACGCGGTTGTGTGGCCGGGATCGGCGACGGCATCGCCTGGATCCGCGGCCTGCCGTCGGCCAGGCTTGACGAACTGATCGGCTTCGACGACGGTAGTTCGGGTTTGGTATTCCAACTCGGCAAGGAAGTGTTGGGCGCGATCCTGCTGTCGCAGAGCCGCGGCGTCAACGCCGGCATGGCGGTGCAGCACATTGGCCGCAAATTGGAGATCGGTGTCGGCGACGCCCTGTTGGGACGGGTAGTCGACCCGCTGGGCAATCCGCTGGACGGTTTGCCGGCACCGCAAATTCGCCAGTTCCGGCCATTGGAAGCCGCCGCACCGAGCATTATCGAACGGGATTTCGTCACCGAACCGTTTTATACCGGCTGCAAGATCGTCGATAGTCTGATCCCGATCGGCAAGGGCCAGCGCCAATTGATCATCGGTGACGATGGTGTCGGCAAAAGCGCCCTGGCCTTGGATGCGGTGTTGAACCAGCGCGGCCGCAACGTGTTGTGCGTGATGGTGTTGATCGGCCAACCGCGCTCGTCGGTGGCCGGCACCTTGGAAGCCTTGCGTGCCGCCGGTGCACTGGATTACACCGTGCTGGTGGTGGCCGAAGCCAATGCCTTGCCGGGTTTTCGCTATCTGGCGCCGTTTGCCGGCTGCGCCATCGCCGAGCACTGGATGCGGCTGGGCCGCGATACGCTGGTGGTCTACGACGATCTGACCCGCCACGCTCAGTCCTACCGCGAGCTGTCGCTACTATTGCAACGGCCGCCGGGCCGCGAAGCCTATCCGGGGGATATTTTTTATCTGCATTCGCGCTTACTGGAACGCTCGACGGTGTTGAGCCTGCAACACGGCGGCGGCAGCATGACCGCGCTACCGATCATCGAAACCCGGCAAGGCGAATTGTCGGCCTATATCCCGACCAATCTGATTTCGATTACCGACGGCCAGATTTATTTCGAGAGCAAATTATTCGCCGCCGGCATCCTGCCGGCCATCGATATCGGCCGGTCGGTGTCGCGGATCGGCGGCAAGGCCCAGCATCCGGCCATCAAAAACGCCGCCGCCCATATCCGGCTGGACTATCTGCAATTTCTGGAGCTGGAACTGTTCGCCCGCTTCGGCACCCGGCTGGAAGCCAGCGTCGAGGAAAAATTGCAGAGCGGCCGGCTGTTGCGGGAAATTCTGAAGCAGGACCGCTTGCAGCCTTGGTCCGAAGCGGCGCATCTGGCCTGGTTGCTGGCTTACGGCGAAGGTTTGCTGGCCGGTGTCGCGCCGGAACAAGCGGCCGGGGTGTTGGCCTATCTACAGCAACAACTGGCGGAGACCCGCTTGAGCCTGGATTCGCCGAAGCAGCAATGGCTGGCGGCGCTCAGGCAATGGCTGGCGGCTAAACCATGAGCCAGCGGCGGGAAGTAGAAGCGCGGTTGGCGCTGTTCGACGAATTGTCCGGCATCCTCGGCGCGATGCGCAGTTTTGCGTTGGCCGAATTGCGCAAGGTCGGCAAGCGCGAAGCCGGCCAGCAGCTGGTCGTAGAGTCGTTGCTGGCCGCTTTGCACGATTTGTCCGGCGCCTTGCCGGAAGCGTTTTATGCCGATACCGCCAAAACCCGCGCCGATATCTGGTTGTTGTTCGGCTCGGTGCGCGGCTTTTGCGGCAGTTTCAACGAAGACGTGCTGCGTTTTTGGCAGGGTGCAGCCGAGCTTGAAGCGCCGTTGATTTTGGTGGGCGAGCGCCTGCATTGCCTATTCGACGGTCATGAATCCGCCGTTTTTCTGGACGGCGCCGAGGGCGGACTGGATGCGCCGGCGGCGATTGACCGGATTTTGGCGGCGGTCGCCGAACTGCGCGGCGATAGCGATTATGGTTTGATGGTCTGCATTCGCGACGAGCAGGGCGCTCGCAGCCAGCGCTTGTGGCCGTTGCCACCCATTGCCGGCGGGAGTGTTCCGCTGGAACTGCCGTTGACTTATCAGCGTCCTGCCGCAGTTGCGATGGGCGTTGCCGAACAGTATTGGTTCCATGTGCTGCTGGCGCTGATGTTGCGTTCGATTCGGGTCGAAAATCATATGCGCTTGATGCAGATGGAAACTGCGCTACGTCATCTGGAACACGGCGGCGAGGACTTGCAACGCCAGCGCAACCGTCTGCGGCAGGAGGAAATCGTCGAGGAAATCGAGTTGATGGTCGGCCGGCGGTAGCAAACCGCACTCGCCCAGGTCCCCAAGTCAACCGCCCGACCCGGCACCGGATCGGCCGGGCCACTTTGCTCTTTTCAATCAGTCGTTTGCAAAACCCGGCCCGGCCGACCGGCGCCGTGCCACCGCTACCTGCCTAGGCGCAATCCCTCTTGCGTTCTCGTTTCAAAATTGCCTCGATTGTCGCAACTGTTGCGGCCCGGACTGACCTTGGCTTCAAGTTCCGCGAGTATGGGCTACAGTTTACCGGTAACGCGCCGCGGCCAGCAGGCCGGTGCAGCGCGGCCGGAGGCCTTGGTTGCTAACAGCCGGTGCCGCGTCCTTTCAACTTATTACAGATGGAGTAAAACATGACGGAAAAACATTGTCTGATTGTCGACGACAGCAAGATGTCCAGAATGATGGTGAAAAAAATCATTCTGGAGGCGCATCCCGATTGGCATATCGTCGAAGCCGAGAACGGGCAGCAAGCGATCGACAGAGCCGGCGAAGCCAAGTACGACATCATTTTGCTGGATTACAACATGCCCGTCATGGAAGGCGGCCAAGCGGCCGAAATCATCCGTCCGATGCAAGCCGAGGCCAAGATGGCGTTCCTGACCGCCAACGTGCAAGAGGCGGTAAAGAATCTGGCGGTGCAATTGCACATCGACTTTATCCCCAAACCGATCACAGAAGCCAAAATCAAAGCCTATGTCGGATAACTTGATTGAGAATGACGAAGATTTTTTAGATGCCGTCGCCGAAGTGCTTAATATCGGCATGGGTTACGCTGCCAGCGTACTCAGCGAAATGGTCAACGAAGAGGTGAAGCTGAGTGTGCCCGGCGTGACCTTTGTCTCGCGTCCGGAGGCTTTGAAGGTGATTCAAGCCAAGACCGATCGCGATGTCAGCGGCGTTTGCCAGCAATTCGACGGCGTGATGGGCGGCGACGTACTGCTGCTGTTTCCGGAGGAAAAAAGCCTGCAGTTGGTCAGAGCCGTACTGCAGCAGGACTTGTCGCTGGAAGACTTGACCGAAATGGAACAGGAGGCGATGGCGGAAATCGGCAATGTCATATTGAACGGTTGTTTATGCAGCATCGCCGATCTGTTCAATCAGCGGATTTCCGGCGGCATCCCCGAATTCGTAAAAGGTTCTTTGGCGGACATCCTTACCGACAACGAGTTGCGCGAAAAAGTCGAGGCTTGCGTGTTGTTGTTGAACATGGAGTTCTCGCTCGATAAGAACCGCGTCGAGGGTTACGTCACCTTTTTGATGGACGTCGAATCGATGTCGATATTCAAGCAAAGCGTCAAGTCTTATCTGGGTATGTGATGGTGGCGAATAGTAAGCCGGATTCGGATTTCGTCAGGTCAAGCCTGTTTCAGGCTATTTTCGAAAACTGCCAGTTTGGATTGATCGTTGTGAACCGGGCTTCTTCCGTCGTTGCCTGGAATCCTTGGATGGCGAAGTGCAGCGGTATCGATGCCGAGCGGGCGTTCGGCAAATCTTTAGCCGAACTATTTCCCAATGTGGTCGGCGGCAGTTTGCAAAGAGCGATAGACGTTGCTTTGAGCCACGGCATGTCGTCGATTATTTCCCATACCTTAAACCGCAATCCGCTGCCGTTGACTGCTGCCAGCGGTGCAGCCATCGATCAGCAATTGAAGGTTACGCCGCTCAATACTGCCGATTCGCATCTTTGTTTGATTCAAATCAACGATATTACGGCCGCGGTCAAGCGCGATAGCCAACTGCTGGATAACGTCGCCGAGCTGAGTTTTCATAAATACGCATTCGACCAGCACGCAATCGTGGCCGTTACTGAAGTGGACGGCACCATTACTTACGTTAACGATCTGTTTTGCAAAGTCAGCCAATACTCGCGGGAGGAGTTGATCGGCCAGAACCACAGGCTGTTGAACTCGGGACTGCATCCGCAGCAGTTCTTTCGGGATATGTTTAAGGTTATCGGCAAAGGCAAGGTTTGGCAGGGCGATATCTGCAATCGGACCAAGAGCGGCGAGCTGTACTGGGTATCGACCACTATCGTGCCGGACATCGGCCAGAATGGGAAACCGCGCCGGTATCTGGCGATTCGCACCGACATCACCGAACGCAAACGCGCCGAAGAAGCCGCCAACGCGGCGACGGTGGCCAAATCGCAATTTTTGGCCAATATGAGCCACGAGATCCGGACGCCGATGAACGCGATTTTGGGTCTGACTCGCCAGGTATTGGAAACCGAACTGACGGCGGAGCAACGCGAACAATTGGATAAAGTCAGAAAGTCCGGCCAGGTGCTGATCCGGATCATTAACGACATTCTGGATTTTTCCCGATTCGAGTCCGGTGCCGTGGCGCTGGAACAGCTGCCGATCAGACTTGAGACGGTGTTGCAGGAAGTCACCGACTTGTTCGGCGCCCAGATCGAAGAAAAAGGCTTGGAGATGTTTGTGGACATTCATCCCGATACGCCGTTTTACGTGATGGGCGATCCGCATCGACTGACCCAAATTCTTAACAATCTGATCAGTAACGCGATTAAATTTACCGAAAATGGCGAAATTTACCTGTCGGTACAAGCGGATGGCCGGACCGAAAAAACAGTGACTCTGGTTTTTAGCGTCCGCGATACCGGGATCGGCGTGTCGGCGGATAAAATCGAATCCCTGTTCAATCCCTTTGTGCAGGCCGACAATTCGACCACGCGGCGCTTCGGCGGCAGCGGCTTGGGATTGGCCATATCCCGGAAGCTGGTGGAGCTGATGGGCGGGCGTATCGAGATGACCAGTACCTGCGGCCAGGGTACCTGTGTCAATTTTTCGATCGAGGTGGGATTAATGCCGGGCGAGGCCGTTCTGTCGCACACCTCGGCCGGGGATTTGCAAAGCTTGCTGGGCAAGCGGGTTTTGATCGTGGACGACATCGAGTCGTCGCGCAATATTCTGTCGCGTCTGATCGGTTTATGGGGGATGCATGCGGTCATGGCCGGTTCCGGCGAAGAAGCGTTGGTGGCGATAGAACAGGCCTTGCGTGAGCGGTGGCCTTTTTACGCGGTGCTGCTGGATTGGCGTATGCCGGGAATGAGCGGATTGCAAGTGGCGGCGGAGTTGAAAAAACGGCTGAGCGGGGGAGAAGCTAACGATCCGCTCAAGGTGTTGATGGTCACCGCTTACGATAAGCAGGCGCTGCTGCGGCATCCCGATGCACATTTCGTCGACAACGTGCTGTCGAAACCGATTCTGCCTTCCAAGTTGTTCGATGCGCTGTTGAGCCGTAAAACCAATCCTGACGTGGTTGCGCCGGAATTGACCAGGCGCCGCTTCGAAGGGCTTAGGGTGTTGCTGGTGGAAGATCACGATATCAATCAGGAAGTCGCCGTCAATTTTTTAAAAAAACGCGGGGTGGACGTTACAGTGGCCTGGCATGGTTTGGAAGCGGTCGAGTTTGTCAAGCGCCGTACATTCGACTTGGTGTTAATGGATTTGCACATGCCGGTGATGGGGGGGCAGGAAGCCACTCGTTTGATTCGGCAAATGCCGCAAGGCCGTAATCTGCCGATCGTGGCGATGACCGCCGCCATTTTGGACGAAGATCGCAGAGCTTGCCTGGAGGCCGGCATGGACGATTTTATTCCGAAACCGGTAGAGCCGACCGATCTGGCCCGGGTATTGGAGCTTTTCAGTCGGCGCGGCCCGTTGGCGGCGCAAGTCGAACAGGCCGCGATCATAACCCATCGGCCCATCTTGGATGTGACCCAAAGTTTGCGTCTGCTGGACGGCGACATCGCTTTGCTGCAACGGCTGATCAGCAGCTTCATCGAGCGTTTTCACGATATTACGGCGCAGTTATCCGCATTGCTGGCCAAGCGCAATCCAAAGGACGCGGCCAATATGATTCATGCCGTGAAAGGGGTTGCCGCCAATCTGGGGGCATCGGCGTTGGCGGACGCCTGTAGCCGGTTGATGGAGGAAATCAAGCTGGACAGCGGAACCTTGTCGATGGACGCATTCAACACGGTGTTCACCGAAACCGTCAAGGAGATGCAAGTTTTTCTGGGCAAGCACCCCCAAACCGCAAGCGTCAAAGTCGAAGAAAACGACTATGTTGGCTCGCCCGAGACCTTGCTGGAATTGGAGCCGTATCTGCTGCGCCAGGAAATCATTCCCGATGCATTGCTTGAGGCCCTCGACCGGCTGGCTGCCGACAACTCGGACGGTTCCGCTTTATTACGCCAGTTGAAATACCATCTGGACAATTTCGACCACCGGCAAGCGCGCGAGGTATTCGCGAATTGGAAATCGAGCACTGGGGGGCAAGCGTGAGCGATAGTGCCCCCAGCCTAAAACCCCTGGTACTGTTGGTGGACGATTTGCCGGCCAACTTGCACGTGCTGGTGTCGGCCTTAAAGGCGGATTTCCGCCTGAAAACCGCGACCAGCGGCGCGGACGCTTTAGCCTTGCTGGAGCAGCAGGACGATCTGCCGAAACTGGTCGTCCTCGACGTCAAAATGCCGGGTATCGGCGGCATCGAGGTATTGCGTAGGATGCGGGCGTCGCCGGCAACCGGCGACATTCCGGTGATTCTGCTGAGCGCCGACAGTTCGGAACAAAACGAGCTGGCCGGCCTGCACCTCGGCGCGGACGATTACTTGGTAAAACCGATCTCACCCAATGTCTTGTCGGTAAGGGTCCACAACCAGATTCAGCGCCACGCGGACCGGGTGCAGTTGCGTTTGGCGGCGCATGTGTTCGAGTACAGTGGGGAGGCGATCATGATTACCGATCGCCATAACCGCATCATCGACGTCAACGCCGCGTTTTCGGCTCTGACCGGATACGATAAGGCCGACGTATTGGGCATGGACCCGAAAATGTTGTCTTCCGGTCAGGCCGAGCGGGAGTTGTACGAGCAGATGTGGGCCGGTATTCGGGACACAGGATTCTGGCAGGGGGAACTTTGGGACCGGCGTAAGGATGGTAGCGTATTTCCCAAAATGATGACGGTGTCGGTCGTGCGGGACCGAACCGGCGTCATCGAGTTTCATTTGGCCAACTTCGTCGACATCAGCCATCTGAAAGAAGCCCATGCCCGGATCGAGCATCTGGCTCACCACGATCCGTTAACCGAATTGCCGAATCGCTTGCACTTGCAACTCTATCTCGAACAATCGCTGATGATTGCCAAGCGTGGGGGGGAGCAATTGGCCGTCATGTTGTTGGATTTGGATCGGTTCAAGAACATCAACGATACCTTGGGTCATTCCATCGGCGACCAGTTGCTGATTCAGGTGGCGAAGCGGCTGAAAACCTCGTTGCGGGAATACGACATGGTCGCCCGGCTGGGCGGTGACGAGTTTGTGGTGGTACTTAGATCTGCCGCGATAGAGGATGTCGCTTCTTCGGTGGCGAATAAGATCTGCCATAGCTTGGGGCAGCCGTTCACGATAGAAAAATTCACGTTGCGTACCGCTTCCAGTATCGGTATCGCGGTCTATCCGGATAATGCCGAGCATATGGAAGACCTGATGAAAAGCGCCGATACCGCGATGTACCACGCCAAGTCCGAAGGCGGCGGCAATTTTCAGTTTTTCTCGCCGGAAATGAACCGCAACGCCCACGAGAAAATGGAACTGGAAAACCAGTTGCACGAAGCGATCGAAAAACGCCAGTTCGAATTGTATTTCCAGCCGCAACTTTCGCTGCCGGACGAACGTTTGCTGGGTGCTGAGGTGTTGTTGCGCTGGCGTCATCCCGTCAAGGGATTGATTTCGCCCTCGGTGTTCATTCCGTTGGCGGAAGAGACC
Organism: Methylomonas koyamae; assembly: GCF_006483455.1. Lineage (GTDB taxonomy): Bacteria > Pseudomonadota > Gammaproteobacteria > Methylococcales > Methylomonadaceae > Methylomonas > Methylomonas koyamae_B. The sequence continues at coordinate 61,818 of NZ_PPPU01000022.1, forward strand.
AACCAAATTTACAAAATCGGCGAGTGGGTGCTGGAAAACGCCTGCCGGCGGGCGGGCGAATGGATAGCGCAAGGATTACCGCTAAAGCGGATCGGGATCAACGTCTCGGCCAAACAGTTTCAAAACAAAGGCCTGTACGAAGCGGTAAAGCGGGCACTGGTGCTGGCCGACATTAGCCCTGAGTCGCTGGAGTTGGAATTGGAAATTACCGAGACCGCCGTAATGACCTCACCGGTACAGGCCGGCGAAATGTTGCAGTCGTTTCGCGAAATAGGCATCACGGTGGCCTTGGACGACTTCGGCCAAGGCTATTCGTCGTTGGGCCAGCTGAAAAATTTGCCGTTGGACCGTTTGAAGATCGACGCGGCCTTCGTCCAAGATATTTCCGCCGACGTTGGCGAGCGCAATAATGGAGCGATCGCCTCGGCCACGATCGCGTTGGCGCACAATCTGGGCTTCAAGGTGATCGCCGAAGGCGTGGAAACCTCGGAGCATTTGGCTTTCCTGATCGCCCACGGCTGTGACGAAGCCCAAGGTTATTATTTTGCGAAACCACTATCGGAGCGAGACTTCGAAGCGTTGTTGCGGCGTCAGCAATCCGAGGATTGACGCAGCCGGCGAAAACCGTTCGCGCTGTGCCGTTTTAGGGCCGGCTCAATGCGAACGGTATCAAACGGGTTAGCGCCGGATCAAACTGCCTCAGCCCGTTTGCGGCGCTGGGCTGCCAACAGTCCCAATACCCCGGAGCCCATAAACCAAAATGCAGCCGGTACCGGCACCGGCGCGACAGCATTCAGATTGACCGCGCCGTTCTGAGCACCGAGGTAAGTACCGATTTCGGTATCCAACGGGTTCGAGTCGCTGCTGGCTTTGGCTTCATGGTTTTCCGGGTCGTACTCGCCGGCATACTTGTAAAATTCGTAACGGAAGATCACCGATTCCGCGTTCTGGCCCAGTACGTTTTTATAGCCGGCTTCCAATTTGCCGGCGTCCGGGTTGCCCGGATCGGTTTGCAATAACTGCCATTCGATTTCGGTTTCGGCTTTTTCAATAACCGGATTGCCGCCGATTAACTCTTCCAGTCCGACTTCCCTCTCCAGCTCGGTACGGAATACTTTCACCCAGATCGCTTCGCCGAATTGGCCCTCAAGCTCCGCTTGCGGGGCGCGAATATCGGCCACCACCACCGGTTGCGGTTGCGGCTGACCGGCTGGAGCCGGATCGGCCGGAATCACGTTCCAATTCGGTGCCGGCAGCACCACGTTGCCGTTGCTGTTGGTAAGTTTGCCGGTATTGCTGCCGTCGTCGAACAGCCAGCTATAGGTGGTTTTGCTGGCGTTCTTGCTGGTGCCGACGCCGAAATGGTCGCACGGGGTCGCGGCGCTGTAGCCGACGCCGCCGCCGGTCCAGCAGTTGTCGCCGGGCGTGATGAAGGTTCCGCTCGGGGTACCGAAAAACCAGGATTGACTCGCCGCATCCCACGCGCTGGCGTAGGTGACCCGAGTACCGAACACGGCGCCGTTAGTGTATTCGCTGATCATTGGCGCGCCGTAACGCACTACCGCATTGCCGGGATCGAAGCCGGTGCCGCTGGGAAAGCCGCGCCCGGCGCCGCCGAAGGTGTCGGTAATGTCGCTACTGTGCAGGCCTTCGAGTTCGATTTCGAAGCCGTGGGCGGTATTGCCGGTATCGTTAACGACGTCGAAATTGCCCAGAAAACCGAGAAAACTCGCCGAAGCAATATTCGGTAACAGGACTAACGAGAATGTTGCGGCATAAGCCTGGGATTTGAGTGTGGTCGCCATTATTGCTCCTGGTTGGCTGGGACTTGACTGGGCAGATCGTCTATGGGACGACAGCATGTCTTATAGCAAACCAAGATGAATTTAACATTAAAACTGTGTTAATCCTCACAGTTTGGCGAATGCGGTTTGCGCCCGGTGATCATCGCTTTCACCAAACCTTCCTTATGGACTTTGCTGGAAACGACTACGCCCAGCACATGGATAGCGATCAATACCAACATCAGATTGCTGGCGGTCTCGTGGATTTCCTCCCAGAATTCCTCGGCCTCATCTCCAGCTTCAGCCGGCTTGCCTTTGCCTTCTTCTTCCTCTTCGGCGTGGGCGGCGCTGATTACACTCAGCATTCGATTGTCCTGCGCCAGCGGGCCGCGGCCTTCTTCGATGGCATAGACTTTCAAGCCGCTTATCGTCACCACGAACAGCGTGGCCAGCAATGCCAAAACCATCCAGCCCCCGAGCGGATTGTGGCCCAGGTAACGCGGCGCAGTGCCTTGGCGTAGTTCGGAAACATAACGCAACACGCCAGAAGGAGAGCACACGAATTGGCTGAATCGGGCGTAGCGGCCGCCGACGAAGCCCCAGACCAATCTTGAGCTGATCAAGCCCAGTACCGTGTAGCCGGCGTAGATGTGCCAGAGATTTTCTTCTTCACTGGTGGCGTAAGCGAGTGCGAATGCCGCGACCAGCGACCAATGGAACACGCGGACGAAAATATCCCAAACAGCTACCGAATTGTCGTTTTGCATGGATTAAGCTCCATAATGGTTGAGGTATGGCCGGCATTTTAGTCAGGCGAAATGAAACCAATCTTAAAAATCGCCGTATCGGCCGATAAACCATTACACTCTGACCGATTTTCAAGGGGGAGATGAGCGCCGCGTATGCGTTTATTGTTGGTGGAAGACGATCCGAGTTTGTCGAGATCGCTAAAACTCGAGCTGGAAAGTGCCGGTTTTGCCGTAGATTGCGCGATGGACGGCGAGGTTGCCGAGTTCCTGGGCTCGACCGAATCCTACGACATTGTGATTCTGGATCTGGGCTTGCCGAAAATGCCCGGCCTGGAGGTGTTGCGCCGTTGGCGGCAGGCGGAAAACCACGTGCCGGTGATTGTGTTGACCGCCCGCGACGCCTGGCACGAGAAAGTCGACGGCTTCAAAGTCGGCGCCGACGATTACCTGGGTAAGCCGTTTCATACCGAAGAACTGTTGGCCCGGGTGCAGGCCCTGTTGAAGCGCTTTCACGGCCGGATGCAGCCGCAACTGGCCGGTTGCGGATTAACGCTGGACGAAGATGCGCAAACGGTCAGCGTTAACGGCGGCCGCCCGGAACAACTGACGGCGATCGAATTTCGCTTGCTGCGTTACTTCATGTTGCATCCCGGCAAAGTTTTGACCAGAACCCATCTGCTGGAACATATCTACCAATGCGACAGCGATCCGGCCAGTAACGTGATCGAGGTCTACGTCAACCGTTTGCGGCGCAAGCTGGGCAACGACCTGATCGCCACCCGCCGCGGCCAGGGGTACGTGTTCGGCGAGAAAGCCTGATGTCGCTACAACGCCGTTTGAACCGCGGCTTGATACTGATTTTGAGTGCCGTGTTTATCGGCCATTGGCTGGCGGCGGACTGGGTGATCCGCGCCGTCGCCGAAAAACAGATGACGACCCGATTGCAGCACGATGCCGACTCTCTGATCGATACGTTGCAGCCCAATGGCGACGGCCGGCTGGAGTTCGACAGTTCGCACATCGGTACCGTCTACGGCCAACCATTTTCCGGCCACTATTTTGTGCTGCATATCGGCGGCAAAACCTATTACTCGCAGTCGCTACAGGGCGAGACCTTGCCGATAGGCGCCTTGCCGACCGATGCGGTGCAGTTGTTCCATTATGCCGAAGGGCCGCAGCACCAGCCGCTACTGGTGTTGAACCGCGGTTTGCAACGTTTCGGTTATCCGGTCAGCATCGCCATCGCTGAGGATTTAACCGATATCGGCCGCGATATCGACCATATCCGGCTGGCGTATTTGCTGTTGACGGTGTTGGTACTGCTGCTGGCCATCGGTTTGCAAACCGGCGATGTCCGGCGCGCTCTGCATCCGTTGCAGGCCGTGCGCGCCGAGTTGGCGGAGATTGCCGGCGGCCGCAAACAACCAATCCAAACCCGGGTGCCGCGAGAGATCAAACCCTTGGTCAGGGAAGTCAACCGCCTGCTGCTGTTGGTCGAGCGGCGTCTGCACCAGTCGCGGACCGCAATCGGCAATCTGGCGCACTCTTTGAAAACGCCGTTGGCGATGCTGTTCAGATTGGCGGAAAACCCGGTTTTGGCGGCTCATCCGGAGCTGCAGCAACAGTTGCAACAACAGGCGCAAAAAATGCACGAACGTATCGAGCGCGAATTGAAACGCGCCCGTTTGTCCGGCAACTTGCAATCGGCCAGCGTATTTAATCCGCAGGAAGAACTGGATGCGTTGACCAAGCTGCTGCGCAACATTTATTCGGAAAAGGCGCTGGACTTTCAAATCAGTGCGCCGGATCGGCCGATCAATTTCGATAGGGAAGACATGTTGGAAGTGATCGGCAATTTGCTGGACAACGCTTGCAAGTGGGCCGGACGATACATCGCCGTGGAAATCGAGTGCGCGCAGACCATGCGCATCATTGTCGAGGACGACGGGCCGGGATGTTCTGCAGCGGATATGCAGCAGCTCAGCCGGCGCGGCTTGCGCCTGGACGAAGCGGTGCAGGGCCACGGTCTGGGGCTGGCGATTGTGCGTGATATTGCCGAGTTCTACCGCGGAAAATTAAGTATCGAGCGCTCGGCGCGGCTCGGCGGTTTGCGCGTCAGCGTGCAATTCCCGCGCTGAACGGCGGCGGCGCGTATAATCGGCCTTTTTTGTTCGATCAATCTGCCGAGTATCATGACCACCGTTAATTCCGAAAAACTCTCCAGCGCCCGTTTTGCCGAAGCCACCGACGCCTTCGTCGAGGAATTCACCGCATCGGTCAATTTCGACCAACGCATGGCGCAACAAGATATCCAAGGCTCGCTGGCGCACGCGGCGATGCTGTGCAAGATCGGTATTCTGACCAAGCAGGAATTGGCGGACATCCGCAACGGTTTGGCCCAAATCGGCGGCGAGATCGAACGCGGTGAATTCGTCTGGTCGGTGAAGCAGGAAGATGTGCACATGAACATCGAAGCGCGCCTGACCGACCTGATCGGCATCGCCGGCAAGAAGCTGCATACCGGCCGTTCCCGCAACGATCAGGTGGCGACCGACATTCGTTTGTATCTGCGCGACGAAATCGGCAACATTCTCGGCCAATTACAGCGCTTGCAGTTGGCGCTGCTGGATAAAGCCGAGCAGGAAGCCGACACCATCATGCCCGGCTTCACCCATTTGCAGGTGGCGCAACCGGTCACCTTCGGCCACCACTTAATGGCTTGGTTCGAGATGCTGAGCCGCGACCGCGAGCGTTTTCTGGATTGCGCCAAGCGCCTGAACGTGATGCCGTTGGGGGCGGCGGCATTGGCCGGCACCAGCTACCCGCTGGATCGTTTTATGACCGCCGAGTTGTTGGGTTTCAGTCGGCCGTCGAATAACTCGCTGGATTCAGTTAGCGACCGCGATTTCGCGATCGAATTCGCCGCCGCCGGCAGCGTGTTGATGATGCATTTGTCGCGATTTGCCGAGGAGTTGGTGTTGTGGGCCAGCGCCCAATTCGATTTCATCGACATTCCGGATGCGTTCTGCACCGGCTCGTCGATCATGCCGCAAAAGAAAAATCCTGACGTGCCGGAACTGGTGCGCGGCAAATCCAGCCGGGTGGCCGGGCATTTGATTTCATTGCTGATGCTGATGAAAAGCCAGCCTTTGGCATACAACAAAGATAATCAGGAAGACAAGGAACCGTTGTTCGACACCGCCGATACCTTGGTCAATTGCCTGCGCGCCTTTGCCGACATGATGCCTCACGTCAAAGCCAAACGGGAAAACATGTACCAATCCGCCAAACGCGGTTTTGCCACCGCGACCGATCTGGCGGATTATCTGGTGCGCAAGGGCATGGCGTTTCGCGATGCGCACGAAGTGGTCGGCCAAGCCGTGCGCTTGGGCTTGAATAGCGGCCGGGATTTATCGGAACTGACTTTGGCCGAGTTGCAAGGGTTTTCCGCCGCTATCGGCGCCGATGTCTTCGATATTCTTTCCCTGGAAGGTTCGGTCGCCGCTCGTTCCCTGATCGGCGGCACGGCTCCGGAGACGGTGCGTAAGGCAATCTGTGAAGCAAGACACCAAATAACCGGATAAACCATCTGGAAATAACCGGCCTAACTGCTAACCTTCCGGCATCGTTTTTGAAGGAAGGTAGCGATGGCCGTTTTTCATTCGACTTTAATCGTCGACAAGCAAGCCGATCCGAAGCCTGACAGCGATTTTTGGCTGGACGGAGAACTGGGGAGCTTCGGCTGCGAATCGTCCGCGGAGTCCGCGCTCAGAGTTTTGTCGGTCAAGGTTCGGCGGAATCCGCTCGATCTGCTGGCGCACCTGCGGCGGATTCATTTCTGTTTCCGAAACCGGCTGCCGGCGGCGCTGTACGGAGCGCTGCTGGATTTGTTGCTGGTGCTGGAAGGCAAAGGCGAAGCGCTGGCCCGGCGACTGCTCAACGCTTGCCGGTCGGGTCTGGACAAGCGTCATTGCCATATCCTGTTTGAATTGGGGCGGCACGATCCCCAGCAAATCGGCAATCGCTATTCCTTATTCACCGGCGGGCTGCAGGGCCGGAGCAAATTGGTCTTGCAAATCGAAGCACCGATCGCTCCCAGTCATGACCCTCTGACACTGGCTAGCGACTTCATCGAATATAGCCAACTCGATCAGGCGATGGACGTACTGGAAAGCGCGGTGGGAGTCGATCCGGAACGGACCGAATTGCAACGGGCGTTATTGGAACTTTACCGTTCTACCGGCAGCCGCGAGCGGTTTGAACATGCCAGAAGAAGCTTCGCCGAATTGGCTATCCCGTTAGCGGACGATTGGCAGGCGCTGGCAGATATTTTCCAACGGCAAGCGTCATGACTAAGACGGCCCATTCCTACCGGATTGCCTTGCACGGTATGGACGGCCGCACTTGCAAGACCATGGAAATGTATCTGAAAGGCCCATGCCGCGGTGCGGCAGTCGTCGTCCCGGCTGAAGCGGCACAGATCGACATGATCGATGCCGACCATGTCAAGGCGCGGGAAATCCTGGAGCAGTGCAAGGCGGCAAGGCCCGGCCGCCCGATCATCCTGCTGTCCTTGCAGACCTTACAGATCGACAACACTTTTTTCGTCAAAAAGCCGGTCAATGTCGAGCAAATTCTCGGGGTGTTGGACAAAATCGGTGCCTTGCTAAAAGCGCCGGAAGTCAAACCGGCTCCAGCCCCGGCGGTCACTGCCGCGGAAGAGCAACGACCTCTAGCGCCCCCCAAAACTACGCTGGACGTCTACGTCAAGCCGGTGAAACCGAGCCAACCCATCGCTAACCTGGAACGGCAAAAGACCGCTAAACACCAATCGGCGATGCAACTCAACGAAGGCGGTTTTACCGCGTTTTTGGGTACGCTCGGCGATATCGATTTCGACGACGAGGTGCAATTACCGACCGCTTGTTACGATCCGCGCCAGTTTTTCCTGGGTTATGTGCAGTCGGCCGTGAAAACCGCCGGATTGCAGGTGCGGCCGTTGCGGCTGAGTTCGATCTGGAAGCCGCTGTATATTTTTCCCGAGCAGAATGAAGTGTGGCTGGATGCGGACGACAAACAATTACGGGCATTTGCCGGCGTCGCCTTCAAATCCGGCACCGCCGGCAATATGAGTTTATCGGCTTTGGAACCGGCTGCCGTCGATAAGGAACGGGACCCGGAGAAATATCAGGATGTGGCAGGGTTTATCTGGAAGCTGGCGCTATGGACTTCGAAAGGGCGGTTTCCGATCGGACTGGATATTCAGCGGCCGGTATTTCTGCTGCGCTGGCCCAATTTCACCCGTCTGGTCATCACGCCCGACGCGCTGCGGATTGCTGCATTGCTGGTCAAAACACCGACCACGCCAATTGCGGTTTGTCGAGTGTTGAACGTCAAGCCGCAATATGTGTTTGCGTTTATCAGCGCATGCCATGCCTTGGGACTGTTGCGGCAAAGCGAGCGCGAAGCGGATGCAGTGATCGCCCCGCCGGTACCGGATCGGGCGCAGAACCAAGGCCTGTTACGCAAAATTCTCAGTAAATTGCGCGGTGCCTAGCCGCTCTCAGCAGGAATCTCGATGAGCCAATACAAAATTATTTTCACCGGTCCGGTTGGGGCCGGAAAAACCACCGCGATCAACGCCATCAGCGACACGCCGCCGGTGAAAACCGACGCGGCGGCCAGCGACATGACCAAAAACCGCAAAGCTTCGACCACGGTGGCGATGGATTATGGCGTGATGAATCTGGCCGGCGGCGAAAAGATCCATTTGTATGGTACCCCTGGGCAGGAACGCTTTGATTTCATGTGGGACATTCTGGTCAATGGCGGCATCGGCTTGATTTTGCTGTTAGATAACACCCGCGCCGATCCGTTTCAGGATATGAAGTTCTTTCTGGATGCGTTCAGTAAATTCATCAGCGATACCAGTCTGGCCATCGGCGTCACCCAAATGGATCTCAGCAACCGGCCGACCATAGACGATTACCACTCGCGCTTGCAGGAATTCGGCATCAAACCGCCGGTGTTTGCGGTGGATGCCCGCGAAAAGAACGACGTTTCGTTATTGGTGCAGGCCTTGTTGTATTCGCTTGATCCCGGTATGGCGGAGTAGGGGCATGGAGCGCTTCAAACTCGTCGAAGACCTGTTTTTATATCCGACGCCGGCCGGGGCTTATTACGCGGTAGCTTATCCGGATTCCGACAAACCCCGGCGCTTTTTGCTGCGCCTGTTGCAGCAGGCGCAGACGCCGGCACTGGTCTTACCGCAACTGCAAAGCCTGATGGAAATCGAAGACGAAGACAAAGCCTTGGAAATGTTGTCGCATTGTCAGAAGTTGGGCTGGGTACAAGGCGTGGATACGCCGTTGCAGGCGCCGGCTGGCGCGTTGGAGGAACTGCTACCCGGCCTGCTGGCGGCGATCTCCGATTCCGGCAAAGTATTGTTGGCTGACGACCAGGGTTTTTATCTGGCTTGTAGCGGTTTTCCGCACGAGGCCGCCGAAGAATTGTCGGCCTTGAGCGCCGAATTGGCGACCGTGCATAAACGCCGTTCCGGTTTGTTAAGCAACAACATGGGCATCGCCAGCCACGCCTGGGCGATCGTCGATGCGTTCGGCGCCAGCCAGATCGGCTTCTGGCCTGTGTTCGTCGGTGGCCGTCGCTTCGTGCTGGCGATTGCCGGCACGCCGCATTTCAATCGGGCCGAATTCGTCAGTTTGGCCTGGAGCCTGACGACCCGCTACGTCAAAAAAGGCGATTAGTTTCGTCCGCTTGCGTTATCAACATCATTTATTAGGAGAGACCCATTATGAAAGCAGATATGCTGACCTCGGTACTGACGGAGTTGAACGGCACTTCGGCCGATATTGAAGCATCGGGCGTGATATCCACGGACGGATTGATGATGGCCTCGGTATTGCCGGCCGGCATGGATGAAGACCGGGTCGGCGCCATGAGTGCGGCGATGCTGTCTTTGGGCGACCGTACTGCCCAGGAACTGAACCGGGGCAATCTGGAGCAGGTGTTGATCAAAGGCGCGCGCGGCTATGTGCTGATGACTTACGCCGGCAGCGAAGCGGTATTGACGGTGTTAGCCAAGCCCAATGCCAAATTGGGCCTGATCTTTCTCGACGTCAAGCGCGCGGCGGAAAGTATTTCCGAAATGCTGTGATCCCGAAACCATGCTACGGAGCCGATCATGATTAGCGATATGAAACCCGAAGACATCGTTGGAGATTACCGGGAGGCCGAGTTGACGTTCTATGACGGTACTCGCCGCAAAGTGTTGTACACCGAACTGGAAACGCCGTATCCGGACGGCAAATTGATCGTGTCGACCACGACGCCGGAGGGCGTGATTCGTCAGGTAAACCCGGCGTTCGTCGAAATGTCGGGCTATAGCGAAGCCGAACTGATCGGTGCGCCGCACAATATTCTGCGTCATCCCGACATGCCGGCGGCGGCGTTCAAGGATTTGTGGGAGACGGTTCAGCGCGGCGAGAAATGGCAGGGTTACGTCAAAAATCTGCGCAAGGACGGCGGTTATTACTGGGTCAAAGCCACCGTCATCCCCAACGTGCGCGGCGGTCAAGTCGTGGGCTATACCTCGGTCCGGCGCAAGCCGTCGCGGACCAAGGTCGACGAATGCGTCAAACTCTATCCGACACTACGTTAACGGAGCCTGCCATGTCATTTCTGTTTACCGTCAGTCCCGATTTCGCGCCCGACCGGCTGTCCGGTTGGTATATATTTAACACCTGGCTACAAAAACAAACCGATACCGCGATCCATCTGGAAATGTACAACCATTACCAGCAACTGCATCAAGCGATCGAAGCGGATGAAATCGATTTGATTTATGCCAACCCGTTCGACGCGGCCATGCTGGTCAGGACTAAGGGCTTCGTGCCGCTGGTCAAGGCTCTGGGCCAGGCCGACGAGGCCATCATCGCCGTCAATGCCGACAATCCGGTGCAGGATGTCGCCGATCTGCAAGCCAATAGCCGGGTGGCGTTTACCGACGATCCCGACGTGCGGCTGATGGGCATGATCATGTTGGAGCCGGCCGACCTGGATGCCGGCAACATTGTCCCGGTTTTGGCCGACACGCCGGTTCTGGTGGCAAAGCATTTGCTGAAAGGCGAGGCCGATGCGGGTATCATTCTGGCCGAAGCCTACGATAATTTGTCGGGTGTGATTCGCAAGCAATTACGGATATTGGTGCGCAGCCAGATTAGCGTGATCCACCATGCCTTGTTGATCGGCCCGCGCCTGCAGGCAAGGCGCGGCGAATTCTGCCGGGCTTTGTTGGAGATGGCGGCGGACGAGAAGGGCAGGGGCGTCCTGGCTGCATTGGGCTTCAATGGTTGGCAAGCGATCGACGACGAGGAAATGGAATTTATGATCGATTTGATGGATACCCTCAATACTTAACCTTAATTTTTATCAGCGGAAGCCGCAGCCATGACCATAGTAACCACGGTAGATGTTTTGCGGCACGGCGAAGCCCGCGGCGGCGCCCGTTACCGCGGAATCACCGACGATCCGTTGACCGAGCGCGGTTGGCGGCAAATGTACCGGCAGTGCGGAGAACTGCACTGGGACGTGGTGGCGAGTTCGCCATTGCGCCGCTGCTGTTCGTTCGCCGCTGCGTGGTGCGGACAGCAGCAAGCCGAATTGTGTGTCGATCCGGCTTGGGCCGAGTACGATTTTGGCGCCTGGGAAGGTCTGAGCGCCGACCAAATCGAACGCGATTGGCCTGGCGCATTGGATGCGTTTTACCGCGATCCGGAGCGTTCGCCCCCGCCCAACGGCGAAAACTACCGGCAATTCAATCGCCGGGTGCAAACGGCCTGGGATGCGCTGTTGACCGCGCATGCCGGCAAGAAGATTCTGGTCGTCAGTCATGCCGGCGTGGTGCGCAGCCTGTTGAGCCATTGTCTGCAACTGGCGCCGACGGCAGCCTTCCGCATAGAGGTTCCTCAGGCCGGACTGACTCGGTTTACAGCCTTCGATAGCGCAGACGGCCGTTACCTGCAGCTGAACTACCATCGGCCGGGTTGATTTCTTCTATACTCAAGGCCGTTTCGATTTTGGTGCGCCGCAGTGACGAACCGTTTTCTTCCAATCCGATTGGGCGCACCAGGCGAAGAGATCAGTAAAAAAGATCTGCATGCGGTGACGCAGCGCTTCAAGTATTTCAACCAGCAACGATTGCTGCATGTGCAGAGTTTGCTGCAGCCGCGGCAGCAGGATTTTCTGAAATTGCTGCCGCTGCTATTCCACCAAAACCACCCGCTGTTGCCCGGCTTCGTCTCGCTGGAAAGCCCGGCCGGCATTCCCGACTATACGCCCGGCAAACAAACGTTGGACGTTGCCAAGCAGTTTTCCAAAGGCTTTGTCTACAAACGCAAGGCGCTACGGCAATATCCGATTCACGCTTTGTTTTTGATGGGCAGCGTCGGCAGTATGGCCTTTTCCAAAGAAAGCGATATCGACATCTGGCTTTGCCATGCCTCGGGGTTGGCGGCCGACGAATTGGCCGAGCTTCAGCAAAAAGCCCGCGAAGTCGAGAAATGGGCGGCGGCGTTGAAAATCGAGGCGCATTTTTTTCTGGTCGACGCCGAACAATTCGTCCGCGGCGAAAACACGCCGATTTCGCAGGAAAGCAGCGGCGAGACCCAGCACTATCTGTTGCTGGAAGAGTTTTACCGCACCTCGATTTATGTCGCCGGCCGCACCCCGGTTTGGTGGCTGGTGCCGCCCGAACAGGAAGCCGATTACGCGCAATACGTACAGCATTTGCTCGAGAACCGGTTCGTCGCAGAAAGCGAAGTCTTGGATTTCGGCAATCTGAACAACATGCCGACCGCCGAGTTCGTCAGCGCGACGCTCTGGCATATCTACAAATCTCTGACTTCGCCGCACAAATCTCTGTTGAAGCTGTTGCTGATGGAAAGCTATGCCAGCGAGTTCCCGCGCCCGCACTGGCTGTGCCAAGCCTTGAAACAAGCCGTTTACCGGGGCGACTTCAGCGTGGAAAGCCTGGACCCGTATTTGTTGATGTACAGCAAGGTCGACGCCTACTTGCGTCAGGCCGGCTCCAAACGGCGTCTGGATCTGATCCGCGAGTGTTTTTACATGAAGATTATGGCCGGTTCCGGGCCGATCCTGGATACCCGGCTAAGGCAATTGCGGGAAAGCTTTTTACACCAGGTTGCCGAGCAATGGCACTGGCCGGAAGCCTTGCTGGAGAATCTGGCCAGCCAACGCTATTGGGATATCAAACGTGCCAACAGCGAACACGGCGTAATCCGCGACCAGTTGCAACAGTGCTTGCGGATGATCATCAAATTTACCGGCTTGCCGATCGATCAAGCACAACGGGAAAACCGGGATTTAGGTTTGATCGGCCGCAAACTGCGGGCCGGATTGGACCAGCGCCCCGGCAAAATCGAGATTCTGACCACGCGCGGCGCGGTGCATACCACGCCGGATTTGCTGATCGCGAAGGAAATCACCGCCGAACACGCCGCGCCGATTTGGCGTTTGTACAGCGATAGAAGCGTAGCGCAACAAGGGTCGGCGGAAGGCGCCATCAAACAGGCCGATAGTTTGCTGGAGATTTTGTGCTGGGCGGTGCTGAACGGTTTGTATAAGAAATCGCTGAATTTACAGGTATCTGCACTGAGTCTGAAACTCGCCGGCAACGATATCTACCAATTGCTCAACGAATTGCATGGATTTTTTCAGAGTCGGTTGCCGGGCGGCGACAGCGGTTTGAGTGCCTATGCGGCACCGAACCGGTTGTTGGCGTCGCTGTTGCTGGTCAACCTTGGCGAAAGCCTGGCGATCGACGCCAACGGCCAGCAGTTGGTGATGAGCGAACGCTCCGACCCGTTGAGCTATGGCGAGTCCCGCCAGTGTTTCGTGCAGTCGATCGAGAAACTGTCGGTGTCGAGCTGGGGCGAGGTCACCTTGCAGCGGTACGCCGGGCTGGACGGTTTGTTTAACTGTTTGCTCGATGTCGTGCATAACGGCGGAACCCAGTTTGGCAGCGATGCCCTGCGGGTATTGTGTTACACCCCGGTTCGCGGCCGCAGTATCGTGTTGCGCATCGAATCGCTGTTCAACAACCTGCGAAAGTGTTTCGTAGCGGCCGGTATCGGTGCCCAACGCTACCTGATTCCGGCGGAAACCGGTTACTGCCTGTTTCAATTCAATAACGGCCGCTTGGGCTATTTCGGCTTGGACAACCATACCCAGTTGTTGCAGGAGTTGGCCAAACCGCAGCCGCAGTTCTCCGCGGTGTTGTTCGACGACTACGTTTTGGAACAGACCTATATCCCGCTGCTGTATCGTTACAATCTGGCCGATACGGTACAGCTGTTTTACCATGCCACCAGCAAGCACGTCGCCGTCTACATTCTGGACGAAAAGGGCTCGTTGTTCGTCCGCCAGCATCACAACGCCAATCCGGAACACATATTGGCTCATTACTCGGTATTCCTCGGTACCTTGCTGGCGCAAGCGCAGTTGCCGGAGGGGCTCGCGATCCGGTTTTACGAGATTCAACGAAATTCGGCCGGGGTTGTGTCCTGCCAAACGGTGCAAGTCAAGTTGGGCGCCAGCGCATTCGATTTGAGAGTCAGGATCGTCAGTGAAGACAGCGGTGCGGTGGCGGTTTATGCCAACGAACGTCGCTTCCTGATCGACGGCCCCGACAGTTACAAGGCCGTGCGCAGCGATATTCTGGGCTACCGCAACAGTCATGACGACTATCCGTTTCATATCACCGAAATTGACGCGCCTTGCCGGGTATTGGGCGCCGAACATAGCGCGGAGTTGCAGACCGTGCACTTCCTGAACTACAAGCAAAAAATGGAAGACAAATTAAACATTTGATCGCAGAAGGTCGTGCCGGCAGCTTTGGCCGGAGCATGGCTGTTGGTTGCCAACCGGCGTTTCCGATTTTTCCAACATTCGCGCGTGGACCGCGACCAAGTCGGAGGTCGATGACCGCGGCCGCCGGCGGCTAAATCCGGACCGGTTCGGCCCGGCGGGGTTGTCTTGTCCGAAATTGAACTAAACTTAATTTGTAGGGATGCGCCGACACGTCTGTTTTCGCCGCCGCCGCGACTGCGGAACCGAAAAATCCAGCCTTGGCCCAGGATTTTTACGCGAATGGCTATTCTATCGGCGGCCCCGTTTCATTCGTTGCAGTAATAGCCGATATGGCCGGCCTTAACTGCAACGGTACGCCAATTCAGTTGTAAGTTACATTATGAAAAAACCACTAGTCGGACTACTGCTGCTTGCAGTACATCAAGCCGGTCATTGCGCTGCGGAAAACCAGGATGCGCTGGAATTGAATGTCGAGGATTTGCTCAGCGTCGAAGTGACTTCGGTATCCAAAAAGGCGCAGGCCTTGAACGACTCGGCAGCCGCAGTGTTCGTCATCACCCACGAAGACATCAAACGCTCGGGCGTGACCAGCATTCCGGAGGCTCTGCGCATGGCGCCGGGGATGGACGTTTCCCGCATCGATTCCAATAAATGGGCGGTCAGCGCCCGCGGTTTCAACGGTCGTTTTGCCAATAAATTGCTGGTTTTGATCGACGGCCGCAACACCTATACCCGATCGTTTTCCGGCGTGTACTGGGAAAACCAGGACGTGATGTTGGAAGACGTGGAGCGGATCGAAGTTATCCGCGGACCGGGAGCCACGCTTTGGGGCGCAAACGCGGTAAACGGCGTCATCAACATCATCACCAAGCATTCCAGCAAAACCCAGGGCGGCCTGCTGGTGGCCGGCGGCGGTACTGAGGAGCGCGGGTTCGGTGGCTTCCGTTACGGCGGTCGGTTGAACGAAGACACCACCGCCCGAGCATACGTCAAAGGTTTCCAGCGCGACGCCTACAGCCGCGCCAATGGCGACCCGGCCGGCGACGCCTGGGATAAAGCGCAGGGCGGGTTCAGACTGGATTCGCGGCTGTCCATGCAAGACGAATTGACCGTGCAGGGCGATGCTTACCATAGTTCCATCAACCAGAGTTTATCGATTCCACAACTCGCCGCGCCTTACCAAAGTGCATTCGGCGAACAGGTCGACGCCTACGGCGGCAATTTGTTGAGCCGCTGGCAACATACCATTTCGACCCGTTCGGATTATTCGTTGCAACTCTATTACGACTACTATCGGCGTAACGAGGCCTGGTTCAGCGAAGGGCGCGATACTTTGGATTTGGATTTCCAGCACCGTTTCGGTTTGTTCGACAGTCATGAGTTGATTTGGGGTTTTGGTTACCAATATACCCACGACCACACCGAAACCGGCCGTTTGCTGCGTTTGAGTCCGGCGAGCCGCAACGACCAACTGTTCAGCGCATTCGTCCAGGACGAAATCGAGTTGGTCGACCAGGCCTTGTGGTTGACTTTGGGCTCTAAGTTCGAACATAACGATTACAGCGGTTTCGAAGGTCAGCCGACCGCGCGCTTGATGTGGGCGCCGCATCCGCAGCATCGATTTTGGGGAGCGGTATCGCGCGCCGTCAGAACGCCGTCCCGTGCCGAGCAGAACATGTCGCTACTCCAAGCTGTCCGGCCGCCGGAGGGCTTTTTTCCGGCGACGGCGATCTATCTGAACGGTGACCGCAGCTATCGGGCTGAAGACGTGATTGCGTATGAATTGGGCTACCGGACCACATTCATCAAATCGCTGTCCGTCGATTTCACGGCGTTTTATAACGATTACGATAATTTGCGTAATGCTACGCAAGGTGCGGGAACCTTCGACCCATCGTCCGGCGTGGTGGTGGTGCCGTTGACGCTGAACAATAATTTTCAAGCCAAGACCTACGGCTTCGAGGTCGCGGCAGTCTGGCAGATGCTGGATTGGTGGCGTTGGGATGCAAACTACGGCTTGCTGAAGTCCGATTTCGCCCCAACCACAAATACTGCGGTCGCCGCAGCCAGTCCGCAACATCGCATCAGTCTGCGCAGCGCATTGAGCGTGCGCAAAGATGTGGACTTCGATTTGTGGTTTCGCTACGTCGATACCAATGCGTCCGTTGGCGTCTACGGCGTGCAGCAAATCAACGATTACGTGACGATGGATGTGCGTTTGGCCTGGCGGCCGGCCGCCAGTCTGGAGCTGTCTTTGGTCGGGCAGAATTTGCTCAGCGAGAGCCATTTGGAATTCAGACAGGAAAACCAGACCTTGCCGACCTTTATCGATCGCGGCATGTACGGCAAAGTGGCCTGGAGTTTTTAAGCCGCGATGCTTTCTAATTTTCGAACTAAATTTGCAATCGGATAGCGGCTTGCTACTACGGAGTCATGTGGTAAACGTTTTTAGAGCTGGTACTTTTGCGGCATTTGCGGCGGCGGCAAGCGTTTGCGCGGCGGCGCCGGCCGCGCTGGAGCAATACACGGTGTTGGCCGCGCTGACCCTGAATTTCGCCCGGTTTACCCAATGGCCGGAGGGCGCTAAAACGGATGCCAACGTTCTGAACGTGTGTCTGGTGGGCGATAACGTATTGTTGCAGTCATTCGATTCGATCGACGGCAAGAACGTCGGCGACCGTGCGATCAAGATCGTCAATTCCGAGCGCTTGCGTAATTTGAATCAATGCCAGATTTTGTTCATCGGTGAGTTGCCGAATAATGTTTTGTTGCAGGTATTTTTAGATACGAAGAACCATCCGGTTTTGACGATGGGAGAAGATGAGGGATTTGTGGAAAACGGCGGTATGGTGGCAATGGTGAATGTAGACGGCAAAATTCAGCTGCACGTCAATCTGGCGGCGGTCAAGGCTTCGGGGCTGAATATCAGTTCCAACCTGTTGCGGCTGGCAAAGATCGTCGGAGACCGTTAGGAGACAGCTATGCCCTTTGTCAGATGGTTTAATAACGCGCCGATCAAAATCAAATTGGTGTCGATGATGACTTTGATCGCCATGTTGACGCTGTGCTTGGCGACAACGGCAATCATCATCAACGAGTATTTTGCAAAAAAGAAAGAAACCGAACAGCAGTTGGTGCTGGTGGCGAATATCATCGCTTCGAATATTTCCGCCGCGCTGGTGTTCGGCGATATGGTTTCGGCCAACACGATGCTGGAGAGTATGCGGACTCGGGACAGCATATTGAACGCCGAGCTCTACGACAAACAAGGCGAATTGTTTGCCGACTACCATTCCGCCAAATCCTCTGTCAGTCACTGGGAATCCGTGCAGGCCCTGGCGCTTTTGAAGCAGGCCGAAACCCCGGATCCCAACCGCAGTTTGCTGGGTAACTTGGGAAGTGCGCTCGCGCATTGGTACGACAGACTGTTTCCGTACGCCGACGGCGCTGCCACAGACAAGGACGTATTTCAATACGATGCGGCAAACAACTTGCATTTCGTGCGGCGGATCGAGCTGGACGGCGACACCGTCGGTATATTGCATTTGGTCGACGACCAGAGCGGTTTCTATGCGATCCTGAAAACCTTTTATCTGATTCTCGGCATTATCGTGCTGTTCACGATGCTGTGCATCAGCGCGTTGACCTCCAAAATGCAGCACATATTTTTGGCGCCGCTGCTGAAGTTGATGGAGGCGATGCAGTCGGTCGGCCACGAAAAAAGCTTTTCCCACCGCATCAGCAAAACCAGTTCCGACGAATTTGGCGATTTGGCCGAGGTCTACAACACCATGCTTGCCGAAATCCAGTTCCGCGACGATCAGCTGGCGATGCACCGGGATTCGCTCGAGCAACAGGTACTGGAACGTACCCGGCAATTGGCGGAAACGAATAAAGAACTGAACATCAGCATAGCCGACGCCCTGGCCGCGAAGGAGCAGGCCGAACAAGCCAGCAAAGCCAAGTCGCAGTTTTTGGCGACGATGAGCCACGAGATCAGAACGCCGATGAACGGCGTGTTGGGCATGACCGAACTGCTGATGGCATCCGGCTTGAACGAGCGGCAAAAACGCTTTGCGGAAACCGCATACCGTTCCGCCAACTCCTTGCTCAGCATCATCAACAACATTCTGGATTTTTCCAAAATCGAAGCCGGCAAACTGCAATTGATCCTGCAAGAGTTCGACTTGCGGCCGATGTTGGAAGAAACCTTGGAATTGTTGGCCGACCAGGCACATCGCAAGGGCGTGGAATTGATTTTGAACATGCCCCACGATCTGAATTACATCGTCCAGGGCGATGCCGAGCGCTTGCGTCAGGTGCTGGTCAATCTGCTCAGTAATGCGATCAAATTTACCGAACGCGGCGACGTGCAACTCAAAATCAGTCGTATCGACGGCAGCGCAGCCACCGACAAGGTCAGTTTGCTGTTCGAAGTGATCGATACCGGCATCGGCGTGCCGCAAGATCGGCAAAACGAGATCTTCGACAGCTTTACCCAATCGGACGGCAGTATCACTCGCCGTTACGGCGGTACCGGTCTGGGCTTGACCATATCCAAGCAATTGGTGGAGTTGATGGCCGGCGAACTGCATCTGGAAAGCCAAGTCGGTGTCGGCTCGCGGTTTTACTTCAATCTGGAATTCGGCTTGGGCATCCAGGTGGCAATCCCGATGGCCGATACGGCCGATTTGCAAGGCGTGGATATTCTGGTGGTCGACGACAACGCGACCAACCGCGATATTCTGACCACCCAGTTGGCATTGTGGGGCGCCAATCCCACCAGTGTCGATAGCGGACCGCGAGCCTTGAAAATGCTGCTGGAAGCCGCCGCCGTGCAGCAGCCGTTTCAACTGGCCTTGTTGGATTGGCATTTGCCGATCATGGACGGTTTATCGCTGGCAAAAGCGATTCAAACCGACCGGCGGATTCCCAAGCCCGCCATCATCATGCTCAGTTCGGAGAACGTCAGCTTCCAACCCGAACGCAGCCACGAATACGGCATTAGCTTTTTCCTGAATAAACCGGTGTTTCAGCAACGCTTGTTGAACTGCCTGCGCGAGACTTTGGCGCGCGACAAGGTCGCCGAGCCGCAGCTGTCGCAATCCGGTAAACCGGTTTCGCCAGCCCGGTTGCGCGGGAGAATACTGGTCGCCGAAGACAATCTGGTCAACCAGGAAGTGGTGAAAAGCTTTTTGGAGAATATGGGCTGTAGCGCCGACGTAGTCAAAAACGGCGAAGAGGCGGTAAAGGCTGCGGTTAGCCGGTCTTACGATTTGATTTTGATGGATTGCCACATGCCGGTCATGGACGGCTTTACCGCGACCCGCAACTTGCGCGAGCAGGAAACTGCGGCGGGTAAGGGCCGGGTGCCGGTTATAGCCTTGACCGCCGACGTGCAGAAAGGTATTCAGGATCAGTGCCACGCGGCCGGGATGGACGGCTATCTGAGCAAGCCTTTCAGCAAAGACCAGTTGCGCGCCTTGTTGGCGACCTGGTTGCCGGGCAGCGGAGCCGGTGCGGTTACCACGGCGTCGGTGCCGGCCGCGCTGCCGCAACCGACTGTGCCGGGCCCGATTTATCAAGCCGATACCGCTGAGCTGCGCGAAGTTGTCGATGCGCAAGGCGTCAGTCTGTTCGATAAAGCGGTCGCGTTATATCTGCAAACGGCGGCGGAGAATGCCGAAAAGCTGCGCGAGGCGGTTGCCGCCAATGATCCGCTGGCAGCCGGCAACATTGCACATGCGCTCAAATCGGCCAGCGCCAATCTGGGCGCGCGGGAATTTGCCAAAACCTGTCTGGCTTTGGAGACCGCCGGTCGCCAGGGTTCAATCGATGAAGTTAAAGCCTTGATCGCCACATTCGAGCAGCAATTGCCGGAGGTTTTGGTCGAGCTGCGCCATTTGGCCGATGCGAGCCCAGCCGGATCGGCGGTGACAGCCAAACAGGCTTGCGCTGCGTCTGCCGGCGAGGCGGTGCGCCTGTTACTGGTCGATGACGATCCTAATTTCCGCCTGATCACCGGTGAACAATTGAAGTCGGCCGGTTTTCAGGTCGAGGAAGCTTGCAGCGGCGAACAGGCGCTGGAAATGTTGCAGAGCGACATTCCGGATCTGGTGATTCTCGACGCGATCATGGGCGGGCTGGACGGTTTCGAAACCTGCGCCAGGATGACGGCCTTACCCGAAATGATCGATGTACCGGTCATCATGTCGACCGGCCTGGACGATATCGAGTCGATCAATCGCGCCTTTAAGGTCGGCGCCGCCGATTTCATTATCAAACCGCTGAATCACGTGGTGCTGATTCATCACATCAAATTTTTGCTGCGTTCCTATCGGGACACTGCCGAGTTGCGCAATAGCAAGCAACAATTGTCGGCGGCGCAGCGCATAGCCGGCCTGGGCTATTGGACCTGGGACGCCAAGCTGGATAGATTCGAAATATCGCCGTATTTGGCTGAGCTATGCCGGACGAATCCGGAATATTTCGAGGGCGAATTGGCCAAATATCTGGATTTGATCGATGCCGCCGACCGATCCAAAGTTGAGGAGGTGATCAAGGCCGCAGCGGAGGGCAAACCGGCCCCATACACCGAATACCGGCTGCTGAGCGAAAGCGACGAGCCGATAACGGTGCGCCAGGATACGGCGCTGATCAACAGCGGGGCGCAAAGTTACGTTACCG
Source organism: Methylomonas koyamae (assembly GCF_006483455.1). Classification (GTDB taxonomy): domain Bacteria; phylum Pseudomonadota; class Gammaproteobacteria; order Methylococcales; family Methylomonadaceae; genus Methylomonas; species Methylomonas koyamae_B. Next base: position 82,945 of record NZ_PPPU01000022.1, read on the forward strand.
GGACGGTTCAGGATATTTCCAAACAGAAGGAATCGGAAAAAATCATCCACCAGTTGGCTTATTTCGACGAACTCACCGGTTTGGCCAGCCGGGTGCATTACCATTCGCGGATGCAGCAAACTATCAAGGCGGCCTCCCGTGCACAGCAGGAGTTCGCCTTCCTGTTTTTGGATTTGGATGAGTTTAAATACGTCAACGACAGTTTTGGTCACAACGTCGGCGACCAGTTTCTGAAAGCCATCGCCCAGCGGATCCAAAGCGTGGTGCGGGAGGAAGATTTTGCTGCGCGCTTGGGCGGCGACGAGTTTTGCATCATCGTCAATACCATCACCGACGAGTTCCAGGCCATGGATATCGCCGAACGGTGCTTGCAGGAAATCAACCGGCCATTGATCCTGAGCGGCCATCATTTGAAGCCGCGGGTCAGTATCGGCATCGCCATTTACCCGAAAGACGGCGACAACGAGCACGACTTGATGAAAGCCGCCGATACCGCGATGTATTCGGCCAAAACCGCCGGCAAACAGCGCTACGCCTATTACCGGCCGGAAATGACCGGTCTGGCGATCAAACGCTTACAAGACGAGCAAATGCTGCGCGACGCGTTGGATCAAGGCCAGTTCGAGTTGTTTTACCAGCCCCAGGTCGGCATGCTCGACGGCCGGATGATCGGTATCGAAGCTTTGGCCCGCTGGCGCCATCCGCAGCGGGGCATTATCGGGCCCAGCGAATTTATCCCGCTGGCGGAAACTTTGGGTCTGATCGGCAAGATCGACGAATGGGCGCTGCGTAGCGCCTGTATGCAGTTATCCGAATGGCGCGAGCAGGGATTGCCGCTGATGACGATGGCAGTCAACGTGTCGGCCAGCCATTTCCGCGATCCGCTGTTCATTTCCTCGCTACGGGATATTCTGCAGCAAACCGCCATTCCCGCCGAATACTTGCAATTGGAAGTGACCGAAAGCGCGATGCAGGACGCAGCCGATATCGATGTATTCCACAAGGTCAAAGAACTTGGGGTAAAAATCGCCATCGACGATTTCGGTACCGGTTATTCGTCTTTGGTCTCGTTAAAACAAATGCCGGTGGACTGTTTGAAGATTGACCGTATCTTCGTCCAAGACGTATTGATTAATCCACAAACGCCGATCTTATTGGGAACCATCATCGGCATGGCGCACGCGATGCATTTTTGCCTGATTGCCGAAGGGGTGGAAACCATCGATCAGGCCATGGTGATGACCGGCCTGGGCTGTCAGATCGTGCAAGGATTCTTGTTTAGCACGCCGCAACCGGCTATTGCGATGCCCGCCTTGTTCCGGAAAGATTTTCGTTTGGAGTTCGTCGACGCCAAACCCAGTCCGTTTATCCCGCCCGACAATTGAATATGCAGCGACTCGATTTACCTGATGCACTTGCCGACATTAAGCAACTGCCGGCCCTGCCGCACGATGTCCATCACCTGATTCAAGCCTTGTCTGACGACGGTCTGGACTACTCCGGCTTGGCGAAAGTGTTGCAGAATCACCCGACGATTTGTTCCCGCCTGATCGCCTTGGCCAATTCGGCCTGGCTGAACAACAACGGCGAAGCGGTCACCTCGATAGAGCGAACCTGTTTCAAATTGGGTTTGAACATCGTACGTGGTGTCAGTATCGGTTTGGCGGTAATGAAGCCATTCAACGTCAATCAGTGCCGCAGTTTCGATATCCGGCGTTACTGGGTCAGCAGTATGCTGGCGGCGCAAGCGGCGACCGATCTGGCTTGGGCGTTACCGGACGCGGCAGTCGACGAATCGTTTGTGCAAACCGTGCACACCGCCGGCATCTTGCATAACCTGGGTTTGTTATGTCTGGCCGATACCATGGCGGAACAGACCCAAGAAGCCTTACGCTTGAAGCGAGCCAATCCGCAATTGCATTTAAACCAGGCCTTGCGCCAGACCGTTGGCACCGATTACTGCGAAATCGGCGCCCATCTGGCGCGCTATTGGGGAATCCCGGAAGCCTTGTGTACGATCATCGAACATCACCGTCATCCCGGTTACCGCGGCGACTATTGGCAGCAAACCTTGGTAGTCGGAGCTGCCACGCGTTTGGTCAGCGCCTTGTTCAAGGATGCAGAAATGCCGAAGTTGGAGATGCTGGAGATATTGGCTATCGCGGAAAACACGGAACAACGCTGCTTTGCCCAACTGCAAACCGAGTTTGTCAAGACCAAAGAGCTGGCCAAGGTGTTGTTCGGTTAAAGGCGGCGCGGCTGCGTCCAAGCCAACGCCCGGCTCAAAAGAAAAACGGCCGCGGATAAGCCGGAAACGGGTTGCCTTTGCGGTCGAAAATCTCCGCGCTGCACCATGGCTTGCCTTTGCCGATGTCCACCGACACCGCCATAAACGCTTCGTCGCCGATAAAGCCTTCGCCTTCGTAACGGTATTCGATGCGGTCGCGACTGCGGCGGTTGCCGTCGGTCCATTGCATGAACTCCAAGGTGCGGCCGCCGTAAAAATCGCTGGCGCTTTCGTGCGGGTAGGGCCAGTAAAACGGCGACGATACCAGCGAGGTCGTTAAAAACGCAGGGTCCTGGTAACAGCGCATCCGGGCGAAGCTGGAGTTATGCACGTCGCCGGACAGGAACACCACGTCGTTGATGCCTTCTACGCGGATGAATTCCAGAATCATGCTGCGCTCGTCGTTAAAGCCGGCCCATTTATCGTCGCCGCCCTTGTTGGGTTTCGGGTCCGGAAAAAACGGCACGCTGGAAACGACGAATTTGACCGGCGCGTTGCGGTTCTGGTACAGCCAGTCGAAAAAGGCATTCAGTTGCTCGCGGCCGAGCAGGGTTTTACCGCCCACCGCATTGGCATCGTTGATGCGCAAGGTGCGGGTGTCCATTACGAAGAACGCAAACGGCCCTTTCGCGAAGCTGTACCAGAACTGGCCGTTCGGTGTATCCGGATTATGCAGGTGCTGGTAGGAGGCGTAAGCCCGCATCCGCATCGCATAAAACCCGCTATCGGCCTCGCTGCGCATCTGGTCCTTGGACCAGTCGTTGCGAATCTCGTGGTCGTCCAGAATCATGTAAGTCGGCACGCTACGCATCAAATTGGCAATATGCGGCAATTGAAACGACTTGCGGTAAATCTCGCACAAGGCGTCGAAGTTTTTGTATTCGTACAGCTTGTTCAACGGATCAGCATAGACTTGGTCGCCCACCGCCAGAAAGAAATCCAGCGGCCGCCGCTGATGCAGGTTGGCGATCGAACGAAAAGTCTTGTCGCCTTTCTCGGCATCGTTTTGAAACAGATTGTCCCAATACAGATAACGACAGGAGCCGAACACGAACTCCAGCCGGGTGTCGTTACTGCCGCGATCGGTCTTGAAAGTTGCTACCGCTCTCTTCGCGCCGGTGACGACCGGGCCGGGAACCGGCGTCCCGGTCGGCGGCGCATCGGCATCGCGCTTGTATACCATGCCGCATTCCACCCGGTAAGTTGTATTGGGCCTGAGCTGGTTGAATTGGGCGACGCCGGTGAAATCGTAATAATCCTTCAAGAAACAAAACTGCGACGCGACCAGTTTGTTGCCGTCGTATAAATCGAACGCGCCGTAACAAAACTCCCGGCTGTTATGGTTGGGTCCTTTCGCGCCGCGTATCCAGATCTTGGCGGAGGTGTCGGTGGTATGGCCGATGATGGGGCCTAGGGTGATGGTCATGGTGGCACCTTGCTATTTTTTGGTGTAAGGGCGTATTTGCCACTATCAGGTAGACATCCAAGATTTGAATTACGCTGATGGTTTTCATGAAAAATAACTTAATCAAGGAGTTATTTTATGAAGCTCAAAGTCATTGGTTGGGAAAAACACAATCAGGTTTTTCACTATTTGGGTTCCAGCATTCGTCATCCCAAAATTTAAAGCGGCTTGCCATGTCGCTGTGTGTTTGTGGGTTGGCATGTTCTACATCTGATCCAGCACTATATACTTTCAAAGAAATCTGATCACGAAGAGAATAATGAGTGTTATGCAAGCTAGGCAGCAAATTATCATAGCGACCGACAGTTCGTTGTTTAGGCGACAACGGCTTATCTAAAAAGTTATCGATCCAGACCAATAACGAACCACGAGCGGGAATATCAAACGCCATTTTCTCACTTTCCTCAGCTCGAGGATGTAACTGGAAATGATAGATATGGCGGTTATGATCCCTGGATAGCCACGGAAAAATTTTCGTTTCATAATCGTGTACAGTTGCTGCGCCAGCAACATAAACCAGTTTTGAAATAGGAAGGTCTTCACCAAAGTTGCGAATCAATTCGTTTGCCACAATCGTTCCCATGCTATGGCCAACTAAAACTATTTCTCTTTCCTTATCGTTTTCTTCGCGTAGTTTGTCAGCAAGCTTTTTTAAAAATAGACTAAGACCGCCATGCTTCGGGATGTCGAGTAATTTTTGTTTCGATGCGGCAGTGTTTGTAAGCTCCGATTTAGTTAGTTCCTCCTCGCTGTTAAAAAGCATGTCTATATGTCTCAGCATTAAATCCCAGGACATTCCTCCAAATGTATCGATGATTGGGGTTGTCAATATTTTTCCAGGGAAGGAAATTATATATCTACCGAAGTTAGTGACTAGTTCGGCTGCTTGGCGTTCATCTTCACCTATATATATGTCGAATGATTTTGAGTTTTCTTCTTTCTTAATGATTTTGTTTCTGGTATTGTTTCCAATTGTTTTCTTGAATTTAAGTCTTAATAAATCAGGTGCTTCAGAGAATGATAGATTGCTCAGGCAATCTTCTTGATCCCAGAGTTGATTGTCTTTGTTTCTGTAAGGATATTGGTATTTTTTACACAAAGTCTCTTTCGCAATTGTTGCGGGATAATCTTGCGGGTCTTTTAGAGCAGGAGCGGTTTGAGCGTCGTTGTATATCAAGCTTCCAATTACATTTGGCCATCGTAGAGCACTTTTTGTCAAGTCGGATGCAAAAATAAAAGGAGCGGTAACGTAACCCCAAATGCCTGCACTCTTTCCTTGACGGATGGAGAATAGTCCGTCGGAATAGCTGTTGATGAGAGATGATCGCCAATTTACAAAAATAGGATAATATTTGTTATCTTCAAGAATCATTTTGTTTCTGGATTTGCAAGCAACCTTATCGTTTTTTGAATCATCGCATATTTCTCCGTTTCTCGGGTCTTCTTCAAGTCTAGCCAAACTGTCCATTTGGGTGTTTAATCCACCATGAATAAAAATCAGGATTTTTTTTCTAGATTCTTGCTTAAAAATGTTATCGATTATTATGTCAGTATAGGCGTCAAACTGTTCATAACTTAGATTTCGGTATTTCCCCAAATCAGCATGCCAGCTCTCCGGCGAATTTGCCAGCGAATCGGTATTTATTAATGGGATATTTCCATTCGGATTCAGAGGTTTTCCATCTTCGTCGAACATCAAGACGTGCTCGTTTGGCACTTTGAGCTTTTTTGGAGCTAAGCTACACCCTCCTAGGTTTATTGCCAATATTAATGTCAGAATAAGGCTTTTATTTGTCATTTTTTCAATAGCCATTTGAATATAAACTTTAAGGGTTGCATATTCTGTATTTAACCAGCCGTAAACGTTATTTTTGATATTTGAATTTATTGATAGATATTATTTTCATATAATCTACTTGCTGCTTTTGGTTGTTTCTGTTGTTGTTTTTGTGGTTGAGCCGTTTTTTTGTTTTAACTTCTCAATGGTTTTGGTCTCAACAATTTTTGTTTTTTCAACAATATTCATTGCCTGATCAGAAGCGGGTATTTTCACTTTTTCAACTACGGGTTGAGAGCTATCTCTGGGTAAAGAAATAGGGACGATAATCTTCATCGAGTTTTCTGAATCAGAGTTATCAAGGATATAGTTGTTAGAGCAATTTCTCTCTGGTTTGCCATATTCTTTATAACAAGCGGTCGTCTCTAGGTATAGCTTGTCTTTAATTGGGGTTTCAATATACGCCGACACGTGATAAGGCACTGACTCCAAGCGTTGTGTGTTTGTATAAGGATTCATAAAGATTGGGATATAAAATGTGCGCTCTTCTACGTGTTGTCGAGGTGAAATTATGAAATGGAAGTCGGCATCGCGCTTGCATTTACTCCATAGAAGAATTTCTGAATCTTTAGCACATGTATCATTTTCGCTTTTTGTTTCAATTATCCCTCTTAGAATTGGGTGTTTACGCTGCTCAACATCTGCTTGACGTAATCGTTCCGCATAATCAAGATTAGCTGCGATTTCCGTCCATGTTCCGGTAAGTCCAAATTGGGATTGGTTCATTGAGGCGTAATAACTATCTGCTATATCGCCTTCGTGCTCTGGTTCGAGACGGACTACTTGAGAATTATCCAAAGGCTGAATACATTTCTCATCTTTACATAGTCTAAATTTAATATCTGCATGATAATCTTTTGTATAATTCCTAAAGCCGTTGTATAAATCAGCCCAGCGCCATATATATTCCCAATAATTTTGGCGTTCAGGTTCAATCCAAAGAGTAAAGCCAATCTTATATAATTGTTTTTGATTGTCTTTGTATAGAAAGCTTAAGTCTTTCATGCGTTGTTTGTGAGCAGCGAAAGCTTCTAACGTGCTGATTTTATCCATTAGAAGGCCGTTCGGTTTGTCATTACTAGTGATTATCGAAACTTCATTTGCTTTCGGCAAAATCTCCTCATTATTCCCTGATGTGCTTATCGGCGACGTTGCATTTGGTGAGGCGGATACAGAGCCTTTAACGGCCTGAGCGTATTCAATTTTTGACACACGATTCGTCTTTAACGGGTCCAAATCTTCTATATCGGTGTCTTTTGTCTTGACACTCATCCGTGTCTGCATATAACTGGCATATTCATCCAGACTTTTCTTGGAGAGTTCCGCTGGTAATATTGTTGGCGTACCCAAACCGAATGTTCCAGTGCTAGGAGTACACCCTGTTAATCCTTGAAATAAAGTCAAACTAATTGTCCAAGTGATTAGGCGGTTCATTGATACTCTCCCAGTTTATATTTTGAAGTGGCAGTGAGTAGGATTTAATATTTCGGTTTTTAACAATTCTCAACCAAAGAAATTACTTAATCCAATCGTTTTTCGTGCCAGTACAAACGTACTGGGTAGAATCCTTACCTTCTGGAGTTACAATCGCTTAATCGGGTACGCCAAGAGGGTGATGGATGAATATTTTGCTGATCGACGACCACTTCTGCGCTCGCGAAGGCGTGGCGTGTTTGTTGAAACAGATCTACCCGGATGTGCAGGTATTCGAGGCGGAGAGCTTTGCCGCCGGCTTGGTCATTGCCCGCGAGCAAGCCTTGAATTTGGTTTTACTGGATTTGCAGTTACCGGATCGCGTGGGTCTGGAGGGTTTGGCCGAACTAAAACAAGAATTTCCGGATTTGTGCGTCGTGATGTTTTCCGGGGTGGAGGACAGGGAAATAGTGTTTCAGGCTTTGAAGTTCGGGGCGATGGGTTTTGTCGTGAAAACCGTTTCGCGGCAAGCTTTTGTCGAGGCCTTACGCGACGTGTTGTCCGGCAAGGTGTATTTGCCGGCGACGATTGCCGGTAAAGCTTCTTTACAGGTTAGCAATGCCGAGGCGGAAGCCGGTATTCGGCGGGTCAGCAACCCAGCCAACTTGGGCTTGACGCCGCGCGAGTTCGAGATTCTGCGTTGGATTGCCTGCGGATATACCAATAAGTCCATCGCCAATAAATTGCATATTCAGGAACAGACCGTGAGAAATCATCTGCGGCCGATTTTCCAGAAGTTCGGCGTGTCGCGGCGCACCGAGTTGCTAGTGAAGTTATTCGAGCAGGGGATTGTGTTTGGTTTGCCGGAGGCGGCACCTTGAGGATTGCATGGACATTGTTTTGTCCCTCCACAATGGTAAAATATTTAATCTAAAGTAATTATTTGTTCCTGTCATGCAGCTCACAGCATCCCAACTTCAATCGAAACACAAAGCTCTGATCGATGCCCTTAAACGCGGGGAGTGTGTCGAGATTACGTATCATGGCCAAGTAGTTGGCGTCGTTCATCCTGCCGTGCCCACTGTTAACTCGGAGGAGCAAGAAGCGGCAATGAATGAGTTTTTTGGCATGCATCGTGATGCCAGTATTGTGACCGTGGAAGATGAATTGCGTAATATCCGTAGAGGTCGCCGGAGTCGGCTGAGTGATCTTTGATACCAATATTTTGATCTATGCCGACCGTGGCGTCGTCTCAGCCAAACAGTTGATTCTTGATACTCAGCAACGGTCCATTTCCGCAGTCACCTACATGGAGTATGTGCCGTTTTGTCGGAACAAAAAGGAATTGGCGATCTTCGAAAATATGCTGCAAGTCCTACAATTCAACATTCATGAAGTCGATCATGGGATTTCGTATCACGCCAGACAACTGGTTCGCCAATTTGCGCTGAGTCACAGTATGGAAATGGGCGACGCCTTGATTGCTGCTACCGCTATGGCGCGCAAGGAGCTGTTATGCACCAGCAACGTCAAACACTTTTCCCAGATCAACGGTCTGATGCTTGATCATTACCAACCCGATTAAACCGGATTAATATCTCGTTACTGTAGTTGGCGAATTATTTTTTTCTCGCTCCATCGCCTTAACCATCATCCCCATCAACACGTCCGACCTTGCCGGTTTGCGTAGCAGACAGGTGTTGGCCGGCCACTTGGCTTTCTCCTGATCGCTGATTCCGGCGGCGGATAGCACCAGAATCGGTACCGGGCCGCAGTCGGCGTGGACGGCGGCGACGATGTCGTGGGCGGTTTCGTTGTGGTTCAGGTAAAAATCGGTAATCAATAAATCCGGAACCAAAAGATTGTCGGCCAATGCCAGCCGGGTTTCGGCCAGCGACGTGGCGGTTTGCACGTCGCAGCCCCAAGCCCGGAGTTGGCAGCTCAGCGCTGCCAGCATTTCGGCGTCGTCGTCCACCGCTAAAATATAACGGCCGGCCAAGTCCCCGGTTTGCGTCGGCGAATTGCCTGAGGCTTCAGCCGAGTGGGAGATTGGTAGGTCGATGCGAAAGTCGCTACCGTGTTGGGGGCGGGAGCACAATTCCAGCCGATGTTCGGGTAGATGTTGAATGGCGGTGGCGACATAGGCCAGGCCGATGCCTAAACCGGGAACCGTCTGGTCTGACGTGCGGCGCCGGCCGCGGACGAATTCCTTGAAAATCTCGCCTTGCACCTCAGCGGCGATGCCGGGCCCGCTGTCGCGGACGTGCAGCTTCAACCGGTCAGGGCCGATTTTGACCGCTGACACGACGATCCAGCCGCTTTGGGTGTATTTGATGGCGTTATCCAGCAGGTTGCCGATGATTTGGCTCAAAATGCTGGGATCGCTGTAGACATTGAACGGCGGGCTTTGCCGCAGATGCACGATCAATTTCAGATCGCGCTTGGCGGCTTGCGGGGCGAATTGGTTTTCCAGCCCAGCCAGCAGCAGGTTGATGTCGACATGAGTCAACAATGGCCGCTGAGTGCCGTTTTCCAGGTTGCCGATGTCCAGGATGTGGTTGATGGCCCGGCTGAGTTCGTCGATGGCAAAGCCCATGCGACCGGCGATTGCTTGCAAATGCTGGCCGGCCGGTTCGGCGCAGGCCGTTTCCAGGACCGATGCGTAACAGTTCAAGGCCTGCAACGGTTGCCGCAGGTTGTGGCTGAGCTGGCGCAGGAAGCAGCTTTTGCGTTCGGCGATGATTTCGACTTTGCGTTTTTCCCGAAACGAATTGCGGGCGTAAGCTTCCAGTTGGCAGCGGGTGCAGACGCCGAACAGGTTGACGATAAATAGGTTTAATATCGACGGAATCAAATCGACGATGCTCAAACCCAGCCAGTAGCCGGCCAGCGGCATCGCCAACGTCGTGCTCCAGCCAAAACCTATCGTCGCCCGCAACGACATGAACATCTGGCCGTAACTGAAAAAATACATCGGCAGCAGCGCCGGCCAGGTTTCCTGGTAGTAGCGCGGGTTGTCCTCGATCAACAGCACGGCGATCAGCTGGGTTGCAGACAAACCGGCGCTCAGTTTTGCGACGCCGTTGATTTTGTCTGCTGCGTTTGGACAGTGTTGCAAATAGTGGAACAGGCCGAATAGCAGCAGCACGATCGGCAGGCGCATACAGGCGTTGGCTGTCGATGCGGTTCCAGTGTGCAGATCGAGCAGGATATAGGCTAGAAAAGCGCAAGCGCCCAGGGCCAGCGCCCATTTCAGCGGGGACAACAGTACTTGGTAACGTTCGCGCCAAAATTCCTGTTCGGTGTCGGCATCGAATTGCGGAATGGCAAATAGCCGGCGGGGTGTAAGCGCGGCGTACAATTCTTTGAGATTAAAGGAAATAGAGGCCGGTGCGGCCGGCGGCCGGAGAAAGGATTTTACTGAGAAATGTGCGACGAACGGCCTGGAACTGAGCATGTTACCGATCCCTTGTGCGGTGCAGACAGCGGCTGTTGGCGGAGGCTCGAAAGCGCTGGCGGCGTGGCTTTGTTGTTATGGCTCGGTCGGCATTCTCCCGGCTAATCCAGAATTAGGCAAGGTAATTTCTAACGGTCCAAACGGTTCTATTTATCAGACGGTTTGCCGCCAACGCTGATAAGCCAAACGCAAGACCAGGGCGCTTTGCATAGCGGCATAGAGCAGGGCAGCCAACGCGGAATCTGCGCAGAGCGGAAAAAATAACGCCGACAGGCCACTCATGCCCAGGGCGCTGAACAGGCCGGGCAGCACACCGTATAGCAACACCGCTGCCAGCAAACTTAAATTAAATGCCCGTTGCGGGTTTTTGCCGTAGCAGAGGTAAACGTAAATCGCGCAGTCGCGCAAGATCAGCAATAGTGCTGCCAACGGGTAGCTGTGCAAGGATAACTCGAACCAGGCGATATGGGCTCGATTGGCGCTGAGGTATAGCGCAAACGGCAAGGCCAGCGCGAAGCTCAGCCAGCTTAGCGGGAACTCTTCCATTACCCGGCGCCAGTTGCGTTGCCGGTAATACTCCAGCAAGCGCTTGATCTGCATCGGTTGCTGGGGTTCGGCGACAACGCTTAGGTACGTCAAGCCGCCGCAAACGCCGAATCCGGCCATCGCCAAGCCAAAATTGCCGGACGGTATTAGTCCGCCCAGATAAACCACCAAAAATACGATGAAGCCGAGCCAGGCCGTTGGCGGCTTGCGTAGTCCTAGGGCTTGCGCCAGCAGACGGTAATTGGCGACCATGCACCAGAACACGGCGCAGAACAGGCTGAATTGGTGGAAATCCTGTTGTGCAAATTGCCAGCCGTGCCACGGTTGCCAGCGAAATCCGGCGGAACCCAGACCGGAGATTTCCGATAAGTCGCCGAGTTGCGGTGCGACCACGGCAAAGCCGATCAGCGCCGGCAGCAGAATCGAGCCGGTCTTGGTTTGGCCGCGCCCAACCGCTAATAGCCCCAATAACAACGCCGCACTTTGCACCAACAAGCCGCCGACGATGGCATAAAAGTAAAAGCGGGGCAGGTCGGTACTCTGGCCGGCCGACAAGGTGTACACCAACAGGCAAAAACCGGCGCAGTACCAGACCATGCTGGTGCTGCCCAACAATTTGCCCCAGGCCATTTGCCAAGGGCCCAACGCCGATAAGCGTTGCGTGTCCCAGGTGCGGTCGCGGTATTCGTCGACGATGCTGTCCAGGCTTTGGCGAGCGCCCCACAGCAGCGTAATCAGCCAGAACAGGCCCAGCGCGGCGGCGCTGCTGATCGAGCCGAAGCGGTAGTCGTCCAGAAAATAGCAAAACGCGAAAACGGTGCCGAGCACCGCAGTAGCCGAGCTGAGGCGGGCCGGCGGGCATTCCAGCAGCAATTGGCGTTCGAATTCGGGATTGGTGGTCATGGCTGTTTATGCAGGGTTTGCAGATAGGCGTCTTGCAGGTTGACGGCGGCTGGGCCGAATTCGCACACTGGCAGGCCGGCATTGAGCAAGGCTTTCAGCACCTGATGTTGACGGTCGCCGTCGTTTTCCAGATTGACGATCGCCATGCGGTCCTGATCAGTGCGTACCAGCTCCACTTCCTGCAGTTTTTGCAAGGTCTCGGCCAATTGCGGGTATGCGCCAGCTAATACCAGGCGGAACGGTGTGCGTAGCGTCGGCGCGTTGATCACAGCATGCTCGACGATGTGGCCCTGGCGTAGCACCAACATGTCGGTGCTGTACGCCTCGAGTTCGGCCAGGATATGCGACGACACCATCAAGGTCATCCCTTGGCGCTGCAACTGCAGAAACAGCTCGGCCAGTTGATGGCGGGCTTCCGGGTCCAGGCCGGAGGCCGGTTCATCCAACAGTACCACGGCGGGTTTGTGGATGATGGCCTGGGCGATGGCCACTCGCTGCCGCAGACCGCGCGACAATGCGCCGGGGTACTGGTCTAGCCGTTCTTCGATTTGCAGGCCCTTCGCCACATCGGCGATTGCTGCAACGCAATCGGCTGCGGCGATGCCCTGGGCGCGGGCCACGTAGTGCAGACATTGGCGCACAGTCAGGCGTTGGTAAAGCCCGAAAAAGTCGGACAAGTAGCCGATGATGCGGTGGCAAGAGCGCGGTTGTTCCAGTACGTCGACCCCGCCGATTTCAATGCTGCCGCTGACGGGTTGCTCCAACGCCGCCATGCAGCGCAGTAAGGTGGTCTTGCCGGCGCCGTTCGGGCCGACCAGAGCTGTGATGCGGCCTTGCGGGACGCTAAAACTCGCCCGGTCCAACGCGCGCAGCCCGGGATATTCGAAAATCAGATCATCGACTGTAATCATCGGCAAGACCTTGCGGTGGAGTTAAACCGGATAATACCGATAATTTCGGCGAAAAGCTTGGCCGCAAAAGTCCACAGGCCAAAATGATTGTCGGTACAAGATTTGCTTGGAGAAGATATTGAGGACGGCCAAGTACTGGGATTCCATCGGCAACCCAGGGTGGCCGGCCCCTGGCAGGCGCGCCGCCCACATGGGCCGGCGCACCGAAACGGTGTATCATGAGCACCATTTTTAAACAAAAGCAGGAGATATGAATGCACAACGTCACGTTGATCAAAGGTGATGGTATCGGTCCTTCGATTATGGAAGCCGCAGTCGCGGTGATTAACGCCTCCGGTGCGAAAATCCACTGGCACGAAGCCGACGCCGGCATGTCGGCTTACGAGCGGACCGGTACGCCATTGCCCGATGCGACGATGGAATCGATCGCCCAAACCCGGGTGGCGTTCAAGGGGCCGCTGACCACGATGGTTGGCGAGGGCTTCAGAAGTATCAACGTGGAACTGCGCAAGCAATACGACCTTTACGCCAACGTGCGTCCGGCCAAAAGCTGGAACGGCGTGAAAACCCGTTATGACGATGTCGATATCGTCATCGTCCGCGAAAACACCGAAGGTTTGTACGTCGGTCTGGAACACTATTTAACCCCGGCCAAGGATATTGCCGAAAGCTTGGCGGTTGTGACCAAGGCCGGTTCCGAGCGCATCGTCGATTATGCCTTCAAATACGCGATCGACAATGGCCGTAAAAAAGTCACGGTTTGCCATAAGGCCAATATCCTGAAATACACGCAAGGCCTGTTCCTGAAAACCGCTCGCGAAGTCGCCGCCAAATATCCGGATATCGAATTCGACGAAAAAATCGTCGACGCCGCCTGCATGCACATGGTGATGAAACCGGAGCAATTCGACGTGGTCGTTACCACCAACATGTTCGGCGACATTTTGTCGGATTTGACCGCCGGTTTGGTGGGTGGCTTGGGGCTGATTCCCGGCGCCAACATCGGTGAGGACGCGGCCTTGTTCGAAGCGGTGCACGGCAGCGCACCGGACATCGCGGGTAAAAACATCGCCAATCCAACCGCGGTGATGATGGCCGGCGTGATGATGCTGAACCATCTCGGCGAACACGAGGCGGCAGTGCGGATGCAAAATGCCATTGAAAAAGTCGTCAACGACGGCGTTTATGTGACGCCGGATTTGAATCCGGCCAGCCAATACGGCACCAAGGAAATGGGGCAGGCCATTGTCGATGCGATGGAGTGATTAATCTGAGGCGGAGGCGGTTATGAGTGCGCAACCAAGATTCGAGCAAGCCTGGATTTCGATCGAAGATTACTTGGCGGGTGAGCTGGCAAGCGATACCAAGCACCAGTATTTGGATGGTCAGGTCTATGCGATGTCCGGAGCTAGCTTAAACCACGAGCGAATTGCCGGTAATGTGTTTGCCGAATTGCGAAATTACTTGCGGGACAAACCGTGCGAAGCCTTTGGCTCCAACGTCAAGATGAAAACCGATAGACACGTGTTTTATCCGGACGCGATGGTGGTATGCGATCAAAATTATACCAGCGAGTACTATACCGAAGCCCCGGTACTGGTCGTCGAGGTCCTTTCTAAATCCACCCGCCGCCTCGACGAAACCGTCAAACGCCGTGTCTACCAAAGTATTCCCAGCTTGCAGGAATACGTGCTGATCGAACAGGACATCGTCGATGTCGAAGTCTGTCGCCGTAGTGAGGGTTGGGTTTCCAATCACTATTTTCTCGGCGACGACGTGCCTTTCGAATCAGTCGGATTGATTCTCGGCGTCGCCGACATTTATGCCCGCGTCGACAACGAAGACATGCGGACCTTCATCGCCGAGCAAGCGCTGGCTCAAGCTAATGCCGAAGCCAACGCATCCCAAGCCTAATTTTTTACCGGAAATCATCATGCTAGAACAATACCGAAAACACGTCGCCGAACGCGCCGCCGAGGGCATCGTTCCGAAACCGCTGGACGCCGAGCAAGTCGCGGCGCTGGCCGAACTTTTGAAAAATCCGCCTGCCGGAGAAGAAGCCTTTTTGGTCGATTTGCTGGAAAACCGAATTCCGGCCGGCGTCGATGAAGCGGCTTATGTCAAGGCCGGCTTTCTGACTGCAATCGCCAAAGGCGAAGCGTCGTCGCCGCTGATTACGCCGGAAAAAGCCACCGAGTTGCTGGGCACGATGCTGGGCGGATACAACGTCGCACCGCTGATCGACTTGCTTGAACACGCCGCGCTGGCGCCGATTGCCGCCAAATCCTTGTCGCAAATTTTGCTGATTTTCGACGCCTTCCACGATGTCCAGGAAAAAGCGGCAGCCGGCAATGTCTACGCCAAACAGGTACTGCAATCTTGGGCCGACGCCGAATGGTTTACCAGCCGGCCGGAAGTTCCGCAGAAATTGACTGTCACTGTTTTCAAAGTCACCGGCGAAACCAACACCGACGATCTATCACCGGCGCCGGACGCTTGGTCGCGGCCGGATATTCCGTTGCACGCCAAAGCGATGCTGAAAATGCCGCGCGATGGCATCACCAATGCCGAGCAGCAAATTACCGAACTGAAAGCCAAGGGTTTTCCGGTGGCTTATGTCGGCGACGTGGTCGGTACCGGCTCTTCGCGCAAATCGGCCACCAACTCGGTGTTGTGGTTCATGGGCGACGATATTCCCTACATTCCCAATAAACGCGCCGGCGGCGTCTGCATCGGCGGCAAGATTGCGCCGATTTTCTTCAATACCATGGAAGATTCCGGCGCCTTGCCGATCGAATGCGATGTGACCGGCATGGCGATGGGCGACGTGATCGATATTTATCCCTATCAGGGCGTCGTCAAACGCCACGGTGCCGATGACGTGGTGTGCGAATTTAAACTCAAAACCGACGTGATTCTCGACGAAGTCCGCGCCGGCGGCCGGATTCCGTTGATTATCGGCCGCGGTTTGACCGATAAAGCCAGACAGGCTTTGGGCTTGCCGGCTTCAGCGGTATTCCGCCGCTTGGGCGCCGCGGCCGATACCGGCAAAGGCTATACGCTGGCGCAAAAAATTGTCGGCAAGGCGTGCGGCGTGGCCGGTGTGCGGCCGGGCAGTTACTGCGAACCGAAAATGACCACGGTCGGCTCGCAAGACACCACCGGACCGATGACCCGGGATGAATTGAAAGACCTGGCTTGCCTAGGCTTCTCGGCCGATTTAGTGATGCAGTCGTTCTGCCACACCGCCGCTTATCCCAAACCGGTCGACGTGCAAATGCAGCACACCTTGCCAGATTTCATCATGACCCGTGGCGGCGTTAGCTTACGCCCAGGCGACGGCGTGATTCACTCCTGGTTGAACCGCATGCTGTTGCCCGATACCGTCGGCACCGGCGGCGATTCGCACACCCGCTTTCCGATTGGTATTTCCTTCCCGGCCGGCTCTGGTCTGGTGGCGTTTGCCGCCGCAACCGGCGTCATGCCGCTGGATATGCCGGAATCGGTACTGGTGCGTTTCAAAGGCCAAATGCAACCCGGCATAACTTTGCGGGATTTGGTCAATGCCATTCCGTATGCGGCGATTCAACGCGGCTTGCTGACTGTGGCGAAGCAGGGTAAGAAGAACGTGTTTTCTGGGCGGATTTTGGAGATTGAAGGATTGCCGGACTTAAAAGTCGAGCAAGCCTTCGAAATTTCCGACGCCTCGGCCGAGCGTTCGGCCGGCGGTTGCACCATCAAGCTAAACGAAGCGCCGATCCGCGAATACCTCAACTCCAATATCACCTTGCTGAAATGGATGATCGCGGAAGGCTACGGCGACGCCCGGACCATTCAGCGCCGGATCAAAGCGATGCAGGATTGGCTGGATAAGCCGGTATTGATGGAAGCGGATAAAGACGCCGAATATGCGGAAATTATTGAAATTGATTTGAACCAAATCACCGAGCCCTTGTTGGCTTGCCCGAACGATCCGGACGATATCAAGCCGCTGTCGGCAGTGGCCGGCACCAAAATCGACGAGGTGTTTATCGGTTCCTGCATGACCAACATCGGCCATTTCCGCGCCGCCGGCAAGTTGTTGGAAAAAGCCGCCGCCCTGCCGACCCGGTTATGGGTGGCGCCGCCGACCAAAATGGATCAAAACCAATTGGTGGAAGAGGGTTATTACGGCACGTTTGGTAAGGTGGGTGCCCGTACTGAGATGCCGGGCTGTTCGCTGTGCATGGGTAACCAGGCGCGGGTGGCGGACGGGGCGACTGTGGTGTCGACGTCGACGCGAAACTTCCCCAACCGTTTGGGCAACAATACCAACGTGTTTTTATCGTCGGCGGAACTGGCAGCGGTCTGTTCGTTGCTGGGAAAAATTCCGAGCGCGGCAGAGTATATGCAGTATGCAGCGGCAATCGAACAATCCAGCGCCGATACCTACCGCTACCTGAACTTCGACCAGATCGACAGTTACCAGGATAAAGCCAAGCAAGTTGCTTCATAGACTAGCTAAACAACCGGCCTACCTGAGTCGCAGGTAGGTCCGCCTGTTTAGCTGTTGGTCGATTTGCTGCTTTGCGGCGGGGTAATACGGCTGTTACGCCGCCTCGTTGAAGCCGATTTTGTTGTCGGTAGCCTTGTTAAACACTGCACCCAAAACGTTAGCGTCTTTTAGTAAAGATGCAGCGTTTTTCAGTTCGTCGGTTTTGGTGTGACCTTCTTCCACAACCAACAGTACGCTGTCCACGTATGGCGAGAATCCCAACGTATCGTCATGCGACAGGATCGGCGGCATATCGAAAATGATAATCCGCGACGGATAACGGCTTTTCAATTCGTTGACTAGTCGGACCATCTTCGGCGAGCGCAACATCTCGGTGGCATTGAACAGCGGCTTGCCGGCGGGAAGTACCACCAACCGCTCCACACCGGGATTGACCAGCATCGAGCTGATTTCCTTATCGTTCAACAAATAGTCGCTGAGGCCGGAATCGGCTTTGATGCCGAATAAACGGTCTATGCTCGGATTGCGCAGATTGGCGTCGACCAATAACGCGGTCCTATCCAACTCCATCGCCACGCTGATCGCCAGATTGACTGCGGTTAAGCTGTTGCCGGAGCCGCCGCTGGTGCTGGTGATTGCAACCGTTTTCCATTCCATCGCATCCATTTGCTGCATGCAACGGGTCCGCAACATCCGATAAGATTCAAGCCACTTACTTGGCGAATCGGCACAAAGAACCCGATTTTGCTTGAGCAGACTCTGGTCGGGTTTATGGATCCGGGTTTGGGTATAGGCGATGTTGACTTTGTCTTCGAAGCGGACGTTACCACTACTAGCTTCTACAGTATTTTGGATTGAGTTCATTCCTAATTTCCTTGGCCTGTTAATTGCCAATTACACGCAACAGTTTGTACCAGAATACGTCGAGCGGCATGATAATAAAATGAAATGCCGCCATGCCCAGCAAGAAGGCGGCTATCAGTCCGCCTATCAGCATTTTTCGTTCCGTAGCTCGTTTTTGAAATTCAATCTGATTTTCCAAATAAGGGATTGCGGCCAACGGTTCGAATCCCAAAATCAATCCCACTGCTTTAGCGCTATTTAAAGTAGGGTCGAGCATTTCCGCCAAAGCCACCGAACCAAATCCGCTTGCCGTCGCCAGCACAATGCCTAGTAGTAAGATCGCTACTCGGTTGGGGCTGACCGGTTCCAGAGGTTCTTGCGGCGGGTCGATCAAAGTAAAGCGTTCGCCTTTTCTTTCGATTTCCAGCTGTTGGGAGATTTGGGCTTCCATTTCTCTGGCACTAACTTCCCGATAGCGCAGATTAGTGTTATCCAAGTCTTGTATCAAATCGGAGTATTCTTTCTCTACTAAAGGCGACTGGCGCAAGTTATTACGCAAATCTTCTATTTTGCTTTGAATCCGGCCACGCGTATAGTTCAGCGATTCTATCTCAGTATTGACCGAATCGAGTTGAGATTTGAGTGTTATGTAGGCCGGATTGTCCGGTTTTATAGACGAATTCGAATATTCGTTCGCTTTGGCATCCACTAAGCTTTTTTGCAAAGCGGTAATCTGTTTCTGTAGTTTTACGACGTCTGGGTGTTTTTCGGAGTATTGTTTTAATAAGAGCGCCAATTCAGCTTTTTTCTGAGTGAGTTCCGCATTTAAATTATTAATATCCGCATTCGAACCAATTTCTTTTTGCAGCGATTCGATTTCACGTTTTACTTTTATAACGTCCGGATGGTTCGCAGAGAAACTGGCAATTAAAGAGGGGTATTGCGACTGTAGTTCTTTTAAGCGATCTTTCATGTCGAATACCCGGTTACCAACCGCATTGGTAGCCATTGCATTCGGATCGATTTGAGCAAGCTCACCTTCCAAATAGAAACGTCTGTCTTGCAATGACCGTTCTTGACTGTCAAGCGATAATAACTGGTTACTTAATGAGGTCAACTCCTGTTGATTGAGGGCACTGATTTGAGGTAATTGATTTAGGTTTTTTTCTTTGAAAGTGGCGAGTTTTTCTTGAATCTCCTGTATTTTTGCTTTCAAACGTTTGGATTCTTCGCTCAAAAATAGCGCGGCGTTTTCGGCAGACTCAGTGCGAGATTTAATATTTTCTTTCAGAAAAAGCGATGTCAATTCGTTGGCTACTTTTTGGGCTAATTCGGCTGATTTGTCTTCAAACGTCAGAGTGAATGCTATGGTAGCCTGAGTTGCTCTGTTTGTTTTTTGATCACCTACATCAGCACTGATTGTCTCTACTTTGATGAGGCTACGCATTTTTTCAAGAATAACCTCCTCGGGCTTTTTTAATCTTTCTGCAGCGTAAAGATTATATTTTTTGATGATTTCTGTCAGATTCGGTCTTGTCATAATTCGTTGACTTATCATCTGAATTCGCTGTTCGGCGAATGTCGTTACCGTTGAGTGAACTAAGTCTGCTGGAATTTCTTGGGCCTCAATAAGAATCGTAGCGCTAGAGCGATATTTTGCTGGCAATAATACCGCCAACAAAATGCTGGCCAAAACAATAATAATAAAAGGGATTAAAAGGAATCGTCTGCGTCGCTTGATGACTTTTAGATAGTCTTTAATATCTATGGTTTGATTTTCCACGCTATTTCACCTGACGATTAATTTGCGGTTGATAAGAAAACTGAAGTTGTACGCTATTGCCTATTGCCGACTGACTAGTGTTTTCGAACACCTGTTGTCTATAGGTATACGATAAATCAAAACTAACTTCGTCACTCCAGCGCCACTGAATATTGGGGCTTAAAGTTGTAAAAGTTCTGTTATTGGCAACGCTACTATTATTGTTGAATGTAGATATTGCCTCTGTAGAGATATAGCTGGCATTAATTCCGGCTAGCCACCTTTCGTCTAGGTTGTAACGCGCTCGGCCCGAAAAAGAAGTCGTAGTTTGTTGGCTACCAGTACTTGCAGGATTGAGTTGCTGTCCTGCGCTAATAAAGAAATCCCCCCACTCAGCTTTGCGCGTCAAATTTGTAGAGAACACGTGGCCTATTGTATCGGATGAATTTGTTGTTTGATTT
Source organism: Methylomonas koyamae (assembly GCF_006483455.1). Classification (GTDB taxonomy): domain Bacteria; phylum Pseudomonadota; class Gammaproteobacteria; order Methylococcales; family Methylomonadaceae; genus Methylomonas; species Methylomonas koyamae_B. The sequence continues at coordinate 103,325 of NZ_PPPU01000022.1, forward strand.
ATAAACAAATCACTGTTGGCGAGTTTATTATACTGACTAGCATCAGTTGTGGTGTCTCTTATGCCTGCGGAAAAATTTAATTGTGTTTGCTCGTCAAATAAATATTGAAATCCAGCTTGGTAACTAAAGGTCGTCGATTTTTGGCTGAATCCTGTCTTTACAGGAATGATGCCGAATATAAACCCTGGGGATTCGTTTGCTGATTCGAAAACGGAATACGCTCCCGTGAGATTGAAGTTTAACCGTTCAGAATATGAATGCATTAAGGTTCCCGATAGCTGCTGATTGGTATAGTCGGAATACCTTAGGCTGTTCTGCAGGTTGTCTTGCCTTTCAAAGGTTACATCTGAATAGCTATAGCCTATTTGAACTGCATTTTTCGCATTCAAGTTGTAAGTAAAGCTAGGGGTCAAAAATTTCGTAGTCCTAGGAACTTGAGTTTGCACGTCTCCGCTGCCAGCTATTTCTAGCTGGGTGTTAATAGAAGACTCTTCAGAATATCCTGCTAAGACGTCTGTTCGAAATAATTCAGATTTATATTGGTGGTTTAGATTGAGTATTTTTTCCGCGAAATCTAAATCAGAATCACCATGGTAAATTAGCTGATTCCACTTGAAATTAGTCTTTAACTCGTTGTTATCCGCAAGGTAACCAAATAGCAATCCGGGGGAAATTGTGCTTATAAAATTACTGCGTATCGGTTTCTCTTGCATGCGCAAGTTGTCTTCGTAACGTTCTTTGAATGCGAAATCCGGTTTAAAAAGCAAATCTAGTGCGTAAGGTTCCGTACTAATTAGAGCTAATGCGAATAGCTTAAAATCCGTCTTAATCTTCATAGATAGTAATGCCTATCTAGTTCCAATTAGGGTACGGTTACCGTATCCCCTGGTTCCAGAAGAATATTCTGCTCCAAATCTTCTCCGCTAATTACGTCGTCGTAATCGAACGGAAAGACTTTAACCTGGTCGCCGGTGCGGCGGATGATGCTGATTGACCCTTCCTTGGCAAATACCGTTAAACCGCCGGCCAAGCTTAGCGCTTGCAACACATCAAGGCGGCGGCCGGAAAATACCTGACCGGGTTTGTTGACCTTGCCGATCACGAACACGGAGTTGCCTTGGTTGTTGAGCAACTTAACGCTGACCGACGGATCGGCGATGTAATCTGACAGCCGGGTGGTGAGATTATCTTTTAGCTCGGTAATGGTTTTGCCGGCCGCGCCGACCGTGCCGATCAGCGGAAAAATGATCGTACCGTCCGGGGAGATCAAAATTTGCAACTGTTGTAGGCCTTCTTCCTTCCAAACCGTGATTTCCAAAGCATCGCCGGGCGAAAGCTGATATGAGGCGAAGTTGGTTTGTTCGATGATGACGCTCGGGCTCGGCGATTGCGTAGGGGCCGGGGTTAATTGGCTGGGTTCCGCTTGCGGGGGCTGGGATATTGGATCGGGCTCGGCTAGCGTAGCGACCGGGAAAAACAGGCAGAAAGATAAAAGTGTAATTATCTGTTTCAAAATGTATCCCTTTATGATGTTATTGAGGTTGAAATCCGTAAGAACCGATCGGTTGTGCAGGCAGCCCAGATGGTAAGTACGGAATATAACAATAATAAGACAATCCTGACTGTTGCTAGCGGCGGTGCCGAGCAACAAGGCCTCGATTTGAATTATAACCTTTAATTGAGTCGTTTTGTGCGGTTTTGGCTGTAACAGAGCGAATAATATGGGAATTTTATGAATAGTCCAATATCGGTGAGCGATTTTCTCGAAAAGTTAAAAAATAACCAAGCTATTGATTTTAAAGAAACGATGGCCGTAATTGCCGACCATTACGAATACAGGCCAACCCGATTCAGTAACGGTTTCGAGCCTTGCCTGATAAACGAGGCTGGGCAGAACGAGGGGTCATGCCGAATTTTCGCGTTTGCCAGGATACATGGCCTGTCCGAACAACACACTTTAGCCTTATTTGGCGACTATTACCGGAAAGACGTGCTAGGCAATCCGGGCGGCAGCGATCACCAAAATATCCGAAATTTCATGCGCGACGGCTGGGCTGGCATCGCATTCGACGGCGAGGCGTTGCAAGCCAAATAGTTGATGGACGTCGATGTTCTGATTGTCGGGCAGGGGCTTGCCGGCAGTCTGTTGGCCTGGGAATTGTCTAGCAGAGGGCTACGCGTCTGTGTGGTCGACGACGGCCAATGCAATGCGTCTCGGGTCGCGGCGGGTCTGATCAATCCGGTCAGCGGTAAGCGACTGGTCTTGCAATCTAACGTTGCTGAATTATTGCCGGCAGCCAAGGCCTGCTATGACCGCTTGCGGCGTGTTTTCGGCAACGAATTCTACGTCGAAAAGCCGATGTGGAAAATTTTGTCCGGCCCGACGCAAAAGCGACAAGCCGAACGCCGTCTGCAGCAAGCCGAATATGCCGAATACTTACAAGCATTGGTCCCCGGCATTCCCGAGATCTTGTCGCCATTCGGTACGCTGCACCAGCTGCAGACCGGGTATCTGACGACCGAAGCCTTGCTTGACACTTTACGGAATTGGTTGATCTCGCGCGGCGAGTATCGGCAGACTGAGTTCGATTATGCCGATATTTGTCTGGGGGCTGATTTGCGCTGGCAGAACCTCAAACCCAGGTGCATCGTATTCTGCGAGGGTCATATGGCGCGCACCAACCCCTGGTTCGGCTCTTTACCGTTTCAGCCGGCTAAAGGGGTGATTCTGAGTTGCACCAGTCAAACGCCCTTGCCGAGTCGAATCCTGAATTATGGGCATTGGTTGCTGCCGCTGACTGCCGACACATTCAAAACCGGAGCGACCTTCGATCCGCTTAATTTGAATCTGGATCCGGAGCCTGCGTCAGAAAAGGCCTTGCTGGCAGATTTGCAGACTGTCATGCCGGATATGGCCGGAATTCGGGTGATCCGCCACCAAACAGGGATTCGGCCGGCGACGCTGGATAAGGAGCCGCTGATAGGCCGACATCCGCAGCATTCCTGCCTGCACATCTTCAACGGCTTCGGGGCCAAGGGCAGTTTATTGATCCCCTGGTACGCGCAACGTTTTGCCGATTTTCTGCAGCAGCGTGCGCCGTTGCCGTCAACTTGCGATATAAAACGATACTATGCCTCGCATTTCTCTGGTTAACGCGGCCCAGCTTGCCGTCAAATCCTGTTTGCGGCCGGGTGGCATCGCTGTCGATGCTACAGTCGGCAACGGCTACGATACGCTGTTTTTGGCCGAAACGGTCGGTCCCACAGGCCATGTTTTTGGTTTCGACGTGCAGCGCCAAGCCCTGGTCAGTAGCTACCAAAAGTTGCTGGCTCACGACTTGCAAAGGCGGGTAACCTTGCATTTGGCCAGCCACGCCGATCTGCTTGAAGTCTTGCCCAAAAGTGTGATGGGTGGCGTGGCAGCGGTCATGTTTAACCTGGGTTATTTGCCTGGTGGAGACAAAGCCGTCATTACTCGGGCGGATTCCACTCTCAAAGCAATGGCTGCTGCGTGCCGGCTGCTCGCCAAATCCGGAATCATTACCGTTTTGGCCTATCCCGGACACGCCGGTGGCGACGCTGAAACCGAACGGTCGGCGGAATGGATGCGCAGTCTCGACCCGAGCCAATTCGAAACGGAGCTGGTGCTGAGCCAGTTCGACAAGCCCGGAGCCCCCAGGCTTTTTATTCTGCGTAAATGGGGCGATCTGCTATGATTGCGCTCCTTTTTTTAACCAGTCAGTCAGGACAATGTCAGAGTTCAATAACGTCACTATCGTTAAACAAGCCAACGTTTACTTCGACGGCAAAGTCAACAGCCGCACCATTCGCTTTGCCGATGGCTCCACAAAGACCCTGGGTTTCATGCAGCCCGGCGAATATACGTTCAATACCGCCGACCCCGAGTTAATGGAGATTCTGTCCGGCGAATTGGACGTGCAACTGCCCGGCAGCGATGTTTGGCAAGCGGTGAAAGGCGGCGAGTCGTTCAATGTGCCGGCCAACGCGGCATTTACCATGAAAGTCAAAACTGCCAGCGACTATTGCTGCTCGTTTTTGAAATAAGCCGATGGAGCGGGTAGCGATTTTTGCCGATGTGCAAAATATTTATTACACGACGCGAGAGCGCTACCAAAAGCATTTCAATTACACCGCATTTTGGCGCCATGCCACTAACGATAAACAGGTCGTGGCGGCGTTTGCTTATGCAATCGATCGTGGCGACAGCAAGCAACAAAGTTTTCAGAATATTCTGAAAACCATAGGCTTTACGGTAAAGCTGAAGCCTTATATCCAGCGTCGCGACGGCAGTACCAAGGGCGATTGGGATGTTGGCATTACCGTTGATGTGCTGGATTTTGCCCGACAGGTCGATCGGGTCGTACTGTTGTCCGGCGACGGCGATTTCGAAATCTTGCTGAATAAAGTGAGACGCGATTTCGGTGTGGCCTGCGATGTCTACGGGGTGCGTAGCCTGACCGCCCCGGCCTTGATCGCCGCTGCCGACAATTTCGTCGCGATTGCGGAAGCGCTTTTGTTGTAAATCGCGCAGGGAGGCGGTTTACTTCTGTTCAGCGCCTTCTTCGACCAGTTCCTTGCCTTTTTCGGCTGAGGAGTTGGCTTCTTTGGCGTTGGTGGTGCTCCGCCGGGTCAGCGGGTCGGGTTCGTCGCCGAACAAGCCGGTAATTTTTTCCCACATCGAGCGGTCCAGGTCGCGTTTCGGCACGTCGACGCTGGTTTCGGTGGATTCCTTGACCACTGGCAGCGAACTGGGGCGGAAGTCGCCTTGCACGCCGATCAGGTTGTCGCCTTCAAAAAATAACGAAATCCGTTTCTGCATCCGGTTCTCGCCGCCGGGCTGTTCCGAATAGAGATAATCCCAGCGTCTCTCGTGAAAGGCATCGGTCAGCATCGGCGATCCCATGATGTACAGCACCTGACGTTTGGTCATATTCGGCCGTAGTTGGTTCACCATGCTTTGGTCGATGATATTGCCTTGTTCGATATCCAGCGTATAAACACCCGGCAGATTATTCAGAATGGTACTGCAGGCGCTGAATCCAAATCCGGCGGCAGCCACGAGCAGAATAGACGATTTTTTCATGAGAAATGTTGGTGGTCTTGCGACAAACGGACCGGCATTATCCCACAATTCTGTCTGCGGCTCGGTGCAAAAAACGATACAATGGCCGGATGGTTGGATATACGAGGACAGGCTATGGAAACTCAGGATTTGCGTAACGCGGGCTTAAAAGTCACTCTGCCCAGAGTCAAAATCTTGGAGATTCTGGAAAAACAACAGGACGACAGGCACCTGTCCGCAGAGAAAGTCTACAAAATTTTGTTGGCCGAAGGCGAAGAAATTGGGTTGGCGACCGTTTACCGGGTGTTGACCCAGTTCGAGGCGGCCGGCTTGGTCAATCGCCACCACTTTGAGGGCGGCAATTCGATTTTCGAACTGAATAGCGGCGGGCATCACGACCACGTGGTGTGCATGAAGTGCGGCAGAGTCGACGAATTCACCGACGAAGTCATCGAAAAGCGCCAAACCGAAATCGCCAACCGGCTGGGTTACACCCTGACCGATCATAGCTTGTATCTTTACGGCTACTGCGCCGCCTGTAAAACCCCCTAACTCTCCAGCATGTTCAAACCTCTCATCCTGTACATCGGGTTACGCTATACCCGTGCCAAAAAGCGCACCCAATTTATTTCATTTATTACGCTAACTTCGGTGTTGGGGATCGCCCTGGGTGTAACCGCTCTGATTACCGTTCTGTCGGTCATGAACGGTTTCGAAGCCGAACTGCGCGAGCGGATTTTAGGCATGACCGCACACAGTACCGTCACCGGCCGCTACGGTCAGTTGGACGACTGGCAGGCCTTGGAACAACGCACCCGCGAAATGCCGCACGTGTTGGGTGCGGCACCGTTCATTCACGGTCAGGTCATGATCAATGCCGATCGTCAGGTCAGCGGCACTTTGCTGCAAGGCATACTGCCGGAACAGGAAGCGAAAGTATCTGAAGTCGCCGAAAAAATGATGTTTGGCAGTCTGAAGGATTTGGTCCCAGGCGAATTCGGCGTGGTGTTGGGTGCCGAGCTGGCCAGTTATCTGGGCGTGATGATCGGCGACAAAGTTACGATCATCACCCCGCAAATCAACTCTACCCCGGCCGGCATCTTGCCGCGCATGAAACGCTTTACCGTGGTTGGCGTATTCAAAGTCGGTATGTACGAATACGACCGCAACATGGCGCTGATGCATCTCGACGATGCCGCTAAGCTGTTCCGTCTGGAGCAGGCGGTATCCGGCTTGCGGCTTAAACTGGACGATTTGTTCAATGCACCGATGATCACGCAAAGTATGGCCGACGCCTTAGGCGACGATTATCGCGTCAGCGACTGGACCAAAGCTCACAGCAACTTCTTCCGTGCGGTACAAACCGAAAAACGGGCAATGTTTATCATCCTGCTGTTGATTGTCGCGGTGGCGGCGTTCAATATCGTCTCGACCCTGGTCATGGTGGTGACCGACAAGCGCGGCGACATCGCGATTCTGAAAACGCAGGGGCTGAGCAATGGTTCGGTGATGGGTATCTTCGTTGTCTTGGGCTGCATCATCGGCAGCATCGGCACCGTATTGGGTACAGTTGGAGGGGTGTTGTTGGCGCTGAACGTGGAAACCATCGTTCCGGCCATCGAACAGGCTTTTGGGGTACAGTTTATGTCTGCCGACGTGTATTACATCAGCGAAGTGCCTTCGAAACTGATCTGGAACGACGTTTACTGGATTGCCGGCGTCGCGTTTCTACTGTCTTTATTGGCTACGCTGTATCCTGCCTGGCAAGCGGCACGAGTCAATCCGGCCGAGGTGTTGCGCTATGAATAGTCCCATCGTGTTGCAATGCCAACAGCTGACCAAGCGTTACGAACAAGGCGATTTGAATGTTGAAGTGTTAAAAGGCGTCGATTTAGCGATTCACGCCGGCCAGCGCGTCGCCATCATGGGTGCCTCCGGTTCCGGCAAAAGCACCTTGCTGCACCTGCTGGGCGGTTTGGATAAGCCCAGCTCAGGCAAGGTGATTCTGGACGGTGCGGATTTAAACCAAATCGGTGCTGCGAAGTTAAGTCAGCTGCGTAACCGTTCGCTCGGCTTTATCTACCAGTTCCATCATTTGCTCGGCGAATTTACCATCCTGGAAAACGTGGCGATGCCGCTATTGATCGGTAACCATTCGGTTAAATCCGCGCAACAACAAGCTGCCGAATTACTGAAACGCGTCGGCTTGGGCCATAGAATGCAACACAAACCCGGCGAACTGTCCGGCGGCGAACGCCAGCGCGCCGCCGTGGCTCGCGCCTTGATCAACAAACCCAAATGCGTCCTGGCCGACGAACCGACCGGCAACCTGGACAGTAAAACCGCCGAGCAGATTTACCAACTGATGCTGGAGTTAAACCGCGAGCTGCAAGTCAGTTTTCTGGTTGTAACTCACGATCCGGATTTGGCAGCGCGGATGGATCATGTGTTGTATATGGAGGATGGGTTGATTGTGCCTGATAGGGCTCATCACGGCTGACAGGCTATGATAGTGCGTTGTTCCGGCATGGATTGCCGGAATCCAGACCGCAGGGATGCGAGTCTTCCGGATTATGTGTCGCTATCGCGACGGCTGGTTTTAATGTCGGTTCTCGGACCGACAGCCGAGATACTTTTCTTTGCTTGTCCAAAGAAAAGTATCCAAAAGAAAAGACACCCGGATGCCGCTTATTTCCTGCGCGCCGGAGCTTTTATCGAGGGTCGGCAGAAGGGGCTTCCCAGCCCCTCCGCCGACGCAGCGCATCCATGCGCTGCCCCTTCGGGCTATTCTCGATAAAAGCTCCGGTGCTCGGCGCGGCATACGGGGGAATGCCGGTATTTGAAAGACGCTCGTTTTATAAAAAACTTAGCCTCAATAGAGTAAAACGAAATCGAGGGTTCGATGGCTTTGGTTGTCTGAATTTCGGTCTGTTTCTTTTCTTATCCGGGCTGTTTGCTATGGGGCCAATATCATTTCGTTAGCCACAGCCCAAATGTCTTCATAAGCACGAATTTTCAATTCGGCCGAGTCGTCAGCTCTTACGATTTCGGCCGGAGATCGTTTTGCGAAGTCTTTTAGAGATTGGGTGAGCGTCCAGACCTTAGTGTGGTCAATAAAAATCGCTCTGTCGTGCAACGTTTTTTTTGCAGCGAGTCGGATGCTAAGAGGACGTAAAGAACCATATTGTTGAAGCCACTTTTTCCCTGCTGGCTCAAGGGATGGTTTGAAATCTGACATATCTGCTAACAATCGTATGTTCACTTTTTCAGGCGCGGCGAGAGCAAAATCGGTCAAGGTTGACTCATCCATGTAAGGGTCAATGATAAGTACATCAATTTTGGATGATTGCAAGACCTTTGAAATTGCACTAAATGCATCAAAGTTGTTTCCGACTGGAATAAATGCGCCTCTGGCGCCCGCCGGAGCTTTCATTTCTGCAACAGCAAAAGCGCGGTAGATTATTGCCTTAATTTCATGAGCGGAGTTCGCGCCAAAAGATGTACCAATGCTGTTTACTTTTACTGAGTAAAGCGCTGCATCAGCAATATTTCCTGTCTCTTTGACGAGAGAATATCCACGCGCCAGCCATAGGTGTGTGTCATTATCAACTGGACTCTTGGTGAGGTCAGGCATTGTCTCGATTAGACGGCCGAGCTGCCGGTATAGAAGTTCAGGCTCTATTGCCATTCGAAGATCGTGTCTAGTTCAAGCTGGGAAAGGCTTTTATGTTCGTAAGTAATCGAGCTAATGGATTCGATTATCTAGCTCAATGGGCCGTGTGTATAGATCGAATCCCTCGTTCGTCCAAATACACTTCGCTACTCATAGCTAAACGGCAAAAATCAGAATAATACCTAAAAACTTTCACAGTCTAGAGGTCTTGCTTCCCGTATGCCGCGCCGAGCACCGGAGCTTTTGAACGGATCAGCCCGTTAGGGGCGATGCATGGATGCATCGCGTTGCCGAAGGGGCAGGAAGCCCCTTTCGGCGACCCCGTTCAAAAGCGAGGAGCGCAGGGAATAAGCAGCGTCCGGGTCGCTTTTTCTTTGGATACTTTCTTTTGGCCACGCACAAATTCGCCTGGAGCGAATTTGAACAGCCGATAGGCTGGCCCGAAGGGCGAAAACCAGGGATAGTTTTCGTAGCGAAAGTAGCTCGGCTGTCGGGCCGAGACCCGACTTCTAAACAATCCGTCGCGATAGCGACACAATATCTTGGATGCGCAGAGCATCGGTTATAGCCAAATCTTACCCGGCTGAATAAACCGGAAACCGCGCACACAACAAATGCACCTTCTCCCTCACCGCATCAATCACACTTTCGTCTTCGATGTTATCCATCACGTCGCACATTAAATGAGCAACCTGGCGGACTTCGTCTTCTTTAAAGCCACGTGAAGTCGGGGCGGGGGTACCGACGCGGATGCCGCTGGTGACAAACGGCGATTGCGGGTCGTTGGGGACGGCATTTTTGTTGACGGTGATATGGGCGCGGCCCAGGGCGGCGTCGGCGGCTTTGCCGGTGATGCCTTTCGGTATCAACGAAACCAGCATCAGGTGATTGTCGGTGCCGCCGGAGACCACGTCGTAACCGCGCTTGATGAACACCTCGGCCATCGCTTGTGCGTTTTTGACGACTTGTTGCTGATAGGTTTTGAATTCCGGCGTCATCGCTTCTTTAAAAGCCACCGCTTTGGCGGCAATGACGTGCATCAGCGGACCGCCCTGGATACCAGGGAAGATGTTGGAATTGATCTTTTTCTCCAGTTCCGGGTTGTGCTTGGCCAATATCAAGCCGCCGCGCGGGCCGCGGAGCGACTTGTGGGTGGTACTGGTGACGACGTCGGCGATTGGCACCGGATTGGGGTACAAACCGGCGGCAACCAGACCGGCGACGTGGGCCATATCCACTACCAAATAGGCACCGACCTTGTCGGCGATGTCGCGGAAACGCTGCCAGTCCCAGATTCTGGAATAGGCGGAAAAGCCGGCGATGATCAATTTGGGTTTGTGTTCCACAGCCAGCGCTTCGACTTGCTCGTAATCGATTTCGCCGGTGTCCTTGTTCAAGCCGTATTGGATGGCGTTATAGATTTTGCCGGAGAAGTTGGGTTTGGCGCCGTGAGTCAAGTGGCCGCCATCCGCCAGACTCAAGCCGAGGATGGTGTCGCCGGGCTGAATCAAGGACATGAACACCGCCATATTGGCCTGTGAACCGGAGTGCGGCTGGACGTTGGCGTAGTCGGCACCGAACAGTGCCTTGGCGCGGTCGATGGCCAGTTGCTCGACGATATCTACGTACTCGCAACCACCGTAATAGCGTTTCTCCGGATAACCTTCGGCGTACTTGTTGGTCAGTAGCGTGCCTTGCGCTTCCATGACGCGCGGACTGGCGTAGTTTTCCGACGCGATCAGTTCGATATGGTCTTCCTGGCGTTGGCGTTCTTGCTCAATGGCCCGGAACAATTCGTCATCAAAGCCGGCGATGGTCATTGACTGCTTAAACATTGTGGTCTCCTGGTAAGGTTCGGGTTATGCGTTGGGATGCAGCAGCAGGATTTGCAAGTCGGCAACGTTGGTGCCGGTCGCGCCGCATTTCAGTAAATCGTTGGCGGCGTCCAGCGCCGGATAAGCGTTATTATCGTTCAGCATCGCCGCCGGGTCGATAGCCGCGGCGCGGATGCGGTTAAGGCTGCCGTTATCGACGATGGCGCCGGCGGCATCGGTCGGGCCGTCGCGGCCGTCGCTGCCGGCGCTGAGAAAGGTCCAGCGGCAATTTAAGTCGTGGGTTTCAGCCGCGATCGCGAAAGCCAGGGCCAGTTCTTGATTGCGGCCGCCTTTGCCTGTGCCGCGCAGCGTCACAGTGGTTTCGCCGCCGGCAATGATTGCGAGCGGTTGCTGCAGATCGGGCGATATTGTCACTGCGTGTCGACACAACTGTTCGGCCACCAGCCGGGCCTCGCCGCTTAATTGTTTGCTGAACAGTTCGGCGGCATAGCCGGAGCACTTGGCTGCAGCGACGGCTGCATCGACGCTCAATGCGTTGCTGCCAATCAAGTGGTGACCGACGTTTTCGAAAACGGGGTCGCCGGATTTAGGGGTTTCGGCGTACAGTCCCTGTTGGCCGGCTTGTAAATGGTTCTTCACGGCGTCAGGTATCTGCGGCCAGACCCGGTAACTCTGCAATATGTCGATCGCTTCGCCGAAAGTGCTGTCGTCCGGCACGCTGGGGCCGCTGGCAATCACGCTCAAGTCGTCGTCCAGCACATCCGACAATATCAAGGCGTGTAGATCGGCGGCCGCGGTCAAGCGTGCCAGTCCGCCACCTTTCAAACGCGACAGATGTTTGCGGACGCAGTTGATCTGATGAATGGTGGCGCCGGATGCCAGTAGCAATTGGGTGGTGGCGATTTTATCGGCCAGACTGACGCCGACAACCGGGCAGGGTAACAGCGCCGAACCTCCGCCGGAAATCAAGGCCAGCACCAAATCGTCGGCTTGGACGGTGTTGAGGCGATTGATCAGAGTTTCCGCCGCTTGAAGGCCGGCTTGGTCGGGCAACGGGTGGCCGGTTCCAAAGACTTGGATGTTATCGACCGCGACGACGTTTTCGTAGTTGGTGATGGCGATGCCGGGTGCCGCCAGCCACGTATCCGGAATGATTCGAATGGCCGCTTTGACCATAGCGCAAGCGGCTTTGCCGAAACTGAGCAGATGAATTCGCCGCCAATTGCCGCTACGGAGGTCGCCGCCGCAGCCGATGACTAGATTGTTACCCGCTTTATGCAGGTAATTGCCGACGCAGGTTTCGGGATCGGCCGCCGCCACGCCGGCCTGAAAGATGGCCAGGGCAGTTGCCCGTTCGGCGGATTCGGCAGCGAGGATCACGGCCGGCAAACAGCTATGCCATTTCCTTGGCCAGCGCGAAAATGATTTCGGCGTCGAATACTTGCTTGTTGTCTTCGAACAATTTGGCAATACAGGCCCGATGCAGGGCCAGTTTAAAGGCGCCGAAGCCGATCGCGCCCCAGACGATTTTACCGTGCCGCTCCCGACCTCTATCCATCACGTCGGTGCCGCCGATACCGACCGGTGGTGTGGCGTTGGCGTCTGCCAGCAGTTGTAGATGAGGGTTATCTTGCCAATGTTCGGGTTTCAGCAATTCGACGCCGGCGGCACCGGTCGCCAACACGATGTTGGCGTCTGCGATCGCTGCTGCGCGGCTATCGTAATCGCTGGCTTCCAGCGGCGTGATGTCGACGTCGAAGCGCTGTTTCATCGCGAAGCAGGCTTTTTCGGCGTTGAAAATGTGGCGCGAGGTGATGCTGACCTGGGCGCCTTCAAGCGCCATCATCGCTGCCGCACGTTGGCCGACCGGACCGGTACCGGCCAAAACCACGGCTTTTTTACCTGCCAACGGCGCGCTGCCGGCCAGTTTGGCCACGGCGGCTGCAGCGGTGGTATTGCTGCCGTTGCTGTCCAGCATTACCGACACTTGAAAGCCCGGGAAGAAATGTTTTTGTACCGCGGCCAGTAACTTCTGGCCGGCCTCCATATTGCTGCCGCCGATGAAGATCGCCGTGTTTTTTTTGTCCTTCGGTGCGCGAGTGAAAATGGTACCGTCGACCAGGGCGCCGACATTGTCCGGAGTCAGGCTGCCGTGGCCGATCACATGGTCGGCGCCGCCATCGTAGGCCACGACGGTATCGAAGACGGAAGGGTGGGCATCGGTGTCAAATTGGAAGAGCAGTTTTTTCATTAACCTACCTGATAAAAGACGCTGGAGGCCGGAGACTGGCGTTTGGGTGGCGGCATTATACCGGAGTTTGTTTTGCCCGCTTCACATTCGGAACCGGCCGGATAAAGCCGGAATTAGAGATTGTTTGAGCAAAAACTTTATGTCATATTGAAACGGCTAACCGCGCCGCCAGGGCCGGATCAGTCCATTCACAGATGATGAGGAGCCCCGATGAAAACCCCCGTTGATATTGCTGTTACCGGAGCAGCTGGTCAAATAAGCTATTCGTTGTTGTTTCATTTGGCGGCGGGTGAACTGTTGGGGCTAGATCAGCCTATCGTATTGCGCTTGTTGGAAATTCCGCCGGCAATGAAACAATTGCAGGGCGTGGTCATGGAACTGAACGACTGCGCATTTCCGCTATTAAATAAAGTCATTATCACGGACGACCCGAAAGTGGCGTTCGATAATGTCGATTATGCGTTTTTGGTGGGGGCCAAGCCGCGCGGTCCGGGTATGCTGCGCAGTGACTTGCTGCTGGATAACGCCCAGATTTTTATCAATCAGGGCCGAGCCTTAAATGAAGTGGCCAGCCGTAAGGTCAAAGTTCTGGTCACCGGCAATCCGGCCAATACCAATGCGTTGATCGCAATTCACAATGCGCCGGATCTGGCGCCGGAATGTTTTGCTGCAATGACGATGTTGGATCATAAACGGGCGATCAGCCAGGTTGCGGAAAAGTGCGGCGTATTAAGCCGGGATATCAAAAACATCACCGTGTGGGGCAACCATTCCTGTACCCAATATCCGGATTTGCATCATGCCAAAGTCAAAGGTATGGATGCCTTGTCTTTGGTCGAGCACGATTGGTTCGTCAACGATTTTATTCCGACGGTGCAATACCGCGGCACCGAAATCATCAAAGTACGCGGCCAATCCAGCGCGGCGTCTGCGGCGCATGCTGCAATCGAACATATGCGCCTCTGGGCGCAGGGCACGGATGCCGGCGACTGGGTTAGTATGGCTGTGGCGTCGGACGGCAGTTACGGCATCGAAGAAGGATTGGTTTATTCATTCCCGGTTCAGGTCGTAGACGGCCAGATTCGGATCGTCAAAGGTTTGGATCTGAACGAATTCAGCCTGGAGCGCTTGCGCCAAAACGAAGTGGAATTGAAGGAAGAGCGGCAGGCGATCCAGCATCTGCTATAACCCGGTACTGCCGGTATCGCTCGCTTTAAGCCGATCAGGGGCCTGAGTCAAAACAGTTGCATTGCCTTTAGCCGTCCGCCAGACGAACCGCTATTTGCGCGTAGACGTCGGGTAGCGGGAAAACGCCGGAACAATCCCGGTCCTCGAAGCCGGCGTCGTCGGCAAACACGATACGCAATTGGCCGGCCTGACGGTTAGCTAGCCGATACCATGGCAGCAGGCCGTCGCGTTGCGCTGAGACCGGACCGCTGGCGCTGAAATCGAGTTTGCCGGCTTCGTTACAATATTTCATCCGGGTATAGGCGTTGGCAACGAAATTTAGCCGTTTCCAGCCGCGCAGTTTTGCATGCCAGCGCGATTGGTCTTGGCGGTGGTGTTCCAGGAAGGCCTGATATTGGCTTTGCGACAGCACCGATTCGACTTCATAGGCAAAAGTCATGGCCTGGCTGAAACTCCATTCTGCCGGAACGCCGGCGTGTACCAGGGTGTAATTCAATTTAGCGTCGTGGTGGATCAGACCGCGTTGGCGCAGCCATTTCAATAACTCGTCCCGATCCGGAGCGGCCAGCACCGGCTCGAAACCGGCAACGGAATTGCCGCAGCCGGCCGCGGCCGACAATAACTGCAAGTCGCGATCGCCCAATACCGCAATCGCGCTTTTTCCCAAACTTTTCACCAAACGCAGTACCTCCAGCGTTTGCGGATTGTCGCCGGCTAAATTGCCGGCCAACCAGATCCGGTCCGTTGCCGGATCGAATCCGATTTTACCCAGCAACTGTTGTAAGGCTTGGTAGTTACCGTTGATACTGCCGATTGCATAGAGCGCCATTGCCGATTCCGCGTTAATTGTCTCGGGCTAATTCAAGGCTTCGTTGAGAGGGGTAAGTCACGCGATGAACTGCTCCGCCGGGACACATTCGATAGCGAAGGCCTCTGAGATGCCGGCGCAGGTGACCTGACCTTCAGCTACGTTAAGACCCTTCAATAGCGCCGGATTGTCGCGCAAGGCTTGTTTCCAGCCTTTGTTTGCCAATTGCAGAACATAAGGCAGCGTGGCGTTGGTCAGGGCCAGCGTCGAGGTGCGCGGTACGCCGCCCGGCATATTGGCCACGGCGTAATGAACGATACCGTCGACCAAATAAATCGGCTCGGCGTGCGTCGTCGGACGGGTGGTTTCAACGCAACCGCCTTGGTCGACCGCGACGTCGACGATCACGGCGCCGGGTTGCATTAGCTTCAGGTCTTCTCTCCGAATCAATTTCGGCGCTGCGGCGCCGGTCACCAGCACGCCGCCGATTACCAGATCGGCCTCGGCGATTTGTTCCAGGATGGCGTGGCGGCTGGAGAACAACAGTTGCACGTTGGCCGGCAGAATGTCGGCGAGATGGCGCAGACGTTCCAGCGACAAATCCATCACCGTGACTTGGGCGCCCAGACCGGCTGCCATTTTAGCGGCCTGGGTGCCGACTACGCCGCCCCCCAAAACCAATACCTTAGCCGGCAGCACGCCGGGGACTCCGCCCAGCAACATGCCACGGCCGCCGTACAGTTTCTCCAGGTAGTGAGCGCCTTCTTGTACCGCCAGCCGGCCCGCCACCTCCGACATCGGCGTCAGCAACGGCAATTCGCCGTTGGCCAATTGGACCGTCTCATAGGCGATGCAGGTCGCGCCGGAGGCAAGATGCGCTTCGGTCAATTCGCGATCGGCAGCGAAGTGAAAATAGGTGAATACGGTTTGGCCTTTGCGCAACAGCGGCCATTCGGCCTTTATCGGTTCCTTGACCTTGACGATCATGTCGGCTTCGGCCCAGACCGTTTCGGCGCTGTCGGCCAAGCCGGCACCGGCAGCTTGATATTGTTCGTCGTTGAAGCCGGCACCCACACCGGCGCCGCGCTGCAAGGTCACGCTATGGCCGGCGGCTACCAATGCCGCTACTCCGGAAGGTACCAGCGACACGCGGTTTTCGTTGGGTTTGATTTCCTTCGGAATCCCGATTTTCATATTCACCTCATGGGTTGTTGACCAGCGTTGTTTGGATAATAGCAATAAATGGACCGAGACGAAGTCGCCGAGTTTCAAGAACTTGCGAACCCTTCGCCGGAAGTCGGGAGGCAATTGTCGGGTTTTACTGTCGTTTTGGCGTAAACCCTTCACTCTAAGGGGTGAAGGACTAAAAACTGACTAAGCTTAAGCGGTTAGTTTCAGCTTAGAGGATGTCATGAACCACACCCAAAACATTCTGATCGGCCACTTGACCGAAGTGAGAGGCGACGGCATGGATGCGCGCATCATCGAAGAACATTCGACCGCGGCGCCGATCATTCGGCTAGGCGACGAGGAAATTCTGGCCGGCCATATCGGATCTTACGTCGTGATTCGGCAGTCGCATATCGGCGTGTTGGCGTTGGTGTTTAAAATGTGGGAACGCGACCGTTTCGATAGTGCCGGGAACCGGGCTACAGATCGTTTCATTGCATTGATTCCGGTCGGGGAGTTGACCGAAAACAATGTGTTCATTCGCGGTGTGCGCCATTATCCAACGCCCGGTGCCGCGGTCTATGCCGTTGGGCTGAGCGAGATCAATGCGATTTTTTCCAAATTTCGCGATTACCAATTTTTTATCGGTCAGTTGGCGAGCCACAAGGATTATCACCTGAGCTTGGACCCGCGGGCCTTGTTCGGCCGGCATTTTGCGATCATCGGCCAGTCCGGTTCGGGTAAATCGTGGACCGTCACCAGTTTGATCCAGCACACGATGAAAGCCATGCCGAAAACGCACATGGTCATGTTGGATTTGCACGGCGAATATTGCTGGAAGCGTCCCGACGGCAGCATCGAATCGGCGTTTCCGGCCGATCAGGTCAATTATGTCGATGCGTTGGACATGGAGATGCCGTACTGGATGATGAGCTACGCCGAATTGGTCGATTTGTTCATCGATCGCGACGACAGCGGCGCTTCGATCCAGATGGCATTTATGCGTGAAATTCTGCAACAGCTGAAACGTAAGGAAGCCAAGGCGATCGGTTTGGCTTCGGTGACGATAGACACGCCGATTTATTTTTCGTTGGCGGAAATGTATATGCAGTTCAAAGCGGCCAACGAGGAGCGCAAAGACTTCGGTAAAACCAAAGGGGCGTTGTTCGGTCAGTTCGACGAATTTTTGGTCAGGATGCAAAGCCGGTTCAATGACGTGCGCTACGATTTTTTGTTGAAACCGAAAAAGCGTAATTCGTCGGACAGCATGGCCGGCTTGTTGCGTCAGTTTGTCGGCCTTGGCGACAAGAAAGCCAATATTACCGTGGTCGACCTCAGTTCGGTGCCGACCGACGTCCGGCCGGCCGTGTCGGCCCAGGTCGGCCGCTTGGCTTACGAATTTAACTATTGGAACCCGCGCCGCCGCGAATTTCCGATTACGTTGATTTGCGAGGAGGCGCACGCCTATATCCCGCGCGAAAAAAACGGTCAGTTCGACGGCACCCGCAAAATGATGGAACGGATTGCGAAGGAAGGACGCAAATACGGTGTCTCTATCGGCGTGGTCAGTCAGCGGCCGACCGAACTTTCGGAGACCATGCTGGCGCAATGCAGCTCGTTTATTTGTTTACGCACCACCAACCCTGACGACCAGCAATATATCCGGGGTTTGGTACCGGAAGCGGAGGGCGATCTGGCGGATATTTTGAGCTCTTTGGGCCGTGGTGAGGCGTTGGTGTTGGGTGAGGCGGCGCCGTTACCGACCAGGGTGCAGATTTATCGGCCCAGTCCCGAACCGAAAAGTAACGATGTCGATTACTACACTAGCTGGCGCGAAGGCCCCGAGGATTTGGATGTGGAAGGCATCGTTCACAATTGGCGGACCCAGAACCGGAATTAATCGGTTAGTCGATGCGCTGCCGGCATCTAACGTTTGAAGCCGGCCCTGGTGCGCGCGGGTTAAGCGCGTTCCCGCCCGAGTATTGCCGAGGCAGTCATGCGTCAGGCTGGTAAGCGCTCACTCGGCTGAGCGATGCGGGACGTGGTTCCGCATCGCCGCTTCATCGCCACAGTCTCCAATCCGACTACCGCCTCACCTACCAAAATAAGGCAGTGAAATAGCCTGTCTATGCAATTTCAAGCCGCGCCAAACCCGTCGGGCAATTACCTTTTAGGCGAACGATAACCCGCCCGTAACTCCCAGCCAAAATGCGGACTGTTTTTTGCAACCGTGAATTACATCACTATCTTTTTTCAAAATATAAGTACTGGCTCGAGTTTTTGCCGCTAAAACGCTGCCAAAAACGGAAAAAATCAAATGATGGCGAGATTAAAATAAAATTAAAAAAAGAGACGTGCGCCGCAAAAAAATCAATGAATTCAATTTATAAGACGAATCTTTTAAAGTTATACTGCGTCACGCCGTTAAGGTAAGTGTCCGTTATGAGTCTTTCGGAATAAAGCACTAGCGGCACGTGGAGCCTCTGGTTTTCATGCTTCGTATCAAGAGAGAAGAGGCGGGTACCGCCCATGGCATCTTGAGGTTTATAAAGGAAGATCGCTTATCCGGCTGGATAATAAAAAATAATTGAATCGGCAAGCCAAATACCTGGGAGATTAAATATGATGGAAGAAACTTTAGATGTAATAAAAGATATGGATATTCCAGACTTTATTTCTTTTGAGGATGTGGAGGACGATGTAGTTGAAGTCGATCCTAATGAAAATTTCAAATTAACTGAAATAGAAAGCGGTGATTCGCAAAGTGATAGCGGTTTCGATGCTACTCGCGCTTACTTGAACGAGCTCAGTAAGTCCCAATTATTAACGGCCGACGAGGAAAAGATATACGGCAAACGCACTCAGCAAGGGGATCCACAAGCGCGAAAAATCATGATCGAAAGCAATTTGCGTTTGGTCGTCAAAATTTCTCGCCGCTATTTGAATCGAGGCTTGCCTTTGCTCGATTTGATTGAGGAAGGTAACCTGGGTTTGATCAGAGCCGTGGAAAAATTCGATCCGGACCGCGGCTTCCGCTTTTCCACTTATGCTACTTGGTGGATTCGACAAACCATAGAGCGTGCGATTATGAACCAGACGCGGACTATCCGCTTGCCGATTCATATCGTCAAAGAAATGAATATTTATTTGAAAGCGCAAAGGAATCTGGCGCAACAGCTGGACCATGAGCCGACAGTTGATGAAATCGCTAAACATTTGGATAAGCCGGCGAAAACTGTCAGTAAAATGCTGAAACTGAATGAACGAGTTACTTCGGTAGATGTGTCTTTCGGAAAAGATTTCGACAAGCCCTTATTGGAAACCATTTCCGAAGAAGAGAGCCGTAACCCGGCGGAAATTTTGCAGGACAACTTTATCCAAAATAACGTCACATATTGGGTATATCAACTGGCCGAGAAACAACGCGAGGTGATTTGTCGGCGTTACGGACTATGTGGTTTCGAAAATGCGACCTTGGAACAAGTGGCTCTGGAATTGGGCGTCACTCGGGAGCGGGTGCGGCAAATTCAGATGGATGGTCTCAAACGTTTGAAGGAAATCTTGGAAACCAGCGGTTATTCCTTTGAATCCATTTTTAGTTAACTAGCGTGATTATCTTCAACCGGTCCCACTGCCGCAGTGGGATCCGGTTCGAGCGAGTTGTTGTCTGGGTGTCCATTTTCGCAATTTGCTTTTATTGGTAGAGCGGCAAATCATCCAGTCTTTTGTCGATTTCCGAAATAACTTCCTGGTAACGTTTGCTGCCTACGCGTTCAAACCGTTGCTTAAAATCCATTTCGTCCATATGCTCCGGCAGGTCTTGTACCTCGGGGATAATGGCCGAATAGTCTTTGGTCTCCGCCATTAATTTTTGCAGTAGCCTGGCTTTGTTCTGGGAGGCGATAGCCATCCGGCCGAAACGGCTCCCGGCCATATCGGCGGACAAGTCGATGAAACTGAAGCCGCTGCCTTGCCGGGCGTCGCCCAATTCCTTGTCCACGCCCATTCTTTCGCCCAATAACGACGCATCCACTGCCGCCAACAAGGCCGAAGCGATGAAATGCTGCGGAATATCGACGCGCTTGTAGGCGAAGACCGGGTATTCCTTGCTGTATACCAAACCCAATGGCAAAAATCGGCGTAAGTCGCGCTTGTAGATGTAACTGGCCACAGCGATGATGATGGCGCGGTTTTCCTGGATGGCATCGGCTTCGGGGGTGTTTTGGTAAGCGGTTGCGAATAAAGGTTGCAGTAATTCGATCAAGGACAGGCGCCAGTCCGGATCGTGTCGATTGACGATATCGTTGATTTGTTGTTGATACAGATGCAGGTTGGGATACTCGGCGTGTTTTCGAATCACCAACTGTTTGGCGGCGTCCGCTATTGAGCCCAAATAACTGATCTCGAGTGTTTGTGGGCCGATTTGCACATTTTTGACATACTGGGTCAGAACTTGCCAGTAGTCGTTTAGCGGCGTATGGATGACCAAGGCTGGAATCAATAGGTTTGCCGCCGGATCCGGAATCGAAATTTCGCCGACTTTGAACGACTTTAACCGAATAGTATCGTTTAGTTGCCGCACGCTGAAACTGAAATCAAGGTAGTGTCCGAACAAGGTTTCCGGTACGAATACTGCGATTTGGCAGTCTATTCGATCCTGACCGAAATGCACTTGGGTGGTATTTTCGACGAAATGGTCCAGTAAATAGCTGGCGGCAATATTCAAATCCTTTTGATCCAAATTGACGGTTTTCAGTTGACTCCGCTCTTCGGGACGTACTTGCAGCAATTGTTTGGCGCGTTGGATGTCGTCGCGGGTCAGTCCCTGATTCAAGCTGGGTAACGGCGAGTCGTCGATCGCGAATAGCAACAGTACTGCCAATAGCGCCGCGGTCGAGAACAGCGCGAATAACAAAGCCTTCAGCATTGATCGATGATCAACTCGAAATTAGCGTCTTCCAGGTAATGCATTTCTTTTTTCAAGTCGGCGTAGGTCAGCGGTGCCTGTTCCAGCCAGCCTTCCGGAAACGCGAGTTTGATGGTGTTGCCGTCGATATCGATTTTGAAGTCGGCACGTTGGCTGTGGCGGTTTCGGTGGAGTACCGTCGCCAAGCGAAACACGATGGCCATAATCGGAGCATTTTGCCGCCAGGGATGAGGCAAGTCGGCGAAGCGCTCGAGGCGCAGCTTTTTGCGGTGGCTGCGTACCAACTTCGACAGCAGCAATTGATCTTGCTTGGAGAATCCGGCCAGATCGCCGTTCTCCAGGATGTATGCACTGTGTTTGTGGTAATGACTGTGCGCGATTTCGAAGCCGATTTCGTGCAGTTCCGCCGCCCACACCAGAAATTGCAGGCTGGCCGGATTGTCTTGAAAGCAGGGGTGTGATTCTAATTGCCGCACAATGTAACGCAGGGTATCTTGCAGTTGCTCGCTATGGCGTTGATCGGTGTGGTAGCGGGCGGCAATCAGTTTACTGGTCTGCGAACGAATATCGTCGTTATAGATGCGGCCCAACAGGTCGTAAACCAAGCCCTCGCGCAGCGCGCCGTCTGACACCGTCATCTGTTCGATATGCAAGGTCTTGAACGTCGCATAGACGATTGCGACCGCGCCGATAAAGACCGGGCGGCGCTCCAGGCTCAATGCCGGGAAATTGATCTGCTCCACTTTATCCAGCTTCAACAATTGCGCAACCAGTTGCTCCATGCCGGCCAGCGTAATGCCGTTGTTGCTCCAGCCCGAGGTTTGCAGCACGTTGCTGATCGCCTTCAAACTGCCGGAGGCGCCGATCGCTTCATCCCAGTTTTGGGAATGGAAGGTGTTTTGGAAGGGTTCCAAATGCTGTTCGGCAAACAGCGTGGCTTTGCGGAACGCTCGCTTGTTGATATCGCCGTTCTTAAAAAAAAGCTGGCTAACCGTGACGCAACCCATGTTCAGGCTTTCCTTGGTATGGGCGACATCGTTGCGACCGATGATGTATTCGGTGCTGCTACCGCCGATATCCATCACAAAGCGGTTATTGGCGTTGCTGGCCAGACTGTGGGCTACACCCTGGTAGATCAAACGGGCTTCTTCGATGCCGGAAATGATATGAATCGGATGGCCTAAGGCCCGTTCGGCTTTTTTGATGAACTGTTGCGAGTTCTTGGCGATGCGCAAGGTGTTGGTACCGACGATGGCCACGCTGTTCGGTGGGAAATTACGAATGCGTTGGCCGAAGCGTTCCAGGCAAGCCAGTGCCCGTTCTTGCGTAGCCTGATCCAGGTACTTCTGCGAGTCCAGTCCCGCTGCCAGGCGCACCATTTCTTTCAATCGGTCCAGGGTTTGCAGCTTTCCGTCGTGCAAACTGCAAATGATCATGTGGAAACTGTTGGAGCCAAGATCGACCGCGGCGACGCTGGTCGGTATTTGCTGAGGCACGAGTCTGTTCCTGTTCGGACTACGGGGGAAGGCGGAGTCTGATAGAATTCCGCAGCTTAACTGGCGATACCGTTCCCAACTGGCGCCAGCTTTCATCGGCGGCCATTATAACTTAGAGCATGACGGCTTTATCCATTCAAAACTTAAAAAAAACGTATAGCAACGGCTTCGAGGCCTTGAAGGGCGTGGATCTGGAAGTCGAACGCGGTGACTTTTTCGCGTTACTCGGCCCCAACGGCGCCGGCAAATCCACGTTGATCGGCATCATCAGTTCTTTGGTCAATAAAACCAGCGGCAAGGTCAGCATCTTCGACCACGATCTGGACACCGACCCGGTCGCGGCAAAAACCTGCATCGGCGCGGTGCCGCAGGAAATCAACTTCAACCAATTCGAAACCTGTTTCAGCGTGGTTTTCAACCAGGCCGGTTATTACGGGATTCCGCGCAAGTTGGCGATGCAACGCACCGAGCAGTGCTTGCGCCAGGTTGAACTGTGGGATAAGCGCGATACCGTGTCGCGGCGGCTGTCGGGCGGCATGAAACGGCGCTTGATGATCGCGCGGGCGATGGTGCATTCGCCGCGGCTGCTGATTCTGGACGAACCGACCGCCGGAGTCGACATCGAGATCCGGCGTTCGATGTGGGAGATGATGCAGGCGGTAAACAAACAAGGCACGACCATCATCCTGACGACCCACTATCTGGAAGAGGCGGAAAGCCTGTGTCGCAATATTGCGATCATCAACAATGGCCAGATCATCGAGAAATCGGCGATGCATCAATTGCTGGGCCGGATGCATACCGACCATTTCGTGCTGGATGTCGGGCGCAGTCTGAGTGGCGTGCCGGCGATCCCCGGGTATCACATCGAATTGGTCTCGGAACGCAGTCTGGAAGTGGCCGTGCCGAAAAGCCTCGGTTTAAACCGATTGTTTCAGGAGCTCTCCGCCCGGCAGATTGAAGTGTTGAGTCTGCGTAACAAATCCAACCGTCTTGAACAACTTTTCCTGGACTTGGTGCAATGAACTATTCCGTGGCCTTTTCGACCATCTTAATCAAGGAAATTCGCCGCTTCACCCGGATCTGGCCGCAAACCTTGCTGCCGCCGGCCATCACTACGGCCTTGTATTTTCTGATCTTCGGCAAATTGATCGGCGACCGGATCGGCTTGGTGCACGGCGTCCGCTATATGGATTACATCGTGCCCGGCATTATTTTGATGTCGGTGATCAGTCATTCCTATTCGAACGTGGTGTCCTCGTTCTATTCCACCAAGTTTCAGCGCCACATCGAAGAGCTGCTGGTGGCGCCGGTGCCGAATTATGTGATTTTGTCCGGTTACGTTTGCGGCGGCATCGCCCGCGGCGTATTGGTGGGCTTGGTCGTGGCCGGTATTTCGATGGCCTTCACCGACACGGCAATTTTGCATTGGGATATCGCGGCAGCGGTATTCGTGTTGACAGCGACCTTGTTTGCCTTGGCCGGCTTCATCAATGCCGTCTTCGCCGACAGTTTCGACGATATTTCCATCATCCCGAACTTCATCCTGACGCCGCTCAGCTATTTGGGCGGCGTGTTTTACTCGGTCGAAATGCTGCCCGGTATCTGGCAGAAGGTTGCTCAGGGCAATCCGATTTTGTACATGATCAACGCCTTTCGTTACGGCATGATCGGCGTCAGCGACGTGCAAATTCAGATTGCGTTTGCGATGACGGCCGGCTTTATTCTGCTGCTGGCCGGCCTGAGCCTGTTTTTACTGCACAAAGGTATCGGCATCAAAAACTGACTTATTCCAAAGGCAACAGCATGTTGCGCAGGCCGGTCGGGTTTTTGATCGCGATAAAACGGTTCTGCACCACGATCAGTTCGTCGTCCTGGAATTTTTTCAGCAGCCGGCTGACGGTTTCCAGCGCCAAGCCGAGATGGTTGCCGATTTCCTGGCGGGTCAACGACAACTTGAATTCGGACGAGGAAAATCCGCGCCGCTTCAAGCGCTCGGACAGGCTGATCAAAAAATAGGCCAGCCGCTCGTCGGCCGGGCGCTTGCTTAGTACCAACTGGTTTTTGTCTTCCAGCATTTTTTCGCCGGTATGGCGAAACAATTCCCTGGTCAGACTCGGCACGTTTTTGAACAAGTCGTCCATGTTGTCGGCCGGCAATATGCAAAAACTCATGGTTTCCAGCGCAATCGCCGCGCAGTTGTGTTTGTCTTCCGATAGGCCGTCGAATCCCAGCAATTCGCCGGGCAGCAAAATATTCAAAATATGTTCGTTGCCGTGGCTGTCGTTGGCCACCAGTTTGGCGCTACCGGACTTGATGGCCAGAATGCCGCGAAAGTTGTCGCCTTCCCGGTAAATGAAGTCGCCGCGTTGCAAGGTTTTGCGGGCTTTTACGACTTGGCTGATGTTGTTGATTTCGCTTTGCGACAAGCCGCGGGGTAAACAAATATTGTCCAAGCCGCAGTTGGCACAATTGACTTGATTTTTAATCGTCACGTTAAACTAAATTTCCGATAAATAAGGTAGCCGCGCCGGTCACAACCGGCTACCGACTCATCCGGAGTCGGTTTCTGGTTTTAAATGTTCAATCCTGTTGATGGTAGGCAATGATGCGTTCGACTTCGTTCTTCGAGCCCAAAATCAACGGCACCCGCTGATGGATGCTATTCGGTTTCAAATCCAAAATCCGTTCCCGGCCGGTGCTGCATAAACCGCCGGCTTGCTCGATGATGAATGCCATCGGATTGGCTTCGTACATCAGACGCAGCTTGCCCGGTTTGCTCGGGTCGCGCAAGTCGTGCGGATATAGAAACACCCCGCCGCGGTTTAATATCCGGTAGACCTCGGCCACCAGCGATGCCACCCAGCGCATGTTGAAATTTTTGCCGCGCGGACCGTCTTCGCCGGCCACGCATTCGTCGATATAGCGTTTTACCGGCGGCTCCCAAAAGCGCTGGTTGGACATATTGATGGCAAACTCGCTGCTTTCTTCCGGGATTTTCATGTTGCAATGGGTCAGGATGAACTCGCCGACGTCCTGGTCCAAAGTAAAGCCGTTGACGCCGTTGCCGGTGGTCAGTACCAGCATCGTCGACGGCCCGTACAACACGAAACCGGCGCAGACCTGTTCGGTGCCGCGGCGCAGAAAATCTTCGGTTTCCGGTTCGATGCCTTCGCGGCAACGCAGAATCGAGAAAATGGTGCCGACGGTCATGTTGATGTCGATATTGGAGGAACCGTCCAGCGGATCGAACAACACCAAGTATTTGCCTTTCGGATATTGCTTCGGAATCTTGATCGGATCGTTGATTTCTTCGGAGGCCATGCCGCCCAAAGAACCGCTCCAATCCAGGGCTTTGACCATGATGTCGTTGGTGATGATGTCCAGTTTTTTCTGGACCTCGCCCTGCACGTTTTCCGATTCGGCGCTGCCTAACACGCCGATCAAGGCTCCGCAGTTCACCCGATGCGAGATTTGTTTGCAGGCGGTGACGATGTTGTTCAGCAACAGGGTAAAGGTCCCCGAAGCGTCCGGCAGACCGCGCTGCTGTTCGATGATGAACTGGGTAAGGGTGACTTGCTGGTTAGACATGAATCTGTATCTCCAATGGATGAACGGCGCACGCCGCGGCGCGGCGGCCGAAGCGGAAATGAGTGTAAAGGCTGAACGTGAGCGGGCTGTTCAAGGTTAGGCAGCTAGACTTTTTCGCTTAACAAGCTTTGCGGCGACGCTATCGGCGAGTGTTCTTGGGCAGGTTTGCCTTGTTGGGCATCCATAAAACCGGGCTTCAATCCTTTTTCTTCGAATTGCCGTCTCAGGTAGTCGAGACGCGCGTTAATTTTTTCGACCGTAACGGCCGATTCGCTCCAGAAACGGGTGTTGACGCTACCGTCGTAACAGGAGAGCTTGCAATGTATTGTAGCAAGTTCCGGCGGGGTAATGGTAATGCTCACTACCCAGTTGTTCTGTCCGGCGGGGTTGCCGCTGCCGTCTCGATCGTGCTCCACGACCAGTTCCAGCAGGTCCGGCTTACCGTTTTGCAGGAAAGGCAGCTCCAACACCCAAACCTGACGCGGCGCATCGTCTTTCGGCAACGAATGCAACTGGTCCAAGGTTAATTTCGCCAGACTGCCCTCGGCTTGCTGCAACAGCTCTCTCAGCAGCGGTTCGCTGGCGGAGGCGGAATGTTCCGCCGCAGCCGGTTTTAATTCCAGCGCCAATTGCGCAATAAACTTGCTCAGTCTGAGCTTGAAATCGTCCGCCAACGTAGGCGGCGCCTGCTGCCGGCCGGCTTGCGCCAGTTGCGCTTCCAGGAACAGGCCGGAGCGAGCGACAGCTGTTTTCAGATCGTTGGGTTGGAACAACGCCGACTTATCCGGAATCGCCCGCAAAATCTGCAAAGCCAGATGTTTCAGGGTTTCGCCGACGGTTTTATCGGCGATCAATTCACCGACGGCATGGTCCAGCCGGTTCAGCATGAGCAGCGGCGAACTTTGCTGCGGCAGGGCTTGTTTGAAAGCGGCGGCGACCAGTTCAGCTTCCAAGTCCGCCGGCGCCAGGCTGACGCTGAACAATGGCGGCGAGCCGGCCTTGACCAGTTGCAATTCGATGCGGCTACCCGGCACCAGCACCGGTTTGGCCGGATCGGCTTCGAGCAATTGCCGGCTATCCAGCGTGACCGGCTGAGCTGGCGAATGGCCGGCAACGTTATCGGTTGCTGGTTGGCCGGATGCAGGCAATGGCATAGCCAATTGCAGCGTCACGCCCTGTTTGCCGACGCTGACCACCTGGGCCGGCACGGCCTGGCCGAGTTGCAGGTTTGGTAACGGATTGCCGGCTGCCGCCACTTGTGCCGGCGCGGCGGCAGTGGTCAGTTTCAGCAGCGGCGCTTCGCCCCCGGCTGTCGGCTTGGCATTGGCCGGTAGCGGCGGCGCGATCAACTTGAATTCCGGCGTCGGCAATAATTTGACCACTTGCAGTTGCAAGCTTTGGCCGGCAGCGAGCGGCAAGGGCAGTGGCGTTTGCAGCGTCAAGGTCTTGCCGGCCATGTTTACCGTCAGCAGATTCAATTGGGCTTGATTGACGGCGATCTTGGCTTCCAGAACCTGATTCAGTTTCAGCTCCGGAAAGGCGGCGCTGACTTTGTTCAGGGCGGCTTGCAGATTGGCATCCAGCGGCAGTTTGATTTCCACGAGCGTTACCTTGCCGCCGGCACTGCGGCTATTCCAGCGCCAGAATAAACGCCCACTGCTCGGCGCTGACCGGCATGATCGACAGCCGATTGCCGCGGCGCAACAAAGCCAGCTCGCCCAGCTCGGATTTGGTTTTCAGCTCGCGCAAGCTGATCGTGCGCGAGAGTTTGCGCACGAACTTGACGTCAACCATAAACCAGGTCGGCTTATCCAGATGGCTTTTCGGATCGAAATGCTTGTCGTCCGGATCGAACGCCGTGAAATCCGGATAACTTTCCCTGACCACCTCGGCAATGCCGACGACGCCGGGCTCGTCGCAATTGGAGTGGTAAAACAAGATTTGGTCGCCGATTTTCATCTCGTCGCGCATCATGTTGCGTGCCTGGTAATTGCGGACGCCGTCCCAATGTTCGGTTTGCTGCGGCCGCGCATATAAATCGTCGATACCGAAGGTTTCCGGTTCCGATTTCATCAGCCAATAACGCATAAATTCTCCTTGATATTCGAATCGGTCTACTGTCGGCCAAAACCGGCCGGTAGCGGAAACCGGGGGCGGCCTTAGTTTATCAAGTTATAGCCATAACCATAGCCAAACTGCCGCAATTGCATACCCGCCGTAACGCAGCGAGTCATGGCAACGCAATCCAAAACTTGGACTATGTTTACGCTACCCAGCAACAACGCTAGAGCCGACCAGCCAGTCGCGGCGCTTGGCTGGCCCCTTTGCAATTTACCCCAACCAGGAGCTTCATGCTTACCAGCCTAAGAATTTGGCCGAATCTGTTATGCCTGTTGGCCGGCATCGTTTTCGGATTTCCGTTAATCCATGCGCCGTTGAACCATCCTGTCAGTCGCATGGCGTCCGCCAATCCGGCTTATCGCGAACTGAGTCAGAATGCATTCATGGTGATGTCGAATCGGATTGAGTTGAGTCGGGGGCGTTTGGTCCGCTATACCGACGCTGCCGGGCAACTGCAAATCACTCGGATTCAGGGCATGCCGGGCGACCAAGTCGGTTTTGCCGGGCAAACCCTGACGGTGAACGCCCAGCCGGTGGCCGTGTATCCGCAACTGCGGATGGCGCAAGGCTCGTTAATCGTGCCGCAGGACGCGGTGTTCTGTTTTCCGGATATCGCCGCGGACATTGGCGGCAACGAACGCAATCTGCAGCAGTATCTGATTCCGGCCAATGTGTTGGACGGCAGCGTGCTCTATGTGTTGAACAACAATTCGACCGCTGCGGCAAATCCGGAGTTTTTCGGTTACGGTTACGGATTGTTACTGGCCTATTTGATCGTGTTTCTGGCCCTGGCCAGAAATAAAGATCGGTTGCATCCGGCGGTTTACTATCCGGTGCGCTGGGTCGTCGGCCTGAATCTGCTGGTCTGGGTTTTACTTGCCGGTTACGGGATTTATGTCGGTTTATCCGGAATCGTGCCGTCGATCTACTTCATTTTTCTATCGGCGTTGGCGTATTTGGGCTTGTCGGCGGTCGCGGCGAGTACTTCTGCTTTGGCGGTCGGGCTATTGGCCTTGCTGGTCATTTTTGCCGATAAGCCGATCTTGGGCCAAGCCGGTCCGAATTCCTGATTCAACTCAATAGCTCGCTATGGAAAACATTCACACCCTGATCGAAAACGTCGAACGCGTCATCGTCGGCAAACGGCCGGTCATCGAACTGGCTTGCGTCGCCATCCTTTGCAAAGGCCACATTCTGCTGGAAGACGTGCCGGGAACCGGCAAAACCATGTTGGCGCGGGCATTGGCGCGGTCGATCCAAGTCGACATGAAGCGCCTGCAATGCACGCCCGATTTATTGCCGTCGGACATCACCGGCGTCGCGGTATACAACCAGAAAAGCGCGGATTTCGAATTCCGTCCCGGCCCGGTATTCACCCAATTGCTATTGGCCGACGAAATCAACCGGGCGACGCCGCGGGCCCAGTCGGCATTGCTGGAATGCATGGAAGAGTTCCACGTCAGCGTCGACGGCCAAAGTTACGAATTACCGAAATTATTCACGGTCATGGCTACGCAAAACCCGATTGACATGGCCGGCACCCATGCGCTGCCGGAGGCGCAGTTGGACCGTTTTTTCATCCGGCTGCATATGGGCTATCCCAACATCGACCAGGAAATCAAAATTTTGGCGGCGCAAGCGCACAACCATCCGATCGAGACCCTGCAACCGGTTACCACCGAAGCCCAAATTCTGGCGGCGCGCGCCGAGGTGAAAAATGTCTATATCAGCCCTGATGTGGCCGCCTACGTCGTCGGTATCGGCGCTGCCAGCCGCAAACACGCCGATCTTCGTTTGGGCGCCAGCCCCCGCGCAACCTTGGCGCTGGCGCGCGCCGCGCAAGGTTTGGCCTGGTTGCGCGGCCAAGCCTTCGTCACTCCGGATTTGGTGAAGCTAATCGCGCCGGCGGTACTGGAGCACCGATTGCTGGTGCGGCCGCAGGCGGCGGTGCTGGGCCGCAGCGCCGGCGAAATTCTGGCCGAGATTCTTGGCCAATTGCCGCCGCCGGTGGTGTAGGCCGATGTCGGTTCAACGCCGGTTTTGGATACTGGCCGGTTTTGCGTTGGCGGCTTATGCCGCCGCCATCGCCCGCGAACAAAGTCTGCCTTGGCTATTGGCGGCCTTGATTGGCGGCGGTTTACTGAGCGGTTTGCTTTGGCCTTATCTGTTGTTGAAGCGGGTGGCAATCCGTCGGATCGCCCCGCAACGGGCTTTGGAAGGCGATACGGTTAAATTCGAATTCGAAGTGCATAACCGTGGCTGGCTGCCGCGCTTTATGCTGGAGTTAGCCGACCATCTGCCTTTTGTCGGCGCCGCCGAATCGCTGCCTGCCGCCGGCGCTCGCTTGCTCGGCGGGATTTCGTACATCCCCGGCGGCGCTAGCCGCCGTTTCGAGTTGACGTTGCAATGCGAAAAACGCGGCTTTTACCGGCTGGGGCCGGTCGGCCTGGCTTCGTC
The DNA here is from genome assembly GCF_006483455.1 of Methylomonas koyamae. GTDB lineage: Bacteria > Pseudomonadota > Gammaproteobacteria > Methylococcales > Methylomonadaceae > Methylomonas > Methylomonas koyamae_B. Next base: position 133,925 of record NZ_PPPU01000022.1, read on the forward strand.
GTTTCCGTTAGGTTTGGCGGAACTGCGTATCGCCGGAGAACAGACGACGCCAGAATTCACGATCTACCCCAAATTGTTTCCGATCCAGGCCTTGGCCTTGCTCGGTGCGCCCAGCCAGATTCACCGCGGCGCCTACTGTTTGCCGGAGGGCGCCGGAGCGGCCGAGTTCGCCGGCCTGCGCGAATACCGCAGCGGCGACAACCCGCGCCACGTGCACTGGCCGACCACCGCGCGCATGAACGAATTGATGGTAAAAGAATTCGAACCGTTGGCTTCGGCTTGCCTTTACATCGCACTGGATTTGGCCAAGGACGCCAATGTCGGCCGCGGCCGCCACAGCACCCTGGAGTATGCGATACGCATCGCCGCATCGGTCGCCGGATATGCCTGCCGCCAAAACATCCATAGCCGCTTGCTGGCTTACGGGGCTCAAACCGTGCGCTTTGCTTCCGGCAAAGGCGACTTGCACTTTCAGCATATGTTGGACGCCTTGGCCGTGGCGGACAGCGACGGCCGCACCCCGTACGCCGAACTGTTGACCGACATCGCGTTGGATTGCCAGCGCGGCGAGACGGTGGTGTTGCTGCTCAGCGAACCGCCGCACCGGGACTCGGCGACGCTACAAGCGCTGGCTTTGCTGCGCGCCAGAGGCGCCAATTTGCTGGCGGTAAGTTTCGATCGCGACAGTTTTTTTCCGAGCGGCGCCGGCATGGCCGCCGCACCGCGGCGGCGGGATTTGACCCTGGGCCTGCTGGAGATGGGTGTGCCGAGCCTGACCGTGCGCAAAGGCGACGATTTGACCGAGGTATTCAATTCGTGAGCGAAACCAAACTTGCCGGATCGCTGTATGCCGGGTTGTTCGCCGCGCAACTGTTGGCGCTGGCCTGCAACGCGTATTTGGATATCGGCTACGGCAGCTTCGGCAGGGAAATGCTGTTTTGGACGGTGGTGTGCGGCGGCACCCTGGCTGTTGGCTGGCGCCAAGCCCGAAAAGCCGGCGGCTGGGGCGGCATTGCCCAAAAATTCGTGTTGTTTTTCGGTTTGGTGTTGTTCGTGTTCGCATTCTTGCCGCTGTGGGGCATGCCGCGCGCCGGCCTGTACCTGCTGGCGATGCTGCAAGCGGCTTACAATTGCGCGACCGCCAGTCGCCGCCAGTTGCACCTGGGGTTGTTGACCTCGCTGGCCTTGGTGCTGTTTGCCGCTTCCCACTACCGGGCGGACTGGACCATGTTGTTTTATATCCTGCCGTATCTGATGGCCGCCGTGTTTACCTTGGTTGCCAGCCAGATTGGTCAGCGTAGCGACGACCTGCGCCTGACCGGCCTGGCGCGGACATCGAGCAGCCAGGGGCAGGGCGCCGCCAGCTTGGCCGCCACGCTGAGCATCTTGTTGCTCGGTGGCGGCTTGTACCTGTTGACCCCGCAAGTCAGTTGGCCTTATCTGGAATCGCGCTTCGGCCAGGATATTCCGCAGGCGCCGGGCGGCGAGCTGGAACAGGCGGAGTCCGGCGGGCAGACCGGTTCCGCCGCAACTAAAAGCCAGGGCGGGGCCGCCGAAAACGGAACCGGTGGCGGCCAAGGTTTGCAATGGCCGGGCATGCACTGGCCCGGTCCGCAGGAAATGCGCGCCGCGGCGCAGCGGCCGCATATGCCGCACTGGCAAAAATCGGCGATTGAGCAACTGGCCGGATTCAGCGAAACGCTACAGCCGGCGGTATTGCTTGTCTTCGATTGGTGGCGCTGGCTGCGGCAATGGCTGCGCGAACATTGGCTGGATTTGATGTTCGCGTTGCTGGGATTGATTCTGCTGGCCGTGATACTGGCTTTCCGCAATCTGCTGCGGGAGACGCCTTGGGCGATCTGGCTGGCAAGCCGTTGGGATTATTGGTATCTGGGCCGCTGCGGACGCCACGCCGGGGGCGAGTCCGGCGCTTGCCAATACTACCGGGCGATGGAACGTTTGTTTGCGCTCGGCGAATTGCCCAGATCGCGCTTCAGCAATACGCGCGAATATCTGGCGCAGATCAACCGGCTGCAGCGTCGGCAGGTCCAGCGCCACGCTCAGGAGCTGACGCACTTGTTCGAAGCAGCCCGCTACGGGGCCGGCGCCGCCGACCCGGCGCACTTGCAACGCATGCGGCGGATTTATCTGGAAATGTATCGCGAATCGATTTGAAACGCTCGCGTCGGGCGCGTACCCAGCGCCGACATGAGCCTGTTTCTCGGCTTGCCGTTCGGGCGCGGCTCAAGGCGCGAACTGCGCCTTCAATGCCAGTATTTCCGGCATGATCGCCATGAACAGTTCCAGCAAATGCGGGTCGAAATGGCTGCCTGCGCCGCTACGCATCGTTTCCAGGACCGTTTCCTGCGGCCAGGCTGGTTTGTAAGGCCGTTTGCTGCTCAAGGCATCGAACACGTCGGCAATTGCGACGATGCGGGCCGATTCGGGGATGGCTGCGCCGGCCAAGCCGGCCGGATATCCGGTGCCGTCCCAGCGTTCGTGGTGGTAATGGGCGATTTCGGCGGCCATTTTGAATACCGGATTGTCGGTCTTGCTCAGAATGTCGTAGCCGATTTGCGAATGCGTTTTCATGATGTCCCAATCGCGGCCGGCCAAACCCGATTGCGCCTTCAAGATCGCGTGCGGAATGCCAATCTTGCCGGTGTCGTGGGTCGGGGCGGCCAGCTTGATCATTTCCACTTGCGCCGGGCTCCAGCCGGCAGCACGGGCCAGCGCCGCCGAATAGGCCGCCATCCGCCAGATGTGGTCGCCGGTGTAAGGGTCGTTGTAATGGCCGGCGGCACCCAGCATTTCGATCGCGGCGCGGGCCAAGTCATCCAGTTCCTCGACCCGGACCAGCGACAGGTGGGTTTGGACCCGGCGCAGCACGATCGGGCCGGAAACCGGCTTTTGAATGTAGTCCACCGCACCGACGTCGAAACCGTAGGCCTCGTTTTCGGTTTCGCCCATCGCCGTGACGAAAATGACCGGAATCTTCGCGGTGCCGGCGTCCGCTTTCAAGTGGATGCAGACCTGGTAACCGTCCATGTCCGGCATCATGATGTCCAGCAGAATCAGGTCCGGCCGGTGGTCGCGCGCTGCGGCCAGCGCTTTTTCGCCGTTGATGGCGAAAATCAGCTCGTAGCGGTCTTTCAGGATTTGCTGCAACACCTTCAGATTGTTCGGTTCGTCGTCGACCAGCAGCAGTTTGTAACTGTCTTTCATGCTTGCTCTCCTTCTGCGGCACCGGCGAGTTTGGCCTGCAACCGTCCGACCGCTGCCTTGGCGCCGTCGAAATCGAAGCTGTCCAATTCGTAGCGGATGGCTTGCAATTCGGTTGCTGTCAGGTAAGGCGCCAGCTCCTGCAACACCGGCTCGACTTTTTCCGGGTTCAACGTGTCCAGGTTCCGCAGCAATTGTTGCAACAGATCGTCGATGTGCGCGGCGTCGAAGGCTTCCGCGCTGGCCACCGGCTGTTTTTCCGGCAATTCAAGCCGGCGGACTGCCGCGGCGGCTTGGTCGAGTGCACTGCGCAAACGGTCGATTTGGGCTGCGGCCAGCGCCGGTGTGCCGTTCTTCAGTTCGGCATCGATGTTGGCGGCCAAGGCTGCGATGTCGACCAATGCCAGATTGCCGGCCACGCCTTTCAGGGCGTGTGCGCTGCGCTTGGCGGCTTCAATGTCGCCGTTTGCCAGACTGAGCTGAATGTTGTCGGCGTCGGCCGCGTGTTGCGCAGCGAAATTAAGCAGCGCGTCGGCGTAAATCAACGGGTCCAGCCAATTGCTCAAGCCTTTCCGGTAGTCGGCGACGTCGGCCAGCGGTGCGAAATCGACGGCGGTTTCGTTGATGGTCGCGGGCGCTCCGCCGTTATTGGCGATCCCGAAACCGGGCGGCGTCAGATTTTCCATCTGCGCCAGCAGTTCGTCGATGTCGATCGGTTTGCCGACAATCGCGTCGATGCCGGCCGCCAACGATTCCTGGCGTTCATGGCTGAGGACGCTGGCTGTCAGCGCCAAAATCGGAATCCGGCGCAGGCTGCCTTGCTCCAGTTCGCGGATTTGACGGGTGGCCTGGATGCCGTCCAGGACCGGCATTTGCAAGTCCATCAGAATCAAGTCGAAGTCGGATTCGTGGTAGGCCGCGACGGCTTCGGCGCCGTTTTTGACCCAGCGTACCCGGTGGCCTTGTTGTTCCAGGCGCAGGGTAGCCAGTTTCGCGTTGGCTTCCACATCCTCGGCCAATAGAATTTTGAAGCGGCGCGGCGAATAATAGGCCAGTTTGCGCGGCGCAACCGATTCGTGTAGGCAGACGTCGTTGGCTGCCGCTTCCGGCAGCCGCACCGTGAAATGGAACACCGAACCGACGCCGAGTTGGCTTTCCACCCAAATCCGCCCGCCCATCATTTCCACGATTTGTTTGCTGATGGTGGTGCCCAGGCCGGTACCGCCGAAACGGCGGCTGGTGGTGGCGTCGGCTTGGGAGAACGATTCGAAGATGCGTTCGGTTTGTTCCGGGCTCATGCCGATGCCGGTGTCGGCGATGGCGAAATGCAGCAGCTCCGGCTGTTCCGCCCGGCCGATACTGACCGCAATATAGCCGGTGTCGGTGAATTTCACCGAATTGCCGACCAGGTTCAATATGACCTGCCGCAGCCGATTCGGGTCGCCGACGAAGAGGTGGGGTAGGCCGGCCTCAACCGCAAGATCGATGCGCAAACCCTTTTCCGCGGCGCGCAAACTCATGATTTGCAGCGCTTCCTGGATTGCGACCGGCAAGTTGAAACAGACCGACTCCAATTCGATTTTGCCGGCCTCGATTTTGGAGAAATCCAGGATGTCGTTGATCACGCTCAGCAAATGCCGACCCGAGCTGAGGATGGTTTTGATGTGATTGCGAGTGGCGATGGATAGATTGGCGTCCTGCAGGGCCACCTCGGCGAAGCCGATCACCGTGTTCATCGGCGTGCGGATTTCGTGGCTCATATTGGCCAGGAAGTTGGCTTTGGCTTTGGCGGCGGCCTCGGCCGCTTCCTTGGCTTGGCGCAGCTCCAGCTCCGCCTGTTTTTGCAATGTGATATCGGAAATAAAACCGACAAAGATGTGCCTACCTTCGGAAATGATGCCGTGGCCGACCGCCAGACTGGCCGGGAACCGGCTGCCGTCTTTGCGTTGGGCGATGACTTCGCGTTCGGTACCGAGGATTCTCGATTGTCGCTGAGCCAAAAATCGGCGGATATAACCGTCGTGAGCCGAGGCGTCGGGTTCCGGCATCAGGAGCGAGACGTTTTTGCCGACGATTTCATCGCTGCGCCAGCCGAACAGTTTCTCGGCTGCGGGGTTGAACATGCGGATAATGCCGCTGCTGTCGATCGAAATCACCCCGTTGACAGCGGTCTGGACAATCGCTTTGACTTCCGTAGTGGCCATCGCCACCAGTTCTTCCAGGTGTTCGCGATACTCCAGCAACTCCGCTTCGGCGGCCTTACGCTCGGTAATATCGGTAATCGAACCGACCATGCGCACCGGCCGGCCGTTTGCGTCGCGCAAGGCCTCGCCCCGGTCCAGGACCCAACGGTAACTGCCGTCGCGATGGCGTAGGCGCAGTTCGGTGGAATAGCGTTCGTTCCGTTCCAGGTGCCGGGCAAAGGCGTCGCTGGCCCTGGCTTTGTCGTCGGGATGGATCAATTCGAAGAAGATCGCTTCCTCGTTCGGCAATTCGCCTGCGGCATAACCGAGAATTTTATTCCAGCGCGGCGACAGGTAGTATTCGTGGGTCAGGATATTCCAGTCCCAGATACCATCGTTGACGGCCCGCTCTGCCAGGATATAACGCTCTTCGCTGGTACGTAGCGCCAGGGTGCGTTCGGCGATCTTCGTTTCCAGATTGTGCTGGGCGTCGGCCAGCGCGTCGGTCATATGATTGAAGGAACTGGCCAGTTCGGCGATTTCGTCGTGCCCGCTCACCTCGGCTCGCAGGCTGAAGTCGCCGTCGCGAATCCGGCGCGCGGTCAAGGTCAGGCGCGCGATCGGCGCGACGATGCGTTTGGCCAAAGCCTGCGAGGTAAAACCGGTCAGCAGAATAAAGGCCGTTACCACCAGCAACATGTTGTGCTTCAGGCTTTGGATTGCCGAGAAGGCTTCGTCCTGCTCGATTTGGGCCAGGATGCAGCCGCCGCCGATCTCGGCGACGTGGCGATAGCTGTAGATCACCGCTCGCCCCCGGTAATCTTTGTCTTGCCCTTGCCCGTTTTCTCCGGCCAGGCAGGCGGCCAAAGGACTGTTGGCGGTGGCCTGAGCTTGATTTGGGGCCGGCGGGTAACGGGCTGGCGTTACGAAAATGCCTTGCCGGTCGGCCAATAGGCTTTCCCCGGAGCGGCCGAGGACCGCGTGGGGGCCAAAAATGGCCTGGATCGGCGCTTCCTGGTAAAACACAGCCAGTTGCCACGGTTGGCCAGGATCGCGGGCAATCGTATAAAAATAGCCGGAGCGATCGGGCACTGATGGAATCAGCCCGGCGAGCTGGTCACGGCCAAAGTGGGCGAAATCGGCGATCGGCAGCGGCGGATTGCCGATCGCCAACGTGTCGGTCCGATCGCTGCGGAATAGCCAAGCGCCTGCTGCGCCTTCCCGATGCAGGAAATCGTTGACGCTACGCATCGCGCAGTCCCGGTTTAGCCGGTCCTGGACCATACATTCGGCCAACAAATCTGCCAAAGCGGCACTGGTGTGGCTATTGGCCCGGCGCAATACCATCACCAGTTGTTCCAGGCGGCTCTCAGCGACGCGGCTGACTGCGTCCAGACGGTTGCCAAGAATATCGTCGATCGCAAAGCGGTAGGCCATCCAGCCGGTCGCGAAGGTCGGCAACAAAATCAAGAGCAGCAACAGCGCGATTAATCGTTTTTGCAGCATCAGAGTATGCCTCGCGGGGATGGCGTTGCCGCCGATGTTACGCCGAATGCCGGCAGCGCTGCAACGCTTGAATATGACCGGCCGTTAGTGGATTAACATGCCGCGGCGGGCGAGCTTGTCAAACCGGACCAGGTTGGGGGCTGGCAAAAAGCGCGGATTCAATGGCACCGGGTTTCCGTATAATTCCGGCCAGTTCAACAACATAAGCAAAATCGTATGTCGATCGTCGATTTGACCGCCGCACCTCATCACCTGCCAACTTTGGCCGCCTGGCACCAAGCGGAATGGGCGTATTTGAATCCGGGCGAAACCTTGCCGATGCGCATCGCCAGGATGCAGGCTTATTTGCAGGCCGGCCTGATTCCATCGACCTTTGTCTACGAGCGACAAGGTTGTCTGGCCGGGTCGGCGGCCATTGTGGCCTGCGATATGGAAACCCGACCGCAGTGGACGCCTTGGTTGGCCAGCGTGTTTGTCGCGCCGGAGTTTCGTCGGCAGGGAATCGGCGGGCGCTTGGTGCGGCATGTCATGGCCCAAGCCGGTGCGGCCGGTTACGAGCAGTTGTACTTGTTTACCCCGGATCGGGTTGCGTTTTACGAAACTCTGGGGTGGCAGCCTGTTGCCGAGGAAATATACCGCGGCAGCCGGGTTAGCGTGATGCGGGCGCAATTGCACGATCTTGAAACGGCGTAGTGTTGGCGGGCGGGCAGACTAGAAAAAACCTTGATTATTAAATGCTTGACAGCGGCGAGCGATAAATTCTAGGCTCAGTTGACTTTTGCCACAGCCGGAGTACGCCATGAAACGAATTGCGCTCAGTCTTGCCGGGGCCGTGTTAAGCGGTGTGTTTGTCAATCAGGCGGTGGCGGTCAGTATTACCCAACGGGCCGGCAACAATTTCCGCACCGCCGCCAACAATCAGGAAGTGCTGCTTGACAAGGATAGCGTCAACCCCGACCGCTTCGGTTTGTTGCGTACCTATGATTTCAACGCCAAAGTCGAAACCCAGCCATTGGTGCTGGAAAACGCGGCCAACGGCGACGATTTGGTCGTCGTCACGACGATGAAAAACGAAGTTGTCGGCATCAACGCCCGCACCGATGCCACCGTTTATCACGTCAAATTGGGGCCGGAAATCAGTTCGCAGGACATGGATATGTGGAAGCACACGCCGACCTGGGGCATATCGGCCACGCCTATCGTCGATCCGGCCAGCAATACTTTATTTGTCGCCTCCTGGCAAAAGAAAAACAACGACAACAAGCTCCGCGACTATTGGGTCTATGCCTTGAATCCCGCGGACGGCAGCCAAAAAGCGCCGCCGGTGAGGATTTTCGGCCGGTCGCAGGAAGGCAACGGCTGTTGGTTCAACGACGCCGGTGCGCTTTACCGGGAGAATAACCAGACCAAGCAATATGTCTATCCCAAGTTGCGCGCCGGTCTGGCATTGACCGCGAATAACGGCTTGGTCATGGCATTTGCCGCCAACGAGGAAAAATTGCTGGGCGGGCGCAAAAATCCGCACGGTTTTGTCGTCGCCTACGATACCCGCGCGCTGCTGGGGCAGCCGGGGTTCTCCAAAGAAGCGGCGATCTTCTGCGCGACCGCGTTCAATTCGTGGGGCGCCGGCATCTGGCACGCCGGCGGCGCACCGGTCACCGAAGACGACATGATCTACGTTGCCACCTCCAACGGTACGTCCAATAACGGCGGCGTCGATCTGGCGGAAAGCATGATCAAACTGCGCTTCAAGCCCGGCCTTGGCGGCGCCCGGCCGCTGTTGGAGCAAGTGGATTATTACAAAGCCTTTCTTGACGAGCGGGTTGCGCCAAAGGATTGCCTGTGGCAGGACAACGACTCGGAAGTGTCCTGCGGCCGGGCCGGTGCCGGTTCCGCTGGCGCGGATTGGGATTTCGGTGCGGCGGGGCCGATGCTGGTGCCGGGTTCGAGTTTGCTGCTCCAAGGCACCAAGGACGGCATCATTTATTCGTTGGATAAATTCAATCTGGGGAAAAACGATCGCTTCAACCAGTTGCTATCCAAACCGCCGCTGGTGGCGACTTACTACGGCGGCGGCATCGACGAGAACTGGGACAGGGCGCAACACCTGAACCGCAGTCTTCCGTGTCCGGCGGCCGGCCACAGCGACCACGGCTGGTTCGTACCCTGCGGCGATCCGGAAAACAACAAGATGCACCATATCCATGCTTTGGCGCTGGCGCAACGCGACCAGAGCGGCGGTATCGTCTACGTCTGGGGCGAAAATTCGCGGTTGAAGGCTTACGATTTCTCGACGCTGGACGGCAAATTGCCCAGCTTCCGCGCCGAAGCCGACGATCTGGCCTCGGTCGGCGTCGCCTCTCCCGGCGGCATGCCCGGCGGTTTGCTGATGATCTCCGGCAAACCCTCGGCCGCATCGGCGTTTCCGCACGCTATCGACTTCGGTTCTGCCATTGTCTGGGCGGTTTATTCCAAATTCGGCGATGCAAATAAGGAGTTCGCCGAAGGCCAATTGGTCGCCTACGACGCGACCACGGTGTTGCCGGGCAACAAGCTGAAACGCCTGTTCCGCACCGGCGACGACAATAACGGCGGCCTGGGCAAAATGTCGCGAATGATCCCGCCGGTGGTCGCCAACGGTCGGGTGTATGTGATGATTTACCGAATCGGCACCTCGGATTGCACCGCGCCGGATAACCAGTTGCCGGTTTGCAGCCAATTGAAGGTGTATGGTTTGAAATAGCCGGGGTTTGTGAGTTGTTCCGCGCTATTCGGTTGCGAGGTTGATTGGCTGGTTTCGACCCTTTGCGGTCTGTCACCTAATGTGATTCTATGACAGAGATTGATTCGTTACCAGTCATATACCTTGGTCTTCGATAATATGGTGGATTGGGCGCAATGAAACGGTAAACCTAATTGCTATGTTGCTATGGATTGATAAGAGCTGATTTAGCTAACACTTTGCAGAGGCAAGCTAGTGCTTAATTGCGTAAATCAACGATCACTATTTTTCGCTCGCCAGGCAGCAGGTGGAGTACCGATTTCCCGTTTGAAAGCCTTATTGAAAGCTACTTCGGATTCGTAGCCGACTTTGACGGCGATTTGAGCAATCCCCAAAGCAGACGATTGTTGCAGCAGCTCTTTTGCTAGATTCATCCGGATGAGTTTGAGATAAGCCATGGGGGCAATGCTCAGTTTTTGCTTAAACTGCTGAGTAAATACCGAGCGGGACATGCCGCTTTGTGCTGCCAACGCGGCTATCGTCCAGGGCTTGCCAATCTGCTGATGCATGCACCGCAACGCCTTGCCCAATCGCTCATCACTTAACAAACCTGCCCATCCGGTTTGACGGTCGCTAGACCCCGACAAATAGGCGCGCAATGTTTGCACGAAAAAAATGTCGGCCAGCGAATTCAGCATGGCCTGAGTGCCAAGAGTTTGCGAGCGGATTTCCTGTTCCATCAATGACAATGTGGCCTGTAGGGCAACCAACTCCGAGTCGGTGACCTGAAAACAAATCAACGGAGGCAGTAAATCGAGTGCTAAAGGATAACGCTCAAGCGCAAAAACGAATTGTCCACCCAGCACGATGGTTTGGTCGCCATCCTGACCACAGCGCAACACTCTACCTTGCAAATTCACCAGCAAATCCTCGAATTTGTCGGTCGTGCCGTCTGCCGATGAACGAACCCGGAACGCATTGCCACGCGGCAATAAATAACAGAACCCCCGTTCAAGTTTTACCGGCAAGGAACCATCCTTAAGGTCTATGTAGCAGCAACCCTGGATCACAATGCCAAACTTGGTATGCGGGTAGGCTTTTAAATCAATCCCCCAGGGCGAATGCCCCTCTACTCGGGTATAAACGGCTTTTTCTATCTGTAGCTTAGGCAGCAGGACTTCCAGCGCATCCATCAATACGGCCAATCGGACAAAACTTCAGGATTTTCAGGCATGGTTTGACAAACTCCCCCGTCTTAAACTTCGCACACCCTACAGCGAGGGGATTTAGTGAGGTTAGGAATTTAGCATGAAACTTGAATTGAAAAATAAAAGAGTACTGGTAACGGGGGGAACGCGTGGTATAGGACTGGCGATTGTGCAGGCAATGGTTGCCGAAGGGGCAACAGTTTGTCTGTGCGCCCGCAATCCGCAACGCCTTAAGCAGGTAGCTACGGATTTTCAGCAGCAAGGCTATCCGGTAGACGCAAGCTGCTTGGATGTATCGGATTCCAAAGCACTCAAACAATGGATCGCCGACTCAGCCGAAACCATGGGCGGCATTGATATCATCATTGCCAATCCCAGCGCGTTTGCCATCGGCTTCAGCGAACAGGACTGGCAAATGGGCTATTCAACAGATCTCATGAGCACAGTTCACTTAATACAGGAAGCTCAACCCTATTTACAGCAATCGGCACTCCAATCAGGCGATGCGGCAATAGTAATCCTTTCTTCCGTGGCAACCGTTGAAGCCGACCAAGAAAGCGCTTATGGCGCTTATAAAGCGGCTTTGATTCATGTAGCCAAAGGTGCGGCTCGAAGACTGGCCAATCAGAAAATTCGCGTCAATGTGATCTCCCCTGGAACGATTTACGTCGAAGACGGTTTTTGGGGCAATGCCAGACAGCAGATGCCGGAATTGTTCCAAAGCTATTTGAACAAGAATCCATTCGGAAGAATGGGAACACCTGGGGAAGTGGCCAATGTTGCCATTTTTCTGTGTTCTGCCGCTGCTTCCTTTGTAACCGGCGCCAATATTCATGTGGATGGCGCCTTGTCGAGCCGGGTTAACTATTGATTGTTCGTGTTTGACCGTTTCGCAACGCCGTCACACGGCGTTGCGTAAATCGAGCAATGCTACCCCATCAGTCAAGCTCGACTCGCTAAATCGCCCACATTATAAAAAACGTTAATCATCGGAAGTTTTATGCTGGGTCATTGCCTTTGCGGACAAGTCGAATTTGAAATTGTTGGCGAGAGTTTCAAGCTCTACCAATGCCACTGCTCTCTTTGCCGGAGGCAAGGCGGCTCGCTATCCAATGCTGCCACAATTGTTCCGAACGAAAAATTTCGGTGGTTGGCCGGTGCTGAGTTCATATCCTCGTGGATGAAAGAATCAGGGTTCCGCTCTGATTTTTGTTCCATCTGCGGCTCTCCCGTTCCGAATCCGCTAAGAAACCTACCTTACATCTGGGTGCCTACCGGTTTGCTTGAAGACAACGGCGACCTGCAAATCGTTGCCCAACTATGTGTTGCGTACAAAGCCTCATGGGATCCCACCATTCTTCAGGGAGTATGCTATGACGAGTTACCAAACCTCTCTGAGTTCATCTCACTTTTACAGGCAGCCAAGGTATAACCTTTGCGCGAAGCCCCACAACTCCATGTTAAATGAGCAATCTGTGACTTATACCGGACATTCAGAGATCAACCTAGAAGGACGGCAATTGGCCGCTAGTCAACACTCCCTTTGCCGGTCAGTCCAGGTGGCCCGGAACAAGCGTTAGCGTTTCCAGTAAGTTTTAAATCACCAGAAACGCCGTTCGGCATATTCCGACACAGATGATGGGATTCTTTAAATTCATTGGAGATTACGACCTGCCACGAGGGTAAGCACTGCGTAGCTTTAGGTCAAAGCATCCACAGCCAGCCGCCTAGCGCCGCGCCGGCAATGACCGGGATAATGCCGAGTTTGAACCGAAACAACGCCAACAGCGCGGCCAGACTCAGCCCGGCGGCAAACAGGTCGAACGATCCGTTCCAGCCCTGCGGCCAGAACACGTGGTAAGCAAAAAATACGGCCAGATTGACGATGACGCCGACCACGGCGGCGGTGACGCCGGTCAGCGGCGCGGTGAATTTCAGATTGCCGTGCGTGGTTTCCACCAGTGGGCCGCCGGCCAGAATGAATAAAAAGCTGGGCAGGTAGGTAAAGTAGGTGACGACCATGGCCGCCACGCTGCCGGCCAAAAACGCCGAATCCGCGCCAAACCAGGCTTGGCCCCAACCGGCGACGAAACCGACGAAGGTGTTGACCATGATAAGAGGCCCTGGCGTGGTTTCGCCCAGCGCCAGTGCGTCGATCATTTGTTGCGGCGTCAGCCAGTGGTACTGTTCCACTGCCCCCTGATAGACGTAAGGCAATACCGCATAGGCGCCGCCGAAGGTCAGCCAGGCGGCCTTGGTAAAGAACCAGCCCATTTGGGTCAAACCGCCCTGCCAGCCGTATTGCGCGCACAGCCAGCCCAGCACGCCGGCCCACAGCACCAGGCCTATCGCCAACAGGCGGTAAAACTTGCCCCACCTGAATAGGGCGTGCTCTGGCGTTGGCGTATCGTCGTCGATCACGGCCGGGCCGAAATTGGCCTTGGTGCTGCCGTGGCCGCCGCCGACCGCAAAATACTGCGGCGCCCATTTACCGCCGGCGGCGCCAATCAAGCCGGCCGCAATCACGATCAACGGAAACGGCAATTGCAACGCAAAAATGGCGATAAAGGCTGCCGCCGCCATCGCCCACAGCCAGCGGTTTTTCAAGGCCCGCGAACCGATCCGATAGGCAGCAAACAACACGATCGCCGTGACGGCCGGTTTGATGCCGTACAACAAGCCGGCCACCGTGGGCAGGTCGCCGAACCGCATGTAGACCCAGCCCAGGCCGATCAAAATCAACAGCGCCGGCAGGAAAAACAGGCCGCCGGCGATCAATGCGCCCGGCGTTTTGTGCAGCAGCCAACCGATGTAAGTCGCCAGTTGTTGCGCTTCCGGGCCGGGCAGTACCATGCAGTAATTCAAGGCGTGCAGATAGCGTGTTTCGCTGATCCAGCGCCGGCGCTCGACCAACTCCTGGTGCATGATCGCTATTTGCCCGGCCGGGCCGCCGAAGCTGATGAAGCCCAGCTTCAGCCAGAATCGGCTGGCTTCGGCTAGGCTGGGGCTGAAAGGTGCTTGCTGCGGATTTTGGTTCATAGTCTAGGCCGGCGGCTGATACTGCTTTTACCATGAATAATTGGGGTTCAGTTCGGCCATTTTCTGACCCAAATATGGCGGCCCCAGTATAAAAACACCGGAAACAGGCCCCACCAGAAAAAATGTTCCAGTCGGCCGGTCGCTTCGTCGCCGTAGGGGACGACGAAAGCCGGTACCGCCAGCATCCAGATTGCGGATAAGACCACCGCCAGTTTGTTTTTGCGGTTTAACCGCCGGAACCAGGTAATTGTTCTGATCATGTTTGCTCGCCGTCGAGGCGGCGGACTTTTGCGCCAAGGAAATTGCGTAGCAACGACACGGCGACGATGGTGGCGGCGAATCCACCGCAAGCCCACAGAAAGGGTTGCACGTAACCGATGATCACGGCGCAGCCGACCAGAAAAAAGCCCAGGAAACTGAATTCCCAGCCGATGTGGTAACCGTCCAGCATCGCCGCCAAGCCTAAAATCAGCAATATCACCAAGTCGGCGCTGACGCCGGACAATTGGCCGGACTTGTTCAAAAAGGCTGCGGCGATCACGACCACGATGGTATGCAGCCAATGCATCGCCTGCGCCTTCAACACCTGGCCGAAATCGGCGGCGCCGTTTTTGGCCTGCAGCCAGGACACGAACACCGAAAGCGAACCGAATACGAACACCATAGTCAGCCAGTAACCGTAGCCGTCATCCGGATTGAAATCGGTAATGTAAATTCCGGCCAGAGATAACAAAACCAGCAGAATAAACACGCTTTGCTCGACAAAAACGTAGCGCTTGCCGGGTTCGGTTTCGGGTATTGACGGTTCTTGATACATGCTTGGGCTTCCTGAAAAATGGTGCGGTTGGGACAAGGGGTTTTATTAACCCGACTTTAAAATAGGGTCGCTCCCGCCAAAGCGGGGGCCCAGAATCAATAGTGGATTCCCGCCTTCGCTGGAATGACGACTCCAGGGAGTTTAAGGGCCTGGTTAATAGTTCACGCGGCCGCGGCGCATTCACTAGCTGGCTCAGCATAGCGCGGCATCGGCTCGCAGGTAAAGCCGGCTCGCCGCCGTGCGGGCCAGTCGGTCAAAACAGGCTGCCGTTGATCAGAAAATGCGCGCCGACGCTGCCGAGATAGCCCAACATGATGGCCGGCGCCCATTTCAGGTGGGTCATAAAGGTGTAAACCCCCTTCGCTTGCCCCATCAGCGCGACGCCTGCGGCCGAGCCTACCGATAGCAAGCTGCCGCCGACTCCCGCGGTCAATGTCACCAGCAACCATTGGCCCTCGCTCATGTCCGGCGTCATGGCCAGTATCGCGAACATCACCGGAATGTTATCCACCACCGCCGACACGATACCGACCAGAATGTTGGCCGGCGTCGCCCCCAGTTCTCCGTACAGGAACTCGGACAGATGCTGCAAATAGCCGATGAAGTTGAGGCCGCCGACGCACAGCACCACGCCGTAAAAGAACAGCAGGGTGTCCCATTCCATCCTGGCCAGATGGTGGAACACGTCGAAACGCAGACCGTTGCCGCCATCGCCGGTCTCCGGCAGATGGTCCCCGGCCACGCCGTCGATACTTAGTTCCGGTTCGTCGCGGTGGGTGATGTGCAGGAAGTAGCCGAACAGTTGCAGGTAAGTCAGACCGGCCATCATGCCGACGGCGGCCGGCAATTGCAGGCTGTTCTGGAACCCGACCGCGGTCAGCACCGTCAGCAGAAACAGCAGGACGATGCGTTTGGCGCCGCGCAGCGTGCGGATTTGGACCTGAATCGGCGCCGGCCGGGCGTTGGGTATTGCGAAATGCATGATGGTTGCCGGTATCAGAAAATTGACGACCGACGGAATGAACAGGTTGAAAAAGGTCCAAAACTCGATCATGCCCTTTTGCCAGACCATCAAGGTGGTAATGTCGCCGAAAGGGCAGAATGCGCCGCCGGCATTGGCGGCGACGACGGTGTTGACGCAGGAAATGCCGACGAAGCGCGGATTGTCTTTCCCGACTGCCATCACCACGGCGCACATCAGCATTGCGGTCGTCATGTTATTGGAGACCGCCGAAATGAAGAATGCCAGCAGGCCGGTGACCCAGAATAGCTGACGGTAACTGAAACCGCGATTTACCAGCCAGGCACGCAAGTTGTCGAATACGCGCCTTTCGTCCATCGCATTGATGTAGGCGATGGAGACGATCAAAAACAGGAATAATTCGCTGTAATCCAGCACGTAATGCCGTATCGCCGTTTCGGCGAGGTCCGACAAGCCATGGCTTTTGTAAATCAGTGCGATTGCCAGCCAAATTAGCGCGGCGGCCAGCATCATCGGCTTGGATTTGCGCAGTTCCAACAGTTCTTCCAGAACTACCAGCACGTAGGCGGTGGCAAACAAACCCAAGGCCAGGAAGCCGATCCAATGCCCGCTTAAATCCAAAGCCTCCGGCGTGGCGCAAAACGCGGAATTGGGCTGTAGCATTAACATGAAGCTGATGCCGGCATATCTCAGTTTGCCGGCCGAAAATTTGTTGATTGCCATACTAATAATCCTGATCAGTCTGTTGTCGGCAGCCCGGCATTTTGCCGCCCGAACGCCGGGCCGCGCAATACCGGCCGCCGGCTAGCATACCTGGAAAAACTGCAAATTCAGCCAATCACCGAGTCGATCAAGATCGCAATCCTGACGATCCGCTCAGCCCTAATCTACAACTGGCGCTGGGCCACGGTTTCGGTATCTGTGTCGGGTTTGGTTGCGCCGGTCTGCAGCAGTTCGCCGGTTGGCGCCGGCTCTGGTGCCGGCGGCGCGGTCGCTACGGCCGGCGTGTTGGCGTCATCCTGGCTCCGAACCAACAGCAGCGGTGTCAAGGCGGCGCAGACCAGGACGGGCAGGGCGGCGGCTTGTTTCAACCCCAAGCCGAACAAGGGCGGCAAACTGCTAGTCTCGCGCTCGGCGTCGGAGCGATAAGTCGCTTGCCACGGCTTGGCATGCAGCCAGGCCAACAGTCTGGCGATACTCAGCAGGCCGGCGATGCCGGCGAGGTTGACCGCGGCTGCGGCAAGCGGCTCCCGGCCGGCCCAATCCAGCGCCATTCCGCCCAAATACGACAGGACCATGCCGCACAAAAACAGGGGCAGGGACTGGCGTCCCATTTCGGCCAGCCAACGCGCCGGAGCTCGCTCCAAGCCTGCCGTGATGCGGGCCGGCAGTTGCGCGGCCAGATAGGCCAGTGCCAGCAGATGCAGCCAGCGCAAAGGGCCGAGGTGGCTTTTGTCCAGCAACGGCTCCAGCTGTGCCCGCAGTTCCAGTAATGGCGCATGCCGGCTATAGAACGGTTCGTAAGCCAACGGCACGGCCAGGGCCGCGATCAGGGCGCAGGCCAAGATCAGACCGGGCCGGTAGCCGGGTTGCGGCAGCCATCCGGCAGCGAAGGCAAAGCCGGTGAAAAACAACAGTTGCCAACAGAACGGATTGAAAAACCAGGGCCGGCCGTCGTGCGGGTCGCCGCTCAGCTCCAGTCCGTAGTGCCAGGCTGCCAGGTAAATCAGCAGCGAAGCCGCTACGGCCAGGTATTTGCCGAGCAGGGACAGGCTCCAGGCCAGCGGCACCCAGGCCAGCAGCACCAAATACAAAGGCAGGATGTCGAAATAATTCGGCACGTAACTCAATGCAAATAAATCGAACACAGCTTGCTGGGTATCGTTAAAAAAATAAGCGATGTTCAATTGTTGGATGTAGTCGGTTCCGGGCAACCAGCGGTTGCCGACTACGCAGACGGCGGCCATTGCCAAAAACGATGCCAGATGGGCGGCGTAAATCTGAGCACAACGCAAGAACACCCTGACGCTACCCAGCGCCAGGCCGGCCTGGCGGAAGCCGCGGCCGTAGGCGACGGCCGAGACGTATCCGGATAAAAACACGAAAATCTCCGCCGAATCGCTGAAGCCGAAACGCGACGGCGTGTACCAGAACCAGGGGTTGCCCGGCATGTGGTTGACGAAAATGACCAACAGCGCCACGCCGCGGAAAAAGTCCAATTGCCGATTGCGCGGTTGCGCGGTCGCTAATGTCGATTTCATAATGAACTCTGTTGTGGTGTCGGGTAGCTTGCCGTTGCCGGTTCGAGTAGCGCGATTAGCGGTGCGGTGGCAATCCCTGCGCTTGCCACCGGTTTTAACCCTGCCACTTTAGCGGGCTAACCTTTCATCAACCTTTCATTAGCGAGAATGGCACATGAGGATTTTGCTGGTCGAGGACGATCAGGCCTTGGCCGACGGACTGTCGCATAGTTTGCGCGACTGGGGATTCGACGTCACACTGGCCAAGACCGGTACCTTTGCCGTCGGGGTCTTGAGTACGCAACCCTTCGAGTTGGCGATTCTGGACTTGGGTCTGCCGGACATGGACGGGCGCGAAGTGTTGCGCGAATTGCGCGGGCGGCAGCAGTCGCCGATGCCGGTGTTGATATTGACCGCCCGCGACGGCCTGAACGACCGGGTCGGCGGCTTGCAGCTCGGTGCCGACGATTACATGACCAAGCCGTTCGAGCTGCTGGAACTGGAGGCGCGGGTCAGAGCGTTGTTGCGCCGCAGCCAGGGCGGTTTCAGTCACGATATCGTTTTCGGCGACCTGGTTTGGGATACCCGTCAGCAGCAGATCAAGGTGCGCGGCGAGCCCCTGCAACTGCCGCCGCGCGAATACGGCGTTCTGGAGGCGCTGTTGTTGCAGGCCGGGCGCGTAGTCAGCAAGGACCATATCGCCCAACGCTTGGCGGCGCGTTCCTACGAGTTGGCGGACAACGCCATCGAGGTCTACATCCACCGGTTGCGCAAACGGCTGGAACCCTATGCCATCGGTATCCGCACCTTGCGCGGCCTGGGCTATCTGCTGGAGCAAGACTGATGCGCAAACCGCAGAGCCTGAGAGCGCAGTTGCTGGCGCGGCTGACGCTGCCGTTGATCGCGGTCGTCGTGCTGGATGCCGCCGTGTCTTATTTCGTGGCGTTGCACTATGCCGACCGCGCTTACGACAGTTGGCTGCTGGACTCGGCCAAATCGTTGGCGCAGGAGGTGAAGACGCAAAAGGATAAAGTGACTTTCGATTTGCCGCCGATTGCGGTCGAAGTGTTCCGTTGGGACGCAATGGACAAGACCTTTTTCAAGGTCGAGTCGGCGGCGGCCGGATTCATTGCCGGCGACAGGGCATTGCCCGGTCCGGCGTTGGCGGCGATGGCGGCCGATGCGCCGTTGTTCTCCGACGGCGAAATCCAGGGGCGTAAGGTTCGCATCGTTTCGGTGTTGACCGCGTCGGCCGGCGGCGATAGCGGCGACGTGCTGGTGTCGGTCGCGGAAACCTTGAACAAGCGGCGCGGCATGATGAACGAGATTTTGCTGGCGGTGGTCGCGCCCCAGCTATTACTGCTGCTGGTCGCCGGGCTCCACATCTGGGCCGGCATCAATCGCGGCTTGAGCCCGTTGCACGATCTGGCGACGCTGATCGGCCAGCGGTCGGCGCGGGAACTGGACCCGATTCCGGATACCAACGTGCCGCTGGAAGTGCGGTCCTTGACCCACACCATCAACGCGCTGCTGCAACGCCTGGGTTCCGCGCTGGCCGCGCAGCAGCGTTTCATCGAAAACGCCGCCCACCAACTACGCACGCCGCTGGCCGGGCTGAAAGTGCATGCCGAGCGGGCGTTGGCCGCGGATAGTCCGGACGCGATGAAACCGGCACTGAGCCACATCAAACATTCGGCAGACCGGGTGGCGCATTTGAGTTCGCAGTTGCTGGTTCTGGCCGGTTCCGAATCGGTCTCGCAGGGTTCGCGCCCGTTTCGGCTCCTGGATTTGGCCGCGCTGGCCAAAGCCTGCTGTATGGACTGGGTATATAAAGCCCTGGAACAGGAAATTGAATTGGGATTCGACGCGCCGCGCGTCCCGGTTTCGATCAAAGGCGACGAAACCCTGCTGCGGGAGCTGCTGAACAACCTGCTGGATAACAGTATTTGCTACAGCAATCCGGGCGGCCGGATCAACGTAACGGTTCTGGCTGACCCGCCCGGCTGGGTGGTCAAGGACGACGGTCCCGGTATCCGGCTGGAGGAAGCGGACCGGATATTCGAGCGGTTTTACCGGATTCCGGGCAGCCGCGGTGAAGGCTGCGGTTTGGGCCTGGCCATCGTCAAGGAAATCGCCGACCTGCACGCGGCGCGGATTGAAGTCGGCCCCGGCATCGGTGGCCACGGCAGCGGGATTAGCGTTTTGTTCGGCCGGCAATCTCGAGCCGGCTAGATGGCCGGCGTCAGCTATTGAAACCGCGGCGATCGCCCTTGTTGCCGCGTGATAACAGAATCCGGGTTCGTCTGGCTGACGTTTAACGTCAGCCAGATCAAAGCTTCTCCCACTCAGGGCAATGGTTTGTATGCCAGCAGTTGGGCCATGGTTTCCAGCAAGGCGATACGCGGATGAGTCTTGAGCCATACCAGGGCAATGGCTCGACTGGGGCGTTGCCGAATGTCGATGTAACGAATGTCTTTGTCTTCCGGCTGAATCGCCACGGATGGCATCAAGGTAACGCCGACACCGTTCCTGACCATGAAGCGCAGGGTTTCCAGACTCGACGCCCGAAAATCGTGTTCGATGAAACGGGACGGGTCGCACAATTTCAGTGCCTGGTCGCGCAGGCAGTGGCCTTCGTCCAGCAGTAGCAGGTTTTCGTTGGCGGCTTGGTTGAGGTCGACTTCGGCCTGATCGGCGAGCGGATGATCGGCGCTGACTGCCAGCGTGAATGGGTCCTCGAACAACACCCGGGAGTCTAGCGTATCGGGGGCGATCGGCAAGGCCAGCAGGGCCGCGTCCAGTTTTTTGTCGAGCAGCAATGCGATCAAGGCGTGGGTTTTTTCCTCAACCAATTGCAATTTGAGTTCCGGATAATGTTGCTTGATGCGAAAAACGTACTCCGGCAATACGTAACTTGCCAGCGACGGAAACGCGCCCAGTGACAGTTGGTTGCGTTGGCGGCCGCTGGCATGGGCGGCGATTTGGCGAATGGCGCGGGCGTCGTCGAGCATGCGGCGGGCGATGGGTAAAATCTCCCGACAGGCTTCGGTTACGTCCACATTGTTTTTGTCGCGCAAGAACAGGTCCACACCCAGATAGTCCTCGAGCTTTTTGATTTGGGTGCTCAAAGTGGGTTGGCTGATTGCACAATGTTCGGCCGCTTGGCTGAAGTTTCTAAATTCCGCCACCGCTACCAGATAGCTCAATTCGCGCAAAGTCATGGCTTGCTGCCCGTCGTTAGTTGGAAAGTCCGGAAAGGTTGGTTTCAGCCGCAAATGATAACAACATAAAGCGAGGCTTATTGATTCCGCCTATCGGCTTATCGAGGGAATCAATTTCTAATTCCAGGCTCTATTCGGTTCAATGTAGCCACCGAGCACGTTCAAAGGGCGGACGGATAATTCGCTAGTACCGTTGGCAATGGCAGATAAGTTTATTTGCCATCGCCGTACAGCAATTCGGTAGTGCCTGAGCGATGACGCCAGTTTTAAGCGGCTACGGTTTTATTCCGTAGCGGCATCTAAACTCAGCTATCGACGGTACGTATTTTCGCAGACTAACAATAATTAACAGAGGTGCACCATGAAAACCAAACCAATTTTGCTGGCATCCGCCTTGGCGTTAGCCATCTCCGCAGCCTTGAACGCCGGCCAGGTGTTGGCGGAATCGCAACCGACCATGAACAGTTTCTGGTGGCCGGACCAGTTGGATTTGACACCGCTACGCCAGAACGCGGCCGAGTCCAATCCGTTGGGACAAAATTTTAATTACGCGGCTCAATTCAAAACCCTGGACTTGACGGCGGTGAAAAAGGATATCGCCGGGGTGCTGCATACGTCCCAACCCTGGTGGCCGGCGGATTACGGCAATTACGGGCCGTTCTTCATTCGCATGGCCTGGCATAGCGCCGGTGTTTACCGCATCTTCGACGGCCGAGGCGGCGCCTCCGGCGGCCAGCAACGCTTCGAACCGCTCAACAGTTGGCCGGACAACGTCAACCTGGACAAAGCCAGACGCTTGTTGTGGCCGGTCAAACAAAAATACGGATCCAAACTGTCCTGGGCCGACTTGATGGTGCTGGCCGGCAACGTGGCGCTGGAAGACATGGGCTTCAAGACCTTAGGCTTTGCCGGCGGCCGTGCCGACGATTGGGAAGCCGAGGTCGTGAATTGGGGTAGCGAAAAGAAATTTCTGGCCGACGAACGCCATGACGAAAAAGGCGATCTGGCGAAACCGCTGGCCGCCGTGCAAATGGGCCTGATCTACGTCAACCCGGAGGGCCCCGGCGGCAATCCCGATCCGTTGGCAGCGGCCAAACATATCCGCGAAGCCTTCGGCCGGATGGCGATGAACGACGAGGAAACCGTGGCGCTGATCGCCGGCGGCCATACCTTCGGCAAGGCCCACGGTGCACATAAGCCGGACGAATGTGTCGGTAAGGAACCCGCCGCTGCCGGCATCGAACAGCAAGGCCTGGGCTGGGCCAACAAATGCGGTGCAGGCAACGGGGTCGACACGGTCAGTAGCGGCCTGGAGGGGGCCTGGTCGACCAATCCGACCCGCTGGACCCACGATTACCTGACTTGGCTGTATACCTTCGAGTGGCAACAAACCAAGAGCCCTGCCGGTGCGACGCAATGGATTCCGAAAGACGGCAAGGGCGACAACTTCGTGCCGGACGCGCACGATTCGAGCAAGCGCCATGCGCCGATCATGTTCACCACCGATTTGGCTTTGAAAATGGACCCGGAGTATCAAAAAATATCCAAACGTTTCCTGGATGACCCTAAAGCGTTCGAAGCGGCGTTCGCCAAAGCCTGGTTCAAGCTGACCCATCGCGACATGGGGCCGAAAGCGCGTTACGTCGGTGCCGAAGTGCCGGCCGAAGACTTTATCTGGCAGGATCCTATCCCCAAAGTCGATCATAAACTGATCGATGCCAAGGATGTCGCCAAGCTGAAATCGGCGATTCTGGCTTCGGATTTGACGATTCCGGAATTGGTCAGAACCGCCTGGGCATCGGCAGCCACCTTCCGCGGTACCGACCTGCGCGGCGGCGCTAACGGCGCGCGGATTCGGCTGGCGCCCCAGAAAGACTGGGAGGCCAACGATCCCGCCGAATTGGCTAAAGTGCTGGGCAAACTGGAAGCCGTCCAAGCCGACTTTAACCGCACTTTGAAAGGCGGCAAGAAAGTGTCGCTGGCCGACGTGATCGTGCTGGGCGGGTCGGCGGCGGTGGAAGAAGCCGCCAAAAAGGCCGGTTACAAGGTGCAAGTACCGTTCAAACCGGGGCGGATGGACGCGACCCAGGAGCAAACCGATGCCAATTCCGTCGCGGTGTTGGAACCCAAAGCCGACGGTTTCCGCAATTACTTCGGCAAGGATAATGCGCATTCGCCGGCGGAAATGCTGGTCGAGCGCGCCAACTTCCTGACCTTGACCGTACCGGAAATGACGGTGCTGGTCGGCGGTATGCGGGCACTGGATGCCAACGCCGGTCATAGCAAGCACGGCGTACTGACCAGCCGGCCGGGCACACTGAATAACGATTTCTTCGTCAATTTGTTGGATATGTCGACGCAGTGGAGCAAGTCGGCCAGTGATGGCATTTATGAGGGGCTTGACCGTTCGACCAAGCAAGTCAAATGGACTGCGACCCCCGTCGATTTGATTTTCGGCTCCAACTCCGAGTTGCGGGCGGTGGCCGAGGTGTAAGCGGCGGACGACGCCAAGCAGAAGTTCGTTCAGGACTTCGCCACTGCCTGGGCCAAGGTGATGGATTTGGATCGTTTCGAATTACACTAAACGCTCCGCGGCTTGACTAGGTCCGGGGCGGATCTAGTCGAGTGTCCGCGGTTTAAAAAAGGGGTTCAGTACGGCGGCATTCAGGCAGAGCAAGGTAAGAATCGAACGCTTTTACTTGAGTGTGCATCCGCTTGATTGCAGAGATTATTAATTAGGGATTGCAAAGGAGTGATCTATGAGAGTGCGTGGCGGCTTTGTTGGCATTATCGCCTGCTGGCTGGGCCTGACAATAGCGCCGGCCTTGGCGCAAGAATCCGCATTGGATGTCGGTGTCGGCGAACGTTTACTGGTGTTGGCTCCCCATCCGGACGACGAGAGTCTTAGTTCTGCCGGTTTGACTCAGCGAGTGTTTGCCAAAGGCGGCTCGGTGCGAGCCGTTGTCGTGACATCCGGCGATGCCTATGTCGATGCGGTAAAAATGGATACCGGCAAAAGCCGCTTGTCTGCGGCCGATTATTTGGCATTCGGCGAAAAACGGCTGGAAGAATCCCGCCGGGCGGCGCAGATTTTAGGCAACGGTTTCCTGCACTTGGATTTAATGGGATTTTCCGACGGTGCGATCTATTCCGCTCTGGTATCGCATTGGCGGCGAAACAGCCCGTTTCGGTCGCAATTCACCGGGTTCGACCATGTACCGTATCGCGACAGCCAGGATTGGGGCTACGCGCAAGATGGTAAAGATCTGGTCGCAGAATTGGTGGCAATCATGCAGGAGACCAAACCGACCATCATCAGTTTTCCGGATGTGATGGAAGACGATTCCGACCATGCCGGATTGGGTATGTTTGCATTGTTGGCGGTGCACGAATGGCGGGCGCAAGCATCGGCCGAACAGGTCAACCCGAAAATGTTGGCGTATCTGGTGCATTGGCCGCATTGGCCTACGGGTTCGGATTGGGGCGTCGCGCAGGATTGGAGCAACCAACCCATGCATTTGCCGGAAAATCTGCCGCCACGCGGGCATCGCCGGGTTTGCCTGGATTTGACGCCGACCGAGATCGCTCGCAAGCACGAAGCGATTGCCCAGTACGCGACGCAGCAACGCATTATGGCCGATTTTTTGGCCTCCTTCGTTCGCAGCAGCGAGTGTTTTACCCAGCTAACGCCGGCGAATACCAATCGGATCGAAGCGGTCATTGAACACTGGCAACAGGCGCGCAAGGCCTTTAACAATCATCCGCTGGATCGGCGAAAAATTTGACGGGATAGGGCTTGCGGCGGGCTCCGTGGCGGTTGCCTCGCGTTGGGCGACGCCGTACCTTCAGGCGCCGGAATTCGCCCACACTCCCGATGTGGGCGATGCAGCCGCCGCTGGCGCTATCAGATTACGCCGTCGCAGAGTCCGGTGACCGGGTTGTAGTGTTGTCCTGCCACCGGACAGATAAACCTGAAATTTACGCCCGGCTTACGGTACTGGCCGATTGAATCCAGCATGAAGTAAGGAACTAACGGCACCGGGCCGTTAAACTGATAATCCAAACCCACGCTGGAGAAAGGCGCTTTGCCGCCGATGCCGACGAAAAAACCGTTTTTGAAATCGTAGCCGCCGCCGACCTCGCCTTGCAGATAGTCGGCGCCGTTAAAGTATTTCAATCTTATTTGTCCGGGCTGCAGGCCGCCCCAAACCCGGAATGAAAACGAAATATCGCCGCCATAGGTATCGCCGTTCGAGCTGATGTTGGCATGGCGGAATCCGACGACCAATTCAGGAATGAAACTTTCTCCCAAAGTCCATTTTAGGCCGGCGTAGCCGTTATCGACATTGCGGTTGCTACGCGAGCTGTTGATCAGCGGCGAGGTGTTGACGAAGGAGGCCATTGCCGAACTACTGAATAGTAATGCGGCCGCCGCGATCGGCCCGAAATTGCGTTTATAGAGGAAAGTCATGGTTTTTCTCGTTATTGTTGTTATCGGTTGTCCGAACGCCGAGCGTTCGTGCCGCACAGTATCGGAGAGATTTCCGCGATCCAACAAACGGATTAGGCAAAATAAGGCCGGGTAGTCACACTTTTGCGAACCGGTTCCGGGATGGTTGTATTAGCGCCTGCAATTTTTAGGGCCTGCGCCGTTTGGCTTGGAACCGTCAGAACGGCGTATTGGCCGGGCGCCGGACAGAGGTAATAAGCTAAAGACAGTGTTTGTGCCGCGGCAGCTTTAGCCGCGGCACAAGATCGGAAGCTGCATTCCGGGCAAACCGGTCTGTGCTTGCCCGGTTGAGCGATAATTGCTTATTCGGCTGTGCTAGCGATTACTGCGGCGGGCCGTTGTTCGCCTTTGCCGATTTCCAGTAAGTCCCAGAACAGCAGGCCGCCGCCGGCCGCGGTCATCAGGCCGAACACCATGCGCCAGACCATGGCTTGCATGAACCACGGGTGGTTTTGCGCGGCGAAGTAGCCGGCCCAGGTCGAGCCTTCGACGGCGCGTTCTATGAAGGATTGCTCATAACCGGCGATCAACAGCGCTACGGTCATGCCTAGCACGCCGAGGTTCAGCAAAATCGCCGCCGTTTTCCAGCGCCAGCCGTTGGCCAGGTCGCCGCCCATCCAGACCTTACCGCGCGCCTGCTGTGCCGCCAGGTAAAAGAAGGCGATATTGATCGTGGCATAGGCGCCGAAGAAGGCCAAGTGGCCATGCGAGGCGGACCATTGCGTGCCGTGGGTGTATAGGTTGATTTGCGGCAGGGTGTGCATGAAACCCCAGACGCCCGCGCCGAGGAAGTTGCCGAAGGTGTGGGCAATGATCCAGGCCAGGGCAGGGTGGTTACTGTTTTTAAAGCGATGGACGCCGGAATCGTAGACCGAATGCACCACCATCGCTACCAGCGGGATCGGTTCCAAGGCCGAGAAAAATCCGCCGATGCTGAACCAATATTCCGGGGTGCCGATCCAGAAATAGTGATGGCCCAAGCCCAAAATACCGGAGCCGAACATCAACGCCACTTCGATATACAACCAGGTCTGCACGATTTGGCGGCGCACGCCAAGCAGTTTCATCAAGCTCCAGGCCATGATGCAGCCGACCAAGACTTCCCAGGTCGCTTCCACCCACAAATGGATCACCCACCACCACCAGTACTGGTCGACCGAAATGTTGGTTACGTAAAACATCCCGGCCAGATACAAACCGGCCAATGCCACCAAGTCCAGCACCAGTACGCCGGCGATGCCGGACCACCGGCCCTTGGCAAAGGTGGCGGCGACGTTGTAGAAAAAGGTCAAGACCACGACGACGATGCCGATGTCGGCCCAGCGCGGCGCTTCGATGTATTCGCGACCTTCGTTGATCAGCCACAGCGAGGTATCGTTGCCGGCGCCGAACTGGATGAACAAGTAAACTAAAACCACCAGCGTCACGGCGCCGGTCAGCACCCAAAACGCCAGTTGGCCCCATTTCAGACCGACGATTTCGACGCCGCTTTCGTCTTCCAGAAACCAGTACACCGAGCCGATAAAACCGTACAACATCCACACCACCATGGCGTTGATATGCACCATGCGGTTGACGTTGAAATCCAGGATTTCGTAAAGAAAACTCGGAAACAAGAATTGCAGGCCGGCCAGCAGGCCGAATAGCAATTGCGCCATGAACAGCACCATGGCGACGGTGAAGTAGTGCACCGCCAGTTTCTGGCCGCCGCTTAAATGCGGATTGGCCATGAGCTCGGCGTGACGTTGCTTGCAGCCGAACCAGCAGGCGGCCGCTTTGTCTTGGAAAGTTGTCGCTGTCATCGTCTTATTCCTCTGCGCCGAGTGCTCTGAAATTATGCGGGAAGCCGTTGGTGTCGATGGCTGCCATCCATTTCAGGAAAGCGACGATGCCTTCGGCTTCTTGCGGGGTGATCTCCAGGTTCGGCATCTTGCGGTTGGAACCGAAGGTGCGGGCGTTCTTTTCCGGATCGAGCAGAAAATTGAGCATCATCTGTTCGCGCGATTCCTTGGCGATCCAGCCCTGGTCCAGCCAGGCTTTGGTCAGATCCGGCGCGTAATAGGCGCCGTTGCCGAGCAGGGTGTGGCAGTTCATACAGTTTTTGGCCTGCACGGTTTTCTTGCCCAGATCGACCAGTTTTTCAGCTTCCTCTTCGCTCAGGATTTTACCGAACAAGGGCGCTTCGGCGCCGATCACCGGCTGGTAACGCTGTTTGGTTTTATCGAAACGGTAACCGACGTCTTGGTTGATCACGCTGTAAGCCGGTACCCGCGGGCCGCCGGCGGAAATCTTCGCCAACGAGTCGAAGGTTAAAATCACTAGCAGTACGAATGAGCCGCCGGTGACCCAGATTGCGGTTTTCTTCCAGAAAGTTTCCGTCGCCCAGGGCGGCGGGATGTGCTCAGTCATGGTGGTCTCCTGCTTGGTGAGGGGGATGATGGTCCGGCTGGTGCGTGGCTGCGCACAACTGCCAGATAAAGCGCGGCATCCAGCCGTAACCTAGCGCCATTAGCAGCGACAGTACCAGCCAATAGTCGCTGAAATGGTTGACGTAGCTAAAAACAGCGACGCAAACCATCAACGCGAAGTATGTTATCCACGCAGCAACGCCCAGCGACCGGCGGCCGCTGGCCTTGCCCCAGGCAAATAGCGCCGCGTACAGCGTGGCGAGCAAAATAATCAGCGCCGCACTGAAAAAACTCAGAAAAAAGTCGGATAACGCCACCGGTTCTATCAACATCGATTACCACCGCCAGGTAAGTTTTTAAGGTGTTTTTTAAATGCAGCTTTACGACAAGTGTAAGCGCCATTAACATTTATTTCAAATACAGCTTTGTGAGGACTGGATATGCAACTGACTGCACACACCGATTACGCGCTGCGCGTACTGATTTATCTGAACGTCAATAACGAAAAATTGGTCACGATTACCGAGCTGGCCGAGTTCTTCGGTATTTCCAGAAACCATCTGGTCAAAGTGGTACACAAGCTGGGTGTCAAGGGTTTCATCAAAACCGTACGCGGCAAAGGCGGCGGCATCCGCCTGTCCCGGCCGGCCCAGGAAATCAGTATCGGTAATGTGGTGCGCGAAGTCGAAGGCCGGTTTCAGATGGCAGAATGCTTCAATCCGAAAAAGCAGGGGCTTTGCCCGTTGGAAAATGGGTGCGGCTTGACCGGTCTATTGGGTCACGCCATCGAACAGTTTTTGCAAACCTTGGACAAAGCCGTATTGAGCGATTTTAGTGCTCCGCAGGCTTTGACCAGACGGGCTATCGGTTGAGGTCAGTGCGCTCCGCCGTTAATTTTATTCCTGCCAAAGGCAAACGCCGCCGCTAGCCTTGCTGATTTTTGCCAAACGTTGCTGATGTGCCGACAGTTCGTCGTCACTGCAGGCAATCACCTTCAAACGCGGCCGATCCGCCGGCAACCGCACAATCGCGCGTTCGCCGCCGCCGTCCTGCTGGTCGCCCTCGTCCAGCAATGAAGATTGGCCGCCGGTCATCAACAAATAAACGTCGGCCAGAATTTCGGCGTCGAGCAGCGCGCCGTGCAACTCCCGGTGGCTGTTGTCGATGCCGTAACGTTTGCATAACGCGTCCAGGCTATTGCGGGCGCCGGGATGTTTTTTGCGGGCGTAGGCCAGCGTGTCGAATACGCTGCTGTTGCTTTCCACGGTGCGGGTCTCGCGCGGCAGCTGCGACAGCTCGTGATTCAAAAAGCCGACGTCGAACGGCGCATTATGGATGATCAGCTCGGCGCCGGCGGTAAACGCCATGAAATCTTCCACCACGTCGGCGAAGCGCGGTTTGTCGCGCAGGAATTCGTTGGTGATGCCGTGGACTTCAATCGCGCCCGCGTCGATTTCCCGATCCGGGTTCAGATAGACGTGGAAATGGTTGCGGGTCAGCCGGCGATTAACCAACTCGACACAGCCGATTTCTATGATTTTGTGGCCTTCTTTCGGGTTGATACCGGTGGTTTCGGTATCCAGAACGACTTGACGGTGAGTCGGTTTACTCATGCCTTGGCCTCAGGAGCAAAAGTGTTTCAACAATTCGGTTTGCACTTGGTAAAGCGGGTGTTGTTCGTCGTGTACTTGCCGGTATTGGCCGTCGGGACCGAGCAGCCAAGCCTGGGTGTTGTCCTTCAAATAGCCGTCCAGGTCGCCGAGTACGCGTTCGACGATTTTTTTGTCGGCAATCGGGAAGCAAACTTCGACCCGGCGGAACAGATTGCGGTTCATCAGGTCGGCACTGGAGGCGTAGACGGCCCAGTCGCCGCCGTTGTAGAAGGCATAAACCCGGGTATGTTCCAGGAAGCGGCCGACGATGGAGCGGACTTCGATATTGTCTGAAACCCCAGGCACGCCCGGCCGCAGGCAGCAAACGCCGCGCACGATCAATTTGATCTCGACTCCGGCCTGCGAGGCGCGATAAAGGGCTTGAATCGCTTGCTCTTCGACCACGGCATTGACCTTGATCACGATCTTGGCCATTTTACCTTTCTTGGCCTGTTCGATTTCTCTTTCCACCATTTTCAGCAGGCCGTGATGCAGCGTAAACGGCGATTGCAGCAATTTATTCAGTTTGCTGACCTTGCCCAGACTGGTCAATTGCATGAATACCCGGCGCACGTCCTCGGCCAGTTCCTTCTCGCAGGTGAACAGGCCGTAATCGGTATATAGCCTGGCTGTGCGTGGATGGTAGTTGCCGGTGCCGAGATGGACGTAATTGCGTAAGCTGTTGCCCTCCTTGCGCAGCACCATGCACATTTTGGCGTGGGTTTTATATCCGACCACGCCGTATACCACGTGCGCCGCGGCTTCCTGTAATTTGGCGGCCAGGCCGATGTTGTCCTTTTCGTCGAACCGGGCCCGCAATTCGATGACGACCGTGACTTCCTTACCGGCACGGGCGGCTTTGATCAGCGCGGCGACGATAGGCGAATCGACACCGGTCCGGTACAGGGTTTGTTTGATGGCCAACACGTCGGGATCGGCTGCGGCCTGCTTGATGAAATCGACCACCGGCGAAAACGATTCGTAGGGATGGTGCAGCAGGATGTCCTGTTTGCGGATGCTGGCGAAGAAGTCTTTGTTGCGGCCGAAGGCCGACGGTACGCTGGGTTTGAACGGCGGAAACTTCAAATCGGGCCGTTCGATCATGTTGTAGATGGCTTGCATCCGGCTCAAATTGACCGGGCCGTTGGCCAAAAACAATCGATCTTGGGTCAAGTCGAAGCGTGCCAACAGGAATTGGG
Organism: Methylomonas koyamae; assembly: GCF_006483455.1. GTDB lineage: Bacteria > Pseudomonadota > Gammaproteobacteria > Methylococcales > Methylomonadaceae > Methylomonas > Methylomonas koyamae_B. The sequence continues at coordinate 164,834 of NZ_PPPU01000022.1, forward strand.
TGGTTTCTTCCGGGCAATTGGCGTCGATTTCCAGCCTAACCTCGTCGCCGTAGTTGCGCATCGCCAGTTCGCCTTCCACGGCGAGCAGCAAATCGTCGATCGCGTCGTCGTCGACGAAAAAGTCGCTGTTTCGAGTGACCCGGAATTGGTAACAACCTTTTACCGTCATGCCGTTGAACAGGTCGTTGACAAAGGCGTGGATGATCGACGACAGAAACACAAAATCGTGCGGCCCGCTGTCGGTTTCGCTGACCGGCAATTGGATGATGCGCGGCAGCGCCCTCGGTGCCTGCAGCACGGCGCGGCCGCTGTTGCGGCCGAACGCGTCTTTTCCGGTCAACGAGATGATGAAGTTCAAACTCTTGTTCAGGATGCGCGGAAACGGGTGGGCCGAATCCAAACCGACTGGCGTCAGAATCGGCAGCAATTCCTCGTTGAAGTATCTTTCCAGCCAGGCTTTTTGCGACGGCGACCAACGGTCGCGGCGCAGGAAGCGGATGTTTTCGCCTTCCAGCTTCGGGATCAGAATTTCGTTCAGCACCCGGTATTGTTCGGCGACCAGCTCGTGGGCTTTTTGCGAAATTTTCTCGAACTGTTCGTTGATGGTCAGGCCGTCGGCGCTGACCAGATTCGGGTCCATTTCCGCCATCTGCAACAAGCTGGCGACGCGCACCTCGTAGAACTCGTCGAGGTTGGAACAGGATATGCATAGATAATTCAAGCGCTCCAGCAGCGGGAGTCTTTCGTCCAATGCCTGCGCCAGCACCCGAACGTTGAATTCCAGCAGGCTGTGTTCGCGGTTCAGGTAGAGTTCGGGACTCGTCAAATCGATGGATTCCATGTCTGCTGCGGGTTGGATTGGGTTGAATCGATTATAAAGGAATTTTTTCGGCCTTGGGTTACAGCGGCGCCTCAGGCCTCGAACTTGCTATAATCGCCGCCATCACGCAAATCGGATGCCATTGATGAACTTCCCAACCATTGAGTCTTTTGTCGGAAATACGCCATTGGTGCGCCTGCAACGTCTGCCGGTGGTCGGCGGCAACACCGTGTTATTGAAACTCGAAGGCAATAATCCGGCCGGTTCGGTCAAGGACCGGCCGGCTGTCAGCATGATCAAGCACGCCGAAGCCCGCGGCGAGATCAAACCGGGCGACCGGTTGATCGAAGCCACCAGCGGCAATACCGGTATCGCATTGGCGATGGCCGCAGCGATCAAGGGCTATAAAATGACCTTGATCATGCCCGACAATATGAGCGCGGAACGGATCGCGTCGATGAAAGCCTATGGCGCCGAGATCATTTTGATCCCGGCAAAACAGAGCATGGAAGGCGCGATCGATTTGGCGCGGGCGATGGAAGCCCGCGGCGAAGGCCGGATTTTGGACCAGTTTGCCAATCCCGATAATCCGCGGGCGCATTACGAAGGTACCGGCCCGGAAATTTGGCGCGACACCGATGGCAAAGTGACCCATTTCGTCAGCTCGATGGGGACTACCGGCACGATTATGGGGACTTCGAGGTATCTGAAGCAGCAAAATCCGGATGTTCAAATCGTCGGTGTGCAGCCGGCAGGCGAATCGAAGATACCCGGCATCCGCCGCTGGCCACAGGAGTATCTGCCGAAAATCTACGACGCCAGCCGGGTGGATCGGATCATCGAAGTCGAGCAATTGGATGCGGAAAACACCACGCGCAGTCTGGCGGCGGTGGAAGGTATTTTTGCCGGGGTCTCTTCCGGCGGTGCCGTGTTTGCCGCGTTGAAATTGGCCGAGCAAGTCGAAAACAGCTTGATCGTCACCATCGTCTGCGACCGCGGTGACCGCTATTTGTCGACCGGCGTATTTCCGACCTGAACCACCTCTTTTAAACTATCCGTCTTCGCATCCTGTCATGTCGGGTCGCGCTCTAACGAGCGGCCCCGATCTAACTTCTACTGATAATGGCCCACAAGAAAAAACTTCCGCTCGAACCCGTCACCGTAACCATCGAATCACTGTCCCACGACGGTCGCGGCGTCAGCCACGTCAACGGCAAAGTGGTATTCATCGACGAAGCCTTACCCGGCGAAACCCTGGATTTTGTCTACACCGACAGCCGCCGCGATTATGCTGAAGGCAAAGTGGTCGAATTGCACGACCGCAACCCGCATCGGGTGGAGCCGGTTTGTCCGCATTTCGGCCGTTGCGGCGGTTGCAGTTTTCAGCATGTCGACGACGCCGAGCAAATTCATTTCAAGGAAGAATTGTTATGCGACCAGTTCCGCCGGATCGGTAAGCTGGAAATCCCGCAAATCTGGGAAGCGTTGACCGGGCCGCATTGGGGATACCGGCGTAAAGCCAGGATGGGCGTGAAATGGGTGGCGAAGAAGGGCAGGGTGTTGGTCGGCTTTCGTGAACGGCGCAATCCGTTTTTGGCGGAAATCGATAGTTGCAAGGTCATGCATCCTATCGTCGGCGAAAATCTGTTGGCCTTGGGCGAAATGATCGCCGGCCTGTCGATCAAGGACAAGATTCCGCAGATTGAAGTCGCGATCGGCGACAACGACTGCGTGCTGGCGGTGCGGGTGTTGGAACCGCCTAATTTGGCAGACAAGCAGCGCATGCGCGAATATGCCGAAAAGTTGGGAGTGACGATTTGTCTGCAACCGAAAGGCCCGGACAGCATCGTGCCGCTGGATGGGGAAGCCGAAGTCGTGCCGAGTTATGCCTTGGCCGAGCAGGGCGTCAAATTCAATTTCCGCCCGGCGATGTTCACTCAAGTGAACTATGAAATTAACCGGAAGATGGTGAGCCGCGCCATTGAGGCCTTGGAGTTGGGCAAAGACGACCGGGTACTGGATTTGTTTTGCGGCCTGGGCAATTTCACCTTGCCATTAGCGACCCGCGCCGGCCATGTCGTCGGCGTGGAGGGCGATTTGCCGTTGGTCAACCATGCCAGGGAAAATGCCCGTCTCAACAATCTGCAGAATGTCGAGTTTCACGTCGCCGATTTGAGCAAGGACGTCAAGGAGCTGCCGTGGTGCAAGCAAAAATTCGATAAAGTCCTGCTCGACCCTTCGCGGGCCGGTGCGTCCGAGGTTTTGCATAATTTTAAGCATTGGCAGCCGGAACGGATCGTCTATGTGTCCTGCAACCCGTCGACGCTGGCCCGCGACGCCGGCATTCTGGTCAACGAACTCGGCTACAAACTGGTCAAAGCCGGCGTGATGGACATGTTCCCGCAGACCGCCCACGTCGAATCGATTGCATTGTTTGTGAAATGACGGATGCGTCGACGGCTTGCTTGATCGATGTCTCGATCGCCGAACAGCGCTTGCGTTTGCTGCAAGCTGGCGCGGTCGTTGCCGATTATCCGGTATCGACCGCAAAAAACGGCCCCGGCGAAAGAAAGGGCAGTTACTGTACGCCGACCGGCTGGCACCGGATTCGGGCCAAGATCGGGGCCGGTTTGCCGATTAACAGTGTGTTCAAAGCCCGGCGTCCGACCGGCGAGATTTACAGTCCCGAATTGTCGATTCAACAGCCGCAACGCGACTGGATTTTGAGCCGGATTCTGTGGTTGGGCGGTTTGGAGCCCGGCAAGAACCGTTACGGCGAGGTCGATAGTGGCTGGCGGTATATCTATATCCACGGCACGCCGGACGAATTGATGAACGGACAACCGGAGTCGCACGGTTGCGTACGGATGAACAACGCCGACGTGATTGCCTTGTTCGCTGCGGTGCCGGTCGGTTGCCGGGTATTTATTCATGTCTGAGCCCCGTATCCGAGATATGGCCGGCAATTTAAAACCGCGAAGCGTACCTGTCGATCACGGCGTGCCACCTGTATGAATCGCATTGTTTTAGGCATCGAATACGACGGCAGCGCTTACGCCGGCTGGCAATGGCAGCAGGGCAAGCGCACCGTGCAAGGCGAACTGGAACGTGCCTTGAGCAAAATCGCCTGCGCGCCGATCAGTGTGTTATGCGCTGGCCGCACCGATGCCGGCGTCCATGCGCTGGAACAAGTGGTGCATTTCGATAGCCCGGTGCAGCGCGATTTGCGCGGCTGGTTGATGGGTGGCAACAGCCATTTGCCGGACGATATACGGATTACCTGGGCGCAGCCGGCAGTTGCCGACTTTCATGCCAGGTACAGCGCCATTGCCCGAGCTTACCGCTATGTGATTTTGAACCGGCAGACAAAATCGGCCCTGCTGCGCAATCAGGCGACGTGGTGCTATTGGCCGTTGGACGAGCAGCGTATGCACCGAGCCGCTCAGCATTTGCTCGGCGAACACGATTTTTCCTCGTTTCGCGCCCAAAGCTGTCAATCGGTCAGTCCGAACCGATTGATGTACTTCATCGATGTTTACCGCGACGGCGAGAGAGTGGTGATCGATTTATGCGCCAATGCCTTTTTGCATCATATGGTGCGCAATATCGCCGGCGTATTGATCGAAATCGGTAGCGGTAAACAGCCTGAGGATTGGACTGCCGAGCTATTGGTCGCCAAGGACCGTACTAGAGCTGCAATGACGGCGCCGCCCAACGGCCTTCATCTGGCCGCGGTGTATTACCCACACCAATACGGTATTGCCAAACATCCGCTTTTCGATAAGTTGCCGGCTAACGCCAAGCGGTTTGATTGACGCGAACGGTTTAGCCGGCGTTTGCTGGACGGGGCCAGCCATTCGTTATTTAGGTAGATCTGAGTTGACATGTGCGCTGGCGATCTATACAATGTGGACTTCACTTGACTCAGCCGAGGTGGTGAAATTGGTAGACGCGCTAGCTTCAGGTGCTAGTGGGGGTAACCCCGTGGAGGTTCAAGTCCTCTCCTCGGCACCATTTATTTTTTCCGGATAAATGGTCTTTCTTCTGCAGTGTTTTTTCCCCTTTTAGCTGGTAGGTTGTCCTCAATTTGTGAGGTCAGCGCAAATTGCCGGTCAATAAGTTCCTGATTTCTTTTCGTTTCCATGTGTTTGTTGTTTCCGGCGGAGTATGTGTGCAGGCTTGCTCGGGCCGTTATGCGGGGCTATTAACGAGGCGTCATCGGCAGGATTATTTCAATTCGGCTAGTAATTGTTCTACCATCCGGGCAGCTTGACTTAAGTAGCCCGAGCCGAACAAATTCAAGTGGTTGAGAATATGGTAGAGGTTGTACAAGGTTTTGCGGACTTTGTAGCCCGGATCCAAAGGGTAGTACGCTTGGTACGCCGAATAGAATTCTCGCCCGAAACCGCCAAACAATTCGGTCATGGCAATATCCGCTTCGCGGTCGCCGTAATAGCAGGCCGGATCGAACATTACCGGCTTCCCCTGGCTGTCGGCGGCAGCGTTGCCGCCCCATAAATCGCCATGTAATAGGGATGGTTGCGGTCGATAGCTGTCGAATAGGCTGTTTAGCCGTTCCTGAAGTTTTTCCCCCTGTTTTTGCAGTGTGCCGCGATGGCCATTCTCGGCGGCGAGTTGCAATTGCTTGCCCAGGCGCTGGTCGCGCCAAAATTCCATCCAGTCATGATGCCTCGGGTTGTATTGAGGAGTTGAGCCTATGGTGTTGTCGATGCTCCAGCCAAAGTAGGCTTGCGGTTGGAGGTGCATGCGGGCCAGTTGTTCGCCGAATAGTGCGGCAGCACCGGCTGACAAGGAGCGCAGTTCGATGTATTCCAAAACCAGGTAGGCGTATTGCTGATGCTGGCCATGGCAGACCACATTCGGGATGTGAACAGCGCCGATACCGGCCAATTCGGTCAAGCCGACGGCTTCGGCAGCAAACATGTCGGCCAATTCCGCTTGGTTAAGTTTGATAAACCAGTCGATACCCCGGCTTTGTAACCGATAAGCGGAATTGATGTCGCCGCCGCCGACGCTAGTCAGGCGAGCTTCGGCCAGATTTTGTCCGGTCGATTGCGCCAGATGCCGCATCAAGGGTTGCAATCGGTCCGACATCGGCAGGCCCTTATTTTCCCCAGCTGTCGCGTAAGGTCACGGTACGATTGAATACCAATTTGCCGGCTTTGCTATCCAGGTCGTCCAGGTAGAAATATCCGGTGCGTTCGAATTGGTAGCGCGTGTCCGGTGCCGGCTTGGCTAAGCTGGCTTCCAGGCGGCAGTCGTTAAGGATTTCCAGTGAGTTGGGATTGATGCCGTCGAGGAAATTGTCCAACGTGTCCGGGTTGGGGTGGCTGAACAAGCGGTCGTATAAACGCAATTCCGCCGGGATGGAATGCGCCTCGGATACCCAATGGATGACGCCTTTGACTTTGCGGCCTTCAGGGTTTTTGCCCAAGGTTGCGGGGTCGTAGCTGCAAATGAGTTCGACAACATTGCCGGTAGCGTCTTTGATTACTTCATCGCATTTGATGACATAAGAGCCGCGCAAGCGCACTTCGCCGCCCGGCACCAGGCGTTTGAAATCTTTGGGCGGATTTTCCATGAAGTCGTCTTGTTCGATCAATATGACTTTGCCGAACGGAACTTCGCGACTACCCATTTCCGGTTTTTGCGGATGGTTGGCAATCTGGTAGGTTTCGGTTTTGCCGTCTTCCCAGTTGCTGATCGTCACTTTCAGCGGCCGCAACACCGCCATCGCGCGCGGTGCCCGCTCGTTCAAATCTTCGCGGATACAGTTTTCCAACACCCCCATCTCGATCCAGGAATCGTTTTTGGTCACGCCGATCCGTTCGCAGAAATCGCGAATCGCTTCCGGGGTGAAACCTGCGCGGCGTAGGCCGGAAATGGTCGGCATCCGCGGATCGTCCCAGCCGGAAACATGCTTCTCGGTGACCAATTGCAGCAGTTTACGCTTGCTGACGATGGTGTATTCCAATTGCAGGCGGGCGAATTCGATTTGTTGCGGATGGCAAGGTGTGTTCAATTTATCCAACACCCAGTCGTACAAAGGTCGATGGTCTTCGAATTCCAAAGTACAGATCGAGTGGGTGATGCCTTCCAGCATATCCGACAAACAATGGGTGTAGTCGTACATCGGGTAGATGCACCATGCGTTCCCGGTGCGGTGGTGGTGTACCCGGCGGATGCGGTAGATCACCGGATCTCGCATGTTGATATTCGGTGACGCCATATCGATTTTGGCGCGCAGCACATATTGGCCGTCGCTGAACTCGCCGGCCCGCATGCGTTGGAATAAATCCAGGTTGTCATCGATGCTGCGGTTGCGATCCGGGCTTTCTTTGCCCGGTTGAGTCAAGGTGCCGCGGTCCATGCGCATTTGTTCTGAACTGGAGCTGTCGACATAAGCGTCGCCTTGTTTAATCAACTGCACCGCGTAGTCGTAGAGCTGTTCAAAATAATCCGAGGCGTGGAATTTGCCGGCATATTTGAACCCAAGCCAAGCGACGTCGCGCTCGATCGACTCCATGTACTCGACGCTTTCCTTTTCCGGATTGGTGTCGTCGAAGCGCAAATTACAGGTGCCTTTGTTTTCCAGTGCCAGAGTGAAATTCAGACAGATCGATTTGGCATGGCCGATATGCAGATAGCCGTTAGGCTCTGGCGGGAAGCGGGTGGCAACCTTGCCCTGGTTTTTGTTGGAAGCCAAGTCGGCGGCAATAATATGGCGAATGAAATTAGGCGCGGCGGTGCTGTTATCGTTGGCGGACATGTTCGGATGCGAGTTGAGGTTTTAGATTTTTTGCGAGAACGCTGATAAAAGCTAAGCGTCCGGTCATTTTAACGAGTTTGTCGTGAGCCCGTAAAGGCGAATGCAAACCGCGATAGAAGCTGGAAAATGGTTTATCTAACTGATATATAAAGAAATTGTTAAATTATTAGCACTCTTGTTAAACGAGTGCTAGAATTCGGACATGTCTAATTTTTCAGAAAAATCGAGGAAGATATGAGTAACAGCTTGGCTTTACCCATCAATTTGTCGGTTGGGACTTTTGATTCATACTTGAACCTGATTGCGCAGATGCCCAAACTCAGCGCCGAACAGGAGCAGGAACTGGCTTTACGTTACCGCGATCGTGGTGATTTGGAAGCAGCGCGCGAATTGGTGATGACGAACCTGCGGTTTGTCGCCCACGTGGCGCGCGGGTACTCCGGATATGGTCTACCGATGGCCGATATCGTGCAGGAAGGCAATATCGGCTTGATGAAAGCAGTCAAACGATTCGACCCCGACATGGGCGTACGTTTGGTGTCGTTCGCGGTCCATTGGATCAAAGCCGAAATCCACGAATATGTGATCCGGAACTGGCGTATCGTCAAAGTCGCCACAACCAAAGCGCAGCGTAAATTGTTTTTCAATCTACGTAAATTCAAAAAGGAATTGAGCTATCTAACGCGGGAAGATGCCGAAGCGATTGCCGAAAATCTGGACGTAGACGTCAAAACCGTCTACGAGATGGAGCGGCGGCTGGACGGTCGCGACGTGGGGCTGGAGCCCACTGGCGACGATAGCGAAGATCAGGTGCAGGCCCCGATTGCCTACCTGGAACAACACGGCGCCGACCCGGCATTAATGCTCGAAGCCAGCGACTGGGAAGGTCGCAAGGAAGAGCTGCTGATGGATGCCATGGCGGGGCTGGACGAAAGAAGTAGGGATATTCTGGCTAGCCGGTGGTTGGTCGAAGAAAAAGCTACATTGCACGAGCTTGCCGATCGGTATCAGGTATCTGCAGAACGGATTCGGCAGCTTGAGCAAAACGCGATGAAGAAACTCCGAGCGGCGGTGACATTAGAAGCTTGATAAAAAACATTTGTCATTTCTGAATATTTCAGTATAATGACGCTTTCTTTGCCGGGGTGGTGAAACTGGTAGACGCGCCGGATTCAAAATCCGGTTCCTTCGGGAGTGTCGGTTCGATTCCGACCCTCGGTACCACCTACCTATCTAAGGTAGTCCAAAGAAATTTAAAAACCCGCGAGCCTCAAGGCTTAGCGGGTTTTTTATTGTTCAACGAAATGTAGGGGGCATACACACCAAAAGTGTGTCCTTCATTGTGTCCTTTTCTATAATGCTTCTCACCGAGGACACGATTGAAGACGCACAATGGCGTTCCATCTCAATAAAGACACGGTTTACAGGGCGGCAAAGCCTCGCGATAAAGAATGCTTTATCAACGAAGGGGAGGGCTTTATCTGGTCGTCGGAAAAAACGGCACCGAAATATGGAAGTTCATCTTCACCTTCGAAGGGAAGCGAAAAACTTTTGTTTGGCGTGCATCCGGACACCACGTTGGAAAATGTCAGGCGCAAAGCTGAAGAAGCCCGAAACAATTTTGCCGACGGCATCGATCCAAGCGAAATCAGAAAGCAATCCAGGGCTGAAATTGCCCAAGTCGCCGAAAATCAACCCGGCTCGAAGCCGGCCTGCCTATCGCCAACAGCTTCGATCACATCACCCGACAGTGGCTCGAATCGTCGGCGCATACCGTGCGCGATATTACTCACCAAAAGAAAATCCGCCGCTTCGATCTCTACGTGTTTCCGGAAATTGGCCAAAAGCCGATCGGGGAAGTTAAATCGCCCGAAGTCTTTGCCGTGATCCGACCACTGATAATTAAAAAAAACTGGAAACTGCTCACAGGGTACGTGCCGACATCAGCACCGTTTACGCATCCGCCATCGCCCATGGTTTTGCCGACTACGATCCGGCCCAAGCGGTTACTGCTAAAATCCCGGCGCAAAAGGCGAAGCACAACGCCGCGCTTACCGAGCCTAAAGAAGTGGGCCAGTTACTGCGGGACATCGCGCACTACAAAGGCGCATTCGTGGTGCAATCCGCGCTAAAGCTATCGCCTTACCTTTTTCAGCGGCCGGGAGAAATTCGGCAAATGGAATGGAAAGATGTCGATCTGGCGGCAAAGGAATGGCGTTACCTCGTCACTAAAACCGAAACGCTACACATTGTTCTGTTATCGCTGCAAGCGGTCGAAATTTTGGAAACCATCAAACCGTTAACCGGGGCCGGCCGATACGTTTTCCCGTCCAGCGGCGGCGACGGCCGGCCGATGTCCGACGGAACCATTCGCACCGCGCTGAAAACCCTTGGTTACGAAAGCGACCAAATGAGCGCCCACGGTTTTAGAACGACGGCGTCAACCTTACTCAACGAACAAGGCTGGTCGCCTGATGCCATCGAGCGGCAGCTATGCCACATGCCGAAAGACCAAGTCAGAGCCGCCTGTAATCGGGCGCAATATCTGGACGAACGCCGGCGGATGATGCAGGCTTGCGCGGATTATCTTGACGCGCTACGGGACAGGGCGACGGTTATCCAATTTTCGCTTCAGGCTTAGTTTGTGCTGAAGTTTTTCGGGGTGTTGAAATCGTTTATTGTCTGCCGATAGGGAAGGGCAAAATGACGATGCACGGCTTTCGAGCCATGGCCAGAACCATCCTCGACGAAGTGTTAGGCGTGCGTCCGGACTTTATCGAACACCAGCTCGCCCACGCGGTCCGAGATCCCAACGGCCGTGCTTACAACAGGACAGCGCATTTACCGGAACGGCACAAGATGATGCAGCACTGGGCGGATTATTTGGATGGGCTAACAGGTTGGTGAAAAACTCTTTTTGGCTTTGAATGACTCTATATTTAGTGACGATTAAGCCGCTTTCCTACTAAATGTTGGTTCGATTGAGCAAAATTAGCGTCTCAAATATGGTTTTTCACCAACCTGCTAAACGACGGTTCTGGATTGTATTTGCTGGTTAAGACCAACGGCGCCAAATGGTGGCGATTCGATTATTCCATCGACGTCCGCCGAAAAACGATTTCTCTTGGCGTTTATCCCTCAACCAGCTTAACCGATGCCAGGCGTAAAACGGATAAGCCCGTGCGCCTGTGGTCAACGGCAGCGATTCCAGCAAAATTCGAAAGCCCATAACCCCCCCAAACAGGGGTGTTAGAACAGGAAAGGCACCTCGATGCCGGCCTGTGTTGATTAACAGCTTCAATATGTCACCCGAGAATGGCTGGCGTCGACCGCTCACACTGTCCGAGACATTACTCAGCAAAAGAAACAGCGCCGCTTCGAGTTATACGTCTTTCCGGCGATCGGGCAATTGCCGATTGGCGATGTTAAATCGCCAGATGTTTTCACCATCGTCCAGCCGCTGATTATCAAAAACCAATGAGACCGCGCGCCGCGAGTGACGGCGGAGAAAGCCGCTAGTTGATAAGTCGATAAAATACGGTAAAAGTGGAGTAGAGTATTTTGCGAATAAGAAACTAACGAGGGCGAAGGTCATGATAGATAAGCAAAAAATCGGCGAGATTTACCGGCTTGCGGTCGAATGGCTGAATGTGGCCTGGGCTTGGCTACAGGGGCGTTGGCGCGCTTTTAATGCCAAAAGCGAGGATGGCGCCGGCCAATCCGGTAGCGACGCGCCGAAGCAATCGCGATTCTGGTTGTATCTGCTTTTAGGTATTTTCCTGTTGTCGATTTTTGCCGGCGGTGAACGTATCCAGGGTCGGGAAATCCCGTATAGCCAGTTCATCAATCTGGTCAATGAAGACAAAGTGGAAAATGCGGTCGTGACCCAGCGCTTCATTAACGGCACCTTGAAGCAGGAAGACCAAAAGATCGGCAAGCAATTTTTCACGATACCGTTGTGGGACGAGTCGCTGGTCAAAAACCTGCAGGCGCATAAGGTGGAATATGTGGTCAGGAGCGGCGACAACTGGGCCAGCAGCTTGTTGTTCAATTGGATCATTCCAATCGCGATTTTTGCCGGCATCTGGATGTGGCTGTTACCGAAAATGGCCGGTGGAGGCGGTCGCGGTTTTCTGAATCTGGGCAACAAAATGCGCATCCAGCAGGAAACCTCGAAAACTACGTTCGACGATGTAGCCGGCGCCGATAGCGCCAAACAGGAACTTAAGGAAACCATCGAATTTTTAAAAGCGCCGGAAAAATTGCAAAAGCTGGGTGGGCGGATGCCGAAAGGCGTATTACTGGTCGGCTCGCCGGGTACCGGGAAAACCTTGCTGGCGCGGGCCGTTTCCGGCGAGGCCGGCGTGCCGTTCTTCAATATCAGCGCTTCCGAGTTTATCGAATTATTCGTCGGTGTCGGCGCGGCGCGGGTGCGGGACTTGTTCGAACAGGCCCGGCAGAAAGCCCCTTGCATCATTTTCATCGACGAACTGGATGCGATCGGCCGTTCTCGCGGCGGCCCGGTGGTGATGGGCGGCAACGACGAACGCGAGCAAACCTTGAACCAATTATTGACCGAAATGGACGGTTTCGACGCCACTTCCGGCGTTGTGGTGATGGCAGCGACCAATCGGCCGGAAATTCTGGACAAGGCCTTGTTGCGCGCCGGCCGTTTCGACCGGCAAATCGTGGTCGACAAGCCCGATCAACTGGATCGGGTGGCAATCCTGAAATTGCACACTAAAGGCATGCAACTGGACAAAGACGTCGATCTGACCATCGTTGCCAAGCGCACCCCCGGTTTCGTTGGTGCCGATCTATCCAATATTGCCAACGAGGCGGCGATCCTGGCCGCTCGGGCCGGCCGCGACACCGTAAACATGGCCGATTTCGAAGCGGCGATCGACCGGGTTATGGCCGGGCCGGAAAAGAAAAACCGTGTGCTCGGCCCGGAGGAAAAACGCCGGGTGGCTTACCACGAAGCCGGCCATGCTTTGGTTGCCGAGAACGTGCCGACCGGCCAGCCGGTGCACAAAATCTCGATCATTCCGCGCGGCGTATCAGCGCTGGGATTTACTTTGCAGCTGCCGGTCGAAGAAAAATACCTGTCCACCGAAGCGGAACTGAAAGACCAAATCGCCATACTGCTGGCCGGAAGGGTGGCCGAGCAGCTGGCGTTGCAGAGCGTTTCCACCGGCGCCCAAAACGACCTGGAAAAAGCCAGCGAAATTGCCCGTAACATGGTGTGTTATTTAGGCATGAGTAAAAAGCTGGGGCCGTTGATTTACGGCCAACGCCAGCAGCTGCAGTTTTTGGCCGGAGACGTTACCGAACAGCGTAACTACAGCGAAGAAACCGCGCGGGTGGTCGATGCCGAAGTTCGCGAGCTGGTCGAAGATGCCGAACGCCGGGCCCACAAAATTCTGACCAGTAAGCGTGGCCAGTTGGATCGGCTCGCCGAGTTGTTGCAAGACCGGGAAGTAATACAGCGAGAAGAGATGTTGGAGTTGATCGGCGCGTAGCGGCGTAGCCTTTTGTTACGCTGAAAGGGATGCCTGGCAGTCCGGCGGCTTTCGTATGTCGCCGGATTGAACATATCTGCTGACCGTGAACGGCGCTGGTGCCGGGATCAGGCGATACATTCAACATGAAGATTATTGAAGTTTATTGTCGAAAAATTTTACAAGTGTTTGTTGAATAATCAGTTTTCTGGTATTTGCAGAGCGAGTTGGTGACGATTGTTTCTGCATATTTGTTTAGCCGGATAAGGCTTTATGACTAGTCGGAAATTTTTACATATTTCTGTAACAAAGACCTGTTTCGTGTGAGGCTCGTCACATAAAGTGGTTATTTTTTCTTGCTTATTTGGTAAGTGCACATATTTTGCTTGGTGTCGGTGTGTAGGGAAAGTCTTTAAGAATTGTGATTTTAGCGATAGCGAGGCCAAAGATTATGGACACCAAGAAAAACGACACATCAAATAAGAATCACGGCGGCGATTGCAGCCATTCGTCTCTGGCAAAAGAATTGGTAATGGGCTTGCCGACCGGAAGTTTCGTCTGCGCTCATTGCGGCAAGCCATTGTCATCGATACTTAGGGCCGATAGAAGATAGGTTGTCGCCGACACGGACGGCAGGTTGGTATCCAAAGCCTGTCGTTCCCAAATTCAATACCGGCCCGTATGTCGTCAACGCCATATACACTGGGCTTTTCGGTTAATGCCGCAATCGATTCAATATTTCTCGAGCGGCGTTGCCACTCCAGGTTTGAATCCGTGGCCGGAGGGCGGCCCAAGCGGCGCCAATCCGTCTTGCAGAGCCAGCGGTTTTGCGTCTGGTTCTATCGGCCAGCGCTGCCCAGTCGACCTGGCGGTCCGCTATCCAGCCGTGCCGATATAGCCAATGCAGTAAGCCGGAAACGAACAACAAGGTTGGGGTCAGTCCGGCGCAGAACCATAGAAAACGGCCGCCGCCACCGACGGCTTCCCCGGTGTGTAAGGGCCAAAGCCAGACCGTGAATGTCTGACCCATCGAGAACCGGTGCGGATTGCGGACGTCTCGGATTTGTCCGCTCCAGCGGTCGACCCAGACTGTGGTAAACGGGTGGTGTTGGTTGATTTCGTCGCGCTGGCGCAGATTGACCCGATACACGCCCAGTTCGCCGGCCGGCGTGGTTACTCGCCTGACCTCGGAACTGGGAAACGGTCCGCGGGCGACCAAAATCGCTTCGCCTACCGATACTGGCCTATCGTTCGGAACCGCGGTACTGCGCACGTTGGGGCCGGCGTCGCCGTGGCCCATGCCTTCGGCCGAAGTCAGGCTTTCCAGTAACGGCGGATAAGCCAAATGGAGGCCGGTGAACGCCAGCAACAGCAAAAATCCGGCCGCTGCCAAGCCTAACCAGCGGTGGAGGTCGAATATCAGCCCGATCAGACTGCCATCGCGGCGGACGCGGAAAGCGCCGGCCAGATTTCGCCAGCCCGGCCACCACAAATACAGGCCGCTGACGGTAGACAGCATCAGCAAGCTGCCCAGAATGGCCATCGCGTTACGGCCGGCGGCGTCGAGTTGCAGTTGGGCGTGCAGGTCCAGGAGCCAGGTGGCGAAGGTCTGGCCCCACAATCGGCTGTCCAACACCGCTCCAGTGTAGGGGTTGATCGAAACCATCAATGGTGCGTAAAACGCGTCGACGCTTTCCTTGGGTTTGTCGAACCAGGCGGTCAGCGGCCGGTCCGGCGCGAGCGGCATTTCCAGTGTCCAGGCGCCGTGGCGGTCGGGATGGGCGGTACGTAACGAAGCCAGGATTTTATCCAGTGGCAGCGGCGCACCATCGCGCGGAATGTCGATCCGCAGTTGCGGATTGAACAGGCTGTCCAGTTCCTCGCGGTAAACGCTGAGGCTGCCGGTCAGGCCGATCAGCGCAAATACCAATCCCAAGCCCAGCGCCAATAACAAATGGCACTGGCGCCAAAATTTTCGGGCGTTGACGATAAAGCGGGGGCGGACGATCAGTGGGTAATACGGTTCAGGCATGGTTGGGTTTGCGCTATATTGCAGGTCGTACACGGCCAGGCGAATCGGGGCCGGCTCGGCGTTTTCGCTTCGAGACGCCGACACCGCGAAAAAAATCGGCGCAGTTTAACGCGTTTCCTTGCCGCAGTTGGCCGAAAAATCGACTAGACTGGCCGGATTGTTTGGCCGCATAGATTCGATGGTAGAGTTAAAAAGCAAATCGGCACCGGCTGTTCCGGGAGAAAATCAACAATGACCGGCTACAGCTTGGCGTTTTTTGCCGGCATTGTTGCGGTTCAGCAATTCAGCCGCTTGCCGAATTCGGCGGAATGGCTCGGCTTGGCGGCGCTCGCGCTGCTGGCCTGCGTCAGGCGCCATTATGCCGTGTTGAGTTTGTCGCTTGGCCTGGCTTGGGCTTGCGCATTCGGCGCTTGGCGTTTGGCTCAACAATTGCCGGACCGTTACCAAAATACCGAAATAGAAGTCGAGGGCTACATCGCCAGTCTGCCCCAGGTTCAGGAACATCGAACCGGTTTCGATTTTGTGGTTACGAGCGCGCCGGATGCGGTTCCGGAGAAGATGCGCTTGTCCTGGTATACGCCGGAGTTCGAACTGAAGGCGGGGCAAAGTTGGCGGTTTCAGGTCAAGTTGCGAAAACCCCATGGCCGTTTCAATCCCAGCGGTTTCGATTACGAAGCCTGGCTGTTTGCCAATCACATTGGCGCCACGGGTTACGTCAAGAGCAAGCCGCCGCCGCAGCGGATCGCCGACAGCGCCAGCCTGGGCCGCTATCTTGCAGTCTGCCGCAATCTGATCGCGGACAAAATCGACGCGGCATTGCCGGGAAGTTCGCAACTTGGCGTGATAAAGGCATTGACCATCGGCACCCAGAACGCAATCAGCCAACAGCAATGGCAAATCTTCCGCGTCACGGGTGTCGTACACTTAATCGTTATTTCCGGATCGCACATCGGCCTGATTGCCGGCTGGTTCTATCTGGCGACGCGGCGAATCTGGATTAACTTGGGTTTGCTCGGCATTTCGCCGCAATCGGCCGCCGCGCCGGTTGCTTGGCTGGCGGCGCTGTTCTATGCCGGTTTGGCCGGATTCTCGGCGCCGACGGAGCGGGCGGTAATCATGCTTGGCGTGGCGCTGGCGGCAATTGCCTGGCAACGCAATCCGGCACCGACACAGGTGCTGCTGTGGGCCTTGTTGGCTGTCGTGCTTGCCGATCCGTTGGCGGTTTTGTCAGTCGGCTTTTGGTTGTCGTTTGTGGCTGTGGCCTTATTGATGTATGTCTCGGTCGGACGGCTGGCGCGTCCCGCCTATTGGCGGGATTTGGCCGTGGCGCAATGGGCCAGTTTGCTTGGCCTGGCGCCGCTATTGGTCTTGTTTTTCCAACAGGTGTCCTTGATCGCGCCGCTGGCGAACTGGTTGGCGGTGCCGCTGATCGGAATCGTGGTGGTACCGTTGGCATTGTTGGCTATCGCGCTGTTGTTCGTCTGGCCGGCTGCTGCGAGCATTTTATTGCAGGTGGCGGATTCGGTATTACAGGGCTTGTGGTGGCTATTGCAGCATCTGGCAGCACTGCCTTTGTCGCAATTGAGTTTAGCGTCGCCGCCCTGGTACGCACTGCCACTGGCGACAATCGGCATTCTGCTGGCGTTGGCGCCGCGCGGCTTTCCGGGGCGGCAGCTGAGTCCGTTGCTGCTGATTCCATTATTTTTTCCCGCTATCGACAAACCCAAGTCCGGTGAATTCGGCTTGACGCTGTTGGATGTCGGCCAGGGCCTGGCTACGGTGGTGCGGACCGCTAACCACGTGTTGCTGTTCGACACCGGGGCCAAATATTCCGAATTTTCCGATATGGGGGAATCGGTAGTGTTGCCCTTCCTGCGTCTGCGCGGTATTGCCAAGGTCGATGCGCTAATTGTCAGTCATGGTGATAACGACCATAGCGGCGGTGCCGAATCGGTACTGGCCGAACTGCCGGTAGAGCGCCTGCTGAGCAGCGTTCCGGAGTGGGCCGAGCGCGAGCGTGCCGGTTATTGCCGGGCCGGGCAGGAATGGCTGTGGGACGATGTGCGTTTCCGGATGTTGGCGCCGCCGCAGCCGGCATTCAATAAAGAAAACGATAATTCCTGCGTATTGCAGGTCATCGCGGCCGGACAGAGTGCACTGCTGACCGGCGACATAGAGCAGACTGCCGAAGCCTGGTTGACTGCGACTTACGGCGGCGAGTTAGCCAGTCGGGTATTGGTTGCACCGCACCATGGCAGCAAGACCTCATCGACCCAGGCGTTTTTGGATGCGGTTAAGCCCGAATGGGTGTTGATCCCGGCCGGTTACGCCAACCGTTTCGGCTTTCCCCATCGCCAAGTGCTGGAACGTTATCGGCAACTCCCGGCTAC
The DNA here is from genome assembly GCF_006483455.1 of Methylomonas koyamae. Taxonomy (GTDB): domain Bacteria; phylum Pseudomonadota; class Gammaproteobacteria; order Methylococcales; family Methylomonadaceae; genus Methylomonas; species Methylomonas koyamae_B. The sequence continues at coordinate 182,367 of NZ_PPPU01000022.1, forward strand.
GGTGATGAATACCGCTGAGCTGGGCGCAATCGATATCGTGAGCAGCGGCCAGTCTCCGGTGGCGGAGCGGCCACGGCGACGGCGCTATTGGCATTCGGACTAGCCGGAAGGTTAGCCGGGAAGCCGAGATGAATTGTGCCGGCCGGAGGTTTGTGCCTATACTCTGGCAAACCGAACACAGGAGTACCGATTCGTGCAGAACGAAAACCGCAGCAGAATACGTTTTAATCCGGCCGGATTAGTCGCCCACATTATTATCGATCCGCCGCCGCCCGGCGGGGAAATCGTCATCGACGGTCAAGTGGTGGATATGAGTTACAGCGGAATCAAAATCCGTTTGCGGGAGCCGTTGGGTCAAGCTATCGAAGAGGCCGAGTTACGTATTTCGATTGTATTGCCGGAGTCGGGAATACCGGTGTCGATTCACGGCACCATCAAGCATATTCAGGAAGAACAAGAGTGCGGTTTGCAATACGACCCCGACAGGCACCAAGAACACGAATTGGACGATCTGATGTTCGAATGCGTCAAACTGGCGCCGCAACCGGAAGCGGTTCATGAAATTTGATTCGCAAGCGTGGTTGCAGGTCTGGCGCACTCTGAACGGCGATGCGGCCTACCAGCGCTATTTGCGCCATTGGCAGGCCGAGCATGCCGGCCAACAGGCCGAACCGCTCAGCCGCAAGGCGTTTTTCGCCGCCGAAACCCGCCGCAAATGGAGCGGCGTCAAACGCTGCTGCTGACGCCCGTCAATCGATGGTCTGTATCCAATGGCAACGTTCGTTGACGACGGGCGCGGTTTTGTCGTTGGCGATACCTTTCGCGATCATCGCCACCACTCGCTCGTCGGTATCGTAGCCGATGTGGGCATCCATCGGGTTGGCAAGCTTGCCCAAACCGAACGCATCGTAAACCCGGGCTACGTTGATGTTGATGTTGGTGACATCAATGCACAGTCGCGAGTCCAGATACTTGTTGACGAAGTCGTGCGGGATCGCATAACTGAGTAGATCGTTGGGGTCGCTGAATGCAATCACCGACGTTTTCGCGAGTATCCGTTCGCCGTATTTGGCGCCATTGCTGTTGCAATAGGCCTCGGCTTGGTTGGCGACTTCCGGTAGGCTGCGCCCCAACTGCAACATCGGCAATTGGTTGGACATCATGTAGATCGGCACTTCCTTGTTTTTCAAGACATTGGTCAGCGCGGTGTAATAGCTGGCGGTATCGCCGTTGCTCAGTTTCGACGCCAGATGTTGCAGGCCGTCGATGGTGATCCGGCTGCCCAAACTATGCGAGACGAAGGCGTAACTGTCGTTGTAAAACGGTGTAACATTTTTGGTGGAACAGCTTTGTTGGACATCGTCCGGCAGGCTGTTCCAATCGCCTTGGATCATCCAGCAAAACGATTGAGCAAAGGCCGACAGGATGTCTTCGCGTTTCTCGCCCAGGTAGATGATCGGATCGGGACCGGTATCGTTGGAGAACTTCTTCAATAAGTCGTTGACTTCGGCGCGGCGGAAAGACTGTTCCCCGGAATTGTCGTAAGACAGCACTTCCTTGTCCTTGGCGCTGATTTCGGACCAGGTCAGCTCGTAAAACAGCATCTCTTGAGTCCGGTCGGCATTCAGATAGCGGTTGATGCGCAAATTGCCCAACGGCCTTGCCGGCTCCTTGGCATCGGTCAAGCGGATGTTTTTGATGTTGCGGGAGGTGACGGTCAGGTCCAATTCTTTTGCCAGCTTTTCCATGAACTGGGTGGAATAGCCCGGCAAATGGTTGCCGACGCCGTGCACCATCAACAATTTCATTTTCCGGTTGGCGATTTCCAACTGCGGTTTGATGCCGCTGAATTTTTCGCCTTTGATCTCGCAGATGCGGGTATCTTCTTCTTCCTGTTTTTCCAGGATGGCTTCGGTGATGCCTTTGCCGATACTGGCGCAGCCGGACGACAGCAGTGCAAGCGCCAGAATCGGCAGCTTCAGTTTGAGTATTTTCATGTGTGTTGCGTTTACGGGCAGGGTTGCTTGGTTGATGCCGACGGCAGGCGCGGTTTTCCGCAGCGGGCGTTACTTATCCAGCTTTTTCTTCGCCGCGTCGGCTTGGGCACCGACTTTCTCGACGGTTTCCCGATATTTGGCTTGAGCCTGGTTGGCGCTGTCGGCGATGGTGGCATTGTCGGTATTGGCTTCTTTGATCATGCACTCGAAATAGTCGCGCGATTTTTGTTGCCAGGTGTTGATTGCGGCAATGCTTTTATTGAAAGCATCGACATCGCTGTCATCGACGACCGGTGTTTCCGGCGGCGTACCGCAAGCGGCCGGAACCCAAGTGCCGTTGCCCAAAGTACCGGCGGTGGTGATGCTGCTGGACACCAGCAGGGCGGTCGTCGCTAAAACGGTCAGTTTCATTCGCTGTCTCCATGACGGATTTAAACGGAAATTTATCGGCCGCAAGCGGCCGCGGGGGTTGCCGGCGGGATTATTCCGCAACCCGGCGCCAATGCCAATCGCCGGTACAAAAAACGGCAGCTTAGCTGAGCATTTGCCGGATATGTTCGATCTCGTCCTTGGCCTGGTCGAGAATATTGATGCTCAGATCGGCGTCCAGGTTCCCGGCCGCCAATTTTTTGTACGCAGGTAGTTCGTCCATCTTCGGCATTTGTTTGACGTCGACTTTGCCGATGAAGCTGTGCAATTGCGAAATCATCACGATGTCACTGTAGCTGGCCGATTCGCCACTGTCGCGCCGCCAGTTTTCGGCGTGAATGATCACGTCCTCGAAGTCGGCCGGGAAGTCCCATTTGCGCACGATCTGCACGCCGATCGGGCTGCGTAATTCCCGCACGGCTTCGGCCAGGTCGCCCGGATTATCCAGAATGTCCGGTTGCCTATCGGCATATGCCAAAATCGGCACCACGCCAATGTCGTGGATCAGGCCGGCCAGCATGGCCCGGTCCGGATCGAAGCCCGGCGTCTTATGCGCCAGTACCGCACTGATAGCCGCCACGTAACTGCTGTGGGCCCACAGCTCCTGCATTCTGCGCCGGATCACCGGCGAGCGGGCATTGAACACGGCTTTCAAGGCAAACGCGGTGATAATGTCTTGCGCTGCCTTCAAGCCGAGTCGGGTCAAGGCCTCCGGGCAGCTTTCGATGCGGCGTCGGCCGCGGTAGAGCGGGCTGTTCGAGATCTTGACCAGGCGGGCGGTGATGCTGGGGTCGATTTGCACCACGCGGGCGATCTTGTTGCTGTTGGCGCTGGGTTCGTTGATGGCGCGGCGGATTTTCAGCGATACGTCCGGAATGGTGGGCAAGGCCAGCGAATCGGATTGCATGTATTTGAAGCAATCCTGGTACAAGCGGTTTTTCGCCAGCTTGGCGCTGAGCGGATGGGTTGCGGCCTCGGTCATGGACATTGCTTAATTCGGACAAGCGGCAAGGGTTTGGTTTAAAATCCGCCGCTGCATTTTTTACACACGGATACGCTATGACTATAACAGGCCCGGATGTTATTACAACCCTGAGCAGCATTCGAGATTACATCCGCTGGGCCGCCAGCCGCTTTGCCGAACACAAGGTATTTCTCGGCCACGGCACCGCAACGCCGCTGGACGAAGCCGCGGCAATCGTACTGCATACCTTGCACCAGCCCTACGATCTGGCCGATAGTTACTTGGATAGCGTATTGACGATGGCCGAGCGCCAGCAAGTGGTCGAACTCATAGAGCGGCGTATCGTCGAACGCAAGCCTTCCGCTTACTTGACCCACGAAGCCCTGTTTGCCGGTTTGTCGTTTTACGTCGACGAGCGGGTGCTGGTGCCGCGCTCGCCGATAGCGGAATTGATCAACGAACGCTTCGAGCCTTGGGTCGACGAAACCCAAGTATTCAATATTCTGGATTTGTGTACCGGTAGCGCCTGTATCGCCATCGCCTGCGCTTATGCCTTCCCGGAAGCGCAAGTCGATGCGGTGGAACTGTCCGACGCCGCATTGGCCGTGGCCCGCATCAATCTGGAACAGCACGAGTTGCAAGAGCAATTGCAGCTCTACCAGTCGGACTTATTCGATAGTCTGCCGGCCAAACCTTACGACATCATCGTCAGCAATCCGCCCTACGTTTCGATTGCCGAGTGGGAAAGCCTGCCTCCGGAATTCCATGCCGAACCGGCGCTGGGTTTCAAAGGCGGCGAACACGGCCTGGATTTGGTACTGCGAATTTTGGTCGATGCCGAGCGCTATCTGGCGGAGCAGGGTATCCTGGTGGTCGAAGTCGGCAGCAGCGCCCAGACCTTGCAGGAGATGTTCCCGGAAGTACCGTTCCACTGGCTGGAGTTCGAACATGGCGGCGACGGCGTGTTTCTGCTGACCGCCGAACAAGTTTCCACTTACCATTCACTCTTTACCAACGCGCTCTAACCATGTCCGGAAATACCATAGGCAAACTGTTCACCGTTACCACCTTCGGCGAAAGCCACGGCCCGGCGCTGGGGGCGATCGTCGACGGCTGCCCGCCGGGACTGGAATTGTGCGAAGCCGATTTGCAGATCGATCTGGATAGGCGCAAACCGGGCACCTCGCGCCATACCACCCAGCGCCGCGAGGCCGACGAGGTCAAGATTCTGTCCGGCGTGTTCGAAGGTAAAACTACCGGCACGCCGATTGGTTTGTTGATCGAGAATACCGATCAGCGCTCCAAGGATTACGGCAAAATCGCCGAAAGCTTCCGCCCTGGTCATGCCGATTACACCTACCACCACAAATACGGTATCCGCGACTATCGCGGCGGCGGCCGCTCGTCGGCGCGGGAAACTGCGATGCGGGTCGCGGCCGGCGCGATTGCCAAGAAATATCTGTTCCAGCAACACGGCATTCAGGTGCGCGGTTATTTGTCGCAACTCGGGCCGATCAAGATCGAAAGTTTCGACTGGAACGAAGTCGGCAATAACCCGTTTTTTTCCCCAGACGCCGGCAAAGTTGCGGAAATGGAAAAATACATGGACGCGCTGCGTAAGGAAGGCGAATCGATCGGTGCCAAAATCGAAGTCGTCGCCAGCCAGGTGCCGCCGGGCTTGGGCGAGCCGATTTTCGACCGGCTGGATGCCGAACTGGCCTACGCCTTGATGAGCATCAACGCGGTCAAGGGCGTCGAGATTGGCGACGGTTTCGATTGCATCGCCACCAAAGGCACTCAGTTTCGCGATGAAATCACGCCGGAAGGGTTTTTGAGTAACCACGCCGGCGGCATTTTGGGCGGTATTTCCACCGGCCAGGACATCGTCGCCCGGATTGCGTTGAAGCCGACCTCCAGCCTGCGCCTGCCGGGCCGCAGCATCAACACCCAAGGCGAACCGATCGAAGTCATCACCGAAGGCCGCCACGACCCTTGCGTCGGCATCCGCGCCACGCCGATTGCGGAAGCTATGGTAGCCTTGGTATTGATGGATCACTTGCTGCGCCATCGCGCCCAAAATTTGCACGTCGACTGCGGTTTGCCTGTCTTGCGTTAGATGCCAGTCCCGTATTGGCGGCTATCCGGCTTTTATTTCTTCTACTTCGCGACGCTCGGAGCGTTTCTTCCGTTCTGGAGCTTATATCTGAAGCAGGCCGGATTTGCCGCCGATGAGATCGGCGAACTGACCGCGCTGATGGTGGCGACCAAAATCATCGCCCCGAACTATTGGGGCTGGCTGGCCGACAAAACCGGCCGTAATCTGCGTTTGATTCGGCTGACGCTGCTGCTGGCGGCGTCCAGTTTTGCCGGGTTTTTGTTCCGCAACGACTACTGGTGGTTTGCGTTGGTCACCGTCGGCTTCAGCTTTTTCTGGAATGCGACGCTGCCGCAGTTCGAAGCGGCAACTTTGTTTCATTTGCAGGCCGAGCCGCAGCGTTACAGCCAGATCCGCTTGTGGGGGTCGATCGGTTTCATTGCGGCGGTGCTTGGCATCGGCCGTTTTCTCGATTATTTCAGTATCGCCAACTTGCCGTTGATCATCGGCGGTTTGATGTTGTTGAACTGGCTGGCGGCGCTACTGACCCCGGAAGCCCGGCCTCGTATCGATCGCGGCCAAGCCGGGCCGGGTATCTGGCAGGTATTATTGCGCTGGGAGTTGCTGGCGTTTCTGCTGGTTTATCTGTTGTTGCAAGTGGCTCACGGTCCTTATTACGTGTTCTATTCGGTATATTTGCAGCAACACGGTTACAGCGCCAGCGAAACCGGCCTGCTATGGGCCGCCGGAGTTGGCGCCGAAATTCTGCTGTTTCTGGCGATGCGCCGCCTGTTGAGTTGTTGCAAGCCACGCAGCTTGCTGCTGTGGGCGATTGCACTCAGCGTGGTGCGGTGGCTGTTGATTGCCGACGGCGTCGGCTCGTTGATTTTGACCGTCGCCGCACAGCTGCTGCACGCCGCCACGTTCGGCGTCGCCCATGTCGTGGCAATGCAGTTGCTCTACCATTATTTCGGCGAACGCCACCAGAGCAAAGGTCAGGCCTTGTACAGTAGTGCCAGTTTCGGCGTCGGCGGCATGGTCGGCAGTTTGTACAGCGGTTATTTCTGGGACGTGTTGGGCGGGCGCGAAGTTTACGTGATTGCGGCCCTGGTTTGCGGCGTGGCTTGGCTGATCGCTTTCCTGGGTCTGGCGCGGGAATCGCGGCCCGGATTGGGTTAAAATTGTGACGATTTACTAACAAGGGTTATCAAGTGTTCGAGGTTATCAAAAACGGCGGCTGGATGATGGCGCCGATCATTTTGTGTTCGATTGTGGCGATGGCTATCATCGGCGAGCGATTCTGGTCGCTGCAACGCAAACGCATTCTTCCGGCCGAGCTGGTGCCGTACATTTGGCAATTGCATCGCGAGAACAAGCTCGACGAAGCCACCATCCGCCGCATCAAACTCAGTTCGCCGCTAGGGCGAATACTGGCCGCCGGCTTGCTTAACCGCAAACACGGCCGCGAGATCATGAAATCCAGTATTGAGGAAGTCGGTCGCCAAGTCGCTCACGAACTGGAACGCTATTTGAACGCCCTGGGCAGCATCGCCTCGATCACGCCACTAATGGGTTTGTTGGGTACTGTGGACGGTATCATTCGGGTGTTTTCCGATATCGCGGTCGGCGGCATGGGCGACCCGGCGGTGTTGAGCGGCGGTATCTCGGAAGCCTTGATCTGTACCGCGTCCGGGTTGACCGTGGCGATACCCAGCCTGTTTTTTCACCGTTATTTCGAACGGCTGGTCGACGACCACGTGGTGCGGATGGAAGAGGAATCGTTGCGTCTGGTCGACATCATGCAAGGCGCCAGAGAGGACGTGTAATGGAATTTCGCCGCCGTCGCCGCGCGCCAGTGGAAATCGGTTTGATTCCGATGATCGACGTGTTGCTGGTTCTGCTGCTTTTCTTCATGGTGGCGACGACATTCCGCCACCATTCGGAGCTAAAGATCAATTTGCCGGAAGCGCAGGGTAGTGAAGCGGCCGAGCCGGGCAAAACCATCAATTTGTATGTCGACGCCAAGGGCGTTTATTCCTTGTCCGGCGAAGACAACCAATTTCACGAACTGGTCAATCAAAACCTGGACGGCCTGAGAGCGGCGCTGGCTAAGTTTGCCGGCGAAACTCGGCACTTGCCGTTCATCATCAGCGCCGACGGCAAGGCGCCGCACCAAGCCGTGGTCAGTGCCTTGGATGTGGCCAACCAACTCGGTTTCCATCACATTACCTTTGCCGTCAATCAGCCGGAACAGCCATGAACAAAAAACTCGTGAAATGGTTCGAAGATGCCTGGTATGGCGAGATGTATATCTCGGCCTGGTTCATGCCGCTGTCGATGCTTTATGTCGATGCGGTGCGCTTGCGCCGTTTCGCTTATCGGGTTGGTATCAAGAAGAAAACCAAACTGCCGGTGCCGGTGATCGTGGTCGGCAACATCACGGTCGGCGGGACCGGCAAGACGCCGTTGGTGGTTTGGATGGTCGAATTTTTGCGCCGGCAAGGCTATAAACCCGGCGTGGTCAGTCGCGGTTACGCCGGCGCCAAAACCGACTCAGGCCCGCAACTGGTCGCAGCGGACAGCGACCCGGCCAGCGTCGGCGACGAACCGGTGTTGTTGGCCCGCCGTTGCGGCTGCCCGGTGGCGATCGGCCGGGACCGGCCGGCAGCCGCCAAACATCTGCTGGCTAACCATCACTGTGATGTGATTATTTCCGACGACGGCTTGCAACATTACGCGCTGGAACGCAATATCGAGATTATCGTGATCGACGGCCAGCGCCGGTTCGGCAACGGCTATTGCCTGCCGGTCGGCCCGTTGCGCGAACCGCCCGAACGCGTGCGGGAAGTCGATCTGGTGGTGGTCAACAGCCCATTGGAATTGCTGGAAGGCGAGATAGCGATGCAATGCGTCGGTCTGCAATTGGTCAACTTAAAAACCGGCGAAAGCCGGCCTTTAACCGAGTTTAAAGGCCTAGCGGTCCATGCCGTGGCCGCGATCGGCAATCCCAAGCGTTTTTTTAACCAATTGGCCGAGGCCGGCCTGGTCTGCGAAACCCATGCCTTCCCGGATCATCACCCATTTAGCGCTGCCGACTTGCAGTTCAAAGACCAGCGGCCGGTGGTCATGACCGAGAAAGACGCCGTCAAATGCGCCGCCTTTGCCGCCGATAATTTCTGGTATTTACCCATCGATGCCGAATTGCCCGAGGCATTTTCTCAACAGCTCTTAAAACTATTGAAAACCAAAACCCATGGATAAAAAATTGCTCGATATTCTGGCTTGCCCGCTGTGCAAAAGCTCGCTGATTTACGATAAAGACCAGCAAGAGTTGATCTGCAAGGCCGACAAACTGGCGTTTCCGATCCGCGACGGTATTCCGGTGATGCTGGAAGACGAAGCCCGCGAACTGAGTTTCGAAGAAGCCGAAGCCCTGAAAAAATGAGCGCCGGCTTCAAGGTCGTGATTCCGGCCCGCTACGGCTCCACCCGCTTGCCGGGCAAGCCGCTGCTGGACATCGCCGGCAAGCCGATGATCGTCCACGTTTGCGAGCGGGCGCTGGCAGCCGACGCCGGGCAAGTGGTCGTCGCCACCGACGATCAGCGCATTTTCGCTGCGGTCGGCAATCTGGGCCTGCAGGCGGTAATGACCGATCCCAATCACCAATCCGGCACCGAACGTATTGCCGAAGTGGCGCGCATCATGGGCTGGGATGACGATCAAATCGTGGTTAACCTGCAAGGCGACGAGCCGCTGATTCCGCCGGCCTACATCCGCGACGCGGCCTTGGCGTTGGCCGGACAAGACCAGGCCGGCATTGCTACCTTGGCGGCCAAGATTTTGGACGCCGACGAAATCTTCAATCCCAACGCCGTGAAAGTGGTGTTGGATAAGAACGGCTATGCCCTGTATTTCAGCCGGGCACCGATTCCTTGGAACCGCGCCACGTTTCCCGACCAGCATGATATTCAGTCCGCGGCGTTACCGCATTTACGACATATCGGCATGTATGCCTATACCGTGGGTTTTTTGAACCGTTATTGCAGTTGGTCCGCCTCGCCGCTGGAGAGTGTCGAATCGCTGGAGCAATTGCGGATTCTGTGGCACGGCGAAAAGGTATTGGTAAAGATCGTCGACAAGACGCCGGAGGCGGGGGTGGATACGGAGGAGGATTTGGTGAGGGTTTCCAGGTGTTTGCAATCAACTATTTAGAGTTGATACGAAACACATTTATGTTCACCTGGCGAGGGTGTAAGAATTTTTG
>NZ_PPPU01000023.1 GCF_006483455.1 Methylomonas koyamae
AAAAAAAAGCCCGTCTGAGACGGGCTTTATGTTTAAGAGCTTGGCGATGACCTACTTTCACATGGCAACCTGCCACACTATCATCGGCGCTAAGCGGTTTCACTTCCGAGTTCGGGATGGGATCGGGTGGTTCACGCTTGCTATGTTCACCAAGCAAACTGGTTAGGCTGTTGTTGCAGCCGTCATGCACAGGTTCGAAGCGTATGGCTTCGCGGGCTTTGCCCCTTGACCTGTTTTCATGGAAATCTGTAGCGAGTTTGTTGTTCTCAGTTTGTTATCAGCAGTCAACTGTTACCCAAACGCATTGGGCGTTATATGGTCAAGCCTCACGGGCAATTAGTACACGTTAGCTACGCCCATTACTGGACTTCCACACCGTGCCTATCAACGTCGTCGTCTCCAACGGCCCTTCAGGGGACTTAAAGTCCCAGTGAGATCTCATCTTGGGAGGGGCTTCCCGCTTAGATGCTTTCAGCGGTTATCCTGTCCGAACGTGGCTACCCGGCAATGCCATTGGCATGACAACCGGAACACCAGAGGTTCGTCCACTTCGGTCCTCTCGTACTAGAAGCAGCTTCCCTCAAATCTCAAACGCCCACGGCAGATAGGGACCGAACTGTCTCACGACGTTCTGAACCCAGCTCGCGTACCACTTTAAATGGCGAACAGCCATACCCTTGGGACCTGCTTCAGCCCCAGGATGTGATGAGCCGACATCGAGGTGCCAAACACCGCCGTCGATATGAACTCTTGGGCGGTATCAGCCTGTTATCCCCGGCGTACCTTTTATCCGTTGAGCGATGGCCCTTCCATACAGAACCACCGGATCACTAAGACCTACTTTCGTACCTGCTCGACTTGTCCGTCTCGCAGTCAAGCACCCTTATGCCTTTGCACTCATTGCCTGATTTCCGACCAGGCTGAGGGTACCTTCGTGCTCCTCCGTTACTCTTTGGGAGGAGACCGCCCCAGTCAAACTACCCACCAGACACTGTCCCTAATCCAGATAATGGATCGAGGTTAGAACTCCAAACATACCAGGGTGGTATTTCAAGGATGGCTCCACAAGAACTGGCGTTCCTGCTTCACAGCCTCCCACCTATCCTACACAAGTAGGTTCAAAGTCCAGTGTCAAGCTATAGTAAAGGTGCACGGGGTCTTTCCGTCTAGCCGCGGGTACACTGCATCTTCACAGCGATTTCAATTTCACTGAGTCCCAGGTGGAGACAGTGTGGCCATCGTTACGCCATTCGTGCAGGTCGGAACTTACCCGACAAGGAATTTCGCTACCTTAGGACCGTTATAGTTACGGCCGCCGTTTACTGGGGCTTCGATCAAGAGCTTCTCCGAAGATAACCCCATCAATTAACCTTCCAGCACCGGGCAGGCGTCACACCCTATACGTCCACTTTCGTGTTTGCAGAGTGCTATGTTTTTGCTAAACAGTCGCAGCCACCGATTTTTTGCAACCGCCTTATGCTCCATCCGCGAGGGACTTCACTTATCAACGGCATACCTTCTCCCGAAGTTACGGTATCATTTTGCCTAGTTCCTTCACCTGGGTTCTCTCAAGCGCCTTAGAATTTTCATCCCACCCACCTGTGTCGGTTTAGGGTACGGCCACTAGTAACCTGAAGCTTAGAGGTTTTTCCTGGAAGCAGGGCATCTATCACTTCGCGTTTCTTTCGAGACACTCGTCATCACATCTCAGCATAAAGCACCCCGGATTTGCCTAAGGTACATGCCTACTTGCTTAAACGGCCACTTCCAACCGACCGCTGATATAGCCTTCTCCGTCACCCCATCGCAGTTACTACTGGTACAGGAATATTAACCTGTTTTCCATCGACTACGCATTTCTGCCTCGCCTTAGGTGCCGACTAACCCTGCGTCGATTAACGTTGCGCAGGAAACCTTGGGTTTACGGCGAGGGGGTTTTTCACCCCCTTTATCGTTACTTATGTCAGCATTCGCACTTCCGATACCTCCAGCCGACTTCTCAATCGACCTTCGCAGGCGTACGGAACGCTCCTCTACCACTCACGCAAAGCGTGAATCCGTAGCTTCGGTACTATGCTTAGCCCCGGTGAATCTTCCGCGCAGACCGACTCGACCAGTGAGCTATTACGCTTTCTTTAAAGGGTGGCTGCTTCTAAGCCAACCTCCTGGCTGTCTGTGCCTTTCCACATCGTTTCCCACTGAGCATAGATTTGGGGACCTTAGCTGACGGTCTGGGCTGTTTCCCTTTTCACGACGGACCTTATCACCCGCCGTGTGTCTCCCGTGCTGAAACTTGCTGGTATTCGGAGTTTGCATCGGGTTGGTAAGTCGGGATGACCCCCTAGCCGAAACAGTGCTCTACCCCCAGCAGTTATACACGAGGCGCTACCTAAATAGCTTTCGAGGAGAACCAGCTATCTCCGAGCTTGATTAGCCTTTCACTCCGATCCACAACTCATCCCCTACCTTTTCAACGGGAGTGGGTTCGGTCCTCCAGTGTGTGTTACCACACCTTCAACCTGGTCATGGATAGATCGCCCGGTTTCGGGTCTACACCTTGCGACTAAACGCCCTATTAAGACTCGGTTTCCCTACGCCTCCCCTATTCGGTTAAGCTTGCCACAAAATGTAAGTCGCTGACCCATTATACAAAAGGTACGCAGTCACCCCACGAAGGGGCTCCCACTGCTTGTACGCATACGGTTTCAGGTTCTATTTCACTCCGCTCTCCGCGGTTCTTTTCGCCTTTCCCTCACGGTACTGGTTCACTATCGGTCAGTAAGGAGTATTTAGCCTTGGAGGATGGTCCCCCCATATTCAGTCAACGTTTCACGTGCGCCGACCTACTCGATTTCATGCTGAAGACGTTTTCGTGTACGGGGCTATCACCCTGTATCGCCGGACTTTCCAGACCGTTCCACTAACGTCATCAACACTTAAGGGCTGGTCCCCGTTCGCTCGCCACTACTAAGGGAATCTCGGTTGATTTCTTTTCCTCCGGGTACTTAGATGTTTCAGTTCTCCGGGTTCGCTTCAGTGAGCTATGTATTCACTCAAAGATGACGAGGTTATCCTCGCCGGGTTTCCCCATTCAGACATCTCCGGATCACAGGCTGTTTGCCGCCTCCCCGAAGCTTTTCGCAGGCTACCACGTCTTTCATCGCCTCTTACTGCCTAGGCATCCACCGTATGCGCTTATTCACTTGACCATATAACCCGAATACGTCTGCTTTTACTTCGCTTCCGATTTTCATCTTCGGCTTCGTTAGGCTTACTATTTAAGTTATTTGTCAGCTGACATGTTCGCTGATGTTGCTTGAGAACGACTTGCTATTTACTTTCGGCGCTTATCTTTCGATAGTCACTTCCGATAAACCGCAACTCGTTTCAGTTTTGATCGTTTCCGATCAAGACTTGGTTACAGATTTCCATATTGTTAAAGAGCGTATTGATCTAAGGATCAATTCTATAAAGCCTGTATCAAGCATTATAGAGCTGATCGCCTTCACGGATACGTTGGACGCGGGCACTTGGCTTGCCTCTGGCGAGTGGTGGAGCCAGGGAGGATCGAACTCCCGACCTCCTGCGTGCAAGGCAGGCGCTCTCCCAGCTGAGCTATGGCCCCGAAAACAGTCAAAAGACTAAAGCCGAAACCGTCAAGATCAAAACAGCAATCCGACGAATGTCTTTTGCGTGTTCAGTTGCCTCGTTGCTTTCGTCTTGCTTTTCGCGTTGGTGGGTCTGGGAGGATTTGAACCTCCGACCTCACCCTTATCAGGGGTGCGCTCTAACCAACTGAGCTACAGACCCAGGTGCGTCTTTCAATCGAAATAATTTGTTGTGGATACGTGTAACGGGATTCTGTCTTTGTAAGGAGGTGATCCAGCCCCAGGTTCCCCTAGGGCTACCTTGTTACGACTTCACCCCAGTCATGAATCACAAAGTGGTAAGCGCCCTCCCGAAGGTTAAACTACCTACTTCTTTTGCAACCCACTCCCATGGTGTGACGGGCGGTGTGTACAAGGCCCGGGAACGTATTCACCGCGGCATTCTGATCCGCGATTACTAGCGATTCCGACTTCACGCAGTCGAGTTGCAGACTGCGATCCGGACTGGGACCGGCTTTGTGGGATTTGCTTGACCTCACGGTTTCGCTGCCCTCTGTACCGGCCATTGTAGCACGTGTGTAGCCCTACCCATAAGGGCCATGATGACTTGACGTCGTCCCCACCTTCCTCCGGTTTATCACCGGCAGTCTCCCTAGAGTTCCCGACATTACTCGCTGGCAACTAAGGATAAGGGTTGCGCTCGTTACGGGACTTAACCCAACATTTCACAACACGAGCTGACGACAGCCATGCAGCACCTGTCTCTCGGTTCCCGAAGGCACCAAGTCATCTCTGACAAGTTCCGAGGATGTCAAGGGTAGGTAAGGTTCTTCGCGTTGCATCGAATTAAACCACATGCTCCACCGCTTGTGCGGGCCCCCGTCAATTCATTTGAGTTTTAGCCTTGCGGCCGTACTCCCCAGGCGGTCAACTTAATACGTTAGCTCCACTACTAAGTTCTTTAAGAACCCAACAGTTAGTTGACATCGTTTACGGCGTGGACTACCAGGGTATCTAATCCTGTTTGCTACCCACGCTTTCGTACCTCAGCGTCAGTTTGAGTCCAGAGAGCCGCCTTCGCCACTGGTGTTCCTTCAGATCTCTACGCATTTCACCGCTACACCTGAAATTCCACTCTCCTCTACTCAACTCTAGTTATCCAGTATCAAATGCAGTTCCCAGGTTAAGCCCGGGGCTTTCACATCTGACTTAAACAACCGCCTACGCACGCTTTACGCCCAGTAATTCCGATTAACGCTTGCACCCTCCGTATTACCGCGGCTGCTGGCACGGAGTTAGCCGGTGCTTCTTGTATGGGTAATGTCAGTCTACCGGGTATTAACCGATAGGTATTCCTTCCCATTGAAAGTGCTTTACAACCCTCAGGCCTTCTTCACACACGCGGTATTGCTGGATCAGGCTTTCGCCCATTGTCCAATATTCCCCACTGCTGCCTCCCGTAGGAGTCTGGGCCGTGTCTCAGTCCCAGTGTGGCTGATCATCCTCTCAGACCAGCTACGGATCGTCGCCTTGGTAGGCCTTTACCCCACCAACTAGCTAATCCGACATAGGCTCATCTATTAGCGCAAGGCCCGAAGGTCCCCTGCTTTCATCCGTAGATCGTATGCGGTATTAGCGTGAGTTTCCCCACGTTGTCCCCCACTAATAGGCAGATTCCTATGCATTACTCACCCGTCCGCCACTCATCAAAGGTGCAAGCACCTTATCAGCGTTCGACTTGCATGTGTTAAGCATACCGCCAGCGTTCAATCTGAGCCATGATCAAACTCTTCAGTTTAATTTTGGTTTGTCGCTAAGAAAGATTAGCGACCAATCTTGACTCGATTACAGAACGTAATTTATAAGCTTAAATTGACGTGGTCTGTA
>NZ_PPPU01000024.1 GCF_006483455.1 Methylomonas koyamae
CGAATGGAGCCACTTCTCATGTCCGAATTGCGAAGCTTCCAAGAATTGCCGACGAGGTGCATCGAGTTCAGGGTGATCCTTCATTTTCCTCAGGACTGCAACAGCGTTCTCTTTGACAAAATACTCACGGCACAGACATCGGTAAGCATATAGAGCAATCTGTTCCTTTGCCGGTCCGAGGCTAAAATTATCGATTCGTTCAAACAATTTGTTGTCGTGATGCTTGCAGAAACCCAAAAAAGTCGAGGCTCGATTTACGCCAACCTTCTTGAAATCCGGAACTCCACCAGTGCGCTGCAGGATTGCCTGGTCTGTACTCAGCCTATATACATGCCCATCCTCAGCGATGAGACTTAACTGTCCCTTTTTCTGAATTGAGTGTGCAGAGATGATTTCGTTGCAACGCTCGCCGTTCAAATAGTGAAGACAACGTCCGCGGTTGGTCTGTCGCTTGATTTCGCCGATATAGTCTTTGAGAAATTGCATTAGGTGCTCCCCTGAATTGGGCTTTGCCTCACACAAGCAACATTAGGAGAAAATTTGCGCCACTTCAATATCACTGACGACTCACCAAACATCGACCAAGGCCGTAAGGCGCAATATCCTGAGGGCATTGCGCCGTATTACACACAGCCTGATATGTTACGCACCGCGTACCTTTTCGCCCGATTGAGTTAGTTTCATCGTTGGAAAATGGTATGCGATGCATACCCTGCGCGGGCAATCGAAGCCGCGCGCGTTATAGCGGCTTCACTGTTCGGCACTTGGGATAGCCGCTACATCCCCAAAACTGATTTCCTGCATTGTCGCCTTGGCGCGCGGTTCTTAAGACCATCGGTTTGCCGCATTTGGGGCAGGCATTCTGGTTGATTTTCTGCTTTTGCTCCACGATCGTTTTGACATGTCTAACGTGCTCAACGTGGGTTTTGATGGACGGCCTTAAACGACCGGCTTGCAACTTGCGGCAAACCTCCAGCACTTCACCGTCGGCCATGATGCGTTGCCGTTTGCTCTTGATGAAGCGGATGTAACCCCCGGCATAGACCACGTTGTCAGGCATAGGCGTCTTAAATTCGCTATCGCCGACAAACACCACCAACGAGAATAATTTGCTCGGGTCGAGTTCCAACGCGGATTGCAGCGTCTGCGTGTGTTTATAGTTTTGATGCAGCGGATTCTGGAATTGGTTTTGATGTTTGTAGATTTTTTGGGTCCATAACTTTTGCTGTGGGCTACCGAATATCCAACCTTTCAAATTCTTGGTCTCGATGACGAACACGCCGTATGGCGACACAATCACATGATCCACCTGGGTAGTGCCGTCTTCGGTGGGTAACGTGACATTTTTGAACAAGCGGTAAACGTTCTTATCCAGAAATAGCGCTGCGGCTAAATTGACCAATGCTTCGCCGAAGATGCCTTTCATCAACGGCGACTTCAAAAAGCTGACGACGACCAGCAAAACCAACAGCCACCAATAGGCGCCGAAGGCTTGGCTAAAAGCTTGTATCACCATTTGATTCAAATTCATTAGAGGATTCCTGTCGGCGGTTTAAGCGTTGAGTTGGGCGCTAGCCTCGGCCAAGCAAAAATAGGTCAAGTTTTTAGTTTCGCCAGGGTTTCCTCGTTCCCATTCATGCCCTGCGGGTACGCTCCGGCCCTCATCGTCTACGCCAGTGCCGTCACGCCAGCAGGACGCGGGCATCCAGCGCCATGGACGGTAGCCCCAAGCTCTTCTTGTAGCCTGGATTTCCACGGCGGACCGTGGGAGTCGCAAAGGCGCATTTGCCAAAATCCCCTCCACCTTTCTATGCGACTAAACCGCCGGGCGACTGGGCTGGTTCGTTAAGTCCGGGTTAAGCGCGTTCACCGACATTGGCTACGCGAACGACTACACGCCTGCTTCAGACCGCCCTCATGCCTCGCGAAACGCCGGTTTTCGGCAAGTTGGCAGTCCGGTAGCGAAGGATTGTGGCCGTTACGCAGTGAGCCTGCTGACGGCAGCAGCAACGATTCCGCAATCCCAGTGCTTGCCGCATTGGCTTGGTGTACCGAGCCAATGGCGAGAACAACCTGACCTTTAACTAAACCGCGAAACGGAGATTTGATCATGCAGCCTAGAATCCTTCACTATGCCGCTCTGGTATGCAGTATCTGCTTGACGGCTTGCAGCGCTAAAGGCTATCGAGGCCCCGAGTTACCCGACAATCAAGTCGCCACGATCGAGCTCAAAGCGCCTGCGCTGTCCAAGGTACCTCTATTCTGGGTGTTTCCGTTGAACATGCTGCTCTGGTTTTCCGAACACTGGAACGAAACCTCTTGGGGGCCCAATATTTTTGTTGGCCGTATTGAATTGGATGATCCCGACACAGGAACTTGGGATGTAAATGCATCGAATAAAGTCAAGCTGGACCGATTCAGTAAAGTCTATGTATTACCCGGCCTTCGTAGCGTAAGAACGATGGAGAGCGCCATCGTTGAAAAAAAAGTAGCCGGCGATACCACTTCCCAAACCGGTTCCTGCGAATGTAAGGAACAGGAATTCAATAACCAAAAGCAAAAGGTCTGCGAAAAAAAGACAACCAGTTCCACGCCTTATGTCATTACCGCGCGAGACACAACCTGCACTTTGGTATTCCATGCTGTCGCCGGACAGACTTATCAGGCTTTCAACCGGAACGGACGGCTAAAGTTGCAACATCAGGATGGCAAAATCGATCATGACGTAGTGTGCGAAAGCCAGGACCGAATTAGTCGTGTAAACGAGCCCGGCATCAGCAGTAGCCCGTGTTCTCCTTGAAAAATCAAGTAGTCGGAAACGATAGGGTTCGCGTAATTGCAATCGGCCATTTTGGCAACGGTTCCGTTTTGCGGGTTCCCATGTTTTGGCGTAACAAGTCGTAGCCGTTTTCATTACGGGGTGGGTTCCCGCGGAGGACCGCTCGCCGTTATACACATCTTTGTTTGATAACCGTCATTCCGGCAGGGATTGCCGGAATCCAGGCTGCAAGGATCGCTTGAAGTTGCCGTCCATGGCACTGGATGCCCGCGTCCTGCGGGCATGACGGCACTTGCTGTATAGCGATGAGCGGAGAGCCGTGGGAACCGGAAGAAATGCCTGCCGGATATTAATCGCGGCAGGCACTCGGGATTCGCCTGCGGGAGTGGGAAACCGCCGGGCGGGGTATGCCTCCTGCCGCGAATTAAGCTTTACGGCGGCGCAAGCCGATCATGCCGGCGATTGCCGAACCGAACAACCATACCGCGCCCGGAACCGGCACCGCAGCCGGTGCCGCAGTTAGCATGATGGTCCGGTCGATACCGTCGGCCGGATGTTGCACGTTGATGTAGGCTTTGTTCGGGTTGAATTTATCGAAATACAAACCGGTGCTTTCGGCGCCGGCCGTAGTCAAGCTGATCCATTTACCGATCGACTCGGCGACACCGTCGCGGTTTTCGTCTTTAGCGAACCAAACGTCTTCGACACCGCCGTCTTGATCTTCGATGATGTAGATGTTGCCTTCGGCGTCGATCGCCAAGTTGTCGGCATTTTTAAATTCGCCGCCAGCCGCCAAGCCTGTCGCCATATCGATCGTGTTGCTGTCGGCAAACAGTTTGACTTCACTGGTACCCAAATCGATCGAATAGACACGGCTACGGCCATTAGCGGTGTTACCGTCGTTATCGGAGTCGGTGGTAGTGAAATACAAGAATTGGTTACCGTTGTCCAGATTCTGGATTTCCATGTCTTCCGGACGGTTGAAGCCGGTGCCTTTCACGGCGGCGTTATCTGCGCTGACTCGGCCATCGATTGTGCCATCGGCCAACTGGCTAGAAATCCCGGCCAATACGCCGCCGTTAACATCGGTGATCGCTTCCCAAGTCGAGGCGCCGGTGATCGCCGGCGCGTTGTTGCCTTCGAATTGGCCGCCGGCGCCAACTTTCAAAGCGAAGGTTTGACCAGCGGCAAAAAAGTCGTTGCCATTGGTGGCCAACGGATTGGCCGAAACATATTTGTAGACGGAACCACCGTTCAACTCATCAACGAAATACAGGTTGTTGCTCTTGTCGAACGCCAATCCCTCGTGAGAAACGCGGGGCAGAATCGAACGTTGGATGAAGGTACCGCCGTTCGCGGCAGCGGTGGTGGGATTGGTTACCTCGAACAAACGGCCTTTAGAGCTGCCAGCGCCCCAGGATTCTTCCGCAGTCAGATAACCGCCCCATGGTGTCCACAACGATGCATCGCCGGATACGAAACCTTGGGTGCCCGGAGCGACGATGGTAGTGGTCCGGGTGTTGTAGTTGTTGTCCCTCAAATCGATACGTTGCACACCGCCGGTGCCGGTTTCGAATGGCATGAACAAATAGCGGCCGGCGTTAGGGCCGGTTTCGTTGGCGGCGATCATGTCCCAACTGCCTGAGTTGGAACCTGGAACCAAGGTATTTTGGGTTTTACGGTCAGCGATGGTTTGTTGGCTAAAGTTAGGCGAAGACAATTTGTACGGGGTGGCGGAGCCAGGATTCAGCGGCGTGGTGTTGCCGGTCATCGGCGTGAAATTGTCGAACTCGGTGGCGGCCGCGTGAGCGGTAGGTGCGATCAGGGTCGCTACGGCGGCCGAGATCAGAGTCAGTCTAAAAGCGTTCATGATTGGTATATCCTTGGGGTTACTGAATTATGTTGTGTTTGGCTAAGAACTGCGTCGCAGAACTAGCAACACAAATGTTAACCAGCTCAAAAGAAAACCAAGTTTCAGTTCTGTTAAGGTTTGGTGACATGTAATACGCGGCTGAAGCACTGAGCGTTGCCAGATCGGCGGCACGGCGTCGGCCGAGCGTGTTTGGCTGGAATCTCAATCCGCTGCATCGAAAAATTGGCCGGGGCCGCGAACCGGCATAGCGGCGCCGAGTTCTGGAGGAAGCCCCAAAAGTTGCAGAGCTGTCGACGCCGCGTTTTACCTAGGATTCAGCAGGGAAACAGGTTTTGCAGGTGGCGTTTGTAAAACCGGTTTTTCGAACGCGCTTTCAGAAAGTCGCTGAACAGTTGTTCCGGAACGTGGCAGAATTCCTGGGCTGGACGGTCTTTGAAGGCAACCCGCATTTTGTGGGTATCTTTGTCGTAACCGACCACCTCTATCGTGCTGGATTTGACGGCTTGCATTTGCATAATGGCCTCCGCTGGATTCAGGGCTTCGATGTGGCGGTCAGGCATGCGGAAAAGCCAATAGTTCCGGGCATATTCCGATTTTGCCGCCAGGTATTTCAATTATTTGCGCCAGCGACGATCCGGCCGCTGGCGCCCTTTGTTTCAATCGACTTTTTGGAGCTTACACGATGCAAACTTTACTGATCACCGGCGCCAACCGCGGCTTGGGTCTGGAATTTTGCCGGCAATATGCGGCAGCCGGCTGCGAGGTGATTGCGGCTTGCCGCCGGCCGGAACAGGCGGCGCAACTGCGGGCCTTGGCCGGCCAATATTCGAATATCGAAATATCAGCGCTCGACGTTGCCGACCTGGCTCAAATCGAAGCCTTGGCCGCCAGCCTGGCCGGGCGCAAAATCGACGTGTTGATCAATAACGCGGGGGTCTACGGCGACCAATCCGGACGCGGTTTCGGCAAGCTGGATTACCAAACCTGGGCGTCGACCTTGGCGATCAACGTGATGGCGCCGGTGAAGCTGGCCGAGTGTTTTCTGCCGCATTTGCAGCGTAGCGAAAAACCGTTGATCGCCTCGTTGAGCAGTCTGATGGGCAGCATGGCCGATAACACCAGCGGCGGCAGCATTTTGTACCGTTCCAGCAAGGCCGGTTTGAATGCGGCGATGAAAAGCCTGGCGATCGATTTGCGTTCCAGCGGTGTCGGCGTGCTGATTTTGCATCCGGGCTGGGTCAGGACCGATATGGGCGGGCCGAACGGCTTGATCGATGTCGAGGAAAGCGTCAGCGGCATGCGCCGGCTGATTGCCGAATTCGAATTGGCCGATAGCGGTCGCTTCTTCAAATACGACGGTTCGCCGCTGCCTTGGTAGGCTCGCTGGTTATCCGATCCCCGCATCAAATCGTCGCTGGTGTTCGGTTTGGGCCGCGCGTGTCCCTGGCTCAAGCAATAACTGCAAACGATATCCGAGGTCGGGGTTGATTGCCGGCACGGCCGCCGGAAAATTCGCTACCGACGCATCGGATGTTGCAAAAGCGGCTATGCTTCAAGTTTGAAGGGCTTCCCATTTTTACGGCCGAAACTGAGGTTGTGTCGACCGGCGGCGGCGGAATTTGGAATAGCCGGAATTGGTTTGTTGACAGAGCGACTGCATTAATCTCAGATGATTCACAAAGCCTATTTGGCCGTTGTTTTTGCCGGTTTCAGCGTGTTGGTTCCAACCGGCGCCGACGCAGCGGACGTCGAACGGCAGCCCGTGACCGAGATGGATACGGCCGATCTGTTGAACATGCAGGTCATTTCCACCCGCAAGAAATCGCAGGTGACCTCGGTTTCGAAAAAGGCCGGTTATGTCTCGAACGCACCGTCGGCGGTGTATGTGATCAGTAACGAGGACATCAAACGCACCGGTGTTACCAGTGTGCCGGAAGCGCTGCGCCTGGCGCCCGGCGTCGACGTGGCACGGGTCAATTCCAGCAAGTGGGCCGTCAGCATCCGTGGCTTTAACGGCATCTTTGCCAACAAACTGCTGGTCATGATCGACGGTCGTAGCGTCTACAACCCCGGCTTTTCCGGTGTGTATTGGGATGCTCAGGACGTGATGCTGGAAGATGTCGAACGCATCGAAGTGATCCGCGGGCCGGCGGCGACGCTGTGGGGCGCGAATGCGGTCAACGGCGTGATCAATATCATTTCCAAGCGGGCCGAGGATACCGGCGGCGGTTTAATTACCGGTGGCGGCGGTACGCTGGAGACCGGTTTCGGCGCCTTGCGTTACGGCAAGCAATTGGGCGACGACAGCTTCGGCCGGGTTTACGTCAAAGGCTTCCAGCGCGACGGCCTGGAGCAGGTTGAGGGCTTTGCGCCCAGTGCCGACCGCTGGGATAAGCAGCAGGGCGGATTTAGAATCGATTCCCACCTGTCCGACCGCGACGAATGGACCTTGCAAGGCGACCTTTACCGCAGCGGCTTGAGCCAAAACGCACTATTGCCGGTGCTGAGTTCGCCGTTTCAGCAGGGACTGATCGAGAATTTTTCGACCTCGGGTGCGAATATTCTGTCGCGTTTGCGGCACACCTTTTCCACTACCGCCGAATACAGCCTGCAGTTCTATTACGACCATTCCGAACGCGGCAATCACACGTTTGCCAAACAGTCGCTGGACACACTGGATCTGGATTTTCAAAACAGTTTCGCGATAGGCGAACGGCAGCGTGCGATCTGGGGTGTCGGTTACCGGGCAAATCTGGACGAATTTTCGGATAGCCTGCTGATTCAGCCTACCCGTTTGAAACGCGACACCCATTTGTTCACCGCATTCGTGCAGGACGAGATCATGCTGGTGGACGACAAGCTGTGGTTTACGCTGGGTTCCAAGTTCGAACACAATCCGTATTCCGGATTCGAAGGCCAGCCGACGGCGCGGTTGATGTGGGCGCCGACTTTGGAGCAACGGCTCTGGGCTGCGTTTTCCCGCGCGGTGCGGACGCCGTCCCGCGCCGATCATGATATTCGTTTTCTCAACGGCGTGCTTCCCACGGAGGTTCCGGGATTGGGTACGTTGCCGACAGAAGTGGTGTTGAACGGCAACCGGAGTTTTCGGGCCGAAGACGTGCTGTCCTACGAATTGGGCTACCGCTTCGCCTGGGCCAGCCAGGCTTCGCTGGACCTGACCGCGTTTTACAACGACTACGATAACCTGACCGCTTACCAGGCGGGAACGCCGTCATTGTTGGCTACGCCGGTATTGCACCTCGTGCAACCGGTTAGCGTCAGCAATCTGGGCCAGGCCGATACCTACGGTTTCGAAGCGGCAGCCGTCTGGCAAATGGCGGACTGGTGGCGCTGGGATGCCAATTGCAGCCTGCTGAAAACCGAGTTCGGCAGTTTCGTCGGCTTGGCGCAACAGACTAGTCCGCAGCATAACCTGTCGCTGCGCGCCGCCATCAACCCAACCGATCGGATTTCGCTGGATTTCTGGTTGCGTTACACCGGGCCGCGTAGTGTGGTCGGCAACGGAGCCGGCAATCAGTTGCGGCAACTCAATGGCCGCGCCAGCTTCGATACCCGTCTGGCCTGGAAAGTCCTGCCCAGCCTGGAATTGTCCGTGGTCGGCCAAAACTTGCTGGACGATGGGCGGCTGGAATACATCGACGAGTCCGGCATCATCCAACCGGGCGGGGTTTCCCGCGGTGTGTACGGTAAGCTGGCGCTCGAGTTTTAGCCGGTTGCGTCGCACTCAAGGCAGGAGGCGCCGTCGGTGCGGTTCTATCCCGGCGGTTGCTGGCTTGCGATCAAAAAATCGATAAACGCACGGGTTTTGCCGGGCATCAGCTTTCGGCCGGGAAACACCAGCCAGGCCGTGGTTTGCGGCAAGCACCACCCCGGCAGCACCCGCTGTAATTCCCCACTTTTTAAATAGGCTGCCGCGTAGGACACCGGAGCGGCAACGATGCCGCGGCCGCGGCAGGCCAGCTTGACCAGCAACTCCGGCGAATTCGCCAAAATCCGGGCCGGCGGCAAACCCTGCCAGCTTAGATTGCCGCAATCGAGCTGCCACAGCGGTTGCTCGCGGTAGCGGCCGGGCAAACTCAAGGCATGGTAGCGGCTCAAGTCTTCCGGCTGCTGCGGTTGCCCGTACTGTTCCAAATACTCCGGCGACGCATACAAGCCCCAATCTTGTTGGCTCAAACGTTTGGCGGTCAGGGTGGCGTCGTCCGGCAACTCGCCCATCCGAATCGCCAGGTCGAAATTTTCGCCGACCAGATCGACGCGACGGGCGGATAAATCGATTTCCAAGGCAATTGCCGGGTAGCGCTCGCTGAAGTCGGCCAACACCGGCACCAGGAATAAGGTGGCAAAGTCGTTCGGCAGCGAAATGCGTAAGCGGCCGCTCGGTTCGGTTTGCCGGTGTTCCGCCCAGGCCAGCGCGGCGTCGATTTCCTCGCCGATCTGGCGGCCGTGCTGCAGCAGGCGCAAACCGAACTCGGTCAGATGTAACTGGCGGGTGGTACGCTGCAACAGCCGCTCACCCAGTTGTTTTTCCAGATGGCTGATACGCCGCGACAGGGTCGATTTCGGCAAGCCCAGCAATTCGCCGGCCTTGGAAAAACTGCCGGCATCGGCAATTTTGGCGAACAGCCACAGATCGTTGGCTTCGATGTTCATTAATTGTTCCTCCTGTGGAACAATGTTATCCATTTTTCGGTCTTCTGCCCATTATCGCCGCAGCGTATAGTCATCCCGACTTCAACATTTTGGGAGACCGACATGAACATCCTGCAAATCAATTCCAGCATTCAAGCCGAAAATGCCTATTCCAGCCGGTTGGCCGACAGTTTGTCCGCCGAACTGCGCCGGCAATTTCCGCAGGCGCAATTGGTGGTACGCGATTTGGCAAAAACGCCGCATCCCTGGCTGGACCAGGCCGCGTTGATTGCATTCAACACCCCGGCCGAGCAGCGTACCTCCGAGCAGGCGCAGCGGGTGGCCTTGGACGATACCTTGATCGAAGAGATTCAAAGAGCCGATCGGATCGTGATTGCCGCACCGATGTACAACTTCGGCATACCGGTGCAATTGAAAGCCTGGATCGATGCGATCGCCAAGGCCAGAGTCACGTTTCGCTACACCGAACAAGGCGTGGAGGGTTTGTTAAAGGGTAAAAAGGTGTACGTGATCCAAACCGCCGGCGGTATCCATCGCGGTACTGCAGCCGACAGCCAAAGCGCATACTTGCGCACGGTATTGGGATTTTTGGGCATGATCGACGTCGAGTTCGTTTACGCCGAAGGCTTGGCGCTGGGCCAGGATGCGGAACAAAGTGCGATTAGGTCCGCTGAAGATCGAATCGTGGCTTT
Organism: Methylomonas koyamae; assembly: GCF_006483455.1. GTDB lineage: Bacteria > Pseudomonadota > Gammaproteobacteria > Methylococcales > Methylomonadaceae > Methylomonas > Methylomonas koyamae_B. Next base: position 10,019 of record NZ_PPPU01000024.1, read on the forward strand.
GGCCGCTTAAATTTCCAGCGAGAGGGGACTAGTCATGACTACACAAATCGAACAAAGCCAAACCGTGTTGCAGTCGCGGCATATCGAACGACTGGTGGAGGGCAGGGCGACCTCCGACGGCGCCGGCGTCAAATTGACCCGGCTGTTGGGTCAGGACCTGCAGCGACGCTTGGACCCGTTTTTGATGCTGGACGCGTTTGCCAGCGAGTCGGCCGACGATTACATTGCCGGTTTCCCGGACCATCCGCACCGCGGCTTCGAGACCTTGACCTACCTGGTGGCCGGGCGGATGCGCCATAGAGATAACGCCGGCCACGAAGGCTTGCTGGAAACCGGCGGCATGCAATGGATGACGGCCGGCCGCGGCATCGTCCACTCGGAAATGCCGGAACAGAAAGATGGATTGTTGGCCGGGTTTCAATTGTGGATCAATCTGCCGGCCGCCGCCAAGATGATTCCGGCCGGCTACCGGGACGTGCAAAGCCCGGAGATTCCGCAATTCACCGTGGCTGGCGTGCAGGTACGGGTGCTGGCCGGCGCCAGCCACGGCGTCATCGGCGCAATTCAACGGCCGACCACCGAACCTTTGGTGCTGGATCTGGCCCTGCCGGCCGGAACCCGATTCGAGCAGCCGTTGCCGGCCGGACATAACGCGTTTTTCTACGTTTATGCCGGCGAAATCGAGGTGGCCGGACGGAATGCCGGTTTACGGCGGATGGCGGTGTTAAGCAACTCCGGTGAGGCCGACGGCGTGGTACTCCGCGCGCTGCAGGACAGCCGGGTCTTGCTGGTCGCCGGTGCGCCGCTGGGCGAACCCATCGTTCAGCACGGGCCGTTTGTGATGAACAGCCGGGAGCAGATCGAACAAGCGGTATCCGACTATCAAAACGGCCGGTTTGCCTAGCGCGATACCGATCGGGGGATGGAATCGAGTCTGCCTGTATTTCCGTGGGCAGGCGGTTGGTCAACGCCCGTCCGGGGTGAGAACCGAGAAACGGGCGGCGCCACGCATTTCCGGTCGTGCCGGTTGAGCGGAATCGGTCCAACGCCGGTGGCCGGAAACCGTTCCGGGTTTCGGCTTCCCCTGCTTTTCGCCAGAAGGAGGTTATTAATACTTCGTGGTACCGCATCAATCGGTGTACAGTACCCGCCATGACTGGCCTTTTGACTTAATCGTCGTGCGGCATCGAGGAACGATGCCGGGAGGGGGGAACTATGGCAAAACGCAGAAACGATCCATCCATTTGGCATTCGTGTTCGATTGGCTAAGCTTATGCAGCTCTAATGCTTTGCGCTTAACTTAAATCGAATCCGAATCGCCATGCCTTGTTTGACCGGAAATTGCCGTGTTGCGTTACTCGTTTGCCTGTCGCTGAGCGCCCCTGCGCTCAGCGCCGAGGCCTCCGCCGCAGCGGAAACCGAAGACGAACAGGCGGTATTGTTCGGCGAGTTACCCTCGGTATTCAGTGCTTCGCGCCACGAGCAGCCGATTACCAAAGCTCCCGCCGCAGTCGATGTCATCACTTCCGAACAGATCAAACATTACGGCTGGCGTACCGTTGCGGCCATGTTGGGCAGTCTGCCCGGCTTTTTAAGCACCTACGATCGCGCTTACCAACGCGTCGGCGTGCGCGGCTTTGCGCCGCCGGGAGATTACAACACCCGCATTCTGGTGTTGATCGACGGCCACAGGGTCAACGAGAGCTTGCAGGACTATGCCGGCTTGGGCCGGGATTTTTTGGTAGACGTCGAAAACATCGAGCGGGTTGAAGTGGTGCGCGGACCGGCGTCGTCTCTGTACGGCAGCAGCGCGGTATTTGCGGTGGTCAACGTCATCACCCAGCGCGGCCGCGATCTGCAAGGCGTGCGGCTGGGCGGCGAAGTCGCCAGCTACGACAGCGAACAAGGCCAGGTCAGCTATGGGCAGAAGTTCGCCAACGGTATGGAAGGCCTGCTGTCGGCCAGTTATTACCATAGCGACGGCCACCATTCTTTGGACTACGGTAATTTGGGTTCTGCCAATGGGTTGGACCAAGAGCAAGTCGAACGCTTGTTCGGCAAGTTGGCTTGGGGCGACTTTACCTTGAGCGGCGGTTACATGCAGCGTAAAAAATACCTGCCGGCCGGCAGCGCCGGCGCCGATTTCGGCGTGCCGGATAGCCATTACGACGACCGCCGGGCCTATGCCGATTTGAATTACCGGCATACCTTCAGCGGCGATTGGGAGGTTACCGGCCGCTTGTTTTGGGACGGCTACGAATTCGAGGACGACTTGAACAGTCGCCCGGCCCCGCAACCACTGCTCACCAACCAGGATTCCTGGCAGGGTAATTGGTTGGGTGGCGAAGCGTTGTTGAGTCACACCTTTTTCGACAAACACCGCGTGACCTTGGGGAGCGAATACCGCCGCAATTACGTCCAGCACATGGCCAATTACGACGTGCAGAGCGGTTTTCAATGGGCGGACAATCGTTTGAACAGCAGCATTGCCGGCGTCTACCTGCAAGACGAGTGGGAGATCCTAGACAATTTGAGTTTGCACGCCGGTGCCCGTTACGACCATTACGACAACTTCGGCGGTACCGCCAACCCGCGTTTGGGCCTGATTTACCAGCCTTTCTCTGATACCACGCTCAAGCTGCTTTACGGCACTGCATTCCGTGCGCCGAACGCCTTCGAAACCTACTACACCTGTTGTTCCGGCAGTTGGATCGGCAATCCGGATTTGAAGCCGGAGCGGATAGAATCCTACGAAATTGTCCTGGAACAACGCATCAACGAGTATTTCAACCTTCGCTTCAGTCCTTACTACAACAAGCTGAGCAATCTGATCAATCAGGTCGATGCCGGCGGCGTCAGGCAATTCCGAAACCAGGGCAATGCCGAGGCGCACGGCCTGGAAACCCAGTTGCAGGGTCGTTACCGCAGCTTCGAAGGCCGCCTGAGTTATACCTACCAACAGACCCGGATTGCCGGGCTGGAACAGGCGCCCAATTCGCCGACGCACATGGTCAAGCTCAATGTCAGCGCGCCGTTGTGGCAGGATAAATTGTTTGCCAGCTGGGAGTTGCAATACGTCAGCCAGCGGGCCAATCCGGGCTATGTCCAGACCGGCGATTACACCGTTAGCAACTTGGTGCTGTTTTCGCGCAAGTGGCTGCCGGGGGTTGAATTGACCGGCGGCGTTTACAACCTGTTCGACGAAAATTACACCGATCCGCGGATTCCGCCCAATGCCAATCTACCCGATCAGATTCCTCAGGATGGACGCAATCTGCGTCTGAGGTTGGCCCTTGAATTTTAAATCCGCCGTAGCGGTACGGCCCCGGCTCGCTATCGGCGGATGGCAGTGGCTGCTGTTGCTGTGGTTGCGGGCCAAGCCACAATTGAGCCGCAGTTGCGCCCGCATCTGTTTGGGCGTCGCTGCCTTATGTCCCTTTGGTAAAACGCTCGCGACCGACATCCTGATATTGCAAAGCCACGATTCCGCACCGTATCGACAGGCTGTGCAGGGCTTCAGCGATGCGTTGGCGCAACACGGGGTGCACGCCCACATCGAAACCCGAACCGTCGGCGACGAACCGGCTCCGGTGGTAGCCGAACGTCTGCGCGCGGAAACTCCGCACTTACTGTTGGCTCTGGGTACCCCGGCCACGCGCGCTACCTTGGCCTCCGGCCAATCGGTGCCGATTGTGGCCGGCTTGTTACTGGATAGCGAAGAACTTCTCGGCCAACCGCGTTTGACCGGCGTCGGCCTGGAGTTTTCACCGGCGTTGCACTGGCGATGGTTGCGCCGGCTGTTGCCCGACGTTCGCCACATCGCGGTGATTTTCGATCCGCGGCGGGGGGAGCCGACATTTCATGATCTGCAGCAATTGGCCAAGGCCGACGGCGTGGAGTTGGTGCCGGCCCCGGTGGCAGCGCCGGAAGAACTGCCCCAGTTACTGAAACAATTGCCGGCCCAGCTCGACGCGTTGTGGGCGGTTGACGGTGTGGCGGCTTTCAACGCGGTGGCGGTGCGCGAATTGCTGTTGTACTCGTTCCGCAACCGCACGCCGTTGATCGGTTTGTCGGAACAATGGGTCAGGGCCGGGGCGATATACGCCTTGGATTGGGATTACGCCGATCTCGGCGCTCAGGCGGCCGATCTGGCCTGGCGCATCCTCGCCAACGGCGCGGCACCGTCCAGTCTGCCGCCGCAGTCGCCGCGCAAAGTCAGGGTCATATACAACGGTCGTACCCTGGAGCACATGAAATTGAGCTTTCCGGAGCGGTGGCTGGGAGAAATCAGTGAGGTGTCGCCATGAGCCGGAGCTCGATCAAGATGGCGACCCGCTTCAATCTGCTGAACGTTGCGTTGGTGTTGGTGACTGCGCTCAGCGTCGGCTTTATTGCCACCTACACTCAATTGACCCGCCAGTTCGAAGCCCGCCAGCAGCATAGTCTGGCTTTGGCGATGATGCTGGCCGAGACCAGCGAATACGCGGTGTTCACCGGTCAGGGCAAATTGCTGGAACGGCAACTGGAACGGCTGCGGAAGGTGCCGGGCTTGGCGTATGCGGTGATTGTCGACGCTCAGGGCCGCGAATTGGCGCGGATGTCGGTCGACGCCCAATACGATTCCCGGCCGCTGCCGCAGTCGGGTAAAGGTCCGGAGAGTTTCTGGGATTGGTGGCAGGCTTCGCACCGCCACGGTTTGCTGGAGATTGTGCGGCCGATCACCAGCGGCGGCTTTCAGAACGAAGACGCGCTGTTTCTGCAAGCGCCCAGCAACAGTGCGGTGATCGGCGAAGTGCGGCTGGTAATGAATCTGGACGATTTCGTCGCCGTGGTGCGCCATGCCGTGCGTTGGGGCTTGCTGGTGGTCGCGGTGATTTTACTGATCGGCTTGGCGGTGTCGTTAACCATGACCGCCCGGATTGCGTCGCCGTTGAAGCGATTGGCCGATGCCGCCCATCAATTGACAGACGGCCGCATGCAGCCGGTGGAACTGGACAGCGGCGGCCCGGAAGTGCGCGAGTTGGGGCGGGCCTTCAATCTAATGGTGTCGTGGTTGGCCGATTACCGCACCGAAGTGCAAAGTTATCAGAGCATGCTGGAACGCCAGGCTTTTTACGATGAGCTGACCGGGCTGGCTAACCGGAATTTGTTGAAGGACCACTTGCAACTGGCGTTAAGTCAGAGCCACCGTCGGCGCAGCTCAATGGCCTTGCTGTTTCTGGATCTGGATCGCTTCAAATACGTCAACGATACGCTGGGCCACTCCTTCGGCGACCAATTGTTGCAGGAAGTGTCGGATAGGCTGCGGCATGCGGTCAGAGCCGGCGATACGGTCGGGCGCATGGGCGGCGACGAATTTGTGGTCATTCTCGACGGTTTGAGCCGCGAATTGGCCGATGCCCGCCGCGATGCCGCGCGCCTGGCCGAGCAGATCGGCCACACGTTGCACAAGCCGTTTACGATTCGCGGCCACGACATCAGTACCAGCTTCAGTATCGGCATCGCCTTATGCCCGCACGACGGCGACGACAGCGAAGCCTTGATTCGCTATGCCGACTGTGCCATGTACGACGCCAAAACCCAGGGCCGCAATACCTACCGCTTTTACGAGCCGGCCTTGCAACAACGCGGTGCGCGGCGCTTGAATCTGGAAAGCGGCCTAAAACGCGCCCGCGAGCTGGGCGAACTGATGCTGTATTTTCAACCCAAATACGATAGTGCCCGCGGCCGCCTGATCGGCGCCGAAGCCTTGCTGCGTTGGCAGTACAAACACGAGATGATCTCGCCGACCGAGTTTATTCCGCTGGCGGAAGAAACCGGTCTGATTCTGCCTATCGGCGAATGGGTACTCGAGACCGCTTTGAATACGCTGGCGGAGTGGCGGCGGCTGAACTTGGTCGACGCCGAATTCCATATCGGCGTCAACGTGTCTCCCGCCCAATTCTGGCATTCGCAGTTTGCCCCACGCACCTTGGCAATCTTGCAGCGCTGCCTGCCCGAAGGCCAGGGCGTGTTGGAATTGGAATTGACCGAAAGCTGCCTGCTCAGGCCTTCCGAGGAAAGCCAGCGGACCTTTAATGCTCTGCGTCAGGCCGGGGTGCGGTTTGCCGTCGACGACTTCGGCACCGGCTATTCCAATCTCGGCTATTTGAAACAGTTCCCGCTCGACGTGTTGAAGATCGACCAATCCTTCGTCCGCGACTGTATCGAAGATATCAGCGATGCCACCATTATCCGCGCCATCATCGCCATGGCCCGCGGTTTGGGGCTGGCCGTGATTGCCGAAGGTGTCGAGACCGCCGAGCATGCCGAGTTTCTGAAAAGCGAGGGTTGCGAATTGCTGCAAGGTTACCTGCTGGCCAAGCCGATGCCGGCCGACCAATTCGCCGAATTTTGCCGGCAATTGGCTTTTCATCCCTACTTGGGTAACGCTGCGGCAAGCCATTCCGCCGACGCCAAATTGCTGCGTTAGCCGGCTCGATGTGACAACGCTGTCGGCTTGCAAATAATTCGAGCGCGCTCCGCAAGCATATTAGATACTGAACAACATTGACCCTAGTGCCGGAGGCCACCATGTCCGATTGCCGCTTAGCCAAATCTGCCCGCCGTACCGTGATCGCTTGCGGGTGGTTACTGGTATCCGTTGCGGCCGGCCATGCCGCCGACTGCGGCATGGCGCAAGCCTTCAAACAGCCGGACGGCAATGCCAAAACCGGTTTCACCCGGGTCTGGTCGGATCGCGAGGCCAAGGCGCTGTTTTTCATCGAAGGGTTGAACGTCAATACCGACGGCACTCGTCGCTCGTACAGCGTCGACGATTTTTGGGGTGAGGAAACAGCCTTGAACAACCTGTGCAACGCCATGAGCGACGCCTGCGCCGGACTGAGTAAGGACGGGCTGCGCAGCCGGCGGTTGCTCACCCAAAAAGCCTTTGCAAACGGATGGCCGGCCGAGCTATTGGCTCAAACCAAAATCGCGCCGGCGATCATTCCGTTCAAGGGCGGGAAACCCTGTCCGCCGGTGGACGGGTTTTTGGTGTCCGCCACCGCCTTGCACAAACCCAATGTGGCCGACGTCTGCGACATCGGCAACTATGCCGATGCCTTGGTCACGCCAGCGCTGGTGCTGCCGAAAAATCCCGCTAAGAACACCTTATCGGAATTTGCCAAACGCCATGCCAAGGTCGGCGATTTGGCCGTGGCGCTGGTGCCGGGCAGTTCCGCACCGGTATTTGCCGTGGTCGGCGATACCGGGCCGGCGAAGGAATTGGGCGAAGGCTCGGTTGCCTTGAACGGCAAATTGCTCGGCAAAAACGCGGCGCCGGCCAACTATCAAGAGGTGCGCGGCAAGGGCGCATTCAAAGGCAAGGCCTGGACGGTACCGCAAGCGATGGTGCTGATCTTCCCGGCCAGCGGCGACAGCGTCGAGCCCTACCTGACGCCGGAGCGCATCGACGCGGCGGCGCAAAAACTGTTCGAAGATTGGGGCGGCGTGGCACGGCTCAATGCCTGCGCCGCCGATTACGGCAGGTAGCGGCGTTAGACAGCTTGCAGAGCGTCGCGCAGCCGACGGTTTTCCGCTTGCAAGCGTTCGATTTCCGCTTGTAGGCTGGCCAGGCGCGGTTGAATCTGCGCTTCGGTAAAGCGCGGCGTGATGTGTTTCGGACAATTCCAGTCGTAAGCCTTTACGTCGATCACGATAGCCCGCTCGACGCCAGCTTCGGCGGGCAGCGCCGCCGGCCAGTCCGTCGCGTCGAGTTCGACGATGCGGGCCACGCCCCAAATTTTCAGCCGGCGCCGCGCGGCGTAGTCCATCAGGATCAAAGCTACCCGGCCGTCTGCGTCCAGATTGCCGACGCTGATGTATTGGCGGTTGCCGCGCTGGTCGGCGTAAGCCAGCGTGCGCGAGTCCAACACTTTCAAGAAGCCGGCGCTGCCCCCGCGAAACTGCACGTAGGGCCAGCCGGTTTCGCCTACGCTGGCTTGGTAAAAGCCGTCGCGCTCGGCGACGAAGGCTTGCTCGGTCTCGCCCAGCTCGGCGCGGGGATCGGCGGCGGTTTCGAAACCGAGATTGCCCTCCCGGCTGCCGTAGCGGCGCTGTGCGGCGCGCACCGAATCGGTAAAACAAAGGTCGGCAAAGGCTCTGGACATGGCGGTTTACCTCGATTACGGAATGGTGAAAATTGTTCTGTACCCGTCATTCCCGCGAAAGCGGGAATCCAAGGTCACGGACGGCAGGTCTCGAGCCGTCCGCGGCGCTGGTTTTCGGCCTACTCAGTTGGCATGACTAAACCCCATCAAGCCGCCGCGCTCGGCCGTTGCCCGACCCGCTCCCGCCAACCGAGCAGATGTTTGCAGGTATCCGGAACGCCAATTTGCATAAAGTCGATCAACTTCAGCCCGGCAAACAGCGTGATGTCCGGCATCGTCAAATGCTCGCCCAACAGGTAGTGTTGGCCGCGCAGTACGCCGTCGAAATAATGCATGCCCTTGATCGCCACCTGGCGTTGGTACTCGCCCCATTCCTTGATCTGAATCGGCTCCAATTTGCCCAGACCGGCGGTGGCGTGGTGAAAGTAATCGCTGATCGCATCCAGCACCAAGGCCTCGGCGCGGCGTTGCAACATGTGGATTTGTGCACGCTGTTTGGGGGTTTCGCCGGTCAAAACCGGCGTGCCGGCGCTATGGTCCAGATACTCGGTAATCGCGGTACACTCGGCAATCGCGGTGTCGTCGTCCAGCACCAGCACCGGTACTTTGCCGACCGGATTGAGTTGTAAAAACTCCGGTAGCTTGTGTTCGCCGTTCGGCACATTCACCTGCACAAACTCGATGCGGTCAGTCAAACCTTTTTCGGCGGCGGCCATCCGAGCGCGCAGCGGATTCGGGAAAGCGCGGAATTCGTAAATTTTCATAAAAACCTCGGTAATGTTCGGATTGATGGATCGGTATTGCGGCCGGCTTTTGCCAACCGTGAGAACAGTGTATTGATTGCTCCTGATAAACAGAATATGGATAAATTACAATTGACTATTCCGAGGTTCGGAATAAAACTGGCGCGTGGCGACCGTTAAAGCGGCGATAGCTCAACGCACTCCAGGAGGCAAAATATGGACAAACTGCAAGCAATGACGGTGTTCGTCACGGTCGCCGAAGCGCAAAGCTTCGCCGGCGCCGCGCGGCGGCTGGCGATGTCGCCGCCGGCGGTGACGCGGGCAATTACCGCATTGGAAGAACGTTTGCAGGTCAAACTGTTGCAACGCACCACCCGGCTGGTGCGGGTTACCGACGCCGGCCAGCGCTATCTGGAAGATGCCAAGCGGATACTGGCCGACGTGGACGCAGCCGACGAAGCCGCCGCCGGCATCAACGCCGAGCCGGCCGGCCAGTTGGCCGTCACCGCGCCGGCGCAGTTCGGCAAGCTGTACGTGATCCCCGGTATCGTTGACTACCTGCAACGTTATCCAGCCATGCGGGTGACGGCCTTGTTCGTCGACCGGGTGGTAAATCTATTGGAAGAAGGCATGGACGTGGGCATCCGCATCGGCGAATTGCCGGACTCCAGCCTGCGAGCGGTGCGGGTCGGCCAAGTACGGCCGGTCGTGTGCGCGGCGCCGGATTATTTGCAGCGCCACGGCGCGCCGAACGACCCCAGCGAACTGGTCAAGCACACCCTGATCGCCGCCGGCGGCCTCAGCGCCGGCCCTGACTGGCGCTTCGGCAGCGGCGCGGACGCGCAAAGCGTGCGCGTCCAGCCGCGATTGGCAACTTCCACGATAGACGCCGCGATCGAAGCCGCCGTGCAAGGCCTGGGCCTGACCCGCCTGCTGTCCTACCAAATCGCTCCCTACCTGGCCGGCGGCCAGCTGCAAACCGTGCTAAACAGCCACGAACCCCCGCCGGTGCCGATCCACGTCCTGCACCGCGAAGGCCGCTATGCCTCGGCCAAGGTCCGAAGCTTTGTCGATTTGATTGCCGAGCGTTTGAAAAGGGAGGCGAGGTGGCTGTGAGGTGATTAAGCGCGGCGTTGGCCACGCCGCTGTCTGTAAGACCGCCGGTCGCGGCATCCCCGGCAAGGGTTCGGCGTGATTTGTTCAACGGCGTTTTTCAAGATAGCTGTTCGGCTGCTTCAAGATGACTTTTAGCGATGCTTTCGTAACTTGAAAGGACAAGAAAAGGCACATAAGCTGTCATTTAAAAAAACAGCTGCGATTTACCCCTCAAGGGATACAAGCTTGCGCAGCTCCGATTGCATAGCAAATCTGAGCGGGGGCGAACATGTTAACGGCGATAAAAGGTTATTACGACCACGGACGAATTGTTTTACAGGAAGAAGCCCCCGTGCAATCTAAAGCCGAAGTCACAATGACTTTTTTAACGGAGTCTCCGGACGATGCCTCTTGCCCGGCGCCGCGGATTCGCGGCGGCTAGAAAGGCCAGGTCACCATTCCCGACGATTTCAACGCGCCGGTGGATGATTTACTCGATTACATGTAATGAAACCCAAATCTTATTTGGCCGATACCCACTGATTGCTGTGGTTTCTGGATGACCACCCCAATTTGCCGCGCGGTGTACTAGCGGAAATGCAGGAGCCGGACAACGATGTTGGTTTCAGTCAAATCAGTTTGTTCGAGATTGCGATTAAACAAAAAATCGGCAATTTGCCCGACTTTACCGCCGAGTTAGACGCGATTTATCTGCAATCGTTACGCGCTGGTTTGAGGGTGTAAGAATTTTT
>NZ_PPPU01000025.1 GCF_006483455.1 Methylomonas koyamae
CCATCGCCGAAATCAACGCGCCGAACATGCAACGCCTGAACGGGCCGTTCTTCCTGGGCATGGACCGGTCCGAACAATACAGCCGCGAGCAGGGCGCATTGCGGCGGGTGATCCAGCCCAACGAAGCCGAGTTGATCCGCCGTATCGTCCGCAAACACTGCGACGAGCTGGTGCAAGCCGCGCTGCCGGTGGGCCGGATCGATATGGTGTCGCAACTGGCGCGGCCGGCGGCACGGCGCTTCATCAGCGATTACCTGGGCGTGCCGGGGCCGGACGAAGTGACGATGATGCGCTGGATGCGCTCGCTGTTTCACGATCTGTTCCTGAACTTGAGCAACAACCGCGCGATTCAGCAAACCGCCGAGCAATCCTTCCGGGAAATGGGGCCCTATCTGCTGAATCTGATTGCCGAGCGCCGGCAGCGTTTGCAAAACGGCGAGGTCTTCGAAGACTTTTTGTCCCGTCTGATCAAAATGGGCCTGGACGGCCAACACGACCTGGACGACGACGGTATGCGCCGCAATATTTCCGGCCTGATCGTCGGCGCGTTGGACACCACGTCGATGGCCAGTAGCTTGATCGTCGAACAATTGCTGGCCCAGCCGGAGGTCTTGGCCCGGGCCAAGCAAGCGGTCGATGACGAGGACAAATTACTGCATCTGTGCTTCGACGTGTTCCGCTTCAATACCATGGCTGCGGCGATGCGCCGCCACTGTAAACACGGTGCGGTAATCGGCGGCGTCAAGATTTCGCAAGGAACCGAAGTGTTTGCCTTCACCGCCTCGGCGATGTTCGACGAAAGCGCCTGGCCGGAACCGTTCAGCGTCCGCGACGACCGGCCGCTGGACAAATACCTGCATTTCGGCGACGGCATGCACCGCTGTTTCGGCGAGTACGTCAACCGCATCCAGATTCCGTTGATAGTAGGCAGTTTGCTGAGACTGAACAATCTCAGGAAATGCGGGTGCCTGTTGTACGACGGTCCGTTCCCCGATCAGTTCGTGCTGGCGTTCGATCGGTAATTTCGACCAGACCATAATAATTTCAAGAGGACTTTGCTATGCAACAGAATCCGATGACCGTTATCACGGAAATTTTGCCGGACAAGCTGGAGGAGCTGAAAAGCTATCTGGAGCCGATCGGGCTGGATATCAAAAACAAGAAAGGCCAGGAGATATCCTTCGCCGCCTACGAGCATCTGCATTACTGCACTTTTTTCGTCATACCCGGCGATCATCCGTCGCCGGGCAGTTCGCCGGCACCGGCCTTGCTGGCGTTCGAGGCCAATATCGACGGCGAGGTCAAGGCTTTCGTCAACGAACTGATCGCGAAGAATCCGCAGTTCGTCAACAAGGTCTATAGCTGTTGCGCCGGTTATCCCGGCAGCGATGCCGGCCAGTTGGCGGCTTACTTGCTGGCCAACGACCAGGGCGCCAATGCGTTTTACGTCGCCCATCCCGGCCAGAACCGCAATACGATTTACCGGCAGCGCGAAATCCGCGGCCATATCCAAAAATTCATCGACGAAAACCGCAGCGAACTGGTCGGCCAGAGCGAATCGCAAATCCACGCCGCGGTGGTGCAGCATTTGAATACGGTGTATCCGGGCGGTATTCCCAAGATCGAGGCTCAGCCGTTCTTTACGCTCTATGGCGATAAAGTCTTCAATGCGCTGTTGGCGGTGGTCGGCATCGTCCTGGTCGGCGGCTTTTTCGGTTGGTTCGGGCCGTTTACCGAATTTTTGGCGACCGCGGCGGTGCTGGGTGCAGTCGCGTTCGGCGTCGTGCTGCGCTGGCATGAAATGCGCGACAAACAGGACGACAAACCTTGGGTGGTGTCCGAGCAAATGCGGGCGATTCAGCGGGTCGAAGACCGCCAGTTGCAAAACCATTTGACCAGCGTGATCGAAATCAAGCCCGGTAATTTCCGGTTTTACACGTTGAAGGTGGTGTTGGCCGGCATCAATCTGGTCGCCAAATTGGTGGCGACCAAAGGCAATTTGAGCGGCATCGTCACCATCCATTTTGCGCGTTGGGTGATTCTGCCCGGCAATGCCGGCGGCCGCCGACGCCTGCTGTTCATGAGCAATTACGACGGCAGCTGGGAAAACTACCTGGGCGAATTCATCGACCATGCCAGCGTCGGTTTGACCGCGGTCTGGAGTAACACCCAGCAAGCCAAGGACAGAGGTTTTCCGGATACGCAATGGTTGGCCTTGCGCGGCGGTTCCCGCGACGAACAGCGTTTCAAAAACTTCGCCCGTAACAGCCAGTTGCCGGAATTGGTCTGGTACAGCGCCTATACCGATTTGTCGGTGAAAAACATCGATAACAACCGCCGCATCCATGGCGGTTTGTTCTCCACCGCCGATCTGGCCGCCTGGCTGAAATGCTTATAAGGAACTGAACCATGACAACGATAAAACTAGACGAAGTACAAGGCATCGTATTCAGCGGCTACAACAAATACATGGCCAATGCCAGCTATTATCTGCTCTGGATCGAAGATGCCGCCAAAACCAAAGCCTGGTTGAAAAATCTGGTCGCCAGCGGCCAGATCAGCCACGGCGCCGAAAAGCCGGACGACACCACCGAAAACCGTCTGAACTTGGCGATCAGCTATCCCGGCTACTGCAAACTGGAGGCGGACGAGGCCAAACGCTACAGTTTCGAACTGTCGTTCCGGGAAGGAATGAATTCCGAACACCGTTCGGCCTTGCTCGGCGACCGCGGCCCCAACGACCCGGCGCAATGGAGTTGGGGCAACGGCAATAAGGAAGTCGATATTCTGCTGATTCTGTTTTCCAAGGATGATGCGATTCACGCCGCCAGTTGCAGCAGTTTCGAAAAAGGCTTAAAAGCGGCCGGCTTGAGTAAAATCGACCGTCTGGATGCCGGCGCCAAGGTGCAAAACCAGCACGGTTTCGTGCGGGAGCATTTCGGTTTTGCCGACGGTATTTCCGATCCGCTGGTCGACGGCTTTCCGACCGTGTCCGGCAGCGGCGAAATCGCGACCGGGGAGTTTCTATTGGGTTACCCGAACCAGTACGACGGCAAGAAGACCCAAATGCCGGTCAGCGAACAATTCGGCGCCAACGGTACCTACCTGGTGTTCCGCCAATTGAAACAGAACGTCGGCGAATTCTGGCAGTTTATCAACGACGAGGCGGCACGGCAGGGCATCGATCCGGAATATCTGGCCGCCAAGTTCGTCGGCCGCTGGAAAAGCGGAGCGGTAGTGGAGCCGGGGGAAAAGACCGATTCCAATAAAATCGACAACAGCTTTACCTTCGCTAACGACAAGGACGGCACCGGCTGCCCGTTCGGCTCGCACATTCGCCGCGCCAATCCGCGCGGAGTGGGGCTGGGCGAAAACGAGGCCGAATCTCTGAAAGTCGCCAACCGGCACCGCATCTTGCGCCGCGGCCGCAGTTACGGCAGCTTTCTGGAAGACCCGAGCCAGGATAACGGCAAAGACGAGCGCGGGCTGCTGTTCATCTGCCTTAACGCCAATATCGAACGCCAGTTCGAGTTCGTACAACATACCTGGATCAACAACGTCAAATTCGCCGGCTTGTACGACGAAGACGATCCGTTGATCGGCAGCGCAGTGGAAACCGACCGCAAATTCACCATTCAGGACCAACCGTTACGGCGCCGGGTCTGCGGTTTCCAGCAGTTCGTCACCACCCGCGGCGGGGCTTATTTCTTCCTGCCCAGTCTGACGGCGTTGGCGATGCTGGCCAATACCTGATGACTTTTGCTTCGCGCGAACCGCGTTGTCCGCAGTAGCGGTTCCAACCACGGCTCCCGTCAGCGCGGGAGCCGATTGCATCGGTCCGGCAAACCTCCCCGAAAAATCAAGCTGCTAGTACCTGGCAACCGGTAATCCGCAGCTTTGCCGGGACCGATGCGACCTGTCTGGCCGCACTTCCTGGCGCTAGTGGTCACGCCAAGATCGACGGCTCTCGATAAATCATGCAAACTGGCTGAGACTGTTTTAAGCAGCGCCATTTCGGCAAGGAGTCAGAGCCATGAATACCGATCCCTGTACCTACGTGATTTTCGGCGCCACCGGCAATCTCGCCCGGCTGAAATTGATGCCCGGGTTTTATCATTTGCAACTGGAAAAAAAACTGCCGGACGACACCCGCATCCTGGCCGTCGGCCGGCGGCCGTGGGATCGGGCGACCTGGCTGGCCGAAGTGAAAACCTTGTTGCAGGAGCAGTCGAAAACGCCGCTGGACGAAGCCGAATTCGCCCGTTTCGCCGAACGCCTGGATTACCACCGCGGTGACCTGGACCAGGCCGAATGCTACCAAGCGCTGGCGGAAACCCTGGGCGGTCGCCCGCAATTTTCCCGCAATATCGCGTTTTATTTGGCGATCGGCCCCAGCGATTTCGGCAACGTGATCGAATCGCTGAGTAACGTCGGCCTGCTCAACGAAGAGTACGGCTGGCGCCGGGTCGTGATCGAAAAGCCGTTCGGTTACGATCTGGAGAGCGCGCAAGCGCTGCAAAAACGCCTGAACCGCTATCTGAGCGAGGACCAGATTTACCGGATCGACCACTACCTGGGCAAGGGCATGGTGCAGAACGTGCTGGTGTTCCGTTTCGCCAACGTGATGCTGGAGCCGTTGTGGAATCGCAATTACATCGATCACGTCCAGATTACCCATGCCGAAGAACTGGGCATCGGCAGTCGCGGCGACTATTACGACAGCGCCGGCGCGTTGCGCGATATGGTGCAAAGCCATTTGCTGCAATTATTGACCTTGGTGGCGATGGAGCCGCCGGTATCGATGGACGCCGAATCGCTACGCGACGAGAAAGTCAAAGTCCTGAAATCGATCCGGCCGATTCCGAAGTCGGCCGTGCATGCCCACGCCTTCCGCGGCCAATATGCCAAGGGCAACATCGGCGGCCAAAAAGTCCCGGCCTACCTGGAAGAACCCAATATCCCGGCCGAAAGCACGACCGAGACCTACGCCGCTGTGAAATTGCTGATCGACAACTGGCGTTGGCGCGGCGTACCGTTTTATTTGCGCACCGGTAAGCGTATGGCCAAGGGCCAGTCGTCGATTTCGATTTGTTTTCGCCATCCGCCCTTGCAGTTTTTCCGCGACACCCAGGTGCAATGCATGACGCCGAACTGGGTATTGATGGGGATTCAGCCCGACGAATGCATCCGGATGGAAATGACCGTCAAAGAAGCCGGGCTGGAGATGCGCACCCGCACTACCAGCCTGGACGCCAGTTTCCGCCAACCCGACGAGCGTCGGGTCGACGCTTACGAGGATCTGTTGCTGGACGTCATGAAAGGCGATCGCTCTCTGTTCCTGCGCTTCGACGAAGTGGAGTACGCCTGGCGTATCGTCGATCCGATCCTGCAAAACTGGGCGATCGAACGCGACTATATCCCTACCTATCCGGCCGGTTCCTGGGGGCCGGAAGAAAGCCGGCGTTTGTTCGAGAAAGAAGGCCAATACTGGCGCAGTTCGCTGTTGCCGGAGTGCCATCCATAGATGGCTCTGCCCCATCTGGCGGCAAATCCGTGATTGGCCTTATTTTGATCAGCAGGGCAGCATGATTGCGCTCCTGCTGATCAGACCGGAGTCCTGCTTAATTCAAGTGGCTTTCGATTCCTCATCCTGCGATTTCATACTCTATAATTTTCTCGACCGTATTCGGCGCCGAGTTAGCGTCAGGTCAGTGACATTGCGTTTAAGTCAATGGTTTAGGATGTTTTTCGTCGGTTGTGATAACCGCCTTCAGCTGAATTACACAAAGCGGTTTGCCTCAAACCAAAGCGCAAGACGGACGCCGGAATTGCCTGCCGTTTTTTTACGAACTGACGCGTGGTTGTCGGAGAACCAGTCCCATGGAGTCTGTATTTTCCGACCGACTTGACTTCCTCTGACGCCACGTCCAAGTTGCGTAGGTTTTGAATAGAGTTTGTTGGTATTGGGGGTGCGATTGCTGGACCGGGTCAGGGCTCTAAGCCCAAACAGATTCGACGACATTCGGATGGGCCGGACGGGGCGCCGGGTGTTCCGAGTTACCTGAGTTGAAGAGGCAATATCGATGCCGTTGGCCTTAGAATTGGAACAGCGTTTTTCGCGGATGGCGGCCCATCTGCCGGGCTTTGTGTTTACCTTTCGCTTATCGCGGGATGGCCGTTTCAGCTTTCCCTATGCGAGTAGCGGCATATGCGATTTATATGGTTTGCAAGCGGAGCAGGTGGCCGAGGACATGGCTCCGTTGCATGCTATGGCCCATCCGGATGACAGGGAAATGATCGAGGCCGCGTTGGCCAACTCGGTGAAACAGCGGGGGCTGTTTCATATCGAGTTTCGTATCATTCACCCCGGGAAGGGAATCCGCTGGCTCGAAGCCAAGTCCGCGCCAGCCCCAGATCTGGGCCCCGAGGGTGAGATCGAGTGGCATGGCATCATGCTGGATATCACCGAGCGCAAGCAGATCGAACAAGCCTTGCAGTCCAGTCGAGTGGCGCTGGAAGAAGCCCAACGCATCGGTCATATTGGCAGTTGGGATGTCGATATCGTCAATGATGTGTTGACCTGGTCGGACGAGACCTTTCGCATCTGGGAAATCGACAAGACCCGGTTCGCTGCAACGTTTGAATCCTTCGTCGACACGGTTCATCCCGACGACAGAGCGCGAGTGGTGCAGGTGTATAACGCATCGATTGCGCAACGGACGCACTATGAAGTCGAACATCGTTTGTTGTTCCCGGATGGTCGCGTCAAATACATCCTCGAACGCGGTCAGCCTTACTACGATGCCGACGGCAAGCCGGTGCGCTTTATCGGCACATCGCTCGATATCACTGAACGCAAGCACATCGAGAACACCCTGCAATTCATTGTGCAACGGCGTTGGCAGGCCGACGGCGAATCGTTTTTGTCTGCACTTGCCCGTTACTTGGGCGAGACGCTGGCAATGGATTATGTGGTCGTCAACCGTTTGCTGAAAGGCTCGGGGATTGCCGAAACCGTAGCACTATACGCTAAGGGGGCTATGTTGCCCAATACCCAATACGACTTAAAAGGGACGCCTTGCGCCAACGTGATCGAGGGCGGCGCGTTGTGTTGTTACACGGAGCAGATACGGCGCCTGTTCCCGGAAGATGGATTGCTGGTTGAAATGGATGTCGAGAGCTATGTCGGTCTACCGCTGCTGGATTCCTCGGGCCAGGTGGTCGGTTTGATTGCCGCGATGGACGGCAAGCCGATGCACGACCTTGCCGGTGTGACCGCCTTGTTGCAACTGGTGGCGACCCGTGCGGCAGCCGAGCTGGAACGCGAGCAGTCGGAACGCCTGCTCAATGAGTCCCACCAATTTCTCGACAGGGTGATCGAAACGATCGCCGACCCGGTGTTTGTCAAAGACCGTGAGCATCGCTGGGTCAGGCTCAACCAGGCTTTTTGCGAGTTCATCGGCCAGCCGATGGACACCTTATTGGGGCAGCGCGATTGCGATTTTTTTTCCGCGCAAGAGGCCGCCGTATTCCGGATTAATGACGATGCGGTGTTCGCCAGCGGCGAGGAGAATGTCAGCGAGGTGACGTTTACCGACCGCGCAGGCAACGCCCATACCATCATCATCAAGAAAACCCGCTGCAACGACGAGCGTGGCCAACAGTTCCTGGTGGGTACCATACTGGACATCACCGAGCGCAAACGACACGAGCAAGAGCTGGCTCGCCTGCACTATGCCATCGATCGGGTCGAGGAATCGGTTTGTCTGATCGACGCCCATGCCCGCATCCGATACGTCAATGCGCACGCCTGCCAAGCACTGGGTTATAGCAAAGACGAAATGTTGGGCTTGAGCGTCCCGGATATCGACCCCAATTACCAGCATGCGATCTGGCCCGAACATTGGCGCGAGCTGCGGGAGAACGGCTCCTTGACCTTTGAGTCCTGCCACCAGACCAAGGACGGGCGGATGTTTCCGGTCGAGGTGGTCGCCAACTATTTCGAAGCCGACGGCCAAGGCTACAACATGGCGATGGTCCGTAACATCAGCGAACGCAAGCAGATGGAGTCTGCACTGGCCGAACGCCAACAAGAATTTCGCACACTGATCGAAAACTTGCCGACCTACGTGCTGCGTCTGGACTGGAGCTTGCACCACACCTACGTCAACCCGGCTTTCGTGGAAGCTGTCGATCTACCGGAAGCAGACATCCTGGGTTCGCATGTGACCGCATTCTGGCGGGCGACCAATGTGACGGTCGATGATTACATCGCCTTGTTGCGGCGGGTGTTGTCGTCCGGCAAACGTGAAGATGTGACGTTGGAATGGCGCAATAAGCAGGAGGTCTTGTACAGCCATCTGGTGCGTATCTCGCCGGAGTGTAATGCAAACGGGGAAATTCGCGGTTTGCTGGTGTTGGGTTTCGACATGACCAAACATCGACGAGAGCAACTGTTGGATATTGAACGTCGACGGGTGTTCGAGCGCATGGCTCAAAGCGGGGACCTGTGCGAGATACTCACCCAAATCGCACTCTATGTCGAGTCTGCCTGTCCCGGTTGTCGTTGTCGGATTCAATTGCTGGATCAAACCGGCAAGCGTTTGATTCAGGGGGTGGCGCCGTCGTTTTCCATTCCCTGCCCCGTGCATGGGCAAGGCGTGGCAGTGGGCGAGCCGGGTTGCGGCTGTGCCATGGTATTCGATCGGGCCGAGCCTTTGATCATAGAGGATATGCGCTTGGCCACGGCTTCCGAAAAGTGTCGCGCGTTTGCCGCGGCAACCGGAATGGTCTCCAGTTGGTCGGATCCGATTATCGGCTCTTCCGGCCAGCAATTGGGCGTCATCACCCTGTATCGCGGCCAACCCGGCGAGCCGAATGAATTGAACCTGGGACGACTGCGCTATGCCAGTCATTTGAGCGCTATCGCTATCGAGCGCAAGCGCATCGAAGAACAGATGCAACATCAGGCCAGCTACGACACTTTGACCGGATTGCCCAACCGGCGCATGTTTCGCGACCGCTTGCACGAAGAAATCGGCAAAGCTGCCCGCGGCGGCGAGAGTCTGGCTCTGCTATTTATCGATTTGGATCGTTTCAAGGAAGTCAACGATACGCTGGGTCACGAAATCGGCGATCTGTTATTAGTCGAAGCCGCCCAGCGGATTCGTGCCTCTGTTCGCGAAACCGATACTGTCGCTCGGCTGGGCGGGGACGAATTCATTGTCATCTTGCCGCGGGTGGATGACATGTCGCACCTCGGTCGAATCGCGCAAAACATCGTCGGCGACATTAGCAAGCCATTCAGCTTGGATATACACACCGTGTATATTTCCGCCAGCATCGGGATTGCCGCTTATCCTTTCGATACAGTCAATGCCGACAGCTTGGTCGGTTGCGCCGACCAGGCCATGTATGCCGTGAAACAACAGGGGCGCAACGGTTTTAGCTTTTTCACGCCCGCCATGCAGCAACAAGCGCAAAACCGCTTGCAACTTGCCAGTGATTTGCGCGAGGCCTGGGTCA
The DNA here is from genome assembly GCF_006483455.1 of Methylomonas koyamae. GTDB lineage: Bacteria > Pseudomonadota > Gammaproteobacteria > Methylococcales > Methylomonadaceae > Methylomonas > Methylomonas koyamae_B. The sequence goes on from NZ_PPPU01000025.1 coordinate 9,526, forward strand.
AAAGCCAATTGCAAGTTCACTATCAACCGATTGTCGACATTGCCAGCGGCCAAATCGTTAAGGCCGAAGCGCTTCTGCGCTGGCGGCATCCGCAACGCGGCATGGTGCCGCCCGACCAATTCATCTCGATTGCCGAAGAAAACGGGCTGATCCACGACATCGGCGATTGGGTCTTTCGTCAGGCCGTGGAAACCGCCCGGCGTTGGAACGCCGACAGTCGGCTCATCCGGCAAATTAGCGTCAATTTGTCGCCGCGCCAATTTATCAAGGGTGACTTTTACGTGTCTTGGCTGGCTGATTTGGCGCAAACCGGGCTCACGCCGGCACACATCGTCATCGAAATCACCGAGGGCTTATTGCTGGACGATCGTCCCGACATCCTGCAAATCATCAAACATCTGGGTCAGGTCGGTATGCAGGTGGCGTTAGACGACTTCGGCACCGGCTATTCTGCGATGGCTTACTTAAAAAGATTCCCCATCGACTACCTGAAGATCGATCGTTCGTTTGTGCGCGACCTGGAAAGCGATTCCAACGATCGTGCGATCGCCGAAGCGATTGTCGTGATGGCCCACAAGTTGGGTTTAAAAACCATTGCCGAAGGGGTGGAGACAGCGGGGCAGCGCGATCTTCTGGCGGCGGCCGGTTGCGACTTCGTGCAAGGCTATCTGTATGCCAAGCCCATGCCGGCCGAGGAATTATTGGCGTTTCCGCTGCCGGCTTCCCGCTATTCATAAAAGTTTCATGGCAACCAGCCGCGGCTCTTAAGGATCGGAAGAATGCCGGCGTCTGGTGCTGCATGACGTTCGGTATTGGCCTCGTTTTTCGTTGCCGGAATGTCTTTTAAACCAACCGGTACATGCTTAAATTCGCTAAACTGGAGATCTAAGTAGCGGAGACCGTACTGATGACCGGAGAGCCGTTTAAGGAAGCTAACATCGCCCAAAATCGTGCCATTGCCCGCGCCTTGATCAGGCGCTACGCCGTGGCGTTGCTGTTGGTTGCTGCGTCGTCTACCGCCGCCTGGTTCAGTTTGCGCTTGGTGATTGCAGAGCAGCAAAGCACGGCCGCGATCGTTAATGTCAGCGGCCGCCAGCGTATGCTCAGTCAGCGTACTGCACTGTTTGCCAATTTGTTGGTAATGACGCCGCCGGCCGGCCGGCCGGCCATCCGGGCCAGTTTGCAGGACGCTGTGGATTTGATGGAGCGTTCGCACCGGGCGCTGACGCTTGGCGATCCCGCCATGGGGTTGCCCGCCAAGCATTCGCCGACGGTAGAGGCCATGTATTTTGCCGGTGCCGACGGCGTCGACGCTCAGGTGAACCGTTACGTCGCCGCGGTTCGGCAGTTGCTGGAACTAAGCGACGACGCGTTGACGACAGACCACCCGTTGCTGTTACAGATCACGCGTACCGCGCCAACCACGCTGGTGTCGGCGCTGGACGTAATGGTCAAGCAGTATCAGGCCGAGGGCGAGGCCAATGTCAGGCGCATCGAAGCCACCGAAACGGCGGTTTGGCTGCTGACTTTAGTCTTGCTCGTGCTCGAAGCCGGGTTGATTTTTCAACCGTTTGCCAGCCATATCAAACGCGTGGTCGGCAAACTGCAATTGCTTGCCGACGAATTACAACACCACCGGGACCATCTCGAAGAATTGGTGCGGCAACGTACCACGGAGTTGCAGAACAAAAGCGCGGAACTGGCGGAAAGCATGGAAAAGTTCCGCTTGATTAGTTCGGCGGCGCAGGATGCGATTGTCATCATCGGCAGGAACGCCGAGGTGGTGCACTGGAATCTGGCGGCGGAAAGAATTTTCGGTTACACCGAAACCGAAGCGCTGGGCCGAAATCTGCATGAGTTGATCGTGCCGTTACCGATGCGCGAGCTCGCGCATGCCGGTTACCGGACCTTCGAAAGCACCGGCCAGGGCATCATGATCGGTAAAACCCTGCAAACCATGTCGCTCAGAAAAAACGGGGACGAGTTTCCGATAGAGCTGTCGGTGTCGGCGATCAAATTGCAGAATAACTGGCATGCACTCAGCATTATTCGTGACGTTACTCAGCGGAAGGGCGACGAGGACAGTTTGCGCAGCAGCGAGGAGCAGCTCAGATTTGTGCTGGAAGGCGCCGAATTGGGCTATTGGGATTGGAATATCAGCACCGGCGAAGTAATCCGTAATCCCCGCTGGGCGGAAATGTTGGGATACACTCACGAGGAAATCCGGCATACCACGCAACAATGGAGCGATTTCGTGCATCCGGACGACCGGGCGGCGGCGTGGCAGTCGATTCGCGATGTGATCGAAGGCCGGTCGCCGTCGCACAAGCTGGAATACCGTATGCTGCACAAGGACGGCAGTATTCGTTGGGTTTTGGACCAAGCCAAAGTCATGCAGCGCGATGTGGCCGGCAAACCGGTTCGGATGAGCGGCACCCATTCCGATATCACCGAACGCAAACGGCTGGAGGCGGAGCTGACCCGGCAGGCGCGTACCGACTATTTGACCGGTATCAGCAGCCGCGGGTATTTCTTGGAACAGGCCGAGCAGGAACTCGCCAGCGCGTTGCGTTACGGCAATCCGTTGACGATGTTGATGATGGACGTGGATTTCTTCAAACAAGTCAACGACATTCACGGCCACCGCGCCGGAGACGCAGTATTGAAAAAATTGGCGGACGTTTGCCGGGAGACCTTGCGCGAAGCGGACATCATCGGCCGGCTGGGCGGCGAGGAGTTCGCGATCCTGTTGCCGCAAACCGATAAGGGAAGCGCGGTCGAGGCGGCTGAGCGGCTGAAAGAGGCGCTCGGCACTGCGCAAGTCCCGCACGATGGCGGCAAGCCGCTGAGTTTTACCGTTTCGATCGGTGCGGCCGCCTTAACCGGCGGAGACGACAGCGTCGATGCGCTGCTGAATCGGGCCGATCAGGCGCTTTACCGAGCCAAGGAAAGTGGGCGCAATCGGGTCTGCGCAGCCGTTGACTAGCGCTCGATTCGACGCGGGCTTGGTTGGCAAGCCCCATCGTTCGAAGGTTTCGATCTGAGAGGCCGCGCGCGATAAGGGGCGGGGTATTCGGCCGATCGGGAAAATACTGCTTGACTCGCGCCGGTTAGGCATCCATACTCCCGCCAGCTCCAAAATTAAGATTTACCCTGCTGATTACCATTTCGATGCCGCTTCCACCGAAGTCGCAACTCGCTCTGATTTCATAAAGTAAGTTCCAATTTTACCGGCTACACCTGCCCTCTAGGCAGTATTTCACATTTATCAAGGACTTACTCATGTCTACAATCACGACTGGCACCGTAAAATGGTTCAATTCCGATAAAGGCTTCGGCTTTATCGAGCAACAATCCGGCCCCGACGTTTTCGTTCATTTCAAAAACATCATCAACTCCGGCGGTTACAAAACTCTGGAAGAAAACCAAAAGGTCGAATTCAGCATCGGCCGTGGCCCTAAAGGCCTGCAAGCTGAAAACGTAAAAGTCATTTAATCGATGGCTCTGCAGGTTGCCGGTAGCTTACGCGGCAACCTGTATTCAATACCGAACCAATCCGCACGGACAACGAATCAACCGAGTTAAAGCGATATCGCTGGCTTTGTTGCCTCAACGTTTTGATTTTCCAGTGCCGCGCCAATGGTCTGGAAAGTTCGCCAATCCCGCCTCCGTTACGCGCTCTGCCCAAAGCAGCAGCCGCATACTGATCCCCCAACTCAGGACTCATTTTGAAAAGAATATTTGTCGGCAATCTGCCTAGCGACGCGACCGAATCCACTGTCACGGCCCTGTTCTCCGAATTCGGCAAGGTGCATTCCATCGAACTCGTCATCGATATGTTCAGCGGTAAATGCCGCGGCTTCGGTTACATAGGAATGGAAGGCCATGAAGCCAGAGCGGCGATTGCCAAACTCAGCGGCGTCCAATTCGGCGGCAATATGCTCAGAGTCGGCTTCGAAAGTGGCGGCGGCAAACAGGGTAGACGCCGTTAACCGCGACCCTATCCTGACACACGACTTCAAGCAGACACCGATGCCTCGGTGTCTTACCCTTTTGCCTAACCGGATGCTCCGGTTAGGGATTCCTTTTTTTCACGGGATTTCACTCCCGCACATCGAGAATTATTCATGCCATTTTCCAATCTCGGCTTGGCCGAGCCTTTAATCCGCGCCGTCCGCGAAGCCGGTTACAGCGCGGCGACGCCGATTCAACAACAAGCAATCCCGCTGGTGCTTTCGGGCCGCGACTTGCTCGCCGCCGCCCAAACCGGCACCGGCAAAACCGCCAGCTTCACCTTGCCGATTCTGCAGCGTTTGGCGACCAATCCCGGCGCCAGCCGCAATCGGCCGGTCAGGGCGCTGATACTGACGCCAACCCGCGAATTAGCGGCGCAAGTGGCCGAATCGGTCGCCAAGTACGGCGTTCATCAACAGCCGCGCTTGAAATCCGATGTCGTGTTCGGTGGCGTCAAAATCAATCCGCAGATGCTGCGTTTGCGCGGCGGCGTTGATATCCTGACCGCGACGCCGGGACGCCTGCTCGATTTGGTCGGCCAGAATGCCGTCAAACTGAATCAAGTTGAAATGCTGGTGCTGGACGAAGCGGACCGCATGCTGGACATGGGCTTCATCCGCGACATCAACAAAATTTTGGCCTTGCTGCCGAAAACCCGGCAGAACCTGCTGTTCTCCGCCACCTTTTCCGCCGACATTCGCCGATTGGCGCAAACGCTGCTGCGCAATCCGGCCCAAGTCGAAATCGCCGCCGAAAACGCCGCGGCCGACAGCGTCGAACAAATTGCCTATGCCGTGGAAAAACCGGCTAAAGCCGGGGTGCTGGCGCATTTGATTAAAAGCAACGATTGGCGGCAAGTGTTGGTTTTTACCAGCACCAAACACAATGCCAACCGGCTGACCGAGAAATTGAACGCGGCCCAAATCAGCGCCAAGGCGATCCACGGCAATAAAAGCCAGGGCGCCCGTACCAGCGCCTTGGCCGACTTCAAAACCGGCGACATCCGGGTGTTGGTCGCGACCGATGTCGCCGCACGCGGCATCGACATCGCCAAACTGCCGCATGTGGTCAATTTCGAGCTGCCGCGTTCCTCGGCCGACTATGTGCACCGCATCGGCCGCACCGGCCGGGCCGGGCGGAGCGGGCTTGCCGTGTCTCTGGTTGCCGCCGACGAACGCAGTGCCTTACGGCAAGTGGAAAAGCTGATCGGTAATAAAATCGCCTTCGGCTCGATTGCCGCTGCTGCCCCCGCTGCTCCTGCGGAAGCGAAGCCCGTTCGGCCGAATTCCACCGGAAAATAAGCGCCCTTCGCTTTTGGGATTGAATTTGCCTGAGCCGAAATATTAATTGGCACAGGCAAAACCCGGTTGGAATCCAAGTCAACAGATCATCTGTTACAGGCCATTGTATGGCTGAAGCCCTTGGTCGCCGAGGCTTTCTCGGTGTCGGCGGCGCTACAGATGGTGGCGACCACCACTTTATCCAGCGGATTGGCGGTGTTGTAGAGCAAGTATAACGAGACCGGTTTTCAACAATGGTGGTCACCGCGTCCTGCCTGTAAAATAGTGCTCCAAGGTGAAACTACTAGCTTGACGCTAACCAATGTCAGTCAAGCCTAGAATGCCATCAGCGACTAAAAAAGACGTTCAGCATGCAGCTAAACACCGCTAAACAAGAAGCCCTTGCCATCATTCAGCGTTTACCTGATACCGCCGACATGGAGGAAATTATGTACCGGCTCTATGTGCTGGAAAGCATTCGGCGCGGCCAAATGGACGCTGAACAGGGCAGAGCCCTACCCGCCGAACAGGTACTAAGAGATATTCAGGCCTGGTAAAGTGGACCGATCACGCATCGGCCCAGCTTCGTCATATTCACGACTATATTGCGCAGGATTCGCCGCTTTATGCCAAGCGGGTGGCTGCGCTGGTTAGTAAAACGATTGGCTTGGATAAACTGCCCCGTCTTGGACGTACGGTGCCAGAACTAAGCAACGAAGCTGTGCGTGAACTTTCGCTCTATTCTTACCGCATTCTTTACGAGATCAAAACTACCCATATCGAAGTGCTCGCGGTGATTCATAAGCGCCGCGATTTACAACCTGACGAGATTCTGCGCGAGCAGTAATATAAAACGGGGCGACTTCCGCCAAAATGGTAGGCATACGGTCGCCGGGTGCGATTTGTTAAAACATATTGGGCAATATGGCTACGCCTATTGTCAACCTAGCAATTGCGACTTACGGCCTTCGCACTCGAACAACTGGGCAATCGCTTTGAATGCGTGGCCAATCCCAGTGGCAGCGCCGCCGGCGCGCACCAACTGCTGGCGACAAGTCTTACAGTTGGCTGCTACCCGTTATACAAGGGATTGGCGGCATTCGCTCATTCGGCGCAGGCCGGGAGCAGGAATGATCCTTGCCGATGGTGCTTTTGGGTATCGGTGCCACGCGTTACCGCGGGATAGAGCTTCGTTTATCGCACCAGCCCATTGGGCATTTCGTTTGGCTTGGATGTCTCGGTGTTAGATTCGGCCCCGAATCGTGTACTCGTTTTTCCGCCCCCACAGCACGAACAGCGACAGACTTAATAAAACCAGGTTGATCGGCAACACGGCAAACTCACCACGCGACAAGTGAAATAACATCGCGCAAATCTGTAAAGTGGAACAGCCGGTAGCGGCCCAGACGGTTAAGCCGGGCTTTATACGGGTCAGCGCCGGGACAAGGATGCCGATCCCGCCCGCCAAGTCTATCAGCCCAATCACACGCACAAAGCTTTCCGGGGTAACGCCTGTCCACGGAATGGACACTGCGAGTTCGGCAATCGGTTGGGTAACTTTCATTGATCCGGCAGCGATATACACCAGTGCCAGCAGAACTTGCGCACCCCATAGCGTTACGTTCATCAGTTTGCCGGCGGGTTGGGGAATGACGGTTGTATTCATAGCAATGTTCTCTGCAAAAATTGGGAGGTCGTAGTCTAAGGCTTTCCTTTCATTGGATCATTCCCCATATAATTGATCTTGTCTTTCTCCTGAGGAAACAATTAATGGACAGACTTACCAGCATTCAAGTGTTTCTAAACGTCGTCGAATGCCGGAGCTTCGTCGCAGCGGCGGATCGAATGCAGATTTCCCCGGCAATGGCGAGCAAGCACGTAATGGCTTTGGAGCGTCATTTAGGTACCCGATTGTTAAATCGGACGAGTCGTAGCTTAAGTCTTACCGATGATGGCAGGCTTTATTTTGAGCAATGTCGTCACCTGCTGGATGGGCTAGAAGAGGTGGAGGCCAGTATCACTCAATCGAAATTTGTTCCGAAAGGCTTACTTCACCTCAGCGCACCGGTGTGGTTTGCCAACGCCACTTTCGTCGGCATTCTGGCCGATTTTCGTAAGCAATATCCGGAGGTGCGCTTCGATCTGGATATATCGGGGCGGTTCGTTAATCTGGTGGAAGAAGGTGTCGACCTTGCATTGCGGGTTTCGCAATCACTAGGCGACACCCTGATCGCCAGACCGGTCGGCTCGGTAACCTTCAACATGCTGGCGAGTCCAGATTATCTGCGACGTGCGGGAACCCCGACAACAGCGGTGGAATTGGTCGCTCATGACATGTTATGGTATTCCCTTCTCCCAACCGATTTGGGTAATTTGGGGTTTCCCTCCGTTAAAATAACTCCGGTTTTATCCAGTACCGATGAGTCCTTGTTGCGCTACGCGACTCTCCAGGGAATGGGCATCTCGGTGTTGCCCACCTGGCTCGCCGAAGAGGATATTCGCGCTGGCCGCTTAACGACGGTACTTTCCTCCAGTATGGATCGCCAAGTTAGCATCTATGGTGTCTACCCCTCACGAAAAAATCTGTCTTTCAAAGTGCGCGCATTCCTGGAGTTTCTCGCCCACGATCCGCGGATGAAAACTTAGATGGCACGTACTGCGGGTTTGTTCTGGGCTCAGGTCAAGCCTGTGCCAGCGCCGGCTTCAGCATCGAAGTCTTGCCGACCATGATGTCCACCGCCTTTAACAGGCGTTTGAATACTGAATCCTGGCAATAAGGGATGCCGTGGTGGGCGCAGAGGGCTTTGACCTGGGGTTGCAGCTTTTGGTATTGACTCAACGGCAAATCCGGCCACAGGTGGTGCTCGATCTGGTAGTTCAGCCAGCCGTATAAAAAGTCGTTGGCGTTGGACCCGGTCGGGTAGTTGACCGAACCCAGGATTTGCCGCAGATAAAATTCGCCTTTGCTGTGTGCTTTTTCGTCGAAGCCCATCACGTCGTCGCCGGCGTGGTTGGGGATCATCACCAGAAAGGTATGCATGTTGGTGAAAATTTCCGCCAGGATGGAATTCAACAATACGCTGGTGGCGGCCACCGTGCCGAGCGGCAGGAACAGCGCCGGCAGCAACAGGAAACGATATGCCGCGTAAGGCAAAATGCTTTGTAGCCACAGGCCGCGGCCTTGCGGGGTGAACAGGCTCCAGGCGCCGAGCCGGGTCATTTGCGGTGCCGGTTGGTGCTGATGGCGGGCCTGTTCCAGGCGCAATTCCTTGTGGGTACGCGGCGTGTAATAGCTCAGCTTCCAGACGCCGGAGAACAGCGCCACAATCACGTAACGCAACCACATCGGCAAGCCGGATTGGCGTAACCATTGCATATTGTGCTGGGCGTTATTGGGGTCGGCAGTCTCGCCCAAACGGTAATGGTGCAGCACGTCGTGTTCGTGGTGCCAGCCGGCCGGCGTCATCCAGTCCGGCCAATCCAGAAACCGGCGCCAACCTTTGGCAAAGCCTTTGCTTTGGTAGCGCGGCTTAGCCTGCTTGATTTTGTCGTAGCCGCGATGCTGGATCGGATGCGCCACCTGGGTCCAGCGGGCAAAACTGCCCTGGCTGATCAACAGTGCCGACAGCGGGTTCGGTGCGATCCAGGCCGTAGCGTAGCCGAGCAGCGAACAGGCTTGGCCCCAGCGCTCCATCCGCTGCATGTGGCGGTAATCTTCAGGCCCCAGATCGGCCTGGGCTTGTCGGTAAAGTTGTTTGATATCGTGCGCAAGCTGGTCGCGGTCGACGTTGCGGTAGCTGGATAAACTCAAAAGAACCTCGTGGGTACACTAGCGGCGGAAAATCCCAGTGATCAGATTCGCCGTCGACACTGTCCCAGCGCCGGTGCCAAAACGTAATCGGGGTTGAATGCCCTGAACGCGCTGGTAGCGTTGATGCGGAGTGGTGGATAACTTACGAAACACAACTGAGCCAATTGCCTGGCCGGGTCTGGTCTGGAAGCGAATAACGACTCTGGTTCGCTATGTCGTTTTAATCGGACGCGCTTAACTCGATTCTCCGAATTTTTAGCCCAGCAAGGCAGCCGGCAATTTTACTGCAAACGTCGGGAAAATATCTGAATTTGCTATATCCGGAGGTCAAAGCCGGCTCTGGCAAGGGTAGCGGGGAATACCGTCGCTCCGCGAATGCGGCGCGTGTCGGCTGGTACTGCAGCCTCGATTGTGTGCGGTCAATCAGTCCGACCTATCGCCGCCGGCAATTGGCCGGCCAAATGCCTGTCCCACATGGCTTGATACAACGCTTCCAGGTCCAGTGTGTACGCCGCATTGTCGAATAAGGCGACCGATAAACGGTTTTGCTGCAGTTGCTGTCTGATTTCGGCCAGGCGTTGCGGATCGCTGCTGAGTGCCAGTGCCAGCGCATAATAGGCATCCGCATCTTCGGCGATCAACTCTTCCAGATCCACCGCCCGCAGCAGACTGCCCGCCACCCGAGACGCGAAAGTGTCGCCGGTAAACGTCACCAGCGGTACGCCGACCCACAAGGCGTCGCTGGCCGTGGTATGGGCGTTGTAAGGCGCCGTATCCAACACCAGATCGGCCAGACTCAAGCGCGCCAAATGCTCGGGCTGCGGCGCCTCGTCGGCAAAAATCAGCCGCTCCGGCGATATGCCGCGCTGATAGGCTTCGTTGCGTAGCCGGCCTTTAGCCTGCGAGTTTTTCAGCAGCCACAGCACGCTGCCGGGGGTGTTGTATAGCAGCCGGCACCAAATATCGAAGGTCTCGGGCATGATTTTGTAAGCCTGGTTAAAGCAACAAAACACGAAACCGTCGGCGGGTAAACCCTGTTCGGCTCGGCTGCTCGGTCGGCCGATCGCCACATCGCAGCCGTGCGGTTGATAGCTGCCGGGCATGCAAGCGAACGCTTCGCTGTAATCGCCGGCGCTGGCAGGTGGCGTTACATAATTATCGGTAATGATGTAATCGCAGAAATCGCCGCCCATCGTGCCCGGATAACCCAAATAATTCACCTGAATCGGCGCTGGACGGTAGGTCAGAATTTCGGTGCGGGTGCCGCGGGTATAACCTTTTAAGTCGATCAGAATGTCGATCCGGTCCGCGTAAATCGCTTTGGCGCAGGCGGCGATGGACGATTCCCCGAGATCGATGAAACGGTCGAAACAGCGTTCCAGGCGCTGGCGCATGGTGCCGTCGTCGGCGGCGCCGTAGGAATAGGCGTAAAGTTCGAAACGGTCGCGATCGTGGGCTTCCAGCGTTTCGGCCAGCAGGTAGGCGGTGGCGTGTTCCTGAAAGTCGGCGGATAGGTAACCCAGGCGAATTTTGGCGCGCGGCAAGCGGTCGAAAATGAACTCTAAATTTGCCCGTTCCGCCGAGCTGGCGGCCAAGCGATCGGACATCCAGACATCGGCACATTGGCGCTGTTCGGCGGCAGTGAATCCGGTCAAGGATAACAAATGAAACGGCGAAATCCGGCTGGTTTCGCCGCCGGCCAGGCTGCTGCGGATTTTGTCCCGCCATTCGTCCAGCCGTTCCCATTCGCAGATGCTCCGGCTGCGATCGTAGTACTTCATCATCGGGATCCACTCCGGTAGCGGCGGTCAGCCTGGAAAGGCCCGACGTGCAGTCCGGGGCTGTCTGGCATCCTACTCCGATTCGCCGAAAATGCCGAGCAATTCCGCAGCAGTGCTCGAGTCCAGTTTGCGGCCGGCTGAATAGCCGGCGCGGTTGGCGCAAATGCGTATTTGCGGAAGTGCGTTACTGCGCCGGCTGCGAGTCGCCAGGCACCAATAAGCCTCGTAATGGTAAGCCGCCGGACGGCAGGTAGAACGCTATGCCAGCGGCTCGAATCCGCCGGCCGTCGCTGTGGCGCCAACGCTCGAAACCGGCTGCCACACAATCTGTTGTCCTTTGTTCGCCGGCTTCGGGCGGATTGCCAAGCATCTCGGTATAGTCCGGCAAGCCTTCTTGCAGCAGAATCAAGTGCATGCGCACGCGCGGAATCGGTGCGACCGGGTCCAAGCCGGCCTCGCGAAAATTTGCGCTGAAGATCTGAGGAGTGGATTTATCCGCGCTCGCCATGTCGGGCGTGAATTCGGTTGCGGCCGTCCTAGCGTCGGACTGCAGCCACGATAGCCGCAAATACGGCGGCGGCTCTTGCGCCGACCACATCAGATGAACGTCGTTGCCCTGTGTGCAGTAATTGGGGTGCTCGATATCGTATGCGGGCCAGTATCCGCCGAGACGTTGCTCGACGCGTTGCAAGCGGATGCCGGGTTCTGCCCGTAGCGATTGGGTGTATATCAGGCCGGCACCGGGCATCGTATAAGGCGTGACCGGCTCTACGCGATATGGCAGCGGTGGGTTGTCCGGCGGCAATTCCCGGCGCAAACCGATCTGCCGGGCGGCGGCGTGCAATGGATTTTGCGCCGCGAAATAGGCCGTCAACGGCACGGCTAGAATCGCCAAGCCGCTGAAACCCAGCGCGATACTTTCGTTTCGGGAAAAACCGGGGCTTACCAGGCTGCCGCAAACGATATGGCAACCGAACCAGAGCAACGGCGCCGCCGTGAACAGCGAGAGATAGAATACGGCAAGGCCTTCCATGCCGCTGACCGCTTTGGCCGGCAATACCAGAACGGCAAAGGTGAGCGGTGCGGCAATCAGCGACGCGATCCGCACTGCCAGCCAGCTGCCGGCTCGGCCGCGGCGGCCAAAAACCCGGCTTTCCAGCCAGAGCAGGATGACCACCGTTGCCGCCACGCCGGCCGTCGCCACTACCCATTGGCGGCGTTCGGCCGGTGTGATTGCGTTCAGAATATCGAGAATTTGTGTCCAGTCCATATTGCAACCTCTAGTTGCCGGTGTTGACCAGGGACAGCAACGGCGAATTGGCCTGGTTCCGGCGAGTAGTGCCGGACGCGCGCTTTAACTTGGAGGAATTTAGGCGCTGGACAGGGGATTACGGTTTCGGATGCACTTCCACCCATTCGATACGCGGGCCTTGCATTTCCTTGACCACGATTTCGAAATCGTTGAAAGCGATGCGTTCGCCGACATCGGGTATGTCGCGCAACTGCGCCAGAATCATGCCGCCGACGGAATCGACGTCGTCCAGGTCCAATTCTTCGTTTTCGATGTCGACGCCGAGAATGCGCTCCAAGGAGAAGATCGGCAGGCTGCCCTTGCCTAATAGGCTGCCGTCATCCTGCCGGGTCCAGTCGCTTTCCGATTGGCAGAATTCGTCGCGGATCTCACCGACTATCGCCGACAGCAGATTGTCCAGGGTGATGAAGCCCAACGGTTTTTGGCCTTTCTGGCCGATGACCGCAAAGTGGGGGGAGCCTTGGGTAAAGCGGCGGAATAGTTCCAATGCCGGCATGTGCGCGGAAATATGTAGAATCGGGCGCAGGTAGGCTTCCAGGTCGTGCAGCGGATCGCCTTTTTGCTGGGCCAGAAACAAATCCTTCAGGTGGATGATGCCTAACGCATCCATTCCGTTGCTGTCGAAGTACGGAAAGCGGCTGTAGCAACTGCTGGAAACGATTTCCAGCATTTCCTGCGGCGACTGGCCGCGTTGCAGTGCGGTGATTTCGTGGATCGGCCGCATCAAGTCAGAGACTTCCAGTTTGCCGAAATCCAGGGTTTTGGCTAACACCTTATATTCTTCGCCGGTAAAGTTCTCGGCCGAGCGGGTGGAACGCAGGATCAGTTTCAGTTCGTCGGTGGAGTAATGGCTGTCGTGGTGGTGGCCCTCGCACAGCCCGCTCAAGCGCAAGACCAGGGTGGCGCTACCGTTCAGCAGCCAGATGGCCGGATACATCAACCAGTACAGCGCATATAGGGGCCCCGCGCTCCATAGGCCAATGCCTTCCGGATTGCGAATTGCCAGCGATTTGGGGGCTTGTTCGCCGACCACGATATGCAGGAACGAGATGGTGCAGAAGGCAAAGGCGAAAGAAATATTGTGGATTAATTCGGGCGAGGTGATTTGCAACTGATCGAACAAGGGTATCAGTAAATCGGCGAAGGCCGGTTCGCCGATCCAGCCCAGGCCCAGAGAGGCCAGCGTGATGCCGAGCTGGCAGGCCGATAAATAGGCGTCGAGTTGTTTGTGAACTTTGGCCAGAATCCGGCCGCGCCAGCCTTCGTTTTGTTCGATGGCTTTGATTCGGGTCTGCCGCAACTTTACCAGACTGAATTCCACGGCCACGAAAAAGCCGTTCAACAACACCAGCAGCAAGGCGCAGGCGACCAGAAAAACATTACTCATATACAGCTAAAGGATTACAACGGAAGATTCATTATACCGGTAATTGTGGGGTTTGCTTGACAGGCGTGGCGGCGGCCAAATGCCGGCCTAGTTTTAGCGGATGACGCGGCGCAGCAGACGTGCTGTAATCCGGACTCTGGCCGGCCAAGCGATTCGCCGGCCGTTCTCAGGATAAACTTCTCGTCGTTTGGAGGAAGCCGTCATGCCCGGACAACGCCCTGGCCCTGTCTGTAACAGCAGAGGAAACGAAACCATAGACCAAGGTACCAGTTGTCGGGCGGTATCGCCGCGGCCGGGGCCGGTCGGTGCCTTCTCGGGGGCGGTCGGCATGGCGCCGAAGCCCATCAGTTTTGGCCGGTTGTGGGCCGGCTATCCGGACGAAGCGCCTTACCGCGACGGCAACGGCAACGTGCCTGTGGGGTATGAAAACCAATGCGCGATTAAAGTCAGCGCGGCATTGTATGCGGCCGGTGCCAAGCTGGATGGCTTTACCGGGGCTACGGTCAGCGTTGGCGGTAACCGGTTGGCGATTCGGGCGCAGGAAATGGCGGACTGGCTGCAGACGGCTTCGGTTAAGGTGCTGCAAAGCCGGGTTGCCGATGTCACCGGTCAGGATTGGCAAAGCAAAATCAAGGGTAAGACCGGTATCGTCTATTTTCAGAATTATTGGTTGCGCCCCGGCGAAAAAACGCCTTCCGGCGACCATATCGATCTGTGGAACGGTAGCCGGCTGACGGCGTCCGGGTTTCAAGGGACGGTGGTGACCGTGTTGCGCTTCGGTTTGGGGGTGGCGTCCGGACCGGGTTTTTCCGATTTGAGTAAGTCGCAAAAGATTCTGTTTTGGGAGGTGCCGTGAGTTTGCGCTTTCTATCTCGCTTGGCCGGTGCCGGTTTGGCGGTCGGCTTGGGCGTTGGTTTGTGGCGCTATTGGACCGGAATTTGTAACGAGGCCTGTGCCGCGGAACGAGCACTGGCGATGATTTTGTTGAGTTTCCTGTTGCCGGCCGCGGCGTATTGGACTTTGCTGGTTTGGACCGCCGCCAGTCCGCGGCCGCGCGCACGGGTTTTTGCCGCGCTGTTGACTGGCGTGTGTCTCGCGACATCGATCTGGTTGAGCGTTACCGGCTGATGCCGGCGGTTGGCGGCTTACTCGCGGTCGCCGATTTTCGGCAGCCGGTCGGCCAAGCCCATCGCGTGGCGGGCCAGCATTTGCTTGGCGAAGGGCAGGTGGTCCAATAAGGTCAGGCCGGCGTTGCGGACTGCGGCCAGCGGCAGGTTGCCGTTGGAGAAGATCTTGACCAAGTTGTCGGTGAAGCCGATGGTTCTGCCGTGGTCTTGCTGGCGCTGCCGGCTGTAGTTTTTCAGCATGCGGGCATCGCCGATATCGCCGTTATGCTGGTGTTGCTCGGTCAGCATTTCCGCCAGCAAAGCCACATCGCGGATGCCCAGGTTAAACCCTTGTCCGGCCACCGGATGCAGTTGGTGAACGGCGTTGCCGATGATCACGGTACGGCCGGAGGCCATGCTCTCGGCCCGAATCAGGCTGAGCGGAAACGCCCGGCGCGGCGCGGCCAATTTCAGTTCGCCCAGCCGATAGCCGAAGCAATCCTGCAGTTCAGCGAGAAATTCGCGGTCGTTGGCATTGAGCAGAGTTTCGGCTTGCTCGTGGCTGCGGGTCCAGACGACGGCCGATTGCTTGCCGGCTACCGGCAACAAGGCCAGCGGGCCGAACTCGGTGAAACGTTCGAAGGCGGTGTTGCGGTGTGGCAGCGCCGAATGCACGGTGGTGACCAGCGCGGTCTGGCCGTATTCGGTGACGTGCTGCGGAATTTCCAACAGTTTGCGTACCGTGGAATTGCCACCGTCGGCGCCGACCAGTAATTGCGCGCTGACGTTCAGCGAACTGCCGTCGTGCTGCTTCAAGCTGACGTTGACTGCATCGCGGCCCGACATCAATCCGGCGACCCGGGTCTGGTGCAGGCAAACGGTATCGGTTTTCTCGGCCAAGTCGGCCATGTGCTGTTCGATGTCGCGGGCGACGATCACATAACCCAGGGCATCGACGCCCTCGGTTTCGGCCGATAGCCGGGTTTTGCCGAAATGACCGCGGTCGGAAACGTGGATGTGTTTGATCGGAGTGGCTTTGTCGGCTACGCCGCGCCAGGCACCCAAGGCATTCAATAATTCCACGGTGCCGGCCGCGAGGGCCAAGGCGCGGTCGCCGGCCGGCGAATTTCGCAACTGCTCGCGGCTGGCGGCTTCGACCAACGCGATCTTCAATCCGCTGCGCTTCAGGGCCAGAGCCAGGCAGTTGCCGGCCAAACCGGCGCCGACGATGATCAGATCGAAGTCGTGTTGCATTGTCTAGCCCGTCATTAGCGCTTCGATGGCGTCTATCGACTTCGGTACTCCGCCGGTCAGTATCTCATGGCCGTCCTTGGTGACCAGCACGTCGTCCTCAATGCGGATGCCGATGCCGCGCCATTGCTTATCCACTGTCTCGCAGTCGGCGGCGACGTAGAGTCCCGGCTCGACGGTCAACACCATGCCGGGTTCCAGCAGGCGCCATTCGTCTTTGATTTTATAATCGCCGACGTCATGCACGTCCATCCCCAGCCAGTGGCCGATGCGGTGCATGTAGAACTGTTTGTACTTTTCGTCTTTGATCAGTTTTTTCACCCTGCCTTTGAGCAGGCCCAGTTCCACCAAGCCCCTGGTCAAGGTTTCCACCGAAGCGTCGTGGGCCTTGTTCCACGGATTGCCGGGTTTGATCTCGGCCAAAGCCGCGGCTTGGGCGTCCAGCACCAGTTGGTACAACAAGCGTTGCGGCTCGCTGAATTTGCCGGACACCGGGAAGGTGCGGGTGATGTCGGCGGCGTAATGGTCGCATTCGACGCCGGCGTCGATCAGCAACAGGTCGCCTTTGTTGAGTTTGTCGTTATTTTCGGTGTAATGCAGCACGCAGGCGTTTCTGCCGCCGGCGACGATGGACGGGTAGGCCACTGCGCGCAAGCCATCTTGCACAAATTCGTGCATCAGTTCTGCTTCGATCTGGTATTCGTATAAACCCGGCTTGCAGGCCCGCATGGCCCGAACATGTGCCTTGGCCGAGACTTCGGCGGCGCGGCGCATCAATTTCAATTCCTCGGCGCTTTTGAACAGCCGCATCTCGTGCAGGATGTGTTCCAGCGACACCAATTCGCCCGGTGCCGTGATACCGGAACGGGATTGCTTGCGGATGTTGTTGATCCATTCCATCAGTTTGTGGTCGAGATCGCTGTCCTTGCCCATCGGGTAGAACACCTTGCTCTTGTTTTCCAGCATGCCGGGCAGGATGTCGTCCAGATCGTCGATCGGAAACGAATCGTCGGCTTCGTAATGTTTGGTGGCACCTTCCAGGCCGGCATGGGCGCCTTCCCACAAGGCCTTTTTCTCGTCGAATTCGCGGCAGAACAGGATGTATTCGCCTTGTTCGCGGCCGGGAATAAACACGGCCATCGATTCGGCTTCATTAAATCCGGTCAGGTAGTAAAAGTCGCTATCCTGGCGGAATGGGTAATGCACGTCGCGGTTGCGGGTGCGGTGCGGGGCGCTGGCAATGATGGCGATATTGCCTTTGCCGATTTGTTTCATCAGGCTGGCGCGGCGCTTTTTGAATTCGCTCTGTTTCATCGGGGCGGCGGCTTAGTGAGTTTGTAGCGGGTGTTGTTCGGCGAACTGGTCGCGTACGGTAAATACGGCAGCGCGCACGTATTCGCGGATTTCGATCAGCGCGTTTTCGTCGTCTTCTTCGCCAAGGTCGCTGTCGATTTTAGTCAGTTCGATCATGTCCCGCATCACCTCGGCCGTGTCGCCCGGCCAGTCGGCGTCGGTTTGGGCGTAGCCTACGCCGAACAGAAATCCCTGGCACCAACAGCGCAGGGCTTCGACCTGTTCCGCCAATGCCTCGTCCTCGTCCGGCAGCAGCAAGTCGAACGCGAATTCGTCGTTTTGATTTTCCAGTAAAGTGCGGGTTTGTTCGAAGACGCCGCACAGCAGGTTTTTGTCTCCCTCAATCAATTGTTCAATCTCGGCAAACAATTCCCGGAGCCAGTTTTCCACGTCGGCTTTAATTTCGACGCAGAGCATGCCGGTAGCGACGCCGTGTGCCTCCGCGGCGCCGACGTCCGCGTCGTGTTGTTGCAGAATTTCGCTGATCGCGCTGTATGTCATTGGATACGTGTTTCCTGTCAAGGAGCTGTTCAAATACCTGGCTTATGCTAACATTCCTAGCCGAACGTGAGGATTATAACGTCATATCAGCCCATACTTCTGACTATGTCTCAACTCGAAAAAGATCCGTCTACCGAACTCGAAGCGCTGGAAAATAAACTGGATGTGCTGATCGCTCAGTTCAATCAAGTCAAAAATGAGAACAAGTCGTTGAAAGTCAAACAGGATGCCTTGGTTAAGGAGAAAGCCAAATTGCTGGAAAAAACCACGCTGGCCAAAGCCCGAGTCGAAGCGATGATCGCTCGCCTGAAAGCGATGGAACACGACTCATGAGTAAAGCCGTTCACCCCGTCTCGTTGAATATTCTGGACAAGGAATACAAGATCGCCTGTGCGCCGGACGAGAGAGATTCGTTGATTAGTTCCGCTCGCGAGCTCGACAAGCAAATGCGCAAGATCCGCGACACCGGTAAAGTCAGCGGGGCCGACCGTATTGCCGTGCTGGCGGCGTTGAATCTGGCTCACGATTGGGCTGCGGAAGCCCATAAGCCCACCGGCGACAGCGATATGGCGAATCGCTTGGCAGATTTGCGCATCAAAATAGAAAACGTTTTGGAAAACCCGTAAATCCGGTAAACTACAAGTCCAATCTCCTGCAGCGTTCGAGCAGTACTGGGTGTTTCCTGAACCTGCATTTGCCCCGGAAGCTTTTTACCCGTCATGGTGTGCATGCCTGTTCGCTCAGGAAGCCTGATTGGCGGGAATCGGTTTCCACTTGAACCTCCGGTTCAAGGACGAAAGTATCAGACGGCGCAGGCGGGAGATCTCTTTACCTTTCAAATCCCGCTCTTCTTCCCCCAAATAAAGTTTCGGATGGCGTTGGTTTTGCTGCGCCTATTGCGCCTGGGCGCCAGTCTCAAGACTGACCGATCCGCTCTCAGCTGCAATATCCAAGTGCCGCCGCGCTATGTGGCTTTCGTGATGAGCGCCACATATTTAAATTCAATTTGAAGTCGGTTTTTTATTATTCGGCCTATGTCTCGGAAATCCGGTTTTTTGTGCGGAAGCCTATGGTTTTTTGGTTGAAATATGCGAAATGTATTAAATAACGGAAGATCGGTGCTGGCAGTAACTGAAGTTTTGGATTTTACTTAACTCACGTTGCCGCTTGAGGTGGCGAGAATGGATTTAACAGCGTTTTGGGTCGGACGTGTTTGCATATTAATTTATCGTAGGGTGGTCGCAATGAATGAATTTAAAAAAGACGTGTTTGTTGGCTTGGTTTCTTTCTCCGGCATACTGAGTTTTATTTTCGGGCAATTTATAATTTCAACCATGCTGTTCGGTATCGCCGCGCTTTCCAGCAACATGGTACTGGAAAGTCGCGCCAAGCTTGAAAGGTTTTAAAAGTTTCTCCATTTGGCGGAGATTCGCAGGTAGATATTCTAAATATTTGCTTGCTTTTGCTCCCGTATCGGCCCTCCGGTACGGGAGTTTTTTTATGCCAAATACCCTGGTACAGACAATTGCGAAGATAGTATTGCAATCACCGGTTCGCGCTGCCGGTTTTTTATTGCTTCCGTAAAAACTCCAGTTTATCTTTTATCTTTACTTCCAGGCCGCGTTCTACCGGAAAATAATAACGTTTGCCTTTTAAAGGTTCCGGTAAATAGTTTTCGCCGGCGGCATAGGCGTTTTTCTCGTCGTGAGCGTAACGATACTCGGCGCCGTGTCCCAGTTCTTTCATGAGTTTGGTTGGCGCATTGCGCAAATGGATCGGCACCTCCAGCGAGCCGCTGGTTCGAGCATCGGCCATTGCCGCCTTATAAGCGACGTATACGGCATTGCTTTTCGGCGCACAGGCCAGATAGACGATGGCTTGCGCCAGCGACAACTCGCCTTCCGGGCTGCCCAGGCGCTCGTAGGCGTGAGCGGCATTCAGCGCCAGTTCCAGCCCGCGCGGGTCGGCGTTGCCGATGTCTTCCGACGCCATCCGCACCACCCGGCGGGCGATGTATAACGGGTCGCAACCGCCCTCTATCATCCGGCAGAACCAGTACAATGCCGCGTCCGGGTCGGTGCCGCGCACCGATTTGTGCAGCGCGGAAATCTGGTCGTAGAAAATATCCCCGCCCTTGTCGAAACGAGCCGCATGGCCTTGCAAAACTTCGCCGATCACCCCGCGGTCGACGACTTCCCGGTCGTCCACGGTTTCCGCCAGGTCGGCGGCGATTTGCAGAATGTTAAGGCAGCGGCGGGCGTCGCCGTCGGCCGCCTTGGCGATCATTGTCAGCACGTCGTCGCTGATTGCCAGTTTGCGCTTACCCAAACCGCGGGTTGGATCGGTCAACGCTTGGTGCAGAAGGTCCACCAAATCCTCGGCTTCGATGCTGCGCATCACGTAAACCCGTAGCCTTGATAGCAGCGCGTTGTTGAGTTCGAACGACGGATTTTCGGTGGTGGCGCCGAATAGGATGATCGCACCGCTCTCGATCGGCGCCAGCAAGGAATCCTGCTGGCTTTTCGAGAAGCGGTGGATCTCGTCGATAAACACCACGGTGTTCAGATTCCGGCTGAGCTTGACCTCCTCGGCCTCCGCCACCGCGGCGCGGATTTCCTTGACCCCGGCCATCACCGCCGACAGTTCGATGAAATGGCAATGCGCGCTGGCGGCGATAATTTTCGCCAGCGTGGTCTTGCCAACGCCCGGCGGCCCCCAAAACACCAGCGAATGCGGCACGCCCTGGTCAATCGCGGCGCGGAGCGACTTGCCCTTCGCCAGCAAATGCTGCTGGCCGATGTATTGGTCCAGATTGGTCGGACGCATGCGGGCG
This sequence comes from Methylomonas koyamae, assembly GCF_006483455.1. Lineage (GTDB taxonomy): Bacteria > Pseudomonadota > Gammaproteobacteria > Methylococcales > Methylomonadaceae > Methylomonas > Methylomonas koyamae_B. Next base: position 30,155 of record NZ_PPPU01000025.1, read on the forward strand.
GCCAAGGGCGCGTGCGGATTGATGTCGAAGGCGGTCTGGTTCATGATCCGGTAAAACTGATAGGCAATGGCAGCATTTTTCTTTAAAATCGCCGGCCATTTTATTGATTCTCTGGCCGGATTGACATGGATTTAAAATTCTTAGATTTCGAACAGCCCATCGCCGAATTGCAAGCCAAAATCGAAGAGCTGCGCAAGGTGGAGCTGGACAACAATTTCGACATTTCCGAGACACTGAAACAGCTCGAGCAAAAATGCGAAATGCTGACCGAGAGCATTTTCAGCAACCTGTCCGACTGGCAGATTTCGCAATTGTCCCGCCATCCTGGCCGTCCCTACACATTAGATTACGTCAATCTGATGTTCACCGACTTCCACGAACTGCACGGTGACCGGGCGTTTGCCGACGATCAGGCCATCGTCTGCGGCTTGGCGCGGCTGGAAGGTCAGCCGGTGGTGGTGATCGGTCACCAAAAAGGTCGCGACACCAAGGAAAAAATCCATCGCAACTTCGGCATGCCGCGTCCGGAGGGTTATCGCAAAGCCTTGCGGGTCATGAAGATGGCCGAGCGTTTCAAGCTGCCGATTATCTGCCTGATCGACACTCCGGGCGCCTATCCCGGCATTGGCGCTGAGGAACGCGGCCAAAGCGAGGCGATTGCACGCAATCTGTTCGAAATGTCCAAATTGCGCACGCCGATCATCTGCACGGTCATCGGCGAAGGCGGCTCCGGCGGCGCGCTGGCGATTGGCGTTGGCGACCGCTTGTTGATGCTGGAATACAGCACCTACGCGGTCATTTCGCCGGAAGGTTGTGCCTCGATTTTATGGAAAAGCGCCGACAAAGCCCAGTTGGCGGCGGAAGCCATGGGCATTACCTCCGACCGGGTGCGCGAGCAAGGCTTTTTGGACGAGGTGGTGCGTGAGCCGGTCGGCGGCGGTCACCGTAATTTTCAGAAGATTGCCGAAAATTTGCAGGAGGCGTTATTGCGGCACTTGGCGGAATTGAACCAGGAGGCGGCTGCTAACATGGATCAAATGTTGGAAAAACGCTACCAGCGGATCATGCGCTTTGGCTCCTACATTGAAGAGCCGGTTAAATAGTCCGGCCACGTTCGTCCGTTTAGACAAAAGGCCGGCTGCGTTCGGCCTTTTTTTATGAACCCGAAAATCTCTAGTCTCGACCCGCGTCTGATCACTGCGCTATTGCCGCCGGATTGTCGAACGGTTTACGTGGCCTATAGCGGCGGTGTGGATTCGCATGTGTTGCTCCATTTGGCCGCAGTCGGAGCCGGACTACAAGAGCGCATTGTCGCCGTATACGTCAACCACGGTTTGCAAGCCAGCGCCGATGCGTGGGGCGAGCATTGCCGCCGCCAGTGCCTGGAATTGCGGGTGGCGTTTCAAATTGTCAAGGTCGATGCCGTTGCCCGAAACGGTGAAGGCCCCGAGGCTGCGGCGCGCGAAGCAAGGTACCGGGCTTTGCGTCCATTGTTGGAGGAGGGCGACGTGTTGTTGCTGGCGCAACATCGCGAGGACCAAGCGGAGACGTTGTTGCTGCAATTGTTCAGGGGGGCGGGGGTGGCCGGCTTGGCTGGCATGCCTGTCGATGCGGCATTTGGCCGCGGGCGTATGCTGCGGCCTTTTTTGGATACGTCCAAAAAAGATATCTGCGACTATGCGCGCGCCAATCATCTGCAATGGGTGGATGATCCGAGTAACCAAAGCAGCGATTTCGATCGCAACTTTCTGCGCAATCAAATCCTGCCGTTGTTGAAGCAGCGCTGGCCGGCGCTGGATAAAACAGTGGCGCGTTCGGCCGCGCATTGCGGCGAAGCCTCACGGATGTTAGAGGATTGGGTAGGACCGGTTTTGGCGGAAATGCTCGACCCTGAAAGCAAAAGTATCTGTCTTGCCGGTTTAAGCCGGCTCAGCGAGTCGCAGCGCCGCGTTGTGTTGCGGAAGTGGCTGACCTCCTTCGGGTTGAAGCCGCCGAGTGCCACAGTGATAGATGCGCTGACGGCACAATTCGCCAACCGCCAGGGTAAAACATCGGCGCCGCAGCTCCAAATTCAGGGGTATCATGTCCTCGGTTATCGGCAAAAATTGTTTTGCATCCCGGCGGCCGCGTTGGATAAATTCGCAGGTAATTTGTTGTGGCCGAAACCGGATGCCCGGTTAGATTTGGGAAACGGCTATGGCTTGGTCAGGGCGGAAGCCTGTTCCGGAATCGCCAAGGCTCATTGGGACGGAGCCGAAGTGTCGGTAAAGGCTCGAGTTGGCGGCGAAAAGCTCAAGTTACCCGGACGTGCTGGGCATCATTGCCTGAAGAAGTTGTACCAGGAGGCGGCTATTCCGCCCTGGGAACGTAATCAGCGGCCGTTGCTCTATATAGACGGGCGTCTGGCGGCGGTAGCGGGCTTATGGGTCGCGGAATGGGCTTGGGCCAGCGGTGAGGCGGCTTGTTATCGAGTGGATTGGAAGGCCAGTCGCTGGCTTGATGATTCCGTTTTTTGACCAGGGGGTGGAGATGTTTCCGGATGTTCTGCAGAGTGCGATTGTCGGGATGATGGTGGCGATCCCGACCATCGTGGTTTATAAAAAGGCCGGTTTGCATCCGGCTTGGGCTGCGTTGGTATTTTTGCCGGTGTTCGGCTTGTTGTTGGTATTCTTGCAGTTGGCGTTCCAAGGATGGCCTAGCCTGAAACAGGAGCGGTGACCATGGAATTGTTTTTTATCCTTTTGCCGGCCTACATTCTCTTCTGTCTTTGGCTGGGCAATCGCATTTTGCAAAAAGCCGGGTTCGACGGGCGTTGGGTGCTAGTGTTGCTAGTGCCGGTGGTGAACATCATCATGATTTGGGTGTTCGCATTCAGCTCCTGGCCGAATTTGCGGTCGGACGCAAAGTTGGAATGATCGGGAGTTGCCGGCCTGTTAAGCAAAGTCGGCCTTCGGGTTCCACTGTGGTGCTGTTTGGATTGATCGGTCTAATTTAGCGGCAAGCTGCGGCCAAAGCTGCTAAAATCGTCGTTTGTTTTGATCCTGCTATTCGCTAAACAGGGCGCAAATCCTTAATGACAAAATTCATCTTTATCACCGGCGGCGTGGTGTCTTCCTTGGGAAAAGGCATTGCCGCTTCATCGCTGGCGGCGATTCTGGAAGATCGCGGCCTGAAAGTCACCATCACCAAACTCGATCCTTACATCAACGTCGATCCCGGCACGATGAGCCCGTTCCAGCACGGCGAAGTGTTCGTTACCGAGGACGGCGCCGAAACCGACCTCGACCTGGGCCATTACGAGCGGTTTTTGAAAACCACGATGGCCAAGAAAAACAACTTCACCACCGGCCAGGTTTACGAGCAGGTTCTACGTAACGAACGTAAAGGTGAATACCTTGGTGCCACGGTGCAGGTCATTCCGCACATCACCGACGAAATCAAACGCCGGGTGTTCGCCAGTGCCGAAGGCATGGACATCGGCATCATTGAGGTCGGCGGCACGGTCGGCGACATTGAGTCGCTGCCGTTTCTGGAAACCATCCGCCAAATGGGCGTCGAATTGGGCCGCGACCGCGCGGTATTCATCCATTTGACGCTGGTGCCCTACATCAAGTCGGCCGGCGAGCTGAAAACCAAGCCGACGCAGCACTCGGTCAAGGAATTACGCACCATCGGGATTCAGCCCGACATTCTGATCTGCCGCTCCGAGCAGCCGATTCCGGCCAGCGAGCGCCGCAAGATCGCTCTGTTCACCAACGTCAGCGAAAAAGCCGTGATTTCGGCGATCGACGCCGACACTATTTATCGCATCCCGCTGTTATTGCGCGAACAAGGCCTGGACGACCTGGTGGTGCATCAGTTGCGTCTCGATGTGCCGCCGGCCGATTTGACCGCTTGGGAAAAAGTCGTCGACGGCCTGACCCATCCGACCGACGAGGTGCAAATCGCCATCGTCGGTAAATACGTCGACCACACCGACGCCTATAAATCGCTGAACGAAGCCTTGCTCCACGCCGGTATCCATACCCGGCATAAGGTCGAAATCAAATACATCGACTCGGAAACCATCGAGCAGGAAGGCACGGCGCAATTGAAAGACGTCGACGCGATTCTGGTGCCGGGCGGTTTTGGCGAGCGTGGCGTCGAAGGCAAAATTTCCACCGTGCGTTTCGCCCGCGAGCACAAAATCCCTTACCTCGGCATCTGCCTGGGCATGCAATCGGCGGTGATCGAGTTCGCCAGAAACGTGGTTGGTTTGGAAGGCGCGCACAGTACCGAATTTTTGCCGAAAAGCCCGCATCCGGTGATTGGTTTGATTACCGAATGGATGGACGAAGCCGGCGAACTGGTGACCCGCGACGAAGATTCCGACATCGGCGGCACCATGCGCCTGGGCGCGCAGAAATGCCGGTTGAAGTCCGATTCGTTGGCCTTCGATGTGTATCAGAAGGATGTGATCACCGAGCGCCATCGCCACCGTTACGAATTCAACAACCAGTATTTGAAGCAACTGGAAGCAGCCGGCATGCGTTTTTCCGGCAAATCGCTGGACGGCCGTTTGGTCGAGATCGTCGAATTGGCCGACCACCCTTGGTTCCTGGCTTGCCAGTTCCATCCCGAATTCACCTCGACGCCGCGCAACGGCCATCCGTTGTTTTCCGGTTTCGTCGAAGCGGCCGCCAAGCACAAACAGCATTCATCCGCATCCAAGTAATCAAGGTCAAGCATGCAACTTTGCAATTTCGAAGCCGGACTCGACAAACCGTTATTTCTGATCGCCGGCACTTGCGTCATCGAAAGCGAACAAATGACGCTGGATACCGCCGGTAAACTCAAGGAAATCACCGACGAGCTCGGCATCCCGTTTATTTACAAATCCTCGTTCGACAAAGCCAATCGCTCGTCGATGAGCAGTTTCCGCGGCCTGGGCCTGGAAACCGGCTTGCAGATTCTGGAAAAGGTCAAGCAACAACTGAATGTGCCGGTATTGACCGACGTGCATGAGGACACGCCGCTGGCCGAAGTTGCCGCCGTCGTCGACGTGATGCAAACTCCGGCTTTCCTGTGCCGGCAAACCAATTTCATCCAAAGTGTCGCCGCCCAAGGCATACCGGTCAATATCAAGAAAGGCCAGTTCATGGCGCCCTGGGACATGGGCAATGTGGTTGCCAAGGCCAAGGCTACCGGTAACGACAAGATCATGGTCTGCGAGCGCGGTGTCTCGTTCGGTTACAACAATCTGGTGTCCGATATGCGTTCGCTGGCAGTGATGCGCGACACTGATTGTCCGGTCGTGTTCGACGCCACCCACTCGGTGCAGTTACCGGGTGGGCAGGGCAGTTGTTCCGGCGGCCAGCGCGAGCATGTGCCGGTATTGGCGCGGGCGGCAGTGGCGGTCGGCGTTGCCGGCCTGTTCATGGAGACCCATCCGAAGCCGGAAGAAGCCCTGAGCGACGGCCCCAACTCCTGGCCGCTGCACCGGATGCAAGAATTGCTGGAAACCTTGATGACCATAGACCGCGCCGTTAAAGCTCAGGCCTTCATCGAAACCACCTTAGGCTGAAATAATTAATAACTAATCCATCCTTACCACGGAGCAAGCAAAGATCATGAGAATCGTTGATGTAAAAGCTAGAGAAGTTCTGGACTCGCGCGGCAACCCCAGCGTCGAAGCCGAAGTGTATTTGGATTCCGGCGTCGTCGGCAGCGCGATGGTGCCGTCAGGCGCCTCCACCGGCGAACGCGAAGCCATCGAATTGCGCGACGGCGACAAAAACCGCTACCTGGGCAAAGGCGTGTTGAAAGCCGTCAATAACGTTAATACGGCATTAAAGGACGCTGTCGTGGGCATGCAAGCCGACGATCAAGCGGCGCTGGATCAAAAAATGATCGATCTGGACGGCACCAATGCGAAAAGCAACCTGGGTGCCAACGCCATCTTGGGCGTATCGATGGCCGCTGCCCGTGCCGCTGCGCAAGAAGCCGGCAAACCGTTGTACCAGTTCATGAACAAATCCGGCGAATTCATCCTGCCGGTGCCGATGATGAACATCATCAACGGCGGTTCGCACGCCGACAACAGTGTCGACCTGCAAGAATTCATGATTCTGCCGGTCGGCGCGCCAACTTTCCGCGAAGCGATCCGTTACGGCGCCGAAGTGTTTCATAACCTGGCCAAAGTGTTGAAAGGCAAAGGCTTGGCCACCACCGTCGGCGACGAAGGCGGTTTCGCACCTAATCTGCGTTCCAACGAAGAAGCCATCGAAGTCATCCTGGAAGCGATCGAAAAAGCCGGTTACAAAGCGGGCCAAGACATCTACCTGGGTATGGACGCGGCCGCTTCCGAGTATTTCGAAAACGACAAATACTTCCTGTCCGCCGAAAACCGCAGCTTCACTTCCACCGAGATGGTCGATTTCCTAGCCGCCTGGGTTGATAAATATCCGATTATTTCGATTGAAGACGGTCTGGACGAAAACGACTGGGACGGTTGGAAATATCAAACCGAAAAACTGGGCAATCGCATTCAATTGGTCGGTGACGACTTGTTTGTGACCAACCCGGCCATTTTGAAAGAAGGCATCGAAAAAGGTATCGCCAACTCGATTTTGATCAAAGTCAACCAAATCGGCACCCTGACCGAGACCCTGGAAGCAATCAACATGGCTGGCGCGGCTGGCTACAGCGCCGTGGTTTCTCATCGCTCCGGCGAAACCGAAGACACCACCATTGCCGACTTGGTCGTCGCCACCGGCACCGGCCAAATCAAAACCGGTTCCTTGAGCCGCTCCGACCGCGTCGCCAAGTACAACCGTCTGATGAAAATCGAAGACGAGTTGGGTGCGAAAGCCCGCTATGCCGGCCGTAGCGCATTTAAAATGCTGAAATAAAAGCGTAGGTTGGGTTTACCAAAGGGCATATAACGCGCTAGCCGTAACCCAACACGTCGGCTTTTAAGTTGGGTTACACCCTTCGCTACCGCTCAGGGTTAACCCAACCTACATTTTCGAGATAACGCCATCAAAACTCTGATCCTTGTCATCATTGTCCTGACGCTGCACTTCCAGTACCGGTTGTGGTTCGGCGATGCCAGTCTGGCGCAGATTCGCGAGTACCGTGCGCGGCTGGAGGAATTGACCAAGGAAGCTCAAGAGAAAAAAGAGCGTAACGATACTTTGTATGCCGAGGTTAAAGACTTGCGCAAGGGTCTGGAAACCATCGAAGAACGCGCCCGCTACGAACTGGGCATGATCAAGGAAAACGAAACTTTCTTTCAAGTGCTGGAATAGCGCATGAACCAAATTCCCCAATGTTGGGCCGTGGTGCCTGCAGCCGGCGTCGGCAAACGCATGCAAGCCGATCGCCCCAAACAATATCTGCCGCTGGCCGGCAAGACCGTCATCGAGCACACCTTGAGTCGCTTGCTGGCATCCGGCGCGTTTCAAAAAGTCGCGGTGGCGATTTCGATTGAAGATCCGTACTGGCCGGAGCTGGAAATCTCCAAACATCCGGACGTGATTACCGCTCCCGGCGGCAAGGAACGCGCCGATTCGGTGTTGTCGGCTTTGAAAGCGTTGCAAGGCTTAGCTGAGGAAGGCGATTGGGTGTTGGTCCACGATGCCGCGAGGCCGTGTTTGACCGCCGCCGATATTCATCTGCAAATCGACAGCCTGAAAGATGACGCCGTAGGTGGCATCCTGGCCTTGAGTTCGCACGACACACTGAAACACGTCGACGGCGATACCATCACTGCGACCATCGACAGAAAGCACGTCTGGCGGGCACTGACGCCGCAGATGTTCAAATACGGCATGCTGCGCGACGCGCTGCAACAGACCGAAGGCAATCCGGCCGTGACCGACGAGGCCAGTGCGCTGGAAATCCTGGGCTTCCAGCCCAAGATCGTCGAAGGCCGCCCGGACAACATCAAAATCACCCGCCCGGAAGACCTGGCGCTGGCGCAATTCTATATGGAGCAACAAGCATGATTCGAGTCGGCATGGGCTACGACGTCCACCGCTTCAACGACGGCGACCACATCATTCTCGGCGGCGTCACCATTCCTTATGAAAAAGGCCTGGAAGCCCATTCCGACGGCGACGTGGTATTGCACGCGCTGGCGGATGCGATCCTGGGCGCGGCGGCGCTGGGCGACATCGGCAAGCATTTTCCGGATACCGACCCCAACTTCAAAGGTGCCGACAGTCGAGTGTTGTTGCGTCACGTCTACAACATCGTCAAGGAAAAAGGCTATCAGCTGGTCAACGCCGACGTCACCATCATCGCCCAGGCGCCGAAAATGCTGCCGCACGTGCCGGCCATGCGCGCCAACATCGCCGCTGACTTGGAAACCGACATCGACTTCATCAACGTCAAAGCCACCACCACCGAGAAACTGGGCTTCGAGGGCCGTAAGGAAGGCATCGCGGTGCAGGCGGTGGTGTTGATTGAGAAATAAGCTTGGCGGAATTTGATGCGGAACCGGATTTGTCTCCCTAATTTGAAATTGGCTTTTGTTGGATTGACGGCAATCTGCCTCTCATATTCAGCGTTGGCAGACGAAAAATTCGCCAAAACGTTATGTGGTGGGGCTTCTGTCGAAGTAAGCGCAGAGAGATTTCCGGATGCCAAGTTAGCCTTATCTAAAATAGTCCTCTCCGCCAGCTCCGGGAAAGAATCAATTCGTTTGGTTTTTGACAACACGGTCGACGGTCCAAAAGCAGCCGAGTACTTTTTTGCCGCTTGTCTAAAAGGAAAAGATCAACGTTCGTACATCGTTTTCCAAAATTATTGCGGCGGTTCCGGATGCCATGATTTGGACAACTTTGGCATTATCGATGCGGCGTCACTGCGCGTATTGTTGGCACCGTCGGATAACAATCATTCTCTTGCTGACCAAATTATCGGTCATCCCGTCCAGCCTCTTTTTGACTATAAGGAACGTTTTTTCTGAGCCGCTTGCCGTTAAATTTGGAATCAAGCGGTTTTGATTTAATTTGCGGGCCATACGCCCACGGCGGCCCATCCGGCATTGGCGAAATCAAAACCACTCCCGACGACTTCATCGTCGAAGAAATCCTTGGCTTCGAACCGGAAGGCTACGGCGAACATGTCTTTCTATTCATCGAAAAAATCGGCGAAAACACCGAATATGTCGCGCGCTTGCTGGCCCGCCATGCCGGCGTCCGTCAGCGCGATATCGGCTATGCCGGCCTGAAAGACCGCCATGGCCGCACCCGGCAATGGTTCAGCGTCTGGCTGCCGGGCAAAGACGATCCCGATTGGTCGGCGGTCGAATCGGAAACGCTAAAAGTCCTGCAAGCGGTTCGCCATCCGCGCAAACTGAAGCGCGGTGTGTTGGTCGGCAACCGTTTCGAAATTCTGCTCCGCAACTGGCAGGGCGACCGCACGCAAACCGATTCCCAACTGCGGCAAATCCAAGCGCATGGCTTCCCCAATTACTTCGGCCCGCAACGCTTCGGCCACCAAGGGCGCAACCTCGAGAAAGCTCTGGCGCTGTTCGGCGGCGCCAAAATTAAACGCGAGCAAGCATCGATTTATCTGTCTGCTGCCCGTTCCTATTTGTTCAATCTGATCCTGGCCGAGCGCGTCCGCCAAGGCTGCTGGAACCGCGCTTTAGCCGGTGATGTGTTCAAGCTGGCGGCAAGCAATAGCGTGTTTGCCGACGAAGCGGCGGATGCCGGCCTGTCAGCGCGGGTGGTGGCCGGCGAGATTCATCCGACCGCCGTTATGTACGGCAAATCCGGCCTGTTTGCCGTGGCCGATGCCGGCGAAATAGAACAATCGGTTTTAAACAATAATCCGCTATTGGTCGAGGGCTTGCGAGATCATGCGGATGCCGCCGACCGTCGGGCATTGCGGGCGATACCGGGCGAACTGCGCTGGAACTGGGAAAGCCAGGGCCTGCGGTTAGTTTTTTCGCTGCCGGCCGGCAGTTATGCTACGGCGTTAGTGAGGGAGTTGATCGGCTGCGACAACGCTGGAGATCTGTAAATTTCAAAGTAAATTGGACTTGGGTACAAGTGTTGGTAGGAATGTGATCTTAATCAATTTATAATCTGGAGCCGAAGCCGGACCGGTTCCACTATAAAAATAATCACTACCGACCCAATAACCCGATGCCCGATAGCCTGCAGAGTGTAGGACCTGCCAATCCCAAGTTTGACGATCCGCTATTGCTGGCACTGCTCTCGGTCTGCAAAATTCTGCATATTCCGCAAACCGAGACTGCGCTGGTGGCGGGTTTGCCGTTGCAGAATCATAAACTCACTCCGGAATTGTTCCAACGTGCCGCCGAGCGCGCCGGCTTGCGCAGCAGCCTGCTGCGTAGACCTTTGGCGCGGATTTCCAATCTGGTATTGCCGGTCGTACTGTTGCTGAAGGACGGCAACACCTGCGTTCTGGTTGGCAGGGAAGGCGATCGCTGTAGCGTCGTCGTGCCGGAAACCGAAAGCGGCGAAAAAATCGTCGATGCCGGCGAACTGGAGGCCTTGTACAGCGGTATGGCGTTCTTCGTGCAACTTAACCACCGCTTCGATGCCAGAAGCGAGGAATCCGCGCTGCCAAAGGCCACGCATTGGTTTTGGGATGTTATCGCCAAGTCCTGGCCGATTTACGCTGAAGTGGTGGCTGCGTCGTTATTGGTGAATCTGTTCGCGTTAGCGACGCCGCTGTTTTTTATGAACGTTTACGATCGGGTGGTACCGAATCGCGCCTTGGAGACTCTGTGGGTGCTGGCGATCGGTATTTTGATTGTATTCGGCTTCGAATTGGCGATGAAATTGCTCCGCAGCTACTTTATAGATTCGGCCGGCAAGCGGGCCGATATCATCCTGTCCGCGACTATTTTCGAGAAACTGATGGGGTTACGGATGGAGGCCAAGCCGGCCTCGGTCGGCGGTTTTGCCAATAATCTGAGCGAATTCGAGTCGTTTCGCGAATTTTTAACCTCGGCGACCCTCGCAACCCTGATCGATCTGCCGTTTCTGGTACTGTTTTTGTTGATTATCTCCAGCATCGGCGGCCATCTGGCTTGGATTCCGTTCGGCATATTGCCGCTGGCGGTGTTGATCGGCGTCAGCTTGCAAGCACCGTTGAAGGCTACGATTCAAGCCCTGTTTAAAGCCGGCGCCGAGAAAAACGCCACGCTGGTCGAAGCGCTTACCAATCTGGAGACGATCAAAGCCGCCGGCGCCGAAGGTCAGTTGCAGGCGCGTTGGGAAAAAGGCATCGGCGAGATCGCACGCTTGGGTTTGAAGTCGCGGTTCTACTCCGGATTGGCGGTCAACTTAACCGCATTCTTTCAGCAATTGGCCTCGGTGATGATGGTTGTGGCCGGCGTTTACCTGATTGCCGACGGCGATTTGACCACCGGCGGGCTGGTGGCTTGCACGATGTTGACCTCGCGCGCTTTGGCGCCGGTCGGCCAGGTCGCGGCACTATTGACCCGCTATCATCAGGCGCGTGCGGCGCTGGATTCCTTGACCCGGATGATGGCCTTGCCGGTCGAACGTGAAGCCGGGCGCGACTATTTGCATCGGCCGCGCTTTGCCGGCGATATCGAATTCAAAAACGTGGTGTTCAATTATCCGCAGCAGCCGGTCAACGCACTGGAAGGCGTCTCGTTCAAAATTAAAGCCGGCGAACGGGTCGGCGTCATCGGCCGCATCGGCTCCGGCAAGAGTACGCTGGAGCGCCTGATCCTAGGCCTTTACCAGGTCCGGCAGGGGGCGGTATTGATCGACGGCACCGATATTCGCCAACTCGATCCGGCCGACTTGCGCCGCCAGATCGGTTATGTGCCGCAGGATATTTCGTTACTCTACGGCAGCGTCAAAGACAATATCACGCTCGGTTCCGGTTTCGCCGACGACCAACAAGTGTTGCGAGCGGCGCGGATTGCCGGCGTCGACGCGTTCGTGAACAAACATCCGGCCGGTTTCGATTTGCAGGTCGGCGAAGGCGGCGCCAATTTATCCGGCGGCCAGCGCCAGAGCATCGCATTGGCCAGAGCGCTGGTGTTGTCTCCGCCGATTTTCGTATTGGACGAACCGACCAATGCGATGGACAACAGTAGCGAGGAAGGTTTCAAACAGCGTTTTGCCGCCGAGCTCCAAGGCCAGACGCTGATTTTGGTCACCCATCGCATGTCGCTGTTGAGCTTGGTCGACCGGCTGATCGTAATGGATGGCGGCCATATCGTGGCTGACGGTCCGAAAGATCATGTGCTGGAAGCCTTGCGCCAGGGCCAGATCAAGGTTGCGGCATGACGCTGTTGCAGAAGATCGCCGCATGGCGGGCTGCCAAGCGTTACCGCGCCGAAGATCAGAATTTTCTGAACGACGTCAACGCGGCCAATCTGTACGAAGTGCCGCTGCAAGGTCACCTGATTCTGTGGCTGACGCTGGCTTTTGTGACCATCGCCTTAATCTGGGCCGGGTTTGCTCCTATCGACGAAGTGACCCGCGGCCAGGGAAAAACCATTCCTTCCAGCCAGGTTCAGGTGGTGCAGAATCTGGAGGGCGGCATCGTTTCCGACATTCTGGTGCAGGAAGGACAACTGGTGGAAAAAGACCAGGTGCTGCTGCAATTGGACGAAGTCAGATTCGCCTCGTCGTTCAAGGAAACCAAACTGAAATATTACGAGCTGCTGGCCGCCACCGCGCGGCTGAATGCCGAAATCAACGGCACGCCGCTGCAGATTCCGGCCGACGTGGCAAAGCATGCGCCGCAGATTGTCGAGAACGCCAAGCAATTGCTGCTGTCGCGGCAGAACGAACTCAAATCCAACAGCGATATCCTTGCCGAACAAGTCCGGCAAAAAGAACAGGAAATTGTCGAGCTGCAATCGAAGAGCGAGCAATTGGCTCGCAGCTACCACTTATTGCAGGACGAGGTAAAAATGTCGGAGCCGTTAGTGGCCGACGGCGCCATGTCGCAAGTGGAATTGCTCAGGCTGCAGCGCGCCGCCAACGATTTGAAGGGCGATTTGAATTCGGCCAATCTGGCGATACCGCGCTTGCGTTCGTCGTTGGACGAAGCGCGCAATAAACTGGCGGAAATCAAAATCCGCTACCGCACCGAAGCCTTGAAGGAGTTGAACGAAGTCAAGGCCGAACTGGATCGCACGTCGGAATCGGCAGTGGCGCTGGAAGACCGCGTCAGCCGCACCCGGGTGTTGTCGCCGGTGAAGGGCACCGTCAAGCGCATCAAAGTGGCGACGGTCGGTGGCGTGATCCAGCCCGGCATGGATTTGCTGGAAATCGTGCCGGTGGAAGACCAACTCCTGATCGAAGCCAAAATCCGCCCGGCCGATATTGCTTTTCTTCACCCCGGACAACCAGCTGTGGTAAAACTAAGCGCGTACGATTTTTCGATATACGGCGGTCTGGATGCGACGTTGGAGCATATCAGCGCCGACAGTATTCCGGGTGAGCGCAAGGACGAGGAAAACTATTACTTGATCCGCTTGCGTACGGCAAGGAATTATCTGGAAAAAAACGGCCAACGTCTTGATATCATTGCCGGGATGACGGCGGAAGTCGATATTTTGACCGGCAAGAAAACCGTACTGGACTACCTGTTGAAACCGATATTGAAAGCCAGAGATCGGGCCTTCAGAGAACGATAACTTTAGACGATATTCATACTACTCACTGTGGCTAACATACTGATTTATTCCAATAACCCTCAGTTGACCGCGCAATGGACGCATGCGTTACTGGCTGAGTACAGTGTCAGTATGCTCCACAGCATTCGCAGCGATTTTCAAGCCGACGCCGTCATCTTCGATGCCAAAAAGCTGGACGAGGACGCCAGCCTGCTGACGGTTTTTGCCAATAAACGGACCCGCTTCTTGGTGATCGGCGCCGATTGGCCGGAAGAGAAGCAAATCAACATTTTGATCAACGGTGCCGCCGGTTATTGCGAGCAGGCGGAGGCGCCTGCTCTGTTGGCGCGGGCGGTTGCCAGCATCCTGGCTGGCGACATCTGGATCCGCCGGGCGCTGGTACCGAAAGTGATCGGCGCTCTGACCGGGGCGCGGCGAATGCAGTCGGCACCCGCCAGTACGGTGGATTGCGATCGAAAACTGCAGATGCTGGCCGCGTTGTCGGCCCGCGAGTTGGAAGTGGCAAATATGATACGCCAGGGCGAAAGCAATAAACGCATCGCGTTGGCGTTGAATATATCGGAACGGACGGTGAAAGCCCATTTATCTTCGATTTTTAGGAAACTGGAAGTCGACGATAGATTGCGCTTGGCCATATTGTTGAAAGAGATCGATCAATATCAGAGAGGAACGTCATGAAATTTGCTTTGGGAATTGGCATCGGCGTAGCCATGCAGATGGGCTGTGTAACTGCGAGTCACGCATTGAGCTTGCAGCAATCGATACAAAAAGTTCTGGACGATAACCCGAAAATCCAGGCTGCCAAGTCGGAACGGCGTGCGGTCGAAGAGGAAATCGACCAGGCCAGGGCTGGCTACTTTCCCACCGTCGATGTGACAGCCGGCATCGGCTGGGAGGAGTCCAACAATCCGACCACCCGCGGCCGCGGCGACGGCTCCGTGTTTTACCATCGCGAAGAAGGCGCGATTCAAGTCAGGCAAATGCTGTTCGACGGCTTGGCGACGCCGAACGAAGTCGAACGCCAGGAAAAGCGCACCGATTCGCGTGCTTATACCGTATTCGGCCAATCCGAAATCACCGCTCTGGAAGGCGTCGAAGCTTATTTGAAAGTATTGCGCCGCCAGGAACTACTGAATCTGGCCAAGGACAACCTGCAATTGCATTTGCGCACCAACGAGCAGATCAAATTGCGGAGCGAGCGCGGCGTCGGTAAACGCGCCGACGTCGACCAATCCATGGGCCGGGTGGCATTGGCCGAAAAGAATGTCTGGTCCGAAACCGGTAATCTGAGAGACGCCGAAACCGGCTTTCAACGGGTGATCGGCATCCTGCCGGATGCGGTCGAGCCGGTGGCCGCGCCGACCGCGGCGTTGCCGGCGACGATGGATCAAGCCATCGACGAAGCCCTGGCCGAACATCCGATTCTGAAATCGGCCAACTCCGATATCGAATCGGCGTTTGCCCAACACAATACCGCGATGGCGCCGTATTTCCCGCGCTTCGATATCGAGACCGGCGTCAGCCATAACTACAATCTGGACGGCATCCGCGGTACCAACTCCGACATGACGGCAATGCTGCGCATGCGCTACAACATCTTCAACGGCGGCAAGGACATCGCCCGCCGCGAACAAACCGCGCAATTAATCAATCAGGCCAAGGACATCCGCGATAACACCCATCGGCAAGTGGTGGAGAGCATGCGCTTGTCGTGGGTGGCGTACGAGACCGTGAAAAGCCAGATGGATTTTTTCAAACAGCATGCCGAGTCTGCTGAAAAAACCATTACCGCCTACCAGCAGCAATTCAACATAGGCCAGCGCACCTTGTTGGACTTGCTCGATACCTTCAACGAAATGTATATCGCCAAAAGTTCGCTAATCAACGCCAAGTACGACGAGTTGTTCTCGCAATACCGGATTCTGGCGAGCAAAGGCCAGTTGAACAAGTATCTGGGTACCCAATTGCCGGCTGAGGTGCAGCCGGTGAGTTTGGCGGATTAGGGGCGTTATCTGGCCGTTTGGGAATTGCCTGCCATCCGGCCTTCGGGTGGCAGGCTTTCTGATCGCAAAGTGGCCGCCTAGTCCGGGCATTTGAAGTTCCTGCCAATTAGAGTTTAATCGGGGATATGTTAGGAAAGTAGTGCTATACGGAAATGAAAGTTATTTTTGGATCAATGATATACATGTTCGAGGAGCGGTTGCTCATAGATATGCGGTTAACTGCTTACTAGCTTGTTAGGGCTATCAAAAAATGAATAAGATATTCCGAGACTTCATTGAATCATTAGAACCTTCGTACCAAAGGCTAATGAAAATGGAACCCGTCACAGTAGCCACGTTACCAAAAGATATGCCAACTTCAGGTATTTACCTTTTTTCAGAAGGTGACGAGCATCTATATGTAGGTAGAACTAACACCATTCGCAAAAGGTTACAAAATCATTGCCGCCCAAGCTCTGGGCACAACTCAGCAACGTTTGCATTTAGACTTGCACGGCAAATAACAGGCAAGATAACTGCAACATACACTGAAAAAGGCTCTCGTGAGTACCTGCAAAGTCACCCTGAGTTTGGGCCAGTATTTATTGAGCAAAGGGCAAGGGTTCGTAATATGAGTGTTCGTTATGTATCTGAGCCAGACCCAATGCGTCAGGCGCTATTAGAAATGTACGTCTCAGTTAGCTTGGGTACACCGCACAATGACTTTGACAATCACTAAAGCCCTAACACGGCGCTCCACCCGACCAAAAACCTCTGTGCGGTTTTGGTCGGCTGAGATGGGCGTTAGGGCAAGAAGGAGCGAGTGATGTCCTTGCTGAGAGAGATTCAAGAAGCAGCAATCGACTCCAATGTCGAGTTGGCTGTGTTACTAAGGAAATGCAAAGTTTTGGCCGCCCGTCTTGGTAATCCCGAGTTTAAGGCGTGGGTTGAGCGGGAACTTAGTGGATACGATGACTTAAACAGCTTGCCCGATTACAGGGTCGTTCACGTCAATTCGAAAGGGCATTTCTCCGGGCCATTCCAGTCTGGGTTGCGAAATGCGGATATTCCGATGTCATGCATCCCAAAAGAGCTGCGCGAGAAATTGTCATATTCCTGCCTAAGTCAGCCGGTAGCGTCAATGGAATCGCTGGTGAAAAGCGCGAAAACCGGTACTCTTCAAGAACCTTGGAATCCAGACATAGTTGCATATGTGGGTCAAGAGATTTACGAGAATATGAACTGCATGCAGGCCTGGAAGGTCATTCCGGCACCTGCGATTGTGGCGGCACTTGATGCAATTCGAAACCGAATTCTGAACTTTGTACTAGAAATTGAGGCTGAATCGCCTGATGCTGGTGAGGCTCCTGTGAATTCGAGTCCCGTGCCCCAAGAACGAGTGCATCAGATCTTCAATACATACATAACTGGCAACGTCCAGAACGTCGCAACAGGAAGTACGAACGTCAGGCAAAAGGCCGTCAGCTCAGGGGCAAGCGACGAGTTATTTCGGGAGCTATTGGACACCCTTGCGAATGCTGGCGCTGACGAATACGTAATTGAGAAGTTGACGTACGCTGTTGAAGAAATGCGCGCGAGCCAAGGGACGGGGCACTTTAAGCAGCACTATCAGTCGTTCATGTCAGTGCTGGCAGATCATATACAGGTTTTTGGTCCGGTAGTGGCCCCTTATCTTCCGGCCCTTGCGGCTTTGGTGCCCTAACAACAGCCGAGTAGGGTAGATACGGCATTTTGTGCCCACGCGGTAAATAGGTCTTCGTGTCTTGTGTCGCTAACGCGACGGTCGCTTTGAATGTCGGTTCGCGGACCGACAACCGCCATCGGCGCACGAAGTGCGAGCGTCCGGATGACGTGAGTCAGCAAGCCAGCCCATGCCGCGTTGGTCCTGCGCTCCTGCGGATTTGGCGAGGGTTTTCGGAAGGGCTGTCCTAGCCCTCCGAAAACGAGCGGCATCCCTGCTGCTCCCCTACGGGCAATTTCTCGCCAAATCCTCCGGTGCTCGGCGCGTCATCAGGGGAGGAAAACCGTCCCGACTTCCCGGTGTTCCTGGTTCCCTCGGTCCACCGCTAGCCGTCTACAAATCTTTGTTTGTAACCGTCATTCCGGCAGGGATTGCCGGAATCCAGGCTGCAAGGATAGCTTGAAGCTACCATCCATGGCACTGGATGCCCGCGTCCTGCGGGCATGACGGCACTTGTGTATAACGATGAGCGGTCCTCCGTGGGAGAATCCATACAGCGTTGGAATTGGTTGCCCAGCAAAAGCGATGTAGGCTGGAATAAGCCTAGCGTTTCCGGCAGGTTCTGAAGTCGTTGGAGGTTGGAGGATAGGGGCGTAAGCCGAGACCTATCCTTTGATCGGAAAAAACGGTTGCCTTGGCTCAGGGCTTTTGGGCGATGCGTTTGACGGCTTCGGCGACGATGTCGAGCAATTCGTTGCCGCCGTGCTGGATGTATTCGACGATTTGCTTGCGCATTCTGGGCTCCCAGAAATTGCGGATGTGCTGTTCGACGCCGGCTACGGCCACATCGTGCTCCGGTTCGGATTTAAAAAAGGCGCCAATGTTGTTAGCCATTTTGATCAAATTGCTGTGATTGTCCATGATGCTATGCGACGGATGTTTGTAAATGTTGTAGGCGAAAAGGATGAGTATAAATCGTGTGGTTATCGTTGCGGGTAAAGCCGACCAGGGTTAATCCGCACTCGTCCGCCAAACGGATCGCGAGAGCGGTCGGCGCCGAAATGGCGGCCAGCAAGGTGATGCCGACGCTGGCGGCTTTTTGTACCATTTCGTAACTGGCGCGGCTGGTGACCAACAGCCAGCCGGCGGAAAAATCGCAGCCGCTTTTGGCGAGGGCACCGATCAGCTTGTCCAGCGCATTGTGGCGGCCGACGTCTTCGCGCACCGCGGTTATGCCTTTTTCGGAATCTAGCCAGGCGGCGGCGTGTACGGCCCCGGTCAATAAATTCAACGCTTGTTGCTGACGCATCGTTTCAAAAGCGTCGCGCAGTAGCGGTGCGTCCAGAACCAAGCCTTTGCCAACCGTGCGTGGCGGACGGATGGCTTGTTCCAACGTCGTAGCCCCGCACAAGCCGCAGCCGGTGCGGCCGGTCAGGTTTTTGCCTTTGCCGTGCAGTTTGTCGAAACGTTCCTCGGGAATTTGCATGCGGACTTCGATGCCCTTGGAGCGCTGTACGACCTTGATTGACTGGATCTCGGACGGATGACGGACGATGTCTTCGGTCAAGCTGAAGCCAAGGCCGAAATCCTCGAGATTGAGCGGTGTGGTCAGCATGACCACGTGAGGTATCGTGTTGTAGACCAGGACTACCGGCACCTCTTCGGCGACGTAGTCCTGTTTGCGGCTATGCTCCGGGCCGCGCCAGCTATCGAACGTTCCGGTCCGATAGCTGGTCCAGCCTAGTTCCGCGGGTACTGGATCCATGCTAGGTTTTGCTTGGATTTAGCCGGCGGTGACGATACGGTTATCCAGCAAGGACTGCTGGTCGTCGGAGAAGGCCTGGTATTCCTTCTGCCATTCGGACGGTTGCGCCACTTTCGCGACGTGTACCGCCGTAACCTTGTATTCCGGGCAATTGGTGGCCCAGTCCGAGTTGTCGGTGGTGATCACGTTCGCGCCGGAATGCGGGAAGTGGAAAGTGGTGTAGACCACGCCCGGCTGCATCCGGTCAGTAACCAGTGCCCGTAGCACGGTCTCGCCCGACCGGCTTTTTACGCCGCACCAGTCGCCGTCCGCGATACCCAGAACTTCAGCATCGTGCGGATGGATTTCCAGACGATCCTCCTGATGCCATGCCACGTTTTCAGTACGACGGGTTTGGGCGCCGACGTTGTATTGCGACAAAATGCGACCGGTAGTCAGAATCAGCGGATATTTGCTGTTGGTGCGTTCACTGGTCGCTACATACTCGGTCAACAGGAAACGGCCCTTGCCGCGTACGAACTGATCGGCGTGCATGATTGGCGTGCCGTCCGGGTGTTCCTCGTTGCAAGGCCATTGGATGCTGCCCATTTCGTCGATTTTCGCGTAGCTGACACCGGCAAATTGCGGGGTCAGCCGAGCGATCTCGTCCATGATTTCCGACGGATGTGCATAATTCATCGGATAGCCTAGCGCGTTGGACAGATCTTGGGTCACTTCCCAATCTTCTTTACCGGCTAGGGGCTTCATGACTTTACGCACCGGTGAGATCCGCCGTTCGGCATTGGTGAAGGTACCGTTTTTCTCCAGGAAGGAAGAGCCAGGCAGGAACACGTGAGCGAACTTGGCGGTTTCGTTCAGGAAGATATCTTGCACGATCAGGCATTCCAGTTCACGTAGGGCGTGGTGAACATGGTTAATGTCCGGGTCGGATTGGGCGATGTCCTCGCCTTGTACGTACAGGCCTTTGAAGCTACCTTCGATCGCGGCGGCGAACATGTTCGGAATCCGCAGGCCGGGTTCGGAAGCCAGGTTGACGCCCCATTCCGCTTCGAACTGGGCGCGGGTGGCGCCATCGGAAACGTGACGGTAGCCGACGAATTCGTGCGGGAAGGAGCCCATGTCGCAAGAACCTTGCACGTTGTTTTGGCCGCGTAGTGGGTTGACGCCGACGCCTTCGCGACCGATGTTGCCGGTGGCCATCGCCAGGTTGGCAATGCCGATCACGGTGGTCGAGCCTTGGCTGTGTTCGGTCACGCCCAAGCCGTAGTAGATCGCGCCGTTGCCGCCGGTGGCATATAAACGCGCCGCGCCGCGCAACAACTCAGCGGGTACGCCGGTCAATTCGGCCATGGCTTCCGGAGAATTTTCCGGTTTGGCGACGAAGGTGCGCCATTTGCCGAAGGATTCGACGTCGCAACGTTCGTTGACGAACGCTTCGTCGACCAAGCCTTCAGTGACGATGACATGAGCCAGCGCGGTGACCACGGCGACGTTGGTGCCGGGACGCAGTTTCAGGTGGTAATCGGCTCTGATGTGCGGGCTATTGCGCACCAAGTCGATTTCGCGCGGGTCGACCACGATCAATTTGGCGCCTTGGCGCAGGCGGCGTTTCATCAACGAACCGAATACCGGATGGCCGTCGGTCGGGTTGGCGCCGATGACCAGGATTACGTCGGATTGCAACACCGAGTCAAAGGTTTGGGTGCCGGACGATTCGCCGAAGGTGGTTTTCAAGCCGTAACCGGTCGGCGAGTGGCAAACGCGGGCGCAGGTGTCGACGTTGTTGTTGCCGAAACCGGCGCGGATCAGTTTTTGTACCAGATAGGTCTCTTCGTTGGTGCAGCGGGAAGAGGTAATGCCACCGACCGCGTCTTTGCCGTATTTGGCTTGAATCCCTTTCAACCGGCTGGCTGCAGTTTCGATCGCTTCTTCCCAGCTCACTTCGCGCCATGGGTCGGTGATTTTATCGCGCACCATTGGTTTGGTGATGCGGTCTTTATGGGTGGCGTAACCGAAGGCGAAGCGGCCTTTCACGCAGGAGTGACCGTGGTTGGCTTGGCCGTTTTTGTCCGGAACCATGCGCACCAGTTGTTCGCCTTTCATCTCGGCTTTGAACGAGCAGCCGACGCCGCAATAGGCGCAGGTGGTAATCGCGCTATGTTCGGGCTGGCCGTGGTCGATCACGGCTTTTTCCATCAGCGTTGCCGTCGGGCAAGCTTGGACGCAGGCGCCGCAAGACACGCACTCCGACTCCATAAACGGCTGGTTTTGGCCCGGAGAGACTTTCGACTCGAAGCCGCGGCCATCGATCGTCAACGCAAAAGTACCTTGCACTTCTTCGCAGGCTCTGACGCAACGCGAACAGACGATGCATTTCGAAGGGTCGAACGAGAAATAGGGGTTGCTTTCGTCTTTTTCGGCTTGTAGATGGTTTTCGCCTTCGAAACCGTAACGCACTTCGCGCAGACCGACCGCGCCGACCGTATCTTGCAGTTCGCAATTGCCGTTGGCGGAGCAGGTCAAGCAATCCAGCGGATGGTCGGAGATATACAGTTCGGCGATGCCTTTGCGCAGCTTCGCCAACTTTTCATTTTGTGTGGTCACCTTCATGCCGGCGGCGACCGGTGTGGTGCAGGAGGCGGGGTAGCCGCGCGCGCCTTCGATTTGTACCAGACACATTCGGCAAGAGCCGAACGGGTCCAAACGGTCGGTGGCGCACAATTTCGGAATGCTGATGCCGGCCTCGGCGGCCGCACGCATTACCGAAGTGCCGGCATTGACGGTCACTTTGTGGCCGTCGATTTCCAGGGAGACTTGTTCAGCCGACGCGCTGGCCGGCGTGCCGTAGTCGATTTCGTTGTTTAATGACATAGCTACCTCCGGGAGGATAGATCAGGCTTTGGCGGGGTGTAAGCCAAAGTCTTCGGGGAAATGGTTCAATGCGCTCAACACCGGATACGGTGTCATGCCGCCCATCGCGCACAGCGAGCCGCACAACATCGTGTCGCACAGGTCGCGCAGCAATTCGGTGTTTTTGGCCTTGTCGACGTTGGCGACGATGCGGTCGATGACTTCGACGCCGCGGGTCGAGCCGATCCGGCACGGCGTGCATTTGCCGCAGGATTCCTCGACGCAGAATTCCATCGCGTAACGGGCCATGTCTGCCAGATTGGTGGTGTCGTCGTGAACGACCAAACCGCCGTGGCCCAAAACCGCGCCGATGGCGGCGAAGGCTTCGTAATCCAGCGGTGTATCGAATTGGCTTTCCGGCATGTAGGCGCCCAACGGGCCTCCGACCTGCACGGCGCGGATCGGTCGACCGCTGGCGGAACCGCCGCCGTAGTCGTAGAGTAGTTCGCGTAATGTCATACCGAATGCGGCTTCGAACAGACCGGGATGTTTGATGTTGCCGGCCAGTTGCAACGGCAGCGTGCCGCGCGAGCGGCCCATGCCGTAATTTTTGTAGTACTCGCCGCCCTTGTCCAGAATGATCGGCACGGACGCCAGCGAAATCACGTTGTTGACGATGGTCGGTTTGCCGAACAGGCCGACGATGGCGGGAAGCGGCGGTTTGAATCGCACCAGGCCGCGCTTGCCCTCCAGGCTTTCCAGCAATGATGTCTCTTCGCCGCAGACGTAAGCGCCGGCGCCGCTGCGGACTTCCAAGTGGAAAGTCTTGCCGCTGCCCTGAATGTTTTCGCCCAGATAGCCGTTTTTGTAGGCGGCTTCGATGGCTTGGTTCAAAGCGACTTTGGCGTGCGGGTATTCGACGCGCAGATAGATGTAACCTTGGGTGGCGCCGACCGCAACGCCGGCAATGGTCATGCCTTCGATCAGTACGAACGGGTCGCCTTCCATGATCATCCGGTCGGAAAAGGTACCGGAGTCGCCTTCGTCGGCGTTGCAAACGATATATTTCTGGTCGCCGGTGGCGTTCAGCACGGTATTCCATTTGATGCCGGTGGGGAATGCTGCGCCGCCGCGGCCGCGTAGGCCGGAGTCGGTAACATGTTTGACGATTTCGGCCGGTTGCAGCGCTAAAGCGTTTTTCAGGCCTTTGTAGCCGTCGTTGGCCAGATAGTCTTCGAGACTGATCGGGTCGGTGATGCCGACACGGGCGAAAGTCAGCCGGTTTTGGTTTTTGAAATAGGGGAGTTCTTCGATATTGCCCAGGTAAAGCGGATGTGATTTTCCTTCTAGTAATCCGGCGTCGAGCAGCGAAGCGACATCTTCTTC
This sequence comes from Methylomonas koyamae, assembly GCF_006483455.1. Taxonomy (GTDB): domain Bacteria; phylum Pseudomonadota; class Gammaproteobacteria; order Methylococcales; family Methylomonadaceae; genus Methylomonas; species Methylomonas koyamae_B. Next base: position 53,491 of record NZ_PPPU01000025.1, read on the forward strand.
CTGCACCGGGCCGTAAGCGATGCGGCCATTCGGTGTTTCGACTTCTACCAGAGGTTCCAGCCAGAACAAGCCGCGCGAGCCGTTACGAACGATTTGTACCGATTGGCCGCGGTCGGCCGTATGTTGAGCGAAGGCGTTGGCGACTTGTTCGGCGCCCAGTGACAGCGCGGTGGAGTCGCGGGAAATAAACAGGCGGGTCATGTTAAGCACCTTTGAATTTTGCAAGCAGACTGTCGAATTTATCCGGCGTGACGCGGCCGAATACTTGGTCGTCTATCGTAATGGATGGCGAGCAGGCGCAATTGCCCAGGCAATAGACCGGTTCCAGCGAGAAGGCTTGGTCTGCGGTAGTTTCGTGATAATCGATGCCGAGCACCTGTTTGGCGTGGTTTTCCAGGGCGGTGCTGTTCATCGATTGGCAGGATTCGGCACGGCAGATGCGCACGGTGTGTTTGCCTGGCGGAGTGTCGCGGAAGTAATGATAAAAACTAATAACCCCGTGTACTTCGGCTTGCGACAAATTCAGAGAACTTGCGATGTCTGCCACGGCAGCCGGAGGAATGTAGCCCAGGGTGTCCTGAATGCCGTGCAGAATCGGTAATAAGCTGCCCGGCATCGTTCGGTGAGCGTCCAGTATTTCCAGCACAGTGGCTTGTTGGGTTTGATAGTCTTGCATCATTGGCTCTTGTAAATGACGAAAAGGTTATCAGAGTATTTAAGCACGAAAAAACCCGCCAACGCAATTGGGATTCATGGCTCAATCCCGCGAATTTCCTAAGCATCGCAAGGTAATCCGGCGTTTCGACTAAGAGCGTTTGGCTTAGTTCGGTATCAGAAAAAAATGCCGCCGGCATCACTTTACTTTTAAATGATAATTGTTATCATTAATTCAAAATGATCTGGAGATTTTTGTATGTATGTGTGCGTGTGCAAAGCGGTTACCGATAAGCAGGTTGCTCAAGCGATCAGCCAGGGTGTTTGCAGTCGTAGACAGGTCATGGAGTGTACCGGGGCTGGCGGCGTTTGCGGTAAATGTTCCGCCAGTATCAAGGCGATGTTGGATGAGAAGTGCCAAAATCAGGCGTTGAGGGCGCAGGCAGCTTAGTCCGCTGCTATAGGATTTAGAGGAACAGGGCGGGTGTCCGCCCTGTATTGCCACGCAGGCTGTTTGGTTATTTTGCGGCTGCCGGGTCCGCGGGTTTGGTTTCCGTTGCCGGGGCAGCCGGTTCGGATGGGGCGGCGGCTGGCTGCTCGGCCGGTGCCGCGGCAGGTTGTTCGGCTGGAGCTGCAGGTTGCGCTTCTTCTGGTTTAGCCGGTGTCGGCGGCAACATCACTTCCACTTTTGCGTTCTTGCGCAGGTTTTCGATCATTGCTTGAGCTTTTTGCCGTTGCAACATCGGCCGGATTTGTTCTTTGACGGCGTCCAGCGGCGGCGGGGTCAAAGCTCTGGATTCTTCGCGCAAAATCACATGCCAGCCGAACTGGGTTTGCACCGGTTGTTTGCTGTATTTGCCGTTCTCCAGCGCTACCACTGCTTCGGAGAATGGCGGCACCATCCGGTCGGCGGTAAACCAGCCTAAATCGCCACCTTCCGATCCCATCGGGTCGATCGAATGTTTTTTAGCCAGTTCGTTAAAGTTGCCGCCTTTATCCAGCTCGGCGATCAATTTTTTGGCTTCGTCTTCGGTTTTGACCAGAATATGGCGCGCCTTGTATTCGCTGCCCATATTGGCCATTTTCGAATCGTATTCGGCTTTGATCTCTTCATCGGTGACCGGGTTGGCTTTCAGGTAATCCTGCAACGCTGCTTGCGACAGCAAGGAATTTCTGACGGTTGCCATCCGCTCGATCACTTCCGGCGTTTTATCCAACTGCTTCTGCAGCGCCTGTTGAATCAACAATTCGCGTTGAATCAACTCTTCCAATAATTGTTCCTTCGGAAAGGTTTGGCCTTGGCTACGTTCGGAAATCTCTTTTTCCAACGTTTCCAGGGTTTTTTTACTGATGTAGGTGCCGTTGACCGAAGCGACCGCATCTTCCTTGCTGACTGTCGGGGTTGCGGGGGCAGCCTCTTTGGCTTTTTCTTCGAAGCAGCCCGGCAACAGAGCTGCGCCGGCCAGAACCAGAGGGACAAGTTTCAATTTCATATCAAGAATTTCCTTTGCTGTTTTCAGAGGGAGTTAAAGCGTTAATGCTCAAGGCGTGAATCTCGGCCTTCATCATATCGCCCAAGGCTTGGTAGACCAATTGGTGGCGTTGCACCAACGATTTGTTTTCGAACTGCGCTGAAACCAGGGTGACGTGGTAATGGCCGCCGCCCTGGTTTCCGGCATGTCCTGCATGCGCGGCGCTATGGTCGATAATTTCGATTAATTCCGGCTGGAAAGCGTCTTCCAGCTTGTGTCTGATGATATCGGCAGTCATTGGGGAAATACTTGTTTAAATGGTTTGACGGTAACGCCGGCGTAAACGCCGGCGGCAAAATAGGGATCGGCATCGGCCCAGGTTTTGGCGCTCTGCAGATCGGGAAACTCGGCAACGATCAGGCTGCCGCTAAAGCCGGCTTCGCCGGGGTTTTCGGCGTCGATTGCCGGATGCGGCCCGGCCAGCACCAATCGGCCCTGGTCTTGCAAAGTCTGTAGTCTCGCCAAGTGGGCGGGACGTGTCGCCAGGCGTTTGCTCAGGCTGTCGGCCGCGTCTTCAGCAATAATGGCGTAAAGCATCATTCCTTCGCTTCCGGAGTCGGCACATGTTTATAGAGAAATGCCATTTGTACGCCAATAAACAACACCATCAGGCCCGGTACGCCAAAGGTCTTGAAGCTGACCCAGTCGTCGGTGCTGTAATGGTGCATCACGTATAAATTCAAAAAGCCGACGCCGATGAAAAACAAGGCCCAGCTTAGGTTCAGTCGTTTCCAGATACGGGCCGGCAACTCCAGATTGGCGCCCATCATACGTTCGATGAAGGTTTTATTGCCGACGAATTGGCTGGCCAAGAACGCGCCACCGAACAGCCATTCGATGATGGTCAGTTTCCATTTGATGAATTGTTCGTCTTGCAAATACAGTGTGGCGCCGCCCATGACCAGGATCAATCCCAGCGTAATCCATTGCATCGTTTCGACTTTGCGGTAGAGCAGCCAGTACAGGCAGACCTGAACGACGGTTGCGGCAATCACGACGCCGGTGGCAACGTAGATGTCGTAGAGCTTGTAGGCGACAAAAAACAAAACGATAGGAAAGAACTCTAAAAGCGGTTTCATGATGGATGGTTAAGCAGAATAGTTAGGCGTAAAGATCGATACCGGAAATTGTTTGGTTGAGCTGTTCTTGAACGAGTTGGTTGCGGTTTTCGGTATAAGCGTTCAGGGCTTTCAAAGTGCGCGAATTGGTCGGTACGTTACGGGGTTCAAGCATCAATTCGGTTTCGGCCAAGGCTGCCTGGATTTGCGCGGTGGACGAAGGTTGGCGTTGGCTTTGCGGTTGCCGGTTTGTCAGCTCCGCTTCGGTAATCGCTATCGGCGGTTGTTCGCGTTTGGCGTCTGACGGTCCGGCCTGCGGATATTTATAGCCGACCGGATAGTAGGCCAATGACGAACTGTGTATGGTGCTCACTGGAGTGACGTTAGGGGCCGAAGTAACGATGCTTCATTGTAGAATCTTTGTTTGCAATTGTACATGAGCCGGGCGGCTTTGCTGCTAAAATGCCGAATTTAAAGGAGGATTTCATGTCAGATACCCATAGCACCGAGTTGGAGGCCGCTGCTTTCCGACAACTGCTTGCCCACTTGCAAAAGCACACCGAAGTACAAAATATCGAATTGATGATCCTCGCCGATTTCTGCCGCAACTGTCTGGCCAAATGGTATGCGGCTGCGGCAGCGGAACGCGGTGTCGCCGTCGATTACGAACAGGCTCGGGAGATCGTCTACGGCATGCCGTATGCCGAATGGAAGGAAAAATACCAGCTTGAAGCTACCCCTGAACAATTGGCGGCTTACCAGGCTCGCCAAAAACTCAAGGACGATAAATGAGTGCCGATAACCCGTTCGATGCGATGTTCTCCGGCGTGATCGGTCGGGAATACGACATGCTGAAACTGATCTGCCCGTTCGCGACGGAAATGAGTCGTCTGGTCGGCTTGGAAATCGGCGATTTTTGCCGGGGCCACGCTACCCCGGCCAGTGTGGTCGAGTTGGGCGGCGGTACCGGTATTACCACGCTGGCTATATTGTCGGCGGCGGAAAATTGTCGGGTATTGAGTGTCGACAGCGAACCGGCGATGCAAAACCAAGCCAAATTGAGCTTGCAAGACTGGGAGCAACAGGGGCGGCTCGATTTTTCCGAACAGGACGCGTTAAGCGCATTGCGCGATTTACCGGCAGACAGCGCCGATGCGGTGGCATCCGCCTATACCTTGCATAACTTCGAAGCGGGTTACCGGCGTCAAGTGTTGGCCGAGATTTACCGGGTGTTGAAACCGGGCGGCATCTTCGTCAACGGCGACCGCTACGGCCTGGACGACATCGACGCACACACCCGTGCCACGCAACAGGAAGTCGCCGGTTACTTCAAAGTATTAACCGGCATCGAACGCTTGGATTTACTGGAGCATTGGATCATACATCTGTTCAGCGACGAATCCGAAAACCACGTGATGCGCGAGTCTATCGCGCTGGCACAGATGGCGGACGCCGGTTTCGGCAACATCCAACTCAAGCGGAGGATGGACGTGAATGCGCTGGTGACTGCCGCCAAGAATGCCGGATAAACCTCGCGCAACAGACGCTTAATTCGGGCGCGTAAGCGGCCGCCCGACCGAACCGAGAAAACTCATGGCTGAACCGACTGGTAATAAAAGCAAGAAAACTCTGGATGCCTTCGCCGACGACCTGGATGCGATGTTGAACATCAGCGAGCCGGCTGGTCGCGAGGTTGGCGAAATCGACGACGACGAAGCGATAGACCGCTTGCTGGTCGGAGACGAAACCTTGGGTCGCGAAGCGGACGAGCAGATCGACGAGTTCGGCGATTTCGACAACCTGTTGGAAATCGACCTGCCGGCCGGCAAGAACCGGCCGCTGGACGATATCGACGAATTCGGCGACGAATTCGATACTGAGATTGCCGAGATCGCAATCAATCCCGGCCGGGAGTCGGACGACCTGGCCGACGAAGTTGCCGATGCCGTCGGTGCCGACATTCAACGCGAGTTGGAAGAGGCCGACGCCATTGCCGACGCGGCCGAATTGACAGTGGCCGACGACATCGACGAATTCGCCGACATCGACTCGGTGCTTGCGGCTACCGCTGCCGAGCCGGGCCGGGCCGGCCAGGAAAGCGTGGCAGATATCGACGAATTTGGCGATGAATCGGAGTCGGCCGGTAACACGGCGGATTTTCTGATGGCGGATTTCGATATTACCGCGGACGACGATTTGGCCGAGCCCGTTGCCGAAACGGCCGAGGCGGAGCCAAGCGAGGCCTTTACCGAAACCGATGCCGCCGAAGTGCTAGCCCCTGCTGCCGTCGGCGAAGCGAACCAGCCGGAACCGAATATTCCGGTAGAGCCGGCAGCGGCGGCTGAAGCCGACGATGGCGATATTCTGATTGCCGGCGACGACGAGCCGGAGCTGGCGGCGGTTGCCGCAGCAGCCTCGGTAGCCGCTGCCGCGGTTACCCCACCACCTCCGCCGCCGCCGCCGGCCGTCGACTACAGCGGCGACATTACGGCATTGAACCGCCAGGTCGGCGAGTTGAAACGGCAATTGCAGCAGTTGAAGCATGAATTGGCCGAGAAACCGGACAGGACTCAACTTGGCGAGTGCCAGACCGGCCTGGAAAACCTGCAAGTCGAACAGAAAAAAACCAAACGTGGCTTGGATGCGCTCACTGCCAAAAAACCGGTGCTGGCCTACGCGGCGGCTGGTGTGGCCGGTGTCGCATTGCTGGCGAGTATCGGTCTGGGGGTGCAGGGCCTTATTACCAAATCCCAAGTCGGCGAACTGGTCACCATTATCGGAAAATTGCAGGAACAGGCAAATGCCGCGCCGACCAACGACGCGGCCGAGATGGCAATGATGCAAAAACAATTGGACGAATTGACGGTCAGTGCCGGCGTCATGTCGACCCAGATTACGGAATTGAGCAAAGTGCCGCACGCCAACCCTGGGGCTGCGCCGGCACCTGCTGGCGACCAGGCGACTAAACTGACCGAGCTGGCCAATCAGAACTTGCAAATCGGTGCAGCGATAGAAACTTTGCAGAACAAGGTCAGCGCTTTGGAAAAAGGCCGGACTGTTGTCGCGGCCGCGCCGAAACCGGAAAAGAAAAAACCGGAACCGGTCGAAGAGAACTGGGCAGTCAACCTGGTGGCATTCAAGCAGGATTGGTACGCCAAAAGCAAGGCCCAGGAGTTCGCCGGCAAAGGCGTACCGGCCAAGGTCAGCAAGACCGAAACCAAGGGCGAAAACTGGTACCGCCTCAGCGTCGACGGTTTTAAAACTCAGTACGAAGCGGCAGCCTACGCCGCAAAGGTTAAGAAAACCTTGAACCTCGATTCGGTCTGGGTCACTCGCGTCAAGGATTGAGGCTGCCGGGATGAGTAACCAGAAACTGGTGGTGGCGGTATCGTCGCGGGCCTTATTCGACCTGGACGAGTCGCACGCAATTTTCGAAACCCAGGGCAAAGAAGCGTTTTGCCGCTACCAGATCGAACACGAAAACGAAATCCTGCAACCGGGATTCGGCTTTTCGCTGGTCAAAAAATTTCTCGACATCAATAAAGCCTTTCCCGGTTCGCCGCTGGTCGAAATCATCCTGTTGTCTCAGAACAGCGCCGACACCGGCCTGCGCATTTTCAACTCGATCAACCATTACGACTTGGCGATTACCCGCGCCGCGTTTACCAGCGGCGTGTCGCCCTACGAATACATTCCGGCCTTCGGCGCCCATCTGTTTTTGTCCGCCAACAACGAAGACGTCCGCAAGGCGCTGGCCGCCGGCTATGCCGCGGCGACCATCGTTTCCGGTGCCGTAGCCAATCCGTCGCCGCAATTGCGGATTGCCTTCGACGGCGATGCGGTGTTGTTTTCGGACGAATCGGAACGGATATACCAGCAACACGGTCTGGCTGCATTTGCCGCCAACGAACGTAGCGAAGCTCACAAGCCGTTGTCCGGCGGGCCGTTAAAGGAATTTCTCAGCGCCTTGCATCGGATTCAAACCCATTTCGATCAGGATGTTTCGCCGATTCGCACGGCTTTGGTTACGGCCCGTGCCGCGCCGGCCCACGAACGGGTGGTGCGTACCTTGCGCGCTTGGGGGATTCGGATCGACGAAGCCTTGTTTTTGGGCGGAATGTCCAAGGGCGCCTTTCTGAAGGCGTTCGGCGCCGATATCTTTTTCGACGACCAGAAAGGCCATTGCGATTCGGCCGAACGGCATCAGGTCGCGGCCGCGCACGTGCCGCACGGCGTTACGAATCAAGAGTGACGCGGAAGCGAGCGTAGTATTCGTTAAATTCCAGACAGCTTTTCAATTGCAAGCTCGGTCCGTGCGCCAAGCTTATTTTGCTTTCCAGCGCATATTTGCCTTTGGGCAGAAATACTTCGGTACCGCTTTCGGCATTGACCAGAACGGCTTGCAGGGTGTCGCCGTCGCCGATGGAGAAGTCGTAGATCGATAATTCGCCTAACACCGGCTCCAACGCGATCAGCGAAGTATTTTCGAATGCCACCTGGCGCCGTACCAGCATCAACCTGGGTGCTTGCTGCTCCCGGCTCAGCATGCCGATGTCGCCGGTATTGAATGCGGCATCGGCACTTTCGGCCACGACAAATTGCTTACTATGGTTGCGTAGCAGCGTTACGGTAAAGCCGGGTTGATTGCTGAAGTTGGAAACGTGGCCGGTACTCGGTTTGTAAAAGTTTTTTTCGTGCTCCAACGGCACCAGACTCATGTCGCGCATGGCGCTCCGGTTCGCCGTTTGTCCGCTTAGGCGCATGATTTTCGACAATTTATCCTGGCTCGACAAATAGGCCTGAACGCTGCTCAAACCCGGAAAAAACTGCGCCGGCAATATCGGCGGCTTTAAATCCACGGTCGCGAACAATTGGTCGTAGCCGCAAAGGTGTTGCGTCAGTTTGTTTAGCGCAGCCTGCGGCAGTTCGCTGCTGATTTCGCCCAGGCGCAGAGCGTGACCTAGTCGATGGCTGCGGATCGCTACCGTGCCGCGCGAGGTGTGCCAATGACCGCGTTTGGCCGGATAGGGTTCGCCGTCTTTCAGCTCCCAGCAAAAATCCGGATTCCGGCTGGGTTGCATGCTGGTTTCCAGCAAGGGTTGAGCGATGGCGGCAAGTTTGAATAGTTGTTCGATCTCCACGGCCGGGTAGCGGTTGGGAGCGCAAATCGCGAATAACAGATTGCGTTTGACCACGCCTTCAATCGAATTCGGTTGTCTCAAATCCGCGAACTTGGCGACGATCTCCCGCTGCAGCCAATCTTGTTTCGACGCAATCTGGTAGAGTAGGGCGGTTTTTTTCCATAATGTCGCTGAGGGCGGTTCGTAAAACAAGGCGCTAATGCGTTGGCAATAGCCGATCAGTTGTAGGGCGTGGAAGATTGCGATCGGTTGCGACTCCGCCGCCAGTTGATTGGATTCGACCGTCCGGCACAACGCCAAACTCAAATGGCGCAGGAGCTGTACAGCCAGTTTGGCGATTTTATAGGCTTTACCCTGGGCTTCGGCGCGGGCCAGATTGGCCAGACTGTTGGCGAGGTGCAGCGTCAGCGGGCTCAGATTGATTAACAACGGCAGCAACGGGGCGGCATCGGCGTTGGTCCGCGCCAATTCTTTCAGGGCCAGATTGAGCTGGTTGGCGGCAACGGCCGGCGCCAGCGAACTGAGCGATTTCAACCAGCCTGCCAGCGATTCGCTGGTCAGTTGGAACGGCAAGGATGCGGTGTCTGTCATGAACGGCGCGTTGATATGCATAGTAAAACCCAAACAAGTTTAGAACAGAATAACCGCTGCAACGTTGGCGGATTTTGAATAAGCGCACGTGGCTGCATAAAATGCCGCTCCATTTGCACTCCGGTTTGTTCATGTTTCGAATCTTTCGTCACCGCCCCGAAATCGCCGCGCTCGGCAGCGGCAGCTTTTTGACTCTGGCCTTCGCCCCATACGCCTACGCCTATCTTGCGCCTATTGCGCTGGCCTTACTTTATCTGAGCTGGAGCGGGCGCACTCCCCGGCAAGCGGCTTTGGTTGGCTATTGCTTCGGCTTGGGCTTGTTCGGTTCCGGGATTTGGTGGGTGTTTATCAGTATTCACGAGTTCGGCGGCGCCGACGCGGTCAGTGCCGCTGCCTTGACCGCGTTGCTGGTGGCGGTATGGGCCTTGTTTCCGGCGCTGGCGGCTTGGTTGATTGCGATGACGCCGTGGCCTGGCGTTTGGTCGCGGGTTGCCGGAGCCGCCTTGCTGTGGTTGGCGGTCGAGTACTTCCGCGGCAATTATGTGCTCAATGGTTTCCCCTGGCTGCAGATCGGTTACAGCCAGACCGCTACGCCGCTGGCCGGCTTCGCTCCGCTCGGCGGCGCCTATTCGGTCGGCTTTTTGCTGGCGTGGTCCGGGTTTGCGATGGCAGAGATCGTTCAAGGCCGATTGTCTTGGCGGCTCGGCTCGGCGATGTTGCTGGCGATATGGGCTGGCGGTGCCGGGATGCAGGCTATCGCCTGGACTGAAGCCGCCGGCGCGCCGATCGATATTACTTTGGTGCAGGGCAATATCGGCCAAGGCGACAAATGGCAGGCGAACCAGCAGCTGGCAACCTTGAAGTTGTACCGTAAGCTGACCGAACAACACTGGGATTCCGACGTTATCATCTGGCCGGAGACCTCGATCCCGGCTTTTCTGGAAGATGTGAAGCCGTTTTTTATCGACCCTCTGCACGCCGCAGCTCGCGAGCGCGGCGTCGATATCGTGGTCGGTTTGCCCAGCAGCGGCCAGGGTAAGGATTACTACAACAGCGTGTTGGCTCTGGGCGAAACGCAAGCGCTCTACCACAAAATCCATCTGCTGCCGTTCGGCGAATATTTACCGTTGCAACCCTTGTCGGGTTGGGTGTTGGACCAATTGGCGATCCCGCTTGGCGATTTCGCCGCCGGCGGCGCCCGCCAACCGCTGTTGCGGGCCGGCGGCCATGCCTTTGTCACGACCATTTGTTACGAAGATGCATTCGGCGAACTGGTCGCGCGTCAGGCGGCCGAGGCCGGGTATATCGTCAACATGACCAACGATGCCTGGTTCGGCGACTCGGCCCAACCCCACCAGCATCTGCAGATGGCGCAGATGCGGGCGCTGGAAACCGGCCGCTATTTGGTACGGGCCACCAACACGGGCGTGACCGGCTTCATTGCCCCGGACGGAACCGTCAAGCGCCAAGCGCCGTTGTTCAGCACCGTCGCAATTACCGACCGTATTGTGCCGATGCGCGGTGCTACGCCTTACCTGCGTTTAGGCGATAGCGGCGCGTTTGCGGCCATGGCGCTGCTGGTGTTATCGATTGCTGCCGGCGAGCGCCGCCAGACCCGGCGGGCAATGTGCGAAACCGTGTAATACATTTCGCCAAACCTTAATCGGATTGACACCTTGTTTTGTTGCGAGCGGATTAAGATCGATAACAAGCAGGGCAGTACGGTTTGGTTTTTCGATTCCGTAGCGTCCGCTTGCCGATGCCGCCGCTCGGCAAACCATCGCCACAGGGATGTGAACTTATCTGGTCTGGTTGGGATTGGGGGCGCGAATCGAGCGCAGGCTTGAATCCGACTTCTGCGGCCATTTTGTCCGCCGCAAGTTCAAGCCCTTGCAACGGCAGCCGTTCGATTCGGCGAGGAGTTACCGGCGCGAGCGACGATCCGGTAACGACACGTGTCGGGGCTGAAAGCTGATTATCGTTAGCGCAGGATTTTTTGCCACCGTTCGCGAAATAGGTGTAACAGCCGTTGCAAGACAGTCTCCCCGGCATCGACTGCGGCGGGCGAGGCGGTATCGGGTACCGCCGGCTTGACGTCGTCGACGACGATAAACGTACCCGGAATCATGCCCATCCAGCAGCTCCACGCTACCACGCCGGCTTCAGGCGGAGTGAATTCGACCACTTGCGCACCTTGCCGCAGCTGAATTTCCAGGCCGTAGTCGCGGACTACGATTTCTTTGTTGCATTGATTGAGCTCTTTGACGTCAATGACCCATTTCACCGGGACGCCTTTGCGCAAGGTGAATTTGTTCGGAGAAAAACGGTTTTCCAGCACCTCCATCCGGATGGTTTGTTCGTTCTCGCAGCTCTGGGTTTGCGCCGAGGTCGGGGCGAATTCCAGCGACAGCCGCGCCAGCAGCGTGTTGAAATCCGCACCGCTGCCCGTTACCGACAGACCCCGGTTCAGCATAATGACGCCCAAAGCGATCACAATCACGCCGGATGCTTTCAGCAATTTGGGGGTCAAATTAGCCGATAACAGGCTGGTCAAAACACCGAAGCCCATCAACAGCGGCAAGGTGCCCAGGCCGAAAAACAACAGAATGGCGGCGCCTTGCGACCAACTGCCGCTGCCGGCCGCCATCACGTACATGGCTTGCAGCGGGCCGCAAATAATCATCAGGCCGTTCAGCAGTCCGATCACGAACGGATTGCTGTGCTTGCGGTATTCTTTGCCGACGAAACGCATGACAAAAGCCGGTGTCTTGAACTGGAAATGGTGCAAAGCCGGAAATATTTCCAACATATGGATGCCGAACAGAATCAGGAAAAAGCCGGCGGCCACGCCGATCACGCCTTGGGTAAACGGGGTGAAGGCGACCATGGCACCGAATGCGCCGAACAGTGCGCCGATTGACGCGTAGGAAACCGTCTTGCCGGCGCCGTATAACAGATGGGCGGTATGCGAATGTTGCCCGGCCTTGGCACTTTTGGCGATATAACCCAGGATCAATGGGCCGCACATGCCGACGCAGTGGAAGCTGGTCAAAAAGCCGATCAGAAACAGCAGGCCGAAATTCAGGTCGCCGTTCAAATCCGGCATGCCGGCATGATCCATGAACCAGCTGTCCAGCCACAAGATCAGCCCGATTCCGACTAAGGCAAAACCGATAGTCAGTATTTTTTTAAAAACGCTGCCGGAACCGGGTGGGGTAGGGGCTGATGGCATAGTGGAATCTCGGATAATCGATTTGGCGGCTAAATTTAAGGGAATTGACCGCGCAACAAAACTGGAGCAAGATTAGTGAAGTCTGATATACCGGTCAAGCCTGTGCCAGATCGTAGCCGGCCACTTTGGCGTCGACTGCATGGCGCAGGCTAATTCCCGTTGCCAACACGGAGACAGTTATGAGCGACCACAGCATTACCGCCCACGAACAGCACGATCCCCGTAAAAAATCCGGAACCGGTGGCCGCAAAGCCAAACGGATGGCTCCGCCGACCCGAGGCGAGGCCTTGGTCAAAGGCGTATTCATGGGCATCGTCATTTCCGGCGTCACCCACGCCAGCAAAAGCATTACCGGGGCCTTGGTTCGCCACCGGCGTGGTCAGCGGTTACCTGACCCACAAATACCGCAAAGAAATCATCCTCGTCGGCAGCCGCACAGCTGTGGAGAGTAAGAACTTTCTGTTGCGGCAACGCGAGAATGTGCTGGATTTGGTTGCCGAAAGCCGCGAATATGCCGCCCGGCGCGATGCAGCCGAATGAAGCCGATCCAACAGGCCCGGCCGCTAAAACGGTTTCGGATCCAGCCGGAGGCTTGCATTACTTTATTTTTATAGCGATTGAGGTGATTACCATGGCACATGTACACGGAGCGAAAGCGGCGGGCAAGGCCGGCAGCAAAATGGTCGGCACGGCCATGAAGATGGGGGAAGGCATGATGCATCCGGCGCTGGCCGGTGCCGTGGCGGGGGCGGTTGCCACCACCAAGGTCGGCTTGGTCAGAAAAATTCTGCGGCACCCGTTGGTCTGGTTCGGCGCCGGCGTGGCGTTGGGTGTGGTGGCCTATAAATACCGCCGGGAATTGGCTGAAAAAGCGGAGCACGGCGAGTAGGTGGCCGGCATCGACCGGAGCAATAGCAGTCTACTTCGGAAACTCAGATCCGGAAACTTGGCGCCATGACCGCTTCCGGATCGGAATACTTTGGTTGATGTCGTGCATCCGGCGCCCATCCGCCCTAGCCGACGGCGGGGAACAAGCGTTTTCGAAACCAAAATGCCACGTTGACCAGACCCACCATGACCGGAACCTCGATCAACGGGCCGATCACAGCGGCAAAGGCGGCGCCGCTGTCGATGCCGAACACCGCCACCGCCACCGCAATTGCCAGTTCGAAGTTGTTGCTGGCGGCGGTGAAAGCCAAGGTGGTGGTTTGGCCGTAGTCGGCGCCGATCAATTTGCCGCTGGCAAAGCTCACCAGAAACATCACCACGAAATACACCAGCAGCGGCAGCGCGATGCGCAATACGTCGAGCGGCAGTTGCACGATCAGTTCGCCTTTCAACGAGAACATCACCACAATCGTGAACAACAGCGCAATCAAAGTCAGCGGGCTGATTTTCGGTACGAACAGCTCTTGGTACCAAACCTTGCCCTTGGCTCTGATCAGAATCCAGCGGCTGCTAAAACCGGCAATGAACGGGATGCCCAGATAAATAAACACGCTGTGGGCGATATCGCCGATGGTAATGTCTACCAGACTGCCGGGCAGGCCGAACAGCGGTGGCAGCACCGTGACGAACAGCCAGGCGTAGACGCTGAAAAACAACACCTGAAACACGCTATTGAACGCGACCAGTGCCGCGCAATATTGGTTGTCGCCGCGCGCCAGTTCGTTCCAGACGATCACCATCGCAATGCAGCGCGCCAGGCCGATCATGATCAATCCGGCCATATATTCCGGATAGTCGCGCAAAAATAAAATCGCCAGGCCGAACATCAAAATCGGCCCGATAATCCAGTTTTGCACCAGCGACAAGCTCAGTACCCGCCAGTTGCGAAACACGTCGCCCAATTCCTCGTAATGCACCTTGGCCAGCGGCGGATACATCATCAGGATCAGACCGATCGCGATCGGGATATTGGTGGTGCCGACGGAAACCGTTTCGTTGATCTGCTTGACCTGCTCGGGCAGTGCAAAGCCCAGGCCGACGCCGATGGCCATCGCGATAAAAATCCAGAGCGTCAAAAACCGGTCCAGGAACGACAAACGCGGGCTAGGGCAGAGTGGGGTATTCATATAAAATTTCCTCCAAACGGTTTTCCGGAAAGGGTGTCCGAATCATTGCAAACGATCACTGGCTGGGATCGTTTTGGGTGGAGCCGCAGCAGGTCGCAGCCGGCGGCATCTGGATCACATCGTCTGCGCCGAACATCGGGATCTGTTCCAGGGAGTGGAAGGCTTCCCAGGCAATGCCCTGCGGGTCCACCGTCCAATACTTGTCCGACTTGGCGTAGCAGCAGGCGGCCTGCTTTTGCTCGGCCAGCGGTACCGCCGCAGCGGTCAAGCCCGATTGCACCGCTTCCAGCTCCGGCGCCGATTCGACTTGTATGCCCAGATGATCCAGGCCCGGTTTGCGCCCGCGCTGCGATATGGCAAAGTTGACGCGCGGATCGTCCAGCAACCACTTGGCGTAATCGCTCTGCAGCACTGTGGGTTCGGCTTGAAATAGCGCGTTATAAAAGCGGATATTGGCTTCGAGGTCGTCGACGGCGATATGGATATGAAGACGTTTCATGGCGGCAATATCCTCGGTTCGGAAGGTGAGTGGCTGTCGGCGGCACTGCGGCCGATTTCGTCGATTCTTTGGGTCAGGGTCAGACTGTCCAAGGTCGGCAGCGGTAACGCGCAAAACAATTCGATACGGCGTTTCAACAGGCTGTAAACCTCGAAAAATAATTGCTTGCGTTGCTGTTCCGAGCCGTAGAGTAGTGCCGGGTCCGGCACGCCCCAATGGGCCCTTGCCCGTTTCGGCCAGACCGGACAGGGTTCGCCGGCCGCTTTGTCGCAAACGGTGAACACAAAATCCATTGGCGGCGCCTCGGTACCGCTGAATTCGGACCAATGTTTGCTGCGTAAGGGTCGTGTCTCGTAACCCAGCCGGCTTGACAGCTCGATGGTCAACGGATGCACGCTGCCGGCGGGTTCGCTGCCCGCGCTGAATGCCTGGAATCTGCCGGGGCCCACTCGATTGAGGATGGCCTCGGCCATGATGCTGCGCGCCGAGTTGGCCGTGCACAGAAATAAAACAGTCGCAATTCGTTCCGGCATCGAAAAATCTCAGTGATCCGAGCCGGTCAACTGTTGCAGGCGGGCGATTCCGACCGGCTCGTCCTGCAGCAACGGTACCACGGCGTAGCGCGGCGCATGGCGCTTGGCGACGGCGGCAATTTCGGTCAGTTCGTTACTGGCGCGTTGCCGCAATAGCGGCGAGGTCGCGTTGGCGGCGGCGATGCTGTTATTGATTATCCAGGCCCAGGGCTCGATACCCGCCCGGCGCAAATCCTGTTGCAGATTGGCGGCTTCCAGCACCGGCGTGGTTTCCGCCAGCGTGGCAATCAGCACTTTGGTTTGCCGGCTATCCTGCAATTGCATCATCGGCGTCTGATAGTGAATACCGGGTTGCATTTGCCGCGCCACCTCGCGATGGTAGGCGCCGGTGGCGTCCAGTAACAGCAGCGTATGGCCGGTCGGCGCGGTATCCATCACCACGAATTGCCGGCCTGCCTCGCGGATGATGCGGGAGAAGGCCTGGAACACGGCGATTTCCTCGGTACACGGCGAACGCAGATCTTCTTCCAGCAGCGCCCGGCCTTGGGCGTCCAGGCGTGCCCCCTTGGTAGCCAATACCTGCTGGCGGTAGCGTTCGGTTTCCTCGGCCGGATCGATCCGGCTGACAGTCAACTGTTCCAGCGCGCCGACCAACGTTTCCTGCAAATGCGCGGCCGGATCGGAGGTCGTTAAATGCACCGGCAGGCCGCGCCGGGCCAGATCGACCGCAATTGCCGCTGCCAGCGTGGTCTTGCCGACGCCGCCTTTACCCATCAGCATGATCAGGCCGTGGCCTGCTTGTGCGATTTCTTCGACTAACTCGGCCAAACCGGGATGGGCTTCGGGCCGGCAAGGCTCGCCGGCCGGGTCCAGGCCTTCGCCGCCGCCGGTCAACAAGTGGCGTAACGCAGCCAATCCCACCATGTTGAAAGGCCGCAGCATCACCGCGTCGCGAGGTAAGGCGGCGAGGACGTCGGGCATGTTCGCCAATGCGGCTTGTTCGCGTTGATGGATCGCCATTGCCAGCGGGTCGTCCGCGACTTGCTCGGCCGGCAGTATCGCGTTGATCAGCAAGTATTGATTGTGCAGGCCGATCTCGGCCAGTTCCCGATGGGTCCGCGCCACTTCCCGCAATGTGGACTGCTGGGCGCGAGCGACCAGAATCAAGCGGGTACGGGTGCTGTCCGCCAGCGCATCCACCGCAGCTTTGTACTGGGTACGTTGTTTGTCCAGGCCGGCCAGCGGCCCCAGACACGAGGCATCGCCTTTGCCCGCTTCCAGAAAGCCGCTCCAGGCGCCGGGCAATTGCAACAGGCGGATGGTGTGGCCGGTGGGCGCGGTGTCGAAGACGATGTGGTCGTAACCCGCTACCAACTCGGCATCGGTCAATAAGCCGGTGAATTGGTCGAAGGCGGCGATTTCGGTGGTGCAGGCGCCGGAGAGCTGTTCCTCGATCCCCTTGACCACGTTATCCGGCAACAAGCCTTTGACCGGGCCGACGATGCGGTCGCGGTAAGCTTGGGCGGCGGCTTGCGGGTCGATTTCCAGGGCACTCAAACCGGAGACGGCGGGAACGGCGGCGATGCGATTGCCGATATCCAGGCCGAAAACCTGGCCGACGTTCGAGGCCGGGTCGGTGCTGACCAATAGCACTTTAGATCCGCTATCGGCCAAATGAACGGCGCTGGCGCAAGCCACCGAGGTCTTGCCGACGCCGCCCTTGCCGGTGAAAAACAGAAAGCGCGGCGCTTGCTGCAGAAAGTTCAAGGCAGTCCCCGGCCGATCAGCAGCAGCGGCTGCCGCTGCAGCAGGCCGCTTCCGGTTTGTCCGTCGCCGTGTCGAGCGCGGCCCAGCGTGCCAATTCGTTTCGATTCGGATAGCGGCCGGTCAAGGCAATTTCGCCGTCGACCAAAACCAGCGGCAATCCCTCCGCGCCCGACCGCTCCAGGAAAGCTTTCACAACCGGATTTTCGGCAAAGGCCAAAGGCTGCTGCGCCAGATTGAAGCGTTCGATGGCGGCACCGCTTTGCTGGGCCCAGGCGATGTCGGCGGCGACATCGACCAGTTGCTGATCGACCTCCACGCCGCAGACGCCGCTGCTGCAGCACAGCGAGGGATCGAAGATTTGAATGCTGCTCATGGCTGTTCTCCTGCTGGTTAAGGTAAAGACACGCCGATCCGGTCCATCTCCGCTTTCAAGCGTACCGGGTCGTGTTGCAATTCGGTCAACGGTAAAGCCAGAAATTGTTCGATGCGATAGCGCAGAATGGCGTAGGCCGTTTCAAATGCGGCTTTGATTTCAGCTTCGGTGCCTTCGGCATGGGCTGGATCTTCCACGCCCCAATGGCTGCGCAGCACTGGGCCCAGATAGGCCGGGCAAGTTTCGTTGGCGGCATTGCCGCAGACGCTGACGACGATGTCGGGCGTGACCGGCAGATCGTTCCAGGACTTGCTGTAGTAGCCGGCGGTGGCAATGCCTTTTTCCTCCAGCAAGGCCACGGCGCCGGGATTGAGCCGGCCGAGCGGCTTGCTGCCGGCGCTGATGGCATGCCAACCTTGCGGCGCCAGATGGTTGAAAATCGCTTCGCCCATCAGCGAGCGGCAGGAGTTACCGGTACAAAGAAAGAGAACGTTCATCATAGATCGGGATGCTGAATTGGGATTAGGGTTATCGTGACGAGCGACCGCTCCGGCAATCGCCCGGATTTCATGTTTGGGGCTCGCAGCGGCTGACCGAGGCCCCCGAACAGTCGTTTCCGCCGCAGCAGTTCTCGCTCAAAAACGCCAGGAGCTGGTTCATCGCCGCGAAATTGGCCGAATAGATGACGAAGCGGCTTTCGTTGCGGGACTCTATCAAACCGGCATGAACCAGTTCTTTTAAATGAAACGACAACGATGACGGCGAAATTCCCAGCATTTCGCTGATCTTGCCCGCTGCCAAACCGGCCGGCCCGGCCTGGACCAGGGCGCGGAACAGCGATAAGCGGGTTTCTTGGGCCAGTGCGGCGAGGGCGGTAACGGCGGTTTTATTTTCCATATTTCAAAATTAGTTGAAATATGGAAATAAGTCAACCCGTTTCACGAAATTGTCATGTTCGGCCATTAAGCTGCCGGTTTCCGAATCTAATGTTGGAGCCAACACATGAAACAAGCCAAACTAGCCGCGGCGCTGGGCGCCTTTGGTATGACGCTTTCAATTGCCGCGGTAGCAGACGACAACTACCGGCACCATCACGACTTACCGGCGGGCCAAGTTCCGGAATCCGCCAGCGAATGGTTCCAAGCCGGCCAAGCAGCTGTCAGGCTTAACAAATACGAGTTGCCTAATCTGCGCAGAGCCAAAAATGTGATTTTGTTCGTCGGCGACGGTATGGGCGTTTCCACCGTTACCGCCGCCCGCATCCTGGAAGGCCAGATGAACGGGCGCGACGGCGAATTCAACCGGCTCAGTTTCGAAAGATTCAACCACACGGCGCATTCGGTTACCGCTAGCGCCAACCAGCAGACTTCCGACTCGGCGCCGACTGCGACAGCGATGGTCTCTGGCGTCAAAGCCAACGATGGTGCGATTTCTGTCGATCAAAGTGTTGCCCGTACCGAAACGAGTGCCGACGTCACCGCAGCGAAGAGTGTAAAAACCATCCTCGAGCGTGCCGAGGAGCGCGGTATGTCTACCGGGGTTGTGACGACCGCCCGCTTTACCCACGCCACTCCGGCCGTCAATTATGCTCACATTGCCGATCGCGACTGGGAGGCTGACAGCAATCTGCCGGCCGGCGCGACGGTGAAAGACATCGCCCGCCAATTGCTCGAGTTCCCCTACGGCGACGGTTTGGAAGTGGCCTTGGGCGGCGGCCGCAGCTACTTCATGCCGAAAACGGCGACCGATCCGGAATATCCGACCCAAAAGGGCCGCCGGGCCGATAGCCGCGATTTGACCGCCGAATGGACGGCCAAATACAACAACTCGGAGTATGTTTGGAACCAAGCCCAATTCGATGCGGTGAATCCGGCTAAGACCGATCATCTGTTGGGTCTGTTCGAACGCTCGCACATGCGTTACGAAGCCGATCGGAAAGACGATGCTGCAGGCGAGCCTTCCTTGGCGGAAATGACCGAAAAAGCGATCAAAGTTCTGCAAAAAAACCGCAAAGGCTTTTACTTGATGGTTGAGGGCGGACGGGTTGACCATGGTCATCATGCCGGCAACGCTTACCGGGCATTGACAGACGCGATAGCGCTGTCCGATGCAGTGAAAAAAGCCAAGCAACTGACCAACGACAAGGACACCCTGATCCTGGTTACCGCCGACCACAGTCATGTGTTCACCATCGCCGGTTACCCATCGCGCGGTAATCCTATTCTGGGCAAGACGGCAATTGACGGCGTCGAATCGAAAGATTCTTTGGGCTTGCCGTATACCACCTTATCCTATGCCAACGGCCCGGGCTGGACCGGCGGCCTGCAACGCAAGGAGTTCAACCCGGCCAATGAAGGCACTGTGGCGGCAGAGTATGCCGGCAACAAGCTGCGCCCGGATTTGAGTGCGGTAGACACCGAAAATCCTAACTATATGCAAGAAGCAACCGTGCCGATGGGTTCGGAAACCCATGCCGGCGAAGACGTGACGATCTATGCCGACGGCCCCGGTGCCTACTTGGTGCGCGGCACGTTGGAGCAAAACGTGATCTACCACATCATGGCGGACGCGCTGGGCTGGAACGACCGCCGCTAACGGCTGTCGCTATTGCTTTGTCGGGGGCGGCTAAAATGCCCCCGGCTTTTTCGTCAATCCCGTATCCGCTTATTCATGGCTCAAATTGTTAATTCGCTTTCCAAGCTCCTCTTTGTCTTCGCTACGGCGGTAATTCTGGCCGCATGTAGCCAGACACCCCATCATCAAGCCGTGCCCGGCGGACTTGTCGACTTAGCATCCACCAACCTGCCGCCCGCCGCTGCCGAATATAGAACCACGCTGTCCAAAGGACCAGGCGAGCATGGGCACGATTTGGCCGACGCGGACGCGGAACCTGTGACGTGGCGGTTTTGGCGCGATGCCAAGCAAATCGTCATCGAGCGGCCGCAACTCGGCTTGGGCGAGCTCTGGCAACGCGACGGCAAGACTTTAATTCACCGCAAGCTGTATCACGGTGACCGCCGGGCGCTCGAATTTCAAGAAGATGATTTGAAAATGCTCGGCAGCAAACCGGCTTGGCAGAAATTGGCGCTATTGATCGATCCGGCCGTGTTGGAACGGTTGGAAGCCGGTAGCGAGGATCGACTGGACGGTAAACCGGTGCGTGAATACCAAGGTACCGTGGCCGGTGCCGAATGGCATGTCGTCATTCGGCTGGATCTGGGCCTGCCGGTGTTGATCGAACGCGAAACCGCCACTGCCGTCGAACGGACCGAGTTGCTGAACGCCTACGCCCTCGGCTCCGCTCCCTGGCAACCGATCCCGAGCGACAGCTATGAGATTGTCGATTTCGCGGACCTGGGCGACAAGGAATACGATCCGTTCGTCGTCAAAGTTCAGGCGCAAATGGGACACGATCACCGTCACTGACCGGCAGCGGGCAGCCATTCAGGGATTGACGGCGTAAGAGGTACCGGGAGCGGTGGGAGAACGGGGAATAGGGACCGGACAGCGTTGCTACCGGGTGTGAGAGGCTGCCATGATTTGAGTGCCGATTTCACAACGGCCTAATTCCGGGCATTCGGTGCAGCGATTTGCCGCGTCGGATAAAATCTCGATTTGTCCGGACTCGGCGATAGATCGCAACAGCTGTGCCGTGAAAGTAACGTCCGGCAAGTTCCGGATAAAATCCGGATAACCAAATCCGCACAGCAAGGCGCCGGCAAACTGCGATTTACGGCCGCCGGCGTCTAACATCGATATTTTCTGCAAATAACGGGTAAGCGGGCAGTTCTGCCCGAAATCTATTTTGTCCATTGTTTGAGTTGTTGCGCGTCCAACATAGGGCAAGCATAAGACAACGGTACAAAAAAATAACCACCATAATATGGTAACTCTATAGCGTATATATGCTAATTTCCGCGCGCAGCCGACTAGGCCGGCTTATTTGGAAGGAAGTAGGCCGTGATCGATTGCAAACTTGGTGACTTCGGCGGTGCTGTGCAGATCCAGCTTCGCCATGAGGTTGCGGCGGTGCGAAATGACCGTTGGCGTCGCCAGATGCAAGCGCTTGCCGATTTCAGCCGAAGTCATGCCGATCGCGATCAGCCCCAGGATCTGCCGCTGGCGTTTGGTCAGACTTTCCGCGGTTTTGCCTTCTGCCGTTGCTGCAGAGGGGGACGATGAACTGTCGCGTATCAACGATTCGATCCGCTTCAACAAATCCATGCCTTCTTCGTTCAGACGCTTGCGCATCGTAATATCTTGAATGGTGCCGACCATGCGCAAGGGCATGCCGTCCTTGTCCCGGCGAGTCACCTTGCCTTTGGCTTCGACCGTAACCCAATGTCCGTCTTTATGCCGCAACTGGTGTTCGCTTTCGAAGCTGGCGGTTTCGCCATGCAAATGTGCTTGAAGCTTGTGGCTAAAGCGTTCCAGGTCCCGAGGATTTATTAAGGCCATCCAGTCGTCTTCGTCCGTACCCAGTTCCGCGTCGGTGTAGCCGAGCAAGTCGAACCAGCGATTCCCGGCGGTGACCTTGCGTTCAGGTATATTCCAGTCCCATAGCACCAGCCCCGAGGCTGCCAACGCCATTTCCAGCCGCTCGTCGCTTTCGCGCAGGTCCGATTCGATTTGTTTCAGACGCGTGATATCGCGGCCGACCGATTGAATTTCTTTCAGATTTCCGGTTTCGTCGTAAAAGCCGCGATTGACGAATTGCATCCAGCGCAGCTCGCCGCCGGCGATGAAGACCCGGTTCTCGATCACGACGACAGGCTGATCCGGCGCCATTGTGCCCAGTCCGGCTTCGATCATCGGCACGTCGTCGGGATGGGCTACGGGTTGCCAGCGGTGGCCGATCAATTCGGCGGCGGATTTTCCGAATAGCCGGCAATAGACCTCATTGACGAACAAGAACGTACCATCCGGCAAAAAGCGGCTGATGACTTCGGTCTGGTCTTCCACGACCGACCGGTAGCGTGATTCGCTCTGTTCGAGTTTTTGCACCTCGCGATGGCAGGCGGTGCGGTCGACGATGGCGCCTATGGCCATGTCAGGACAGCCGGCAAGGCCGGAAACGTTGAATTCGTACCAGCCCGTCGTGCCGTCCTTGCGTCTTTGCGGGATGGTTCCGGTATAGGTTCGGCCAGCCGCTATCGCCGAATACGCCTCGCGGCCGAACGCCTCGTACCCGGCCTGATCCAGAAACAGCTGGCGAGTGGCTTGGCCCACCAATTCGCCCGGTGCGTAACCGAATATACGATGCATCGCGGCGTTGGCCCAGACGACGTGCCGGTCTTTGACGATCGCAATGGCGATGAAGTCGCTGTCTAGAATTGCGGCGGACTGGCCGATGGCGTTTTCGGGCATAGGAGGCTTTGGCCTTGTCTGGCACTGAATGTTCAGGTGGAAGAATCCGGTTTTTGCGGCTTGGAGCGCCGGTTACTCATGGTATGGGGCGGGAGTTTAAGCCGCGATCAAGGCGCTCGGCTCGCAAAAAATGCACGGTAACCCAACTATACCCTATGCCATGATCGGCTTCCAAAAACGCCGAATTGTTAAAGTTCGAACCGAAGCAACTGGCGCGTTTCAGTGGGGCCGCGACGCCGTCAGAATCGCCTGCACCGCGCGTTGGGCCGATTCGACTGCGCCGTTGGAATGGGTGTCTTCGCTAAAGTCGCCGGCGAAGTAGACTCGGCCTTGGCCTGCTCGCAGCGCATCGGCCAGTTCGTCGAAGCGCGAGCGCCCCACCGGCCAAGAAGCGATGGCCCGCGGATGATAGCGGTAGAACTGCATCCGCTTGATCGCCGGCCGCACGCCGGGCCAGAGCTGGTCGAACGCGACCAGCAATTCCTCCCGAATTTGGTCCGGGTCGTTGACGCGGGAATTGAAGCGCTCCGCGCTGGCACCGTTGACCAGCAGATTCAACAAGATGTCGCGGCCGGGCTGGGACTGACCGGCATAAATCACGCCCAGCGGGCCGTCGCTGAGGATGGGCAGCACGCTCTGGCCTTGCACGGTCCAGAACCGGGCGGCGTCGGGGTCGAGAAACACGTGGGCCGTGAAATAGGCGCCGGCGGATTGGGTTCGAATCGCCTGTTTGCGCTCGGCACTCAACGGCGGTTCGAATTGGATATCGTTCAGACGGAACAACGGAATGGCGGTAATTACGTAACTGGCCCGGTAAATCCGCTGGCGAAAATTGCTTTGATCGACGGCGGTGACTTCCACGCCTTCCGCCGTGGCGGTGATATGCGTCACCAATTGGTTCAACCTGATCCGCTTGCGGCCGACCGCATCGGCCAACCTTTCCGCGGCGCGCTGGTTGCCGCCGATTACGTGGTACGGCGTCGCGCCGTCGCCGGAGAACAAGCGCCATTCGGCGATGCCTTCCAACGCGCTGATCTTGCGCCAGGAGGTGGCGAATTCCGGTTCGGTTTCGATCCGCACCAACTGCTGCGCGGTTTCCGGAAAGCCGCTGCGGGTTTCGATCCATTCGGCGAACGAGATATCCTGCAAGGCCCGCAATTCGGGACTCAGCGGTTTTTGTTCCAGTTGCCGCTGCAAAGCCGACATGTTGCTATCCCAGGCTTGGTAAGCCTTCAGCTCGGCCGGATCCAGCACCGATTCCAGAAACGCCCGGTTGGAATTCTGAGTAAACGGATACAAACGGCCCTGGCGGTAAAAGCTGGAAAAACTGCTGTACGAGGTTTCCAACGGAATCTTCAGCGCCCGGAACAACTCGATGGCCGGGCTGTTGCTCCAAAACTCTTCCAGGCCGATTTCGGCATGGGCGCCGTCCGGATAGTGTGCGGTCCGAATCCGGCCGCCGATATGCGGGCTCATTTCCAGCAGTGTCACGCTGTTCCCGGCCTGCTGCAAATAGTAGGCGGCGCTGAGCCCGGATAGACCGGCGCCGACGATGACGACGTCACTGTGCTGCGGTTTCGCAATCGCCGGCGGTAAAGCCAAAACCAGGCATAACATCAGCCAAATCGAAGCAACAACTTGGTTGCGAACGGTGGGCGACTGACAACTGTTAGCCGCTCGACCGCAAGGCTTATCGCGCATACCCATTTCCCCTGGATGGTGGTTACGGGCGAGATTAGCCGAGCAATGTGGCGGAATTATGACAATCGTTGCTGCATCGGCTTCGGCGGCGTCCTTTTACAGCTGAGGCAAAGAATAGACGGTATAAAAACCACAGTTTTCACCGGATTTTAATCTTGAATTCAAGTTGGATTCATCTTGGCGGCTTAATGTATTAGAGCTTCATTATTAAATAATGAAGCGATGCTCTGCACCAGGAGACGAGGAGAACTATCATGAAAAAAAACGTGTTGTTAGTGTTGCTGGCCGTTGCAGCAACAGAGGTTGCCGCCGCATTGCCGGCGGATTGTAGCGTGACCGACGCCAACGGCGTGCAGCGGGTCATGCAGCCGAACGGAGAATTGCTGGCGGCGCAATGTTATCAATGCCACGGTTACCAGGGGCGATCGTTAGGTGAAATCGATTCCATCGGCGGCAAGTCCGCCAGCGATTTATACGGCGATTTGCGGGAATTCAAGAGCAACGGCAAAGCGGACATCATGAGTCTGCAAGCCCGCGCTTATCGCGATTGCGAGCTGAATGCAATTGCCCAATACCTGTCGACTTTGCCAAATCAAGGGGATTAACCATGGATAGAAGAACGTTTGTCAAAAAATTGGGCCTCGGCACCGTCGCTTCGGCTGCAGTCGCCGGTACCCTGGCTAAAGCCGATACCGGCGCCGCTGCCGTTGCCGCGGCCGATCCGTTGGAAATCGTCGTGGTCGGCGGCGGCTTCGGCGGGGCTTCGGTCGCGAAATACATCGCCTTGTGGGGTGGGACAGCCGTCAAAGTCACCTTGGTCGACAGCAATGCCGCCCACGTTTCCTGCATCTTGTCCAACCTGGTTTTGAACAACCAGAAAACGTTGGCGAATTTAACCTTTCCGTTAGTCAAAGCCGCTGAAAAATACCAATTTGCCTTCAAACAAGGCGCCGTGGCCGGGATGGGAGCCGAACTCAACGGCAGTCGCTTCGTCACGCTGGCGGACGGCAGCAAGATTTACTTCGACAAACTGGTGCTGTCGCCCGGTATCGATTTCGATTTTCCGCCGGGCATGCTGCAGAACGGCTGGACCGACACCAATACCCCGTTTCCGCATGCCTGGAAAGCGGGCCTGCAAACCAATAATCTGCGCGATCAATTGAAAATGTTGCCGAGCGGCGGTAAAGCCCGGGTGGTGATGACGATTCCGCCCAAGCCCTACCGTTGTCCGCCAGGGCCTTACGAGCGCGCTTGTTTGATCGCCGATTATTTAAAAAACAAAAAGGGCGGCGGCAAATTGTTCGTGCTGGACGCGAATCCGACGATCCAAGCCGAACCGCTGAATTTCGGCAAGGCTTTTTCGGGACTGTATAAAGGCATAATCGAGTATCAACCCAATGCCACGGTCAACGCCGTCAGCGCCGCCGCGGCCTTCAATCCGCGCCTGGCCTTGCCTCAGGACAAAACCATCAACGTCAGTTATACCGGAGCATTGCCGGCCAACCCGATTGGTTCCGCGCAAAAATTCCATTTGATCAACGTGATTCCGAAACAAAAGGCGGCCGATTTATTGTTCGGAACCGACTTCCGGCATTTGCTGGGCGGAAAGGCCTGGGCCGGCGTTCATATCGACACTTACCAGTCGCTTTACGATAACGATGTCTACGTGATCGGCGATGCCCACGATTCGGTGCAACCCAAAGCCGGCCATATCGCCAACTCCGAGGCCAAAGTCTGCGCCGACGCGCTGTTGCGCCATCTACAGTTAAGGCCGGCAAGAGTGATGCCGGACGAAGCGCCGGTCACCAATTCCGCCTGTTTCAGTCCGATCACGGCCAGCACGGCGTCGTTTTTGACCGCCGGTTACCGCTATAACCCGGCGCTGGATGCGATGGAAAAAATCGCGGCCGCCTCCGGCGAAGCCGAGCAGATTAACTCCGACAATTACAAGATGATGTTGGCGTGGGCCAATAACCTGTTTGCGGAAGTATTCTGATTAACAGTCGATAAACCGATTCCAGTTCCTCGCTGGTCTAGCCGGGTCTGCCAAAATTGGCAGGCCCGGTTTTTTTTCGATCTCAAAAAGGGCGATGTGAAGACAGGGTTGGAAATGATCTCAACACGCGTTAAAGCCGCAGTAGCCGGTTAATGCATGCTGGGTTGAAATCGAAGGGAATTTAGCGTCAATAACTTTCCTGAGATTGGTTGGAACTCTCGGTCTTTAGGCTCCTGCCGACCAAAAGCCGGGACACGAAACAAAATTGCCAATGTCAACAGTCCAGCCCAAAGCAGGCGTAGGGTGTGGTGAGTTTATGAACCGCACCGATCGCGAACGATGCGGTGCACGTTGTTTACCGCATCCTACCGTGGTCCGGGTTGGAGGCCCGTGTGCAAGGCAGACTGCATGTCATCGGCTAGGCCGGCGACGCCCCGGACGACACCTGGGCCGCCATTCTTCCAGTGCACGACAAACTGGCGCACTTCAGCGGCTGACTGAGGCGAGTATTCAGCAATGCGCAGGACCACTTCGGTTCCGCCTTCAACCAGCGCCAGAGACGACAGGAGCTTGACAATCGGGCCAAGCTCGCGGACCTCAATGCCAACTACCGAGCCGACCGGCTCGCGTGTGTTGCCAAGCGCCGCTTGGACTGTCGCCGGCGCCAGCGCCTGCACCCTGCGGAGTTCAGTGCGGGCGAAACAGCCCGATTGAGCAAAGAACTGGTTCAGACCGGAGGCGGCGGCTTCCTCGCGCGCGGTCCGGTCCTTTTGATCGGGACGCCAGTTAGGCGCCCACAGGACGAGCGCGTTGGTCGAGGAAGTGCAGACAGGAGCCTGTGGCGTGGGCTGCAAAGTGACGCTTGTGCTGGCGCACCCGGCAAGTAGAGCGCAAGCCGCGAAGGTAGCGAATCGCGGTGCGATGCCGCGAAGGCTCGGGTTGATCGACATGTTAGGCTGTATTTGGGCGGCCCCGCACCAGCGCCCAGCGCTCGTGGTCGCGCCAGCGGCCGCCGAGCTTGAGATACGCGGGCGAGTAGCCTTCCTGCCTGAAGCCGCAGGCGCGAACAAGTGCGATGGAGGCTAGATTGCCGGGCTGAATGTTCGCTTCCAGGCGATGTAGCCTCAGCTCGCGGAAGGCGTGGCGTACGACAAGAGACAAACCCCGCTTCATGTAACCACGGCCTTCGTGGCCCTGGAATGCGAAGTAGCCGAGGTAGCCGCTCTGAAACAGCCCGTAGACCACGTTCGTGAGGTTGATCGCACCAACGAGTTCCCCGGACTTCGCAAGCACGACCACGAAGCCAAAGTTGTTCCGGGCATCAAAGCGGGCAAGGTATCGCGTGAACGCCGCTTCATCGCAAGGCGCCGATGTCCATGGCCGATGAAGCTCGCGGCTTCGTCGTGCAGCCAAAATGAACTCATGCTGGTCTGACGCAGCAACGGCTCGGATCACAATCGTCGGAGACATGCTGCCTTACGTGGAGGTGAGGGGCGCGCAGCGAAGCGTCCCTTTGAGCGCGGGGTTAGGGTTGCTTAGATAGCTCATCCAGTTTTTCTCCAATATCAACACGATTCGGGGTCTCCAGTTGGGCCTTCTTGAGTACTTCAATTGCTTTCTTTCTTAGCCCGTAGGCCAGATAAACCTCTGCTTCTGCAATTGGATCAGATTGTTGATTCTTGCGTTTGGGGTACTTGATTCGTTGCCAAACCGTCAGACCGAGAAGAGCGATAGTGAATATTCCTGCAAGTACTAGCCCGGCGAGTTGTGAGTTTTCAAGACTCATAGTCGCCCTAACGTAGAGCTAAGGGGCGCTTAGCATAGCGGAGCGTCCCTATGAGCGATGTGTTAGCCGACATAGTTTGCAACCAAACCAGAGAGATCGTCTTTGTATTCCAAAAATGCCTGATCCTCTTCTTCAAAAGCATCACTGTCAGGTGAAACCTGCTCGAGGACTTCCTGACGGGCATCTCTATCTTTTGGAGGCATACCTCCAGGAAATTTTGCGCAAGCGGCTCGCACTATATTCGCAGTATGTTCTGCGCCAATTGAACTAAGTGCGCTGATAATGTCTGCGGCTTTGTCACCTGCTGAGTTAAAAAAGAATTGATCGAAGCCACCATTATTTATTTCAGCTTCCAATTCATCAATCAGTTCTTTTACGAGTTCAGTTTCCATAATTGATCTCCTGATGGCTAACGATAAGGGTAACTTGCCGGCAAAAGCGTAGCGACGATAGGCGCGGAGCTTCCTTTTTGTGGTCAAGTTAACGCGTTGGTTGGGCATTTTCATTGAGTACACTCAAGTACGGCCTCATTACTTGATCCGTTTTTAAGACCATTTAATTCATTTAGCCAATTATCAAACAAGACCGGCTCTGTCTTAAGATATAAAGTTGCGTTGCTTGCAACTTTTGTGTGAGTAAAATCATTCCAATCTGACTCCGCCTTAGCTGTAATTGATAATTTTCCATTTCCAGAGCGGTGAAACTCGAAACGCGCATGAAATGCACCGCTAGCATACTCCGGTCCAAACTCTCCAAACCTCAAGTCATAGAGGCCACCATAAATTTGATTTTTGAAAACGCTAAGATCGTTTACAGCTTCGGCCATTGTTTGATGGCCAACATAAACATCACATTGGAATAGTGATTTGCCATCTGAAAAAGATATGGTCAGTTCTACCATATCATCATCTTCCCAAATTTTTTTAAATGCTATAGCTGGCTTCATTTTTTATGCCCAACGCCAAGCTAAAGCGTGCGCAGCGAAGCGGAGCGTCGCTTTGAGCGCCGGGTAGGCTCCGTGGCTCACACTAGCCAACTGACAACAAGCCAATTTCGTTACCATGCACTTGGTGCAACCACTCCTTCAAAGTGCTCCACGCTTCCTGAACGGGAATGACCCAATCGGATGCGTCATAGCCCCGGTCATCTTCTTCGAAATAGGCTCGAATCTTAGCATCGCCGGGAGGTTCAGAACCCAGTGCCGACAAAGCCTCCTGCGCTTCGTGTTCCGTGAACGATAAATAGGTGCTGTCCATCGCCTTGGCAATACGAATGCCTAAAGACGATTTACTAATAGCGGTAACATCAGGGAACAGCGCGAATAACTCGACAAAAGCAAACCCAGAGTATTCGTATTCATTCAACTCCGATACGTGGTTAGCTACGAAGTCCCAGAACTTCGTTTTTGTATCCACCACCTTTTTAGGAAATATCCCCAGAAATTTTTTCTGGGCTGGAATCAACTCTGCCAAAGAGACAAGTTCTTCTGCTTGAGACGCTTTCACGAGGTAAAACGAAGCGATGTAGCTCATATTTTCTGCCTAACGATAAGGGTAACTTGACGGCGAAAGCGTAGCGACGATAGGAGCGTAGCTTTTGCCGTCAAGTTGACCCGCTGGTTATGCATTGCCGCCACCCATGTAATTTTTGAAGTTCTTGATGTAGTCGTTTAGGTTTTCGTCTAGCATCTTTCGGTACTCATTTACGAAGTACTCAATGGTTTCTTCTTTTGCGGCTTCCATTTCTTCTGAATTGGCCCAGCCGGTTGCGCTCACCCACGAATTGAACCTTGCTGTGGCGTACATCATTGATGCACTGACTTTGCCTTTCGTGACGCCTCCAGAAATCTGATCGTTCGAAAGATGAATATGTGCATCTGCACGATCAAAGAATTTGTCATCGGGTTCCTGCACAGATATCTCCTGATGCATAACGCAGAGCTAAGGGGCGAGTAGCGAAGCGGAGCGTCCCTTTGAGCGCGTTGTTAGCAGGTTGGTGAAAAACTCTTTTTTGGCTTTGAATGACTCTATATTTAGTGACGATGAAGCCGATTTCCTACTAAATGTTGGTTCGATTGAGCAAAATTAGCGTCTCAAATATGGTTTTTCACCAACCTGTTAGGCATGATATTGCCAAATATAAATATGAGGACCAATTTCCCCATTTTTCCACCATTGTTCTAATTCTTCAAATGCATTGATTAGCTCATCCACAACTTCCTGCGGCTTATAGTTCCATTGAAGGGTGAATAGTCTATGTAAAAGAGGTCTTCTTACACTAAACCAACATGCCATTGAGCCACCTCGCTTTCGTTGAAGGCGACCGCCATAACTCCAGCGTGGATCATCTGTTTCCTGCTTCTTAAAATTCAGAACAAAATAAGGTCGCCAATATTTGTCCCACTGAACTTCAAAAAAATCTTCCCCCACAGAGGTTTGCCTTTTGAATTCAGTAAAATGGGGATCGCTAGACTTTAGCTTTTCAAATCCTCTTGATATTACCAACGGATAGAATCGCTTCCTTAATTCGTCATTTAGAGGCTTCGCTTTCGATGCCATGAAGCGCCTAACGCCAGCGTAACGGGCCGGTTTGGAGCGCCAGCGGAAAACCGGTCACGTTGACGCAATCGTTATGTTTTTTCATATCCATCCTTTGAATTCATGCACTTTGAAGTCTTTAGGCGTTAATGATTTTTCATACTCGCACACTTCATTAAGTGCTTGGGAAACTATCGTATCACTACTAGGCCATGCGTCTGAAAACGCTTGCCAGCAGATACCTTTCGCTATCTCGGTAAGTGTTGCAGATGCAAGTAACGCCATTCTCAGATCAAAAGTGTCCGATGAGCCAAAATTGAATAAGGTTGATTTCGTGCATTTTTTAAGCCGTTGATCTATTTCCGCATTAGCGAAATATGCAACGGGTACTGGTTTTCTCAAGAGTTTATCTATCCATGATTGTTTAGGCTGCTTTATATGCTTATTGACATCGAAATGGTCGTAATAGAACTCAAACCCTGCATAGTAATCTTTGCCTATTAAGTCAGGGTGAGAATGGTCCCGTATATTGATTTTAAAAGGCAAAAACCCCGAATGCGTGCGAAACGAGAACTCGGGATGAATTTGGCAAGACATGCCGAGCTCTTGCATTTTTTCTAACCAAATTGGAACGATTGAATCGTCCAACTCATTTAGAAATACATTTATATCCATACTCATGGTATTTCGCTCCAAGAAACATAACTAGTAATTAGATGGTTCTGTATATCTACCGAAAAATGATCCTCGAAACGATAAATCATTGATCAGCATATGGGTTTCCCTTCTGTATATCATCGGAACCTGGTAGGTATGACTGGTAAACATCAGGCGGAGGCCATTGAATCAGATTAGGCGATAGACCGCAACGGGCCGTTTTACTCATTCGCGTAAGCAAAAGCTGGAATGTCAGCCATTGAATTGACCGAGCTAAATTCGCGAGTTCGACCAAAGCGGCCCTTATTGAATCCCAACCGCAGTTTGCACGAAACAGACCTAGGGAATCAGGTAGTGCGTCACCCCTGTATTGCACAACTCGGGTAATCATCTTTGCGGGTGGACGTTGCGCTATCCAGCCTTAGAATGCACATTGCAAAAAAAGCCCGCCGTAAGCCTACCGGCGGGCAAAGTGCTGCAGAGCTTTAGCCTGAAACTTTAGGGTGCCGGCGCCAACAAGATCCGGTTGCGCGGGCCGGGGTTGACGCTGCCGTTGGCGAGGAAGTAGCTTTCCAGGGCGTCCAAATCCAAGGCGCCGCCCAAGCGGTTACTGCCCTGGGTCAACACGTAGTATTGGTCGCCGCCGTCGGCCATGAAGTTGTTGACGGTCACCCGGTAGCCGGCGGCCGGATCGACCACGACACCGTTGATTTTGATGCTGGCCGGATCGACGTTATCGCACGGTGTGCCTTTTTCCGACCACTCGTAACTAAAACCTCCCGAAACTTGCATGATCCGGTTGAACGGCTGGCCGCTAGCCGGCGCGCCGGCCGGGTAACCCGCGGTGCAACCGGTGAATTGCTGTTCCAGCAAAGTGTGGATTTGGGTGCCGGTCAGGGTCAATGTCACCAAGGTGTTGCCGAACGGTTGCACGGTAAAGGCTTCGGCGTAAGTGACCTTGCCGTCGCCTTCACCGGCGCTGCTGCCGGGATAGGTCAAATCGGCACGGATGCCGCCCGGATTCATAAACGAAACCACCGCTTCGCCGAAACCGGCCGGGCTGGTCGCCGCCAATTGGGCGTCGGCGATCACGTCGCCCAGCGCGGATTCGCCGGCAGCCGTTGCGGTGCGGGTAATCGCCGCGCTGATGGTTCCGATCACCCGGTTGGCGATCGGCGTGGCCAGCGCTTTGTAGTTGTCGACGATGGTTTTGATGCCGGCATTCGGTGTGATGGCCGGGTTGTTGCGCACCACCGCGATGTTCTCGGCATTGACCGCGCTGACTTCGCCGGTCCGGGTGTCGATCGTGACGTCGATGTCGGTCAATACCCGGCCTTGGGAGTTGGCGCTGGTCACCGAAATCAAACGGCCGGCTTTGTTGGCGATTTGGCAGTTATAGGCTTGATGGGTGTGGCCGGAAATCACCAAGTCCACTGCGTCGTCCAGTTGGTTGACGATGGTTTTGATCGGCGAACCGGCCAGGCCGCCGTCGCAATTGTTGATTGTGGCAACGCTCTGCGTGAC
The DNA here is from genome assembly GCF_006483455.1 of Methylomonas koyamae. Classification (GTDB taxonomy): domain Bacteria; phylum Pseudomonadota; class Gammaproteobacteria; order Methylococcales; family Methylomonadaceae; genus Methylomonas; species Methylomonas koyamae_B. The sequence goes on from NZ_PPPU01000025.1 coordinate 86,514, forward strand.
CGGAATCGTGCCGCCTTGGTGGATCAACACCACGACCGCTTCGACGCCGCGGGCGCGCAGTTTCGGGATCAACGCATTGACGGTGGCGGCTTCGTCGGTAAACGTCAAGCCGGCAACGCCAGTGGGGGTGACGATGGTCGGGGTTTCTTTCAAGGTCATCCCGATGAAGCCGACCCGGACGCCGCCGACGACTTTTATCGCGTACTGCGGAAACAGGGTTTTGCCGCTGGCGGTTTCGACCACGTTGGCGGCCAGGAATTTGAACTTGGCGCCCTCGAACGGCACCGGCGTCCCGACCTCGGCACCTTTGCAGCTATTCGGATCGGTCGGGTGGCAGCCGCCCGTTTGCATCCGCTTCAATTCGTTCTTGCCTTCGTCGAATTCGTGGTTGCCGACCGCGTTGAATTCCAGGCCCAGCCGGTTCATGGTTTCGATGGTCGGTTCGTCATGGAACAGTGCCGAAACCAGCGGCGTGGCGCCGATGATGTCGCCGGCCGAGACGACGATGGTGCTGGGGTTTTGCGCTTTCAGGTCGGCCACGTAGCCGGCCATCCAATCGACGCCGCCGACCGGGATGGTCGAAGCCGCATCGGTCGGCAGGTTGCGGAAATTGCCCGGCGATTCCAGTTGGCCGTGGAAGTCGTTGAAGGCGACGATTTTGATCGTCGTGGCCGGCATGGTGGTTACCGCTTGGGCGGTTGCGGCGCTCAGGCCCAAAGCGATGGCGCCGGCTAAGGTATGCAGATTCATGCGCTTAAACTCCGGATTTGGATTGGCGGCGGGCGGTCAAGCCCATGAGGCCGGTTCCGGCCAGATACAACCAGGCGGCGGCCGGTAACGGCACGGCGGTCAGGCTGATCGCGCCGACCGTGGCATTGATGGCGCCGGCGCTGTCGTCCAGCGCCGATTGGCTCAGTAAGCCGCTGATGCTGTAACTGCCCGGCCCCAGCAGGAATACGCCGCGGCTGTAACGGTTGTCGGCAAAGGCTGCGTCGAAATCCAGGCCCAGCGAGTCGGGGTAATTATTGCTGGCCGCCGAGGTCCGGCCCAACAGCAGGTTGCCGTTGAACACGTCGAAACGGTCGCCGGCAAAACCGCCGTCGACGATTCTTAAAATGGCCGAGCCCGTCAGGGTAAAATCGAAACTCAAGGCGTTGCCGTCCAGGTCTATCCATTCCAGGCCGGCGGAAGCGGAGACAGCTTCGTCGACGTCGAACGGATGCCATTGGCCGTTAGCATTCAGCACCGCGGCGCCGGCATTGGCGGATAGCGCCGACAGTAACACTGTCTGGCAAAGAAATTTTTGGTTGAACATTTAAGCGGCTCCGGTTGTGTTTGGTGTTGAGTGGCGGCCGCTGCAGTGAATGGGGGACACTGCGGCAACAAAGGTTCGTCCGATCGCCTCGCCACAAAACAAAAATCCTAATTGGTGGGCCGCAGCAGTCCGTTACTGGTCGGCACGCCGGGCACAATAGGGATGTTTTGTGATGAAGTTGTGATTGTTCGATGAAGATTTGGTGAAACGTATTACAAATGCGGGCAAAGCCTGATAAAGCGTCGGCGAAAGTTGCGCCTAACGCCAATTCCGGTCCCGGCTTATTTTTCGCGGCCGCCGCGATAGAATAGCCGCCCGTGCCGCCGAACCTTAGGCGTCCAGCCGATCAATTCTAATCAGCCCGCTCAACGAATCATGCCGTCTCCATCCAACCTTTCCCAACGCCGCCGGCATCCCGCCCGGCCCAAAGTCAGCACTCAAGCAGCGCAGCCCGAAAACCGGCGGGAATACGCCGCAGCCTGGTGCGATTACGAATTGCTGGATGCCGGCGGCGGCCGGAAGCTGGAGCGGTGGGGCGAGGTGGTGACCATCCGGCCCGAAATCAACGCCGTCGCCGCCGCGTTATGGCCGCTTACCGAATGGCGGGAACTGGCGCACTGGGAGTTTGTGGAAACGTCCTCGACTCGAGGCCGTTGGCAAAAATTGCGCGCCGATGCGCCGGAGAGTTGGAGCATCGGCTACCGGCAACTGCGCTTTAATTTGAAGCTGACCCAATTCAAACACCTCGGCCTGTTTCCGGAACAACAGGCCAATTGGCGCTTTATCGCCGAGCGGGTCGCCCCCGGCGCCAGAATTTTGAATCTGTTTGCTTATACCGGTGCCGCCTCGCTGGTGGCGCGCGCGGCCGGCGCCGACGTGACCCATGTCGATTCGGTCCGGCAAATGCTGGATTGGGCCAACGCCAACCAGGCGCTGAGCGGCTTGGCCGATATCAAATGGGTGTTGGAAGACGCCTTGAAATTCGCCGGCCGCGAACTGAAACGCGGCAAGTGCTACGACGGCATCATCATGGACCCGCCGGCCTGGGGGCTGGGCGCCAACGGCGAGAAGTGGAAGCTGGAACACCAGTTGCCGCGGCTGGCGGAAACCGCGCGCGGCCTGCTGCAGCCCGGCGGCTTTCTGGTGTTGAATACCTACTCGCCCCAAGTCGGGCTGCAGGAATTGGCCGCCGCGGCCGGACTGCATTTTGGACAAGGTCAAAGCGAAACCAGGCAACTGTGGGCCCGCAGCCGGACCGGCAACGCCTTGTATTACGGCAATTTGCTGCGGGCCGTGGTTTGACCGGCGGTTTCGAGTGCGCCGGGACGCCCGCGCTTGGCGGTTTGCCCGGCGTTGCCGGTGCTGGGTTAGCGCGATCGCTTGATGCGGCCGAATCGGCTGACGGCCGCCAGCGCCGAACCGAACAACCATAGCGCAGCGGGTACCGGTACCTGGCTGGGATCGATTTGATTCAGCAACAGCTGGTGGGTTTGCGAACTGGCGTTCGGAAACGCGTCGGACCAGTCAAAACCGTTGACGAAAATGTAGCCGGCGCCGTAACTGCCGCCGACAATGACAGGCGCGCCGGAGCTACCCCTTGTCGCCAGGATGCTGCCGCTGCCTAACGCATCGAAGTCCTGAAAAAATTCCGTCCGATCGCCATCGCGGTAACTGGCCCCGATGAGTTGTCCCAAACCCAGCGCCAATCCGCTGGCGCTGAAATTTATCGAGTCGTTGGTGATGTAGCCGTCGTAATTATCGCTGGCGTGGCCGCCCAGCAAATTCATGCCATATTGCGAGCTGCTCCATTCGGTAATTAACTTGCCGCCGGCATAAATGAAGTCGGCCAAAGCGATGTTGCCGCTGATGGTGCGGTCCATGATTACCACATCCACATCCAGCAGGTCGGTGCCGGTAATCTCCGCTTCGCCGCGATTGCTGGCGGCGTTACCGGTGGTGTTGAGCCAATTCGTAATGTCGGTTGCGTAGTAACCGCCGTAAACAGCGATGTTGGCGGCGTTTGCGTCGAACGTCGTACTTAAAGTAACGACCACTATCCATTTTAAAATCGATTGCAGCTTCATACCGGCTCCTGGAAAAACGGGTTAAAAGCCGTCCGTCGGTTTGGCAATGGGACTGTTCCGCATTGCGTTAAAACTGGCGGCCGGCGTTAGCTTGGAACCGACTCGGCGTAGTCGCTTGCATCGCACGCCAGGGCCTGATTCCAACGGATTTCCCCCGATTCGCGGTTTGATCCTTATCACCGCGGGTTGCGGGTTCGCCTACCTGGGTACAAATAGTCCTTCCCGGCGGCGAGCCTGCGACTCAGTTATAAGTTAGTCAGCAAATATGTCAAATTAATTTTATTGCGAGTGATTAGTGAAAAATTTTGTTGACGTTGCAGATGGGCGGTGGCGGGGTAGAGATAACGCGGCGGCGCTTGGATCGCTCGGCATCGGCCTAACTTGAAGGTGACGGCGGAGAGGCCTTGTCGGCCGGGCCAGCGCCATCGTCCAAAAACTAAGCCTGCATCTGCCGGTAATCGCTGGGCGTGCAGCCGAAATGGCGTTTGAAGGCGCGGCTGAAGTGGGCCATGTCGTTAAATCCCCAGCACAGAGCAATTTCGGTCAAACTGCGGCCGGCATGTTGCTCGGACCGCAGTTCCTCGGCGCAATGTTGCAGCCGGCGCAGCCAAACGTAGCGCATCAGCGAGGTGTTTTCGGCGTTGAAGAGGGCGTTGAGGTAACGCGGCGACAGGTGCGCCGTGCGGGCGATTGCCGCGCTGTCCAGCGCCGGGTCGGTCAGGCGGGCTTCGATCAGGCGTTTGATGCGGTTCAGAGTCAACGTGCGGTGGTCGGCTAATTCGAATCGGCCGGGCCGTAGCGTGTTCAATGTCAACGCCAGCAAATCCAGCGCCTGACCGGCCAGCGGTGCAAACCGGGCGACGTCGATGCAATCGGCCTGGCGCGCGGCGCTACGCAAGAAATCGGCCGTTACCGCGCCGAGGCCGGAGTCGCCGGGAATCTGCAACGCCGAACAACGCTCGACGCCTGGCAAGCGTTGTTTCAACATTTGGCGCGGAATCGACACCAACAGTTTGGCAAACGGCTCCGGGCAGTCGATCCGGTGGGGCCGGGTGGCGTCGTACAACGCGATGTCGCCGGGTTGCAGTTCCGCTGCGCGGCCGTCCTGCTGCAGCCGGTAGCGGCCGCTGAGCAAGACCACCGCGAAATAAGCATCCTGGCTGGCGGTTTCCGGTTCGCATGGCGGGCAGTGCAGGCCGATGCTGTGCGAGCGGATCGCCGACAGCCGCAGTTCCCGCCACGGGTAAATCGTCATCTCGTTGAACAGCTCGGCTTGCTTCGGCGGTGTGATCCGGACCTTGGCGTACTCGCGGCCGATCACCTCGTGTAACCAGTCCCGCCGCTGTGCCGGCGGCAGGTCGGCGGTCGATAGGCGTAACGCCGGATTGGCGGATGGCTTCACGGTATAGCTCCCTAAATTCGATGTGCCCATGATAGCCTCGCCGGCACCTTTGCAGTCAAGCGATAGCGCCGTCCCGGTCAAGCCGGCCGCGTGTCTGGCGGCTAGGATAACCGCATCGATTGAGAGAACCGAGGGAGAAGAAGATGGCTAAGAACAATCCGGCGCCGACCGATATTTTGTTGTTGAAAGGCGCGGCGTTATGGCTGCTGGTGGCGTTGCTGCTGGCCTGGTGCATGGTTGGTTTGAACCTGGAACTGGCGCCGCTGCAGGTGCTGTTCCCCGGCAAGCCTGCGCGTTTGTTGCAGGCGCATTTGGACTATTTACTGATGAGCGCGTTGTTGTTTGGCTTCGCGGCGGCCGGCATCGGCTTGCCCCGGTTGGTGGCGTGGGCGATGGTGGTTGGAGCTTGCACCAATTCCAGCCTGTTCTTGCTGATGGCGCTGTTTCCGCACCTGGACGGCCCGCAGCCGCAGGCGGACGGCTGGTTGCTGTTATTTAAACTCTATACCTTTGCCAGCATCGTCACGACCAGTTACGGCTTCGGCCGTGCCGCCTGGTTGTTGTTGGCCTGGACCCGGCAGCGGCCGGGCTCGGCTTAAGCGGCGCTTGGTCGGCCGGCGGCGAAAAACGGCCGGGTCGCGAAGATACGGTCGGCAAAGCGTTTGCCTTGCCAGGACAAGGTGCGTTTCAACACGAAGTCGAAGCGAAACGGATGATAGTCCTGCAGGGTTTGCAGCGGTGCTATCGCTGTTTCCGGCAACAGGCCGGCCTCGGCTAAGGCCGGCACCGAAATCAACGGCAAGATGCCGGTCAGCGGGTAATCGGAGCCGAACAGCAACCGATCATGCCAGCCGGATTCGCTGAGCAGGGTTTTGATAACCTCCGGATCGCGGTTGCGCAGCACGATTGCGGAAATGTCGCCGAACAAGCGGCCCTGCCATTGGCGCTCGCTCATGAGCTGGGCGAATAAATCGAAACTTCTGACTTCGCGGCCGTCGGCATCGACGTCCTGGCCGATTGTGGCGCAATGGGCGATCACCACCCGCACCCCGGTTTCCAGTGCCCGCCGCAGTCGTAACGGATTGCCGAACAACGGTTGGTCGGCGCCGTGCAAGGCCTTCTCCTCGCCGCCGTGGGTGATGATCGGCATATTCAATGCTGCCGCAGCTTTATAAAACCGGTCGCACAGCGGCGAGGCCGGATCGATCCCCATCACCGGCGGTAGCCATTTCACCGCCCGCGCGCCTTTGGCGGCGGCTTGCTGCAGGGCTTCGACGCAATCGGCGCGGTAGGGATGGATGCTGGCGACCCATTCGAAGCGGTCCGGATCAGCCTTGGCCAGGCGTTGGGCGTATTCGTTCGGTACAAAAAACGCCGTGTTGGCGTGATCCGGGTCGCCGGTGGCGCCGTGGGCGCGGTCGAAGGCGTATAACATGGCCTTGGCGCCTTTGGGCATGGTGTCCATCAAGGCCCGCAGCCGATCGACGAAGGCCTGGTCCTGATTTTGGTCCGGAATGCAGGCGGCATTGGCGTAGGCCCAATGCTGCAGGGTTTGAATCGGATGGCGCAACGGCGCGTGCATGTCCGGGGTTTGGGTGATACCGCTACCGCCGTCGCCGGAGCCGACGATATGAGTATGGCAATCCCACCAATCGGCCGGATCGATACCTTGCCAGGCGGCTGTTTCCAACTCCAGCATCGGCGTTTCAGTCGGATTCAGGCAAGGGTTATTCAGGCGGAACAGAGCATTTGCTGCCGGGCTCAGTGCTGCCAGGCCGGCTGCGCCGAGTTGCAGGAAACGGCGCCGGGCCGGGCGAAATGGGGCGAAACGCGAATCGATAGTCATGTCGGATGTTGGCGGTTGCAAGGCGGACGCTGAATGAACTGAACGGTTAGGGGTTGCAGACGGCAAATATAGCCCGGCTTACAAATTCCGTTGCGTTTACACACGCCGATTTGCTGTCGCAGGATGGTTCCGCGCTATCCGTTGGCGCTGGGCGTAACCGCAAGCTTTGCAGCGCAAGCCGCCATCTCAGTCGGCGCGCCCTGTAGCAGGTCCAGTGCAAAGCGGGTGGCTTGGGCCAGATTGGCCTGAGCCGCCGGGCTCAAGGCTTCGCCCAGTTCGAAACTATGGCCGCGGATGCTGAGCAGGTAGGCCGGTGGCGGTTCGCCGTGGAGCGAGCGGTAAACGCCGAGCAATGCCGCCGGACTCAGCGCGTGGGTGGTATGGCTCAGGGCTGGTTCTGGCGTCAGCATGGTGAATTCGAAACTTGGCTCCCGAACCGACGCGTCGATGAAAATCACCAGTTGCCGGTCCTGCAAGTCCAGCGAATGTTCGATCTGTAATTGAAAGTCGACGATGCATTCGACCAGGTCCGGATCGGCATGCTCGGCCAGCGCCTCGAGCAATAGCGGTCCCAAGGCGTCGTCGCCCCGGCTCGGATTGCCGCAGGCCAGCAGCAAAACCGGCTTGGCCGTCATCAAACCGCGTCGCCGCGGGCGAATTCGCCGTTGCTGTGCCGCAGCAAACGATCGACGACTTGGCCGGCGGCATCGACCAATTCCACCTGCAACGGCATCTTGCCGACCGCATGCGTCGCGCAGGACAGGCAGGGGTCGTAAGCGCGGATCGCCACTTCCAACTGGTTCAGCAGCGGTTCGGTCAATTCCCGGCCGGACAGGTATTCGGCGGCGACCTGGCGTACCGATTCGTTCATGCCGGTGTTGTTGCTGGTGGTGGAGACGATCAGGTTAGCCTTGGTGACGATGTCGTTGTCGTCGATCTGGTAATGGTGGAACAAGGTGCCGCGCGGCGCTTCGATCACGCCGATGCCTTCGTAACGTTTGCTGCCCTGGGCTACCAGCTCGCTGCTGAGCAAATCCGGGTCGGCCAGCAATTGTTCGATGCTTTCGGCGCAGTGCAGCAGCTCGATCATCCGCGCCCAGTGGAAGGCCAGCGTGCTATGCACCAAGGCCGGATCTGCCAGTTGTTGTTTGAATTCGACGCGAGCCGCCTCGGCCAACGGCGTGTCGATGAAATCGCAGTTGTTGACCCTGGCCAGCGGCCCGACCCGGTACCAGCCGTCGGCTTTGCCCAGAGCGGTCAGGTAGGGGAATTTCATATAGGTCCACGACCGCACTTCCTCGCGAATCAAATCTTGGTAGTCGCAGTAATCGTAATGGTCGAACAGGGTCGCGCCGTCGGCGTTTTTGGCGCGAATGCCGCCGTGGTAAAGCTCCAGCGCGCCGTCGGCGTTGACCAGGCTCAGGTAATTGCTGCGGATCGTGGCAAATTGGTCGTTAAACGGCCGGTTGGCGCTATGCAAGCGCTTGACCAAGGCCACCGCTGCCTGCGCCCAAGCCATAATCTGGCCGATGTCCTGCAACAAATAGTCGCGCTCCTCGCGGCTCAGCGCCTTGTTCATGCCGCCCGGAATCGCGCCGGTGCCGTGCACGCGTTTGCCGGATACCAGGCGGATCACTTCCTGGCCGTATTTGCGCAGCTTGACGCCCTGCAAGCCGATCTCGGGATGGTCGGCCAGTACCGCGACAATGCTGCGCTGACCGATCTCACTGTCGAAGCCGAACAGCAAGTCCGGGCTGGACAGATAAAAAAAGTGCAACGCATGTGACTGCAGGACTTGGCCGAAATGCAGTAGTCGGCGCAGTTTGTCGGCGGCCGGCGGCAGATCGGCCGGATCGATGCCGACCAACTGGTCGATGGCTTTGGCCGCGGCCAAGTGGTGGCTGACCGGGCAAATCCCGCACAGCCGTTGCACCAGCACCGGCAGTTCCCAATAGGGCCGGCCCTGAATGAATTTCTCGAAGCCGCGAAACTCGACGATATGCAGCCGGGCCTGTTGCACCCGGTTCCGGTCATCCAGCAACAAGGTGACTTTGCCGTGGCCCTCGACCCGGGAGACCGGATCGACCGCGACCCGCTTCAGGCCGGCGGGATTGGCGGCGGTTTCCAAATGTTCGTACATAACGGTTCCTTATCAGTCGTAATGGACTAATTCATAAGGCAAGCTCGGCTCGCGACCTTCGATCAGCGCGCTCAGGAAGGTCCAGAACACGTCGGCGGACGGCGGGCAGCCGGGCATGAAGTAATCGACCTTGACGATTTCGTGGATCGGATGCACTTTGTCCAGCAACAACGGCAACTCGGGATCGCTCGGGATTTGCGGGTTGTCGACGCCGATGCCGTCGCGGTAGGCTTCCAGTAAACATTCCTCGACCGAAACGAAATTTCTTAACGCCGGCAGACCGCCGTTGATGGCGCAGGCGCCGACCGCGACCAGCACCTTGCAATTCTTGCGGAACTCGCGCAGCACGTGCACGTTTTCGGAATTGCAGACGCCGCCTTCGATCAGGCCGATGTCGCAGGGGCCGCAGTGTTCGATGTCGGTCAGCGGCGAGCGGTCGAATTCCACCACTTCCGCCAACGCGGTGATGCGCTCGTCGATATCCAGAAATGACATGTGGCAACCGAAGCAGCCGGCCAGCGAGGTGGTCGCGATTTTGATTTTAGGGCTCATGGTCAACCTCCGCGGACAGCGCAACCTCGCTGATTTGGCGTTGGTCGTACAGGCGTTGGCCGATCGGCAACTGGTAGCCGCTACGCTTGATCAGAATCGCGCCGGTCGGGCAGACCTGGGTGGCTTCGTCGGCGACGCTGATGTCGCTGTCTTTCAACTTGCCGCTGGCCGAATTGACGATCAAGCGCTTGTTGATACCGCGGCCGGCGATGGCGAACACGTTTTTGCCGTCTTTATCCCGGCTGGCCCGCACGCACAGATTGCAGAAAATACAGCGGTTGTGGTCCAGCAAAATGTCCGGATGCGAAGCGTCCACTTCTCGCTGCGGGTAGAAATGCGGGTAGTGGTTGTCCAGCATGCGCAAATGGTAGGCCACGCCTTGTAGTTGGCAATTGCCGGACTTTTCGCAGGACGGGCAGAAATGGTTGCCTTCGACGAACAGCATCTGGGTCAGGCGCAGCCGGTCCTGCTGCAGTTCCGGGGTATCGCTGACCACGTTCTGGTTGGCTGCCGCCGGAAAGGTGCAGGCCGACGTTTTGCGGCCGTTGACGAACACCGTGCACAGCTTGCAACTGCCGTGCGGCGCGTAGCCCGGCTTGTGGCACAGGTGAGGAATGTAGACGCCGGCACAACGCGCGGCTTCGATCACGCTTTGCCCTTCCGCGAACGGAATGGTCTTGCCGTCTATGGTCAGCGTGCCGCTCATGTCAATTCTCCACTTGGTTCAAATGCGCAGCGGCATCGTCGCGCTGGGCCAGGCGGCGGGCCGCCGCCAAGGTCGCGTCCAGATCGAAGCCCGGCGCGAATTCCCTGACTTGCAATTGTTGCAGGTAATGCTCCGGATAACTCAGCAGCGTGGTCAATATCGGATTGGCCGCCGACTCGCCCAAGCCGCAATGACTATTGTTCTTGACCACTTCGCATAAGGCGCTGAGCTGTTCCAGGTCTTCGGCGGCGCCGTGGCCGTCGGCAATTTTCGCCAACTGGTTTTTCAGCAACGCAGTGCCGACCCGGCACGGGGTACAGAAGCCGCAACTCTCGTGGGCGAAAAAGTCGATAAAGTTTTGGGCGATGGCGAAAAGGTTGCGCGAGCGGTTGAACACCATGAACGAACCTGCCGTCGATAGATCTTCGAACGCCACGACCCGGTCCAGTTCCCGGTTCGAGATAAAAGTGCCGGACGGGCCGCCGACTTGCACGCCCATCACTTCGTCGGCGCCGCAATCCAGCAGAATCTGGCGCACCGGGGTGCCGAACGGGTATTCGTAAATTCCCGGCCGCCGGCAGTCACCGCTGATGCTGAGTAGTTTGGTGCCGGTCGACTGCGGCGTGCCGACTTCGGCAAACCACTGTCCGCCTTGAATGGCGATGTGGGTGGCGGCGAAAAAGGTTTCGACGTTGTCGACTACGGTCGGTTTGCGCTGGTAGCCGCACACCACCGAATTGGGCGGCTTGGTGCGCGGGATGCCGGGCTTGCCTTCCAGCGATTCGATTTGGGCCGAGGCTTCGCCGCAAATGTAGGCGCCGGCGCCCATGCGGATTTCGATGTCGAAATCGAAGTCTTCCCGGCCCAAGATCGCCTTGCCGAGCAAGCCTTGCTCGCGCCGGGCCTGCAGCACCGCCAGCAGCTTGTCGCGCAGGAACAGGTATTCGGCCCGCAGGTAGACCAGGCCGTGGCTGGAGCCGATGATCGCGGCGCAGACGGTCATGCCTTCGAAGACTTGGTCGGCGTAAAGGTCGAGCAACATGCGGTCTTTGAAGGTGCCCGGCTCGCCTTCGTCGGCGTTGCAAATCACATAGCGGGGCGTCGCCGCTTGCTGCGAGCAGGTGCGCCACTTCAACGCGGTTTTAAAGCCGGCGCCGCCGCGGCCGCGCAAATTCGATAGGTCGACTTCGGCCAGGGTTTCGGCCAGCCCGCGGGCGAACGTGGTCTGCAACGCCTCGCCGCTGCTGAACGGCTGCTTCAGCAGCAAGTCCGCGCGGCAAATCGGTTCGTCAACCTGAAACAGCTCGGCCGGCCAGTCCGCCAGCGGCACTTGCTTTTCGATCAACTCCGCCACCGCAGCGATTTTGGCCGGGGTCAGACGCGGCAGCGGATAGCCGTTGACCAGCCCGGCCGGGCCCTGGTCGCACATGCCGGTGCAGGAAGTGCGGTTCAGGCTGACCAGACCGTCGCCGCGCACGCTGCCGACTTGGACTTGCAAGCGCGCGGCCAGCGCGTCCAGCACTTGCCGGTTGCCGAGCATGTGGTCGGTAATCGAGTCGGAGACCAGCAGATCGTAGCGGCCTTGTGGCGTCAGATGCAGAAAGCTGTAAAACTCGGCGACCGCGATGATTTGCGTGCGCGGAATTTGCAAACTCGCAGCTATCTGCGCTATGGCCGGCTCCGGAATGTGGCGGAATTCGGCTTGCACCGCCCGCAAAATTTCCAGCAATCGGGCCGGCTGCAATTCGGCCTGGGTCAGAACCTTGTCTACAAAAGTCTTCATGGTCTGTTTTTTCTTCCTGTTAACGGCAATCGCGGTCGAAACGAGTCTGCCAAATCAAGGCCGGGTCCGGCGCCGCGGCAAGCGGGCGTTAATCCAGGCTGGCCCGACGGACAATTTATCGAAATTGGCGACATTAATAAACCACCGAATTCGGCAATAGACTGTATGCCGGTTTAGCAATGCTGCGGCCTTGGTCGGTTGATTCGGCGTTGACCGGGCAAGCCGATTCGGGCTAATAATGTCGGGGTCGTTCCATAAACAGGCAGGTGGATATGAATCCGTGGTTGTTATTAGCCGTGGCAATCGGCAGCGAGGTGGTGGCGACTTCGGCGCTGAAAGCCAGCGACGGCTTTACCCGGCTTTGGCCGGCGCTGATCGTGGTGGCCGGTTACGCGGTGTCGTTTTTCTTTATGGCGCTGGCTTTGCGCTATATCCCGATCGGCATCGTCTACTCGGTCTGGGCCGGAGTCGGCATCGTTTTGATCGCGTCGGTAGGTTGGCTGTTGTTCGGCCAGCAACTGGATGTTCCGGCGCTGGCCGGCATGTTTCTGATCGTGTCCGGCGTGGTGGTGATCCGGGTGTTTTCCAAAGCCGCCGCCCTGTAGTCGCCAAAAAACGTGCCGGACCCGGACTACTCGTCGTCCTGGCAACCGAAGTGGTATTGGTAATCGGCCATGGCCCGTTTGATCACTTCGTGCGCTTCTTCGCGGTTGTAAACGTGGGTGATTTCGCAGACGTTCTTCTCGCTGGGCAGATGTTTGTAGGTCAAAAAATAATGTTTCAGCCGATTGATGTAGGAATCCGGGCAGTCCGAAACATCGCGCCATTGCCGGTAAAACTCGTCGCCCTTCATCACCGCAATGATCTTGTCGTCGGCCTCGCCGCCGTCCAGCAGCCGGAAACCGCCGATCGGGATCGCTTGCAGCAGGATGTCGCCGTGGGTCACGCTACGTTCGCTCAATACGCAAATATCCAGCGGGTCGCCGTCGCCCTTGGTCACGTCACGGCCGGAACGGCTGGCGGCGAATTCGGCGATGCGTTCCGCACAGTAACTGCGCGGAATGAACCCGTATAAAGTCGGAATCATGTTGGAAAACTTCTGCGGCCGGTCGATCTTCAGATAACCGCTGTCTTTATCGATTTCGTATTTGACCGTGTCCGACGGCACGATTTCGATGAAGGCCGTGACGATGTCCGGCGCATTGTCGCCGGGATGGATGCCGTGCCAGGGGTGTGCTTTGTGTTTAATATTCATCAGGGTTTTAGGGCTGGGGAGGAAACTGGTTACCGGCTTGGTTTACCAGGGCCGGGATGATGTGCAAGGCTGGCGGGGGCGGCGGCATGCCGGTCGCCGCCAATCGACCGGCGTCGTCATGATTATTCTGCCGCCACGGTCGCCGGTTTGCGTTTCAAATCTTTGTTCAGACGCTGCAGGCGTTTGACCATCTCCTTTTTCATTTGCTCGCGGCCGATCGAGTGTTTCAGGCTGCTACCCATGCCGGCAACCTGGTCGGTGGAACTGCGGATCGAATAGAACACCAGCGTACCGTCTTTATAGGGCAAACCGCCGGCGACGACCTGGCTGGAGTTGTAGGAGTGGCCGACGTAAAACTGGCGGGACAGGATGATGCCGCCGGCATCGCCGACTGAGATTAGCCTATGATTCAGAATCGCGGTGGGCCGGTCTTCCACCCGCCGATTCAACCAAATGAATTGCTCGGTCGTATTGGCAGGTAATGCGGCCGGATAAGTCAACCAGGCTTGCTGCAATTCCGGAAAGTAGCGGGCCCAGGCTTTGCTGTTGACGGCGTCGGTGCGCAACTCGGCAGCGGGGTCGGCGCTGCCGCCGTCGCGGATGTAGGCGGCGATGCCGTTCAGGCCGTTTTTTTTGTACGCCAGCAGGCGCTGCAGCAAGAACTCGCGGTAGGTCTGGTTGGCGGTTTTCAACAGGGTCTTGTCGTCGGCGTCTTCCAGTTGGGGTTGCAGGCTGTTCAGGCGGTCCAGCTCGGCTTTGGAGAGGTTGAATTCGTCGCCGGCTTCGGCGGCCAGAAAGGCCTTGGCTTCGTCCAGTTGTTTGTCGGTGAAGGCGAATTTTTTAAAGCTGTCGCTGCTCGGATTCGGGCCCAGCGTCGCGCTGGCCAGAATGTCGCTTTCGATCGCATTCATATTGCCCTTCTTGATGTAATCGGCAATCTGCGCCAACGGCACCGGCAATACCATTGCCACCCCTATCGCCAACTCCTTTTGGCTGGTTTCGCTGACGTCGTAGCCGACAATCTCGCCGCGGTCCAACTGGGCGATTTGCTCGGTGCCGATGCCGAAGTTTTGCAGGGCTTGCAGCGGCGAAGGCGCCTCCTGAGCTGTGGCCGGCGCGGCGGCCATTGCGCAGCTCAACAGCAGTGCTGCGGCGAATGGGATCTTGATCGGCATACAGGCTCCTTTGCAGCGGGGCGCCGGATTGGCCCCGGTTTCAACCCTAAGTGTCGGCCATCAGCCGCCGTTTGACAACCGTCAATCGCGTTCCGGCTCGCCGTCGGCAGATCTGTTAGTGGCGGAATCGCCGTCGGCGGCGGCTTGGGCCTCGATCAGGTTACTACCGAACAAGTCGGCAAATTTTTCCGCCGGTAACGGCTTGGAGAACAGATGGCCCTGGCCGTAATCGCAACCGGCGGCCCGCAACAGCTGCATTTGCTGCCGGGTTTCGATGCCCTCGGCCACGACTTTCAGGCCCAATTTGTGGGCCATGACAATGATCGCTTCGCACAATGCCAGATCGCTGGCGTCAAAACCCAGATTGCGGACGAAGCTTCGGTCGATTTTCAGGTAATCGATGTCGAATTTTTTCAAATACGACAGCGACGAATAGCCGGTACCGAAATCGTCGATCGCAACCTGGATGCCGGCATCGCGGTAGGCGTACAAGTGGTCGCGGATCACGTTGTCGGCATCCAGCAACAGACCTTCGGTGATCTCGATCACGATTGCCTGCCCGGCCAGGCCCAGCGATTGCAAGTAAGCCAGCCACTCGCTGTCGACTCGGTTATGGCGGGCGAACTGGACCGGCGATTTGTTGATGCTGATTTTGAAATCCGGCGCGTGGCTGGCGCGCCAGCGGGCGATTTGCTGGGCCGCCACCCGGAACACCCAGTCGCCGATGTCGACGATCAGGCCGGTTTCCTCGGCCAGCGGTACGAACTCGGCCGGACTGACTCTGCCGCGCTTCGGATGGCGCCAGCGCAACAGCGCTTCGGCTTTATGCATGGCGCCGGTGGTCAGGTCCACGACCGGCTGGTAATGCAGTTCCAATTCGCCGTTAACCAAAGCTTGGCGCAGATCGTTGGTCAGCCGCATGCGGTTTTGCGCGACTTGTTCCATCTCGGCGGTAAAGTAACTGTAGCGGTTGCGGCCTTGCTGCTTGGCGCTATACATGGCCTGATCGGCGTTTTTCATCAACTGCTCGGCGGCGGTGGCATCCTGCGGATACAGGGTGATGCCGATACTGACCGAGATATACGCGAGTTCGTCGCCCAAGCGGAACGGCTCGCTGAGACTGTGCAGAATGGCCTGCGCCACCCGGTCGGTGTCGGCCTGCGATTCCAGTTCGCCGAGGATGATGGTGAATTCGTCGCCGCCCAGGCGGGCCACGGTGTCGGCTTGGCGAACGCAGTCGAGCAGGCGTTTGGCCGCTTCCTTCAATAATACGTCGCCCATACCGTGGCCCAGCGTATCGTTGACTTCCTTGAATCGGTCCAGATCCAGCAGCATTACCGCCAAGCCTGTGCGGTCGCGTGCCGATTTTTTGATCTCCTGGTTCAGCCGGTCCTGGAACATGCGGCGGTTGGCCAGATCGGTCAGCGGATCGAAATTGGCCTGGCGCCAGATGGCCTGTTCCACGTGTTTTTGTTCGGTAATTTCGGAGAACATGGCCACGCGGCGTTCCAGCTCGCCGTTTTCGCTATAGATACTGTTGATCACCAGCCACTCGTGGTAAATCTCGCCGTTTTTGCGTTTGTTCCAAATTTCGCCTTGCCAGTGGCCGGTCTGCAGCAACGAATGCCACATGTGCTGGTAGAAGTCGGGGCTGTGGCGGCCGGATTTCAAAATATCGGTGGTTTTGCCGATCACTTCCTCTTCACGGTAACCCGTCAGGCGGGTAAAGGCGTCGTTTATGGCGATAATCCGATTGTTGGCGTCGGCGACCATCACCGCTTCGCCGATGGCTTGGTGGATCATCGCCATCAATTGCATTTCCCGTTCCAGGCGTTTGCGTTCGCTGACGTCGTGCACCGATACCAATACGGTATGTTGATTGTTGATTTCGAGCGGGTTCAGACTGATTTCCACCGGAAACTGGCTGCCGTCGGCACGCAGTGCCGCTAGCGAGCGGTTGGCGCTCATCGGCCTGGCTACGTCATCCCGCATGAAACGCTCGCGCAACGCGGCATGGTTCAGGTTGGCCGGAAACGGCACCAAATCGTCGACGTTACGGCCGATCAGGGCCTCGCGCGCATAGCCGAATACGGTTGCCGCCGGTTGATTGGCCAGCAGGATGTTGCCGCTGGCTGCGACCAGTAGCGCCGCTTCCGGCGCGCCGGCGACGATTTTTTCCAATTGTTGCCATTGCAGCAGCTTACGTTTGGAAATATCGGTGTGAGTGCCGATCATCCGCAAGGCCTTGCCGTTGGCGTCGCGTTCGATGACCAGGCCGCGACTCAAGATCCAGCGCCAGTCGCCGTCGACTTTGATTCGGTGTTCGTTACTGAAACGTGGGTTCAGATTATTCAGATGGGCCTGTAAATCGGCCATCAGTTTCGGGCTGTCTTCCGGATGGATGCTGGCTTTCCAATTGCGGTAGTTATCGCGGGCGTCGAGTTCGTCGAAATTGAGGATTTCCATGCAGCGCGGCGATAGAAACACTTGGCCGCTGGCCAGGTCCCAGTCCCAGACCCCGTCGCCGCCGCTTTCCAAGGCGAATTTCCAACGCCGCTCGCTTTCTTGCAGCCGTTTTTCGGCCGCCTTGCGCTCGCTGATGTCGGTGCAAATGCCGCAGACTGCGTAGATGTCGCCGCCGGGGGTGCGTAGCGGGAACTTATGCACCAAGTAGGTTCGGAGCGTACCGTCCCGGTGCGGGATTTGCTCTTCGAAGATCATGGGCTGCCCGGCCTCTAATACCATGCGGTCGTTGCCGCTCAGGCTGGCGGCAATCTCGGCCGGGAACAGGTCGGCATCGAAATGGCCGCGCACCTCGTCTTCGTTCAGGCCGAATATTGCAGCGAATTGCCGGTTGACCATTTGGTAGGCGCCGTCCGGGGTTTTCGTGAAAATCATCGTCGGCGTATGGTCCAGAATGCTCTGGAACCGGGCTTCCGATGTGGATAGCGATTGGCCGAACTGGATTTGCGTCGACTCGTCCTTCACCAGTTCGATTACCCCGACAATGCGGTCGTCGGCGTCGCGCAACGGTGTCTGCACCGAACCGAGCCAACGACCGTCCACGCTTTGGAACGGGGCGTGGTAGACGGTTTCTCCTTTCAGGGCACGCTTGATCCCGGCCGGGACCTCGGTTGCCGCCAGCCAGGGAAATTTTTCCAGCGGTGTCCGGCCCAAACAGTCGTCTTCGCCGATGCCGGTGAGGGTCTGCATAAACCGGTTCCATAGCTGGTACCGGCCCTGAGCATCGTAGATCACCACGCCTTGTTGCAGCGACTCCAGAATCTGCCGGTTAAACGCGCTCAGCGATTTGGCGGCCAGCTCCGCGCGTTTGTGGTTTTCGACGGCCAGGGCCAGCATGATGCCGAGGACCGCGCAGAGCAACAGGTACGACCATTCCAGGTAGGGCCCGCTGTGAGGATCGACGCCGGCAAAGTAACCGCGGCCGAGTGCGGCGCCGAGCAGCGTTTGCATCGCTATTGTCGCGACCAAGGGCAAAACGCCGGGTAGGCCGAAATTTAATGCCCCGTAACCGATAAAGGCCAGCAGGTAAAAGGCTTTGCCGAAAGCGCCCGGATAAAGCGGCCAATTTAAAAAGACGATATGGCCGGCCAAGAGGGCTAGCGCCAGATGGGCCGCGCCGTGGCTGTAACGCCAGACATTCCAGCGGACCAGGGGACGGTATTGCCGGAGCAGCAGTATGGGGGTGGCGATGGCGATGCCCAGCAAATCCGCCATCCACCAATGCAGCCAGTCGTTGGTCCACTGTCCGGCCGGGCTCAATTCGAAAACACGTAACGCCGTGGCGGCGCAAAACGCCGAGATGACCGATACCAGGCTGCCGCAGAGCAGTAAGCGCAGGAAATCCTGCGGGGTTTGCAACAGAGTGGGGGAATGGCGCAATAAACGCTGGCCGGCCAATGCCGATACGGCGGCTCCGCCGGCGAAGGCCAATGCCGCCAGCGGCGGGCTGCCGGCCCACAGGTTGCCGGCCAGAGCGCCGGAAAACACGGCAGGCCAGTAGCGGCGGCCGCCCAGCAACAATCCGCCCAAGGCAATCCCGCTGGCCGGCCAGATAATGGCGACCGTGCCATAGGACGCAAAAAAATCTGCGGCCAGCTTTGCCGCCAGCGCGTAGGCCAAGGCCAGTGCGGTTGCTGCAAGCGGATTGCCGCTGAAAGGGGAAAATATAGTTTGCAAACAAATACCTTAGGTCAAAACGAAGAGCCGGGATTCGGGGTGCCGAAACCGACCGTTTATCGCACAAATGATAAGGTTTTGTCATCCATTGCAGCCGGCCGCGGAGGCTGGCCGGTTGAGAGCGGCGCCGGTTCGCTCAATTGATAGCGCCTTTGGTCCCTTGGGTAGGGAGTGTTTCGAAGTGCGGGTCAGCTGGGCCTTAGACAGGTTCAGCCCGAACCGAATACCCGCAATAAACCGCGCCGGTTTATTGGCCCAGGTTTTCCATTTCGACGCTGACGCTCAACTCGTGGTCCTGGCCGCCGAAAATGACGCCTTTCAGCGGCGTGACGTCGCTGTAGTCGCGGCCCCAGGCGACGACGATGTGCTGGTCGCCAGGGGTTTGGTTGTTGGTCGGGTCGAAGTCCATCCAGCCCAGGTCCGGCAAATACACCGAAAACCAGGCGTGCGAGGCGTCGGCGCCGACCAGCTTTGGTTGGCCCGGCGGTGGCAGCGTTTCGATGTAGCCGCTAACGTAACGCGCCGCCAGCCCCTGGGAGCGGATGCAGCCAATCGCCAAGTGGGCGAAATCCTGGCAGACGCCGCGCCGGTGTTCCAATACGGTTGCCAGTGGCGTGCTCAAAGTGGTGAATTCCGGATCGAAGGTGAAATCGCGGTAGATGCGTTGCATCAAATCGCGTATCGCTTCCGGTAGCGCTCTGCCCGGTGCGAAGGATGGCTTTGCATACGCCGCCAGCTCCGGGCCGGCGCTGACCAGCGGCGAATCCAGCGCATATTGGCGCGCGTCCAGGGTCGGTTCGCTGATCTCGCTGTGCAGTATCTGTTTGGCGGTTTCCCAGGCGACGCCGTGACTGAGATCCATTTGTGCCGGCTGGCGGATGCCCCGGACTTCGCTAACGGCGGTGACTTCGAACGTCTGGTGCGGTTCGCGGATCGAAAACCAAGCCACCTGGTTGCCGAAAAAATCGTTCCGTACCCGGTATTCGCTGGGGCTGGGCAAAATCTGCAATTGGGTGTCGATCACCTGCTGATTTGGGGTCGGCCGCGGCAACATGCGGACTTCGTTGTAGGACAATCCGACCGTTTGCTGGTAGCTGTAAGCCGTGGTATGAGTCACCTTATAACGCATGGCAAGCCCTCAAAGCAGCGATTGCGGCGCATCGCCGTGGCGGAAATAGGTCGCCGTCAGCGTTTCCGACAGATTGGCCAATAGCCCGTATATTTTGCCGAGTTGGCTGTCCAACGCTTCGCGGCTGCCGCTTGCGGCGACAGTCTGCAATTCTTCGATGTTGGCGATGTGCAAAATGCAACTGGCCTCCAGCAGCAAACGTTCCTCGGCACCGATGCGGCGGTTGCCGGCCTCGCGCGGCAGTTTGGCGACGTGTTCTTGTAGCCGGCCGATTTGGTAAGCCAGGGAACGCGGATTGTTCGGGTCCAGCAACAGCAATTCCAGAAAAGGCGCCAGCTCCAGGTTGGCGCGGTAATGTTGCCGGTAGCAGATCAGATTGTCGCTGCTGTCCAGCAAGGATTCGATTAGCCGGGTTTCGGCGGCTTCGCTTTGCGGTTCGGCGAATGCGGTGCGCAGCAGCGACACCAGTTGCAGGCCGCGTTCCAGGCGGCGGCCAATGTCCAGAAACAGCCAGCCGTCGCCGCGGGTCATGCTTTCCATGGCCAGGCCGCTGAAGGCGGACAAGGTCGTGACCAATTGGTCCATCTGTTCCTGCATCGACCACAGTCCGGACTTGCGCAGGCGTTGCGCCGCGGCGATTTGCTCTTCGATTTCGTCCACCACCCGCCAGGTATCCGACGACCACAAGTCGCGCACGGCATAGGCCGACTGCGCCATGCGGTTGATGGTATCGGGCAGGCTGCCGATGCGGTCGGCATCGGTGGCCAATGCCAGCAACTCGGCTTCCGGCGCCTTCAGCAATTCCTCGGCATCTTCGCCAAAGAAACCGGGGTAGGAACCGGTGGTGCCGGTGACGCAGCGCAGCAGGGTATGCATGCTGTGTTGGTAATCGGGATTGTCGCGTTCCGGATTGATGAATAATTTTTTGATCGTGGCCCGGATCAGGCGAATGCCGCCTTCGGCGCGTTCCGCGTTGCGGCCGACCCAGAAAATATTATCGGCCGCGCGGCTGGGCAGGGCGCTGGCATGGCCGCTGAGGCCGTTATCGCCGGCTTGCGGCAGGGTAGTGATTTGCGGTTCGCTGGCGATGACCCAGGTGTCCTTGCTGATGCTGCCCATCTGGTTCGTGATCAGCATCTCGCCGTAACTGTGGGCACTGCGGGTCAAGCCGCCCGGCATCAAGGTATAGCCGTCGGCTCGAGCCACCATGAAGCAGCGCAACAAGGATTGCCGCGGCTGATAGCTGCCTTCGGCCAGACTCGGCGCAGTGGAAAAGCTTTCGTACTCCTGGCCGACGTAGATAGCCGGCCGCGCCTGAATCCGCTGGCGCCAGGCGGCCAGTTCGGCCCGGCTCAGTTTGTGGCCGAACACGGCGTGCTCGCCGGGTTTGCGGTAAATCGGCTTGATCACCAGCCGTGGCAAGTTGGCCAACACGTAGCTCAGTTCCAGACTTTGCCCGCACCACCAGGTCGCGATTGAATTCAATTTCAGCGACTGGCCCAGAAAGTATTCGGCGATACCGGGCAGGAAGGCCATCAGACCGGGGTTTTCCAGCACGCCGCTGCCCAGCGGGTTGGCGATGGCGACATTGCCGCGGCGGACGACCTCCAACAAACCGGGTACGCCCAGCCGCGAGTCTTCCCGCAGTTCCAGCGGATCGCAGTAATTGTCGTCGACCCGGCGCAGGATCACGTCCACCCGTTGCAGGCCGGTCAGCGATTTCAGCCAGACGCAACCGTCGCGCACGGTGAGGTCGTCGCCTTGGACCAGCGGATAGCCCAGGTAGGCAGCCAGATAGGCGTGTTCGAAAAAGGTTTCGTTGAGCGGTCCCGGCGTCAATACCACGACCCGCGGCAATTCGTGGTGTTTTGGCGCGATTGCGTTCAGACCGGCGCGTAGCGACTGGAAAAAACGCGCCAGCCGATGGACTTGGTTGTCGCGAAACAAGCTGGGCAGCACTCGGGACATGGCCAGCCGGTTTTCCAGCGCATAGCCGGCGCCGGACGGCGCTTGGGTCCGGTCGCCCAACACCCACATTTTTCGATCCGGGCCGCGAGCCAGATCGGCGGCATAAAGTATCAGTTGGTGCTGCCCGGCCAAGCGAATCTGGTTGCAGACCCGCAAAAAGCCGCCGTGGTTGTAAACCAGTTCCAGCGGCAACAGGTTCTTTTTGATCAGCTCGCGCGGGCCGTAGAGGTCGGCCAGGATCAAGTTCAGCAATTCGGCCCGTTGCAACAGGCCGGCTTCGATATCGAACCATTCGTCGCTGGAGACCAGCAGCGGCACCGGGTCCAATCCCCACGGGCGGCTGGCACCGTCCGGGTCGCCGTAGACATTGTAGGTGACGCCGTTTTCCCGCAACAGCCGCAATGCTTCGCGGTGGCGTTGCGCCACCTCGTCCGGGCCAAGCTGGATCAAGGCTTGCATCAAATGCAGCCAATGGCCGCGGATCTGGCCGCTCTCGTCCAGCATTTCGTCGTAGCACTCGGGCTGTTGGCGGTACGCGGATGCGAAAGCTTCTGGCAGGCTGAAAGTGGTCATGGCGACGAGTTTGCCGGTTTAAGGCGAATTACGCAATCGATAGTGGCAGTCTCGGTTGCTTGGCCGCTGCCGGTTTTCCGACAGCAAATGTCGTGCCGCTGCGTTCGGATTGGGGCGTCGGATTCCGGAATGGGCGGTCCGCGGCTCGCAGGCGACATACCGCGGGTGCCGCAGCAATATCAAGGCCGCGCCAAACCGGAGCGCAGTGCTCGCTATCGGGGCAATGGCGCGAGCGGGTTCGGCGCCTGCAGAAAAGGGCTGGTCGATTTAGTAGTGGTAGCCAAATTCGCAATTGCCGCCGAGGCGTTCGCTGAGCGGGGCGGTACCGAGGGTGTTTTGGTTTAAATCCATATTGCAGTCGACGTCGACATTGGATTTGCGGCTTTTCCGCGAACCAATCAAATTTTGCTCGCGGTTATCGGCCAACGTCGGGCCACTTTGCGCCGGCCGTTCGTCCAGCCAGCGGTCCGATGGCATGCTGAGGATCAATTCCGGGCGGGATTCGGGCGTCGCGGTGGGGGTGGCGCCGGTAGTGCCGGGCCAAACGGCAAAAACGGCGATGACTGCCAACAACTTGGCGGGGCGGGCAACAAGTAGGATTTTCATGGCACTCTCCTCAAGCCCCTTAGGCTTGGATGACGAGTTTTTTGGTGTAAAAGGCTTTAAAAATGGCCTGTAAGGCGTGGAAAAGTATAGACAAAATTTTCAGATTGTGGAGGGTTTTTTCCGGACTCTGGCGTGTTGAAATTTGACGGCAACGCTGATCCAACCGCGGTTGGACAGTGTTGGCGGGCGTTATATCCCGCTGGACGGCGGATCGGTTGGCGTGCGTAGCGTCCAATTTGGACGCCGGACGGTTGGGCCCGGCCGAAAGAGTCAGGCCGGGCGGCAAGGGGGTATGGTCTGGGGGCGTTCAGCAATTCATCGGTAGCGGCCGGGAATCGGCCTTGCTGAATTGCGGCAGCGTCGCGAAGGCTTCCTTCAGCTTTTCATGCCACATGCGGCGCAGTTGTATCAGGTATTCGTTATCTTCCTGGAAGCAGTAGTATTCGTCGAGAGCCAGGCTGTCCTTGTGATAGACCAGCAGTTCCACCGGTGCGCCGACGCTGGCGTTGCTGCGCATGGTCGAGTCCATCGAAATCAGACAGCAGCGGCCGGCTTCCTGCAGCGATGTTTCGATTTTCAGAAACCGGTCGAGGACCGGTTTGCCGTATTTGTTTTCACCGATTTGCAAATAGGGGGTTTGGCGGGAGGTGGTAATGCAATTGCCTTCCGGATACACCAGATAGGCGCCGTGCGGCTCCTGGCCGATCTGCCCCGCCAGGATGAAGGTGGCCGAGGGGTTGAAACTGCTTTGGCCTTCATCGACATGCCGCCGTTGCTTTTCCACGCTGACATGGCCGACGTAATCGGCGGCTTCGGACAAATAGCTGACGCTGTCCAAATTGACTTCGGCCTGCTCCTTGATGTCCCGTTTCAATTGGTCGATCACCGCCTGCGTGGTAGCCAGATTGCCGGCACTGAGCAGGATGATCTTGCGATCGCTGGCCGTGGTAAAGGCATGCATTTTGCCGTAGGTGCTGACGTTGTCGATGCCGGCGTTGGTTCGGGAATCCGAGGTTAACACCAATCCGTCCTTCAGAGAGACGGCGATACAGTAAGTCATAAGCGCAGAGTCTGAAACATTAGGTTAACCGCAGTGTACTAGAGATAAACCGCAAAGGCCAACGCCGGTCTTGGTGGACTGAGGCCGAGAGTTTGGCCGGATCGCGGCTACCGGGTCCGACGTCCGGCCGTCAAAACACGATGTCGTCATCCGCCGCGATTTTTAAGGTCTGCTTGGTTTCCTGCACGGTGCTCTCGCGGGTTTTGTCCAGATAGCCTTTGGCCTTGTCGATTTCCGTGCTCAGCGATACCACGGTTTGTTTCATGTTGGCGAGGGCTTCCAGTTTGTAATTGGCCACCGTGTCCATCGTGTCGTAGATGTTTTTGAAGGCCACGGCCAGTTGATCCAGGCTGACCGCAGCCGTGCCGGCCTGTTGCTGGATTTGCCCGGCCTGCTGCTTGAGCAGCGCCGAGGTGGATTCGATCAGGTTGCCGGTGGTGGCACGCAGCGCGCCGATCTGATCCAACACCAGCTTTTGGTTAGCCAGCGCCTGCGCCACGATCACGGCGGTGCGCAAGGCGGAGATGGTGGTGGTCGTGGCCCGGTCGACGCCCTTGATCAACTCCAGATTGTTCTTGCGGATCAGGTCCATCGCCAGATAACCCTGGATGGTCACGGCGAGCTGGGTCATCAAATCCTGCACCTTCTGCCGCAAGTAAAACAGCAGTTCTTCGCGAATGATGCGCGCCTTTTCCGGGTCGGCCGGCTCGATCTCGGCCAGCTTGGCTTCCAGCGCTGCGTCGATGCTGCGGCCGACGTGGATGTATTGCTCCAGCTTTTCCATGGTGTGCCAGGCGTTGACTTTCTCTTCTTCGATGGCGGCGTTGTCCTTGCGCAGTTCGTCCTGGCCGCCGTAGAGGGCGACGATTATGGCATCGATATGCTGCTGGGCCGATTGGTATTGCTGGAAATAATCGTGCAGCCGGTTGCCCCACGGAATCAAGCCCAGCAATTTGCGCGGTTGCAGCAAGTCGCCCTGGCGGCTGGGATCGAGCGCTTCCACTTGGTTGCGCAGATCGACCAGCGAACGGGAGATTTTCGAACCCTCGGTGAACACGCCGGCATCCAGCGCTTGGGCCGGACGCGCCAGCAGGCGGTTGGAAATGGCGGCGGCTTCCTTAATTTCGCCGGCACCAAGCTGGTGAACGCTATCCACCTTGGCCTTGAAGGCCGGGCTTTGGCTGGATTCCGCCAACACCGTATCGATGAATTCGGCGACGCGCTGGTCCAGTTTGACCACGGTTTCGGCCGGCAGTTTGACCATGGAAACCGCTTGCTCCTTGGCGATCGGCAACACCGGGGCCGGTGCGGTCAGAGTTTCCGGTGGGGTCAATTCGGGGATATTGCTCATCGTGGGTCTCCCTGCTGCTGGCGTTAAATGTGGGCGGGTCCGGAACCGGATTGCTAGTGCCGATCTGCGCCGGCAAGTGGCGGCCAGTGGCGCGGCCTATGATAACCCGGATTGGATTGGCGCCCGATCGCGTTCAGCCGCGCGGCCCGTTTCGGTTCGGATCGGCTGGCGAATTGGGGTATGATCGGCTTTCGACACGTCTCGCCAAAACCCAACTCTTTGAGGGCGCCATGCCAATATTCCCGGAAGCTGCCGCAAGCCGCAAACTCGAACGCGATCTCGACCGGCGCCGGTTGGGTGGCGTCTGCAGCGGGCTGGCGCGTTATACCGGTTTTAGCGTCACCGCCGTGCGGTTTATTTTTCTCGGCTCGATATTTTTCAGTTTCAGCCTGACGTTCTGGCTTTACCTGGTGTTATGGATCGTACTGCCGGGGCGGCGCTCGTCGGTATCGGAACTGTCCTGGCGCTTGCGGCGCAAGGCCCGGCGCCTGGAAAAACTGATCGAGACCACCCAGGCCCGCTTGCGCCAGCCCGCGGCCCGGTCGGCGCTGGAGCATACCCATCAACTGGTACTGAACCTGCTGCCGGATTTCGACGGTCTGTCCAATCGCAGCAGTAATGAACTGGCCGCGGCCAAACGCGCGGTATTGGAACAGTTGCCGACTATGCTAGAACACTACCTGCGTCTGTCGCCGTCCGATCCGGAACCGGCGGGCGGTTCCGCGGCCGAGGAACGTTTGGGCCAGGAGTTGCAACGCCTGGAAACGCAATTGCGCGGGACGGCGGAAACGCTGTATTACCAGCGGATCGAGAAAGCCGGGGCAAATTCCGCCGCCCACCAAACCCCAACGCAGCAAGCCGTTCTGTTGCCGGTTCGTCAGCAACTGGAATCCCTGCAGCGCCGCGTCGCCGGCAGGGTCGACGACGAGGTGGAACGCAAAATCACCGGCATCGTCGATACTTTGATGACGCTCTTGTCGCGCCTGCCGCAAACCGCCGACGCCACCGACCCCGACCATTACAACCTGCAGCAAATCGCCGGCGACTACCTGCCCGGCGCCATCGAACGCTACCTGGCCCTGCCGCCCATGCTGGCCCGCACCGAACCGGTGAGCCAGGGCAAGACCGCGCATGCCTTATTGGCGGAACAATTGGACCTGCTCGACCGCTCGCTGCATAGCATGCTGACCAGCCTGTATCGGCACGACGCCCAAGGCCTGTCGATCCACGGCCGCTTCCTGCGCGATAAATTTGTGGAACATACGGACGATTGGTCGCAATGATTGCGCTTTCGCAACGGCTTAGCGTAAACCTGCCCAACCTTTCAGGCCAACCGGAACACCCATGCGCAATAAGTTTTTAAGCACCGGCCAACCGGGCTACCACCCGCTACGCAAAATCAAGGTGTGCCTGTCCGGCTTGCGTTACGCCGTTGTTTACGACTTTAGTGTCGCCTACAAATGCGTGCTGTCGGTGCCGGTATTGGCCGCATGTTTTTATTACCGGCAATGGCTCGATTTTTTGTCGGTGTTTGCCGCGACCGGCTTGATGCTGATCGCGGAAATGTTCAACACTACCATCGAAGCGCTGTGTGATTTCGTCGAATCCGGCCATAACGACAAAATCCGTATCATCAAGGACGTCTCCGCCGCCGCCACCGGCATCGCCATATTGATCTGGATTGCGGTTGTCGGCGCGGAATTGAGCAGGTTATGGCAGGCGTTAACCTGAGCAATTAAATTGCGCATACAGGCCGGCGCTTCGCCTGCCGGTTTTCCGATTGGCAAAGGCTTCGGTCGTGCATGGTGAAGCAGGTTGGCGACAGCGATATTTTTTGCTGGGTTCGACTTTGTCGGAACAGGTTGGACTAATAGCGGCGCTTTCAAACGATCTGGCCCGTAAGGTTGATGTGATGCGAGAGCGAACAATAAATATTTACGGCGA
Organism: Methylomonas koyamae; assembly: GCF_006483455.1. Lineage (GTDB taxonomy): Bacteria > Pseudomonadota > Gammaproteobacteria > Methylococcales > Methylomonadaceae > Methylomonas > Methylomonas koyamae_B. The sequence goes on from NZ_PPPU01000025.1 coordinate 113,603, forward strand.
AGTGCCTTGCGGGTAGCCCGGCCGTGATGAAAGATCGCTCACTCTATCGGGAAATGGCAAATGCCTTTGGTAAGGCAGATATCCTTGTAGGATGCGGTGAGGAACGAACCGCATCGATCGAGAAAGGAGCTAAATAACAACTATGACAGACTATCGCCGCTTTCAATATCCCGGAGCCACGTGGTTTTTTACGGTCAATCTGGCTGAGCGTCGTGGCAACCGATTGCTGACAGACCAGATCGATCCACTACGAACCGCCTTCGCGCAGGTTAAAAGCTGCCACGCTTTTGAAATTGACGCGATTGTTGTGCTGCCAGAGCATTTGCATTGCATTTTGACCTTGCCGGTTGGCGATTCCGATTTTTCTACCCGCTGGGGATTAATCAAAGCCAATTTTTCCCGGCGAGTCGCCAAAGGCGAGAGAATATCGAAAAGTCGAGAAAAACGAGGCGAACGGGGTGTCTGGCAAAGGCGATTCTGGGAGCATCTGATTCGCGATGAAACCGACTACCGGCAGCATATCGATTATATTCATTGGAACCCAGTCAAACATGGATGGGTTCAGGTAGTCAAAGATTGGCCTTATTCCAGCTTTCATCGTTATGTGAAATTAGGTTTGTATGCCGAGAATTGGGGGCATGAAATCAACTTATCGAAGATAGCGGCGAGAGAGTGACGCGATCGATGCGGTTCACGTTGTTCACCGCATCCTACGTGCTCCGCTTGATTCAATGTCGGCAATTCAGACTTAACCGGTCACACTTAATGATGAACGGAAAAAATTCAATACATTGACCGCAAGCTATTAACTTGCAATTGACTCATTCAACAAATTTTTGGCCTGATTTTGCCCACTCAGGTTTGTGTTTCGCATATAGTGTCTATTTAAGTTCAAAAAAAGGTAATACGTGTAATACTGGTTCGTAAAGGCTAGATTTATTAGTTTTAAGCTTTTCAAGAAAGCCATTTACTGTACATTCGTTGCTTTCCAGGCAATCCCGAAGCAGGGTTAGCATTTTTAGGCTCCGATTATGTTCCATAACATGATCTCTGCTGCCTCTGGTTATATCAGAATATAGTTTTTTTTCTACATACTGTATTGACTTCATAACAAAAACGGAATTTGAATAAAAAGGTGCGGCAATTATCAGTATTTTTCTATCAATTATTTCGCAGTCTGCGGCAAATGGCGAGTAGTTAAAGTTATCATTATCAACGATGATTTTGATCCGCTGATGATCGTCTTTATTTTCTCCGGTGTGACAGCTGATCACATTATTTAAGATTCCTATTTTCTGTTTTTGGAGAATTTTGAAAAATTTCCAAAAGCGAATTCAAGTATTGCTCTAAGGGGGTAGTATTCTTTGTTGTCTATTCCGTTCTTGTTGAGCAGATCGAAGCGTTTTTTCCGATTAGGATCGTCGTTTGGATAATAAATCATGCTAGGGAAACTGTTCAAAACGGCATATCTGCCACCATGACGCTCCTCATAGTCAAACAAAAAAGCATTGAGATTGCATTCATCCTCAAAATGCTTGAGCTTAAAACTGCTAAATTTTTCCGCATATTCTTTCTTGACAATATCCTGCATATCAACATCTAGCAAATCCTCCAGCTCAAGCAAACCATTCAGTCCGATTGCGGATTGTCCTTTTATAAATCGACTAAATCCGTTGGGGTTGGTATTGAGAGGGCGGTAGCCAAGTTTTGATAATACTTGATCCTCCGAAATCCGTTTTTCATTCATGATTTGCCTAATTTTTTCACCGCAATGAGTGGGAGTGATTTTGCTGTTTTCTCTTCTTATTGATTCTTTATCTGACATAACCACCACCAAAAACTGATGAATTTTCCAATGTTGGAATTTTATATCAACTGTAGTTATGAGAGGTCAAGTCTGGCAAGTTAATCAAATATAAGTTATTGATTTAATTAAATAAATCATTGACTTGCGGCGTTTTTTGTTTATTCTATAAGTCGTCAACGGATGACGTTTTAAGCAACTGGTAGGGATTTTTAATATTTCGGAGAATAGCTATGAGCGACAACCACTTACTTAATCCATTTAGAAATCATGACGGTAGTACAAGCTGGGAAGGGCAAAGAAACGCTGGGATTTTCGAATCTCAGCGGGGTTATTCGCCATCGCCACAGCAAAGCTGGGAAAGCCATGATTGCTACCAGAATCGTCTGAATTCGTATTCTTACGATAGGAATAATCAGAACAAATAAAAATAAAAGGGAGGGAGACGGGCGAAGTTGGCCTCGTCATGACCTGCCAGAATATTAAAAAAGTCTTCACCCTCGGCTGTGCCCGAGGGTGATTCAAATTGATTTTGGAGTTGCCCTTATGAAAAAAATTTTTTCTATCGTTATTTTCTGGATTTTTTTAGTTGAAATCGCCGTCTCGGCACCTTATCTATGTCAAGGAAAAGTCAAATCAATTCTCATCGAAGGTCAAGATCAGTCATTGACCGTGTTATTAGATACTCCCGGCTTTAATCATTGGCGAATATGTCACGTCGATCGAGACTCAGACACGGTTTACTACGATGGTACAAGAGGGTACATTCCCCCAGAAATATGCAATGCTTGGCGAGCCAGCCTCATGCAGGCGCAATTAACGAAGGCTCCTGTTTACATATCCTTCAATGACACGTTTTCGTGCAATACCCGACCTGACTGGTTTAACGGAACGCCATACACCGTTGAAATTCAACAGGGGCTGAGTTTCACTGGTCCACAAGGGCCGGCAGGGGCTATGGGACCGCAAGGCCCAGTTGGGCCAACAGTTAAGTCGCTTGCGAGTTGCACATCTAATCTTCCTCCGAACGCAACTAACCAGTGCTCTTGTGCCGGCAAGACGATAAGCAGAGTGATCAATCAGGTGAGTTGCAGCGTAACTGCAGAAACAGGTTCATGTACTGGCGTCGGTTTAAGCGAAAACGGCATTTTGAAGCGTGCAGCCAGTTGCTGTTCATGCGTGGCTAGTTAATACTGCTATAGGGGGATAAAAATGAGTATTGGACCGATTATTACGGCCAACCGATTTGTCAGCAAACAATGCTTTTTCTTTAACCTATCAGCTCGCTAGGATGCGGTAAACAACGTGCACCGAATCGTTCGCGATTGGTGCGGTTCGTAAATTCACCACACCCTACGCCTGCTTTTGGCTAGATATTCGCCATTAACACTTTTATTCCATTCGGCGGCTAATGGCCGTTACGAGCCAAGTACCGATTTCCCCGAGTATGGGGCGGACTGATCTCAAACGGGTGCCAGCTTGCCTGTGGGCAACCCACCGGCGTCTTAACCCGGACTCGGCCATTGGCTATACTGCAGGCTTCAGGACAACTGGCGGGTAGCGGAGCGTGGCGACGAAACGAAGGTTGGCGATTATCGGTGCGTTACTCGCGGTTGGCGCAGTCGGCCTGGGCTGGCAGGCCAGCCGAAACGGCGGCGATCCGGATGTGTTGCTGCTGCACGGCAATATCGATATCCGCCAGGTCGAGTTGAGTTTTCGCGACCCGGAGCGGATCGAGCGGGTCGAGGTGCAGGAGGGCGAGCGGGTCGAGCGCGGCCAGCTGTTGGCGACGCAAGCGCTGGAACGTTTTCAATATGCCAAGGATCAGGCGGCGGCGACGCTGGCCGTGCGCCAACACCAGCTCGACAAGCTATTGCACGGCTCCCGGCCGCAGGAAATTCGCAAAGCCGGTAACGATGTCAAAGCCGCCGAAGCCGCCGTGGTGCTGGCGGAAAAAGAGTTGGCCCGCTTGAAAACCCTGGTGGCGCGCAAACTCAGTTCCGTAGAGTCGGTGGATCGGGCCAAGGCCCAATACGACTCGGCGCGGGAGTCGCTGCACGCCTTGCAGCAGCAGTACGCATTGGCCGAGATCGGACCGCGGCGCGAGGATATCCGGGCGGCCCAAGCCCAGGTCGAGGCCGACCGCGCCGCGCTGCAACTGGCGGAAAAAGCCTGGACCGACGCCCATTTGTACGCACCGCAGACCGGCGTCGTCCAAAACCGCATCCTGGAACCGGGCGACATGGCCGGCCCGCAGACGCCGGTGTTGACCCTGGCCCTGCCGGAGCCGCTGTGGGCCAGAACCTATCTGGCCGAAACCGATCTGGGCAAGGTCCGCCCCGGAGCGCCGGCCAGCGTCTACAGCGACAGCTTTCCCGGTAAGGCTTATCCCGGCTGGGTGGGCTATATCTCGCCGACCGCCGAATTCACGCCCAAAAGCGTCGAAACCAGCGAACTGCGCACCAGCCTGGTCTACCAGATCCGGGTATTCGTCTGCGATAGCCAGGACCAGTTGCGCTTGGGGATGCCGGTCAGCGTGACGATCGATACCCGGCAGCAACCGCTGGCGCAACCGGGCTGCGGCCCGCGGCCGTGAACCAATCCGCTAGTGCCTGCGCGCTGCGCTTTGCTGCGGTCAGCAAGGCGTTTGCCGATACCGGCCCGGCCCTGCGCGACATCGACCTGGCTTTGCCGGTCGGCGGCATCACGGCGCTGGTCGGACCCGACGGCGCCGGCAAAACCACGTTGCTACGTTTGGCTGCCGGTTTGCTGCTGCCCGACCGCGGCCGCATCGAAAGCTTTGGTTTGGATAGCATCACGGCCGGCGGCCAGTTGCACAGTCTGATCGGCTACATGCCGCAGCGCTTCGGCCTCTATGAAGACCTCAGCGTGCAGGAGAACCTGCAACTGTATGCCGATCTGTACGGCATTGCGCAAACCGAGCGCCAAAGCCGCTTCGCCGATTTGATGCGGATGACCAATCTGGCCAAGTTCGGCGAGCGACTGGCCGGCCGCTTGTCCGGCGGGATGAAGCAAAAGCTGGGCTTGGCCTGCACTTTATTGAACCGGCCGCGGCTGCTGCTACTGGACGAACCGTCGGTCGGCGTCGATCCGCTGTCGCGCCGCGAGTTGTGGCAGATCATCGCCACGCTGGTGGCAGAATTCGGCACCACGGTATTGCTCAGCACCGCTTACATGGACGAAGCCGAACGCTGCCAGCGGGTGGTGTTGCTGGATCGCGGCGAAATCCTGCACCAGGACGCGCCGGCCGCATTCCACGCACTGGCCGGGGATTGCAGTTTCCTACTGTCCAGCCCCCGCAGTTCGAACCGGGCCTTGCAACAACGCTTGGCGGCGCACCCCGACGTGGTCGACAGCGTCGTGCAAAGCGGTGCGGTACGCACCGTGGTCAGGCCGGGTAGCCGGCCGGATTGGTCCAAGTTGTTTCCGGGCGCCGAAACCTTGATCGCCCGGCCGGTGGCGCCGCGTTTGGAGGATGCCTTTATTTTGTTGCTGACCCGGTGCCACAGCAGCCTAGCGGATGCGGAGACGGTTTGTTTCAACCCTCACGGCGCGGGCGCCAAACTCGGCGGCAGCCGGACTCCTGTGATCGAGGTCGATCAGGTCGACCGCTGGTTCGGCCGGTTCCAGGCCGTGAAAAAATTGTCGTTTCAGGTCGGCCGCGGCGAAATCTTCGGTTTGTTAGGCGCCAACGGCGCCGGCAAGACCACGACCTTCCGCATGCTGTGCGGTCTGCTGCCGGCCAGCAACGGCACCTTGCAGGTGGCCGGGCTGGATTTGCGCCGCGCCGCCTCGCAAGCCAGAGCCCGGCTGGGCTACATGTCGCAAAAATTCTCGCTGTACGGCCAATTGTCGGTCCGGCAGAACCTGGAGTTTTTCAGCCAGGCCTACGGCCTGCACCAGGGCCGGCGCCGGGAACGGATCGATTGGGCGGTGGGCCAATTCGGCTTGCAAGCCTTTCTGGAGCATAACAGCGCCGATCTGCCCTTGGGCTACAAGCAGCGCTTGGCGTTGGCCTGCGCCTTGATGCACGAGCCGGAAATCCTGTTTTTGGACGAACCCACTTCCGGCATCGACCCGCTGGCGCGGCGCGAATTCTGGGCCAGGATCAATCAATTGGCGGCGCAGGGCGTGACGATTCTGGTTACGACCCATTTCATGGAAGAAGCCGAATATTGCGACCGCTTGCTGATCATGCGCGAAGGCGACATTCTGGCGGCCGGCACGCCGGCCGAGATCAAACAGCGCAGCCAGGCCGGCGGCGCAGAGCCGGTAACGACGATGGAAGAGGCCTTTATCCGGCTGGTCGAAGCCGGCGGCGAGGCCGGCGGATGAGCGGTTTCGGTTTGCGTTTGCGCGGTTTGATGCGCAAGGAGTTCCTGCAAGTCTGGCGCGACCCCAGCAGTCTGGCGATTGCCTTCGCGATGCCGGTGTTTCTGCTGTTGCTGTTCGGCTATGGAGTATCGCTGGATGCCAAGCAGGTGCCTATCGGTCTGGTCATCGAGCAAAGCTCGCCGGCCGCGCGCGAATTTGCCGGCGGCTTCGCGCAGTCCGACTATTTCGCGCCGCGCTATTTCGCCAATCTGCACGAGGCGGAAGCGGCTTTGCTGGCGCGGCAGATCAACGGCATCGTCCATTTGCAAAGCGATTTCGCCCGGCGTTTGCAAACCAATGCGCCGGCACCGATTCAAGTGATTCTGAACGGCGTCGACGCCAATACCGCCAGGCTGGTGTCCGGTTATGTGCAGGGCGTGTGGGACAAATGGCTCGGCGTCCACGCCGAACACAGCGGCCGGACGGTAAACCGGCCGGTGCAGATGGAAGCGCGGATCTGGTTCAATAGCGCGTTGCGCAGCCGCAATTTTCTGGTGCCGGGCTTGATCGCCGTGATCATGACCCTGATCGGCGCCTTGTTGACCGCATTGGTGGTGGCGCGGGAATGGGAGCGCGGCACGATGGAAGCCTTGATTTCGACGCCGGTGACGGTGCGCGAAGTGCTGCTGGGCAAACTGTTGCCGTATTACCTGTTGGGTATGGGCGGCATGTTGTTGTCGATCGGCATGGCGGTGTTTTTGTTTCAGGTGCCGCTGGCCGGCTCGCTGTGGGTGTTGCTGCTGGCCGGCACCTTGTTTTTGCTGGCGGCCTTGGGCATGGGCCTGTTGATTTCGATTGCCGCCAAAAACCAGTTCGTCGCCGGCCAGATCGCGATTATCGTTACCTTTCTGCCGGCGTTTATCCTGTCCGGCTTTATATTCAATATCGACAGCATGCCGCCGGCGGTGCAACTGATCACGCATCTGGTCGCGGCGCGCTATTTCGTGGCTATTTTGCAGACCGTGTTCCTGGCCGGCGACGTCTGGGAGGTGATTCTGCCCAATGCCCTGGCCTTGTTGGTGATGGCCGCGGCCTTTCTGGCCCTGGCCCTGTGGCGCGCGCCGCGCCGCTTGGAGTAAGCGATGTGGTGGCGGGTTTATGCCTTGTTGGCTAAAGAATTTTTGAATTTGCTGCGCGACAAGAAAAGCCGCTTCGTGCTGATCGTGCCGCCGCTGGTGCAATTGTTCGTGCTTAGCTACGCCGCCACCTTCGATCTGAACCAGATGCCGATTGCGATTTACAACGAAGACAGCGGACAAGCGGCGCGGGATTTGATCGCCCGCTTTACCGGTGCGCCGGCCTTCCGCGAAGAGCTGCGGATTACCCGGCAGGAGCAGATCGCTGCCGCGCTGGACAGCAGGCGGGTGTTGCTGGTGTTGCACATCGGCCGCAATTTCAGCCGCGATCTGCTCGGCGGGCACCAGCCGGCCAGTCTGCAAGTGTTGCTGGACGGGCGCGATTCGAATACCGCGCAGATTGCCCAGGGTTATCTGCGTTCGGTATTGAGCCGGTTCAACAACGACTGGGCGGCCGGCCGCGGCCAGGCCGGGCCGCCGGCGGAACTGGTGGTGCGGGCCTGGTTCAACCCCAATCTGGAAAGCCGCTGGTTTATCGTGCCGGGCATCGTCGGCCTGCTGACCCTGGTGGTGACGATGACGGTCTCGGCCTTGTCGGTGGCGCGGGAGCGGGAGCAGGGCACCTTTGACCAACTGCTGGTGACGCCGTTTACCCCGACCGAGATTCTGTTGGGCAAGGCGATACCTGGCCTGATCATCGGCGTGCTGGAGGCCTCGCTCAGTATCTTTTTTGCCGTGTTCTGGTTCCGGGTGCCGTTGCTGGGCAGCCTGCCGGCGCTGTATCTGGGGATCGTGTTGTACGTGTTTTCGGTGATCGGCGTCGGCCTGATGATTTCGTCGCTGTCGCTGACCCAGCAACAGGGCCTGCTCGGCGGTTTTCTGGTGATCGTGCCCGGCGTGATTTTGTCCGGCTACGCCACGCCGATCGAAAACATGCCCGAGCTGGTGCAGCATTTCACGCTGATCAACCCGCTGCGCTATTTTCTGGTCATCATCCGCGGCGTGTTTCTGCAAGGCTTGCAGACCGCCGACTTGCTTGACCAATACTGGCCGCTGGCGATCATCGGCCTGTTCTGTCTGAGCTGCGCCGGCTGGTTGTTTCGCAAGCGCTTGTATTGAGCTGCGCCGGAGAGGGTAAACGCTACTACCGTTCGCGTTGCGCTGGTCTCAGCGCAAGCAGTCTTTTGCCGGGCGCACGGGAAAAACTCCCGAACTCGGTCAAGAACGCATTGATTCTGGAATTCGGGAGGATTTCCTGAGCGATGGAGTAAGACAATGGATTCGCGTCGTATCTGCGACCAATTCGGCCAGTTTGGATATCGAATCAACTCCCGTTTGATGCCGGCCCTAGCGGATTGGGGGACTCGCCGGCAGCCAAGGTGTGCCCGGCGCAGGGTGTAATTAGGCGCCGCGTAGAGGCTGCGAAAACGTCCGCTGCAAATATTGAATTTAGTTTTCGGAAACCGGTCGGCTAATGTCGAGTGGACTGGAGCGGCATGGATGTCGCCACGCAAGGATGCGTTTTTTATCGGCCTGCGGCCGCTAAACTTTCTGAAATCGGACCGGCCTCGACGCTTCGTCCGCCTTACGGAAGCCAACTCCCGCCAATTGCACGTTAATATCGGCCGATAAGCCGTTCCGCTGCCAATTCATCGGCATAACGCATACAATTTCCGCTGGTCTAGAACCTGAATTTGTCCCTCTTTCTCGTCAAGGAGATGCCGTGCCCATCCGTTTGTTGATGGTACAGTCCGCGTTATTTGACTATCCGATCGATGCCGGCGTGTTAGCCGAGCTTGGCGTGCAACTGGCGTTTGCGCCTTGTGCCGATTTGAGCCAAAGTGACACGCGCGGTTGCTTGCAAGCAGATGTGGTAGCGTTTGCCGACCGGGCGGGGCTTGGTGTCGAACAACAAGTGGCTGAGATGCGCAAACTGGCTCCCGATTGTCGGGCATTGATCGTGTCGGGTGTTAGCGGCAGCCGGGCCTTGGCCTACCTGCAGGCTGGCGTGGTTGGAGTCGCCGATTTCGGTACGGATACGCAACGTCTGGCCGAAATAGCCCATCGAGTTCAGGGCGGGGCCTATTATCTGGACCCGGATATCGCCCAAGTCTTGGCGATCCGCCACGTCAAGCGCTTGTTGGAGCCGTTCAACGCATTGAGCTCGCGCGAGTTCGACGTGTTTTGCATGTTGGCCGAGGGATTTGCCTTGCAAGACATCGCCGAGCAGTTGGGCATCAGTTCCAAGACCGTTTCCAACTGTCAGACCTCGTTGAAGCTGAAACTTGGCTTGGACGGTCGGGACACGATGAAAAAATTTGCCGAAAGCCATGGCTTGATCTCGGGTTGAAGGGTATGATTCCCGTCGTTCGGGAATTTTTCCTTTTTTTATGTGAGGTGAGTTATGAAGAAGATATCGGTAAAAACCGCGGTAATGGCCGGTTTGGGTTTGTTGTCGCTGGGTGCGGTGGCGGCCGATCAGGGTTTGGAAAGCTGTATCCAGGCGGTGAAAAAAGAAAAATCAGGCGACTTGGTCAAGTTGGAGAAGTTGAATGTGGCCGGCAAGGGTGTTTACGAGCTGGAATTACGCGACGGCAACCGTCAGGAATGGGAATTCATGTGCGACGCCGATAGCGGCAAAGTGACCGAGCGGGAATCGGAAGTCGCCGATCCGAATAGTCAGGCCTTCAAAAAGAGCGTCAAGGTTACTGAAGAAGACGCCGCGGCGACCGCATTGAAAGCCAATCCCGGCACCATAGAAGAAGTCGAATATGAGATCGAGGAAAACGGCGCCGCGTCTTATGAATTCGATATCGTCAACGACAAAGGCGTCGAAACCAAGATAGAAGTCGATGCCGCCAGCGGCAAGATCATCGAGACTGCCACCGAGGAATGGGAAATCGGCGAAGAGGCCGACGAACGGCGTTAAGCAATAATCTCCTCGATTGCGACAGTCCTGTTGCAATCGCTTCCTCTCTTCAGCTACCAGGGGGCGGAGGAGGTTTTCTAAACAAATCTCCTCTCCACTCTGCTTATTTCCGGCCCCGACATCAGAACTCGAACCTTACCCCGGCATTGATGGCGTGGCGCGAGGTGTTCTCCAGGCCCAAGGTCGTATCGTACTGCACGAAGGCCGAACCGCCGTAAGGCAATTGTGCCGAAACCGCGGCCCTGACGTTCAAATAATCCTGGTCGACCACGTAGGACGCGGTGGTGAATTTGACGTTGGGTTGGTCGGCAAAACCGGTCTTCATGCTGGGTAACTTGTCTATCCACTGCCGCTCGTATTCGACGTTGATTTGCGACACCAGTACCCCGAACGGCAGGCTGAAGCTGCGCATGACGACGGCGCCGACCGCGCTGGTCAGCGAATCGTATTTCTGGTCGTCGATAATCAGGTTCATGCCCAAATTGGCGCCGTGTTCCTTCCGTCCGGCGATGGACATACGCGCGTATTCGCCGCGGGCGCGCAAACCGAAAGTCCACTCGCCGACCGGCAAATCGTAGCCGCTGGACAGGCTCAACTGCTGTTGCCAGCCGTCGGTTTTGCTTTTTGCGGTTTCGTTGACGGCATTGCCGTTGGCGTCGGTATAGGCCGTGGTGCGGTTGGTATGGTATTGGTTGTAAGTCAGGTTGCCGACGGCATCGATATACCAGTTGTCGGTCAGATTCAACGAGCTGAACAGCGATGCGGTATAGCCGCCGATGGACTGGTCGCCGCCGTTGTTGGCGACTTCGGCGAACGTGTTGCCGTAACCGATCGAGGTACCCAATAAAAACCGCTGGCTGAAGCGGTAGTCGGCGCCGGCCGTAACGCCGTAAAGCGCCGAGCGATAGCCGCGCTGCACCAGTGTCGAGCTGCGGTCCACCCATTCGAACTGGCCGTTCAGGAAAAACCCCAGGTTCTTGAACGACGACAATAAATCGGGCGGGCTGTCCCGGTCGCTTTGCAGATTGATCGACAGCGCGCCGGAACCGGGCGTGGCGCCGGGCGCCTGGCCGGAGCGGTCAGCGCTTGTCGGTGCGCCGCCTGCGGGAGAGGGGGCGGACGTGGGCGCCGCTGCCGGTGACCGGGCCGTTCAACACCAGGTTGTTGCCATTGGCGCCTAGCGTACCCTGGTTGACCAACTGGCCGCCGACGCTGCCGTCGATGATAAATTTGCCGGGTCCGAGCATGGAACCGCCGGACAAGGTTGTCGAAGACACTCTCAATTCGCCCGGTCCGGATAAGGTGCCGCCGGTCTGAATGTACTGGTCGACTTCGGTGACGGCCGCCGCGAAAGTGACGTGGCCGTCGTTAATCACCAGGGTTTGACCCAATATCGCCGGCGTCGATGAGGCGAAATTGACTTTGCCGCCATTGATTGTCGTGGTGCCGCTGACGGTGTAGCCGGCGTTGATATTGGTGGTGTCGACGTTTTCGGCGCCGCTAAAAGTCGCATTGGTCGCGGTTAGCGCTGCGTTCAGGGTGTTGGTACCGCCGCTGGTGATCTGGTTGCTATCGCCGCTGAAGGTCAAATTGGTGGTGGCGATTGTCGCGCCGGTCGCGAACTGGTTGGTGCCGCCGAAATTCCAAGGTGCCGGCGTCGGTATAACTGCCGGTAAGCGTGTGGTTGCCGCTGCCGTTGAAAATCAAGGTCCCGGCGTTGACCTGGATCGTGCCGGTGTAGCTGTTGTCGCCACTGACGAACCGGATTGCAGATTGTAGGTCGTGTTCGAGGTTAAAACCCCGCTGCCGCTGACCGTGCCGGATTGCCAATCGAATGCGCTGTTCGAAGTCAACGGCCCGCTACCTTGCAGTACGGCGCTGGGGGAAGCCAGGGTGAATTTTTGGACGGTGGCGGCAACATCCAGATCCAGGTTGTTGTCCGTATTCAGCAGCGCGTCGTCGGCATTGCCCGGCACGGCCGCGCAGCTCCAGTTACCGGGGGTGGACCAGACCGAGTCGCCGCCCTCCCAGGTACAGACCGCGGCAAGGGCCGGCCCCGGCAAGGACAGAAACGCTACGCCCAACCGGACCGAAAATCCTAAAACGCCCATCGCGGCGGGAGAACGAAACCTGTTCATAAGCGTTGGCCCAGCTCCATATTAAGGTCGTAGACGCGTTATCCGTTGGCCAGCAGCGCAGCCCTATTCACCGGGGAGGCGAATGTTGATTTATGTGAAGTCTATCACACGGATTGTGGCGCCACACTCAAAATAAGTAGGGTTTTCGTCGCGAACTTGCCGCGTTGGGCCAGGCTATATCCGACCGCAAATCCCAATGGTTTCCGAAATTTCGACAATTCGACGCGATGGTTTGTGCTCTTACAAACATCGGCATGTGATATTTGCGACAAGTTGAAGGTTGCTTGATTTGAAAAATCCAATAAATCATATGGTTACGATCGAAAAATAACTGGCATGGCCTGTGCTATCTCTCTTGCAACCCATTTAAGCGAGGTGAAGATCATGGAATTGCCAGTTTTGAACGAAACTCCAGCGGCCAGCGGCGGCGGCTGCTCCTCCCACTCCTGCGGCTCATCGGACGACCAATTAGGCCACTTGTCCGACGAGATCCGGGCCAAAGTGGAAAACCATCCGTGCTATTCGGAAGACGCCCACCACTATTTCGCGCGGATGCACGTCGCGGTGGCACCGGCCTGTAACATCCAATGCCATTATTGCAACCGCAAATACGATTGCTCCAACGAATCGCGTCCGGGCGTGGTATCGGAGTTGCTGACTCCCGATCAGGCCGTGAAAAAAACCATGGCGGTGGCTGCCAACATTCCGCAAATGACCGTACTCGGCATCGCCGGCCCCGGCGACCCGCTGGCCAATCCGGAACGCACCTTCGAAACCTTCCGTCGGCTGAGTGCCGAAGCGCCGGACATCAAACTGTGCGTTTCCACCAACGGTCTGGCCTTGCCGGAATCGGTCGAGGAACTCTCCAAACACAACATCGACCACGTGACGATCACGATCAACTGCGTCGATCCCGAAATCGGTGCCCAAATCTATCCGTGGATTTTCTGGGAGAACAAGCGGATCAAGGGCGTCAAAGGCGCGAAAATTCTGATCGAGCAGCAGCAAAAAGGCCTGGAAATGCTGACGGCCCGGGGCATTCTGGTCAAAGTCAACTCGGTGATGATTCCCGGCGTCAACGACAAGCATTTGGCTGAAGTCAGCAAAATCGTCAAAGCCAAGGGCGCTTTCCTGCACAACGTGATGCCGCTGATCGCCGAAGCCGAACACGGCACTTTCTACGGCGTGATGGGCCAACGCGGCCCGACTCAGGACGAGTTGATGGATCTGCAGGACGCCTGTTCCGGCGACATGAACATGATGCGCCACTGCCGCCAATGCCGGGCCGACGCGGTCGGTCTGCTGGGTGAAGACCGCGGCGACGAGTTCACGATGGACAAGATCGAGGCGATGGAGATCGATTACCAATCGGCGATGGAAAAACGCAAAGTCATCCACGAAGCGATTGCCGAGGAAATGCATAGCAAGCGCGCCGCCAAAGCTGAAAAAGCCGCCGGCCATGCCGACGAGCCCAAGCTCAATACTCGTCCGGTGTTGATGGCCATCGCCACCAGCGGCCAGGGCGTGATCAACCAGCACTTCGGCCATGCCAAAGAGTTCCTGATCTACGAAGCCTCGCCGGACGGCGTGCGCTTCATGAGCCACCGCAAAACCGATTTGTACTGCAGCGGCGACGACACTTGCGGCGACGGCGAGAGCGTGTTGCAACGCACGATCCGGGCGCTGGAAGGCTGCGAAGTGGTGTTGTGCTCCAAAATCGGCTACGAGCCTTGGGACATGCTGGAGCAAGCCGGTATCCAACCCAACGGCGAGCACGCGATGGAACCGATCGAGGATGCGGTGATGGCGGTTTACAAAGAGTTGGCCGCCGCCGGCAAGCTGGACGAGAGCGCTACCGAAGAGCGGGCAACCGCTTAATAAACCTCGGCCGGGTTAGCGTTAACGCGCGACCCGGCCATCGAATCCAATGCCGGGTTACGGCCGTAACCCGGCCTGCATAGGACGAACGTCATGGCTCTACAAATCATTGAATCCTGTGTCAACTGTTACGCCTGCGAGCCTTTGTGCCCGAGCAAGGCGATTTTCATGTCCAGCAAAGCCGGACATTTTCGGATCAATCCGAACAAATGCACCGAATGCGAAGGCGATTACCAGGACACCCAATGCGCCAGCATCTGCCCGATCGAGGGTGCGATCCTGGATGCAAACGGTTTGGCGATCAATCCGCCCGGTTCGTTGACCGGCATTCCACCGGAGAGAATGGCCGAGGTGATGGCGGAACTCCAAGCCCACTGACGGCTATGGCTACCGTCCACTTTTACGAGAAGCCGGGCTGTTTGAACAACACCCGGCAAAAGCAGCTATTGAGCGCAGCCGGCCATTTGCTGGTGGTCTACGACTTGTTGCAGCAGCCCTGGGCCAAGCAGCAGGTCAAGCTGCGTTCGTTTTTCGGCGACAAGCCGGTCGCGGAATGGTTTAACCGCAGCGCGCCGGCGATCAAGCAGGGACTGATCGACCCGGCAACACTCGACGAACAGCAGGCGATCGCCTTGATGGTGGAGCAACCCTTGTTGATCCGGCGGCCGTTGATGGAATCCGGTCTGCGGCGGGTGTCCGGCTTCGACGAAGCCGAAGTCGATGCCTGGCTGGGATTGAAATCAGCGCCCAGCGGCAGAGACCTGGAGACCTGCCCGCGCCAGGCCCGCGCCGAGGCGTACGGGCCATGAAGGGCGTCAAGCTGGAAAGCGACGACGGTACACCGATTGCCGTGCCGCTATCCGAGCGGGTGTATTGGGTCGGTGCCTTCGATCCCAATCTGCGCATCTTCGACATCATATTAAAAACCGCCAACGGCACCAGCTACAACGCCTACGTCATCCGCGGCAGCGAGGGTGTCGCGGTAATCGACACGGTCAAGGAGGGCTTCGCCGGCGATTTTTTCGCCCGGCTGGAAAGCGTCGCCGATTACAGCGAAATCAAAGTCATCGTCCTCAACCATCTGGAACCGGACCATACCGGGGCGCTGCCGGAACTGATGCGGCGGGCGCCGCAGGCGCAATTGTTCATTTCCCAAAAAGCCCAAACCATGCTGAAAGGCCTGCTGAAGCAGGACGCGTTGAGCTTTACGCCGGTGGTGACCGGCGATTCGGTATCGTTGGGCGACCGCCGGCTGGAGTTTTTGCACACGCCGTATCTGCATTGGCCCGATACCCAGTGCACCTATTCCCCGGAAGAAAAGATGCTGTTTTCCGGCGACGTGTTCGGTTGCCATTTCTGCGACAAGCGTCTGTTCAACGACAGCGTCGGCGATTTCCGTTTCTCGTTCGAATACTACTACGCCCACATCATGCGGCCGTTCAAGGAGTACGTGGTGCGGGCGCTGGAATTGATCGAGCCTTTGCCGTTGACCCTGATCGCGCCGACCCACGGCCCGATTCTGCGCGACCGACCGCAGCATTACATCCAGCGCTACCGGCAACTGTCCAGCCCGGCCTTGCATAACGAACTCAGCCCCAACCAGAAAACCCTGCTGATTTTTTACATCAGTTCCTACGGCAATACCCGGCGCATGGCCGAGGCGATTTACCAGGGAGCGATGCAGGTCGAGGACGTGCGGGTGTCGCTGTACGACCTGGAAGGCGGCGAGGTCGGGCCCTTCGTCGATCTGATCGAGGAAGCCGACGGCCTGGTGTTGGGCACGCCGACCATCAACGGCGACGCGGTCAAGCCGATCTGGGACTTGTTGTCGTCGCTGGCGGTGGTGAATTTAAAGAACAAACTGGGCGGCGTGTTCGGTTCTTACGGCTGGACCGGTGAGGGCGTGCGTTTGGTCGAGGACCGCTTGCGCGGCCTGAAATTGCGGGTGCCGATTCCGGGCTTGCGGGTGAAATTGATCCCGACCGACGACGAAATCCTGGAATGCACGGCCTTTGGCTTGGAGCTGGCGCAGGAGTTGACCGGCGCCCGCTTATCGAAAGTGATTAATTTTGCGGATCTGGCCTGAGCCGGATGCGTGTTCAACAGTTTTAGACATACGTCACGCGTTGAGCCGGTGCAGTAGGCCGGCTAAGCCGATCCCAGGACGGATAGGCGAACCCCGCCGGCTTTCGAGTCGGCGGGAATCGGGAATCTTTGCGGATTCCAAAACGGCAGTCCTCAGATTGGAGGTTGCCGAGATGACACTTAAATAGCGTAAGGAGTTTTTTCAATGGCCAAAGCGACCATTACATTCGAAGACATCAACGTCACCGTCACCGTACCCGCCGGCACCCGCATCATCGAGGTTTCCGAGAAGGTCGGTTCCGGCATTACCTACGGCTGCCGAGAGGGCGATTGCGGCACCTGCATCATGAAAGTGACGTCGGGCTGGAATCATCTGACCGAGCCCTCGGTATTGGAAGACAAAATTCTGCGGGAAAACATGGCCGGCAAGCACAACCGTCTGGCTTGTCAGGCGCAGGTGTTGGGCGGCGAGATTTCCGTCAAACCGGTGTAAGCCGTTCAAGGAGACAACACATGGCATTAGTCACATTTTCAAGCCCGGAATACCGGGACAAAACCGTTTACGCCGTCGCCGGCAGCCACACCCAAACCGTGTTGAAGCTGGCGCTGGAGAACAAAATCCCCATCCACTTCGAATGCGAAGACGGGGAATGCGGTACCTGTCTGGTCAAAGTCACCAGTATCGACAAGAAGAACCAACGCATGGGCGGCCCGCTGACCGAAAAAGAAAAAGCGGTGCTAAAGCAGCTCGGCAAGGTCACCGGCGAAGAGCTGGAGAAAATGATCGTCGACGATCTGCCCTGCGAATGGCGTCTGGCTTGCCAGATGATCGTCAGGGACGAAGACATCCGCGTTGAGTATTAGTCCGTTCCATCCATAAACGCCGGAGGACCGAAATGAATTGCATGCCTGCTCTAGAACCGACCCAAACTATTCCGAGTCTAGCGGTTACGCCAAAGTCACGGCAGCAAATTTATCAGGAACTCGCGGCGTGCGCCGGCTGGTCGCCCAACAGCGTCTGGCTGGCGCAAATCATCGCCAGTTGGGCGGTGGGAGAGGGCGCGTTGCCGGATCGGCTGGGTTTGGCGCCGGAGCAATTCGTCGCGTTGCTGGCTAGCCATTTTCCCGGCTATATGTTGGCCGAGGCCGCCGTGTCCGGCCACACCCTGGATTACAGCCGGATGCTGGAAAAACAGGATCTGGAAACGCTATTGCGCCAATTCGCCGCGCAACCGGGCGCCGATACCGAATGGCTGATTGCGCTGATCGTCGCCGCCTGCCTGGGCAGCGACCATTTGTGGCAGGACTTGGGTTTGTGGTCGCGCGCCGATCTGTCGGCGATGCTGGCCTACAACTTTCCCAACCTGGTCGCACGCAACAGCAAGGATATGAAATGGAAGAAATTTTTGTACAAACAGCTCTGCGAAGCCGAGGGTTTGTACGTCTGCCGGGCGCCGTCCTGCGAAGTCTGCAAGGACTACCAGCAGTGTTTTGGGCCGGAGGATTGAGGGGAGAGGCGCTGGTGGGTTTGGGCTTCAGAACCGTCAGACAAATCAAAAATGCTAATAGCAGACTTAGGGTGCATTGAGTTTACGTACCGCACCAAGTGCGAACGACGTGGTGCGCATTGTTTACCGGATCTACGGTACCGCAATCAGAGGGTTAGCGCGCTGCTTAACTGCCAAGAGACCGAATTGCTCTAACGTTTTGAGCATGGTGAATTACCTCTGTATCGTTAAGAGTTCCTGGTGTCTTCAGCAATAATTTTCGAATCTCGATGAGTACAGACAGAATATTGTTGTCGGGCGATGGAGATGCTAACGCCTTACCAAGATTACGATAAAGGTCGTCTGGTAACCAGAGCGCTAATTCCCACGCCAATTGATTCGCGCGACAGTAATCCGCCTCAGTCGACGTTAATTTAAGATTCCGTGCTAGAGCGATGTATTCGGCAGCCTTGGCCGCTTGTTCTCTAGTTCTAAGGTCAAATCGATAGTCCTCTAATAGCTTGTCATACTCTGATTTGATCGAGGATTCGATGCGAGCCTTGATCCACAAACCAAGAAGGAATTGAATAACGCCGATACCGGTCAGGACAAACAACGCATCCGTAAGGGTAACTATGATTTGCATGAAATACCTCAACGTGAGTCTAATGTACGGATGACAGCCACTGTTCCGCTTGGGAGCCTTGTTATGCTAACAAGGGGGTAGTAGGCTGAGTAGAGCAACGCGAAACCCAGCAGGTGACTTGATTAATCAAGTTTCGTTGTATCCAAAATGTTTTTTTGGAAACTCCAAACCATCCGCTTCGAAGTTGGGTTTCATTATCATTCAACCCAGTCAACCTGCGCAAACCCGACACCGGCTTGATATCGTTTTGCGGACTTTGGTAAAGCCGGGGAAATGACCGCTTGTCGGACGACAATATTCTCTCGCTGCTCAACACAACCTAATTTCACAACGGGAGTAATTCTGTTCGGATTATTGCCAGGATCAATCGGAACAGGGGAAGGCTGATTTGAAAGGGGTGTTGCGGATAACCCGCGGGGGAATATTCGGCTTGCGAAACCGGTGTCGGATAACCGGCCCCGCAAGCGAAATAGCATAACTAGAATTTGTAACCGACCTGGGCAAAGAAGGTTCTTTGCGGTAAGGGGTGGTTATAAAACGCTTGGTAGTCGTTGATGTTGTCGATACCGGCGGAGACGTGGCCGGCTTTGTTGAAGCGGTATGTGGCTTTCAAATCGACGTAGACCGATTCGGTAAATGCGCTGTAGTACGGCAGTTGCAGATCGGAGTTATCCAATTGCGAAAACTGTCTGCCCGAGTAGCGGGTGCCGACCGAAAAATCCCAATCGGTGCCGTAGTGGTAGGTGGTCAACAGATTCGCGCGGTAGTTCGGCATCAACGGGAACTGCTTGCCGACATAGGCCGGGTTGCGCTCGTTGGCGATGATCTCGGCATTCAATATCGTGGTGTTCAATTTAACGTCGAAATTGGAACCGAACACCCGGTCGTGGTTGATCGTAAAATCCAGACCGTCGGTTTCGACTTCGCCGATCGACGACACCAGCGTGCTCAGCACCGCGCTGCCCGGTAAATAAATCGACTGGTTGTAGATCGCGTTACGGACGTTTTCATGGAACAGGTTTAGGCGCACGTAACCGTTGTTGAAGTCGTATTCGGCCAGCAAGTTGTGGTGTGTGCCGTCCTCGGGTTTCAAAGTCGCGTCGGCCAGCGAAACGTTGCCGCTGACGCCGCTGGAGTTGCCATACAGTTCCTCCGGTAACGGGAACTTATAAGCTTTGCCGACCGAATAACGAAATTTCCACCGGCCCGGCTCGTAGCCCAGCGAGAATTTGGGCGACCATCTCGATACTTGCCTGTCGGCCGGATTCAAGCGGCCGGTTTGTTGGGTACTGGTCAGGTTGATGCCGTCATAGCTGTTCCACCGTTCCAGCCGGGTGCCGACCGTGGCATCCCAATCCGGCATAAAGCGCCAGCTCAATTGGCCGAACAAGGCGTGGACATCGGTGGTGCCGCCGCTTTTCGAGTTCAGCCAATTCGTCGCTTGGGTGTTGTTTTCATAATTGGCCAAGTTGGTTTGGGTCAGCAAAATTCTGGAGTGCTGAAATTCGTAACCGGTCGCGAACGACAAATCCTTGCGGCCCAGGAATTGTTCATTATTGAACTTGGTGGATATGTTGAACCAGCCGGAATCGTCGAACGAACTATCGCGTCCGGTCATGACCCGGTTCGGGTCTTGCGGATTGTAGTTGGAACTGATGGTTTGGTCTTTCAGGATGTCGAAGAAGCTGATATTGGTGTTGGTATACCAATCGCCGGCGATTCGGCCTTTCAAGCCCCAGCCCAAGGTCAGCGTTTGCCGGGTTTGGGTGCTGGTACCGAGCGTGGTCGGCGACGCGCCCAACGTGGCCGGCCATAACGAACCGGAATTGGCTACGTTACTGCCCGGCCAGACGGTGGTGCCGTTGGCGCGCTCGATGAAAGACTGGCCGGTATTGGTCCGTTCGAAATTCTGGAATGCAATGACAAAGTTGGTTTCCAACTCGGGGTTGATCGCGTAACTTCCTTTCCATTTGTACAGGTCGTCGATCGAATGCTGGATGCCGTCGTCGCCGTAGTTGTACCGGTACTGGCCAGTGCGCGGATTCTTCTCCAGAAAGGCGCCGTTCGGTATGCCGGCCAAGGCGGTGTTGCGGTTGAAGCCTTTATCGCCGGAGAATTGCGGCGTCATCGGCTGGCCTTCGTTCTCGATATGGTTATACGAGAAATAGGTGCTGAAATCGCCGAATTTATCGCCGTAGGAGCCAAAGGTCTTAAAGCCTTGCAGATTGGTTTTGGTGCCCTCGAATTCGTACGGTTGCACGAAATAGGTCGCCTCAGTGTAGATTTCGCGTTTCTGCGGCATCAACGTGTTGTAGTTCAGAACCCCGCCCATCGCGTTGCCGCTGTATTCGGCGGAAAACGGCCCGGATAGTACGTCTATCGATTTGATCTCGCCCGGCCCGATCAAACCCCAGCGCGGTGAGCCGTTAAAGCTGATTTGCAACGGGTTCCAGATTGGCATGCCGTCCATGAATACCATGACCCGGCCGCCTTGGTAGGGACTGGAGCCGCGCATGCCGATCGGGGCATTTTGGTCGCCGATGTAGCGTTGCCGGGCAAACACGCCGGATTCGAATTTCATTGCGTCCACCGTCGTCACGGCATTGGTCTTCTCGATAGCTGCCTTGGTCACTTTGGTTTTAGGCGTGGCGAAATCGGTTTTGGATGGGGTTTCCGGGCGGCCGTCTTCGGATTGCTCCGTGACAACCACGTCCGATAGTGTCGTGGAGGCTTCGGCAGCGTTGACGTCGGGTGTTAACGCGACGGCACCGGGTAGTATCAGGAATGCGGACTTAATTTTAGTTTTTCTTGGCATGGTACGGAAAAGTCTCAAAATTGCCGACAAGGCGGGTAACAAAAGCGGGTAAGTGTAAAGGTTTTTAAGTAGCAATAGTGAAACCATGTTGTTATCTATTTGATTTTATTTGTTTTAAGCGGGTGTTAAAAATAAACTGTGTTATTTAACTCATTTTCTGGGTATTGAATGAGTGATATGCCGCGAATGCAGGGCTTTTGCGTTAGGTAACTGTTGAATGTTTGCGAAGTATGTAGTGGAAATTGCCTAACACATCGCACGGTATTTGGCAGGCGCCGCTCGAGAGATGCAATAACCGGAAGATAGCCGACCACACCGAGCGTTCTGCAGAGCTCGCCGCGAGTTTGGCGACGGCGGCCTTTGAAGCCCTGGAGTGAGTATTTAGTGTCGCTTGGAGGGGCGGAATCGACGTGAGGTTGTTCCTAGGGTGGTGGAACGAATTGGCAAAGCGGTATTAAAACTATGTTAAATAACATATATATCGTTGACTTAGTCTGCTGATTCAGTCTCAGCTTGAATGCGGGCGGGATCGGCGGTAATGTGCCAAGCGAAAAAGCTCGTATCCCTTCCAACTATTCGGACATTAACTGATGAAAAAACCTGTCCTGTTTTTTAGCTTGGCTATGGCTTGCTTGGCCGGTAGCGCCGAGGCCGATCAAACACCGATAAAACCCTTCATTCCCGGCAGTTACCAGCAAATTCTGGCGGCGAATGCCGGCAAGCCGCTGATGCTGGCGATCTGGTCGGTGGATTGCCCGTCGTGCCTGAAGGACATGGCGGCCATCAATCAATTGCACGACAAACACCCGGCGTTGAAGATCGTGATGCTGGCGGCCGATGAGGGGGATGCCTTGCCCGAGATTCAGCGGATCGTCGACACTCATAAGCTTGGCAGTATGGAAAATTGGGCTTTTAGCGGCGACAATCCGGAAAAATTACGCTATGAGATCGATCCGGCTTGGTATGGAGAGTTGCCGAGGACTTATTTCTTTGATGCCGGACACCGGCGCGACGGTAAAAGCGGGGCGATGACGCTCGAAGAATTCGAGGCTCAGCTCGCCAAGATGAAAATCTGAAACAAGTTGCCGCCGCGTTTCGGCTTTGCTTAACCCAGTAACGATTCAGCCGGCCCTATTTCCACTGGCGTTCCGTTTTAGGCGTCGAAGCTTGGCGACGCCATTCGCTCGGCTCTGTGCCATCGTGGGCAACAGGTAGTGGTGTGGTTTCGGCTTCCGTGTGGCGGGTCTGAAGCGACCAAACTCAAATCCTGCCGGTTCAAGGCCAGGGGAATGCCAGATGGATTGCGGGCCAAGCAACCGCAGCCCTCCATTCGGCTAGTCCGTCCGTCTGTCCGCTGATAAATTATGTTACTTTTATGTCGTGGCCGGTTATGCCGGTACGATAGGTTTCCATCTCGGAAACGAGAGCTAGCGCACGGCGGAAAACTTGGGTAACGTTGGACATACCGGTATCATCCGGCCCAATTCGGCTGGCGCCAGATGACGGCGATTTCGCCTTGGTCAGGAAAGCGCATTCCATCTTCTTCGGTAAATCGAATCACATGCCTATAACAAATTGGTGGCCGTTCCGTCGCAACAAGAAAAAAACGGTACAGAGCACTGTCAACGTTTACGACGTTAACCAGCGGGTTTATACGCCGGTGGCTCAGCTCAAGCTGGGCATGTATGTGATCGAATTGGACCGGCCCTGGCTGGACAGTCCGTTTTTGTTTCAGGGTTTCGAATTGCAAACCGAGGACGATATTCGCAAGGTGCGCGAGGTTTGCGAGTACGTGTATATCGACGTCACCAAGAGCCGTAAGAAAGTAGTCGAGTACAAAGGTGGGCAAGAAAATCTATCCTTAGACAGCATCGCCGATTTCCCGCCGCCACCGCCGAAATTGAGCGTGTTCGAAAAGGAAATCGAACGGGCCGAATCGGTTTACCAGGAGATGGGGGAGCTGGTTTCCGATTTTATGGAGCGTATCGCTCGCGGCGAGGGCGTCGATACTAAGGCCGCCAAGGCTGCCGTGGCCGAATGCGTGAACAGTATTTTGCATTCGCCGGATGCTTTTCTTTGGCTAAGCCAGCTGAAAAACCGGGACGAATATACCGCTCAACATAGTTTGAACGTCTGCGCTTTGTCCATTGTGTTGGGCCGGCACCTGAACTTTTCGGTGTCCAACCTGAATTTGGTAGGCTTGTGCGGCATGATGCACGATATGGGCAAGATGTTGATTCCGCTTGAGATTTTAAACAAGCCCGGCAAGTTGGATGAGGATGAAATGGAAATTATGCGTTCGCATACCTCGCTGGGTCACGAGTTGTTGAAATCGAGCTCGGATATGTATTTGGGCGCGATCGAAACGGCTTTAACCCATCACGAAACCCTGGACGGTAAAGGTTATCCGCGGCGGATCAAAGACAAAGGCATTTCGTTATTTACCCGGATGGTGACGATTGTCGATATGTACGATGCAATGACCAGCGACCGTGTCTATCAAAAGGGCCGGACTCACCTGGAGGCCACCAGCATCATGTCGAATTTGAGCGGCAGCCAGTTGGACGGTCGGCTGGTCGTCAAATTTATCGAAGCCTTGGGGGTTTATCCGCCGGGCAGTCTGGTGCAGATGACCAATGGCGCAATTGCGATTGTGGTCGAAGTCAACGAGCTGGCGCGCCTGAGGCCTAAGGTCATCATTTTGCTCGATTCGGAAGGGCAGCCGGTCGAAGAAAGAGTGGTCAATTTGGCCGAAATGGTACTCGACAAGCGCGGTAACGTGCTGACCATAAAAGGGATCGTTCGGCCGCAGGATTACGGTATCGACATCAGTAAATATTATCGGCAGGGCGTTTTGCAAAAGGGGTTTGCCCAAAGCCGAGCTTAAAATCGCCGAAACCGGCCCAAGCCTTATCCTGACTGGGTCGGCTTTTCGGCCACAAATTACCCAGGCGGGTTCGGCAAACAAAAAAGGCATCCGCAGATGCCTTTTCGATCAGTGCCAGCCTGCGGCGGCAATCAATCGTAGTGGTAATGTTTGCGTAGCGGTTTGACGACTTCCCAATGGCTGTCGAGGCCGGCGTGAAACATGACCAAATCGCCCGGCAGAATGCGGACCGGCTCGCCGCCGGTCGGCGTGACGATGATTTCACCCTCCAGCACGTAGGCGGTTTCGGTCTCGTCGAAATCGATGGTGAAGGTAGAGATTTCTTTTTCCCAGATCGGCCAGCTTGCTACACCCAGTTCCTGCAAACGCTCTTCGCTGGGGTTGTGCTCTACGGTAATGAGGCTCATGAATTTCCTTTTGGCTTGAGTTTAACAAAAGCCGGATTCTAGCATTGATGCTGCGGTAGCGCCTAGGAATGGGACGGATCGTCGGGTAGAGGTTTCGGATCGTCCCAGCGCCTTAGTTTTTTGACTTGGTCGAACTCCACGTGGGGCGGGGCCGGATGTTCTGTCAGTTGAGGGTCGGCTTGGTGGTAGATTTGGTATTCGGTGACGCTGTTGATCGTCGCCAGCATCGGTTCCCTGTTCAGGTAATCGCGCAGCCAGACGACCAATAACGCCAGCATCAGACTGGCGGCAGCGGCGATTGCGGCTTCCGCCGTGTAGTCTGGCCTGATCGGCGTTTCCGGTAACGAGGCCCAGTCGACCACATCCAGCTGCGGATTACTTTGTCGCTGTTTTACTTCGATTTCGACCAGTCGTTGCCGAGTTTGCCTTTGCAGCTCTTCCACTTTGGCCAGCTGTTCCAACATTGCCTGATGCTGGGCAAAACGGTCGGTGTAAGCGGCTGCCTGTTGTTTATGCCGTTCCAGTTCCTGGCGCAGATTTTTCACAGCGGCTTGGGCCGCATTGTAATTATTCTCCGCCTCCTGTTCGGCGAAGCGGCTGGCCGATTGCTCCTTCTCGGCGATTTTTCGTTCCAGTTCGGCCAGTTGGATTTTAACCGTACGTAGCGTCGGGTGAAAATCGATGTATTCGTCGGTGTATTGGCTGCGTTGGCGCTCCAGCGCTGCGCGTAAGGTTTCTGCTTGCGCCGTCAATACTGCCAGGGTTTGCGAATCGGTATCGGTCACCACGGCTTTGCCGGTCGCTAAAGCATCGCGGATCGCTTCGAGTCTGGCCTTGGCCTTGACTTCCTCTTCCTGGGCGTTGTTCAACGCGCCGTTTAGTCCTTGCAACCGGGCGTGGGCTTCGTTATCCGGGCTTTGCAGCGAAACGATGTCGTGTTCGCGGCGGAAGGTTTCAACGCTCCGGCGCTGGTCTTGTACTTGCCGGTCCAGGCGCATCAGTTCGGCGTTGATGTCGACCGTGGCTTTATCGCTGATTTCGGCAATATATTCGCTGCGGATTTGTTGGTAGGCCCTAATCCAGGTATTTAAGGCTTTTTGCAAAAAATGCGGTTCGTGGCCCTCGGCGCTGAGTTGTACCAGATTGGTATCCGCGATCGGGCTGACCTGAAATAAGGTTTTTAGTTGGTTGACCCCGACATGCGGCGAATTCTCCGTGCTATTCAGTACTGCCACGGTTTTATCCAGCACGTTTTGCCCCAGCAGTACCTGTTTTTGGATATTAACGTGTTCCAGATCAGCTACGGCGTGGGTTTGGTCTATATCGCTCGCCGCCGTGGTCAATACCAGCGCCTGGCTTTGATAGACGGCAGGTTGCAGAAACACATAGGATTCGGTCGCGGCTAAAGCCGGCAGCAGGACCAGAAAAAACAGGTGTCTGCGGCGCAAACGTTTCGGTGCCGGCTCGGGGCTGTAAAATTCGTCGGCGTCGACTTGGAAATCGTTGTGATTCAACAGCATAACGATTCTCTCCGGGAAAATGGCCGATCTGGCGCTATTCTTATTGTTCGTAAGCATGCGGCGACGACTGCCGAAATCGGTTTCGGCCTGAGGTTGCCGGCATGTTGGAAATGCAGTGTAAACCTTTATCCGAATCTGGCAATTGAATTATTACCGCCGGAAGTCCTTGGGTTCGCTTGGTGTGGCCTGACTGCATGCACTACCCGAATCTTCCGATTCTAACTGTGAATTGCCGCATACTTGACGATGCAATTTTGCGGGATCGGCGTCGTATGACTATAGGGTTCGGCTGCTGACTGTATTAAGCTGTATCCATTGCTGAAATGTGTAAACGTGTTGGGATGTGTCGCAGGTATGAGTAGTAAAGACGACGGTGAGCTCAGAATTCATGTCTACGAATTGAGAGTCGGTATGTGCGTATGCCGATTGGAGGAGCCGCGGAAAGAATCGCCGTTCATGTTCGATCGTATCGTGATCGAAAGCCCAGCCGATATTAAGTTGATTCAGGATATTTGCGATTACGTCTATATCGACGTCAAATGGCAAAAGTCGTCGGCCGGAGCAATTCCGACCCGAAACAGCGATTCGCTCAAGCACTTGAGTTTTGCCAGATCGTTCAACCAGACCGCAAATACGTTCAACCGAACCGGTAGTCTGATTAAAACGGTGCTGGATGACATCCGCTTCGGCAACCAGTTCAGCGTCAGCGCGGTGAAGCAGGCCGTGGCGGAAACGGTGGATCAAGTTTTGGAGAATCCGGATGCCATGCTGTTGTTAACCCAGCTCAAGGATCAGGATCAATATACCGCTCAACATTCTATGAATGTCTGCGTGTTGTCGATATTGCTGGGGCGCGAGTTGAAGCTCTCGGTCCAGGAATTGAACAAACTCGGATTTTGCGGGTTGATGCACGATGTCGGCAAAATGCGAGTGCCGCTGGAAATTCTGAACAAACCCGGCAGGTTGGAAGACGATGAAATGGTCATCATGCGTCAGCATACGTTGCACGGACGCAATGTGCTGATGTCGGCGCGCAACGCCTATCCCGGCGCGGTGGATGTGGCCTATGCTCACCACGAGCATCTGGCGGGCACCGGCTATCCGCGCGGATTGGGAAAAGAAGCGCTATCGTTGTTCACGCGCTTGGTGACGGTGGTCGATACTTACGACGCGATCACCAGCGACCGGGTTTACCAAAAAGGCAAACCGCATTTGGAGGCGCTGGGCATCTTGGTAAAAGGCATGAATCAGCACTACGAGGCCAATTTCGTTACTCAATTCATTAACTGCATCGGTTTTTACCCGCAAGGCAATTTAGCCGAGTTGAGTAACGGCGAAGTTGGCGTCATTGTCGAACAAAACCGAGCCGACCGGCTGAAGCCGAAGATTTTGCTGATTCAAGACGAGAACAAACAGCCAATCGCCGAGCACATCCTCGATCTGGCGGTGACCGCTACCGACAAAAACGGTAAGCGTTACGGGATCAAACAAATTATGCGGCCGCAGGATTACGGGATCGACTTAAACCAATACTGCCGGGACGGTAAATTCAGCCAAGCGTATCCGGAAGTTTCCTGAAACCCGCTTGCGGCTGCACAACAGACCGTTTCGACTCTTTGCCATGGTAAAAAAAATCGCCACCAGCCAACTGCGTAAAGGCATGTATCTATGCGGTACCGACCGCAAATGGATAGACATTCCGTTTCTCACCACCAAGTTTTTAATCCGCTCTGACGCCGACATCGATACCTTAAGGCAGTATTGCCGCGAAGTGTTCATCGATTTGGCGAAGGGGCTGGACGTAGCCGAGCCGGAACACGATTACACAACCCCGTCTGACCGGTCGGCGCCGGCCGCGCCGGAACCGGGGCCGTTGCTGCAGTTCCGGAGCCGTTTCGAAACGGTGTTGGGCAGGATTCGCGCCGGCTCCGGCTTGGATTTCGCCGCCGTCGAGGACATTGCCTGCGAAATTGTGTCTGTGCTGGA
Source organism: Methylomonas koyamae (assembly GCF_006483455.1). Classification (GTDB taxonomy): domain Bacteria; phylum Pseudomonadota; class Gammaproteobacteria; order Methylococcales; family Methylomonadaceae; genus Methylomonas; species Methylomonas koyamae_B. The sequence continues at coordinate 141,656 of NZ_PPPU01000025.1, forward strand.
TAGCGGCTGCATCTCGCTAAACCGGGTTGAAGGCTGGCACCAGAGTGGTGACAGGTTGGCGCACAAAGCGGTCAACGTCTGTTTTCTGGCCGCAGCTCTGGCACAGCGGCAGGCATTGGCGCCGGAGCTGGTGCGGCATACCGCAATCGGCGCGTTATTGCATGATCTCGGTTTGCTAAAGCTGCCCCAAGCCATCTTAGGCAAAGCCTCGCTGCTGACCGACGCGGAGCAGCTAGAAATTCGGCAACATCTAGCGACGGGATTGGCGCTGCTGGCGACGACGCCGGAGGTGCCAAGCACGGTGCTGGAGGTTGTCGGGGATCACCACGAACGGCCGGACGGTGCAGGCTATCCGCGCGGTTTGGCCGGCGGGCAAATCGGTTTGCCGGCCCGGCTGGTGGGTGCGGCATCGGTCTATGAAGCCCTGCTTAGCGATCGCGCCGACCGGCCTGCGCAAAGCAAAGTCGAAGCGCTCCGGTATCTGTATCAGGCGAGTCCGGCACAATTCGATGCCGTCGCGGTGGCCGGCTTGATCGAGGCCGTCACCGTCTATCCGCCGGGATGTGTTGTCGAATTGTCCAATGGCGTGTTGGCGATGGTGGATGAGATGCCGGCTGATGATCCAGGCCGGCCGGCGTGCCGCGTCATTGCCGACTCCAACAAACAGTTGCTGTTTCAGGAACAACGCATCGATTTGAGTCAAGCCGTCCATTCCAATATAGCCATAGCGCGGCTTCCGGCAACCGACGAGCCGTTTATCGAATTGCTCGCCAGCTTTGCGGCGATGGAGCGGCTTTAACTTTCTGCCGCTTCGGCGGCAGGCTTTGGCAACAATTGTCTGGCCAAGGCCACGATATCGGCTACCGGAATTTCGCCGATCGAAAAATCGTTTTTGTTCAGCTTGAACGGATCGACCACGGACGGGGATTTCAGCACTTGGTTGATTTCGGTCTGGTATACCCGGCTGACAGGTGTCGGGCCGAACAAGGTGATAGATGGTCGGTTCATGCCCCAGGCCATGTGGGTCGGGCCGGTGTCGTTGCCGATCACCAGATCGGATTTGGCCACGACCGCTTTCAAGTCGTTGAGGTTCATCTGCGGCAACACCCGCGCCAGACTGCGTTCCGCCAGCCATTGCGCCATCCAGTGTTCCTTTTCGTTACCCCAGCAGATCAGAAAATTGGCTTCCACGCCGAAAATCACCTGCAGATATTTTTCCAGCGGATAATTGCGGCTGGGCCAGGTCGAGCCAACCACCAGCAGGATATTGCTTTGTTGCTTGGAAAAATAGTCTTCCAGTCTGATTCGCGGCGGTCGAAAAAACAGAAAAGGCTGTTTTTCCAGGATGCGATCGGTCCCGACCTCCAGCCCGAGCGGCCGGGTCAGCACCGTCACATTGCGGTCTATGGTGTTGGCATCGTAAGGGCAGGCGACGGTCTGCGCGTAAAACCAGGCCGCCGATTTTTCGCGGATCGAATTGCGATCGAAGCCGGCGCAATTGGCGGCCAGCAGCCGGCTGACCAAGGCCGATTTGATCAAGCCCTGGGCGTCGATTACCAGATCGTAGCCGTGCTTGGCATAACCGCGGACCTTGCCGATTTCGCCGAATATGCGCAGCTTATCGGTTTTCAAGGCCTTCAAATTCAGCGGCAGCACCTGATCGATATGCGGATTGTCTGCCAGCAGCCCGGCGAAACGTTCTTCGACGATCCAGTCGATTGTCAGATCCGGATAGGCGGCCTTGATGAACTGCAAGGCTACCATCGCATGCACAATGTCGCCCAATGCCGACAATTTGACGATCGCAATTCTCATTGTCAGGCTCCCAGTGCGGCCAGCACCTGCTCGGGGCGTAGGTCGACCAGACAGCGGGTGTGGCCGAAAGGGCAGTCGCGCTTGAAGCAGGGCGAACATTCCAATTTCAGGGTCAGAATATGCGCGGCCGGATTCAGCGGCGGGGTAAAGCCCGGATCGGAGGAGCCGTAAACGGCGACGATTTTTTTGTCCAGCGCGGCGGCCACGTGCATCAAGCCCGAGTCGTTGCTGACTACGGCGTCGGCCAGCGACAGCAAGTCGACCGCTTCGGCCAGCGAGGTGTCACCGGCGAAATTGCGGCAGACGCCGCCGGTCAAATTCACGATGGCATCGGCGGCCGGTCGGTCTTTATCGGAACCGAACAACCAGACCTGCCAGCCGTCGCCGATTTTGGCATTGGCGACGGCGGCGAAATACTCGGCCGGCCAGCGCTTGGCCGGACCGTATTCGGCGCCGGGGCACAGTGCCAGGATTTTTTTGTCGGCATCGATGCGGAATTTGTCGCAGACTTGTCGGCGCTGTTCGGCGCTGATCGCCAGTTGCGGAATCGGATAGGCCGGCGGCTGTTCGTTTGCAGCAGGCAGTCCCAGCGCGACAAAGCGTTGCACCGTCATGGTCAGTTGGTTTTTATCCAGTCGGCGGGGGTCGTTGAGCAGACCCCAGCGCAATTCGCCAAGATAGCCGGTGCGTAGCGGGATGCCGGCAAAAAACGGCACCAGCCCCGACTTCCAGGAGTTGGGCAGGACGATAGCTTGGTCGTAACGGCCGCGAAGCTGACGGCCTAAGCCAAACCGGGCGCCGAGGCCGAATTGGCCGTGGCCGAGCGGCATGGCTATGCCTTGTCGCACTTGCGGCATTCTTGCCAATAACGGCAAAGACCAGGTCGGCGCCAGGACGTCGATATGAGAATCGGGGAGGCGTTGTTTTAGCGTGATGAACAGGCTTTGCGCCATCACCATGTCGCCGACCCAGGATGGGCCGACGACCAGGATGTTATGCGGGGCAGGCACGTCGGTTTAGGATACCAGCGTCAACCATTCCTTGTGGTCGGCGCGGCGGCCTTGGACGTAGTCGAAATACAAGGCTTGCAACTTCTCTGTAATCGGGCCGCGGCTGCCGGAGCCGATGTCGCGGTTGTCGTATTGGCGAATCGGCGTCACTTCGGCGGCGGAACCGGTGAAGAAGGCTTCGTCGGCGACATAAACTTCGTCGCGGGTGATGCGCTTTTCGATCACTTCGTAGCCTTGTTCGCGAGCTATCGTCATCAGTGTGTCGCGGGTGATGCCTTCCAGCGCCGAGGTGGTTTCCGGGGTGTAAATCTTGCCGTTGCGGACGATGAACAGATTTTCGCCGCTGCCTTCGGCGCAGAAACCTTCGTGGTCCAGCAGCAGCGCTTCGTCGTAACCGGTCGATAGCGCTTCCTGCAAGGCCAGGATCGAGTTGATGTAATTGCCGTTGGCCTTGGCCTTGCACATCGTGCTGTTGACATGGTTGCGGGTGTAGGACGAGGTGCGGATGCGGATGCCTTTTTCCATGTTTTCCGCGCCCAGATAAGCGCCCCAGGTCCAGGCCGCGATCATGACGTGGACTTTCAAGTTGTCGGCGCGCAGCCCCATGCCTTCGGAACCGAAGAACACCATGCTGCGGATATAGGCCGACTCCAGATTGTTCTTGGCGACCGCGTCGCGGTGGGCCTGGTTGATCTCCTCCTTGGAGTACGGCATTTTCATGTTCATGATATGCGCGGAACGGAACAGACGGTCGGTATGTTCGGCCAGTTTGAAAATGGCGGTGCCGTTGTCGGTTTTGTAAGCGCGCAGACCTTCGAAGACGCCACAGCCGTAATGCAGGGTGTGGGTCAGGACGTGGACTTTCGCGTCACGCCAGTCAACCCATTTCCCGTCTAGCCATATCAAACCGTCTCTATCATCCATCGTTGCCATTTGTCTGAACCCGTTTTGTGAAAAAATCGTGCGCCGCCGTCGCGGCCGAAAACTGCCCGAAATTGTACTATAAAGCCGCGGCCGGCAATACCGGCGGCGTTTACTGCCAGGGGAAGGCTTGATCGGGGGCGGGGCGCCAGAAACCGAATAACTCTTCGTGGTGAGCGACAAATTCGCCGATCAACTGGTTTTGGCGCTGCCGATAGTGTGCCAACGCCGATTCCGGTGCATTTCCGCCGTAGAAGTTCTGCAGCGCCGCGAGCATGACGACGGTATTCTGGATCTCGCCCATGGCGGTCAAATAGCGTTGCAAGCATTGGTCGTGGTCGGCCGGCAATCGCGGGACGGTTGCCGCCATCGCGGCGATGGCATAGCGTAGTTTTTTAACGGAGATACGCAGGCGGTGGATGCTGTGCAGGTCTTCGACAGAAACCGCAGCGTAGCGCGCCATCGCTTCCGCATAAATTCGGTCCAATGCGTTGAGTACGTCGGCAGAGATTTGGTTTCGGTGGGCTTTGGGATGCCGAAATTGGCGCGCCGCCTTATCGATTTTTCGGCGCAGTTTGGCTTGGCGCAGCTCGGCAACGAGCGCAGGTAAACGTGTCAGTTGTTGTTGCTCGCGTCGGTGCAGGTGGTCGAGGAAGTCGCTTAATTCCGGCAATTGCGGCAGCTTGCCGGCCACTTCGTAGAGCATGACCTGCACGTCGCGCAGATCGTCGAAGCTGTCCAGTTGGTGTTTGAGCGTCTTGCGTAACGGCGTCAGCGGCCGGCAAGGGCCGATTTGCTGTAATAGCCCGAGAATGCTCAACAAACGGCGGATGCCGGTGCGCAAAGCGTGGACGTGGTCTTCGCTGCACGTTTGGCAGCAGGCTTTCAGGCGTTTGCGATATTGGCGCCACTGACGGTAAAGCGCTGTACTCAGCAAATTACCGTCGGCGTCGGCCACGTCTAGCCCTTGCGGCTTTGTAGCCGGCGTTTGCGCATTACCAGCGTGATGATAGGGCCGGATGCGGCGTAACCGACCGACAGCAGGAACAGCATGCGTTGCGGCTGAGCCATGACAAAGCTGATGACCAGCATCGCGATAATGGCGACGATGAACGGCACTTTGTTTTTCAGATCGATTTCTTTGAAGCTGGAATAGCGGAAATTGCTGACCATCAGCAGGCCGGTGGTGATGGTGGCCAGCAACACTAGATATTTGAAGTTTTCTACGTCGTAGCCGTTCTCGACGCAAAACCACAGGCCGCCGGCCAGAATCGCTGCCGCTGCCGGGCTGGGTAGGCCCTGGAAGTAGCGCTTGTCGGCGACTTCGACTTGCGTGTTGAAGCGCGCCAGCCGCAATGCGCCTCCGGCCATGTGCACAAAAGCCGCGAACAAACCGGCCTGGCCCATACTGGATAAAGTCCACAAATACATGACGATGGCCGGTGCGGCGCCGAAGGAAACCATGTCCGACAAACTGTCGTATTGCACCCCGAACTCGCTCTGGGTGTTGGTCAAGCGGGCGACCCGGCCGTCCAGGCCGTCCAGTACCATGGCGATGAACAACGAAATCGCCGCCGTTTCGAAGCGGCCGTTAATCGCCGACGTAATCGCGTAAAAACCGGCAAACATGGCGCCTGTGGTAAATAGGTTGGGCAGCAGATAAATGCCGCGGTGGCGTTTCGGTTGAGGATTTTTCAGCATGGCGGTTGCAAGCGGTAACAAGTTGGCGGCATTTTACATGCTCGGTCCGGGGCGTGCTATTGCGATTGCGTGACAGGGCGGGATTGCGCGCTGTAAAGCGGACAGTGCGGCAATCTGTCTCCAGATAGTTTGGTCGCCCTCGAACCGTTCAGAATTTCCAGACCAGCAAAGCCTGCGGCACATTGTCGTGCAAGCCTTTGATGCCGTACTTGTTATGCCAATATTGGTACTCCAGGCCTATAAACAGATGGCCTGAGTCACCCCAGAAATCGCCCAGGTCCAATCTCAATTGCGGTTGGGCCAGCGCCTGGCGAGCGGCGGTCTGGTTGCGACCGATGAAATCGGCGAAGCCTTCGAAACTCCATTTTGTGCCGGCGATTTGAAACGGTAATTGCCAGAATGGGGTGATTTGCCAGGAGGTACCAATGTCGGCGGTTTCGGTGACGCGTTGGCGCAGAAAATCGATGTTGAAGTAATTGAAGCCGGGTAAGTCGAAATCGACGCTGATGCCGTACAGCCAGGCCCGAAAACCGCTTTGTCGGCTGTTCATGTTCTCGCCGAGGTTGATGCCGGCGGTCAGGCCAAAGTCTTTGAAAATCCCGTAAGATAAATCCAGGCCGCCGATTTTACTCAAGCTGAAGGTACTGTAGGCTTCGCCGTATAAATGGGTTTGCGCCTGCTGGCCGGATTCGCTGAACAGTGTGTCCATGAAGAAAAAGTTGCGGCCGTACGCCCAGCCGTGGGCATGAGTGATCGTGACGATGGCTTGGCTGACGTTGTTAGGATTGAAAGGCTCGTGGTAGTTGCTGCCGTGCAGATATTGGATTTCGCTGTTGCTCCATTGCATGAAGTCGGCGGAGCAGGGCGCCGGGATTTGTAAGGACAGCAAAGCGATTAGGGCGGCATTAGGCCGCTTCCAGTGAGCGCTATCGGACATTCGGCAGAATCCTGCAGGCAAAAAAAAGCCCATCGTGTAGATGGGCTTTAATCCTAGCCGATAAGCTTAGTTCTTGCTTTTATCGACGATTTGGTTGGCTTTGATCCAAGGCATCATCGCCCGCAGTTTGGCGCCGACGGTTTCGATCGGGTGTTCGGCGTTCAGGCGGCGGCGTGCGGTCATTTCCGGGTAGCCGGTGGCACCTTCCTGGATGAATTGCTTGGCATAGCGGCCTTCCTGGATGTTTTTCAGGGCTTCCTTCATCGCTTTGCGGCTTTCGTCGTTGATCACACGCGGACCAGTGACGTATTCGCCGTACTCGGCGTTGTTGGAGATCGAGTAGTTCATGTTGGCGATGCCGCCTTCGTACATCAAATCCACGATCAATTTCAGTTCGTGCAAGCACTCGAAGTAGGCCATTTCGGGTGGGTAGCCCGCTTCGGTCAGGGTTTCGAAACCGGCTTTGACCAGTTCCACCGCGCCGCCGCACAGTACTGCTTGTTCGCCGAACAGGTCGGTTTCGCATTCGTCGCGGAAGGTGGTTTCGATGATGCCGGAACGGCCGCCGCCGATCGCGGAAGCGTAAGACAAGCACAATTCTTTGGCTTGGCCGGAAGCGTTTTGATGCACGGCGATCAAGTCAGGGATGCCGCCGCCTTTGACGAATTCGGAACGCACGGTGTGGCCCGGCGCTTTCGGCGCGATCATGATCACGTCCAGGTCGGCGCGCGGTACGACTTGGTTGTACAGGATGGAGAAACCGTGGGCGAAAGCCAGGGCGGCGCCTTGTTTGATGTTCGGCTCGATTTCTTCTTTGTACAGTTTGGATTGGAATTCGTCAGGGGTCAGGATCATGACCACGTCGGCGCCGGCGATGGCTTCCGGTACATCTTTCACGATCAGGCCGCTGTTGGTGGCTTTGGCGACGGACGCGGAGTTGGAGCGCAAGCCGACCACGACGTCAACGCCGGAGTCTTTCAGGTTGTTGGCATGGGCGTGGCCTTGCGAGCCGTAGCCGATGATGGCAACTTTTTTGCTGCGGATGATCGAGAGATCGGCGTCTTTGTCGTAATAAACTTGCATAGTGTTTCTCGTTACTCTTGGTGTGAATTAAAAATTGTGTTTGGCGGCCGCTGTGCGGAGCGCAGTGGGTTCGCGCTCCGCTAGCATTTAAAGATGTAAGCCTTTCTCGCCGCGGGAAATGCCGGTCGGCCCGGAACGCGCCACTTCGATGATGCTGCCTTCCTCGAAGCCGTGAATGAAGGCATCCAGTTTGTTGGATTGGCCGGTCATTTCGACCACATAGCTGTTCGGCGTCACGTCGATGATCTTGCCGCGGAAAATGTCGACCATGCGTTTTACTTCCTCGCGGGTGTCGTGCGTGGTTTTGATCTTGACCAGCATCAATTCGCGCTCGATATGGGCCGACTCGGCCAGATCGATCAATTTGACCACATCAATCAGTTTGTTCAATTGCTTGGTGATCTGCTCGATGATCTCTTCGCTGCCGCTGGTGACCAGGGTCATCCGCGACAGACTGGGATCTTCGGTCGGGGCGACGGTCAGCGATTCGATGTTGTAGCCGCGCGCCGAGAACAGGCCGGCCACCCGCGACAGGGCGCCGGATTCGTTTTCAATCAAAATGGAGATGATATGGCGCATCAGGACAACTCCCTCTCGACCGGGGTGCCGGGCGCGACGCGCAATTTCATGTCGTGGTGAGCTTTGCCGGCTTCAATCATCGGGTATACGTTTTCGGTTCTATCGGTAATGAAATCGAGGAACACAGTTCTGTCCTTCATTTCGAATGCTTGTTTCAAGGCGTCGCGCACTTCTTCCGGTTTTTCGACGCGGATGCCGACATGGCCGTAGGCCTCCGACAGCTTGACGAAATCCGGGATCGTGTCCATGTACGAGTGCGAGTAACGGCTTTGGTAGGAAAATTCCTGCCACTGGCGAACCATGCCCATGTAACGGTTGTTCAGGTTGATGATCTTGACCGGTGTTTTGTATTGCAACGCGGTCGACAGTTCCTGAATACACATCTGGATGCTGGCCTCGCCGGTGATGCAGGCTACGTCGGAATCCGGAAATGCCAGTTTGACGCCGATTGCCGCTGGTAAGCCGAAGCCCATTGTGCCCAGGCCGCCGGAGTTGATCCAGCGCCGCGGTTTGTCGAACTTGTAATACTGCGCTGCGTACATTTGATGCTGGCCGACGTCCGAAGTCACGAACGCTTCGCCGTTGGTGACTTCATACAGTTGTTCAACGACGTATTGCGGCTTGATGATCCGGCTTTCGCGGTCGTATTCCAGACAATTGACGTCGCGCCAGCTTTGGATTAATTGCCACCAGGATTCCAGCGCCGCTTTTGACGGCTTGGTTTTGCTGTCCTTGATCAGTTCGATCATTTGCTGCAACACCGGTTTGACTTCGCCGACGATCGGTACGTCCACTTTCACGGTTTTTGAGATCGAGGCTGGATCGACGTCGATGTGGATGATCTTGGCATAGGGGCAGAACTCGGCCAGTTTGCCGGTGACACGGTCGTCGAAGCGGGCACCGACCGCCAAAATCACGTCGGCTTCGTGCATGCCCATATTGGCTTCATAGGTACCGTGCATGCCGAGCATGCCGACGAATTGCTTGTCGGTGGCCGGATAGGCGCCCAAGCCCATCAGCGTGTTGGTGATCGGATAACCCAGCATCCGGGTCAATTCGGTCAGTTCATCATGGGCTTCGCCCAAGATGACGCCGCCGCCGGAATAAATCATCGGCCGTTGCGCACCCAACAGCATTTCCACGGCGCGTTTGATCTGACCCTTGTGGCCAGTTACCACCGGGTTGTAAGAGCGCATACTGACTTTTTTCGGATATTTGTAAGGTATCTTAATATTGGGATCAGTGATGTCCTTGGGTACGTCGACCAGAACCGGTCCGGGACGGCCGGTGGTTGCCACGTAAAACGCTTTCTTGATCGTTTCGGCCAGATCGTTGACGTCCTTGACCAGGAAGTTGTGTTTGACGCAGGGGCGGGTGATACCGACCGTATCGACTTCCTGAAACGCGTCGCTGCCGATTACCGGCGACGTCACCTGGCCGGAAATGATCACCATCGGGATCGAATCCATATAGGCTGTCGCGATCCCGGTTACGGCGTTGGTCGCACCCGGGCCCGAGGTGACCAGCACCACGCCTGGTTTGCCGGTCGCGCGCGCATAGGCATCGGCCGAATGGGTGGCGCCTTGCTCATGCCGCACCAGAATATGTTTAACGTCGTCTTGATGGAAAATGGCATCGTAGATGTGCAAGACAGAGCCACCCGGATAGCCAAATACAAATTCGACACCTTCATCTTTAAGACATTGGACAAGAATTTGTCCGCCACTGAGTTCCAATTTTATGCCCTCGAAAAGCTAACCAAAGCGTGAAATGCGGATTTTACAAAAAAGGTTGGATAAGCTACTGTCTTTGGCCGGTTTCGTCAAGGAAAACCAAGGGTTTTGCTTGGTTTCGCGGTAAGCAGCGACAGGTTTTGAAGAGGAGGGATGTTTTGCGGGCGCAATTTGTTGATGTTTGGCATGCCGAGTTGAGGGGGCTGGATTCTAAGGCCTTAACCTTTTGGGATGCCTTATTGTCGGATCAGGAGCGACAGCGGAGCCAAGAGTATAAACGCCCGGAGCGGCGCCAGGGCTTTGTTGCGGTGCGGGGCTTGTTGCGTTGCACATTGGCCGGGTATTTGGATGTTGAGCCGCGGGAATTGGTGTTCGAGTCGGGCGAGTACGGCAAGCCGGCGTTAGTGGGGGCAAGGCTGCATTTTAATATTTCTCATTCCGGAGATCATTTGCTGATTGCGGTGTCCGATCTCGGCGAGTTGGGGGTTGATGTTGAGAGTCTGCGAGTCGGGCGAAATCTGCATGCGCTCGCCGGGCGTTGTTTCTCGGTGCGGGAATATCGGGAGTGGGCGGCGTTGCCGACCGAGCAGCAATTGCCGACTTTTTACCGTCTCTGGGTCAAGAAGGAGGCGTTTGTTAAGGCGGTCGGGCGTGGGATTGCGGCAGGTTTGGACTTGTGCGAGTTTGCGCTGGAAGCGGGCGGACAGCTTGTTGCGATTCCTGGCGAATTCGGGGTTGTCGACGCTTGGTCGGTGGTCGAGTTACCGGTTGCCAATGCTGCTGCGGCGTTGGTGGCGCCGAACAAGTCCAGTATGTTCCGCTTTCGCGAGTTGGGGCTGGGGGTTTGACGAGGCCTATGCGGCAGTCGAAAAAAAAGCCGCTGATGTGCGGCTTTTTGTGATCGATCGTTTCTTAACGTTTCGAGTATTGCGGACGCTTTCTGGCGCCGTGCAAACCGATTTTTTTACGCTCGACTTCGCGGGCATCGCGAGTTACATAACCGGCTTTTCTCAGTGGAGAACGCAGAGACTCATCGTAGGCCATCAGCGCGCGGGTCAGGCCGTGGCGAATCGCGCCGGCCTGGCCGGACGGGCCGCCGCCGGAAACGATGATGTTGATATCGAAATCGCCGGATTTCGCCAGCAGTTCCAGAGGTTGTCTGGCGATCATTTCATCGGTTTTGCGGCCGAAGTATTGGTCTACAGGGCGGTTGTTGATGATGAACTTGCCTGTGCCGACCGTTGCGTAGACACGAGCCACCGAGCTTTTGCGGCGACCTGTTCCGTAGTATTGAGCTGCCATAAACTATCTACCTGCTTAGAATTCTAAAACTTTAGGTTGTTGAGACTGGTGATTGTGCTCCGGACCGGCATACACTTTCAATTTTTTAAACATCGCCCGGCCGAGTGGATTTTTAGGCAGCATGCCCTGCACTGCGGTGGTGATGATGCGGTCGGGGAAGGTTTGTCTCAGTTTGCCCAAAGAAGCAGATTTCATGTTGCCGACATAACCGGTGTGGCGGTAATACATTTTGTCTTTTTCTTTGTTGCCGGTAACGCCGATTTTTTCGGCATTGACGACGATGATGTAATCGCCGGTATCAACGTGCGGGGTGTATTCGGGTTTATGTTTGCCGCGAAGACGTCGTGCAATTTCAGTAGCAAGGCGACCCAATGTCTTTCCTTCTGCATCAATCACGTACCAATCGCGCTTAACTTCTGCGGGCTTTGCACTAAATGTTTTCATCGTTGCTTTCTTAAAATCGGTTGAAGCTGTAAAAGCATGGCATTCTACTTAAACCGCCCGCTAACTTCAAGTTGCAATTACAGCTTGATTTTCAGCGAATGCAGTTTCCGGTACAAATGGGTGCGTTCCATGCCGATAGCGGCAGCTAACTTGGCGACGCTGCCGCCGTTTTTTTCGAAATGGTATTCCAAATAGGATTTTTCGAAATGGTCGCGGGCCTCTTTCAGCGGCAGGTTGAAAAACTCCGGCACGTTCAAGCCCAGTTTGGGTTGCTCGGCAATCGAGCCTAAGGCTGCTTTGACTTCGTCCAACTCGATGTCGTCGCCGGCGCCCAGAATCATCAACCGCTGCACCAGATTGCGCAACTCGCGGACATTGCCGGGCCAACTGTAGTTGCGCAGATAATTCTGCGCCGCCATCGAAAAACGGCGGAATGGCAGTTTTTCGTGCACGACGAAATGGTCGACGTAAAAATTCAGCAGACTCGGTACGTCCTCGCTGTGCTCGCGCAGCGGCGGAATCTCCAAGGTCACCACATTCAACAGATAGTACAAATCCTGACGGAAGCGGCCGTTGTTGACTTCTTCCTCCAGTGCCATTCGGGTCGAGGCGACCACGCGCACGTCGACCCGCACGGCCTGGCTGCCGCCGACCCGCAGGAATGAACTGGATTCCAAGGCGCTGAGCAATCGGGTCTGGGTCTCCGGGTCCATGCCGCCGATTTCGCCCAGGAACAGCGTGCCGCGGTCGGCCTGCTCCAGCAGGCCGCGGTAAATCCGGCCGTTGTCTTCGCGGCCGAAAAATTCGACCGCCGCGTTTTCCGGGGAGATACTGCCGACCGAGACGTCGACAAAGGCGCCGTCGCGGCGGGAGCTGTTGTTGTGCAGGTAGCGGGCGTACATCTCCTTGCCGACGCCGGCTTCGCCGACCAGCAGCACGCGGGCGTCGTGTTGCGCCAGACGTTTCAGTTTGTCTTTGGTGCGCTCGACCACGGCGCTTTTGCCGACCGGCTCCACGCCTATCATCAATTGCTGCTTCAGGCCGGCGTTTTCCCGCTGCAAGGAACTGGTCTCCAGGGCGCGCTCGACGATCAACAGCAATTTTGCCATCGACAGCGGTTTTTCCAGAAAATCGTAAGCGCCGAGGCGGGTGGCTTCGACTGCCGACTCGACCGAGCCGTGGCCGGACATCATGATTACCGGACAGAGTGAGCTGTCTTCGCCGACCCATTCCCGCAACAGCGTGATGCCGTCGCTATCGGGCATCCAGATGTCGAGTAGAATCAGATTCGGCTGGCGCTGGTTTTTCAGTTTCTTCGCTTCCGTGGCATTTTCGGCCATCGCGACTTGATAGCCCTCGTCTTCCAAAATCTCCGACACCAGTTCGCGAATATCCTGTTCGTCGTCGACCACCAATATGTAGGGCGCTTGTTTATTCATGCATCGTTCCAAATTCAAAAACCGGTAGCTGGAGCAGAAAGCCAGCGCCGCCATTATATGCCGTATCCACCCAAATCACGCCGCCGTGTTCTTCCACGATTTTTTTGACGATGGCCAGGCCCAAACCAGTACCCTTGGATTTGCTGGTGACGTAGGGTTCGAAAATGGTTTCGATCTGATCCGCATTCAGGCCGCTGCCGTTGTCGTACAAACCGACTTCGACATAATCGGTGTTATTGCGCGTGACTTTGCCGATTTTAATGGCGATATGGCATTTTTCCCCAGTGGCTTCTTGCGCGTTCTTGATCAGGTTATGCAGCACCTGGCGAATGCTGACCGGATCGACTTCGACAATGACGTGCTGGCTGGCGGCGGCCATCGCGAAGCTAATTCCGGACGGCAGGTACAGCGTAGTGATCTGCTGGATCAAATCCACCAGGTTGATTTTTTCGACCTGCTTTTTCGACGGGCGGGCGTACTCGGAGAAGTCGTCGACCATGCGTTTCATCGCTTCCACTTGCTGGACGATGGTGCGGGTGCCGCGTTGCAGAAACTCGGCTGAGCCATCCTGCAGTTCTTTGGACAACTTGTGCTGCAAACGCTCTGCGGACAGTTGGATCGGCGTCAATGGGTTCTTGATTTCGTGGGCCAGACGCCGGGCGACTTCGCCCCAGGCCGCGTTTTTCTGGGCTTGAATCAAATCGGTGACGTCGTCGAACACCACCACGGCGCCGGTGTGGGCGCCGTGTTGCGAAAACAGCGGCGTACCGCGGCACAGTAGCTCTTGGCGGCCGTTGGGGCCGAGAAAGACGATGCGCTGCTCCCAGATGTCATCGGCTTTTTCCAGCAGGCTTTGGATTGCTGTCAACACGTCGGCCAGTTCGGGATGCAGCTCGGCCAAGGCGGGTAGATTCTGGCCGACGAAATGGCTGACCGGGATGTGCAAAATCCGGTAGGCGGCCTGATTCGCAGTGCGGATGAAGTATGCCGCGTCGAAACTGATTACGCCGGCGGTCAGGTTGGCGAGGATGGTTTCCAGGTAGGCGCGCTGATTTTCCACCTCCAGGCCGGCGGCGCGGGTTTCGTCGCGGGAACGGGCGATGCGCCGGGTCATCTGGTTGAACGACTCGACCAGAAAGCCCAGGTCATCCTGGCTCATGACCGGTAATTGCTGCTGGTAGTCGCCGTCGGCGACGGCCTGGGTGCCTTTCACCAATTCCTTGACCGGAGCGACGATGTTGCGGATGCTGATAAAGGCAACCCAGATCGCTGCCAACATGCTTAGCAGCAGCACCAGCAGCAGGATCAACGAGAAGCTGGTTTTTAGTGAGTCGCGCAGGAAGTTCATTTCCTGGTAACGAATGAAGGCGAATTCGATCGAATCAGCCAAATCGGTGACCCGAACCGGGATCGGGTACAGTACTTGTAAAAATCGGCTTTGGTCGGCTTCGATCGCGACGATGATGCGCACCAGCATTTCGTCGTTGTCGCCAGGGTCGAAGGCGAAATATTCTTTGTTCTGCTTCAATTGCAGCCAGATTTGCTCGTCGGGCAGATGCGGCAGAATGTCGCTGGGATTGATGCTGCTCGAGGCCAGAATCCGGCCCTGGTTGGTAAATACCGCAAGTTCCAGCGCGCCCGATTCCCGCCACAACGAACCGACTTCCAATGCAATCAGCGTTTCCGATTTGTGCTGCAATTGCTCGGCCATTTGCTTGGTTTGCTTGATGTGCCAATTCATGCGTTGATTCATCGCCGATTGGCTCAACTCCAGCGCGTCGTCCATGGCGCGGTCGATTTCGACGTTAAACCAACTGTCGATACCTTGGTGCAAGAATTGCACCGAAAAGTAGAACACGATTGCAGCCGGCGCCAGTGCCAGCAACACGAATAGCGAGACCATGCGCGTGGTCAGTTTGGAGCCGGCTTCCTTTTTCTTCAGCTCGCGGACCAGCGAGTAGGCGTTGACGACGACGAGGCCTAGCAGAATGATCGAGCCCAAAGTATTGATGACCAACAGCCAGGAATAAAGCTCGCCGAGTTCCGACGACTCCTGGGTGGCGCTGCTCATCAATTGCAGCGATAGCAGTACGAAACCGAACAGAATGACGATGGACGCGCTGGCCGGCAGCTTCATTTTTGAATAGGCCATAGGCTCCAATGGCTGGAAAGAAACCAGCGGTGATCCAGATACGCTACCGGGCGCAACGGGATCGGCAACGCCTCGCGGTTAAACTCGCTGCGCACCGCCAGTTGGTAGTAGCGGCCGGTTTGCAGCGCGGCGGCCGGGATTGGTTGTTGGTCGCGCACGCTGGCCATGAAATGCAGCGCGGCGCTCAGGGTCAAAAACATCTCGCTGTGGTTTTGAGGGGTTTGCACCGCATATTGGTTCAATAGCGCATGAAATTGCAGCCGGTAGCGCTGCTTGCTGCGGTAGGCCACGCTGTCCCATAGCCAGCCGGGTTCGCGCAATTCCATTACCACGTCCCAGGTCAACGGCACGCCTTTGGCCAGCGCTTCTTTGGCGACCGGACTCAGCCTGTACTCGATCTGGCTGGAGATGGTTGCGGTATCGCCTTCGGTTTGTAGTTCGGCATATTCGATCCGGGCGGCGTAGTCACCTGCCCAGGCCGGTGCTGAACCCAGCGCCAGACATAACGCAAACAGGCCGGGGCTAAACCGATTTGCGCAGCTTGGCATAATAAAAGCCGTCCATTTGCCTTTCCCCGGTCAATATTTGCCGGCCGTGCGGGCGGGGTAGGCCCCAATGCGCGTCTATCGCCAATTCTTCGGCGTCGGCATGGGTAGCCAGAAACGCGGCGATTTGCTGTTCGTTTTCCGCTTTCAGTACCGAACAGGTGGCGTAAAGCAGGATGCCGCCGGGAGTGAGCAGGTGCCATGCAGCCTGCAGGATTCTGGCTTGCGTGGCCAGAAGCGCGGTAATGTCTTCCGGCCTGCGCAGCAATTTGATGTCCGGATGGCGGCGGATCACGCCGAAACCTGAGCAGGGGGCGTCCAGTAGAATTCGCTGAAAGCGGCGTGGTCCGGCCCAATCGGCGGCTTGGCCGGCGTCGGCGACCAATGTTTCGGCCTGCAAATGCAGGCGGGCCAGATTTTCCTCGACCCTTTGCAGGCGCTGGGCGTCGACGTCGATCGCCACCAGTCCGGCCAATGCCGGCTGCCGTTCCAGAATCGCTGCGGTCTTGCCGCCTGGTGCCGCGCACATGTCCAATACCCAGTCGCCGGTTTGGGCGTCGAGGAGTTCGGCCGCCAGTTGCGCGGCACCGTCCTGTACAGAGACCTGGCCATCGCTGAAGCCGGGCAATTGCTCGACTGCCACTGCCTGATCCAATCGGATTGCCGTGCCACTGCAATCGACCGGCTGGCCGGCAATGCCCTGCGCGGCCAATTGGTCCAGGTAGGCATCGCGGCCGGTTTGGCGTTGGTTGACTCGCAAAAACATCGGTGCGGCCTGGTCGTTGGCGTGCAGAATTTTTTCGTGGCGGTCCGGCCAGTCGCGGCACAGCGCTTCGATAATCCATTGCGGATGGTTGAGTCGGGCCTGTTGATCACGGTCTGCGGCTTGCAACAAGCTGTCCGCGTCGCGCAAATACTGGCGCAGCACACCGTTAACCAGGCCTCTGGCCCAAGGTTTGTGGCTGGTGGCGGCGACGGTTTCCGAAACGGCGGCGTGCGGTTTGACGCGCATGTGTTGCAGTTGGTAAAGGCCGACCAGCAACAGGGTCTTGATGTCGGCATCTTTAGCTTTTAGCGGCTTGCTCAGCAGTTTGCCTAACGCGAAGTCCAGCGCGTAAAAGTGACGGACTACGCCGTAACACAAGGCTTGAACGAAGGCTCGGTCTTTCGCGTCCTTCAGCTTGGGCAGGCCGTGCTCCAAAGCAGCGGTCAGCGATTGGCCGTCGCCAATGACCTTGGCCAGAATTTGCGCTGCGCAGCCGCGAAGGTTCATGAGCCGAGTACGACGCCGGCGGTCGGATGCGCGTTCAGGAAATCCTTGCCGTTGATGCGCTTGCCGCCCGGTAGTTGCACTTCCAGCAGTCGAAGCATGCCCTCGCCGGTGGCGACATCCAGGGCCTGCGTCGAACTATCTATCGTGCCGGGCGCTGCGGTCGCCGCCTTGTCCAATACTTCGCTGCGCCAGACCCGCAAGGGCTGGCCGTTGAAGGCGGTTTGCGCCACCGGCCAGGCGTTCAGGCCGCGGATTTTCCGGTCCAGTTCGGTCGCCGATTGCCGCCAATCAATTATCGCTTCCTGTTTTTCCAACTTGTGCGCGTAAGTGACCAGGCTCTCGTCCTGCGCTTCGGCTTGTACCGTGCCGTTTTCGATCATATCCACGACTTTCAGCAAAGCGTCGGCACCGAGTTCGGCCAGGTGGTCGTGCAGTTGGCTGGACGTGGCATCGGCGCCGATCGGGCACTCGATTTTATAAAGCATGTCGCCGGCATCGAGTTTTTTTACGACTTTCATGATCGTAACCCCGGTCTTACTGTCGCCGGCCATGACCGCACGATGGATCGGGGCTGCACCGCGCCAGCGCGGCAATAACGAGCCGTGGACGTTGATGCAGCCGAATTTGGGAATGTCCAGCACGGCTTGTGGCAGGATCAGGCCGTAGGCGACGACGACCATCAGGTCCGGTTGCAAATCGGCCAAGGCGTGGATAGCGTCGGCGGTTTTGAAGTTTTCCGGCTGGGCCACCGGGATGCCGGCCGTCAACGCCAAATGTTTGATCGGACTGGCCGTCAATTTACGGCCGCGGCCGGCCGGCCGGTCCGGTTGGGTATAGGCGGCGATAACTTCGTGCGGCGAATCTATCAGGGTTTGCAACGTTGGCACCGCGAATTCCGGGGTGCCGGCAAAAACGATTTTCATGGTTGTCCTTATACGCCCTGTGAGCGGTGGATCTTATCCAGTTTGGATTTTATTCGGTTACGCTTGAATGCCGACAGATAATCGACGAACAGCTTACCTTCCAGATGGTCCATTTCGTGTTGGATGCAAACCGCCAACAAGTCGCGGGCGTCGAGTTCGAAACTGTCGCCGTTACGATCGAGCGCTTTGACTTTGATCTGTTCGGCGCGGCTGACTTTTTCGAAGAAGCCGGGCACGGACAAGCAGCCTTCTTCGGATTCTTCAACGCCGTCGCGTTCGACGATTTGCGGGTTGATCAGGCAGATTGGATTGTCTTTGTTTTCGGAGACATCCATCACGATCACGCGTTTATGGACGTTGACCTGGGTTGCGGCCAAGCCGACGCCCTTGGCCGAATACATGGTTTCGATCATGTCGTCGACCAGTTTTCTGATGCCGTCGTCGACTCGCTCCACCTCGCTGGCGACCGTGCGCAAGCGTTTGTCGGGGAACTCCAAAATCGTAAGAATACTCACGCCTTACTCCGTATTGCTGAAATCAATGTCGGCGATTCTATCCGAAATCAGCCTGGGTTTGCATGCTGCGGCAGGCTGGCGAGCCGCGGCGTACTGCTGGCAATCTGCGTCAATTCATCTAAACTGTGCGGCAAATTCTATTGGCGGCCGGCGGCGATAGCGCCGGCCGGCTCATACTACGCCCGGTTTCGGCTGTTAGAGATCGGATCGAACACGTTACTGGCTTCGGCAGGATAGATATATGTTGCTTCGCACCGCTCTGGGTATTGCATTTTCGTTGTTGGCCGCGGCAACTGCACGCGCCGACGAATTGCAGATCAACCCCAATCATCCCGACCAATACACGGTGGTAAAAGGCGACACGCTGTGGGATATCTCCGGCAAGTTTTTGCAACATCCTTGGCAATGGCCCGAACTCTGGCATAACAATCCGCAAGTTAAAGACCCGCACTGGATTTATCCGGGTGATACTTTGTACTTTTCTTATGTTGACGGCAAACCCAGGTTAAGTTTCGCTCCGGGCGATGCAACTGAAGAAAAACTGTTGCCACGGGTTCGCGAATCTTCGGTCGAACAAGCCATACGGATGGTGCCGAGTGATGCGATTATCCAGTTTCTGAATTCGCCGAAAGTGGTGACGGCCGATGAATTGCATCGTGCGCCCTACGTGATCGGTTTTGTTGGCGAGCATCTGATCGCCGGTGCTGGCGACGGGGTTTACGTGCGGGCGATCGAGGAGCCACAGGGCTTGGGTTATACGATCTACCGGCAGGGCAAACCTTACATCAGCCCGGTTACCAAAGAGATTTTGGGTTACGAGGCGCAGTTCATTGCCGATACCACGTTGCAACAGCCCGGCGATCCGGCGACGCTGCTCATCAATAAATCGGATATGGAGGTTCAGCGCGGCGACCGCTTGATGCTGACGTCCGAAGGCGAATTGGCGTTGAACTACTTCCCGCGGCCGCCGGAAAAACAAATCGTCGGCAGTATTATCCGGGTGATGGGCGGCGTATCCCAGATCGGCCAGCACGACGTGGTGGTGATCGATAAAGGAACGGCCGACGGTATCGAAGTCGGCCATGTGTTCGACGTTTACCGGCGCGGTAACTTCTTGTTGGACCGCTACCAGTCTCCGGAAGGGGTTGCTGTGAAAATGCCGGACGAGCTGGCCGGCGAACTGATGGTGTTCCGGACCTTCGAGCGGGTCAGCTATGCCTTGGTGATGAAAGCGTCGGCCGCGATGCACACCTTGGACCGGGTGCAGACGCCTTGACCTTTACGGTATGGCGCGACCTGATCTTAAGTGCTCCGGGGCGAGCGGCTCGATCGGTTGACTGAATTGGACCTCGCGCGCGATTCCGAGCTGAAATACTGGTTGGCCTTGTTGCGCATGCCGGGCGTCGGCGGCGGAACGATTCAGCGCTTGCTGGAGCATTTTCAACCTGAAGCTATTTTTACTGCCTCCCGCGCCAGCCTTGGCGCTCTCGGAATCAGCGACAAGTTAATCTCCGTGTTGCAAGCGCCCGACTGGCAGGCCGTCGAAACGGATCTGGCTTGGCTGGCACAAACCGGTAACCATGCGTTTACGCTGCGGGATCCGGACTATCCTCCCCAATTGAAAGAAATCGACCGGCCGCCGCCGGTGCTGTTCGTCAAAGGCGATCCGGCCGTATTGGCCGAGCCGCAATTGGCGATCGTCGGCAGTCGCAATCCGTCTCCGGTCGGAGTCAGTACCGCTCTGCAATTTGCCGAAACGCTGGCGGCCGCCGGATTGGTCATCACCAGCGGTTTGGCGTTGGGCATCGATGCCGCCAGCCACCAAGGGGCTTTGAACGCCAACGGCCGTACCGTTGCCGTGGCCGGCACCGGGCTGGATCGGGTATATCCGGCCCGGCACAAGGACTTGGCCACGCAAATCGTCGAGCACGGCGCTTTGGTGTCCGAATTTCCGCCCGGCACCGGCGCCAAGGCCAGTCATTTCCCGCTCAGGAATCGCATCATCAGCGGCCTATGCCTGGGCTTGCTGGTGGTGGAGGCGGCGCAGCAGAGCGGGTCGCTGATCACGGCGCGGCTGGCGCTGGAGCAGAATCGGGAGGTGTTTGCGATTCCGGGTTCGATCCATAACCCGCTGGCACGCGGCTGCAATGCCCTGATTCGGCAAGGTGCGAAACTGGTGGAGACCGTCGAGGATATTTTTGAAGAATTAGGCCAATATAATCAACAAAGTATGCGAACCGAGCCGGAATCGGCGCAGACTGTGCTTGACCTGGAACAACAAAATCTATTGAATTTGATTCCGTATAGCCCCACAACGGTAGATGCTTTGGTGCACGCAGGTACTTGGACGGTCGAAGAGGTCTCCTCGATGTTGCTGGTGTTGGAGCTGCAGGGCTACGTGGCCGGTATCGCCGGCGGTAGCTACCTTCGAATCAAATAAAGGTTCTAATGAAAGAAGATATTTTTGATGTGCTGATATATCTGTTTGAAAACTATCTGGATGGCGACAGCGATAACTACCCCGATACTTCAATCATTGCCAGCGAATTGTTGGATGCCGGTTTTCAGCAGCCGGACGTCAATAAAGCCTTCGATTGGCTGGAGTCGCTCGCGGAAATGGACAGCATATCGCCGGCGATTTCGTCGTCTTTCCGGATTTTTAGCCAGCAGGAAAACGCTGTTTTCGATTTGGAATGCCGTGACTTTCTGATGTACTTGGAACACGCCGGCATTCTGACTCCGGGCAACCGCGAGATTGCCATCGACCGGGCGATGGCCTTGAAAGACGAAAATATCACCCTAGACAAATTGAAGTGGATCGTGTTGATGGTGCTATTGAGCCAACCCGGTGACAGTGCCGCTTTTTCCAGAATGGAAGACATCGTCTACGATTTGATACCTAGTTCTTTACACTGAGGCTTTTACGACTGTATGAGCAAAAGTTTAGTCATTGTAGAGTCGCCTGCGAAATGCAAAACCATCGAAAAATACCTGGGTAAAGATTTTCAGGTTCTCGCCTCCTACGGCCATGTTCGCGATTTGATACCCAAAGAAGGCGCAGTCGATCCGGAGAACGGCTTTGCGATGAAGTATCAGGTTATCGACCGCAACCAGCGCCATCTGCAGGAAATCGGTAAGGCCATTAAAGATGTGGATACGCTTTATTTGGCGACCGACCCGGATCGGGAAGGCGAGGCGATTTCCTGGCACGTGTTCGAGCATTTGAAGGAGAAAAAGCTCCTGAAGGACAAAGAGGTGCGGCGGGTGGTGTTTCACGAAATCACCAAGAAGGCTGTCACCGAAGCCATTGCCCATCCGACCGAGTTATCCAACAGTCTGGTCAATGCCCAACAGGCGCGGCGGGCCTTGGATTATCTAGTGGGCTTCAATTTGTCGCCGTTGTTGTGGAAAAAAATCCGCCGCGGTTTGTCCGCCGGCCGAGTGCAAAGTCCGGCGTTGCGGATGATCGTCGAGCGCGAGATGGAGATCGAAGCGTTTAAGACCCGCGAATACTGGTCGCATACTGCCGAAGCCAATGCCCAGGGTCAGCCTTTCAAAGCCAAACTGACGCATTTCAACGGCGAAAAGCTCAACCAATTCAGCTTTACTGAAGAAGCGCAGGCCCATCAGGTCAAACAGGCTTTGTTGGCCGAAGCCGACGGCCAGCTGATCGTTGCCAAGCTGGAGAAGAAACAGCGCAACAGGAATCCGGCACCGCCGTTTATCACGTCGACCTTGCAACAGGAAGCGGCGCGGAAACTGGGGTTTACCACCAAGCGCACGATGATGGTTGCCCAGCAGTTGTACGAGGGCATTGATCTCGGTGGCGAAACCGTCGGTTTAATCTCTTATATGCGTACCGACTCGGTGAATCTGGCAGAAGAAGCTGTTGCCGATATTCGCGCTCTGATTGCCGAGAAATACGGTGCCGAGAACGTGCCGAAACAGCCGCGCGAATTTAAAACCAAGTCAAAAAACGCACAAGAAGCTCACGAGGCTATTCGGCCGACCTCGGTGCGACGTTTGCCGGAGCAGGTCAAAGGCCGGCTGACGGCTGAGCAGTACAAACTTTACGATTTAATCTGGAAGCGTACCGTAGCTTGTCAGATGATCCATGCCACTCTGAATCTTGTGGCCGTGGATTTGAACTGCGGTAGCGAAAAAAATGTGTTTCGCGCCACCGGTTCCACCGTGACCAATCCCGGCTTCATGATGGTTTATCTGGAAGGCGTCGACGACAGCAAAGAAGCGGCGGACGACCAGGAAAGTATTCTGCCGCCGATGGAGGAAGGGCGGCCGGTCAAGCTGCAGGAGATCGTCGCCACCCAGCATTTTACCGAGCCGCCGCCGCGTTATAGCGAGGCCAGTTTGGTCAAGGCTTTGGAAGAACACGGCATCGGCCGGCCTTCGACCTATGCGACCATCATTTCGACACTGCAAAATCGCGAATATGTGACGATAGAAAACAAGCGTTTCTATCCGACCGATGTCGGTCGCATCGTCAACAAATTCCTGACGGAGCATTTCACCAAGTACGTTGACTACGGTTTTACCGCTAATCTGGAGGACGAACTGGACGCGGTATCCCGCGGCGAAAAGGATTGGATTCCGTTGATGAACGATTTCTGGCGGCCGTTTACCCAGTTGATCAACGAGAAAGAAGAAAGCGTGCAGCGCAAGGATGTCACGCAAGAAAGTATCGACGAAAAATGCCCGGAATGCGGCAGCGCCTTGTCGATCCGGTTGGGCCGGAACGGCCGTTTCATCGGTTGTACCAATTATCCGACTTGTTCTTACACCCGCAATCTCGGCGAAGACAATGCGGTGGCGGCTAACGAGCCGGAAGTGGTCGAAGGTCGCGTCTGCCCGAAGTGCGAGTCGGCGTTGGTGATCAAGACCGGGCGTTACGGCAAGTTTGTCGGTTGCAGCGCTTATCCGAAATGCAAGCACATCGAACCGCTGGAAAAGCCTCAGGATACCGGGGTCGAATGCCCGCAGTGCAAAAAAGGCGCGATTTTGAAGCGCAAGGCACGCAGCGGTAAGATTTTCTACTCCTGTTCGGAATATCCAAAATGCGATTATGCGTTATGGGATGCGCCGATCAAGGAAGAATGTCCGGATTGTCATTGGCCGATTCTGACCTTGAAAACCACGAAGCGCCGGGGCACCGAAAAAGTCTGCCCGCAGAAGGAATGCAAATACGCAACGCCGTATGAAGGCGATGCCGAGGATGTCAATGGGCCTTAATCCCTGTCGGCAGTGGCTAGGCCGTCGGGCAAGATCAATTTCTGGCCGATGCCGATTGCGTGCCGGTCGATAAAGCCGGCCGGCAATTCCAGCATGTACTGCGCCGGAATCTGCGAGTCGTAGATCCGGCAAGGGTCGATTCTGCAGGGAGGCAGGTTTTTCAGGACGGCGGCGATCCTGGCGTCTGCGGAGACGAATAGCACGTCGAGCGCGATCATCGTATTTTTCATCCACATGCTGCGCGGGCGTTGGTCCGCATAAACGAATAGCATGCCTTGGTCCGGGCCGAGCTCGCGGCGGAACATCAAACCCAATTCCCGTTGCTCGGCGCTATTGGCGATAGCCACGTAGACCGGATGTTGTTGATTCTCAAAAACCAGTTTGTGGGCGAATGGGGTTTGTCCGTCCGCCAGTGCCGGCTTTGCGCCCGCCGTAAGGGCTAATGCCAAAGCGGCGATTGCGCCGCGCAGTCGAATATTCATGCTGGAAGTGGCGTATTGCCTCATAGAAAAAAGGTAACCGAAGTTGTTTTTGCCGGGTCGGCTGATTATAATGCCGCGTTCTTTTGTTTTGCGAGCGTGGCGAAATTGGTAGACGCGCTGGATTTAGGTTCCAGTGGTAACCCCGTGAGAGTTCGAGTCTCTCCGCTCGCACCATACCCGCTTAATGCGTCACTTTACGACCGTAAAGCTCCCCGGATTTGAACATCGTCGACGATTCTCCCGAATCATAAATTCCTATTTTTTAGTTATCGAGGTAAAGCAATGCAAGTTTCTGTCGAGAAGACATCAGAATTAAGCCGGAAAATGACTGTCAGCATTCCAGACGCCGTAGTTCAGGAAAAAATGGAAACTCGCTTCAAAACACTGGCGCGCACCGTCAAAGTCGATGGATTCCGCCCGGGTAAAGTGCCTGCGAGTATGGTGAAAAAACTTTATGGCGATCGGGTCAGAAACGAAGTCACCGGCGACTTGATTCAGTCGACTTACTTTGAAGCTTTGCAACAGCAGGATTTGAATCCGGCTGGTCATCCTCATATCCATCCCAGCGAGAAAACCGAGGGATTCGAATACGTCGCCGAGTTTGAAGTGTATCCGGAAATCGCGTTGGACGGCATCGACAACTTGCAAATCGAACGGCCTAATGCGAGCGTCGAAGAAAGCGATGTCGATAACATGGTCGAAAAGTTGCGGCAACAGAAGAAAACCTGGAACGGCGTCGAACGCGCATCGCAAGAAGGCGACAGAGTTTCGATCCATTTTTCCGGTGTTTGCGAAGGCGAAAACTTCACCGACGGCAAGGTCGAAAACTATCAGGTCGAGATCGGCGGCAAGCAGATGATCCCCGGTTTCGAAGACGAGCTGAAAGGCCTGAACGTCGGCGAAAGCAAAACATTTGCTGTGACTTTTCCGGAAAAATACAACAGTGAAAAGCTGGCCGGCAAACCGGCTGAGTTCGAAGTCGAATTGGTTAAAGTCGAGGAGCCTGTGTTGCCCGAAGTCGATGCCGACTTCATCAAAGCCTACGGCGTCGAAGACGGCGATGCGGTAACCTTCCGCGCCGATGTGCGCGCCAACATGGAGCGGGAGTTGGCGCAAGGCTTGAAAAACAAATTGAAAACCGCCGTGATGGATGCGTTGTTCGAGCACATTTCGGTGTCGATCCCCAATGCATTGATCGACCAGGAAATTCAAGCCCTGATGAAGCCTTACGCGGAACGGGCCAAGAACATGCGTTTGAAATTGGAAGACCTGAATCTGCCGCGGGATATGTTCGAAGAGCAAGCCAAGCGCCGCGTGGCCTTGGGCTTGATTTTGGGCGAAGTGATTCATAAAAACGAATTGAAGGTTGATGCCGACAAAGTTCGTTCGGTTATCGAAGACATGGCGAAGAGTTATGAGCGCCCTGAAGACGTCGTGAACTGGTATTATGCAGACAAGTCTCGGCTGAACGACGTGCAACAAATGGTTCTCGAGGATCAGGCTGTGGCATGGATCGTAAGTCAGGCTAAAGTCGCCGACGTGACCGTCGGTTTTGATCAGGTAATGGAACGATAGTGACAATGAGGGCTTAACGTGTTTAACCAAAATGTGATTAGCGAAATGATGGCGCCGCAAGCGGCGGGCGGTCTAGTGCCGATAGTGGTTGAACAAACAGCCCGTGGGGAAAGATCGTTTGATATATACTCCCGCTTACTGAAGGAGCGGGTCATTTTTCTGGTGGGCAAGGTTGAGGATTACATGGCCAATCTGGTTGTGGCCCAGCTACTGTTCCTGGAATCGGAAAACCCGGATAAGGATATTCACCTGTACATCAATTCGCCGGGCGGTTCGGTAACTGCGGGTATGGCGATCTACGACACGATGCAGTTTATCAAGCCGGACGTCAGCACCATGTGCATCGGCCAGGCGGCCAGTATGGGAGCGTTGTTGTTGGCGGGCGGTGCGGCCGGTAAGCGTTATTGCTTGCCGCATTCCCGGGTCATGATTCATCAGCCTTTGGGTGGTTTCCAGGGACAGGCCTCGGATATCGACATCCATGCAAGAGAAATCCTGCAGATTCGGGATCGGTTGAACAAGGTGTTGGCGCACCACACCGGCCAGTCCTTGCAGAAGATCGAACAGGATACCGATAGGGATAATTTTCTGAGTGCGGAACAGGCCGTGGATTACGGTTTGATCGATAAGGTGTTGACCAGTCGTAGCGGTTAACAGCAACGCACCCCGGTTGCCGCGATGTGCGGGGGAGTTTACTATTGGTTTTTGAAGTATTTCATCTCTGTGATGAAGCGAAGTGAAACGGTGGAGTCTGTCTATGAGTAGAGACAAGAAAGGTAAAGACGACGAAAAGCTTCTTTACTGTTCTTTTTGCGGTAAAAGCCAAAATGAAGTGCGGAAACTGATTGCCGGGCCATCCGTTTATGTTTGCGACGAGTGTGTCGAGCTTTGTAACGACATCATCAGGGATGAATTGCTCGAAGACGAAATGGCGGTATCCGGCGGTGCGTTACCTAAGCCCAAAGAAATCAAAGCTGAATTGGATAATTACGTAATCGGCCAGGAAAACGCCAAGAAAATTTTGGCAGTGGCCGTTTACAATCATTACAAACGCCTGCGTAGCAACAGCAAGAAAAGCGATGTCGAGTTGGCGAAAAGTAATATTCTGTTGATAGGTCCGACCGGTTCCGGTAAGACCCTGCTCGCGGAAACGCTGGCCAGATTGTTGGATGTACCGTTTACGATCGCAGACGCAACGACTTTGACCGAAGCCGGATATGTCGGCGAAGACGTCGAAAACATCATCCTGAAGATTCTGCAAAAGTGCGACTACGACGTAGAGAAGGCCGAAACCGGCATCGTCTACATTGATGAGATCGACAAAATTTCCCGTAAAGCCGATAACCCGTCGATTACGCGGGATGTGTCCGGCGAAGGGGTGCAACAGGCCCTGCTGAAGCTGATCGAAGGCACGGTAGCTTCGGTGCCGCCGCAAGGTGGGCGCAAGCATCCGCAGCAGGATTTTCTGCAAGTCAACACGGCGAACATTCTGTTTATCGTCGGTGGCGCTTTTGCCGGCCTAGATAAAGTCATCAAAAACCGTACCGAAAAAGGCGGTATCGGTTTTGCCGCCGAAGTCAAAACCAAGGACGACAGTCGAAATGTCGGTGAGATTTTCGCAGACGTGCGTTCAGAGGATTTGATTAAATACGGTTTGATTCCGGAGTTCGTCGGCCGTTTGCCGGTGATTGCGACTTTGGACGAATTGGACGAAGCGGCGTTGATTCAAATTCTGACGCAGCCGAAAAATGCGTTAATCAAGCAGTACAAGCATCTGTTCGAAATGGAAGGTGCCGAACTGGAATTCAGAGACGATTCATTGGCGGCGATTGCCCGCAAGTCGATGGAACGAAAGACTGGTGCCCGCGGCCTGCGTACTATCGTCGAAAATGTTTTGCTGGATACGATGTATGAATTGCCGTCCAACGACAAAATTTCGAAAGTCGTGATCGACGAAAGCGTGATATCGGGTAATTCCGAACCGATTTTGGTTTACGAAACCGAGCCGAAAATGGCCGTTTCCGACGCTTCTTAGTCTGAAACATCCGGCTTTGCTTGAGCCGAAACAAAATCCGGGAGTTTGGCTGATACCAAACTCCTTTTTTTTGCGCTGAATTTAAGATACTTGTTTTCTCCAGGATCGTCCTCATATAGGATTGGGTGTGTATTGACGTGCTCCGGGAGCAATTGAAATGACCGATTTGAAAAACCAAGACGAACTGATTCCAGTCCTGCCTTTACGGGACGTGGTGGTTTACCCGCACATGGTAATCCCGTTGTTTGTCGGCCGAGGCATGTCTATCGACGCACTCGATGCCGCTATCAAGCAAGATAAGCAGGTGCTGCTGGTAGCCCAGAAACAAGCCGATGTCGACGAACCGGGCTTCGACGATCTGTATAAGGTCGGAACGTTGGCCAATATCCTGCAATTACTGAAATTGCCGGACGGCACCGTGAAAGTGCTGGTGGAGGGTAGCCAACGCTGTTCGGTGATCCAATACTGCGAAGTCGACAGTTATTGCGCTGCCAGCGTCATCGAGTTAGCGGACGAAATGAATATTTCCGAGCAGGAGGCGGAAGTGCTGCAACGCACCGCGATCAACTCCTTCGATCAGTACGTGAAGCTGAATAACAAAATTCCGCCCGAAGTCTTGAATTCTTTGTCCGGCATTGACGATCCCAGCCGTCTGGCCGATACGATGGCGGCGCATATGGCGCTGAAGGTCGAGGAAAAACAAGAGATGCTGGAAATGGTCGACGTGGCCAAGCGTCTGGAAAACCTGATGACGCTGATGGAAGGCGAAGTCGATATTCTGGAAATGGAGAAGAAGATTCGCGGCCGCGTCAAAAAACAGATGGAAAAGAACCAGCGCGAATACTATCTGAATGAGCAAATGAAGGCGATTCAGAAAGAGTTGGGCGAAATGGATGAGGCCGGCAACGAAATCGAAGAGCTGGAAAAGAAAATCGCCGCTGCGGGTATGAGTGCGGAAGCGAAAACCAAGGCAACCGCCGAGCTGAACAAATTGAAGATGATGTCGCCGATGTCCGCGGAAGCCACAGTGGTTCGGAATTATATCGACTGGATGGTTAACGTGCCTTGGAAGAAAAAAACCAAGGTTCGCCACGATTTGAAAGTGGCCGAAGAGGTATTGGAAGCCGAACATTTCGGTCTGGAAAAAGTCAAGGAACGCATTCTCGAATACCTCGCGGTTCAACAACGGGTCAAAGCGTTGAAAGGGCCGATTTTGTGCTTGGTCGGACCTCCGGGGGTTGGTAAAACCTCGTTGGGACAATCGATTGCCCGTGCTACCAACCGTAAATACGTGCGCATGGCCCTGGGCGGCGTCCGAGACGAGGCGGAGATTCGCGGTCATCGCCGGACCTACATCGGTTCGATGCCGGGTAAGATTCTGCAGAACCTGGCGAAGATCAAAACCCGCAATCCGATGTTCCTGCTCGATGAAATCGACAAAATGGCGGCGGATTTTCGCGGCGACCCGGCATCGGCGTTGTTGGAGGTGCTGGACCCCGAGCAGAACCACACGTTTTCCGACCACTACCTGGAGGTCGATTTCGATTTGTCCGACGTGATGTTCGTTGCTACCGCCAACACAATGAATATTCCGCCAGCCTTGCTGGACAGAATGGAAATCATTCGCTTGGCCGGGTACACCGAAGACGAGAAAATCAATATCGCGACCCGGTTCTTGATTCCGAAGCAGATCAAGAGTAACGGCTTGATCGAGTCGGAAATCCATATCTCGGAAGGCGCGGTCAAAGATATTGTGCGTTACTACACTCGGGAAGCCGGGGTGCGCGGCCTGGAGCGGGAAATATCGAAGATTTGCCGTAAAGTAGTTAAGGATTTGTTACTGAAAGCGAAAAAGTCGCGGACCTCCATTACCGAAAAGAACTTGGACAAGTACCTTGGTGTGCGCCGGTTCAGCTACGGCATGGCCGAGGATAGCGACCAAATCGGCCAAGTAACCGGTCTGGCTTGGACCGAAGTCGGCGGCGAACTGCTGACGATAGAGACCGCAGTCATGCCCGGTAAGGGTAAGCAATTGGCTACCGGCAAGCTTGGCGATGTGATGAAGGAGTCTATCGAGGCCGCCGTAACGGTTGCGCGCAGTCGGGCCGGTATATTAGGTATCGACAGCGAAGTGTTCCAGAAGAGCGATATTCACATCCACGTTCCGGAAGGAGCGACGCCGAAAGACGGACCGAGCGCCGGTATTGGCATGTGCACCGCGATTATCTCGGCGCTGACCAAGATTCCGGTGCGGGCCGACGTGGCTATGACCGGCGAGATTACCCTGCGCGGGGAGGTCTTGCCCATCGGTGGTTTGAAGGAAAAACTGCTTGCCGCACACCGAGGCGGCATCGCTACCGTGGTCATTCCTGCCGAAAACGAAAAAGACTTGGCTGAGATTCCGGAAAACATCAAACGCAATCTGGCGATCAAGTGCGTACGTTGGATCGACGAAGTTTTGGAATTGGCCTTACAACGTATGCCAACCCCTCTTTCTCCGGCTGAATTGGCCGATGCGACTAGCGCAAAGGTCGAGGTAAAACAGTCCGGGGTAGTGGCACATTAAGCATGGGTTAAAATCCTTGGAAACCGCAAAAATCGTGGTTTCCAAGGCTCCTAACGCTTGACACCGATCGCAGCCCGTTGATATAAATGTCGGCCTCTCGCAGAGGAGAGGCCGTATTCGGGTTGGTGGAATAACCGGTGGGCGGGCAAAACACGTGTTTGTTTGCCGAGCATAATTAATACAACGACATCCTAAGGGGAAATAAATGAATAAATCGGAACTTATTGACGCTATTGCCAGTGCGTCACAGTTGACAAAAGCCGATGCTGGTCGGGCTCTGGATGGTTTTATCAAAGCCGTTGAAGACGCATTGAAACAAGGCGATTCCGTTGCCCTGGTTGGTTTCGGTACTTTCGATGTTAAAGAAAGAGCGGAACGTAAAGGCCGCAACCCGCAAACCGGCGAAGAGATCACCATTAAAGCCGCAAAAATTCCTTCATTTAAAGCTGGCAAATCTTTAAAAGATGCTGTAAACTAGTCGCTCTTTAGTCGGGTGCTTAGCTCAGCTGGGAGAGCATCGCCCTTACAAGGCGAGGGTCGGGGGTTCGAACCCCTCAGCACCCACCAGACTTTGGAGCGGTAGTTCAGTTGGTTAGAATACCGGCCTGTCACGCCGGGGGTCGCGGGTTCGAGCCCCGTCCGCTCCGCCAAAACAGAAACCTCGGGCCGTACGGTCCGAGGTTTTTTTTTGCGTGTAATTTTATCGCCTTTAGCGATCGGGTTTAATTCTGTTTAAGGAAAGCGTTTATGCTTTTAGAAATAAGAGAAAAGGTGCATGGAGTTTTTGCATCGATCATATTGATATTTATTTGCGTGCTGTTCGGTTTGTGGGGCATTCAAAATTATCTCGGCGGCGGCAAAGAAGCGCCGGTAGTGACGGTGGAAGGCAAGGAGTTTTTCCAGCGCGACGTCAATCAGGCCTACCAGCAATATGCCCAAAACTTGGCGGGCATGAAATTCGATGAAGAAACGCTGAAAAAGCAAGCTCTGGAAAAGCTGGTGCGCGACGAAGTATTGCTGCAGTACGTGCAGAATGAAAACCTGATCGTCAGCGACGACACTGCCAGGGATTTCATTCAATCGCTGGAGTATTTCCAAAAAGACGGCAAGTTCGACAAAACCCAATACCAAACGCTGTTGGGCTCGCAGGGCATGTCATCCGCTGAGTTCGTCAATCGCATCAAGAAAGCCTTGGTTATGGAACAGTTCCAGCGCGCCATCATCGATAGCAGTTTCGCGACACCTGCCGAAATCGCCGGTTTCTTCAAAATCCAAAACCAAACCCGCGATATTGAATATGTGACGGTCCCGTTGGTTCAGGTCTCGCAACAGCCTGGCGACGACGAACTTACCGCTTATTACCAGCAGCATCAGGACGATTACCGTACCGACGAACAGGTTTCGGTCGAGTATGTCGAACTCTCGGTGGATAAACTGGCATCCGGTATTGCGGCCGACGACGAACAGCGGAAGGCCTATTACGAAGACCAAAAAGCTCAATTCACGACCCAGGAGCGTCGCAAAATCAGCCATATCCTGTTTGCTTTCGGTAAAGACAAGGATGCAGACGCTCAAGCGCTGCAAAGAGCCGTAAAAGCCAAGCAGGATTTGCAAACCAAGGATTTTGCCGCATTGGCGGCCGAAGTGTCGGACGACAAATTGACGGCGAAAAACGGCGGCGATTTGGGTCTGTTCAACGTCGGCGTGATGGAAAAGGCCTTCGAGGACGCGGCCAGCAAGCTGAAGCTGGGCGAAATATCCGAGCCGGTGCGTTCCGCTTTCGGTTACCACCTGATCAAAGTGACCGAACTGGTTCCGGGCGAAACCAAGCCCTATGAAGCGGTCAAAGCCGAAGTCGCCAAGGCCTATCAAAAGAGCCAAGCCGAAACCAAATTCAATACCTTGGCTGAGAAGTTGGCCGAAGTCAGCTACGAGAATCCGGACAGTCTGGCGGCCGCAGCCGATTTACTGGGCGGCCCGGTACAAAAAACGGCTGAGTTTACCCGGGCAAACGGCGAAGGCATCGCCGCCGAAGAAAAGGTTCGTGCCGCCGCATTCTCTGAAGATGTGTTGAAGGGCGGCAACAGCGAGCCGATCGAAGTCGGTGGCGATAAGCTGGTGGTATTGCGCGTAGCCTCGCACCAGCCGGCAGCAGTTAAGGAATTGAAAGATGTCAAAAAAGAGCTGATTGCCGCTATTCAACGCGACAAGGCCAGTCAGCAAGCCGTCGCGGTGGCGGATCAGATCAAACAGGATCTGGCGTCGGGAAAAACGCTGGCCCAGGCGGCCGAAGCCAGAAAATTGGTTTCGAAAAAACTGGATGGTTTGGCGCGTAACGCCACTCAGTTACCTGCGCCGGTCGTCCAGGAAATATTCAAAGCCGCCAAGCCGCATGCCGGTCAACCGAGTATTGCTGTGCTGGATAATGCCGACGGCGGCAAATTGGTGCTGGCCATTCACAAAGTCAACGAAGGCGTAATGTCCGAGGCCGACAAAAACAAGCAAGCTGCGATCTCGAAAAACATCGCCGCGGCTTTCGGTAAGGCGCAACTCGAAGCAGTGTTGAACGCGTTGCAAGCTAAAGCCGAAATTGTGGTTCGGCCGGAAAAGCAATAATTTTTTGCAGTCGAGACTTGAAAAGGGAGCGTAAAGCTCCCTTTTTTGTAACCGCGATTTGACGCACGCCTGACTAGCGGCCCTGATTCCTGCACAATCGGTAAAACGGAGGCTTGGAGCAAAGCAGCGATTTTGCAAATCGCCGGCCTGAAGGTAAAGTACAGCAGCTTTTGCGGCAGTTTCTGGAAATTGATACCGGTTGCCGTTGTGGTCAGCGTCAATATAAACTCCGCTCCCTTCGCCTCGAAACTTTCGGACAGATTTACCATGGAAAAACCATTCGCTTCTCGGGATTGGACGCTTTACGGCTTGGTTTGCTTGGCACTCGTTTTGATCGTATTGACGATGTACCAGATAGACCGGCAATGGCTGAAGCTTAGCGAAATGCAGGCCGCATTGGCCGAACAAGCCCAGGCCATGCGCGAGTTGCGCACTCTAGCAGCTAGCGGTGCGTTGACAGGGCAGACGCAAACCGCACAATCCGGCGGCATTGCCCCGGCCTTTCAACGAGCGTATGCCGCAACCAAGCTGCCGGATTATGCCGCAGGCGACTGGAGCGTCGAAGCCTTCGGCACTAACCTGAAAACCATTACGCCGCTGGTATCGACCGATGCCTACGCCTCGAATGTACAAAGCTACGTCCAGGAAAGCCTGATTACCCGCAACCCGGATACGCTGGCCTGGGAAGGTTTGATCGCCAAAAGCTGGACGGTCAGCGAAGACGGTCTGACCATCGCTTTCGAGTTGCGCGACGACGTCACTTTCTCCGACGGCCAGCCGCTGACCGCCGACGATGTGGTATTCAGCTTCAATTTCATCATGACCGAGGCGATCCAGGCGCCGCGCGAGCGTGCCTATTTGCAGAAGATTCAGTCGGTCAAAGCCGAGGGCAAATACCGGGTGGTGTTCACCTACAAGGAACCGTATTTCGAAGCACTGTCCCTGGCCGGCGGTATGAATATTCTGCCCAAGCATTTTTACGAACCCTACCTGAAAGAACCGCAAAAATTCAACGAATCCAAAGGTCTGTTGCTGGGCAGCGGTCCCTATAAACTGGCCGATCCGAAAAGCTGGACCCCGGACCAAGGCAATGTCGAGCTGGTCCGTAACGAGCGCTACTGGGGCGACGTGCAGCCGGCCTACAACCGTATCTTGTGGAAAATCATCCAAAACGACAGCGCCCGTTTGACCACCTACCGCAACGGCGATATCGACTCCTATTCGGCGCGAGCCTCGGAGTACAAGCAACTGCAAAACGACGCCCAGATTCAAGCCAAGAGCCAAAGCTTCGAATACATGCCGCCGGTGGTGGGATATAGCTACATCGGCTGGAACCAGATGCGCGGCGGCAAACCGACCCGCTTCGCCGACAAGCGGGTGCGCCAGGCCATGAGCTATTTGACCGACACCGGCCGCATCATCAAGGATGTGTTTCTGGGCTATGCCGAGCCGGCGGTCAGTCCGTTCGGCAACGCCAGCAAGCAGCACGACGCTACCTTGCAGCCGTATCAGGCCAATTTGGACAAGGCCAAGGCTTTATTGAAAGACGCCGGCTACGAAGACCGCAACCACGACGGCGTGTTGGAAGACAAAACAGGCCAGCCGTTCGAATTCAAACTGACTTACTTCCAGGCTAACGAAGACACCAGCCGCATGGTGTTGTTGCTAAAAGATCTGTACGCCAAAGCCGG
Source organism: Methylomonas koyamae (assembly GCF_006483455.1). Taxonomy (GTDB): domain Bacteria; phylum Pseudomonadota; class Gammaproteobacteria; order Methylococcales; family Methylomonadaceae; genus Methylomonas; species Methylomonas koyamae_B. Next base: position 176,240 of record NZ_PPPU01000025.1, read on the forward strand.
CGTCAAACTGGTGCCGTTTCCGCAGGAATGGCCGGTGATGCTGGAGAACCTGGATAAAAAAGACTTCGACGCCATCACCCTGGGCTGGACCAGCAGCATCGAAACCGACCTGTACCAAGCCTTCCATAGCTCGCAGGCGATCAGCAAGGGTGATAATTTCATCGGCTACCAAAATCCGGAACTGGACAAATTGATCGACGCCGCTCGCCGTACCGTCGACGAAGGCAAACGCATGCCGCTGTGGCAGCAGGCCGAACGCATCCTCTACGAAGACCAGCCCTATACCTTCCTGATGCGCCGCAAAAGCCTGTTGTTCGTCGACAAGCGTATTCACAATCTGCAAATGACCAAACTGGGCTTGAACCTGGGTTCGCTACCGCTGGAAAACTACGTGCCGCTGGCCCAACAAAAATACACTCAATAAGCCGGAGGACGCCGGATGCTGACTTATCTGCTGCGCCGCCTGCTGTTGATGGTGCCGACTTTGCTGGGCATCACCATCGTCGTGTTCACGGTGATGGCCGCGTCGCCGGGTGGCATCAGCGCCCAGACCCTGGTCGGCGGCATGGACATGAAGCCTCAGGAAAAACAGGCCTTGCTGGACTATTACAACAAGCGCTACGGCCTGGACCAGCCGGCGCCACTGCAATACCTGCGCTGGCTGAACAATGTTTCGCCGATCGGTTTCGTCAGCGACGAACAAGGCCACCAGTCGTTCTCGCTGAGCAAAGGCATGGATCTTGGCACCAGCTTTCAATACGGCCGGCCGGTCGCCGACATTCTCGCCGAACGCATCCCGATCACCTTGCTGCTCAATCTGGTGACGATACCCTTCACCTACGCGCTGGCGATCTGGATCGGCATGAAATCGGCGACCGAACGCGGCGGCGCGTTCGATGTCGGTTCCAGCCTGGCGATGTTGGGCTTGTGGTCGATCCCGACCATGCTGGCCGGCGTCCTGCTGCTGGGTTTCTTCGCCAACGTCCAATATTTTCAATGGTTTCCTACCGCCGGCCTTAGCGACCGTGAAGCCTTGGACATGCCGTTCCTGCCGCATTGGGACGACAGCGGCTTCGTGCGCGGCTTTTTGCTGGATCGCATCTGGCATTTAATTCTGCCGGTGATTTGTCTGTCCTACGGTGGCTTTGCGGCGCTGGCTAAGCTGACTCGCACCTCGATCCTGGAAAACTTGCACGCCGACTATGCCCGCACCGCCCGCGCCAAGGGCCTGGCCGAAAACGACGTGCTGTGGAAGCACGTGTTCCGCAACAGTTTGCTGCCGCTGATTACCGTTTCGGCCGGCTTGCTGCCGAGTTTGCTGGCCGGCTCGTTGATCGTCGAGAACATTTTCAGCATCAACGGCATGGGCCAACTGGCGGTCGAAGCGGTGAAGGGCAGGGACCGCGAACTGGTGCTATCGATCACCTGGATCAGTGGCTTTCTGACTCTGATCGGCTATCTGATCGCCGACTTCTGCTATACCTTGGCGGACCCGCGGGTGAGTTATGACTAAGCCCATCGTCAGCCGGCAATCCTTCGCCGCCCGCATCTGGCGGCGCACGCTGGACGGCGTCGGCGTCAAATTCGGCCTGGCCTGGGTTGGCGTGCTGGTGTTCTTTGCGGTGTTCGCGCCATTTTTGGCCAACTCGATGCCGTTATTGATGAGCAAAAACGGCGAAATTTCGGCGCCGGTGCTGCGTTATCTGTCGATTGAAGATGCCTGGATTCTGGCGGGGTTTTTCATCGCGTTGGCGGTGTCGCGGTTGCCGTTCGCAGGCGGCACCAAGTTTTTACTGTTTCTGGCCGGCACCGGGCTTGCCGCTTTGATTGCCAACCTGACTGTACAACCGCCAGCCTTGGTCATTTACGACGATTTTCGCGGCCCGGAATACAGCCAGGTCGATTGGAAAATCATGCCGCCGATTCCCTATGCGCCCGGCGATTACCTGCGCGACCTCGGTAGCAAGGGTCTGGAAGCGCCGTTCGCCAGTGAGGGCCACGTCCATTGGATGGGCACCGAAGAAAACGGCGCCGACGTGTTGAGCCGGATGATCCACGCCAGCCGCATCGCGCTCAGTATCGGTTTCATCGCCACCGGCATCGCCCTGGCGATCGGCATCGTCGTCGGCGGGTTGATGGGCTATTTTTCCGGTGTGGTGGATATGCTGGGCATGCGCCTGGTGGAAATCTTCGAGGACATTCCGACCCTGTTTCTGTTGCTGACCTTCGTCGCTTTCTTCGGCCGCAGCCTGTACATGATGATGGTCATCATCGGTGTCACCGGTTGGTCCGGCTATGCCCGCTACGTGCGCACTGAGTTTCTGAAACTGCGCAAGCAGGATTACGTACAGGCGGCGATTGCTAGCGGCCTGCCGCTGCCGTCTATCCTGTTCCGCCACATGTTACCCAACGGTGTCGCGCCCTTGCTTGTCGCGGTCAGCTTTGGCGTCGCCGGCGCGATATTGTCGGAAGCGACCTTGAGTTTCTTGGGGTTGGGGGTGGTCGATGCGCCGTCTTGGGGGGCGATGCTGGATCAGGCCGTAAAATCCTCGACTTTCAACTGGTGGATGGCGGTGTTTCCCGGCGGAGCGATTTTCATGACCGTGTTCGCCTACAATCTAATCGGTGAGGCGTTCAGGGACGCGATCGACCCGAAATTGTCGCGCCGCAACGGAGGCGAGTCGTGAGTTCGCCGTTATTGCAAGTCAAAAACCTGCGCACCTACCTGCACACCGGCGCCGAGCCGGTCAAAGCGGTCGAGGACGTCAGCTTTGAAATTCCGCAAGGCGAAACCTTTTGCCTGGTCGGCGAATCCGGCAGCGGCAAGTCGATCAGCGCCTTGTCGGTGATCCGCTTGTTGCCGGACGGTATCGCCAACCATCCCAGCGGCCAGATTCTGTTCGAGGGCCGCGACCTGCTGACCTTGCCCGATGCCGATGTCCGCCAAGTGCGCGGCGCCCAGATCGCGATGATCTTCCAGGAACCGATGACATCGCTGAACCCGGTGCTGACAGTCGGCGAGCAAATCATCGAAGCCCTGCAGTTGCATTACCCGGACATGAACCCGAACGAGGCCGAGCAACGCGCAGTCGCAGCCCTGACTCAGGTACAGATACCCAATCCCGGCTCGCGCTTTCGCGATTACCCACACCAACTGTCCGGGGGACAGCGCCAGCGAGTGATGATCGCGATGGCCTTGGCCTGCCAACCCAAGCTGCTGATCGCCGACGAGCCGACCACTGCGCTGGACGTCACAGTGCAGGCCGAAATCCTGCGTCTGATGCGGCAGTTGCAGGACGACACCGGCATGAGCATGCTGTTCATCACCCACGACTTCGGCGTCGTCGCGCAAATGGCGCACCGGGTCGGCGTGATGCAATCCGGCCGCTTGGTAGAAGCCGGCCGCTGCCGCGACGTGCTGGGGAATCCGCAGCATCCCTACACGCAAAAACTGTTGGCTTCGGTGCCGGAGAATCTGGCCAAGCCCGATGTCTCCTCCGCATCGCCAAAAACCGTTCGCGCTGAGCCTGTCGAAGCGCCGCCGCAGCTCGCAGAAGAAATACAACCACCTCTCTCCGCTCTCGCTGAGAAAGATCGAAAATCGCTTTCCGTTCTGGAACGGGCCGGTCTGAAGCTGCAAGCGGCATCGGCTACCGGAGTTGATGTTATTCCGGTCGAGGCACAGGCAGCCGCTGCGCGGGTTGAACCCACTGCGAATCTGCAACCAGCCGAGCCTGCAATTGGAACAAAACCGCAAGCCGCTACCGACGCGCTAATCCAAATCCGCAACCTGAAAGTCTGGTTCCCGGTGCGCAAGGGTCTGTTGCGCCGCGTGGTCGATCACATCAAAGCTGTCGACGACGTGTCGCTGGATATCCCGCGCGGCGAAATCGTCGCCCTGGTCGGCGAATCCGGTTGCGGCAAAACCACGCTGGGCCGCGCCGTGCTGCAGCTGGAGCCGCCAACCGAGGGCAGCATCCGCATCGATGGCCGGGAGCTGGTCGGATTGTCCGCCAAAGAACTGCGGCCGTTGCGTCGGCAGATGCAGATCGCCTTCCAAGACCCGCAATCGTCGTTGAATCCGCGATTATTGATCGAAACCACGCTGACCGAACCGATGCAGGTGCACGGCATCGGCGCCAGCCGCGACGAGCGCATTGCCTTGGCCGAGCAATTGCTGGACGACATGCAACTCGGCCGCGAGGCGCTGTGGCGCTATCCGCACGAATTCTCCGGCGGCCAGCGCCAGCGCATCGGCCTGGCCCGTGCGCTGGCCTTGAACCCGGAATTCATCGTCTGCGACGAAATCACCAGCGCGCTGGACGTGTCGGTGCAGGCGGAAATCCTGCAACTGTTGTTGGACATCCGCCGCCGGCGCAATCTGACTTTGCTGTTTATCACCCATAACATTGGCGTCGTGGAGTATCTCAGCGATAGGACGGTGGTGATGTATCGGGGTAAGGTGGTGGAGCAGGGGGCGACGGCGAAGGTTTGCGGGGCGCCGGAGCATGAGTATACGCAGAGGTTGTTGTCGGCGGTGCCGAGGTTGGTGGTGTAGGGAGATTGTTGGGATGATATACAGAGCTTTTTATTTACTTGTTAGCGGTAAAAGATGAACGAACCATTCTGCATGTTGGAAAGCTGGCTGCCTGTTGTTAAAGATATTGTCCTCACAGGCGCAGCAATGATTGCTGGTTACGTTGGTCTAATGGGGCTCGGTACTTGGCGCCGGCAACTCAAAGCCAATACAGAATATGTGCTGGCAAAGGACTTATTGCGATCTATTTATGAATTGAGAGAGGCTATTTCTTCCGCAAGGCACCCTTTCATGCAATATTCTCAAGAGCCAGATATGCCTGAAGAGAAACTGAAAGAACTCTCTGAAAAGGAAAAACGGTGGCATGCTATGGTTCAGGCCTATCAGAAACGTTGGGACCCAGTACCAAAAGCCAAATCTGCATTCGACACTACGTTGTTAGAGGCCGAAGTGGTATGGGGCAAAAAGATAGTAGAAATTACGGAACCACTAAATGGGCTTATCGGGGAGCTTTTGTGGGCTATACAAGATCACTTAGACGCTATGAATCCTACCAGTGATTACGATAGGCCAGGAGCTGATGAGGTTAAGAAACGCAGGAATACGATGAATGCAAGGGGAACTGGTGATCAAGACGAGTACAAAAATCGGCTTGAGGCTGTTATTAAGTCTATTGAGAAAGAGCTTAAGCCACACATCGAGCAATATCACCGCTAATAACTGCATTCTCCCCCGACCTTCGCCGCGATGCGGCTCAGCCCGCGTGAGGGTGTAAGAATTTTTGTGTAAACGGTCATTAGGCAGGACACTGCCCTTACTTTGAGGAGTAACC
>NZ_PPPU01000026.1 GCF_006483455.1 Methylomonas koyamae
CGGGTAATTAAACCCGCCATAAACAACTTCCCTGTAGCTAGGAGGAGGTTAGCCACAAATAACGACCGATGCGGTGAAGCGAGGCGGTCGTTATGTCAGCGTGCTAAACCTCTAGGATAAAACGATATAATCACAATCCTATATCTACAGATCAGATTTGGTTTGCTACCGTCGACTAACAGTATAGGTTAGTTAAAAAAAGTTTCCAGGACGGTGGGTTTTTTTTGAGGAATTAGATGAATTTAAACCAACTCGAATTGTTGCGTAATCTGCAAGAAACCGATTTCAACCTGAGCAAGGCCGCGGAAAAAATGCATGTGGTGCAGTCGGCGGTGAGCCGCCAATTGCAATTGTTCGAAGCCGAATTAGGTTCGCCTTTATTTATTCGCCAAGGTAAAAAATTGACCGGCCTGACGCCGCTTGGCGAAAAAATCATGGACGAAGTCGATTTGATTAATCAGGCGAAAAAGAACATTCAACTGATCGCCGACGACTTTCTCGACAATAACCACGGCACCTTCCGCATAGCCACCACGCATACCCAGGCCAAATATTTGTTGCCGGGGCCGATCGCCCGCTTCCGGGCCAGATATCCCGGCATCAAGATTTATATGGTGCAATCCTCGCCGGATAATCTGGTCAACTTGCTGCATCGGCATCAGGCCGATCTCGCCATTTGCACCGAAAAGTTGGCTGACGACGACAAACTGGTAGTCAAGCCGTGTTACGAATGGCATCACATCGCGATCATGCCGGCCGGACACCGGCTGGCCGACGGCGAAATCACGCTGCAACGTCTGTCTGCCGAACCGATTTTGACCTACTCGCCGGGGTTTACCGGCCGCAGCGCCATCGAAAAAGCCTTTCAAAATGCGCGCTTGCCGCTGGATATTACTTTGGCTGCGGCCGATTCCGACGTGATCAAAACTTACGTGAGGCTGGGTATGGGCGTAGGCATCATCGCCGGTACGTCCTACGAGCCCGGTCGGGATAGCGATTTGCTCGCCAAAGATCTGGCCGGCCTGATACCCAGCTCCACCACCAAGATCGCGTATTTGAAACAACTGTACGTGCCCAATTACTGCCGGTACTTTATCGACGAGTTGTTGGCAGAAGCGGCCGCCAACTACACCGCGGCCGGCTGAGACCCGGTCGGCGATTGCGCCATATCGCCGCTTTAGCGTGGGTTATTTAACATAGCTTATTTGATTTCGGGCCGACCGCTACCGCGTCAGGCGGCTTAGCCTGCTGATTGCAGACGGTTTCCGGTTTGCGGCGCTAATTTTGCTGGTGTGTAAAGGACATCCCGCATTCCGCACCGCCAAGCCAGCAGCCCATGTCATTTTCTGTCAGCCAATCCTTACAAGAGCTTTATCTCGACTGCCGTAGCGAGCTGGAAGCCGTGCTATTCGCCCGGCTACGCTGCCGGGAAACCGCGGCCGATCTCAGCCAGGAAGCCTTCGTCCGCTTATGCCGTAGCGAGGATCTAAGCAAAGTCGGCAACCTGAGAGCATACCTGTTTCGCACCGCGCAGAATTTGCTGTACGACCATTACCGCAGCCAGAGCGTGCGTAACGCGACGATTGCCGACTGGTCGGAACCGGACTTGCCCGATGCCCCCGATCTGCGCTGCGCCGAAACCGTGGCTTTGAGCGAGCAAGCCCTGGACAGCCTGATCGGCAGTCTGGCGGAATTGCCGCCGCTGTGCCAACGCATCTTTTATCTGAACCGCTTCGAAGGCATGAAACAGCGGGAAATTGCCGAGCAACTCGGTATCTCGGTACGCACCGTGGAAGACAATATCAAACGCGCGTTGCTGCATTGCGCCAAATCCTTGGCTCAGCCCTAGCCGCACGATGTGGTTCAGGCTACGGGCCTCGTCTATCATATATCGCCTTCACCGTTGACTCAGGAATCTGCCATGACCACCGCACCGCTGCCGGACGACGACTCGCGCTTGCTGGAGCAGGCTTGCGCTTGGCTGGCGAAACGGGAATCCGGCGAATTTTCCGCCGCGGACCGCCAAGGTTTGGCGGCCTGGCGCGAGGCCGGTCCGGCCCACGAACAGGCCTGGCAACGGGCCCAGGCGGTCTGGCAAGGGCTGGGGCAATTGCGCGGCCGGCCGATTCCCGGCGCCGAACCCGGCTTGCAGGAACGCGCCCGGCTGCCGGCTACCGATGCCGCGGCGACCGTTTCAGTCGCGCCGACCTGTCCGCCGCTCCGAAATCGGCGTCGGCGGCTACGGTGGGCACCGGCAATTGCCGCTTGCGTGTTATTGGCGTTGACCTTGGCGGCGTTTTATCCGCCCTTGGCATGGCAGGCCGACTATCTGACTGGTAAGGCCGAGCAGCGTCGGGTGGTGCTGGCCGACGGTTCTCGGCTTATTTTGAACGCCGACAGCGCATTGGCGATTCGTTTCGATAAGCTCCAACGCCGGGTCGAGTTGTTGCGCGGCGAAGCCTTTTTCGAAGTGGCCAAGGATGCGCAGCGGCCGTTTTTGGCCGCCACCGATGCCGGCGAAGTAAGGGCGATCGGTACGGCTTTCGGCGTGCGCCGCACCGGTGCGGAAACTCAGGTCGAACTGGTCGAAGGCCGGGTCGAAATTCGCACCGGCGACCGGCACAACCCGCTGACCGCCGGCCAAACCGCCGCAATTGCGGGCGGCCAAATATCCGTCCGCCCCGGCCGGCCGGAAAACATGGCGGTGTGGCGCGACGGTTACTTGCAATTCGACGGCGTGCCGCTGGCGGAAGCGGTCGAACGCATCAACGCCTACCGCCCCGGTAAGGTATTGCTGCTGAACTCGGCTTGGGCGGATAAACGGATCAGTGGCCTGTTTCGGCTCGATGCCCTCGACCAGGCCGTCGCCGGTTTCGGTTCTGCGGTGCCGGGCCTTAAAATCATGTCCTTGACCCGGTATCTGGTGGTGTTGCGCTAGCCCGGCGCAGCATCGGCAACCATCGAAGACTCCAGCTTACCCTTAATTTGAGTTTGTCCAATGCAAATTAAGGGCTTAGCTGTCAAAGTCTTTACCAGCACCGAGTGGATTTGTTTAACGTTAACCACTCCAGATCAAGCCCGACGGCTCAAAGATTTTTGAAAAGCTGTTTTATTCAACCACAAATCTCGGTTTGATCTGAGTAAGACAGCTACTGTCGGGTGCTTGCTGCGGGTTAGCCAGAAACTCGGCGGCAATTTGCGTCGAACAGGTCCCGGCAGGCATATCCTTCGGCACAAACAAGGCCCCATGTCCGACACCTGGGAAGGTGTAAACATAGGCGGTTTTCAAACTCTTGGCCACGGTTTCGCCATAGGGCTGCGGCGTGACTGGATCGTAAGTACCGTTAAATAAAAGGGTTGGAATGTCAGGGTTTTCGTAAGCAAAAGGCGGTTTCAACTCGGCCTGGAGAATGTCACAAGCTTTCGTCACGGATTCAGATTCGCGGATGCCAATGGGCAGCAGTTGCGGATACGCTGGCGGCAATAACTGGGAAGGCGTCATTTGCACCGATTTTGCCCGCGCACAAAGGACGGTGTGATACATCTCTTTCGCGCTGGTATGATTTTCCAAGTCCTCTGACAATTTTTCCGTCACCCAATCGAAGTTGCCTTTGCTGGCTGCATAAATGAACTTGGGTAGCGAACTGCCTCTGGCTGATTCAGCGGAATAGGGCCTCGCTAAAAAGTGCAGGACACCATTGAGAAAGGTATTGCCATCGAGCTGACTGGCGATCGGTTTTTGGCTGGAGGGAAGGGTCAGGTTAATGGGAATGGGTTTCTGATTAAGCTGATCGACCAGCGCAAAAAATTTCTGCTCTAGATTGGGATAGGCCTGACCGCATTGTTGGTCTTGCGCGCAAGCGTGGAACACATTCCGCAAGGCATAACTCATCGAATGCCCGGCGCCCAGATTGAAATCAACATTGGTGGTGACGACACCATCCAGGATCACGCTGCGCAGTTTGGCTTGGTGCTTATCCGCCTGCGCAATCACATATTGCCCCAATAAGGTGCCGTAAGAAACGCCATAGTAGTTGAATTGCGGGTAGCCCAGGGTCTCTGCCACAAAGTAGACATCGGCAGCATTTTCGCGAGTATTGAAGGCGTTGGGGTTTATCCCTTGCGCCTTAAGGCGATTATTACACGCCTTGAACCAGCTTGGATCGGTGTAGCCTATTTCCCCTTTGGCCACTGCAATATAGTGTTCATTGAGCTCCGGACAAGACAGGAATGGCTTGGAATAGCGTGTCCCCCGTTCCTCTAAGAAGATTAAATCGCGGCTCTCTAACAAGACGGGGAGTTCGGGGAAATTCGGCAAGGCGCTATCGGCAATATCACCGATGGTTGAGTCCCCAGGACCGCCCTGTTCGACAAACAGGGGATCGAGCGCCGGGTTTTTGCCACTGCTACGCGTTCGGATTACGGCCAGTTGGATGGTGGGGCCGTTGGGTTGGGCATGCTGTGCGGGGACGGTGACATAACCACAATCCGATTGCGCGGCAATCGCATCAGGCACGTCAAAAATTTTGCACGCCACGGTTTGCCAGGCCGAACCAAATTTGGTTGGTTTGGACGCTACTGGATTGACCGAACAGCCGCTGGACAAACTAATAACGGCAGTGAGGAGCGTGATTTGGCAAAAATGATTCAGCGGTTTGCTCATGTGGAATATTTTCCGGTCAATCAATTCAATAGTGAAACTAGGGCCGTACCCTAGACCTTATGCTTGATACCGCGAACGAGCATATGGCAGCCCGGTAAGGTGGTCACGGCCTTTTGTGCCCACCCTTATATCTGCTAAAAGCAATTTATTGGACGATCATAAACTAGAGGGTCGTCCGCAACTGGCCGAATTCACTCATTCCGCCGCAAAGCCCAAAACAGCCAAGGCAACACCAATCGCTAACGTTTCCGGCGAAATCAAATCGCCGGAAACGCTGAAACTCGCCTGCAAATAACTAAAAAATCAAGGTGCCTTTTTCCAGCCCGCCGCCATTGCCTGCTTGACCGTATCGAAACAGCGCTCGCCTCTGCTGAAGTCGATGACTACGTCGGCGTAGCTCGGGTGGCTGGGGACGAAGTAGTATTTGCGGTTCTTGCCGGAGATATTGCCTTTGACCGGGCAGGCGTCGGGGTTGCCGTTGTTGCCGTCCGAGTCGCCGCCTTGGCCGCCGGGACGAGGGCAGGCGAACGGGGCGAAATCGCGGTCGTAACAGACCCGCCATTCCTTGGCATTGCGGTCGAAGTAGACGCTGTCTTCGGGCAGTTGCGGATTGTTTTGCACGAACCAGGTTTTGCCCTTGGCTTCGTTGGTGATTTGCTGGTCAGGCAGGTGCAGCGCGCTGTGCAATGCCAGCGCTTTATCGAAATAGGCCTGCGGCGTACGCAGATTCCGGTCGATCATGCAGGTGCCGTGGTTTTCGTATTCGTGTTGCAACAGCCAGGCGCTGGGCGTCATGCAGAAATATTTCGCCATCAGTGCGCGGTCGATTTTGGGCTGGTCGCCGGCGCAGGCCCGCGGGTAGTCGTTGGGTTTGGCCAGGGTGCCTTGCGGCCACAGCCCGTGCAGGATGTAACCGAAACGGGCGTTGCTGCCGCATTGCAGATAATCTTTTTGGCCGGGGCGGCGTTTGTCGCCTTTCTCGGCGCAATAGCGCGGCGCCCAGGAGTAGGACAGCACGTAAAATTCCGACGGCCGGTCTTGGGCGGCGTCGGCGACCTCGTTGTAGGCATCGTAAGTGTCTTTGGGGTCTACGCAGTCGGCGTGGGCTAAGGCGGCACAAAGCGTCAGGCACATCACGGCAAGCAGGTTCGATCTGGTCATGGGCGCGCTCCTCATCGTTATTATGGAGTAAGTCGGTAGCGCGGCCCGCCACGGCGCGCGCTAGGTCGATTATGCCGCAGCCGCCGTGACAATATGAAGACTTTTTCCCGCCCGAGGCTTGGGCGGGTTTCCCTCTCGCAGCAGTAATTGACCCAGTCACTGACGCCGCACCGATGTGGATTCTTCCGCCGATTCCGTCTTTACCCTTAGCAGCCGCAGTGCGGCCCCGTAACCGAGACGAAATCAGGAGTGTTCATGTCCCACGCAACGCATCGCCGTTCGATTTTTATCTGCCGTGCGCTAGTCGCGTCGACGGCCCTGGCATTGGCCCCGGCGGCTCAGGCGGAAAACGTCGGCGCCAAGCATTATTACGACATTCCGGCCCAAGCGCTGAACCAGGCGTTGTTGCAGTTCGGCAAGCAGAGCCGGCAACCGTTGATTTACGGCACCGACATCGCCGAGCATCTACGTAGTCGGGCAGTGCAGGGCGAGTATACCGACGCCGAAGCGCTGAATATGCTGTTGGCCGATTCGCCGTTGCGGGCGCAAACCACCGGCGACGGTACCGTGACGATTCAGCCCAAGCCGCCGGAGCTGCACAACAAAACCAGCCCGGAGCTGATGCCGGCGATGACGGTGGTCGGCAAGCCGGTCTATGCCTGGAATGCGCCGGATAATCCGGATTACAACCGGCCCAACGCCACCACGGCCACCAAAACCGATACCCCGGTGATGGAAACGCCGATCTCGATCCAAATCGTGCCGAAAGCGGTGTTGGCCGACAAACAGACCATGACCTTGCCGGATGCGGTCAACGGCCACGTCAGCGGCGTGTTGGGCCGTACCGGCGGCGGTTACCTGTATGACAATTTCGTGATCCGCGGTCTGGCCGGTTCCGGGTTTGGCGACGCTTACCGCAACGGTTTGTACAATCGCCAGGATATTTATGATATTGCCAACATCGAACAAATCGAGATTCTGAAGGGGCCGGCGGCGATGTTGTACGGCCGGATCGAGCCCGGCGGTATGGTCAATTACGTGACCAAAAAGCCGCTGGATACCGCGTATTACTCGTTGCAGCAGCAGTTCGGTTCTTTCGACCAATACCGTACTTTAATTGACGCCACCGGCCCACTCGATGCCGGCAAGACCTTGTTGTACCGGCTGAACGGGTCGTATACCGACCAGCAATCGTTTCGCGATTTCGTCGGCAACCAGCGTTTTTTCGTCGCGCCGAGTTTGACCTGGCGGCCGAGCGCCCGCTTCGAAACCAACGTCGATCTGGAATACAAACACGACCAATTTAATGCCGACTACGGCATTCCGGCGGTCAACGGTCGGCCGGCGCCGATTCCGCTCAGCCGTAACCTGAAGGACGGCTTTCACCGCCAAACTCTGGAAAGCACCTCGGTTGCAGTAGATTGGACCTATCATTTCAATGACGACTGGAAAATAACCCAGCGCTATTTGTTCAAGGATTGGACTCTGAGCGGGCCGACCTTGTACAACTACTTTGGGCTGCGCGACGACATGCGCACGCTGGATCGAGTGGCTACCAAAGGTGTGCAGGACGTCGTTAGCCACTCCGGCAATATCGATCTGAACGGCAAGTTCGAAGTTCTGGGTAGCAAACATAATCTGCTGGTCGGATTCGATGGCTTTCACTCCTTGACCCGCTCCCATGATTCGGATGCGCCGACCGCGCCGATCGATATTTACGCGCCGGTCTACGGCCAAGTCGATTTCGATGCCCTGACCGTGGATAACGCCTTCTTTTATCGGCGTGAATCTTGGGTCGGTGCCTATTTGCAGGACCAGATCACCTTGTTCGACCGCTTGCATATTCTGTTGGGCGGGCGCTACGACAGCGTGACCACAGGGCAGAATTTTTCGCCGGTCTCGTCGCAAGCGGCGGAATTGGGGCGCAGTCCAGCCAACGACGACGCCTTCAGCCCACGGGCTGGGTTGACGTACCGCGTGCAGGATTGGCTGTCGCTGTACGGCAGTTTCAGCGAATCGTTCAGCGCCAATAACGGCGTCAGTGCCAGCGGCGAGAAATTCGATCCACAGCGCGGCAAGCAATACGAATTGGGGATTAAAACCGAATCGGCCGACCAACGATTTTCATCGACACTGGCATTTTTCTATCTGACCAAAACCAATATGCTGACCGACGATCCGAATCAGGCCAATCCGAATTTTCAGATTCTGGCCGGGCAAATCAGGAGCCGGGGTATTGAGTTGGATTTGGCCGGGCAAGTCACCGACCAACTGCATTTGCTGGCGACCTACGCTTATACCCAAGTCAATTACACCCAGGATTTCGACGGCCTGCAAGGCCACAGGCTGGAGAACGTGCCGCGCCATCAGGGCAGCCTGTGGGGCACCTGGCAGTTCAACCAGGCCTTCAAAGCCGGGCTGGGTGCGGTCGCGGTTGGGCCGCGGCCGGGGGATTCCGATAACAGCTATCTGTTGCCCGGTTACGTCCGCTTGGATGCGATGGCGGCTTACACCCAAAAAATCGGTCAGCAGCGGTTGACCGCGCAATTGAATATCAACAACCTGCTGGACAAGGAATACTACGCCAACTCGGCCGGCAGCAATTTCGGCGTGATCCCCGGCGCGCCGATCAATGTAATGGGCTCGTTGAAATACGAGTTTTAAAGCGGTGGGCCGTTACAGGCTGGCGCGCAGATACAGCAGCGCCAGCAGCAGATACACGGCAAAGCTCAATGCCAGCAGCCAGGGCCGGCCCTTGGGCTTGGCCCACTCCGGCAAATGGGGCGGCAATAACCGGTAATTCAAAAGATATAAGGCCGCCGGAAACAGGATGGTGCCGGCGAAGCCGATCACGGCGCTGGTCAGGATCAACGGCCCCGGCGCATCGAGCTGCATCGTAAACGAGGTAATCAAGGTCAGCAGCGCCAGAAACAGGTAATACCAGCGCCGGGCCGGCCAGCGTTGGGCTTGCGGAAACAGCGTCAACACGATATCGGCTTGAATCCGGCTGACCGCGTCGGCGGTAGCCAGCCAGGTATCGGTCAAAAATGCCGCGGCGACCACCAGAAACAACAGCCGGCCGATTTCGCCCCAACTCACGGCAAAGAACTGGCTTTGCACGACGGCCAGTTCGTATTCCTGCGGCAGCAAGCCTTTCGGAAACAGCAGCGCATAGGCCAGCAGGCAGGTCATCAAGGTGGTCAATAAATTGCCGACGATGCCGACCAGGATGTCCGCGCTCAAGAATCGGCGCCAGGATTCCCAATTTTGCGCGCTTTGCGCGGCGTCTGCCGGCAGAAAGCCGTCGCTGAGCACCGCTTCCTCGGCGCCGCCCAGGCCGGTGATGCGGCCGACCAGACCGGCCATGCCGGCGCCTTTGTCGCGCAACCAGTACGAGTAAAACAAGATCCAGAAACCGCCGAGGCCGGCGAAGGTGATGGCGGTCAGCAACTTGCTGGCGTCATGATTATCCCAGGGCCGGGGCATGGCGCCGACCGGACCGAACAGGCCTTGGGCAAATTCCGGAAGCGCCTTCAGTACGTCGGCTTGTAGACAGGCCGATAGCAGGCCAACAACCGTGACGACGGCGACCAGCTTCATGAAACGTTCGATCAAGGTATAGACCACGCCGCTGGCCAGAATCGCCGTCACGAACACCGCAATCGAGGCGTAGCCCCAGAACAGGCTTTGGCCGCGCTGGCTCCAGCCCTCCGGCCAATGGGTCAATTCGGCCATCGCCGTGCCGCCGGCCGAGGCGAACGCGCCGAACCACAGAAACGATACCGTCATCAGCAGCCATAAAAACACGCCGAAGCTGCGGTTCAAGCGGATGAAGCCGTGAAAAATGCTTTCCCCGGTCAGCAATGTGTAGCGGCCGATTTCCAGATTCAACGGGTATTGCAGCAAACAGGCCGGTGCCAACAACCAGAGAAAGGTCAAACCGTACTTGGCGACCATATACGGCCACCAGATCAGTTCGCCGCTGCCCTGGGCCAGCGCCATCCACACCACGCCGGGCCCCAATGCGGCCCACCAGCCGGGGAAGTTGGGGACGTTGTGGCGGGGCAGGTCGGCGAGGGCTTTATTTTTCATCGGGCTAACGATCGGTTTGGGCTAAAACCGCCCATTTCCGCAAATTTGCCGGGATTTGGCAAATCCTCGGCAACTGTCCCGACCGTTCTTTACACCTTTTTTACGTCCGGCTGCCTAGAATTCCGGGCCGTGGAAGTTTAGGCGGCGCGGTCGTCGCGGCGGGCGGCCAATGGAAACATTAAGGCGATGGTGCCGAGCTTGGCGGAGCGTTCCGTCGATTCGGAGCGCTTGCGAATCAGGGTAAGGAGAAATTTGTGCGGATGATGATATCGGGCCTGCTGGGACTGGCAGCCCTGGCGCTGCCGGCACTGGCTGCCTCGGATGCCGGCTCGGCGCCGGAAAGCCTAAAACCTTTGGATTTGACCGGCCATTGGGCCGGTTACATTTCGCTTTTGGTCATGGTGGCAGCGTATGTCGCGGCGATGCTGGAAGAAGTGACCGAATTGCGCAAATCCAAACCCATGCTGTTGGCGGCGGCGTTAATCTGGTTCGTTATCGTGCTGGCCTACCGGGAACAGGGGCTGGATGAACTGGCAGTCGCCGCGTTTCGCAGCAATTTGCAGACTTACATCGAGTTGTTGCTGTTCATCATGGTATCGATGACCTATCTGAACGCGATGGAGGACATGCGCTTGTTCGACGCGTTGAAGGTCTGGCTGGTGACCAAGCATTTGAGTTACCGGCAATTATTCTGGATTACCGGGTTTTTGGTGTTCTTCCTGTCTTGTGTCGTCAACGGCCTGACGGCCGGCCTGCTGATGGGGGCTGTGGCGGTCGCGGTCGGTAAAGACAACCCGCGTTTCGTATCCTTGGCCTGTATCAACATCGTGATTGCGACTAATGCCGGCGGTTCGTTCAGCCCGCTAGGCGGGATATCCACCTTGTTCGTCTGGCAGCACGGTATCCTCGGTTTCACCGAATTCTTCAAGTTGTTCTTACCCTGCCTGGTGAATTTCCTGGTCCCGGCGCTGGCGATGCATTTTGCGCTGCCGCAGGAAATTCCGAGCATCGAAATGGCGGATGTCGCGCTGCCGCGCGGCGCGAAGCGCCTGCTGTTTCTGTTCGGCGTGACGATTGCGTTGGCCGTGGTGTTCGATATGGAACTGCATTTGCCGGCCGCAGCCGGCATGATGGCCGGTTTGTCGTTGTTGCAGTTTTTTTATTATTACCTGCGCCAAACCGAAAAGGCGCAAGCGTTAAGGCAGTCGGAGTTCTCGCTGTTTTTCGGCGGCGGCGATTACCAGACCGCCGCCACCCAATCGACGCGTTTCGATATTTTCGAAAAAGTCGGCCGGCTGGAATGGGACACGCTGTTGTTTTTCTACGGCGCGATGATGGGCATCGGCGGCCTGGGTTACATCGGTTATCTCGACGCCGTCTCGCACTTGCTTTACGGCCAACTCAGCCCGACCTTAGCCAACATCGCGATCGGCCTGTGCTCGGCCTTCGTCGATAACGGCACGCTGATGTTCGCGATTCTGACCATGCACCCGGACATTACCCAAGGCCAATGGCTGCTGTTGACTTTGACCCTGGGCGTCGGCGGCAGCTTGTTGGCGATCGGTTCGGCACCGGGGATTGGCTTGTTGGGCCAGGCCAAGGGACAATATACTTTTAGCAACCACATGAAATGGTGTCCGGTGATCCTGCTCGGTTATTTCGCCAGTATCGGCGTGCATTTTCTGGTCAACGCCCATTCCTTTTGACGCGGATGTCCGGCGGGAAGGGTGAGGGCGATGTTCGGTATCGGTAGCAAGCGGCGGCAGGGAAATGTCGCACCGGAGGCGCGACTACCGGTCAGGAGTCGGCGTGAGCGCTTAACCGGCTACGTTTGCGGGATCGCCGCGCCGTTTATCTGCACGCTGGCCGCTTGGCCGTTGCGTAGCATATTGGAACCGGCCAGCATTCTGATGAGCTATATGCTCGGCGTATTCCTGGTCGCCAGCCGCTACGGTCGCGGTGCGTCGCTGACCGCCTCGCTGCTGAGCCCGCCGGTGTTTGCCTATTATTTCGCGCCGCCGATATTCTCGTTTGCGATTTCCGATCTGGAAAATATCGTCGGTTTGGCGGTCATGATCGTCGTTGCCAGCCTGACCAGCAATTTATTCGATCGGGCTCGCAGTCAAGCCGAAATTGCCCGGCAGCGGGAAAACCGGGCCAACGCCTTGTACCGCTTAAGCCGGGCCTTGTCCGATGCGCAGAGCCGCGAAGCGATTGCGGCGTTGGCTGCCGAGCGGATACGCGACGAATTCGGCGCCGAAGCCCTCATCGTGCCGGCCGACGAGAACCGGCGCCTGCCCGCGTCGATTGCCGCAGTTGGGCCGGGTTTCGATGCCGAAGCGGCCCGGCAGGCGTTCGCGGCGAACTCGACTCGCCACAGCCAAGGTGCGGCCTATTATCCGTTGGCCGGATCGCAGACCGTATTCGGCGTGTTGTTGGTCAGAGCGGAGCCTTCGTCGCGCTTGGCGCATCCGGAGGCACTGGCTTTGTTCGAAACCTTCCGCAATCTGGTCGGCCAGGCGCTGGAGCGCTTGTATCTGGCCGAACGCGCCCGCGAAGCCGGCCTGCAGGTGCAGGCCGAAGCGTTACGAAACGCCTTGCTCAGCGCGATCTCCCACGACTTGCGCACGCCGTTGACCCGGATCAGCGGTGCGGCCGGCGCATTGATCGACAATGCCGACCGCTTATCGGCGGCCGAGCGCCAGGAGTTTTACCGGGCGGTATTCGACGAGGCGCAACGGATGGCCGAATTGACCAGCAAGATTCTGGACATGGCCCGGCTCAGCAGCGGCGAAATTACGCTGCATTGCGAATGGAACGCGCTGGAGGAAATCGTCGGCAGCGCGTTGACCCGGCTCGATAAAGCGTTGCGGGAGCGGCCGGTGCGTACCCAAATTCCGGACAGCCTGCCGTTGTTGTGGGTCGATGCCGTCTTGTTCGAGCAAGTGCTGGCGAATCTGATCGAGAATGCGATCAAATACACGCCGCCGGGCAGCCCGATCGATATTGGCGCGGAACTGGCGGCAGACGGTTTGCAATTGACCGTTACCGATTACGGCGCCGGAATTCCGGACGGCATGCAGCAGAAAATCTTCGATAAATTCTACCGGCTGAGCGGCGAGACCGAACACGGCGGCGTCGGCTTGGGACTGGCATTGTGCCGGACCATCGTCGCCGCCCACGGCGGCCGGATTCGGGCGACGAATCTGGCCGGTAAGGGCGCGGCGTTCATTATCGATTTGCCGTTGCGCGAGCCGCCGGCGCTGGATTGGGGCGAGACCGGAGAGAGTGGCGAATGAACGATGCGGCACCGTTGATTTTACTGATAGAAGACGACAGCCAGACCCGGCGCTTTTTGAAAACCAGCTTGGCCAACCGCGGCTGGCGCATCGCCGAAGCCGATTGCGCCAAGTCCGGGCTGGCGCTGCTGAAAAGCGAGCAGCCCGATTGCGTGATCCTGGACTTGGGCTTGCCGGACATGGATGGGATCGCCGTGGCCCGGCGCTTGCGGCAACTGTCCGATCTGCCGGTGCTGGTGTTGTCCGCCCGTAGCCAGGAGCAGAACAAGATCATGGCGCTGGACGCCGGCGCCGACGATTATCTAACCAAACCGTTCGGCAGCGGCGAATTACATGCCCGTTTGCAGGCCTTATTGCGCCGGGTGGCGCGCAGTATCGCGGCCAGCGAGACCTTCGAAACCGGGCAATTGAAAATCGATCTGGCGCGGCGAAAAGTGTTCATCGCCGGTAACGAAGTGCGGATTACGCCGATCGAGTTTCGCCTGCTCGGCATCCTGGTGCGCCATGCCGGCCTGGTCGTGACCCATCGGCAATTGCTCGGCGAAGTTTGGGGCGCCGAGCATATTCACGACCAGCACTATCTGCGCATCTACATGGGCCAGTTGCGGCACAAGCTGGAGGTGAACCCGGCCCGGCCGCGCTATTTGTTGACCGAAGTCGGCGTCGGATACCGGCTGGCCGCCGACGGCGGCTGAAACTCGCTACGCTTGTTGGGCTTACAACCCACTCAGCCGTTGGCTTTTTGCAGCTTTTTCAGAATGCTTTTGCTGATGCGGTCGACAAACTCTTCCGGGTTGTCGTAACCCTGTTTCTGGATGAAGTCGACCACCGTTTTGACCAATTGCTTGGTTTCGGCAATTTCCTGGTGCGAGCGGCCGCAGCCTGAGCAATGAGTACCGTCAGTGGTGCATTGGTCGACGCAAGGGCTGTATTTCATATCGTGTTTTCCGAAAAGTTAGGTGATTGAAGGCGGGCTATTGTAAGTCTGCGCCGCCGTTTCCGGCAAAGTCGGTGTCGCGACGGATTGCTTTGCGGCCGGCGCGATTGTATGGACAAGGCGGAGATACCGCGAAAAGCGGCGGCGCGGATTGCGGCATATCACTTATTTTGCATGTGGCATATAACATAGTTTCAGAGAATTCATAAAACATAAAATTAGAAAGTTATAATATTACAAAGCCTTACAATTCGGTGCGCTTGTTGCTTGACTTAATTCGGGCCGAACCCTGGCGTTCGCCCCGATTTCAGACTTTCGAAAGGCAAGCAATGAACAATTTCAATTCAAATCTACCGGCGCATTTGCCGAACGTTCCTCCGACAACTCCCACCGGCAACCGGCTGCATTGCGATAAATGGCTCGGCACGGTATCGCTCTGTTTCGTGGCTTCGGTGTTAGCGGCGGAGACCGCGCCGGAAGCGGCCGGAACCGAAATCGAGGTGGTCCTGGAAAAAGTGATCGTCACCGACAAGTTCCCCAGCGTTAAGAACCTGGGCGCATCGGAAATGGAAGCCGATATTCTGGAAAGCAAGCGGGCGGCGGTCAGCGACACCGCCAAGTTATTGGAGGATACGCCCGGCGTCAGTTTGTACGGCGCCGGCGGCGTGTCCAGTTTGCCAGTGATCCACGGCCTGAACGACGACAGGGTCAAAATCGACATCAACGGCATGACCTTGACTTCGGCTTGCGCCAACCACATGAATCCGCCGCTGTCGTATATCGACCGCAGCAATATCGGCAAGATCACGATTCTGACCGGGGTAACGCCGGTGAGCCTGGGCGGCGACAGCATCGGCGGCACCATTTCGGTACAAACGCCGGAACCGGTGTTTGCCGAGCCGGGCAAGGATATTTTGCTGGACGGTTCGGTGTCGTCGTTTTACCGCAGCAACGGCGACGCCTTCGGCGGCAGTATCGCGGCCGGCGTCGCTACTCAGAACGTCCGGCTGGACTACACCGGTTCGCATACCGAAAGCATGAATTACAGCGACGGCAACGGCCAGATCGTCAACTCCACGGCTTACGTCAACCAAAACCACTCCGCGGCGTTGTCGTTCAAATCCGACAACCATCTGGTTGTGGTCAGAGGCGGCCAGCAGCACATGCCCTACCAGTTGTTTCCGAACCAGCGCATGGACCTGACCAATAACGACAGTATCTTCGGCAACATCATGCACAATGGCAGTTTCGATTGGGGCACGTTGGAAAGTAAGTTCTACTTCGAATCGACCCAGCACAGCATGGACATCGGCGACGACAAGCACAATCGCTATCTCGACGGTACGGTGTCGGGCGGCGGTTTTGCTTTTCCGAACGACAGGATGCCGATGGAAACCCGCGGCCGCAACTTGGGCTACAAGATCTTGGCGGAAATCCCCTACGGCAAGCGCGATACCTTCAGAATCGGCAACGAATACCACGCCAACAAGCTGAACGATTACTGGCCGGCGGTGCATAACGACCCCGGACCGGCCAACCCCACGCCGAATCCCGCATACTGGATGATGGCGCCGCAGAATTACATCAATTTAAACAATGCCGAGAAGGAGCGGGTTGCCTTTTTCGGCGAATGGGAAGCGCGCTGGAACCAACAATGGAAAAGCTTGCTGGGTTTGCGCTACGAACACACCAGCACCGATACGGGTAACGTCAGCCCCTACAACCCGAATCTGCTGGGGACCAATGGCAATTTGGCGAACAATCCCGATCCGGCAGGCGCGAAATTAGCCTTGACGGCGGCTAACGCCTTCAACGCTCGCGATAAAGGGCGGACCAACGACACTTTCGACGTGACGGCTCTGGTGCAGTTCACGCCTAACGACATCAGTCAGTACGAATTGGGTTATGCCCGCAAGAACCGCACCCCGAATTTGTACGAGCGTTACGTCTGGGGCGCGCGGAAAATGGATATGGCGATGATAGGCTGGTTCGGCGATGGTAATGGCTATGTCGGCAATATGGATTTGACCGAGGAAACCGCCCATACCGTCAGTTTGATCGCCGCATTTCACGAGCCGCAAAACAATTTGTGGGAAGTCAACGTCACGCCGTATTTTACGTACGTCAATAACTTCATCGATGCGGATCGCTGTCTGGTAAACACCAATCCGGCTCGCGACGCCAACGGCTGCCGCAGCGCGGCAACGTCATATACGGGCGGGCCTACCATCAATAACTTGACGGTGGACAATCAGTACGTCTATTTGCAATACGCCAACCACGATGCGCGGCTATGGGGTATGGACGTGTCGGGCCTCACCCGCCTGTATAAAGACCAAACGCTCGGCGAATTCGCTGCCCATACCACGATGAGTTATGTCCGCGGCCAGCGGATGGACGGCGGCAACCTGTACCACATGATGCCGTTCAATATGAAATTGAGTCTGGACCACCGCTTGAGCAGTTGGCAGAGCGCGCTGGAAATGCAGTTCGTCGACGGCAAATCCCATGTCCAGCAAATCCGTAACGAAGTTCAGACGCCGTCCTACATCCTGCTCAACGCCAGAACCGGCTACGAATGGGGCAGTGTCAGACTGGACGTCGGCTTGGACAACGTGCTGGATAAACAATATTTCCATCCCTTGGCCGGCTCCTATCTCGGCGACCGCTACGGCATGAACCCGACCGCGGCCCCTAACGTCACGGTGCCTTGGGGCCGAAACGTGCCGGGTATGGGCCGCTCGGCTTTCGTCGGCGTCACGATCAAGTATTGATGGAGCGGTGGCCTCCGGCTGGGTTGGCAATGCCGTTAAGTTAGGGATGCTAGGAGCGGGCCACGCCCGCGATCAAGCGCCTTCGGTCGCAGGCATGGCCTGCTCCTAGTGCGCTCGTGACGG
>NZ_PPPU01000027.1 GCF_006483455.1 Methylomonas koyamae
ATGGAGCCACTTCTGTAATATGCCCTAGGTTACCTCCCAATTCCTAGGCGAACAGGATACGGCTCATGTCGGTTTTACCTTTTCTAACTTATGTAAGAAGTAATTCTTTGCGATGAAGAGCAAAGGCCCCGGGGAGTTGTCGCATAAATACCACCGAACCGAAATAATATTTCATCTGGCGTATTCATAATTCAAGAACCAAACATCCCCGTCAACCTGGAATTGAACCTACACGCCCAATGTGATATTGAAACTTGCCGCAAACGACCTTTATCGTATTTCAGACAACAATTGTCCTGGCGTTAGGGAATAAAGCGGCATTCAGTAATATTGCGATTTCAACAATCGTTTTCCGCGGAAAGCTTTGGAAATGATGCACGTAGATCGCAACATGCTCCTGCATTATTTCTATTTCAAGCTCGTTCCGCTGCGGTTTGGGATACAGTCAAGCGATGTTGTTAAATACGACTAATGGAATATCCTTCTCAGTCACGAGCATCCACGGCACGCATTTCTGCGCCCAATATCGTCCTTCAATTTCTAATTTTTCGATTGTGCAGGTATCTTGCAAGTTTTCCGAATATTTTGCTTGAAGAGCAGATTTGGGGGATTCCGAAACGAGTATTGACCAAAAAATCAGAACTCATGATTTGGAACGCACCTTGACATTCAGGGTGCACAATCCGCGCCTCATCTGCTATTAAGCGAGTATCTTCCAATCGTAAGGGAAATTGCTCTCGGATGTCTGCCGTATCGGTATACCATTCAAGTATAAAAATATCGCCAACTCAAGGTCGGACAGAAGATGATGGGTGCGCTGTGATTTGTGCCCGAATATGCGGTGAGAACGCCCGTCGGAGGGCAAATCTCTGACTGTCAGCCAGGAGCCATGCCCTGAGCCTCGCCCCTCTTTTATCCATTTTTGGTTTGTTACATCTGTAATTGCGTAAGATTTTTTCGCCATAAAAAAGCCACTAAGTCCTCGCTTCTTGATAAGGGTCTAGACTTAATGGCCCCAGTATGCAACTTTATTGCCCTCCTACACAAATCCATACCGTCAACGCTTCCGCTATTCCACCGTGACCGATTTTGCGAGGTTCCTCGGTTGATCGACATCGGTGCCTTTTAGCACGGCGACGTGATAGGAAAGCAGTTGTAGCGGTATCGTATAGATGATCGGTGAGATGGCATTGGCGACGCTGGGCATTTTGACGATTTGCACGTTTTCGTCGGCGGCGTCGCTTTCGGCCAGGTCTTCGTCCATGAATACGATCAGCTGCCCGCCGCGGGCGCTGACTTCCTGGATGTTGGATTTGAGCTTTTCCAGCAGGTTATTGTTCGGGGCGACCGTGACCACCGGCATTTCGGCATCGATCAAGGCTAGCGGGCCGTGCTTCAATTCGCCGGCCGGATAGGCTTCCGCGTGGATATAGGAAATCTCCTTCAGCTTCAAGGCGCCTTCCATCGCGATCGGGTAATGCGTGCCGCGGCCGAGGAACAGTGCATTGTGCTTGTCGGCAAATCGCTGCGACAACAGTTCGATGGCATTGTCCAGCTTCAGCACTTTTTCGATGTTGCCGGGCAAGGCGAACAATTGCGAAACGATGTGCTCCTCTTTGTCGGCGCTGAGTTCGAAACGGCGGCCGATGGCGATGATCAGCATCAACAAGGCCACCAACTGGGTAGTGAAGGCCTTGGTCGAGGCGACGCCGATTTCCGGGCCGGCGCGGGTCATCAACACCAAATCCGACTCTCGCACCAGCGAGCTTTCCGGCGCGTTGCAAATCACCAGCGAATGTTTGACGCCGAGCTTTTTAGCTTCCTGCAATGCGGCCAAGGTGTCGGCGGTTTCGCCGGACTGGGAAATGGTGACGACCAGGGTATCCGGGGCGACGACCGGATTGCGGTAGCGGAATTCGCTGGCAATTTCGATTGCACAGGGAACCCTGGCGTATTTTTCGAACCAGTAGCGGGCGACCAAACCGGCATGGTAGCTGGTACCGCAGGCTAAAATCAGAACCGACTTGATCTGGTCGAACACCTCGCCGGCGTTATGGCCGAAGGCGTTATCCTGCAAGCGGCTGTCGATGAAACGGCCTTCCAACGTTTCCGATACCGCCCAGGCTTGCTCGTAGATTTCCTTGAGCATGTAGTGGCGATATTTGCCTTTGTCGACCGCGTCGGCCTTGAGCTGGCTTTCGATGACCGGGCGGACCACGCGACGGCCGGCTTCGTCGAATATCGTCACGCCGTTGATGGTCAATTCGGCGATGTCGCCGTCTTCCAGGAAGATGAAGCGTTGCGTCACCGGCAACAGCGCGGCGATATCGGAGGCGATGAAGTATTCGCCGATGCCGATGCCGATTACCAATGGACTACCCTTGCGGCAGGCGACCAATACGTCGGGTTGTTCGCTGTCGATCACGCCCAGAGCGTAGGCACCGCGCAAGCTTTTGATGGTTTTGCCGACCGCGTCGAGCAGGCTAGCAGCCTCTTTTAGCTCTTCGGCAACCTTGTGGACAATGACTTCGGTATCAGTTTCGGACGTGAAAACGTAACCGTTTTCCTGCAGCGAGGTCCGAAGGTTATCGTGGTTTTCGATGATGCCGTTATGCACGACTCCGACCCGGTCCTTGCTAATGTGCGGGTGGGCGTTGCGGGTGCTGGGCTTACCGTGGGTTGCCCAACGGGTATGGGCGATGCCGATGCGGCCTTCGATCGGATCGGCCGCAATCAATTCTTCCAATCCTTTAACCTTGCCCAATTCACGCTTCCGGAATATTTCGCCGCTGTGGATTACAGCCAGTCCGGCCGAGTCGTACCCGCGATACTCAAGGCGCTTTAAGCCTTCAATTAAAATCGGGACCACGTTTCGTTGAGCAACACCTGCGACTATGCCACACATTATTCTTTCTCCGACCGACAGGGATGTTGGGAGTGCAGAAGATTGTCCGGAACAATCTCTGCCGACTTACAGGGATGTGAGGAGTGCGAAGCATTGTCGGGAACAATCTCCGCCAGTTTTACCGGTCTCTGCCAAGTCGGTACGGTAAGCTGCTTGGTGCGGCTCAACGTCAATTGGTCGTCGGGCGTATCCTTGGTGATGGTGGAACCCGCACCGATCGTGGCATTTTTGCCCACTGTCACCGGCGCTATCAATTGAGTATCTGAGCCGATAAACGCGCCGTCGCCGATCACGGTTTTGAATTTATTGACGCCATCGTAATTGCAGGTGATGGTCCCGGCCCCGATATTGACTTTGCTGCCGACTTCGCTATCACCAATATAGCTCAAGTGGTTGATTTTGCTACCGCTGGCAACCGTGGATTTTTTAATCTCGACGAAATTGCCGACATGAACGTGGTCGGCCAATTCGGTTTGGGGCCGCAGCCGGGCAAAAGGACCAATTCGGCTGCCACTGCCAACGCTGGCGTCTTCAAGTACGCTGTTCGCCAATATTTCTACGTCATCGGCAATCGTCGCATTTTTGAGTAAACAGTTAGGCCCGATTTTGACGTTGGAACCGATGCGATTCGTGCCTTCGAAAATCACATTGACGTCAATATCGATGTCCTGGCCCAATTCGGCAAACTCACCACGGATGTCGATACGAGCCGGGTCCCTGAGAGTGACACCTTTTTCCATCAGCACTTGCGCTTGTTCGGCTTGATAGACTCGTTCCAGATGGGCGAGTTGGGCCCGGTTATTGACGCCCAACACCTCGTCGGCACTGCCGGCCTGACTGGTCTCGATGGTCAAACCGTCTTCCACCGCCATTTCGATGATGTCGGTCAAATAATATTCGTTTTGGGCATTGTTATTGCCAAGTCTGACCAGCCATTGTTTAAGTTGACTGCCTTTGCAAGCCAGAATGCCGGTATTGCCTTCCGTGATTTGCAATTCGGCTTCGTTGGCGTCTTTTTGTTCGACGATTTTCACCACCGCATGGTCTTTGTCGCGGACGATGCGGCCATAGCCGGTCGGGTCGTCCAGATTGACCGTCAGCAAGGCCAAAGAGGTCAGGCTGACTTTATGTAACAGCGCGTTTAGGGTTTTCGCTTTCAGTAACGGCACGTCGCCGTACAAAATCAACACCGTATCCGGATCTTCGACATGGTGGATGGCCTGTTGCACTGCGTGTCCGGTACCCAATTGCTGCTTTTGTTCGATCCAGGTGGCATCCAGCACGGCCAGAGTTTGCTTGACCGTCTCGCCACCGTGGCCGTAGATGATGTAGATTTGGTTGTTTTCCAGAGATCGCGCAGTCTCGTAGACGTGTTGCAATAGCGCTTTGTCTGCAATTTCGTGCAGTACTTTCGGCCGGGACGAGCGCATCCGCGTACCTTGGCCGGCGGCGAGAATGATGGTTTTTATCGACATCGCTATTCCTTAAACAAAAAAAGCCCGATAACGTTACGCTATCGGGCTTAAATTTTCACGCAATTCGTGTTTTATGCGCCACGCTTTCTGAGTCTGTCCAGAGTTTTCAATTGGTTAACAGCTTGGGCCAACTCGGCTTGGGCAATTGCGTAGTCGTATTTGCCGGACTTGTCTTGTAACATTTCTTCCGCTCTGGCTTTGGCTTGCAATGCCGCCGCTTCGTCAATGTCGTGGGCTCTAATCGCGGTTTCAGCCAGCACAGTCACCAAATGCGGCTGAACCTCCAAGAATCCGCCGGACACGAAAAACGCCTGCGATTCTTTGTCGCTGATTTTGACCCTGACTTCGCCGGGCTTCAGTTTGGTAATCAACGGCGCATGGCGCGGCGCGATACCGACTTCACCCAACTCGGCAGGAGCGAACACCATCTCCGCCAAGCCGGAAAAGATTTCCGCCTCGGCGCTGACGATGTCCACATGTATTGTCATTGCCATGTTAAAACTCTCCTATGAGCCGGATTACATGCCTTTGGCTTTTTCGACGGCTTCGTCAATCGTGCCGACCATATAGAAAGCTTGTTCCGGCAGGCTGTCGTATTCGCCACTGATGATGCCTTTGAAGCCGGCAATGGTATCTTTCAGCGAAACGTATTTGCCCGGTGAACCGGTGAAGACCTCGGCCACGAAGAACGGCTGCGACAGGAAGCGCTGGATTTTACGCGCCCGAGCCACGGTCAATTTGTCTTCTTCCGACAATTCGTCCATACCCAAGATCGCGATGATGTCACGCAGCTCTTTATAGCGTTGCAGGATACCTTGCACGGTCCGGGCAGTTTCGTAGTGTTCCTGACCAATCACCAACGGATCCAGCTGACGGCTGGTGGAATCCAGCGGATCAATGGCAGGGTAAATACCCAACTCGGCGATTTGACGGGACAATACCACGGTCGCGTCCAAGTGGGCAAAGGTGGTAGCTGGCGACGGGTCGGTCAAGTCGTCCGCAGGTACGTATACCGCTTGGATCGAGGTGATAGAACCGGTCTTGGTGGAAGTAATCCGCTCTTGCAATACACCCATCTCTTCAGCCAGCGTAGGCTGGTAACCTACCGCAGACGGCATCCGGCCCAACAGCGCGGAAACTTCGGTACCGGCCAGCGTGTAACGGTAAATGTTGTCGACGAAGAACAGTACGTCGCGGCCTTCGTCGCGGAAGTACTCGGCCATGGTCAAACCGGTCAACGCTACCCGCAAACGGTTTCCTGGTGGCTCGTTCATCTGGCCGTAGACCAACGATACTTTATCGATAACGTTGGAATCGGTCATTTCGTGGTAGAAGTCGTTGCCTTCGCGAGTCCGCTCGCCGACACCGGCGAATACCGAATAACCGCTGTGTTCGATCGCGATGTTACGAATCAACTCCATCATGTTGACGGTTTTGCCTACGCCGGCGCCACCGAACAGGCCGACTTTACCGCCTTTCGCGAACGGGCAAACCAAATCGATAACTTTGATACCGGTTTCCAACAATTCGTTGGCTGGGGCTTGTTCGTCATAGGATGGCGCATCGCGGTGGATGGTCCACTTTTCTTTCTCGCCGATCGGGCCTTTTTCGTCGATCGCTTCACCGAGAACGTTCATGATGCGGCCCAGCGTGGCTTGGCCTACCGGTACTTTAATCGCCTCGCCGGTGTTGGTGACATTGACGCCGCGGCTCAGACCGTCGGTGGAACCCATCGCAATGGTCCGTACCACGCCGTCGCCCAGTTGTTGTTGAACTTCCAGAACCAGACCGCCCTCGACATTCAACGCGTCATATACTTTCGGCAAGTTGTCGCGTGGAAATTCCACGTCGACGACCGCACCGATGATTTGAACGATTTTACCCAAACTCATTATGTCGTCCTCTATAAAAATCTATCTAAACTTGTCTTGAATGCGTTACACCGCGGCGGCGCCGGCGACGATTTCGGAAATTTCCTGCGTGATCGCGGCCTGTCTGGCTTTGTTGTAGACCAGTTGCAATTCTTTAATGATATTGCCGGCGTTGTCGGAGGCGCTTTTCATCGCCACCATCCGTGCGGCCTGCTCGCAGGCGTTGTTTTCCACCAAGCCCTGGAATACCGCGGACTCGACGTAGCGAATCAATAAGCTGTCCAATACGTCTTTGGCGTTGGGTTCGTACAGGTAATCCCACCGGCCCTTGCTCTCTTCGCCCAGTTCGCCGACCGATACCGGCAACAATTTCTGCGTCACCGGCTTTTGGGTCATGGTGTTGACAAAGTCGTTGCTGAGCAGAAATAGCTCGTCGATATCGCCATTAGTGAACGCATCCAACATGATTTTGATCGGGCCGATAATGTCGCTCTGGTGCGGCGTGTCGCCCAATTTCGAGACTTGACCGACCAAATTGGCGTTGATCATGCTGAAAAACGCAGCACCCTTACCGCCAATCGCACAAACATCGACGGCGATACCTTTGCTTTGCCATTGCTGCATTTCGCCCAGCACTTTTCGGAACAGGTTGGCGTTCAAACCACCGCATAAACCACGGTCGGAACTCACCACGATAATGCCCACCCGTTCTACTTCCCGTTCGATCATGAACGGATGTTTGTACTCCGGATTGGCTTTGGCCAGATGCCGAATGATCTGGCCAATTTTTTTCGAGTAAGGCCGGGTAGCCTGCATACGGTCTTTGGTTTTACGCATCTTACTCGCGGCCACCATTTCCATGGCGCGAGTAATCTTCTGAGTATTCTTGATACTCGCGATTTTTGATCGTATCTCTTTACCAACAGCCATGTGCGAGTCCCTTACCAGCTAGCAGTCTTGACGAAACGCTCGATCGCCGCGTGAATGCCTTTTTGGATTTCGTCGTTGTAGTCGCCTTTCTCGTTGATTTTGGCCATCAACGCGGCTTCTTCGTTTCGCATGAAATCCAGCAGCGCCGCTTCGAATACGCGTACTTGCTTGACTTCCAGGCTATCCAGGAATCCATTATTGGCCGCATACAGCGAAACGCCCATCTCTGCGACCGACATCGGCGCATATTGATTCTGCTTCATCAATTCGGTAACGCGTTGGCCGCGCTCGATCTGTTTGCGGGTGCTTTCGTCCAAGTCGGAAGCGAACTGAGCGAATGCCGCCAACTCGCGGAACTGCGCCAAGTCCAGACGAATACCGCCGCCCAACTTTTTGATGATCTTGGTTTGCGCCGCGCCACCGACCCGAGAAACCGACAGACCCGCGTTAACCGCTGGACGGATACCGGAGTTAAACAGACCGGTCTCCAAAAAGATCTGGCCGTCGGTGATCGAAATCACGTTGGTCGGAACGAAGGCCGAAACGTCGCCGCCTTGGGTTTCGATAATCGGCAGTGCGGTCAGCGAGCCGGTTTTGCCCTTAACTTTTCCGCCTGTCAGTTTCTCGACTTCGTCGGCATTGATACGGGCGGCACGTTCCAGCAAACGGGAGTGGATGTAGAACACGTCACCTGGATAGGCTTCACGTCCCGGCGGACGGCGCAGCAACAAAGAAATTTGGCGGTAAGCCCAAGCTTGCTTGGTCAAATCGTCGTAAATAATCAGTGCGTCTTGGCCATTGTCGCGGAAGTACTCGCCCATCGAACAACCGGTGTACGGTGCGATAAATTGCAACGCAGCGGATTCTGACGCCGACGCGACGACGATGATGGTGTGCTCCATCGCGCCGTGTTCTTCCAATTTACGCACCACGTTGGCAATCGACGAACGTTTTTGACCGATCGCGACATAAATACATTTAATGCCGGTGCCTTTTTGATTGATGATGGCGTCGACAGCAATCGCGGTTTTACCGGTTTGACGGTCGCCGATGATCAACTCCCGTTGGCCGCGGCCAACCGGAATCATCGAATCGATGGATTTCAAACCGATTTGCACCGGTTGATCAACCGATTGGCGAGCGATAACACCCGGTGCGATTTTTTCGATTGGGGAGGTCAGATTGGTCTCGATCGCGCCTTTGCCGTCGATCGGGTTGCCCAGCGCATCGACCACGCGGCCCAACAGCGCTTCGCCGACTGGTACTTCCAAAATCCGGCCGGTGCATTTAACGGTGTCGCCTTCGGTGATGTGCTGGTAAGCACCCAACATCACCACGCCGACAGAGTCTCTTTCCAGGTTTAAAGCCATGCCGTAAGAGCCGCCAGGAAATTCCAGCATTTCACCTTGCATTGCTTCAGACAAACCGTGAACCCGAACGATACCGTCGGTAACGCTGACCACGGTGCCCTCGGTGTGGGCTTCGAGGTGGGCGTCGAAGTTCTCGATCTTCTTCTTGATCAGATCACTTATTTCTGATGGATTTAATTGCATGTTATTTTCCCGCTCTAACTCTTAAAGTCTTTTAGCTAATTGATGAAGCTGACCTCTGACGGAACCGTCGATGACTTTGTCGCCGGCTTTGGCGAGAATGCCTCCAATTAACGATTTGTCGACAGACACTGACGCGTTGACTTTTTTATGCAAAAACTTCTCGAGCATGGCGACGTACTTGCCTTGCTCGGTTTTTGTCAACGGGTATGCGCTTTGCAGCTCGACATTGACGTAACCTTCGTCGTCGGCCCTATACTGTTCGAACATTACCGAAATCTGAGGCAACAAAGGCAATTTGTCGTTCTCGATCAACACCTTGAGAAGATTCTTGGCTTCATCGTGAATTTGATCCTGGCAAATATCCAGGACCAACTGCGCTGTATTCTGTTTGTTGACTCTGGGGTTAGCGACGATTCCAGCCAAAGCTTCGTCCTGAACCAGCAAAGCCAAAAACGTCAAAGAATCGGACCAGTTTTGGGCAGCATTGGCTTCTTTGGCCCGCTTGAAAGCGGCCTGAGCATAAGGTCTTGCTAATGTCGATATTTCAGCCATCGCTTAACCCAATTGTTCCGCCGCTTTACTGATAATGTCTTGGTGCTTGGCCTTGTCGACTTCTTCTTTCAAAATCTGCTCGGCGGCACGCAAAGCCAAAGAGGAAACTTCTTTACGCAAACTTTCCTTGGCGTGCAACATTTCCTGTTCGATTTGAGCTTTCGCGGCTTCCAACAGGCGCTCGCCTTCTTTCTTGGCTTGTTCCTTGGCTTCTTCAACTAATTGGTTGGCGCGCTTTTGCGCGGCGCTGACGATCTCGGCCGACTGCTCCTTGGCTTCCTTCAAAACGCTTTTAGCTTTCTTTTCAGCCAGTTTAATTTCTTCCTGACCCTTCTCAGCCGCAGCCAAACCTTCCGCAATTTTGGTTTTGCGCTCTTCCAGAGCAGCAATGATCGGCGGCCAGACATACTTCATGGTGAACCACACCAGAAGCGTGAAAGTGATCATCTGCCCGATCAGAGTAGCATTGATACTCATTGATGCTTTCCTCGTAATGCCGTTGTTAGTCTATCTGTCCGCAGTCGTACATAAACGACACGCAAAAGGCTCACGCCTTAGGTTACAGATGGTTGGGTTAATTAACCTGCAACGGATTGAACGGCAGAAAGGAACGGGTTTGCGAAAGTCAGCATCAGCGCCAAACCCACACCGATCATGGTTACCGCGTCAAGCAAACCGGCGATGATGAACATTTTCACTTGCAGCATTGGCACCAGTTCAGGTTGGCGGGCTGCACCTTCCAGGAATTTACCGCCCAACAGGCCGAAACCGATAGCAGTACCGATCGCGCCCAAACCCAGAATGATACCGACGGCAATAACGGTGAAGCCTTGAACGTTGGCGATTAATGATGCGAGTTCCATAATGTCTCCTAAAGATTGATATGAATGTAAAAAATAAAGCGGTTAGTGGTCTTCGCAGGCCAGACTCAGGTAAACAATGGTCAAAACCATGAATATAAAAGCCTGCAAAGTGATCACCAGAATGTGGAATACGGCCCAGGGGAAGCCCAACACAGGCTGCACGATCGGGGGCAACAAGGCGATCAGGATGAATACCAACTCGCCAGCATACAGGTTACCGAATAGCCGCAAACCCAGCGAGATCGGTTTAGCCAGCTCTTCGACGGTTTTCAACAGCAGATTGAACGGCATCATTTTCGGACCGAACGGAGTGCAAGTCATTTCGTGGGCAAAACCGGCCAAGCCTTTGACTTTAATGCTGTAAAAGAAAATCAGGAAAAATACGCTGATAGACAAGGCGAAGGTGCCGTTCAAATCGGTGCTGGGCACGACCCGCATATATTCCATGCCCATCAGGCTACCGATCATCGGCAGCAAATCCACCGGCAGCATATCCATCGCATTCCACAGGAATACCCAGCAGAAGATGGTCAGTGCCAACGGTGCAATCAAAGCACTACGACCATGAAAACTGTCTTTAACCTGGGTATCGACAAATTCGACCAGCATTTCGGCGATGTTTTGCGCCAACCCCGGAACACCGGAGGTTGCCCGTTCGGCAACCGATTTAAAAAACAAAATGAACAATCCGCCCAAAAACACGGAAAAAAACAAGGTATCCAGATGCAATTTCCAAAATCCCTCACCAACCGCCAACGGAGTTAAGTGATGGACTATGTAACCGGTTGCGCCGCCTTCACTAGCCATTTTGCCTCTCAAATAAAAACTAACCGCGCCAATAGAAAAGCGCGAACCAAAAAACCGACAACACTGCGATATAGCCAACCAGCAGTGTTAAAAAATTAACCCAAGGGATCTGCAATACCATCGCGAACAATGCTGCCGTGAGCAATAACTTGACCGTTTCGCCGGTATAAAAAGCCTTTAAGATGCCGGGTGCTTCCTGATATCTGGCAAGATAAACTTTGTACGCAAAGTAAAGATTGGGAATCAAGGCCACACCACCACCTAGCAGTGGCGATATCGCGGATTTCCAGCCGCCTATCAATAAAAATCCCGACGCCACTACCGTAGCCATCAGGACCTGCGTGTATAACACCCGTCTGACAGTTGAAAACGAATTTTCCACTGTCATAAAACTCTCCTCGACCGTTAAGCGCGCCGATTATATCCAGCCATCGCGGTTTACGCAAGGTAAGGCCGCTACACGACTCAAAGCTAAGGCTTTGAAGCACAATCAAGAAATTGATACCACAGCGGCAATTCGTTTAACGCCCCGACAACAAAAGCAATAGCCGTGCCAGCGGCAAAATCAATAGTATTTCTAAGGTTTGTTGAAAAAACCGTGTTGGAGATGCGACAAACCGACAAGGGCTTGCGACAACCTGCCGCATCAGTGAATTTTCCCAATGATACCTTCCAACTCTTCCAGGCTGGTGTAATTGATGATCAACTTGCCCTTGCCGCCGGCCTGATGATTGATCTCGACCTTGGCGCCGGTGCGTTCCGACAGCTCGCGCTGCAAACGCAAGGTATCGGGGTCGATTCTCTTCGCCTGAGCCGCCGGCTTTTCATCGTGCATCTCACGCACCAGTTTTTCCACCGCCCGCACGCTCAAGCTTTGCTTGACCGCTTTATGAGCAATCTCGACCTGTTTCGATTCGTCCAAACCCAGCAAGGCGCGAGCATGACCCATTTCCAGCAAGCCTTTGCCCAGCATGGTTTTGACTTCGCCGGCCAATTCCAACAAGCGCAATAAATTAGTTACCGTGGTGCGCGACTTGCCGACCGCTTCGGCGATCTGTTGATGCGTCAGCTCGAACTCGTCCTGCAAGCGGTGCAAGGCTTCGGCCTCTTCCAGCGCATTCAAATCCTCGCGTTGGATGTTTTCGATCAAAGCAATCGCCATTACCGAACGGTCGTCGATGTCTTTCACCAGCACCGGCACTTCGGCCAGCTCCGCCAACTGAGCAGCGCGCCAACGCCGCTCGCCGGCGATGATTTCGTATTTCTCGCCAGCGATTTTGCGCACGACAATCGGTTGAATGATGCCTTGCGCAGCAATCGAATCGGACAGCTCTTTCAGCTTTTCGGGATCCATATCTTTACGCGGCTGGTACTTGCCGCGTTGCAGAAATTCGATCGGCAACTTTTGGGTGTCGTGGGTTTTTTCCGGAGCCGGGGCCGAAACATCGCCGAGCAACTCGCTCAAACCTCGACCCAAACCGCGTTTTTTCGGATTCATCATTTGGCTGCTTTGTGTTTGCGGATCAATTCGCCGGCCAGCGCGATATAGGCGACCGCACCGCGCGACGCTTTATCGTAAGCCAAGACCGGCACACCGTGGCTGGGTGCCTCGGCCAGGCGGATATTCCGGGGAATCGTGGTCCGGAACACTTTGTCGCCGAAATATTCGATCAATTGGTCAGACACGTCCTTGCCCAATCGGCTCCGGCTATCGACCATCGTTCTGAGAATGCCTTCCAAATGCAAACCCGGATTCACGGTATCGCGAATATTGCGCAAGGTCGACATCAACGACGACAAGCCTTCCAAAGAGTAATACTCGCATTGCATCGGAATCAAAACGCTGTGGGCGGCGACCATGGCGTTCAGCGTCAGCATATTCAACGACGGCGGACAGTCGATCAAAATGTAATCGTACTGGTCCTTGACCGGCAACAAGGCATCGGCCAGACGCCGCTCCCGATGCTGGGCCGTCATCAATTGCACTTCGGCGGCGGTCAGATCGGCATTACCCGGAATCAAATCGAACCCCAAATCCTTGTTCTTGACGATGATGCCCGAGACCGGCACCTCTTCCAGCAACAACTCGCAACTCGAATATTCCAGCTCGTCCTTGTTGACGCCGCAGCCCATCGCGGCATTGCCCTGCGGATCGAGATCGATCAACAGAATCTTGCGCTTGGTCGCCGCCAACGCCGCCGCCAGATTGACGCTGGTGGTAGTCTTGCCGACACCGCCTTTTTGGTTAGTGATCGCGATTATCTTAGCCATGCTTGAGTCTCTCTATGCGAATCAGACAACGCTCGGCATCTATGCCAGGCACCGCCAACGGGATCACTTGGTATTCGGCGTCTATTCCGGCTAACTCTTCGACAGGCTGCTGGCCTTTCATCGCCAATAGCACGCCGTCGTCGACCAATAAATGACCGGTCATTTTAACGATGTCCGGCATTGAGGCGAAAGCCCGCATCAACACCATGTCAAACAATTCGGCAGGTTGGAACTGCTCGACCCGGCTATGCACCACTTCGACATTGCTCAGCTTCAATTCCAGCACAGCCTGCTGCACGAAACGGGTTTTCTTGGAATTGGAATCGACCAGCACGAACTTGCATTCGGGGCGGCAAATCGCCAATGGTATGCCGGGCAAACCGGCACCGGTACCGATGTCGGCAATGCGGGACGGTTTGATATGCGGCAATACCGCCAGACTATCCAGAATATGCAAACCGACCATTTCCAGCGGTTCGCGCACGGCGGTCAGGTTATAGGCTTTGTTCCATTTTGCAATCAGCTGTACGAACTTGAGCAACGATTCGGTTTGCTCGGCAGACAAATTCAACGCCAAGGCCGCAAGGCCTTGCTGCAATTTTTCCCGACAGGCTTGCATCAGGCGCTTTTCTTTTTCAGATGCACCAACAACAACGAAATCGCCGCCGGTGTGATGCCGGGTATCCGCGACGCCTGACCCAGAGTTTCCGGGCGCTGTTTTTTCAGTTTTTCGCTGACTTCATTGGACAGGCCGGACACCAGACTGTAATCGACGTTTTCCGGCAATTTCAAATGCTCATAACGCTGGGTACGGCTGATTTCGGTTTGTTGACGGTCGATGTAACCGGCATATTTGGCCTGAATCGCCACCTGCTCGGCAACTTGCTCGTCGACTTCGGTTTCGTCGCTGAAGGTTAGCAGGTTTTCGATATCGACTTCCGGCCGGCGCAGCATATCCATCAAGTTGGCTTCCTTGAGCAGCTTTTTACCCCAATACTGCTCGGCCAACGCCGCTTCGTCGGATTCGGATCTGATCCACTTTTTCGCCAGCCTGCCTTGCAGATTGGCAATCGCTTCGCGCTTTTCCTCGAACCGGCGCCAACGTTCGTCGTCGACCAAGCCCAATTCGCGACCTTGTTCGGTCAGACGCAGATCGGCGTTATCTTCGCGCAACTGCAAGCGGTATTCGGCCCGGCTGGTAAACATTCGGTACGGCTCGGAGGTGCCGCGGGTAATCAAGTCGTCGATCATCACGCCGATATAAGCTTCCTCGCGGCCGGGACACCAGCTTTCCAGGCCTTTTGCCAGCCGCGCGGCGTTCAAACCGGCGATCAAGCCTTGCGCCGCCGCTTCTTCATAGCCGGTGGTGCCGTTGATCTGGCCGGCGAAGAACAGCGCATTCATGTGCTTGGTTTCCAAAGACGTCTTCAGATCGCGCGGATCGAAAAAGTCGTATTCGATGGCATAACCGGGACGGACGATTTCGGCATTTTCGAAACCGAGCATGGTACGAATGAAACGATACTGAATATCAAACGGCAAACTGGTCGAAATGCCGTTCGGATAGACTTCGTTGGTATTCAAGCCTTCCGGTTCGACGAAAATCTGGTGCGAATCGCGGTCGGCAAAGCGCACTACTTTGTCTTCGATCGACGGGCAGTAACGCGGACCGACGCCTTCGATGATGCCGGAATACATCGGCGAGCGATCCAAGCCGGAACGGATGATGTCGTGGGTTTCCTGATTGGTCCGCGTGATATGGCAACAAACCTGGCGCGGATGCTGCTCGCGGCTGCCCATGAACGAGAACACCGGCACTGGCGTATCGCCATGCTGTTCCTGCAATTTACTGTAGTCGATGGTACGGCCGTCGATGCGGGCCGGCGTGCCGGTTTTCAAACGGCCGATGCGGAACGGCAATTCGCGCAGTCGCTCCGCCAGTGCAATCGAAGCCGCATCGCCGGCGCGGCCGCCGCTGTAATTTTCCAGGCCGATATGGATACGGCCGGCCAAAAAGGTGCCGGCGGTCAACACCACGGCCTTGGCGTTAAATTCCAAACCCATCTGGGTTTTGACGCCGGTAACGCGGTCGCCTTGCACGATCAAATCGGATACGGCTTGTTGAAACAGCGCCAGATTGGGCTGATTTTCCAACGCGCTGCGCACCGCTTGTTTGTACAGCATACGGTCGGCCTGGGCCCGAGTTGCCCGCACCGCCGGGCCTTTACTGGCGTTCAAAATCCGGAACTGGATACCGCCCACATCGATGGCATTGGCCATGATGCCGCCCAACGCATCGACTTCCTTGACCAAGTGGCCCTTGCCAATGCCGCCGATCGCCGGGTTGCAACTCATCTGCCCCAACGTTTCGATGTTTTGGGTCAGCAACAGCGTTTGTGCACCGGTACGCGCCGCCGCCAGCGCCGCCTCGGTGCCGGCATGGCCGCCGCCGACCACGATCACGTCAAAGTCTTTCTGGAATTTCACAGGCAATCTATGTTCAAATAAAACGTTATTTTAATAGCTTAGCGAGAAAAAAGCATGAGAAAACAAAACCCCGGCCAGGGTTTACCGGCCAAACCCAAGCATAACCCGGTCGCCAAATTCGCCCGCCAATTCAACAAGGCGCAAACCTACGCCGACAAAACCCAATACCGCCGCAAAGCCAAACATCGCGGGCTGGAGCCTTTTGCCATCGTTTCCCGTGAGGCGATCGCAAAAGGCTTAGCCGCGTAACCCGCGCATTTCAAGGATTTCCAGCTCAGTGAAAGCAACCGTAGAAGACAAAGTTCAAACCCGGATTCCGACCGAACACGGCGAATTCATCCTGCATTACTACAGCAACAGCCTGGACGACAAAGAACACGTGGCCTTCGTCAAAGGCGACGTGGCCGGCAAGGACGACGTGCCGGTACGCATCCATTCCGAATGCTTTACCGGCGACGTGCTGGGTTCCCGCCGTTGCGATTGCGGCGAGCAGTTGGACATGGCACTGGACATGATCGACACGGCCGGCTACGGTGTGTTGATCTACCTGCGCCAGGAGGGCCGCGGCATCGGCCTATTAAAAAAACTGCAAGCCTACAACCTGCAAGACCAAGGTCTGGATACCGTCGACGCCAACATCAAACTCGGCCATCTGGCCGACGAGCGCCAATACGACATCGCCGCGCTGATCCTGGACAACCTGAAGGTACATTCGATCGAGTTGATCACCAATAATCCGCAAAAAATCGACGAGCTGACCAAACTCGGCGTGCAAGTGAATAACCGGATTGCCATCGAAACCCGCATCCACCGCGATAACCTCGACTATCTGAAAACCAAGGCCGAACGCATGCGCCACATGTTGTCGGTACCAGACCGTTCCTGAACAACATGTTAGATCACTTGAAACTGCCGGCCGCAGCGCTGAAGCTGACGATCGACCTGCCGGCCGACGCCGCTGGCCCGTATAGCGGCATCCTCGGCCAAAACCGCGCCCAGTCGGCGCTGGCATTCGGCATCGCAATGAAGGCCCCCGGTTACAACATCTTCGTGATGGGCAATCCGGGAACCGGCCGGCTATCGATGGTCAGCCACCATCTGACCGCCTACGCCGAGCAGCAAGAATCGCCGCTGTCCTATGCCTATGTCGAGAACTTCGAAAACCCGCGGGAACCGGTCGCCGTCGAACTACCGTCCGGCGAAGGCCATAGTTTTGCGAAAGACATCGAAAAGCTGATCGACAACGTGTTGGCCACCTTTCCGGCCGCATTCGAAAGCCCCAGTTACCAGCAAAAGAAAACCGCGATCGAACGCCGTTTCAACCAGCGCTACAACGCGGCGATCGATTTGGTCGATAGCAAAGCCAGAGCGATGGGCGTGGCCTTGTACCGCGACAACGACTCGATCACCTTCCTGCCGATCCGCAACAACAAGGCGCTGGACGAGGAGCAATTTACGCTGCTGCCGGAAGCCGAGCGCGACGCCTTCCACCAACACACCGAAGAACTGGAAGAATATCTGGGCGACGTGCTGCTGGAACTGCCGCAATGGCGGCGCACACTGGCCGAAGAAATCCGCCAACTGGATAGCGACACGATCAAACTGGCCCTGGAACCGCTACTGGCCGAACTGACCGACAAGTACCAGAACGTCGACGACGTCATCACCTATCTGGCGGAAGTCGAAAAAAACCTGAGCAATACCATCAGCGATTTCCTGATGCCGACTCGCAATCCGGAAAGCCGGGAAATCATCGCCAAGCGCCAGATGTTGGTCGAACAATATCTGCCCAACATCCTGGTGGATTGCAAACACGACGCCGCCGGCGCGCCGGTCATCTACGAACCGCACCCGATCTACCAAAACCTGTTCGGCCGCATCGAATATCTCAGCGACCAAGGCACGCTGATCACCAACTACCGCCGCATCTGTCCCGGCTCGCTGCATCGGGCCAACGGCGGTTACTTGATCCTCGACGCCGAAAAAATACTGACCTATCCCTTCGTCTGGGAAGGCCTGAAACGGGCACTGAAAGCCGGCAAGATCGAGATCGAATCGCCGTATTCGGAATTGGGCATCAACACCATCACCTTGAAGCCGGAAGTAATACCGCTCAACGTCAAAGTGATTTTGGTCGGCACTCGCGATATTTACTATCTGCTGGAAGAGCTGGATAGCGAATTCAACGAGATGTTCCGCGTCTTGGCCGACTTCGACGACTACATCAAACGCACGCCGGACAGTATCGGCCAATTCGTGCAGGTCATGAAACAACAGGCGCGCGATGCCGGCGCCAAACCGCTGACCGACGGCGCCCTGGTAAGACTGATCGAACACAGTTGCCGGTTGGCCGAAAATCAGCAACGGCTGTCGGCGCACGTCAACAACTGTCTGGAAATCATCGCCGAAGCCAACCTGCTGGGTAGCCAGACCGGCGCCGCGCAGATCGGCAAGGCCGAAGTCGAACTGGCGCTGGCCGCCCGCGAACAGCGCAACGGCCGCATCGCCGAAGCCATTCTGGAAGAAATGCTGGACGGCACGATTTTGATCGATACCGACGGCGAAGCCATCGGCAAGGTCAACGGCCTGACCGTGATGGACATCGGCGGCAGCAGCTTTGGCGCGCCGGCGCGGATCACCACCACGGTGCATCCCGGCTCGCGCGGCATCGTTGATAT
The DNA here is from genome assembly GCF_006483455.1 of Methylomonas koyamae. Taxonomy (GTDB): domain Bacteria; phylum Pseudomonadota; class Gammaproteobacteria; order Methylococcales; family Methylomonadaceae; genus Methylomonas; species Methylomonas koyamae_B. The sequence continues at coordinate 18,393 of NZ_PPPU01000027.1, forward strand.
CGAACGCGAAGTCGAACTCGGTCAGCCGATCCATTCCAAGGGCGTGATGATTCTGACCGGCTACCTCGGCCACTGCTACGCCCAGCAATTTCCGCTGGCGATCTCGGCCAGTATCGCCATGGAGCAATCCTACGGCCACATCGACGGCGACAGCGCCTCGCTGGCAGAATTGTGCTGCCTGATCTCGGCACTGACCCGCACTCCGATCAAGCAAGGTTTTGCGATGACCGGCTCGATCAACCAATACGGCGAAGTGCAGGCCATCGGCGGTGTCAACGAAAAAATCGAAGGCTTCTTCGAACTCTGCGCCGCGCGCGGTTTGACCGGCCGACAGGCGGTAATCATTCCGGCCTCGAATAAACGCAACCTGATGCTGAAACGGGAAGTGATCGATGCGGTGGAACAAGGCTTGTTCGCGATTTACGCCATTTCCAGCGTCGACGAAGCCTTGAACCTGTTGACCGGGCAGGAAGCCGGCGCGATGAACGCCGAAGGCCAGTACCCGGAAGGCAGCGTCAACTTCAAAGCCGTCGCCCGACTCAAGGAAATTTCCGAAATCACGTCCGACGACGACAAGGAAACCGAGACCGGTTAGGCCAAACGTCAACTTCCCCGCAAGCAACCCCGCCGACATCGGCGAACCAGACCCAGATTTGCCGTTAGCGGGTTTGGTTGCTACAGTTCCTGCACCGAATTGGAGTCCGATAGCCGGTGGAGGCCTGGATGCGGAGATTTACCTTGTTCAACCGATGCCGGCTACCCGGCTTGACGCTGGCCGGCCTGGCTTTCGCGCTGCAATGCCTGGCCGCTCCCAGCGACGACCCCGATATCCTGGCCCGCCGCGGCCAGCAACGGCCGCTTGCCGCAGGCCAAACCGAAGCGCCGGCCATTGCGCTGGGCAAACCGGCCGGGGGCTGGACCAGCGGCTTGCAGATTACCGTGGCCGGCACCTGCTCCGACCCCAACGCAGACCCCATCGTCGTCAACATCAACGGCGTGCGTTACTACGTGCGCAACCTCAACGGCAGCTTCAGCCGGGCCTTCCCGGCCGCGAAAGGTAAAAACAGCGTCATCGCCGAATGCGCCAACACCGCCGGCGTCGCCAAAGCCTCGACCACGATAGACGCGGTGATTTCGCCGATCGCATTGAAAGTGATCCTGACCAGCGACAGCGACGGCGTCTATACCGACCTGCATATCTACGAACCGGATAAAAGCCACGTCTATTGGGCCGATACCAACTCCAACAGCGGCGGCATTTTCTTTTTGAATTCCAACGGCGACAACTTCGACCAGGCCGGCTACGGTCCTTATTTATACGTGCATCCGGCGCCGCCGGTCGGCGTGTTCCGCATCGATACCAATTATTGGCCGGGCGGCGCGGTCCAACACACGCTGGCGAACCTGGACATCATTCTCGACGAAGGCCTGCCCACCGAGAGCCGGCGCCGGGTGCAAAAACCGCTGGCCCGGCCCGGCGAAACCCAAACCCTGGCTTACGTCTCGATCCAGGGCAACCGCCAGCCGGCGAAAATTTATGTCCCCGGCCAGGACGCCGAGCGCGACATGCCGGCCGAGGTGCGCGAATACATTCAACACGAACCAAAGCGCGAAGGCGAAGCCGAGGACAGCGCCGAAGAACTGGGCTATCTGCCCCCACAAGACGCCGAGGCCTTGCGCGAGAGCGTCACCAACGTCGCCCTGCTACAGGCCCGCAAGCTCAGCCCGCTGTGGGAACCCAAACAACGCGACTGCGCCGGCCTGGTCCGCTTCGCCTACCGTACCGCTTTGGAGCCGCGCGATGCGGCCCGCAGCGCCAAACTCGGCATCCCCAACAAATTGAAACTGCCAACCATCTCCGAACAGGCCCGCAAACTACTGCCCGGCTATCCGCAAATCTGGCAGACCGGTTTGAATAACGGCGCCGCGCGTTACGGCCATTTCGCCGACGCCGAAACCCTGATCGGCTATAACTTCCGGCTGAAATCGCGCGATCTGGCGGCAGCGCAAAGCGGCGATTTGCTGGTCTACCAAAAGCCTTTGATTAACGACGAACCCTACCACCTGATGCTGTTCGCCGCCGGCCGCGCCGAGAATCTGGCCGTCTACCATAACGGCGCCCAGGGCAGCGAAAGTCAGGTACGGGTGGTGCGCGTCGCCGAATTACTGCAATCGCCGGACCCGGTCTGGATTCCCCGCCCGGAAAACCCCTATTTCCTCGGAGTGTACGAATGGAACCGCTTACCCCCGCAAAGCGCCTGACCGCCATCGCCGCCGGTATAGCATTGGCGGCCGGCGCGAGCGTTGCGCTTTACCAGCACTTGACCGAGCAAGCTCTGACCAAGCTGGTCCGCGCCGACCTGCCGCTGCTGGACTTGACCGTGAAATTGCGCGATGCAGCGCGGAACGATCTGGACGCTAGTGCTTCGCTAGTCGGCAGCAATGACGAGGTGCCGGCCGGCGACGAACGCTGCCCGGCGCTGACCGGCGGCGACATCGGTTCCGCCACCGCAGTGGACGTTTCGATCAAGCGCCCGGCCGATTGCCCCCGGCGCGCCGCCTGGTACGTGCGCAAACATCCGGTGGCGTTTACGCTGTATTTCAACCGCGGCGATGCGTTTCTGAACTGGTGGGACAATCAGCCCGAACTGCGGCAGATGGTGGAAAACCGTTTCGTCAAAGGCCTGTTCTTCGGCCTGCTGCAAAGCCTGCACGTCAAAGCCGAACAACTCAACTTACAAGGCATGCAAGGCGACTTCTTGCTGCAAGTGCTGCGGGACGCGGTCAATGCCAACGCCGAATTGCATTACGACATGGCTCACGGCAACCAGGGCTGGGTCATCAGTTACCGGCGCAGCGCCAGCGGCTTGGCCGACCAAGCCCTGCCGGCGCTGGCCGGCGTCCTGGCCAGCAGCGGCTACCGGGTCGCCAAGTTGCCGGAACCGATTCTGGAAGCCCGCATCGGCCTGCAAAAACTGTTCTTTACCGAATTTCGCGGCCGGATTTATCTGGCGCAAAGCCTGGAAGCGTTACTGAATGTGTTGGACAGCACCGTGCCGGAACCGGCCGGCAGTGATGCGCCGCTGAGCCTAACCTTGCGCAGCGAGGCCTTCGTCGCCAATCTGTTGCCGGTATTCGCCGGGGCGGAAACCTATCCGTTGCGCTGGGATTTTGCGCTCGCTGCCGGCGCACCGGGCGCGTTGCACTTACCGGCCGCCGCTTGGCAGGGTCAATTGCACAGCCGGCTGTTCGAAGGGGTGGTTGCCAGCATTCCGCACGACGCCTTCGCCGGCTTCGCCGCCAGCCTGGCGCTGCCGCCGGACCTGACTGCGGAGGATTGGCGCAAACTGGCCGCTGCCGGCCCGTCGGCCAATCCCCCCGGCCCGGAAGCGGCCGGTATCGGCCTGGTATGGGACTTCAGCCCGGACGACCCGAGCGGTGCGGTCGGCGTCGTCGTCGCCAACCCCAGCCAACCGCAGGCCAGCGCCGCTTATGCCCAGTATCTGAAAAATCCCGACCTTGGCGCCGAATGCGGCGGCGGCAGCCTGTTTCTGGCCGCCAGCTCGCCGAACTTGTTGACGCGGATGAAAGACGCCTGCAACAAACAGTCGCTGAGTCCGCTGGACTGGCAGCGCGGCGTCGAAAAAACTCGGTTGCAGGATGCGCAGTTGATCGCCTTCGTCAATCCCGGCGCGGCTACCCGCGAATTATTCCTGGCCGGCGGCGCCGGTGCCAACCAGGACGCCAACGAATTCGCCCCGCGCTGGCAACAGGACTACGAAGCCGCCAAAGCCTCGATGCGTCAAGACGGCGACAAGTTATTCGCCGGCCTGCCGATTTTGAGTTACGCCGGGCGGATTACCGAGCCTAGCGCCGGGGCGACCTTGACCGGCAAGCTGATCGCGCAAACCGCAAGCCCTTAGCCGTCGGCAGCATCGGTATCGGCAACCCGGCTTGGCGGCGGCAACTCTGTGCTGAACCGGGCCGGTTTTTCCAGCCGCTCCAGGCATAAATCGCCGACTTTAGGCGTCCATAACGCCGGGTTGAGCGGAAACGGTTGGATTTGGCCGGTGCGGCGGTAGCCGCGGCGTTGGTAAAACTCGATCAGCTCCTGGCGCAACGGAATCACGGCCATCGAAAAGCGCTGCACCGGCCAGACCCGCTCTGCCCACTGTTCGGCTTGGCGCAATAGCTGTTTGCCGATGCCCTGGCCCTGAAGGCGGGGGCTGACCGCAAGCATGCCGATCTGCACCTGGCCGGCGCCATATTGCAAATGCACCGAACCTAGCAATTGGCCATGTTGCCTGCAGACCAGAATCAACGAGTCGGCGCCAGCCAACAACTTGACGATGCCGGCGGCGTCGATGCGGCGGCCTTCCAACAAATCGGCCTCGGTGGTCCAACCCAGGCGACTGGTTTCGCCGCGATAGGCGGAGTTGATCAACTCCGCCAAGGCCTCGGCGTCGTTCGCATCCGCCTTACTAAATGCCAATGCCATCGCCTGCTCCCGACCTACCCTTCGATCAAGCCAGCCAGGCTTTGACTTTGGCTTTAACATCCGCTTTCAATTGTTTGGCGAAGCGGTAAATTGCGGTATCGGCGATTTTGGCATGCGCCCAGCGCAGCCAAGCGCTAATGGTGTGGTAGATAAAAGCGATTGGCCGAAACGTCAGCAGTTGCGGTTTGGTCAGGTTGAACACCCGTGCCACCAGTAAGGTGCCGAGCAGTTTGGCGAACACTTCCAGCAAGATCCCTTGCAGCAGCAAGCCGTGCACCAGCAGCGACAACGCGGCGAGATTGATCGGCGTCACGATCATTAATGGTACCGTAATCGCCAGCAAAGCCATCGGCGGCGAGGTTCGGCTCAGCCAAACTTCAACCCGTTCCAGGCGCAACCACAGCGCCAGATAATGGCCGCAAGCCGACAGGAAGTCCCACAGCCATTCCTCGATAATCAACACAATGGCAAGCAGGGTCAGCAACAGTTTTTTCATCGTCGTCATCCGGCAAAAATTCAAGGGCACTATACCGAAACCGGCTCAGCGTTGTCGCCGGAAACATAAAGCCGCGTCCGGGCGATTTAGAGCCAAGCCCACCGGCCCAATGGCTTGACCCCGGTTTAACCGGCGGCGGGGTTTGGCCTCATCGCGCTCCGGCCGGGTTTAACCACGGGCTGCCGCCGGCCAGCAAGGCCTCGAATTCGGCGACCGGCAGCGGCCGGCTCAGCAGGTAACCCTGGTAATGGCGGCAGCCGAAACGGCTGAGTAGCGCCAGCTGTTCCGGAGTTTCCAGGCCTTCGGCGATGACTTCCAGTCCTAGGGTTTGCGCCATCGCGATGATGGTCTGGGTGATTGCCGCGGCACTCGGATCGCTGACGATATCGCGGACGAAACTTTGGTCGATTTTCAATTGGTCCAGCGGCAAGCGCTTCAAATAGCCCAACGACGAATAACCGGTGCCGAAATCGTCCAGCGAAAAGCGGATACCCTGGTTCTTCAGCAACTGGATTTTATCGATCGCATCCTCGGCTCGGTTCAACAGCACGCTTTCGGTGAGTTCCAGCTTCAAGCGTTGCGAGACCGACGGGTAGTCGGCCAACAGCGCGCCGACCTTGGCGGTGAAGTCGTGTTGTTGAAATTGAATCGCACTGACGTTGACCGCCAACGCCAGCCGGCCGAGCACAGGATCGGCTTGCCAGGCCTGAAGCCGGCAGCAGGCCTCGGCCAACACCCAATCGCCCATTTCGATAATCGACCCGTTTTCTTCCGCCAACGGAATGAATACGGCCGGAGATATCATGCCGCGCCGCGGATGGTGCCAGCGGATCAAGGCTTCGGCGCCGGTCGCCCGATTCCGGTCGTCGGCTTGGACTTGGTAATACAGCTCCAGTTGGTTGCCGCGAATCGCCGCCAGCAAGTCCGCTTCCAGTTCCAAGCGCTGCATCATCGCCGCCTGAATTCCGGGATCGAAGAAGCGAATCGTATTGCGGCCGGCGGTTTTGGCTTGGTACAACGAGGTTTCGGCATTTTTCAGCAGACTTTCCAGACTGTCGCCGTGAGCCCGAAACAGGCTGATGCCGATGCTGAAGGTCGCCAGCAAACCGCGCGAGTCGCATTGGTATGGCGTTAGCAGCGCCTGCTGCGCCTTCTGGGCAATGGCTTCGGCCTGAATCGCCGCTTCCTGCTTCGATACCGACAACGGCCACAGCAACAAAACGAATTCGTCGCCGCCGAAACGGGCCACGGTATCGCCCTCCCGCACACAATACTCCAGCCGGCGCGCGGTTTCGACCAGAATCTTGTCGCAAGTCTCGTAACCGTATATGTCGTTCAATTGCTTGAAATGGTCGAGGTTCAGCGTCAACAACGCACCGTATTGGCCGTTGTGGCTGGCCATCGCCATCGCTTGCTGGATTCGGTCGAGCAGCAGCGCCCGGTTGGGCAGGGCAGTCAAACTGTCGTGCAAGGCCAGAAAATCGGCGCGTTGGTCGGCTTGGTGTTTGTCGGCGATCAATTGCGAGGTATGCCGGTCGTAATGCCGGCACAGCAATATCGCCCTGGCCAAATGCGCCATGATCGGCTCAAACATCCGCGTCAGCGGCAGATGGGTTTCCGGCATGATCGGCGCCAACAGAATCACGACGCCGATGTCGGTGATCGGCAAGCGCAAAAACGCCCGGTAACGGTCCGAACTTACCGGCAATCCGGAAAACAGTGCGGCCCGATCGTCTTCCCGCGCCGCCGGCCCCAGCGCCAGGTCTGCCGGCAACGATATGGTCTCGCCGATGTGTTTAATCAATTGAAAATCGCCGATCGCGGCCAGCAGCGCCGCATCCAGACAATCGCTGCCGGCCGTTGCGCTTGGGGATAAATCCAGGCAAATGAAACCGGCCGGAAACGAGGTGAAATACAACAGGCGTTGCAGGGTGCGAGTCAGCAGCGGCTTCAAACTGATCTCGCCGCCGATCGTCATCGCCATTTCGTACAAAACCGGGATGACCTCGTCGTGCCTCATGCGGGATTGGTCCAGGCGGCGGTAACGACGGTGGCGTTATGGAATAAAGGATAGCCCCACAACGTGGTGTCGCCGATTTCGCCCAGGGCCAGACCGCCGGCGATTGCCGACGCTTGGCTCAAATTCTGAAAAATCGCCAATTCTTCGCCGGCGCTGGCCGCGCCGAGATGTTGGCGCCGACCGGCGCAATAAAACAACAGCAGTTCGCGGCCGGCCGGAGCGCCGCTGAGTTTGGACAGACCGCCGTGCAAGCTTTGCAAAGTGTCAGGCGAATCGACTTGCGGCGCATCCAATAAGGCCAACATCGAATGCGGCGGTACTTCGCCGATGCAATACAGCGCGTTATCGGCGTCGAGCATGACCGGAATCCGCACCACGGTGGTGTGGTTGGCCCTGAGTATGCCGAACGGAAAATGCACCGCGTATTGGTAAAATTTATCGCGGGTAATCTCGACGCCGAACTTGGCTCGCACCAGTTCCTGATAAACCTCAAACGCCGGGCGCCAGTCGATATGTATGATCCGGTTGCGGTCGGTGGACGTCGCCGGCAAGGTTTCGGCTTCGCTGCGGTAACCGTGCTCCAACACCGCCCCGTCATGCGGCTTCAGCAACAGCGCCAACACGCCGTTGCCAATAATCCGCTGGTTGTCGAACAGACAGGGCATGGCTTGAAAAGTCTCGCTACCGGCGTTGACGCCAGCGTAATGCACGCGGTTGGCCAGACGCAGATACAGCTCGTCGAGCAGCGAGCCGATATTCGGCAGCAGCGCGTCCAGCACTAAAAACAGCGTGGCCGGCACCTGGTCCTCCAGATAGCGGCCGACATGGCCGGCTATGGTCTCGGCGGCCTCGGCCGCACCGATGGCATCCTGCCGGGCGACGTCGAACAGCGCCGCGTAGGGCATCCGGTCGAACCGTAACAAACAAACGCCGCTGCTGCGAAAGCCGGTGCCATAGATCAATTGCGGAAACATCGCGCCGCACAACGGCAGCCCGCCGCGGTTGCACAAGGCCTGCAACGCTGGAATCGACGCCTTTTCGGCTTCGGGAAACAAGGCCAGCACGCCCATTTCCGGAAAAAGCGCGCGCCACTCCGCCAACCGACTTTCGATGGCGGCTAACTCTATCGAGGGAAAATAGGCGAAACTTGCCGGCGCCATTGTGCACGCTCCGTAACCGTTACGGTCTAAAGCATACTGGGCGTAGGGGAAAATGTAAAAACCGAGTGCAGCACCGCGCTGGCTGGCGCACACTTTTCGCAGCGCCTCGCCGGGCGGAGCTGGTAGATGGCAGGGAAGTACGGATTCCAATGAGATCCGCCACCGGTTCCAATTTCAACATTGCCAGTGGCGACGAGCGGCCAAAAGCCGACGGTCGGTTTGCTAACGTAGGCTGGGTTGAATGTTAATGAAACCCAGCGTCGAACGCGATTATTTGAGATGTACAAATGATTGTTTTAAAGCTTTTGCTGGGTTTCGCGTTGCTTAACCCAGCCTACGGCCCGGCATGGGTCGCGGTTTTGGAGTGGAACATACTGAGAATTGACGGCCCGACGCCGATCGCCGAAGATCAAGCTTTTTTCGGGAGCCACTCATGCCAGACCACGCTTTTGTAGTTTCCGCCGCCGACGTGCGCATTCCAGGCATTCTTTACGGTACGGCCTGGAAACAGGAACGCACGGCAGAACTGGTCACGCAAGCCATCGCTGCCGGGTTTCGCGGCATAGACACCGCCTGCCAGCCCAAGCATTACGACGAAGCCGGCGTCGGGGCAGGCATTGCCGCCGCCTGCGCTAAATCAGGCCTTGCCCGCGCCGAGCTTTACCTGCAAACCAAATTCACGCCGTTGAACGGCCACGATCCGCTACGAATTCCCTATAACCCGCGCGCGGGTCTGGCGGAACAGGTGGCGCAATCGTTCGCGGTTTCGCAACGCAATCTGCAGACCGATTATCTGGACGGCCTGGTGTTGCATTCGCCGCTGGCCGACCGCAAGCAGTTGCTGGAGGTCTGGCAAGCTATGGAAGCCTTGGCCGGGGCCGGCAAGGTTAAGCAGTTGGGCATCAGCAATTGCTACGATTTTGCGCTGTTCGAATATTTGTACCAAACCGCCGAAATCAAGCCGGCCGTGGTGCAAAACCGGTTCTATGCCGACACCGGCTACGACAAACAAATTCGCGCTTTCTGCCGGCAGCGGCAAATCGTCTACCAAAGTTTCTGGACCTTGACTGCCAACCCGCGGGTGCTGGCGCATCCGGCGGTAACCGCTGCAGCCGGCGCACGCGGCCGGACGCCGGCGCAAATTTTTTTCCGTTATCTGCACCAACACGGTGTCGTTCCGCTGACCGGGACCTGCTCCGCAGCGCATATGGGCGAGGATTTGGCGATTTTCGAGTTTACGCTGGACGCCGACGAATGCGCGGCGATTTCGGCGCTGTTTTGACCGGATAATCCGACGTCGTTCGTACCATAGTCGCGTTGCCTGTGGCCGCAACTCACTTATAATGCGGGACAACTTTTGCCTTCATCCCATTCCATGGCCTCAACTCGCCTGATTCGCCAATTCGCCGGCCTGTGCCTGACGCTGCTATCAGCGCAACTGGCGATGGCCGCCGACGACGACGCGGACGCACTGGACAGCACCAGCGAATTGCTGTCCTTGAGTTGGGACGAACTGACCGAACTGAAAGTATCCGGTCTGGCCCGCCAAGCGCAAACCGTCAAAGACACGCCAGCCGCGGCGTTTGTGATCAGCGCCGAAGATATTCGCCGTTCCGGCGCCGCCAGCCTGCCGGAATTGTTGCGGATGGCGCCGGGTATGGCCGTGGCCCGCGTCAACAGTTGGAATTGGGGCGTTAGCGCCCGCGGCTTCAACGATCTCTACGCCAACAAACTGCAGGTCATGATAGACGGCCGCAGCATTTACGATCCGCTGATCAGCGGCGTTTACTGGGGTCAGCATATTCCGCTGCTGCAAAACATCGAGCGGATCGAAGTGCTGCGCGGCCCCAGCGGCAGCCTGTGGGGCGCGAATGCGGTGAACGGCGCGATCAATATCGTCACCCGCTCGGCGGCCGACACCGAGGGCGGCTTGCTGACCGCCGCCGGCGGCACCGAGGAGCGCGGCTTCGGCGGCGTCCGTTACGGGCAAAAGCTGTCCGATTCGACGTATCTGCGCGGCTCCATCAATGCGCTAGTGCGCGACGCCAGCGTGGATATGGCCGGCCTGCACAATACCCACGATACCGGCAACGCCGAAACCGCCAATTTCCGCCTGGACAGCCAATTGACCGAACGCGATCAACTGATGCTGGAAGCCACCGCCACCCGCTACCGGCTGCACGGTTTTTTGACCGGGGTGTCGTCGGCCACGCCGCCTTATTGGCGCCAGGACGACTTCGGCAAGGACGGCGTATCCGGCAGCCTGCAAGGCAACTGGACCCACCAGTTCGACGGCGAGCGAGAACTGCGGGTGAACATGGCCTTTACCCAGACCGACTGGCAAATGGCCACCAATCGGATGAGCCGCTCGCATTACAATCTGGACATTCAGCATAGCCAACCTCTGTTCGGCAACCACCATTTGCTGTGGGGCCTGAATTACCAGATCATCGACGACCGTTTCGACAATACGCTGACGCTGGGTTTCGAGCCGGACCGCTTTACCCAACACAACATCGGCCTGTTTGCCCAGGACAACATCGATCTGCTGGACAATCTGCAATTGACGCTGGGTAACCGGGTCGAAAACTTCACTTACACCGGTTGGGAAACCGAACCCAACGCCCGGCTGATCTGGACCCCGCACAAAAACCATCGGCTGTGGGCCGGAGTCTCCCGGGCCGTGGCATTACCCAACCGCGCCCAGCAAAGTATCCGGCTATTTCTGCCGGTCCCCGGCCAACAGTCGTTATTTTTTCTGGCCGACGCCAATCAGGACATGCGCACCGAAAACGTGGTGGCTTATGAGCTGGGCTGGCGCTGGCAGGTCAACAGCCGGCTGGATCTGGACAGCACCGTGTTTTACAACATTTACGACCGGATTCAGGGCGTCAAGGCCAGCGGTTTTACCGCCAATGCTCAAGCGCCGGGTTTTCCGCTGCCGATTCTCGACCTCAGTGTCGGCAACTACCGGCAAATGAAAAGTTACGGCCTGGAACTGGCCGCCAACTACCGGGTCAGCCACGATTGGCGCCTGCAGGCCTCCTATACCGGCATTCGCTTCGACAACGACGCCGACAGCCGGCAGCCCTGGTTTCTGGACCCCTTGGCCGAGGAAAAAGTCAATCCGCAGCATAGTTTGTCGCTACGCTCGATGCTGGACCTGACCGACGATATCGAACTGGACGCCTGGGCGCGTTACGTGGACCGCATCAGCGTCAACCAAGTCCGCATTCCGGATTACATTTCGCTGGATTTGCGGCTCGGTTGGCGGCCGGCCAAGAATCTGGAACTGTCGCTGGTCGGGCAAAATCTGCTCGACGGGCAGCGTCCGGAATTCAACGACGTGGTGTACATTCCGGTCTCCAGCCAGATTCAACGCGGTTATTTTGCCCAACTGTCCTGGCGGTTCTAGGTTGAGTAAGACGATGCGCCTTTGTCTATATATGCTACTCAACCTCTGCGTTTGGCTGCCGGTTGCGGGCGGCCAGGCGGCGGAATTAGGTCCTGCCGAACGCGAATACCAACTAAAAACCGCCTATTTGTTTCATTTCGCCGAATTGACCCGCTGGCCGGAAGCCCGGCCCATCGTCATCTGTTTGCGCGGCTCCAGCCCGTTACGGAAATTTCTGCCGATTTTGGAAGGGCAAACCATCGACGGCGCGCCGGTACATGTCGATCTCGAACCCGGTCCCGATATCGATAGCTGCAGTATTTTGTTCCTGGCCGAAAAAGACTTGCTGACCGCGGAAGTCGCCGGGCAAGCCCGGGCCAGGCACGTGTTGCTGGTCGGCGACAGCGAGGGCTTCGCCGCGGCCGGCGGCATGGTGCAATTCAGCTTGCGCGACAACAAACTGAAACTGGTGGTAAATTTAGCGCCGGTAAATTCCGCCCACTTAAAATTGAGCTCCAAATTGCTTCGGATGGCCGAACTAATCGAATGACAGCCTCGACTCAACCGCGAATCTCCATCAGCCGCAAGCTCGGCAATATTCTGCGCCTGATGGTGATGCTGAGTCTGATGGTAGCGACCGTGTCGCTGACCATTCGCGAGTACGGGGCGTTACAGCAGGCCATCGGCTACAAGTTGCGGCTCACTGCCAACATGATCGGCCAAAACAGCAGTTTCGCGCTGCTGTTCGACGACGCCCAGACCGCGCAAGAAATTCTGGACGCACTGGCACACGACCCCGACATCATTTCCGGCCAAATTCAGAACACCGCCGGCAAAATCCTGGTCAGTTACCGCAAGCCGGCTTCGGCCTGGCACGACTGGTGGCCGCAGCAAATCGCCAAAACCCGCTCCATCACCCAGCCCATTCTGCACAAGAACCAGCAGGTGGTCGGTTATATCGCGCTGGAAGCCAGTCTGAAACAGAGCTACCACACGCTGCTATTCAACGCCGTGTTAAACGCCAGCATTATCCTGATCGCATTGAGCGTGGTCGGCTTTTACGTGCGACGCCTGCAACGCTCGTTTCTGCGGCCGATCCTGCAACTGGCGGAAACGGCCCGGCAGATCGAACAGGACCAGGACTACAGCCGGCGCTCGGCGTATACCGGCAACGACGAAATCAGCGATCTGGCCGAGGCCTTCAACAACATGCTGGCCCAGACCGAAGCCCACGAAGCGGATCTGGAAATCCAGGTCCAGACCCGTACCCGGGAACTGGAAGCCGCCAAGCTGGACGCCGAATCGGCCAATCAGGCCAAAAGCCAGTTTCTGGCGAATATGAGCCACGAAATCCGCACGCCGATGAACGCGATCGTCGGCCTGGTCGAGTTGTGTCTGAACAGCGCACTGAGCGTTAAACAGCGCGAGTACTTGCTGCGGGTCGAATCTTCGGCCCATTCGCTGATGACTCTGATCGACGACATTTTGGACTTTTCCAAAATGGAAGCCGGCAAGATGCAGATGGAGACAATCCCGTTTTTATTGGAAGAGACGCTGGAGCACGTGTTCTCGACCATGTTGCAGCTCAGCGCCAAGAAAGGCATCCGCCTGATCCGGCCCGAACAAACCGACGCTTACCATGCGGTGATCGGCGATCCGCAGCGTTTGCGGCAAATTTTCATCAATCTGGTCGGGAACGCAATCAAGTTTACCGAACGCGGCGAAGTCCGGGTTGCCGTCACCGAACTAGAGCGCGATGCGACAACGGTACGCCTGCAATTTGCCATCAGCGATACCGGTATCGGCATTAGCGCCGAGCAACAAAACAAGCTGTTCCAGGCCTTCAGCCAGGGCGACAGCAGCGTCACCCGCAATTACGGCGGCACCGGTTTGGGCCTGATTATTTCCAAGCAATTGATCGAACAGATGCAAGGCAGCATCCGGGTCGACAGCCAGCCCACGATCGGTTCGACATTTACCTTCGATGTGCTGCTCGGCGTCACCGATCTGGCCACGATCCGCAATTTCCAGATGCGCCGCCACCGCAACGGTTTCGATCCGGACTTGTTGCGGCCACTATACGGTAGCCGGGTATTGCTGGCGGAAGATAACGAAATCAACCGCATCGTCGCGGTCGAATTATTGGAACAGGCGCAAATTCAGGTCGATGTTGCCGAGAACGGCGAAATTGCGTTGCAAAAACTGCAAGACAACCGCTACGACTGCGTACTGATGGATGTGCAGATGCCGGTCATGGACGGTTACCAGGCCACCCGGCTGCTCAGGCAAATAGCGGGCTGCGGCGATATTCCGGTCATTGCGATGACCGCCAACGTCATGCCCGGCGACCAGCAACTGTGCGCCGCAGCCGGCATGAACGATTTCATCGGCAAACCGATTCTGCCGGCCACCCTTTACCAAGCATTGCTGAAATGGATCAAACCGGGCGCCGACCCAACCGTCGAGGTCCCGCCGCCGGGTTGAACCTCGGCTTACTTACCCCACGGCATGACCGGTACCGTCGATACGCTGTTGGCCGGCGCGCCTTCGATCACCTTGCGGCTGATCGCCAGATAGACCAGGGTGTTGTGTTTGGCGTCCCACAAGCGGGTAATGTTGGTGGATTTGAACAGTAACGAGGTGCTTTCCGAAAAGACGGTTTCTTCGTCGGGTAATTTGGCCGGCAACGCAATCGGGCCGATCTGGCGGCAGGCCAGCGAGAACTGCGACGGGTCTTCCGCCAACCCCAAGCCGCCAGAAATGCCGCCGGTTCTGGCCTGACTGATATGGCAAATCACGTTCGGAATCTTCGGATCTTCGAACACGTCGACGCAGACTTTATGATTGGCGCCGATCAACTTCCAGGCCGTAGTCACGCAACCGACTTCGTCTGCCAGCGCCGGTGCAGCGGCGGCGATGGTCAAGCCGCACGCGATGCGGCCGCCGTGTTTGAGCAAGGTTTTCAACATAATAGTCTCCGCAGGGTTTTCGAAAAACGGGCAGGCGCGTCAGGGTAACAAGCGCCAATCGCTAAAACAAGCGGCCTGACCGTAATAGCGTCGCCACTGGTCGTAAACGTTCCAAACCACGGCGTGCTCGATCAAAAAACGCTTACCGGACTTGGCGATGCGCACGCCGGAATAGTCGTCGATATAGCCGCGGCTGGAGACTTGCGCCAACAAGCGCTCGCGTTCTGCGCGGTTAACCGGTTCCGCCGAAAACCGCGACGGCAGGCCGACCAACTCCTGCCACTCGAATTCGAACAGGGCCAGGGCTTGGCAGTTGGCGTAGTTGAATAGCGGATCGGCATCGGCAGTATGCGACAGCAGCGCGAATCCGGCGTGAAAGGCGGCCTCGCCCAAGGACTGGCCTGGCCGCGGCTGCAGCAGCGGCGTGCCGAGCAATTCCCGGTAGCTGTCCAATACCAGGCCGATATGCCGGCTATGAAAATCGTTGGCGGGGCTGGGAACGGTCAAGTCAAGCATACGGGTTGATTGGGTCAAACGCCGGAACGGTAAAGTTCTTTTTTATACACGGCGCTGATCCGGTTGCCGTCCCAGACGTAACAATAATGCGCCCCCTGTTTCACCGGAGACAACCAGCGCGGTTTGAACACGGCGACGCATTCGCCGCCGGCGGCACGTACGCTGGAATAGGCAATCCCATTCGAACCGTCGGCGCGCAGTTGCTTGGCCAAGGCCTGTGCCGCCGCGTAATGTCCGGTATCGCTAGCGTAAATATCCGGCAGTTCGCTTTGTTTAGCGCGGATGTCGTGCAGTTCGGCGTCCAGGTCCGAGGCGTAAGAACGCATGTCGATCTCGATTGGCGCTTGCCGGGTCGCCGCCAAGAAGCGGGCGCGATGGAAAGCGGTTTCGGCGATTGCGGTATCGACATCCTTGGCCGCGTAATAGACGCCGAAACTGCCGTCGGAGAAGCGGCTGCCTTCCGGATTCAAATGAGTGAACGCAGCCATGATCGGCGTGGTTCCGGGGCCGGAGATTCTATCCGCCGCCGCCACCAGCCGTATTTCACCGGCCTCGTCGCGCAGACGGTCGTTGGTCAAGGCCTCGATTGCGAACACCACTTCCAGATCGGCCGGATCGGCTACCCGGTCGAACAATCCGGTCGGCGGAAACCGGCTGGGTACCAAGCGCCAACACGGCCGCCAGTCGATCCGCGCCGTTGCGATCGATTTCATGCCCAACCGCACTGGGCGTCCAGATATTGGCGTACCACGTATAAATCGGCGACCCGGCCCGACAACATGCGCTGCAACGCGCTTTGCCCGGAAAACGGCGCGGCCTGATTGGCTTGCTGCAACCAGGCGTCGGCGGCTTCGGCTTGCGGCAGCAGAATTTGCAGGGCTTTATAGATACCGAAAATGTAAGACAAACGCTCCAGCTTGTCCGGATTCAGGCTGGCGCTTTCCGGGCTTTTTTTCCATTTGAAATAGGTGCTGCGCGAATCCAGCCCCAGCAACTTCATGGCTTGCTCGACATTCAGCCGCCAGACGTCGGCAATATTGAAAAAGGTGCGTAACGCGGCGCCCGCCACGACGGCACTGTCGGCCGGTAATGCTGCTTGTGCGGTCGATAACATAAGCCCCCCATACAACTCATTTGAACTTTATGTAAAAATAAGTCTATTTATGGACTTTGTCAATCAAATCGCTGGCCGCTATTTGGTGTAGGTATATTCGGCCACCACGTCTCCTTGAAAAACCAAGATCAACAATTGGTCATCGGACTTTTCCCTGACCAGACCGTAAGACATGCCTTGGATATAGCCTCTACCGTAGGCATCGGAATAGCTATAAGTCCATGTTTCGAAATCGGACGATTTCGTCGTGGACACCGGTTCACCGAAATGTTGCCTGATCATCGCTTTGGTCGTGACACCCTTTCTGATCTGGGAGACGTAGGTATCGTCAAATTTACGCCCTTGCGATGCAGCGGCGCAGCCGCCGACGATTATCGTCGCGACAGTCATGCAGAATACGATCAATAAATTTCTCATCGAACTCACCCTCCAACAAAAATTGGTCAAGACTACGAAACCCGAAGCAGACCGGCAAATTAGAAAGCACCTTTCAACGCCAGCGCCGCCCTCGCCAGACGTTCTCCCAATACCCAGCACAAACGCTTTTCGTGCTCGGTCAGTTCGGCATCGGCTTCGGAACAGTGGCTGGGACCGTAAGGTGTGCCGCCGCTGACCGTTTCCCGCAGCGCGATTTCGTTGCAGGGCAGGCTCATCAGTAACATGCCGTGGTGCATCAACGGCAACATCATCGACAGCAGCGTGGTTTCGTGGCCGCCGTGCATGCTGCCGGTTGAGGTGAACACGCCGGCTGGTTTGCCGGACAAGGCGCCGGAAAACCACAGCGGCGTCGAGCTATCCAGGAAATACTTCAACGCCGCGGCCATATTGCCGAAATGGGTCGGGCTGCCCAGCGCCAGACCGTCGCAATTTTCCAGATCGTTTAACGTCGCGTAGGGCGCGCCGCTGTCGGGAATGCTGTCGGCGACTTTTTCCGATACCGCCGATACTTCCGGCACCGTGCGCAGCAGCGCTTCGGCTCCGGCCACCGACTCCACGCCGCGGGCAATGTGCTGCGCCATCCGCGCCGTGCCGCCGTCGCGGCTGTAATACAGGACCAGGATTTTCGCCATTACAGGATACCCAAAACAGCTTCGGGCGGACGGCCGACGGCGGCTTTGCCGTCCTTCAAGACGATGGGTCGCTCGATCAGTTTCGGAATTCTGACCATGGCTTCGATCAATTCGGCGTCGCTCAAGGACTTATCGTCCAAGCCGTTTTCCTTGTATTCGGGTTCCTTGGTACGCATCAACTCGCGCGGTTTCAGCCCCAGCTTGTGCAAAATATCCTGCAATTCGGCGGCGGTGGGCGGGGTTTTCAGATATTCGACGATCTCGGGCTGGATATTGTTGGCTTCCAACAGTTTCAAAGTGTCGCGGGATTTGCCGCAACGCGGGTTGTGGTAGATTTTCACGCTCATGCTTCGCACCTGTATCGCAATGGGTTGCGGCTATAATAGCACCCTTCGAATCACGGATAACTTCACACAGCCATGCAATTACCCAACTATTCCAACGCTCGGGTGCTGGTGGTCGGCGACCTGATGCTGGACCGCTACTGGCACGGCCCGACCTCGCGTATTTCTCCGGAAGCGCCGGTGCCGGTAGTGCATGTCAAACAGGACGAATTCCGCGCCGGGGGCGCCGGCAACGTGGCGCTGAACATTGCCGCGCTGGGCGCCAAAGTCTCGGTGCTGGGTTTTACCGGCGAAGATCAGGCGGCAAACGCGCTGGAAAAATTGCTGAAAGACGCCGGGGTGTTATGCCTGTTCCAGGCAATACCGAATTATCCGACCATCACCAAACTCCGGGTGATGAGCCGCCATCAACAACTGATCCGGCTCGATTTCGAAGACGGTTTTCAACAAATCGACAGCGAGCCGTTGCTGCATCTGTACCACGCCGAACTGATGCAATCGCAGGTGGCGGTACTGTCCGATTACGGCAAAGGCACCTTAAACCAAGTGCAGCAATTCATTACCCTGGCCCGGCAACTGAAAAAGCCGGTGTTGGTCGATCCGAAAGGCAGCGATTTTTCGATTTACCGCAATGCGACCTTGATCACGCCGAACCTGGGCGAATTCGAGGCCGTGGTCGGCCGTTGCAGCAACGAGGCGCAAATCGTCGAACGCGGCCTGAATCTGATCGATACGCTGGCGCTGGATGCCTTGCTGGTCACCCGCGGCGAGCACGGCATGAGCCTGCTCTGCAAGGATGCCGAACCGCTGCATTTGCCGACCCATGCCCGCGAGGTATTCGACGTGACCGGCGCCGGCGACACCGTGATTTCGGTGCTGGCCGCCAGCCTGGCGGCGAAAAAACCGCTGGCCGAAGCCACCCAACTGGCCAACATCGGCGCCGGCATCGTGGTCGGGAAAATGGGTACCGCCACGGTCGATACCGACGAACTGGCCGCCGCGCTGCAAGGCCCGCGGGCGCGGCACAAGGGCGTCTGCACCCTGCCGGAACTGCTCAAGGAACGCGCCGCCGCCAAACAGAACGGCGAAAAAATCGTCGCCACCAACGGCTGTTTCGACATCCTCCACCCCGGCCACGTCCGTTACTTGCAGCAAGCCAAAACCCTGGGCGACCGCCTGGTGGTGCTGGTCAACAGCGACGATTCGGTCAAGCGTCTGAAAGGCCCGGAACGCCCGGTCAACGATTTGGAACACCGGATGGAAATGCTGGCGGCGCTGGAATGCGTGGACTGGGTGGTGGCGTTCGCGGAAGACACGCCTAAAGCCGTGATCGACCAGTTACTGCCCGATATCCTGGTCAAAGGCGGCGACTATAGCGACATCACCAGCATCGCCGGCCACGACAGCGTGCTGGCCGCGGGCGGCGAGGTGAAGATACTGTCGTTCATCGCAGGCCATTCGACCACCGGCATCATTCAGACCATCCGCGATAAATCCCGGCCTTGATTTCGATTGCCGACCGCTAGCCGGACTGGTCCGGCTGGTAAGGCAACGAATATTGATCGCCTTCCCGCGCCAGCCAGATCGGAAATCCTAAGCGCTCGGCTTGCAACAGACGGGCATAAATCGAATCCAGATCGGCGTCGCTGCGGGTCGGCTCGTGGTGAGTCAAAAACAGTTGTTTGACCCGAGCTTCGGCGGCAATCTCCAGCGCCGAGCGGTAGGTGCCGTGGCCCCAGCCACGGCGGTCGGCATATTCGGCGTCGGTGTAGGAACTGTCGATGATCAGCGCGTCGACGCCGGCCATCGCTCCGATCACTTCTTCGTTCTTCTGATCGATCAATTCCTGCATCGCCTCGTAACCGGGATGCTGTTCCGGATAAGGGTTCAGCGGCGGCTCGTAGTCGCCGGTGAAAAACAGCGAACCGCCGGCGTCATCGTCGACCCGATAGCCGAAGTTGAACACCGGATGGTTCAGCACGGTGGGCGTGACGCGGACGCTGCCGATCCGGATCGGTTCCCCGGCTTTCAGCGTGGTGTAACGCACCTCGGCCTTCAGTTGCGCTTCGCTGATCGGGAAATAGGCGTGCTGCAACTGCACCCGCATCGCCCGCTCGATGCCCTGATGGGTCACCGGTTCCAGGCCGCCGTATATATTGATGCGGTTACCGGCTCGGAACATCGGCAGAAAAAACGGCAAGCCCTGGATATGGTCCCAATGAGTATGGGTGATCAGAATATGCGCGGTCAAATCGCGTTTTTGCAGCAGCGTTTGCGCCAGCGCATGGATGCCGGTGCCGGCGTCGAGAATGATCAGATCACCGGCGCTGCTGGTGATTTCGATGCAGGTGGTGTTGCCGCCGTAGCGGACCGTATTCGGCCCCGGCGTGGCAATCGAGCCTCTGACGCCCCAGAACTTGAACTTCATGCCTGCCGGCCTAATGCGCTTCGTCCCAGTTGGCACCGGTGCCGGCTTCCACCAGCAAGGGCACGGCCAACTCGGCGGCAGCGGACATGATGCCGGTGATTTTGGCAATGCTGTCCGTGAGAATGGGCTCGGCCACTTCGAACACCAGTTCGTCGTGCACCTGCATGATCATTTTCAGGTCGGCGCCGCTAGTTTCGATCCAGTCGTGGCAGGCGATCATCGCCCGTTTGATGATGTCGGCAGCGCTACCCTGCATCGGCGCGTTGATCGCGGTGCGTTCGGCGTACTGGCGTTGCGCGGCGTTGCGGGCGTTGATGTCCGGCAAATACAGACGGCGGCCGAAGAGGGTTTCGACATAGCCTTGCTGCTTGGCCAATTCCCGCGTGCTGTCCATGTAGTGCTTGACGCCGGGGTAACGGCTGAAATACAGGTCGATGTAAGACTGGGCCTGATTGCGCGGCAAGCCCAATTGCTGCGCCAAGCCGAAGGCCGACATGCCGTAAATCAGGCCGAAGTTGATCGCCTTGGCCGAGCGGCGCAAGTCGTGGGTGACCTGATCCGGCGCCACTTCGAACACTTCGGCGGCGGTAGCGCGGTGTACGTCCTCACCGGCGGCAAAGGCTTTCAGCAAACCCGCGTCGCCGGACAAATGCGCCATGATCCGCAATTCGATCTGCGAATAATCCGCCGCAACGATTTTGTAGCCGGACGGGGCGATAAAGGCTTGGCGGATTTTGCGGCCTTCCTCGCTACGGATCGGAATGTTCTGCAGGTTGGGGTCGGTCGACGACAACCGCCCGGTCGCCGCCACCGCCTGGTGGTAGGAGGTATGCACCCGCCCGGTTTTGCGGTTGATCTGCTGCGGCAGTTTGTCGGTGTAAGTCGATTTCAATTTGCTCAGGCCGCGGTGTTCCAGAATCAGTCGCGGTAACGCAAAATCCACCGCCAATTCCTGCAATACCGATTCATCGGTCGACGGCTGGCCTTTCGGGGTTTTTTTCAGTATCGGCAGATTCAGCCGGTCGTACAGGATTTCCTGAATCTGTTTCGGCGAACCCAGGTTAAAAGCCGAGCCGGCCAGATCGTGGGCCTGGATTTCCAGGCCTATCATCCGGTCCGCCAATTCCTGGCTTTGCTGGGCCAGCATGTCGCTGTCGATCAGCACGCCGTTTTCCTCGATTTTGGCCAGCACTTTGACCAGCGGCAGCTCGATATCGTTATACAAGGCCCACAAACTGGGCCGTTGCTGCAATTCGGCGGACAGGGTCTGGTGCAGGCGCAAGGTGATGTCGGCGTCTTCGGCGGCGTATTCGGTGGCGAGATCGATCGCCACTTCGGCAAAACCGATCTGCTTGGCGCCCTTGCCGCAGACGTCCTCGAAGTGAATGGTATCGACACCCAGGTAATGTTTGGCCAGGTCGTCCATATTGTGTTTGGTCGCGGTACTGTTCAACACGTAGGATTGCAGCATCGTGTCGTGGCGGATACCGCGCAACGCGATGCCGTGGTTGGCCAGGACGTGGGCGTCGTATTTCAGGTTTTGGCCGAGCTTGGCGTGGTCCGGGTTTTCCAGTAACGGTTTCAAAGCCTTCAGCACGCTCTGCCGATCCAGTTGCGCCGGCGCGTCCGGGTAATCGTGCGCCAGCGGTAAATACGCGGCTTGGCCGGCTTCGATTGCAAACGAAACGCCGACGATCTCGGCTTCGCTGTAATTCAGGCTGCTGGTTTCGGTATCGAACGCGAACAGCTCGGCTTGTTCCAGCCGGACCAGCCAGGCGTCGAATTCGGCTTGGCTGAGGATGGTTTGGTAATCTTTTGCGACCGGCGCCGGTTTCGGCGCTGCGGCTTGCCCGACCGGTTCGGCTGTGGTTGCTGAGGCGTCGCCGTTCAGCGTTTTCAACCAACTGCTGAAGCCCAGACTGCCCAACTGCTGTTTCAACGCGGCGATATCCGGTTCCTTACGTTTCAGATCGTCCAGGCTGTAATGCAAGGCCACGTCGCATTTGATCGTGGTCAATTCCCGCGATAGCGGCAATTGGCCCAAGGCCTCGCGCAGGTTGTCGCCGATTTTGCCTTTGATTTGGTCGGCGCTGGCGATCAGGTTGTCCAGCGTGCCGTATTCCTGCAGCCATTTGGCGGCGGTTTTCGGTCCGACCTTGGGCACGCCGGGGATGTTGTCCACCGCGTCGCCCATCAAAGCCAGATAATCGATGATTTGTTCCGGCTTGACGCCGAATTTGTCCTGAACCCCGGCAATGTCCATCACCGCGCCGGTCATCGAGTTTTCCAGGATGATCTGCTCGTTGACCAATTGCGCCATGTCCTTGTCGCCGGTGGAAATGATGACATTGAAGCCCTGGCGGGCGGCGTTTTGCGCCAGACTGCCCAGCACGTCGTCGGCCTCGACCCCGTGTTCGATGATCAGCGGCAACCCCAAAGACCGGATCAAGTCGTGCAGCGGTTGAATCTGCACCCGCAATTCGTCCGGCATCGGCGGCCGGTGCGCCTTGTATTGGTCGTACAACTCGTGACGGAAGGTCTTGCCCGGCGCGTCGAATACCACAGCGAAGTAAGGCGTGTTGTAGTCGTTGATTAACTTGCGCAACATGTTGGAAACGCCGTAAACGGCGTTGGTCGGTTCGCCTTTACTGTTGGTCAGCGGCGGTACGGCGTGAAAGGCGCGAAACAGAAACGACGAACCGTCGACGAGAATCAGTTTGTGGATGGCGGAATCGGACATGTGCGGTCGAAAGACAGATAGATGCCGGAACGATACAGGGCGAGCCAGAGCGCTGCAAGCGTAGAATTTCACACGCCGCCGGCGCACGCTTTTCTCGGCGGTGCTTAGCGCAGTAGACTATTGCTATCCGCAACTT
The DNA here is from genome assembly GCF_006483455.1 of Methylomonas koyamae. GTDB lineage: Bacteria > Pseudomonadota > Gammaproteobacteria > Methylococcales > Methylomonadaceae > Methylomonas > Methylomonas koyamae_B. The sequence continues at coordinate 41,278 of NZ_PPPU01000027.1, forward strand.
AGCAGAGAACGGCCATGGCCCTTGCCAAACTCAAAACCCGCATCAGCCCGGAACACTATCTGGCCGGCGAACGCCAGTCCGAGCTCCGCCACCAGCTCATCGACGGCGAAGTCTATGCGATGACCGGCGGCAGTGAGAACCACAACTTGCTGGAAGGTAATATTTTCAATCTGTTCAAAAACGGCCTGAAAGGCAAGCCGTGCAAGACTTTCATGTCCGATATGAAACTGCGCATCGCCGACGATTTTTTCTACCCGGACGTGATGGTGGTTTGCGGCGAAGACAAGCAGGACAACTACTACAAAACCGCGCCGGTCGTGATCGTGGAAGTGTTGTCCAAAACCACGCGCAAATTCGACCAGACCGCCAAACGTCTGCGCTGCCAGACCCTGCCGACGCTGGAGGAATACGTGCTGGTCGAGCAGGATAAAGGCGAGATTCAGGTATTCCGCCGCAACCAGCATTGGCAGTCGTTTTATTACTATCTGGGCGACCAGATCGAATTCGCAGCGCTGGATCTTAGCCTGAGCGTGGCCGATATTTACGAGCAGGTCGATAACGAGGACGTCGTGGCGTTCAACCAACAGCCGCCGGCCGAGTCGCTGCCTTAAGCAGGCGCCGTCAGGCCGGATTTTGCCGCGGTTGATCGACCAGCGCGGCGATGACCAAATCGCCGCTGACGTTCAAGGTGGTGCGACACATGTCCAGAAAGCGGTCCACCCCCAGAATCAGACCCATGCCTTCGGCCGGTATCCCGACCTGCTGGGTCAGAATCATGATCAAAGGCAGCGAGCCGCCCGGTACGCCGGCGGTGCCGATGCCGGCCAGGATCGACATCAAAACCACCTGCACCTGTTGCGCCAACGATAGATCGACGCCGTAGACCTGGGCCAGAAACAATACGGTAATGCCTTCGAACAGCGCCGTGCCGTTCTGGTTGGCGGTGGAGCCTATCGTCAGCACAAAGCGCGAAACTTCCGGGCTGAGTTTCAATTCCCGTTCCGCCAGTTCCAATGAGCGCGGTAATGTGGCGTTGGACGACGCAGTCGCGAAGGCATACAAATACACGTCGCGGCATTGCCGGAAAAACGGCCAGGGCGCGATACCTCTGAATAGCCTTAACATTGCGCTATAAACCAGACCTTGTTGCAACAGCAGGCCGGCGACCACCACCAGCACGTAGAATCCCAGCGAGAACAAAATCTGGTGGCCGAATTTAAAGGTGGATTGAAACACCAGCGCGAATACCGCCCACGGCGCGAATTGCATCGCCGCGTCCACTATCCGCAGGCAGGCGGCGTAAGTTTCCTCCAACAACGCCAGCCAACGCGACGGTTTGCCGCCGTTCGCTGCCGCGAGAGCAGCACCGAACGCCAACGAAAAAAACATCAACGACAGCATCTCGCCGTCCAGGGCCTGCACGGCGCTGTTGAACGGGTTTTTCGGGATGATCTCCAGCAACGATTGCACCACCGGCTTGGCTTGCGCCACGTGTTGGCGGATCTTGTGCACACCGGCCTCGTCGCCGAGCAGTTGCGAAATATCCAGACCGGTGCCGGGCTGCAGCAGATTTACTAGCGACACGCCGATCACCACCGACGCCGAGCTGGCAATCAGCGTAAATAATAAAGTGCGCTGGGCAACCCGCGCCAAACCGTGGTGGCTGCTGAGCTGGTAAACGCCCAGCATCAAACCGCTCATCACCATCGGCACTACGATCATGAAGATCAGCCGCAGAAAAATCTGGCCGACCGGTTCCAATAGGTAGCGGTTGAATACCTGCAAGCCGGCGTGGTCGGCAAAACCGTGGCAGGCCAGGCCGGCGGCGGCCCCCAACCCTAGGCTGAGCAATAATCGGTGATGGTTTTTCATGGCAGACATCCGCTCGGCAGTCGCAATAGCCTGGATAGTAGGTCTTTTCGCCGGATTTGTTAACTTTGCCGTGGTTCGGCGCGTCTTGTATTTCCCGGGCCGATCTCTAACAATACCGACACTCGGCCTGCCGGCCGGGCATTCGGTTATTTCCTTGAACAGTTGTAGGCGGGGCGCATCATGGCTTTCCACACCGATCAACCCGATGTTTATTTGACGGAAGACGAATATCTGGCCAGCGAGGCGGCTGCCGAAGTCAAGCGCGAGTATATCGACGGCCAGGTCCGCGCGATGACCGGTGCCGGTTATAACCACAATTGCATCGCGGCCAACATTCTCGGCGAGTTCAGAAGTCATCTAAAAGGTACGCCCTGCGCGACGTTCAAGGCCGAAATCAAACTGCAGATCGGCAAGGATTACGTCTACCCGGACGTACTGGTGGATTGCAGCAATATGTCCGGAAACGACCTATTTTCAACGGCGCCGGTCATAATCGTGGAGGTGTTGTCCCGCTCCACCCGTAAAACCGACACCACCACCAAACTGATCCGCTACATCAACCTGCCGTCGTTGCAGGAATACGTGCTGATCGAACCGGACATCGTTTCGGTGCAAGTCCTGCGCCGCGCCAACCACTGGCTATCCGAGTACTATTTTCTCGGCGACGACGTGACGTTTACCTCGATCGGGCTAACGCTGAAAGTGGAGGACATTTACGACCGGGTCGAGAACCGCGACATCAACGAATTCCGCGAACGGGCGCAACAACCATGACCCAACCCATTGACTGCAACCTGCACGATTACCTGGAAATTGCCTGTATCTACGGCTACCGCGTCAAACTGACGCTGACAGACGGCAGCGTGGTGGCAGGCAAAGCTGTCGACACCGTGACGACCGCAGACAAACGCGAATATTTGCAGCTCGATACCGAGCGGGTGGAAACCAATCGCTTGGCCAAGTTGGAGGTACTGACGCCGGGAGCCAAATTTAGCGAAGTGCGGTTTTAAACCTCAGAAATTACAACCCGGAATCCGCTTATGGACGCTCTATCCAACATCCCCACCGTGGCCCACGTGATTCAACAGGCGGTCGCACCGGTATTTCTGCTGACCGGGGTCGCCGGCATTCTCGGCGTGTTGACCAGCCGCCTGGGACGGGCGGTGGATCGGTTTAGAACCTTGAATATGCTGTTCGAAAACGGTGCCGACGAACACTATCCGGAAATGCGGATTTTGGCCCGGCGCGCCCACTGGATTCATTGGGCGATTAGTTTGTGTACCGTATGCGCTTTGTTGATCTGCCTGTCCATCGTCGCCCTGTTCGTCGGTACCGAAATCGCCGTCGATCCGTCTCCGGTGGTTTCGTTTCTGTTCGTGGCCGCCATGCTGGCCTTGATCGGCGGCTTGCTGTGCTTTTTACGGGAGATCGCGCTGGCGACCGGAATGATTTCGCTGCCGGGGCCGAAATAATGACTTAGGAAACGGTGGGCAACATTGCCCACCGTTCGCTTCGCCTGGCCGCAAACAAGCAGCCCCAAGCTTACCGACTAAAGCTTGCGTTTAAAAAAAAGAACCGTTTTTTCGCGCGCGTCATAGGCCTGCTCCACATTCGGAATCATATTGACCGTACCGCCCCGGCCCAAATGCGAAAAATTGTCGGTGATCGCAATCGGCACCATTAATCGATCCCAAGCATGCGTGGCATCTGGGTAACTAACCACATCTACCAGCGCTTGTTCGTCGGCCGCAAGACCTGATTTCAACGCCAGACAAGGCGCTGCGCTTTCGTCGTATTCGTCCAACCCGCCGATCTGGATCAGCACCGGCGCGCCGGTTAACGGATTCCCGTTCGGGCTACCGAAACTGAAATAAGGCAGTCGCGGATTGTTGTAGCCGTAACATAACGGATAGTTGGCGACGTGGGCTTTGAAATGCCGGCCGCCGCCGTATTGTTGAGTAACCTGTTCGGTCGCGCTGGCCAGGGTCATGACGCCGCCCCAGGAAAAGCCCAAGACGCCGATTCTTTCCGGGTCGATCTCGGCTTGGTTGCTTAAAAACTCCAGCGCGGCAAAGGCATCGGGATAGGTCAGAATCGGTAAAGCCGGACGATTGGCGGCCGAGGCAACGCCGCGGGCTTCCCACATGTCGAGTTCCAGCGTGGCAATACCGGCCTGCTGCAGCTCGCTGGCATAGAAGTCGCCGCGCGCATCCACACCGGCGGAGCCATGTAAAATCACCACGGCCGGCAAACCGGCGTGCTTACCGCGGCAGTGTCTCTTTCCCGGCAACGACAACTTGGCTTTGACGGTTAACGCGCCTTGACTGACCACCCCACCCGGAACGCCCGGATTGAAAGCCAACTTTTCCGATTGAATCTCGACAAACTCGATTTTGGGTCGGCTTTGCGCAGCGCAATTTGCACCGTCGTGAGCCTGAACGCCGGAAAATGCGCTCGATAGTAATATGCCGGCGAATAAGGCATCGCGGAATTTGCTCATAGTCGTTTCCTGTTCGGATGGAAGAATTAAACCCGGAATCGGCTTAACCGAATTCTAGGCACTGATCTAATGCGCTAGGAAGTATAGTCGCCGCGGAACCTGCGAGTGGACTCGCCGAAATTCAATCGATATAAGGAATCGGACAATCTGTAGGCCGGAACAAGCCGAACGGTGTTTCCGGAAATTTAATGCGTGTCATGAACCGAATACGGTGCGACAAATGCTAATAAGCTAGACCTGACCCTGTTTTCCTGTTTTCCTGTTTTCCTGTTTTCCTGTTTTCCTGTTTTCCTGTTTTCCTGTTTTCCTGTTTTCCTGTTTTGAAACTCAGTCAAATGGGCTTTAGCGTGAGGGTGTCGTGGATGCTGCGAGGGAAGTGCGCTGACATGTGATAATCTGTGAAAAAGATGTTGTCAGCGAAATTATAATAACAAAAACAATTAGTTATGTCAATAATTGATTATTATGACTGCAACGATCTGCCATTGTTTAATTAGTTGTTGTTTATACGAACACCTCCCGCTCCGGTCAAATTAGCTAAGGCTTAGGAAACTAAATAACGCAGAAATGGCACTAGAGTTTTTGCGAACACTTTTAGAACTGATAAGCTAATCATGCTGACTTATGGAAATTCTAAGCTTTATAAATCGGCCAGCAATCATTCGGATTGTTTAGTAAGCAACACATTTAACCAACATACTTTATTGGAGCGAAAATGCAGTTAGGATACATAGCAAACACTGATTACAAATTAACTCTTACACCAGGTAATGCTGTTGACATAGCTAATGGAGTAGGGGTAGATATGAGTGATTCCCTATTTCCAAAATTTAGGACACAAATTTTTGGAAAAGGGGAGGCATTTAAACACGACTCCCCAACTGACTTGATCATAGACAGTTGCACCGTGTACGAGTCTACTGATTATAAGGAAGAAGCCAGACAACTAGCTACGTCCTTTTCTGCACACTTTGGAGTTACAACTGGGAATGCGGCATACTCTAAGGCGCGAAATGAAGTTGACACAAAGAAAATATTTTATATTGAGATCGCGCAAATAGGCGAAGGCATGGCGATTGATAAAAATGATATTAAATGGGAATCGCCTCCAATTGCTGAAAGCTTAAATGACCCTAAGGAAATTCTTGACCAATTTCTGCTGGATTCGGGGAGTCATTATATAAATCGTGTGTATTATGGAAAACTAATTATAATCCGAGCAGCCATCAAAACGACAAGCATATCTGAACGCGATTCATTCTCCGCATCAGTAAAAGCCGCTGCCGCTTCATGGGGAGGAGGCGCAAGCATTTCTTCATCTCACGAACAAGTTTTAAGAAGCTCAAATGTGGAATTAGTAGCTTCAATTGTTTCTGGGGGTGTAACCGGATTAAATTTGGCCCTAACAAGTTATGAAGATATTAAGGTTATTATAGAAAAAATAAAAAATGGCACTATTATAATCAATAACGGTCCAGTCAAATGCGACGTAACTAGTCTATGGCACACTATTAGCGCATATCCAAAAATAAGGAAGGTGTTATCTTTTCCAAAGGTAGAGCCAATTCAACCAATCTTCGGTGTACCTAAAGGAACAATTATCGCTTGGTACCCAACTCCCGAGAGCATTATTTTTGATGACGTCAATACTTCGCAAATAAAATCAATAGTCATGCCAGCAGGATGGACTATCTGTGATGGTAAAAACAACACCCCTAATCTAGTAGGTAACTTCATCCGAGGTATTGTGAGCCCATCAGAGTCTGGTCTACAAGGTGGTCAACCGTCACACTTTCACACTTGTAGCGGTATTACAGGCGGTGAAACAAACGGAATGCAGGGACCAAACGAAGGAGCTGATAATTATGCTGGTAAAAACTGGCAGCATCAGCATAATTTTTCTGCTTCCACATCAGAAAGCTCCAATATTCCTCCTTATATCGGATTGATTTACATTATGAAGTTATAATTATTAAGTCAAATATAAGATATACATCTTTTAATAACGTCTCCACTAGAAAAATAAAATTTTTTAATAGTTTATATATCGGAAAGATAGGCATAATTCGCCACATATAAGTCCTCGCTTTTGTAAATAAATAAAACCTAAATATTCACGTTTTATATTTTTACTCAAACGAGGGCATTAACCAAATTTAGACAAAAAATTCTAATTTGAAGGTGAATGAACCCTTTTCATCACCTTCAATCCAGGAGTTTTTTATGTCTCGGTTGCAGATTTATATCGGCAAAAATACCCACCGTATCGCTTTTTAACCAATCCCGCCGCACGAACGCCAATGACCAAGACCGAGGCGCAGTTGCTGTTGAACAAAGCCAACAAAGCCTCAAACTTTCTATTTGCCAGTGTGGTCACTCTGATTGCTCGGCGCGGATATTTGGCGCTAGGGTTTGTAAAGCCGCATGATTGCTTAAGAAAATACACTGAAATTTCCAACGCCTACATTTGCCGACTCATCCAGGCCTCAGACACCTACCTACAAATGGACCCAAAATTACTACATTTGCAATGGGTTTCTGAAAGCGCGCTAAGGCCGCTTGTCCACTTGCAGACAAAGGATCTTCAGGCAATTTGGGGCTGGGTTCTGAAGCATCGTGACGGTGACGCTCGCATTACTAGCCGAGATATGAACCTCGCCATTGACGCACTAAACATTCTCAGCCACGAAATTTGCGCTGTTGAACATCAAGCCGCTGTTACCGTCAGAATAGACCGAGAATTACTACCCAAATTCCATCGGCACATTTTTCGCATTGCAGATGCCATTCGGGATGAAAATATTAACAGTAAAACCGAGTGGGAAATAATTTCAAAAATGATCTACCATCAGTTGCTAAAAAACTTTATTGATCCAGGCAAGCACGCCAACGTTGATAAGCAGTCGCATCGCAGAAAGGGGTCAGGCCTAGAAATATAGCAAATCCTTTCAAGGATGCTTAATTGCTAAACCTGACCCTGCTTTGCATTGCCGAACGGAAATTAGTCGTATCGCTTCACTTCACGGCCGAATCGGGTAAACAATCAAAATTCATCACCCGGCAAAGGTTCCCGCCTAGGTACTTTTGCCAAAATTGCCTGAAGAGCCGATGCATCGGCCCGTTCGGCTCTAGCTTGCAGATATTCCTCGGTGGCGATTGCCGAAACCTTTTCCGCTACCGCACTGGCAATGAATTGGTTGATTGAAACGCCTTCTTTGCTTGCCAATTCTTTAATGTGGCGGTGAACTGAATCGGGTAATCGTAAACTGAGCGCACTCATAGCAATCTCTCCAACAGGGTTTTAGGCGTAATCGCTTCCACTCCGAATTTTTCAATGCTGACAAAATCTTTCAGGTTGTGGGTGACAATGGTTTTTACCTCAGCGGCAACAGCTAGTTCCAAAACCAAATCATCCTTCGGATCCGGTAGATAGGGCCGCCATAAAAAATACACTTTCTGATGCCTACCAAACCCACATAAACTATCCAGGATCACCTCAATTTCAGTATCGGTCAATTGAAGCATGGTTTGATTCCGCTTCAATATTTCTTCGTATTCGAACAGCAGCGGTGTCGATATCACTAGACTCAGTTGCTTAGCAGCCAAAAGCTCCAACACTTTAAATGACGCTCCGCTGGCCGAATATAAGCCAGCGAACAGCACATTGGTGTCCACGATGATTTCCGTCATACCAAATACGGTATCACTAATGTTGCATGCCGACAAATATCCAAATCGGGCAAATAAATGTCCCGATCATTTAACTGCTACTGTTCCAGCCACCCCATTCCCCCTGACCGCCTCGTTATACATATCAAACCCACTAGCCGGCGGGATCGAGGCGTTGCCGGGGCGGGTGGCTTTCCAGACTTGGTATAGCTTCAATTCGGCGCCGGGTTGCAGTTTGGCGACGCGGATGATGCGGTCCGGGTAGCGTTGGGTTTCCTTGATGCCGGCCCAGTAGCTGTCGTCGCCGGCTTGCAGTTTGGCGTCGGCCAGGTAGGTCTGGTCGTTTTCCTGGCCCTCCGCCAGCGACGGGATGCCGTCCTCGATCACGACGAAGTCGCTGCCGGCCGGCAAGCGGTTGGATTCGGCGCTGCGTTTGATTTTGACTTCGCTGACCACGACGTCGCCGATGTGCAGCGCCTGGCTCAGGTCGACCGGTTCACCGCCGCCGGCGGTAATCCGGCGGAAATTGCGTTGCACGCTGAGGCCGTTGTCGCGGGCGGTGACGGCCGGGTACGGCAGTTCGACTTGCAAGGTGGCGGATGCGATATCGGTTTCGCTGAGATCGGCGATATGCAGATCGGCCAGTTCGGCGGCGGCCGGCAACTTATCGAACCGGCCCAGATAGCCGCCGGGAATGGGTTGCAAGCTGCCCAACGTGGCGGATGCATTGGCGACTTTCAAGGTCCGGGCTTTTTGGCTTTGCGCGGCGGCGGCTTCCTTGCTCAATAACTCGCGGGTGTTGAAGATAACTTGGGCGGTATCGTAGGTCGAAGTCCAGTAGCCGTGTTGCTGGGTCTGCAACAACAGCCGCTTCAGTCTGCTTTCCAATGCCGGCGGCAAGTCGCCCGCAGCCTGCAATGCGCCTAGCCCGGCGGATATTATGCTGGGCAAGCCGAAGCGAAAGCCGAGCCGCTCATACGATGGACCGGGTTGGCTCTGATAAGCGGCCGGATCGATCGCCTCCAGCGCCTGTTGCAGGCGTTTGCCCAAACGCTTGGCCAGATCGGGCTGGCCTTTCATCTGCTGGTTGAAGGCATGCCAGCTTTGGTTTTTGTAGGCCGCCAAGATGCGCAGCGCCGCAGTCAAGTCTTCGGCACCGGCTTGCGGGTCGGCGCCGACTTTTTCGACGAACTCGGCTTGCCGCTCCCACGGCGCCTGGTAGATGTAACCGACCGCCGAATAAGCGGCCAGCGTAAAGCCGTCCAGCACTTGCTCGGTATTGGCTTGTTGGGCCAGCCACTCCGCGCCTTTGTTGTAAGCCGAGGTGGTGCCTTCCAGTTTCAATTCCTCGGCATATTTCAAGGCCTGCATCGCGATCATCGTCACCGGCACGCTGGGCTCCGGATCGTTGGCCCACAACGCAAAGCCGCCGTCGGCTTTTTGGTTTTGGATCAGTTTCCGGATACCCAACGCCGCATTCTGCTTGGCGCGCTGCAAGGGTTTTTCCAGCGGCCCCAGTTGCTCGGGCTTGAGGCCGGCGCGTTCGATCAGGTCCAGCAACACCAGGTTCGGCACCGTGCTATGCGCCAGTTGTTCGGTGCAGCCGTAAGGGTATTGCACCAGCATCGCCGCCGCCTGCAAGGCCGCGCCAAGCAGGCCGGAGTTGACCCGTACCGTCAGTTGCGCGGCTTGGGCCTGCTCCGGAATATCGAAATGCAAATGACCGTCGCGGCGTTCGGCAGCATAGACTTGCGCCATCGCTGCCGGCTGAATCGGCAAATCGAATTCCTCGGCACCACCGACTTTGACTGTGTTCGGCGCGGTCAACGCCGCTTTTAAGCTGGCATTGCCGGCTTGCGGGCCGGCGGTCAGACGCAGCGGCCATAGTTGCTCGGCTTTGGCGGCCAAGTCGGCGCTCGGCGTTAAATTGATGTCCTGGCCTTGCAGATTGTCGCTCAAACTCAGATTGCCGGCGACTTTGACCGGTTCGGGCCAATGGCTGGTCAATTTGACCGCCAATTCCACTTCGTCGCCGCTACGTAAAAATTGCGGGCCGACCATATCGACGGCGATGTCGGTTTTGGTGCGGAACTGGCCGGTGGTTTCGCCGAGGCGGCCGTCCTGGTCGCTGGCCACGGCGGTGACCAGCCATTCGGTGACGTTGGCCGGCATATCGACGTCGATCGTCGCCGCGCCGTTGGCGTCGGTGACCACGTGCGGGAACCAGCCGGCGGTGTCGCGCATGGCTTTTTTCGCCAGTTTGCTTTGGCTTTTCAAGGCACTCAGCGCGAAGTTAGGCTTGCGCAGCAAGTCGGCGTAGCCGTAGCCTTGCAAGTCGTCGGAATAGTAGGTCGACAGATTGCTGCGTTGTAGCGGATAGAAAAAGTCGAAAATGCCGGGGCGGAATTCGGCTTGCACCGCGTAAACGGCGCGATCAACAATCGATACCGCCAGCTCGGTATTTGCCGCCGGGCTGCCGTCGGCGCGTTTGACCTGCAATTTGATTTGGGTGGGTTTGAGCGGTTCGGCTTCGGCCTGAGCCGGCTCGATGGCGATTTGCAGCCGCTTCTCCAGCGGCACGATACGGAAGCCCAACGTCTGCTCCTTGTACTTGCCGCCGGCCACCGGCACCGTGACGGTGTGGTAGAAGCCGGTGCCGTATTCGGGTTTGGCGGTCACTTCGAACCAGCGGCTGCGGCCTTGGGCCTGGGCGCTGCGGCTATCGAACAATTTGGCGCCGGCCACGGTTTCCCAGATCGCCCCGGCTTCGTTATTGCCCCAGGCCTTGGGCAGCAAGGCAAACACTTTGGCGTGCTCGCCGGGACTGAGGATCGTGGTTGGCGTGTACAGCTCCAGTTCCGGATTGTCGGCCACCGCCTCGCCGCCGTTGCCGGCGACGATCAAGGTGGCCGGTTGCGAAGTGGAACTGTGGCTCATGCTGCGGCCGTCCAGCGTTTCCAAACGCGCCACGGCCGTCAAGCGGCCGAACTCTTTCAACGCCGGTATGCTGAGTTTTTGCTGGCCGTTGGCGTCGGTGGCAATATCCAATTTCACCAGACTGCGCTTGCCGCTGCCGGGCTGTTCCAGCATCACGTCGACCACGCCGCCGGCCTTGGCTGCCGGTTTGCCGTCGGCGTAACTGGATTGCAGCAAAATCTGCAAATCCTGATCGCCGACCGCCGCGACAGTTTTGTTAAAGCGCAGTGCCGGCTGGGCTTCGGCCAGCGTGGCGTAAATGCTGTCGGTCAAAATCGCGCTGCCGCCGGCGGCATCCTGGGCGCGGACCATTAATGTATAAATCCATTCCTGTTCCGGTTTCGGCGACTTGGCGTCGGTTTGGGCTTCGGCCGGTACGGTAAATTCGAAACTGCCGTCGCCGTTGTCGGCCAGTTTGGCGGCGGTTTCCCACGGATTGCTGGCTTCGGCGGCCTGGCGAGCCTCAATCGAACTGAACAGGCGCTGCGGCTGGGTCAACGGTGCGGCGGATTTGATCTGGCCGAAATAATCGTTGCCGGCCGACAAGCCGGCGCCGGCCTCGGTCACGAATTGCGGCGCCTCGAATTTTTTGCGGTACAAAAATACTTCGAATTTGACGTTCTGCGGGATGCCGCCGCTGTAACGCTTGGCGCGGAATTTCAGATTGAACGCTTGCCCGGCCTGCACAGTCGGGCTGCGTTCCAGCCATTCCAGGTAAAAGGTCGGTTTAATGTAATCGCGCACCCGAAATTCGCCGCCGTAGGCTTTATGGTCGATCTCGGCCAGCAAGCGGTACAAGCCCGGCGTCTGGCCTGGATCGAGCTCGAAGCTGCCGGAAAACGAGCCGAAGTCGGTCAGTTGGCTATGGCCTTGCAAGCCGGTGGCGTTGCCGTCGGCGCGGACTAATGACACGTCGGTTTGTTTGGATTGAAAGGCCGGAATCCGCAATTGGCCGTCCTGCAAATTGCGGACGATGCCTTTGTAGAAAAAGGTCTCGCCGGGCTTGAAGATCGGCCGGTCGGTCATCACGAATAGCGCATCGTCCTTGGCCTGAGTCGGCAGAAAATCGGTCGCGGTCAACGCCGTGCGCGCTGCTGCGTTGGCGTTGGCGTTGGCGTTGGCGGCCGGCGCGTCGACCCGGACCAGCAGTTTGCCGTCCAGCACCCCGTCGGGATTGTTGAAGCGCAGTTCGCCGGCGGCATCGGTCGCCCCCGGCAAGTTCTGCCAACGGCCGCGGCCGTCGCGGACGCTGACTTTGGCATTGGCCAGCGGCTGCAAATCGCGGTTCATCGCCCGCACCAGCAATTGCTCGCTGGATTGCTTGACCTGCACCGCCAGGCTGCTGACCTGAATCAGACACTGCGCCTCGGTCTTTCCTTGCACCGCCTGCAACAGATACAGGCCGTCCGGCAACGGCTCGAGGGCGATCTGCCGAACTTTGTAGCGGTGCTCGCTCCAGGTGTCCTCGTTGAACCACCAGCCCAGATCGTGGGTTTGCTGGCCGTTGCGCAGCAAGTCCAGATAGGTTTCCTTCACCACTTGAAAGCCCTTGGGCGGGGCGACCAGGATTTGCTGCGGCACGGCCGCCAACGGCTTGTCGGTCACGGTCAAGACCGAGCCGCTGAACGGCGTGTCTTTCAACGACTTGCGAAATTCCACATCCAGCATGCCGCGCAGCAATTTCAGCGGCGATTCGGCGTTGTTCAATCCTTTTGCAAAATAATGGCCGGGATTGAGCTCGCTGACCGGCTGCTCGTAACTGCGGCTGACGTTGAATTGGCCGTCGAGAAAGCTTTCCAGATTGTCGGCTTTCAGCACCCGGATCAGCATCGGCTGGTCGGTAACGGTGTAATCCAGGCGGATGCTGGGCGATTCGGTGTTGCTGAAACTGCGTTCGGCGGTCAGGTAGAACGGGCTGCCGGCGACGACGGCAAGCGGTGCGAGCATCAACGCAAGCCCAATTGCCACGGCAAAACCCGCTAGCCGGTCGCGCAACACTGCATTCAGAAATCGGTACATTTCAACGCCTCCCGGCCGACGATTATCGATTGCCAATCCCGGCGCAGCGCGCCCGAACCGGCATTAATTTCGCAGTAGCATAGCCGCTAATTGGAGAAATGAAACGCTTTTGCACAGGCCCGGCTGTAGTGGCTGTGCCGTGGGCCGATTGCGGTCCCGCCAGGCGTTTTTCATGCAGCGGAATTGAAGGGATCGCCCTACATATTTCCTTACGTTTGGTGAGGATTGGGCTATAATTTAGACATAGATCACAAAAAGCCGGGGCAGGGAGCTGGCAATCGCGCCGCAAGCTGCCGGTACACGCTTTCGAGGGATCGCTCTGCGGTAAAGGGGGGTGAACATGTCTGTTCCATATCCAGCAGCCGACGGCGGTATTTCGGTAGAGCTCGGCAAGAGTTCCGCAGGACCGGCATCCGAGTCCGGCAAAGTCGATTTATTTCCCATCGCCAATCCAGACTTCCGGAAAATTAAAACCCTGAAGGACTTGGCGCTCCGCAGCATCACGCTGGCCCAATTCCCGGTCGTCAGCGCCTGGCGCGAAAAGCTGTTTTCGCCGGCAGGTACGCCGGAAATCTGCGATGAATTGCCGCGCCTATTAACCGAATTTCTGCGCCGGCCCGAAAGCCAAACCTTGCCGCCTTACACCCGGCGCGCCCAAGCGCTACGCCACATCTTCGTCAACAAAACCGCAATCGTGCATGCCGACGACTTGCTGCCCGGCCAAACTACCACCAGCTTCGTCGGCCCAGTGGTTTACGCCGATACCATAGGCTATTGCATTTGGCCGGAACTGAAAACCGTCACCACCCGCGCCCAAAATCCGTTCAAGATTCGCCCGGAAGTGGCCGAGCGACTAAACCGGGAGATATTTCCATTCTGGCTGGAGCAAAAGCCAATCCAGGAACTGGCCCGTTACAGCGATTACGATAGCGCCGCCTATGAGAACCGCGACCGGATCGGCGGCAATTATCCGGAGTCGATCGATCCGCCCTTGCGTAAAAAAGCCGGAGAAACCCCGAAAGCCCAGGAATTGATGGAAAGGGTAGCGTTCTTCCTGTCCGATAAGGCCACCTGCGTTTCGCATACCGTGCCGGATTTCGAACGGGTGTTGAAATACGGCTTCGATGGCTTGATCGAACGCGCCAAACAGGATATCGCCAGCGGCGCGGCCGCTACGCCGGACCAAGTCGAGTTTCTACAGGGCGTGATTGCGGTATACGAAGGCGCCAAACTATACGCCCAGCACTTGGCCGAGGCTGCCGACCGCGCCGGCAATCAAGTGCTGGCGACCATCTGCCGGAAGATTCCGGCGCAGCCTGCCGAAACCTTGCACGAAGCGCTGGCCGCGGTCTGGATTTGTTACCACCTGCTGTTGCAGGAAAACACCAATTTCGGTTTTTCCATCGGCCGCCTGGACCAAATCCTCAACCCCTTCTATCTGGCCGATTGGCAAAAACTGGATAACCCTCAAGCGCAGGAGGACTATACCCGGCGGGCGGTGGAACTGGTCAGCCATTTTTTCCTGCATTGTTCCGACCACGTCCCGTTGTCCACCTCCGGTTCGGAAACGCTGTTTGCCGGCAGCGGCTCCAATCAGGCGTTGACTGTGGGCGGCACCCGTTACGAAAACGGCCAGGTCGTCGATGCGGTCAACGACATGACCTACATCATCCTCAAGGCCACCGAGATCCTGGCTATCCGCGACCCGAACGTGCACGCCCGCTATCATCGGGATGTGCATCACCGCGACGCCCAAGGCAATTCGCTGCCCGTTGAAGTAATGGACCCGTATCTGAAACGGATTTGCCAGGTCAATATCCTGACCCGAGCCACGCCGGCGTTGCATGGCGACGCCGCTGTGGTGCCGGCCATGGCCAGTTACTACGCTGCCCATGCCGGTATCGGTTCGGAAGAAGCCTTGGCCGATGCCTACGATTACACCTCCATCGGATGCATCGAAGAAAACGCCGCGCACAAACATTACGGCAACACCGGCTCGACTTTGATGGTGTTGCCGGCAGTATTGGAGCTGGCTTTGTACGGCGGCAAACATCGCAGCGACGGCGTGGCGCCAAAATCGCCCAACCTGTTTTACGGCGACGCCCGTTACACCACGCCGCCGCTGCTCCAAATCGATAGCATGCCAGCCTTTATCGAGGCCTTTAGGTTTCAACTGAACGAGATGGCCCGCCACGTCGTGCAATGCAACAATTACTTCGGCCGTTTCTACGAACAATCCCGGCAGTCGCCGTTTTTGTCCGGCTTGTTTACCGGGCCGACCAATACCCCGGACAGTGACGGCGCCAGTTTTCGCGATGTCTCCGCCGGCGGCGCCAAATACAACTCAGCGGGGATTGCCGTGATCGGTTTGGCCGACGTGATCGACTCGTTTTGCGTGTTGGACACCCTGGTATTCGGCGGCAAAGTCACGGCCGGCGAATTGTTGGCGGCAATGCAGGCCGATTTCGACACCGGCAGCTTGCAGCCCAAAAGTTTCTGGGCTTCATTGCGGGAGCGGGTACAAAACTGGCTGCATCCGGAAGATGCGCCATTGCCATTACCGACGTTAAGCGCCGACCGCCTGAATCAAATCAAACAGATGATCCGGCTGGCACCCAAGTACGGTGCCGGCGTCGATCAAACTCCCGGCGGCATTTACAACAACGCTACCGCCGTCAAATACACCCACCTGCTGACCGAAATGTTGCAAGAGGTATTTGCCCAATACCGCACCCATCGCGGCGGGCGCTATCTGCCCGGTTACTGGAGCATGACCAACCACGCCGGTTTTGGGATGTTGACCAAGGCCACACCCAACGGCCGGCGCAGCGGCGAATCCTTCGCCAGCGGCATCACGCCCTGCCCTGGTGTGGTCAAAGCCAACGGCGAGCCGGTCAATTTGCTGGATCACATGCTGTCGGTCACGTCGGTGAATGCCAATACCGTGCAGAACGGTTATACCTATAACCTCAGTCTAACCACCCGCGATCGCGGCCATTTCGAAGAGGACACCGAATTGTTCTCGCGTTACATGAAGGCCTTTGCCGACCAAAACGGCGTGCTGGTGCAAATGTGCGTGTCGTCGATCAACGATCTGGTCGCCGCCGACCGCGCCGCCGCCGCCGCCGGGGAATCCGGGGCCGGCGAGGCCGAACATAAAGCGCTGGAGCCGTTCAAGGATCTAATGATACGCGTGGCCGGCTACTCGGCGTATTTCGTCACGCTGAGTCCGCAGATGCGCAAAGAGATTATTCAACGCGCCAATTTCGGGCTGGACACCGGCGCCGAGCAACATACGCTCAACGCAATTTAAGAGGAGAACTGTCATGCATGCCGGATTTCCCTGTTTATTACCGAATTTACAAAAAACCTTGCAGTTGGGTGCCAATGCCGCGATTGATGCCGGCGAACTGCCGGCTGTTTTGGATAAAGCCCAAGGCCGCTTGTTGGCCAGCGGCATGGCTGTCGCGCTGCGTTTGGGGTTTGGCTATTTGCTGCGCGATTGCCAGCTGGATGCCGCGCAAGCGGCCAAGGCCAATGCCTTTTTCGAGGAAAACTTCATCATCATTGATCCCCTGGCGCCTGGCGGCCAACGCTACTATCAGGGCAAGTTTCTGATCCGCACCAGCCGGCGCGGCGACGACATGAACGTGTTGCTCAAGTTCTGTCCCAATCCCGATGCCCTGTACATCGACACGCCGTTCGGCCGGGCCTTGAATTCGCTGGCACTGGTTGCTACAGAGGTGCTGGACGAAAACCAGGCCGACCGGATCGAGCACGATCCCAGTAAAGTCGATCTGGTAGTGAAATTTAAAGACGTGCAATCCATCATCGGCCTGCTGGGCCGTGGCGGGGTCGACATCGTCGGTTTGCTGCTGGAAAACCTGGTGCAACTGACCGGCCACGTCGGCCATCTGTTTAAATTGGGCGCTATCGCCACGGACATCCAGTTGTCCCTGGATATTCCCAAAGCGGCCTAGCATTGGAGAGCGGAGATGGACCACAAAGCTTTCATCTTCGATATCAAACGCAACACCAGCGAGGACGGGCCGGGTATCCGCACCACGGTGTTTTTCAAAGGCTGTCCGCTGAGTTGCAGTTGGTGTCAAAATCCCGAGGGTATATCGCCGGGGCCGTCCCTGTCCTTTCGTGCCGAATTATGCCGGCCGGACCAGTGCGAGCGGCCTTGTCTTAAAGCTTGCCGATTAAAAGCCTTAACGCTGCAAGACCAACAACTGCGGCTCGATCGAGAACGTTGCGACCAATGCGGACGCTGCGCGGCGGTATGTTCGCAGCATGCCTTGGAGCTGGTGGGCCAATGGCTGAGTGTGGACGAGCTGTTTTATCGAGTCGCCATCGATAAACCGTTTTTCGACGCTACCGGCGGCGGCGTCACGGCGTCCGGCGGCGAATGCACCACGCACATGAATTTTCTGCACCATTTTTTTAAAAAACTGAAAGCCGCCGGTATTCATACCGCCATCGAAACCAACGGCATGTTCAATTTCGGCCGTTTTACCCGCCTGTTGCTGCCATGGCTGGATTTGGTCTATTTCGACTTAAAACTGATCGACGAAGCCGCCAGCATCCGCCACACCGGCCATTCCAACCGGCCGATTCTGGACAATTTGTTGCGTCTGACCGAGTGCGCCGAGATTCCGGTCAAAGTCCGTATTCCATTAATCCCCAACATTACCGCCACCGACGAGAATCTGCGCGGCATCGCCCGGTTCTTGCGGGAGCACCGGATCGAGCAGGTCAGCGCCCTGCCTTATAACCCCTTATGGCTGGACAAGCTGCAGCGCTTTGGGATCGATACCGACTATCGGTACGCCGCCTTCATGAGCGATGCCGAGATCGAACGCTGCGTCGATAGCTTGCAGGCCTGTTGATTTCAAGGAGAGTCGTCATGCAAACCGATTTCCATCATGCCGTGACTTATGTCGCCGCCCGCACCGCCGGCTTCACTCACCAGGATGCCGACATCGTTGCTTATTCGGCGCAATACGTGGACGACGCCGTTAGCGATGGCCTGGTCCATTTCGACAACAACGCCTTTTACGCCAGAATTCATTCCTCGCACAAAAGCGCCGACATCGGCAATTTGAACAACGACCAAAACCTGATGATCTGGTTGCCGTTCCATTTTCTGCCGGGCAACGGCGGCAAGGGGCAGGGTCAGGACCCGGACGGTACGTTTATCCAAAAAATCGTCTGTCTGCCCGACAGCCCGCCGGCCAAGGAAATGGTGCAGGCAGCGGTCGACGATAAAGGCAAACCGTACAGTCTGCATCGCTTGGGAATTGCCTTGCATGTGTATGCCGACACCTGGTCGCACCAGGGTTTTGCCGGGGTGATACACGAAATCAACGAAGTGGAACACGCGCGGGAGTTGAAAAGCTCCGGCATGTACAGCAAACAGCTGCAGAATGTATTGGAGGATATCCTGGACGATGTGATTCCGCCGCTGGGCCATGGCCGGGCCAAAGATTTTCCGGACCTGCCGTTCTTGCATTGGCAGTATCGGAACGGTCGCGGTGCTTGGATCGTTCGCGACAACCCGACGGATTTTTGCGCGGCTGCGGACGCGATGTGCAAAGTGATGCAACAGTATCTGGGCAAGGCGCAGAATGGATTGCCGGCCGCCGACAAAACGCTGCTGGCAAAAATATTTCTTGAGTTAAAGGTCAAGGACGACAAAGCCCGCCATCGGCAATGGCTGGAAATCGTCAAGAACGGCTTCAAGGGCGAGAAATTCAGCTTCGGTACGGCGGAGATTAGTTATGCCGCCGAAGGCGTCAATTCCTGGAAGGAAAAAGCGCTGGGCAGCAGTTGGGACATGCGGGTACATAAATACACGCCGGCATTTTTGAGTAGTCACTGGAAGCTGTTTCACGACGCGCTGCAACTGCATCGTTTGACCGTACTGCACGACATTTTGCCCAAGTACGGCATTTGCGCCGGCTAAGCCGGCAAGCGGGAGAGTCGCCATGAACCCCAACACCGCAGCCGATCTACCCTGCCGGACTTTATACCCCATCGTGCTGTTGCACGGTATCGGTTACCGCGATGACATGTTGATGCTGAACTCCTGGGGCCGAATTCCGAAAACATTGGAAGCCGCCGGTGCCAGGGTGTTTCAAGGCGGACTGGATGCCTGGAACAGCCACGAAAATAGTGCGCTGGCACTGAAGCCGAATATTGAGCAAATACTTAGCGAAACCGGCGCGGCAAAGGTCAATATCGTCGCCCATTCCAAAGGCGGCCTGGAAGCGCGCTACCTAATCTCCAAACTGGATATGGCCGATAAGGTGGCCAGCTTGACCACGGTTTGCACCCCTCATCACGGCTCGGCCGTGGCGGATTTGGTGGCCGGTGACATTCCCGATACCGATAAACTGCTGAGCATAAATTTCTTCAAACGCCTGGCGCAGCGATTGGGATTCGGCGCGATGGACATCCTGGCCAGAATCACCGGTGACAAAAGCCCGCAAGCCGGCATGGCCATAAGGCAACTGACGCGTCACTATCTGGCGGAATTCAATCGGCAAGTGCCGGACATGTCGGGCGTTTATTACCAAAGCTACGGCACGCTGATGCGCCGGGCGATCGACGATCCGGTGTTTGCCGCCACCCATGTGTTGCTGAAACGGATAGAAGGCGACAACGACGGCATGGTCTCCACGCAATCCTGCCAATGGGGCAGATTTCGCGGGCTGATCGGTGATAGCAACCCGGACAAAGGCTTGTCGCACGGCGACTTGGTGGACTATCGCGGCGTACTGCTGACGCATTTCGATATTCCGGCGGTGTATCTCGACATCGTCAAAGATCTAAAACAGCAAGGCTTTTAAGCTGGGCTTATACGTCCGGCCTAAGCCAAAAATATAACAAATACAGGGGAAGGACCATGAACAACTATCTCGATGTCGCCAATTTCCCAACCGCGTCAGAGCAAGAACAGCAAGCACTGGCAAGCGCTCTCGACGCCATTATCAACAACGATCTCCAAGTCGGCGCACTGCCTATGCTCGGCAGCTATCGCAAGATTTTGGGCGATAACCTGCGCCGGGATGAGTGGGACGGTATCCATGAAAAGCTGCTGACCCTATTCAAGTGCGGTACTAGTACGCCGCTGGACGGGCCGATGATAGGTGTGTCGATGTCCATCCGCGACAGCGATTATTTCAAGGAAACCGCCAAGCAGCACGGCGAAAACCGTTCGATGCTGGCGCATCTGGAATGGATGGCGACCTTGTGGAATGTTACTTACGCCAGTACCGGTTTATGGATGGGTAAGACGTTCGAGCCGGTGGCAAAAGAGGTGTTTGCCGCCAAATGCGGCCACGATCCGGTCGCGATCTTTAACTACGATCCGGAAACGACTCGCATTGGCCGGAATTTTTTCCGCGAACCGGACGATCCTAATTTCATTCAAAGCTTGGGTATGCCGGTGCTGACCCAGTTCTGGAATCTGCGGGATCGGCCGTTGGGTACCAATGCGCAGGGCTTTGATAGCCAATTGCTTGCGCAAAATTTGGCCAAGGAAAAAGCCATCCCGTATGTAAAAACCGGCGGAATTTTCCTGGCGATGCCTGGCAGGTCCGTGGTTGGAGAGATGAACGGCAAAGCCGTTTATCAGCTTAATTACCGTTGGCACGATTTGCATCCGGCGTTCCCGATGACGCGGCTAATCGACGAGTTGGTGCAGATCGAGGACGGCGTCTATTTGGGGCAGTTGGTCATGGCCACTCATCATTACAGCTTGGGTACGCTGCAGATACCTCTGTTCGGTGATCATCCGCCGGAATGGGAACTGGGCGAAGCCTATACCGGCGACAATTCGGTCGATTATGGCTACCAAAATAATGGTTTCTTTTTGATGATAGATACCGCACGGGCCAGGGAAGCGTTTGCGGACGAAGCCTTCCCCAATTTACGGCCTCGGCCCGGCGAACGCGGCTGGAAGGAGCTTGGCTACGATAAACCGGTGTCTACCATACCGGGCGCTGCACCGCATGGCGTGGATTGGGCGACTGGTTGGCGCGACGATCCCGAGTTGCAGCGTAAATTCACCACATTTTGCCTGGAAGCATCGCCAAAAAGTGACGATGGCGATGTGCGCGAATTACTACAGCCGGGCGAATCCATTTTGCAAATGTTGCAACGCCAGCAGGGCAAAATTTCCGCCGCCAGCGGTTTCGACGATCACCTACGGCATTTTGAAGTGTTGAATCGATTGTTTCGCGCCGGCGTTGCTCCCGGCATTGTGGATGGCGTGTTTCAAGGGCAGGGTAGAGGTTACAGCACCCGGTTCGATGCCCCGGAAGCGCGCGATTGGTATGGGCAAAGCGATCCGTGCAGCGGCTTTGACTATTACCACGGTGCCACGCTGAATTTGCATTGGGGCTTTGGCGACAGTTTTATCGCCAATATCGCCCGCTCATTGCAGGAACACAGCATGATTCCGGCCGCGCTGGCCGACAAACTGCAAACCGATCCGCGCGCGCCAAATTTGCTGAATGCGGTGTGGGCCAATATCGGCCGCTTTATTTTTCCTTGGGCCGGCAAGTCTTTCGAGCGTATCAGCGGCCGCAAATTGAGTATGCTGCTGGACGAAAGCGACGACTTGGCGCAACGCTATCCGGAGCGGGTAGCCGAACTAAAAGCCCATCCGGCCAGCTTTCCGCATTACGCCTTGGTCGAGAAAAACCGCGAACACTATTGGCAGCAGCCGGGCGTTTACGCCGAACATCTGCGCAGCGGCAGTTGGGACCGGGGTATGTCGAAAACCGACAAGGCGTTCTGGGAACGGGAAGCCGCCGCGCATTGGGTATTTGGCAATAACATCCAGGACTCGCGCATCCTGCCCACCGATGCCCTGTTCCGGGTCTTGGATATGAACTACCACCCGCCGCTACCCTCCATCCAGCAATTGGCCGATGCCGGCCCCTCGCCGTTCGTCAGGCAGGGCTACAGCTTTTTGGGGGTGGACGACAGGCCGTCGATCTTGCCGATGAACAACGGCCCGGATAAGGCCAAGCAAGTGTTCCAGTTCCATTACCGCTACCCGCTGATCGGCGGACCGGCCCCGATCGGCACCTGTCTGGACGAACTGGTGGAAATTGCCGAAGGTTTGTTCCTGGGCCAACTGATTTACTCCACCGCCTTGCTGGTGCCGTTTCACTCGGCCACCGATCCGGCGGAATACCAATACCAGCTATTCGGCTATTTCCTGTTGCTGGATAACACCTGGGAACAACACCGGCAGGCGATAGGGTTTGATATCAATACGGCCGGTTGAAATTGCGATGGTTGACCACGAAAACAGGATTTTTAACCACGAAAGACACGAAAATCGCGAAAGGGTTTTTACCGTTCTGCTTCGTTATCCAGTGGCAACGGCACCTGCGATAAATCCAGCTTGCCCTTGAAGGCTTGTTGGCTCAATGCGCCGTAGAGGTTTTCGAGATCGGTCAGGCTTTTTTGGTAGCGGGATTTGAGGCTTTCGACTTTTTCGACGATGGCGGCGAACTTTTGTCGATCTTCTGTTTCAGGCCGGATGACCTGCAAAGGCCGCAATGTTTCGATGTTGATATTCGCTCTTGCTGCTTCAGGCGCTCTTGCCCTGAGTACGGGTTTCCAAAATCTAAGCAGAAATTCAATGAAAACAGCTTCCGTTATTTCACCCGATCTTGGAGTAATACCGATCACAGAATCAGGGGCATAGGTTGGTATTTCAAGAATGGCGGTCTCGCCAATTGTCGCGCCGACTATTGCGATAACAATCGTTCCGATATCAAATTCTTTGCTTACCTTGATGCCCAAGTCATTCAGAGTTTGTGTAAATTCTCTCAGTCGTCCATTAGACCGGCTTATGTCTCCAGTTTGAATAAATGGGTATTGACCATTAAAAAACTTGGGGTCATTGCGCGGGCGGGGCGAAAAACGGCCGCGTTCTATTGAGGCCAATTTACCAAGGGGTTCTATTTTCCACCCTTTTTCATTCCGCACCGGATCACCAAACATCTCCAGAAAAACGCTTTTGAGCAGGTCATCGAGATGTTGCAGGTGTTGTTTGCGCTGGGCGATCAGCCCTTCCACTTTTCCGAGCAGATGGGCAATGCGCTTTTGGTCGTCGATTGGCGGCAGCGGAAGCTCATATTGTTCAATCCATTTTGAGCTCAAGTTTAGTTGCGCGACACCATTAGAGTTTTGAATAGCCTCCCGTTCAAATTTATTAGAATTTAAATATTGGAAAAGATATTGATCGTTGATTTCGTCGGAGACAGGACGTATTAATCCCACACGTTGGTTTAAAACTGCAGGTAAATGCTCCGGTTGAATTCTTCCAACACGACCAACGTTACCAGTTAATGAAATGAGTATGTCGCCAGCTTTGAGCTTGAAATTATTTGCTCTATCCGCGATTTCATCTGAAACAAATTTTGGATCGTTGTCTAAAACAGCTCCTTTTTGAACGTTTGTTATACGCATTACACGGTATCCAAAACCAACATAGTCGTCGCTTTTGAAGGCAAATCCGTTTGAGATTTTGCAAAGACGTGAAAGCTCTTCCTTTCTCATCCGATCATTCCTTTCAACTCCAACAACTCCCGCACAATCCCACTCTCTAAACTTTCCAAAACCTTTTCGTGCTTTTCGCGGTTAAAAAAATCTTCCCCCAGTTCCGCCACCAATAACCGTTCCAGAATCACGCCCGGCGCATCGTAATGAACTTCCTCGAACACGTCTTGCTTATAGCGCGACAAGGACAGGTCGTAACCTTCTTTTTCGATCTCGGCGCGCGGTACCATGAAGCATCGGGCGGTGCGGTCGGTGTCGGTGTCGGTGTCGGTTTCGGGATTGCGGGCGCGGTACTTGGCGACGATGTCCTGCAAGTCGCCGTAGCCGTCCTGCTTGCTGCGCTTGTCGTCCAGACTGTAACCGTCGGCCTGCATCTCGTAAAACCAGACATGGTCGGTAGCCGGATGATCGACTTTAGCCTTGGGGCTCCAGACCTTGGTAAACAACAGAATGGCGGTGCTGACGCCGGCATAGGGCTTGAACACGCCGCTGGGTAGGGTAATCACCGCCTTCAGGTCGCAGCGTTCGATCAATAGTTGGCGTAAGGCTTTAAACGCACCACCTGAACCGAACAACACGCCTTGCGGCACGATCACGCCGGCGGTACCACCGATTTTTAACAGCCGGTAGATGTTTTCGACAAACAGCAATTCGGACTTGGTGGTGGACAGGCTGAGGTTTTCGTTGATGTCGCCCTTGTCGATGCTGCCGGTGAACGGCGGGTTTGCCATAACGATGTCGTAGGCGGCTTCTTCGCTGTAGCTTTTGCTGAGGGTGTCCTGATAGTCGATGTGGGGTTCGTCGATGCCGTGCATCATCAGATTCATCAAGCCCAACCGGACCATGGTGCTGTCGATGTCGTAACCATACAGCGAGGCTTGCAGAATGGCCTGGGCTTTTTCGGTCAGGCCGGCCGCCACCGAGGTGCGGACGAAGCCATCTTCGTCGGGCGCGAGGTCTTGCTTGCCGGCTTTGATGGCCAGTTGAGTAACGATGTACTGATAAGCGCCGAGCAGAAAGCCGCCGGAACCGCAGGCGGGATCGGCGATTTTATGGCCGAGTTGCGGCTGCACCAGATCCGAGATCAGTTTGATGATGTGCCGGGGGGTGCGGAACTGGCCGTTCTTGCCGGCGGTGGCGATTTCCGACAGCAGCATTTCGTAGACATCGCCCTGGATGTCCTGAAAGGCCTGGCCGTTGTCGCGCGAGTCTTTTTCCATGACCTCGAAGATTTCGTCGATGGTTTTCACCGCCTCGACCAGCAGCGCCGGTTTGGGGATGATGAACACGGCGTTCTTCATGTGATGGGTAAAGTTGGATTCGGTGCCGTTGAGGTCTTTCAGGAACGGGAATACCTTGGTTTGCACGTGTTGCAGCATCTCTTCCGCGTGCATGCGTTTGAACTCACTCCAGCGTAGCGTGCGTTTTTCGACCGCAAATTTTTCCGGCTCTGGCTGGTTGCGGTATTCCGGCGGAATCCAAGTGCCGACGAATTTGGAACTGTAATGTTCGCCGGTCCATTCCGCGTCGGACTGGCGTTTCAAGTCCAGCTCGTCGAGCCGCTTCATGAACAGCAGGTAGGTAATCTGTTCGATGGCGGTCAACGGATTGCTGATGCCGCCGCTCCAGAATTTGTTCCAGAGCTGGTCGATCTTGCTTTTGAGTTCAGGGTTGTTTTGCAGCATATTTTTTTCCTTTAACCACGAAAGACACGAAAAGCACGAAAAGACTACTGGGCCAGTCGGATTATCGTAACTTTCGGGTAAGTACCAAAGCTGATGAGCAATCCTAGCTTCATGCCAGTTGCTCTGAGATAGTTAATGACTTGGGCTTTGTGCTCGGGGGCAATCTCCTTGACCGCTTTCAACTCCAGTATGATTTTTTCGAAACAAATAAAGTCCGGTTTATAGGTTTGCTGCAGTGGCTCGCCCTTATACATCAGTTTGAGCTCCGGTTGAGCCTTAAATGGAATATCTCTTTTGCTTAGCTCTTTTTGAAGACATTCCTGATATACCGCTTCCAGAAAGCCGCAACCTAACTCACGATAAACTTCAAACACAGCACCTTGAATGGCATAACACTCTTCTTTGAAAAGAATTTTTTCGTGACTTTCGTGTGTTTCGTGGTTCATATCATCACGCAGCCAAGCGTTCGGTGAGTTGCAGGATTTCGTTGATCTCAGCGGGGCTAAAGACGCCGCGTATGCCTTGCGGATGAATCACGGTAAACGGGGCGTTGATCAGGTCTTTTTTCTCGACCTTTTCGCGTTCGATGATGAAGTTCTTCAGCAAGTTGAGAAACTCCAGTTGGCCGCTGGATAGCGTGGTATGCGCCAAAATGAATTGGTCAAAGGCAGCACTGACTTCATCCGGGAAGCTTTTGAGGATTTCGATACCGAGGATGTGGCGAATAAACTGGATGAAGCGGGCTTTGCGGTTTTTGTAGACTTGGCGCAATAAGTCTTCGGTGATGTGCGGGTGTTCTTCGTGCAACAGTTCCGCAAGCTGGCTGGCTTCGTCGGCGCTGACGTTTAAGCCGTTTTTGATTTTTTGCAGGATAGGGTTGCTGGCGGTTAATTCGGCAATCAAGGTTTCGACCATTTCCCGGTAGCGGCTGATGCCAACCGCTTCATGCTGCGGACCGAATTCCACCATTTCCTTGTTATGCAGTACGTCGGTCAAATCGAGATGCACCGGGCCGGGACCGGTCATTTGTTCGCGAAACTTCATCAGTGGGCCTAGGCTATCCACCAATTCGTCGAAGCGGTCTTCGTCGGCAGTGGCCCAGTAGTGGTTAGTCTGCGCGGCACGAATCAGTGTTTCTTGCTGCTTTACGAAGCTGACGGAGAGCGGCAGTTCGCTGATTTGCTCGACAATGCCGTCGCGGAGAGTTTCTGCTTGCGGTCGATCTTGGTTGAGTAATGCCAGCGAGTATTCAAGCAGATCACGTTCGAAGCGCATGGCTTTGAAGTCGGCGTCTGAAACAGTGCGGAACAGTGGTTTGATTTCGGCACGCAGGAATTCAAGTTTCTGGTGGGTCAAATTGATCCAGAAATTTTCGTCGTCGAGCCGGGCCAAGACAACGGAGGCTTCTTTGATGACCACGGAATTTCTCGGCAAGGCGGCAATCTGCCGACGCAGTTTGCTGATTTCGCGTCGGGCAATCGACTCCTGATCGGTATCGATGGCTTTTTCGATTTTATCCAGACGCAAGCCAACCAAGCGCACCGGTAGCGGCAATTGCGGTTTTAGTTCCTTGCCTTTGGGTTGCAGTTTGAAATATTCAAAATTGTCCCAGCAGTCGAGTACCAAAAATACGTCTTTCTCCAAACACCACGGTTTGGGTTTGCTGGTTTCTAAAAGACGGGTGCCGCGTCCGATCATTTGCCAGAATTTGGTGTAGGAGTACACCGGTTTGGCAAACACCAGATTGACGATTTCGCGCACGTCAATGCCGGTATCCAACATGTCGACACTAATGGCGATGCGCGGCATATCGTTGTTGGTGAACTGGTCCAGCAAACCACCTTTGCCGTAGACGCGAGGATCGTCAGACACTAAGACTTTAGCCAGTTCGCCGTGGTATTGGGGATAGAGTTTGTCGAAGATTTCTTCGATGCGGCGGGCGTGCGCTTTGGACGAGCAGAAGAAAATGGTCTTGCCGGGCAATACGCCGTTGGCGTCTTTGATGCACTCCTCCATGAACTCTTTGACGATCAGAGTATTGGTACCCTTGTTGATGACTTGTTTTTCGAGCTGAGTGCCTTCGAAGTTGATTTCTTCGACATCCTTGCCTTGCAGAATCAGCTTTTTCTGGTCTTCCAGCGAAATGGTGCGCTTGTTGATGCCATCCATCTGGAATCGGGTCTGAATCTTCATCACCTGAAAATTGCACAGATAAGGCGGTTCGCGATTGACCGCTTCCTCAAAGGTGTAAGCAAAGGTTGGCAAACCATCTTCACAGTGAAAAAGCTGGAAGGTGTTGTGGTCGATGATGTCGGTCGGTGTCGCCGTCAGACCCAGCGTGATGGTTTTGAAGTAATCGAGGATTTCGCCATAGGTGTTGTAAATAGAGCGGTGGCTTTCGTCGACCACGATGAAGTCGAAGTAATGCGGGGACAGGTGCTGGGTGTCATCGCGGATGATATTGAGCATTGTCGGATAGGTTGCCACGTAAATCCGCCGGTCTTTGGCAATCAACTTTTCGCCGACATTGGGCCAGCGCGGCTCGTGGGGCAAGTGCTCTTTGAAGGCCTGCAAGGCCTGTTCACGTAAGGCAATGCGGTCAACCAGGAATAACACTTTCTCGGCGTGGCCGGCACGCATCAGCGCATCGACCATGGCGATACAGGTGCGGGTTTTGCCGGTGCCTGTGGCCATGACCAGCAGAAAGTTGCGTTTCTTTTGCTCAATGCCTTCCAGCACGGCCCGGATAGCGCGGATTTGGTAGTCCCGACCGGCAATATTGGTATTGATAAGCTCTTGGGTCAGCGGTTTGCGATTGCGACGGATGTAGGCAAAGCGTTCCAGATCGTCACGGGTGGGAAAACCAACCACTTTGCGTGGCGGCGCATTTTCCAGATCCCAAAAGTAGGTTTCGAGGCCGTTGGTGTAAAAGCAGAACGGCAACTCGCAATCCAACTGCTTCTGAATGTTGTAGCAATATTGCTTGGCTTGCTCGCGGCCTATTGCGGCATCGCGGCTGGACTTCTTGGCTTCGATGACGGCCAGTGGCTTGCGATCTTTGCCCAGCAGGACGTAGTCGCTGAATTGGTGACCCTCGTAAGGCGTACGTGGTTCGTCCACGCCCTCTGGCAGACCCGTCAAGATGTCGAATTCTTCTACGACTTGAGTCGGGTCCTTTACATTCCAACCAGACACCGCCAATTGTTTGTCTATCAGTTCCGAGCGCGTCAATGCTTCAGATTTGGCCATGCGATCTCATCCTAAATTACATTCCGATGTAAGTGTCTGGGGTTCAACCGGGTTGCGAGGTTAATTTCTGCCGACTTTGCGCCACCTGTTCGTGGACAGACGCTTCGCCTTATTTAAAAAAACGCAACATTTTGTTTTTTAATGATTTTTTATAAATTTTGCAAAACTCTAAAGATTTGACAACTTTTGGTCAGTCTCGGTTTACCGATTGCATTTTCACACGTCCGAACAGGACAAAGCGGAGATCGCTTCAATCTTTCACGGCTATCCGGCCGTTGTCATCGAAAAGCCTGCCAAGAGTCCCATCCGGGCAGAAGTAGTTTTGCAGACTAAGTTTCTTCCCCGTCGACATCGCTACGTAGCTCGGCTAGTTGCATCAGCAACTCCGGTAAGGCAGAGCATACCGTTTCCCAAACCACTTCAAAGTTGATTTCAAAATAACCGTGGGCAATACGATTGCGCATGCCGCGCATGTTTCGCCACGGCACATTTGCATAACTTTCGATGGCAGCAGGATAGTGATCCATTAACTTGCTTGCGGCTTCGCCTATGATGATCAAACTCATCACTACCGCTTGTTGTGTGCGTTTGTCGGCAAGAAACTCTGCCTTGCTTAAACCTTCGACAAAACTACAAGCATCGGTGGCGGCTTGTTGTATGTACTCAAGGTAATCGGCGAGGCGATTGGCTGTCATACCGGCTGGGCCTCGGCCAATATTTGTTCCCTAAACTTCGCGGGCAAATCGCCTGGAGTCAGCAAATCAACCGGGACAGCCAGTAATTCCTCCAGTTCGAGTTGCAATCCGCCCAGATCGAAAAGTGTGGCGCCAGGAAGCGCATCTACCAGCAAATCTAAATCGCTGCCATCGCGATCCGTCCCGTAAATTACCGACCCGAATACGCGCGGATTGGCGGCTCGAAATCGCCCAACTGTCTGGCGTATTACCAAGCGTTTAGAATCTAATGCCTCCGACGGTTTCATGTTTAAACATCCAAATTCGCCACATCCAAAGCATTCTTGACGATGAAATCCCGGCGGGGTTCGACGATGTCGCCCATCAGGGTGGTGAAGATTTCGTCGGCGGCGATGGCATCCTGGATTGTGACTTGCAGCAGGCGGCGGCTGTTGCTGTCCAGCGTGGTTTCCCAGAGTTGTTCCGGGTTCATTTCGCCCAAACCTTTGTAGCGCTGGATGTGTTGGCCTTTTTTGACTTCCCGCATCATCCATTCGAAGGCCTGTCTGAAATTGGCGACGTGTTGCTCGCGTTCGCCCATGCGCATGACTGAGTGTTCGCCGAACATGTTGGTGGTGTGTTCGACGTAGGCGGCGATTTTTTGGTAATCGTTACCGGAAAAGAACGGTGCGTGCAGGACGAAGGTTTTGGTGATGCCGTGTAGGCGTTTGTTGACGGTGACGTCGAAGTCTTCGCCGTCGCGGTAGTTCAACTCGCTACTGAATACGGCTTTGTGGTCGCCGGCGTTCAGGTTGCGTTCCAGTTGCGCGAACCAGGCCGACAACATTTGCGGGTTGGCTCTGATCTCGGCATTCAATACCGGCATGTAGGTCATTTGTTCCAGGTACAGGTCGTCGTAACGTCTGGACAGGCGTTGGATCGCGTTCATGACGTCGGCAAACTCGGTAGCGAGTTTTTCCAGGCCCGGCCCCTGAATAATCGGCGTGTCGGGATCGGTTTGCAATTGGGCTTTATCCAGCGCCATTTGGATCAGGTACTGGTTTAAAGCATTGTCGTCTTTGACGTAATGTTCCTGCTTGCCTTTTTTGACTTTGTAGAGCGGCGGCTGGGCAATGTAAATATGGCCGCGTTCGACCAGTTCCGGCAGTTGCCGGTAGAAGAAGGTCAGCAGCAAAGTGCGGATGTGCGAGCCGTCGACGTCGGCATCGGTCATGATGATGATGCGGTGGTAGCGCAGTTTGTCGACGTTGTATTCGTCTTTACCGATGCCGCAGCCCAGCGCGGTGATCAGGGTGCCGACTTCTTCCGATGAAATCATCCGGTCGAAGCGGGCGCGTTCCACATTAAGGATTTTACCTTTCAAGGGCAGGATGGCTTGAGTGCGGCGGTCGCGGCCCTGTTTGGCCGAGCCGCCGGCCGAGTCCCCTTCCACGATGAACAGTTCGGACAAGGCCGGATCTTTTTCCTGGCAATCGGCCAATTTGCCGGGCAGACCGGCGATGTCGAGCGTAGTCTTGCGACGGGTCATTTCCCGGGCTTTGCGGGCCGCTTCGCGGGCTCTCGCCGCATCGATGATTTTGCCGGCGATGGCTTTGGCGACTTGGGGTTGTTCCAGCAGGAATTCCTGGAGTTTTTCGTTCATGGTCGATTCGACCAGCGGCTTCACTTCCGACGACACCAGTTTGTCTTTGGTTTGCGACGAGAATTTCGGGTCGGGTACTTTGACCGACAATACGGCGGTCAAACCTTCGCGAGCGTCGTCGCCGGTGGTGGCGACTTTTTCTTTTTTCGCCAGACCGTTGGTTTCGATGTATTGGTTGATGGTGCGGGTTAGCGCGGCGCGGAAGCCGGCCAAGTGGGTACCGCCGTCGCGTTGCGGAATGTTGTTGGTGTAGCAGAACACGTTTTCCTGATAGGAATCGTTCCACTGCATCGCGACTTCGACAGTGACGCCTTCTTTTTCGGCTTGAAAGTGAAACACTTTCTCGAATAGCGGAGTCTTGTTTTTGTTCAAGTGTTGCACGAAAGCGCTGATGCCGCCTTCGAATTCGAACACGTCTTCCTTGCCGCTGCGTTCGTCGCGCAACGAAATTCTGACGCCGGAGTTGAGGAAAGACAGTTCGCGCAGGCGTTTGGCGAGAATGTCGTAATGGAATTCGATGTTGGTAAAGATGGTCGGGCTGGGCTTGAAGTTGATATAGGTGCCGCTGCCTTCGGCCTCGCCCACCACCGCCAGCGGTGCCACCGGTTCGCCTAGTACATATTTCTGCGTGTGCAGTTTGCCGTTCTTGCGGATTTTCAGGGTCAGTTCTTCGGATAAGGCATTTACCACCGATACGCCGACACCGTGCAAACCGCCGGAGACTTTGTAAGCGTTGTCGTCGAATTTGCCGCCGGCATGCAGTACGGTCATGATCACTTCGGCGGCGGAGCGGCCCTCTTCCTTGTGAATGTCGACCGGGATACCGCGGCCGTCGTCGGACACCGATACCGAACCGTTTTCGTGGATCACCACATCAACGCCTTTGCAGTATCCGGCCAATGCTTCGTCTATCGAGTTATCGACGACCTCGAATACCATGTGATGTAAACCGGAACCGTCATCGGTATCACCGATATACATGCCCGGACGTTTTCTGACCGCGTCCAGACCTTTCAGTACTGTGATATTCGAACTGTCGTATTGTTCACTCATGAGGGTATCCAGTGTGTTGTACCGCAAGGTGGTTTGTCGTTGCTATCGCATTCGACAGATCATGCGTTGGTGATGGAGGATTCTAGTTTTTATTGTTCGTTCCACGTGAAACATCAATGCTCGGTAATCTTGCCTTGTTCCACGTGAAACCATTTGTAGTTATCGATGTTACTCAAATCGCCGAAGTCGGCTATTCCAGTGCTGCTGATAAATATTTGGCATTCAAGTCCGACCAAGTATTTTAGCAATTTTGCCCTGTTATCTGCATCCAATTCCGCGGTAAGGTCGTCTATCAGGATACAGCAGGTATTGGGACTGTCCCGATTCAGCAAGGTGACTTGCGCTAACAACAAAGCTAATACCAACAGCTTCTGCTGACCGCGGGACAAGTAGTCCTTGGCTAAGCGTTTGCTGAAGTAGGTTTGGAAATCGGCTCGATGCGGACCGCTATGGGTAAAGCCGTAGCGCATGTCCTTGTCCAGATCGGTTTTTAACGCCTGCTCCAAATTCAATTTGTCGTCCCAGCCGGTAAGGACACGCAATGCCACGTCGTCGCTGCCTAAAAAATACCCGGCCATTTCCAGAAACACCGGCTGCAAAGCGTTCAAATAGCTCAGGCGGAAATCTTTGATCATCTGGCCGTATTCCGCCAGTTCCCGATCCCAAGCCGAAATTTGCCGAACTTGCCGACTCTTGAGTAACGCATTGCGCTGCTGCAAGGCTTTACTGTAATTACGCCAGCAAGACAGAAAATTCCTGTTTTGATTGAAAATCCCCCAATCCAAAAACTCTCTTCTGATTTGCGGTCCGGAATCCAGTAAACGGTAGCTTTTCGGATGGATCAGCTGCACCGGCAGCGCATAAGCCAAATCGGCTTTCTGCCGGTTTTCCTGGTCGATACGGATTTCGCATTGCTTGCTATCGATTTGAATCCCGAGCTGACTGACCGATCCGTTTTGCTGCCGATTTTGCGCTGCGACCGTCAATTGCGATTGATCGAAGGCGATGGCTTGCTTGATATGGGTGGTTCGAAACGACCGGGCGCGACCCAAGATGAAGATGGCCTCCAACAACGAACTTTTACCGCTGGCATTGGCCCCGGTAATGAAGTTGATGGACGGCGACGGCGAAATGCTGGCGGACTGGATGTTCCGCACCGCCAGAACATCCAACTTTAACAAAGTCATGCCGGGAAGCGGTTTACATCCGCATCGGCATTACGATGAATTTGAACAGGGCTTGTTCGGGCTCTTCGACAAAACAACTGCTGGCATTGCTGGCAATGGTCAAGACAGCCATTTCCGAATCCAGATTGGTCACCGCATCCAGCATGTATTGCGAATTGAACGAAATCGTCAAAGGCTCGCCCTGGTAATCGATCACCAATTCTTCCTCGGCTTCGTCATGCTCAGGATTGTGGGTACTCAGCTTCAGCGAATCGTCGGCAATATCGAAAGTAACGCCTTTGTATTTTTCGTTGGACAAAATCGCCACCCGGGTCAAGGCTTCCCGCAACAATTGTTTTTGTATCAACAGCGGCGACATGAAACTCTGGTTGAACACCTTGCTGAAATCCGGAAATTTGGCGTCTATCAATTTGGACGAGAACACCACATCCTTGTAATAGAGTTTGATGTGATTATTGGAGAACTGGATATTCAACTCGGCTTCCGGGTCGTCCAACAGGCGGCTCAATTCCTGTACCGCTTTTCTCGGCAAAATAATGCGGGCTTCACAGCCGGTAGCCTGGCCAATGTCGTCCTCGTAAATCGACAAGCGGTGGCCGTCGGACGCCACTAATTTCAATTTTGAATTGCTGACATGCAGCAACAAGCCGTTCAGATAGTAACGCACATCCTGGTTGGCCATGCAAAACACGGTTTTTTCCAGCGCTTTCTTTAATTTGCCGGCGTTCAATATGAAATCGTATTCGTAGTTGGATTCGTTGAACTCCGGATAGTGTTCGGCCGGCAAGGTGCTCAACGAAAACCGGCTGCGCCCCGATACCAATTTCACCTTATCGTCCTGCAACTCGAAACTGACTTCGGCCGCAGGCGGCAGCAAGCGGCAAATATCCAGAAACTTCCGCGCCGGGACCGTGATCTCCCCCGACTTTAATATTGATTCGATATTTATCTTCGAGACAATTTGGATTTCAGTGTCGGTACCGGTCATTACCAATTGGTCGTCGCTGGCTTGCAACAGCACGTTGGAAAGAATGGGCATGGTTTGCCGTTTCTCGATAACGCTAACGATTTGCTGCAATGGAGCGAGAATTTGATCTCTGCCAATAATAAATTTCATATCAATATCTTTTCTCTATTGTTATTACTATGAAAGCAAAACCTGTGGAAAAATAGTTTTTATCTCTAAAAATCAATAGCTTTACAGCATATTGATTCTGTACGCTAACCGTCGCCGTGCTTGTTGAGCAGTTGTGGAAAACCGGCAACGGCAAACAAGGCTACAAGTTGTCCACATCTTTTGCCGACATTATCCAACATTCTTTTCAACAGTTCGCTCTCCTTATTATGGAGGAAACAGACATGTCTCTCATTGGAAATGTGGTTTGTTTGGATTGGTCTGTGGCTGTTCGGATTCGTACCGCGTATTTGTCGACCTTGATGCATCATCGTAAATTTCCGCCACTTCGTAGTTGGCTAGCCCGACCGACCTCCCAACAGCCAATCATAAATAACTTATTAAATCTTTTATTTTTGTTATTACTATTAGGCAGAAAAAATTTGTGGATAAGTCAATTTTTATAATATTTTTCATATGGATGTAGTCCCTGTAACTCTGTACATCCTGCGCATCGACGCCTGTTTCAAGATTGTGGATAACACCTCAGGTGGGTTTTATCCGGATGTTATCCACAAGATTTAACAAATTTTGCCGACAAGCTTATCAACAATGTTTATAAGTCCGATATGCTGAATTTGGAGGACGAACCGATAAACCCGTTGTAAGCCGGCCGATTGGCCTAAAATGGTAACGGCTCATTTTTTCAAGGAGAACTTATGCTGGTACTTGGCGTGGATATTGGCGGATCCGGGATCAAAGGTGCGATAGTCAACACCGAAACCGGAGAATTGGTGTCGGAACGGCATCGTATCGACACGCCGCAGCCGGCGACTCCGGAAGCGGTGGCGGCGGTGTTGGCGCAATTGGTGGTGCATTTTCACTGGAACGGACCGGTAGGCTGCGGCTTTCCGGCCGCGGTGCAACACGGTATAGCCTTGACGGCCTCCAATATTTCCAAGGCGTTTATCCAAACCGATATCGACAAATTGTTTTCGGAAGCGACAACTTGCGCCTGTTTCAACGTCAACGACGCCGATGCCGCCGGCATTGCCGAAATGCGTTTCGGTCATGGCGTTGATCAAGCCGGCGTGGTGTTGCTGGTGACGGTAGGTACCGGTTTGGGGACAGCGTTGTTCACCGACGGCAAGTTATTGCCCAATACCGAGTTGGGCCATATCTTTTTAGAGAAC
The DNA here is from genome assembly GCF_006483455.1 of Methylomonas koyamae. GTDB lineage: Bacteria > Pseudomonadota > Gammaproteobacteria > Methylococcales > Methylomonadaceae > Methylomonas > Methylomonas koyamae_B. The sequence continues at coordinate 76,719 of NZ_PPPU01000027.1, forward strand.
GGCGTCACAGCCGAACGTTATGCGTCCGATGCGGCGCGCAAGATCGAGGACTTGGGTTGGAAGACCTGGGGTAAGCGTTTCAATATTTATTTAACGACGATGGAAAAGTTGTTCTGGCCCGACTTGATCATTCTGGGCGGTGGCGCCAGCAAAAAGCTCGATAAATTCCAGGACCAGCTCGCACTCAGCACACCGGTAAAACCGGCCGCATTTTTAAACCAGGCCGGCATCGTCGGCGCCGCACTGTTTGCCAAGTCGAAACTTTAATTGGGGTAAGCCAGCCGGCTTTGGCGTTGCGATTACTCGTCCGCTTTACCCGGTACGATGATTGCTTGGTTTTACGCCGGTTGGGGAAGCTTTTTACGGTCGGCGTGTCCTGGCAGCTAAGTTTCTCTATATTTCCGCTCTATCCAACCGCAGGCGTTAACCATGGCAATCAGCGTTTTCGATATCTTTAAAATCGGTATAGGCCCTTCCAGCTCGCATACCGTTGGGCCGATGCGGGCCGCAATGGCCTTTGCCCGGAAATTGGAACAGCAAGGCCTAATCTCCGAAGTCCGCCGGATTCAGGTCGAACTTTACGGTTCCTTGGGTGCCACCGGTAAAGGCCATGGTACCGACAAGGCGGTGATGCTGGGTCTGGAAGGTGAAGCGCCGGACGCGGTCGATCCAGATTCGATACCGCAGCGGTTGGCGCAGATTCGCGAAACCGGTTCGGTGCGGTTACTGGGCTTCCATCCGGTGGCGTTCAACGAAAAGTCCGATTTGCTGTTTCAACGTAAAGTGTTGCCCTATCATTCCAACGGCATGCGGCTGACCGTGTTCGATGCATCCGGCGCCGAATTGGTGCAGGCCGATTATTATTCGGTCGGCGGCGGCTTCGTCGTGACCGGACCGGAAGCGGCGATAGATCGCCTGAGCAACGACGATACCTGCTTGCCTTATCCGTTCAACACCGGCGACGGCTTGCTGAAATTGTGCGCGACCCATCGTAAATCGATCAGCGAATTGATGCTGAGCAACGAGAAGGCCTGGCTCAACGAATCTCAGATCCGCGAGCGGTTGCTGACGATCTGGCAGGTGATGCAAGCTTGTGTCGAACGCGGCTTACGCGAAGAGGGCATTCTGCCCGGCGGCATGAAAGTCAGACGTCGCGCCGCCAACCTGTATCGGCAACTGACCGGCGAAATTCCGCGGCAGACTCCGAGCATGCCGGTTGGGACGATGGAGTGGGTGAATTTGTTTGCACTGGCGGTCAGCGAAGAAAATGCGGCCGGCGGCCGCGTTGTCACCGCACCGACCAACGGAGCGGCCGGCATTATTCCGGCCGTACTGCATTATTACTGGAAATATTGCGACGGCGCCAACGAGGACGGCGTGATCCGCTTTTTATTGACCGCGGCGGCCATCGCGATTTTATACAAAGAAAACGCTTCGCTGTCCGGCGCGGAAGTCGGATGCCAGGGTGAGATCGGCGTGGCCTGTTCGATGGCGGCCGGCGCCTTGGCCGAGGTGTTGGGCGGGACGCCGGAGCAAGTCGAAAATGCCGCTGAGATTGGCATGGAACATAATCTGGGTTTGACTTGCGATCCGGTCGGCGGCTTGGTGCAAGTGCCTTGCATCGAGCGCAACGCGATGGGCTCGGTCAAAGCCATCAATGCGGCGCGGATTGCCTTGCGCGGTGACGGTAAACATTTCGTTTCGCTGGACAAAGTCATCAAGACCATGCGCGAAACCGGCGCCGATATGAAAACCAAATATAAGGAAACCTCGCGCGGCGGTTTGGCGGTGAATTTGATCGAATGCTAACACGGCATTCGGTCACAGCCCCGGATGCCATGTCGGGTTAGCCCAGCGGTTTAACCGGCGGCGATTTTCGGTTCCAGCACCGCTACCGGTTGGTCACGCAGATACCAACCGTAATACAAGGCGTAAGCCACCAAAAACACCAGATACCCGGACCACAGTATGTCGGACAAGTAATGGCCGCCGGCGGTCATCCGGGTAAAACCCATGGTCCAGGCCAAACCCAACGTGAGAACCAAATACAGCGTTTTGTAGTTTTGTGCCAAAAAATACAGCGCAAAAAAAGCGTATCCGACCGAGCAATGTCCACACACGAAGGACTTGTCCGGGCTATGGCCCAATTTTGCCGGCGGCACGTAAGCGTATTCGCCGCCGAATTCCTTGGTATGCACCGGCCGCGGCCGGCCCCAGTGATCTTTGACGATCAGATTGACGACCAACCCCGGACCTATCGCAATCACCAGCAAGATGTACAAGGCCTGACGCCGAAAACTGCGGAAATCGTCGTACAGATGGCTCAGCAGGTACATCAGAAGTGCAAACCCGCCGGCAGTGATGGTGAATGGAAAAGCGTAATCGTAAAGAAGTCGCCAGAACCACCAATCCTGTTTCGGCCAAACCCCGCCGGCGTTACCGGGGTAAAAAAACAAACCGGCCGCCCAACGGTCCAAATTGGTGAACCAAAACAATGAGGTTGTGGCCGCGGCCAGCACGGCCAGACCGATTAATTCATAGTAGTGACGCTTAGACGTTTCCATTCATCATCCTGGTTATTGTGGCGACTCCATTACAGTTAAGCCAGAAATGCGCCAAAAAGGTATACCAGACCTAAGCTATTGAAAAACAACAGTCAGAAATCGGGCCGGCGGTTTTTTAATTGGTTTTTACCTGTACATCTAGGTTTAATTCAACCAATCGATCGGCCGATTTGCACCAGTTTCGTGCGTTACACACCGACGATCGGGCACAGTCTAAATGACGATCCGATCGTTATTTTTTAATTCCAAACTGTCGCTAAAAAGCGCGCAGTTTGGCAGCGGGCAAGTGTTAGCGCTCGTAACCACTTTCGTTTCATCCTGATTCATTCCTGTACTTACCGGCAGCGGACTACACTTGTGAGTCAACCCGACGCCGGAAAGGCCGAAAGGTGAATGTCCAGTGACTTTAAAAGAATAAAGGAAGAAACCATGAAACCATTTCTATTGAATGCGGTACTTGCCGGTTTGTTAGGGTCTGCCGTTGCAGCGCAAGCTGCCGACGTCTGGCAAAAAGTTGAAGTAACTCCGGGCCAATATCCGGTGAAAATCGGCGATACGCAAAAACTGGTGATGCCCAGTTGCGCATTCGGCCAACCCTATTCGTTTTACGTAAAACCGGGTAAGGCCGACAAGGTCTTGTTGTATATGAATGGCGGCGGCGCTTGCTGGAATTACCAGACATGTAACATTGTGCCGGGCCAACAGGCCAGCTATGTGCCGTCGGCCGATGTGGCCAATGATCCGAATCAAATGGCCGGTTTGCTGGACGCCGAAGATCCGGAGAATCCGTATAAAAATTGGACCATGGTGTTTGTGTCTTATTGTACTGGCGACGTATTTTTAGGTTCCAAGGATACGGTTTACCAAAATCCGTTTAATCCCGATCCGACCGATGCGGTAGCCATTAAGCACCGCGGCTTCGACAACTTTCTTTACGTACTGGATTACTTTAAACGTGAGCGGAAAAACAAATTCAGTCTGTTGAATGCCGGCGGCGTAGACATCGATAAAATCCTGGTCGCCGGTTCCAGTGCCGGCTCCTACGGTGCTGCATTGAACTATCCCTGGGTCCAAAAAATGTTGGGCAAGGACGCCAAAGTTTCGTTGCTCGGCGACGGCGGCATGGGAGTGATTACCGACGGCTTTTTGGCTTCCGGCGTATTCGGCCCCAGTTCGGGTTGGAACATCGATACCAATCTGCATCCGATATTCAAAACCTTGCCGGCTGCTCCGGCTACCGATTTCCTGCCGAAAGTCTACAGAACCCTGGCAGCGCAATATCCGAAGGAACGATTTGCTCAATACACTACGGCTTACGATGTGGTGCAAAAATTATTCTTGAACATCATGGAACAAAGCGACGGCGTGCCGGCCGACCAAGTCTCCGGTTTCGGGAGTTGGAGTTTTAGAATGAACACAATTGCCGCCGGTTTAAAAACGGCCTTGCCGAAAAATTACCGGGCTTACATCGATCCGGGGTGCAATCACACGATATTCCGGTTCGACGAGTTTTATACATCTGCCTTGAACGGCATCCGGTTCGTGGATTGGGCCAAGGCGATAGTCACCAACGATGCCGCCGACTGGCAAAATCTGAGTTGCACGCCCGGTGTCGATTGCGGCGAGCAGAATTTAACCCAGGCAGGGGTGTTGACTTGCTTGGCTAGAAGTTTCGGCACCCCTTAATGGACAATTCATTGACTCTCTAGCCGATCCGGCCTGAACTTGCGGCGACGACGGTCTGCAAACGACTGGTCGCTCGCCGCTTAAACCGGGTGCCTGAATCGGTGGCGCATTCTCATGATGCCACCGATGAAAACCGCCTGGTGTAACTTTTTTTACGTTCTTTCGAGTAAAGTAATCCGGAAAACTAAGAACGAACTGAAGATGCGACTCCGGTTGCGTTCGCAGTTTAGTGACAGCGGCCGGCATTTATCTTTCCAATCCGATCAGAGCGTAACGATGAACATACTGCAAACTCGAGGCGGACGCAGTTTTATTGCTTCGCCGAAAACAACTCTGCGTTGGACGCTAGCGCCGACTATTAACCCGGCCCTGTTTATCTCTGGTTTTCGGTTTGGGCCGAGGCTGTCGAAACCCGCAGCGGAATACTCTTCGATCAACTCGAAGCGAATGGTATTTAATGGCCGATCTAATAAGGGCGGCGGCTCGTTAACGGCTACCAGATCTGCGATTTTCGGCCTAGTTTGCCTCGCCGCTGCCTTTCCGCTTGCTGGCCGCGCCGAATTTATCACTCACCCGCTCGACCAGGCACCGCCAGCGCAGCCGGCCGAAACCTCGGCAACGCCATCGTCTCAAACCCCGCCGCCGGTTCAACCCAGCCAGACCGATATTCAGGCGCAGTTCGGCGCAAAGAAATTGGGCACTTGCAGCATGACCTACAAATTGGAGGGATTTTCTCTGGCGTATAAGCAATACGACGGCAGTGGCGAAATAAGCTGCCGTAACGGCGAAAAGGCAAAAGTCTTGCTGTCGTCGAAAAGCATCGGTTTTACCATCGGCTATTCCAAGATCGAAGGTGAAGGCTATTTCACCGACGTCAAATACCTCAGCGAAATATACGGCGACTACATTTCTTTGGGTAATCACTTCGGTTTTAAGAACTCGATCGATCGGCAAGTGCTAACCCGTGGCGAGATATCGTTGGTGTTGATCGGTAAAGGCCAAGGTTTCGATATCGGTTTTACCATTGGCGATTTGTCGATCAAACCGAAATAAATTGCAAATTTACTTAAGAGACTCTCGTTGATGGAAACAGGGAATGGGTTGCTGTTGGCCGCGTCGCTGCTGGCGGCGTTGGTGGGTTACGCGCTGTGTGCGTGGCGAGCCGGCAAACGGGAGCGGAATTGGTTTAGCCAAATTGAGCAGCAGCAACAGCAGATACAGCAGCAAGCAGTAAAACTGGCGGTGGCCGAAGAACGCCTGGTCTTGTTGGCTCAACGCGAATCGGATGTGCAAGAGTTGCAGCAACAATTACTGGTTTTGAAAACCGAAAACGCCGAGCTAAATACCCGCCAGCAGGAACAACACAAGCATAACGAAGAAAAAATCCGCTTGTTGCAGGATGCGGAAAATCAACTGAAAACCCAGTTCGAAAATCTGGCGCATCGAATCTTCGAGGAACGCGGCAAGCAATTCGTCGAGCATAACAAGACCAGTATCGAAACCCTGGTGGCGCCGCTGAAGCAGCAGCTCGGCGAGTTCAAACAGCGGGTGGAAAGCGTTTACGACAACGAAACCAAGGATCGCATCAGCCTGCGCGAGGAAATCGTTTCATTGCGCCGCGATACCCAGAAAATGAACCAGGAAGCGTTGAATCTGACCCGCGCTTTGAAAGGCGACCACAAGGCCCAAGGCAATTGGGGCGAGATGATTCTGGAAAAAGTGCTGGAGCAATCCGGCCTGCGCAAGGGCATCGAATACGAAACTCAGGGCGCGTTCCGTGACGAGGACAACCGGTTGTTCAAACCCGACGTGATCGTGCGCCTGCCGGACAACAAGGACGTGGTGATCGATTCCAAGGTGTCGTTAAATGCTTACGAGCGCTACTGTGCCAGCGACGACGATGCCGAACGGACCGAAGCGCTGAAGCAACACGTCGAAGCAGTGCGCGCTCACATCAAAGGCCTCAGCGGTAAGGATTATTCCAGCCTGAAAGGCTTGCGTTCGCTGGACTTCGTGCTGCTGTTCATGCCGATCGAAGCCGCTTTCATGGCCGCGTTTCAAGGCGACGAAAAACTGTTCAACGACGCCTTCGAACATAAAATCGTCGTCGTTACCCCAACCACGCTGTTGGCAACTTTGCGCACGATTCAAAACATCTGGCGCTACGAACAACAAAACGAGAACGCCCGGCTGATCGCCGACAAGGCCGGCGCGCTGTACGACAAAATCCGCGGCTTCGTCGAAGACATCGAAAAACTCGGCAACCAACTCAGCACCGTGCAAAAAACTTACGACGGCATCGTCAACAAACTCAGCAGCGGCCAGGGCAATCTGTTGCGTCAAGCCGGCGCGCTCGAAGAACTGGGCGTGAAAGTGAAAAAGAAACTGCCCAAGAGCCTGACCGAACAAATGGACGCCGGTGACGACGCATGAGTTTGGACTACGCCACGCTGGAGCTGCTGAAACAAAACCATCCGGCCTGGCGCTTGCTGCGCTCCGACCATGCCCCGCTGATCGCCGGTTTTCTACACCGGACCTTTGTCGCCCCCAACCAGCGTCTGATCGGTCAGGCCGATCTGGCCGAAGCGCTGGAAGACGAGCTGTTTGCCTTACGCGTACGGCTGGGTAACGTTGCTTTTCCCAAGCCCGCACTGGACTACCTGAACGATTGGGCCGGCAACGACAAGGCTTGGTTGCGCAAGTTTTACCGGCAAGGTTCCGACGAGCCGTTTTTCGACCTGACGCCGGCCACCGAAAAAGCCATCGCCTGGCTGGGCAGCCTGACTGAACGCGCCTTCGTCGGCACCGAATCGCGGTTGTTGACCTTGTTCGAATTGCTCAAACAAATCAGCGAAGGCAGCGAAACCGACCCGGAAACCCGCATCGCCGAACTGGAAAAACGCCGTACCGAACTGGACGCCGAAATTGCCCGTATCCGCGCCGGCGATCTGGCCCTGCTGGACGACACCGCGTTGAAGGACCGCTTCCAGCAATTCACCGCACTGGCCAGGGAACTGCTCGGCGATTTTCGCGAAGTCGAACATAATTTTCGCGGCCTGGACCGGCGGGTGCGCGAGCGCATCGCCTTATGGGAAGGCGGCAAGGGCGAATTGCTGCAAGACATCATGGGCGAGCGCGACGCCATCGCCGACTCCGACCAAGGTCGGAGTTTCCGCGCCTTTTGGGATTTTCTGATGTCCAGCCGCCGCCAGGAGGAACTGTCGAGCCTGCTGGAAAAAGTTCTGGCCCTGCAACCGGTCGCCGAACTAAGACCCGACGCCCGCTTGCGCCGGGTGCATTACGACTGGCTGGAAGCCGGCGAACACACCCAGCGCACCGTCGCCGAACTCAGCCGGCAACTGCGCCGCTTTCTCGACGATCAAGCCTGGCTGGAAAATCGCCGCATCATGGAAATCCTGCACGGCATCGAAGCCAAGGCCCTGGCCTTGCGCGACAACCAGCCGCCCGGCGAAGTCATGGCGATCGCCGAAGCCGCCGCCGACATCGAGCTGCCGATGGAGCGCCCGCTGCATACGCCCGCCGTCAAGCCGCGCATCGAAAGCATCGTCCCGCAAACCGGCGACGAAGACCTGGACGCCGCCGCGCTGTTCTCGCAAATCGTCATCGACAAAACCCAACTGGCCCGCCACATCCGCCACGCCCTGCAAGACAAAGCGCAAATCACCTTGGCCGAACTCTGCCGCGCCCGCCCGCTGCAACACGGCCTGGCGGAACTGGTCGCCTACCTGCAACTCGGCGGCGACAGCTTCAAAACCACGGTCGATGAAGCCGCCGAAGACGTGATCGTCTGGCAAACGCTGGACGGCGACGGGCGGGAATTGAGCCGGCAAGCGCGGTTGCCGAGGGTGATTTTTGTCAGGTGATGATTGGCGGTCGTCACTTTTTTGTTGTTGGCCCGGAATGTAAATAGACTAATAAATTTCAATATGTTACGCTAATGAGTAAATTTACTCAGTAACGTAACATGAAATATTCCCGTCCCCAGGAAGCCCTACTCAAAACCCGTCTCAGCGATTCTGTTCACTTCATCAATCTACTCGCAGGCCCAAGGCAGGTTGGCAAAACCACCATTATCCGCGACATCGTTTTTGCCGAGCCGACGCAAGGCTATTACGTGTCCGTGGACGACGAACCGAACCTATCTCTCTATGAAATGGCTGGTGCGGTTGCAGCTATCTCGCCACCTCAAAGAAAGGATAAAGCCTGGTTGGCATTTCATTGGCAGGAAGCCAGAAATCGCGCCGCTGCCTGGCTTAAAACCGCGCAAAGCGACGAAGCCTTTGTGTTTGCGATAGACGAAATCCAAAAAATCGAGGATTGGTCCAACATCGTTAAGGGCCTATGGGATGCCGACCGCGCAAACGGCGTACCCATGCATGTGGTATTACTGGGTTCCGCACCGTTGCTGATGCAAAAAGGCTTATCCGAAAGTCTGGCCGGGCGCTACGAAACCTTGCCCGTTAGCCATTGGGGCTTTGCTGAAATGCAGGAAGCCTTTGGGCTGACGCTGGAACAATACGTCTACTTTGGCGGCTATCCAGGTAGCGCCTGGCTGATTAAAGACGAAACCCGCTGGCGCCGTTACGTACGCGACAGTTTGATTCAGCCCAATATCGAAAAAGACATCCTGCAAATGGTGCGCATCAAAAATCCGATGCTGCTGAAACAGTTATTCGAACTGGGTTGCCATTATTCAGGGCAGGAACTGTCATTGACCAAGATGATAGAAGCCATCATCGAAGCCAAGCATACAGAAACGCTGGCCGATTACTTACATCTATTGACCGAAACCAAGTTATTGGCCGGCCTGCATAAATATGCCGGACAGGAGGTGCGCAAGCGTAACTCGGCGCCCAAACTGCATGTGTTCAATACCGCCTTGATGTCGGCCTTGCAGGATTACAGTTTCGCCGAAGCTCAGGCCGATAGAAGTTATTGGGGGCGCTTGGTGGAAAGCAGCGTAGGTGCACACCTACTCAATACTATCGACGAAGATACAAAACTTTACTACTGGCGCGAAGGCAACCAAGAGGTCGATTTCGTGTTGGCCAAAGGCAAAAAATTGACGGCGATAGAGGTCAAAAGCGCACCCAAGCCGGTGGTATCTGCGGGATTGAACGTGTTTGGAGAAAAGTACCCGCACGCCAAAAAAATATTGGTTGGCGCTGGCGGTGTGACGTTGGCGGAATTCCTGTCTCAACCCGCCGAAGATTGGCTGGAATAATTCATGCTGTATCGCGTCTCCCGAACCGTTACCGAAAAAGCTGCGGACGACAGTCCCGCAGAAAGCCGTACTATCGCCGATTACAGAGACCGGCCGGCCTATGTATTGCTCGGTGAGCCCGGTGCAGGCAAATCCACGCTGTTCGAGCACGAAGCGAAGCTTACCGGCGGCTATTACATTTCAGCCAGAGACTTTATCGATTTGGATAGTGAGGAATGGCGGGAGACAACCTTGTTCATCGACGGCCTGGACGAGGCCCGAGCCGGCAATGACCACGCGAGAACGCCCTTGGGTGCTATTAGAGGCAAACTCAATAAATTGGCTTGCAAACGGTTCCGCATCTCCTGCCGCGAAGCCGATTGGCTGGGAGGACTGGATAACAAGGATTTAGCGAAAGTCAGCCCGTCCCAAGAAATCACCCATTTATACTTAGATCCATTAAGTATCGGCGACGTGACTGCGATACTCGCCAACGATGACCGTGTCGGCGATGCGGATGGTTTTATCGACAAAACTCAACGCTTCGGCCTATCCGGTTTGCTGGACAACCCGCAAACCTTGGATATGTTGATCGATGCCGTCAAGGGTGGACGGGAATGGCCTAAGACCAAGCAAGAGATTTATCGGCTGGCGGTCGAACAATTAGCTGTGGAATTTAACGATGAACATGGGGTTGCCGAAAAATCCCCCGTTCTTATTCCAGCCTTGCTCGATATGGCGGGCACGCTGTGCGCGATTCAATTGCTCGCCAACCTATCCGGCTTCAGCGAAGGTTATCCACAACGGGGCCGCGTCAGCCTTGTTTCTCTCGATCTTCCCCCGGCGACCCAAGCTGCCTTAAAGACCCGTTTGTTCAGAAAGGTGGGAGACGAATACAGCTATGTGCATCGTAGCATCGCTGAATATCTGGCGGCTTATTTCATCGCCGGCAAGATCAAGCAAGGTTTGTTGGTCAATCGAGTATTGGCATTAACGACCGGTGTAGACGGCGGCATTGTTGCCGCGTTGCGCGGCTTGATGGCTTGGTTGGCGGTATTGTCGGAGCCGGCGCGCGACCGCTTGATCGAAATCGATCCCTTGGGAGTGGTGTTGTATGGGGATGTGCAGTTATTTTCTACGGCAAGCAAAGTAAAACTGTTGAATGCTTTGAAAGTAGAAGTCACAAAAACGAGCTATTCGCGCTACGAATGGGACGAGCGATCTTTCGCTGCCATCACGACTAGAGACATGGCCCCATATTTATTTGAATTATTCAATAACCCTTCGCGGGAACAACCGGAGCAAAGTGTCTTAGATTGTGTGTTAGATGGTTTATACCACGGTGAAGTGATCGAAGAACTGAAGCCCTCGTTGTTAGCTGCAATTAGAGATAGTTCTTACTGGGAAGGGATTCGAGTTCGCGCATTACAGGCGTTTATGCACCAATACCCGCAAGACTCGAGTAATTTGTTGGCCCTCGCCGAGGAGATTCGTCAAAACAAAATTGAAGACAACAAGCGGCTTCTGGGTTTATTGCTTTATAAATTATTTCCAGATTTTATTCCTGCCAGGGATATATTGCAATATCTAAAGCCAATTCGAAATCATAATTTAGTGTCGCACTATGATATTTTTTGGCGAAGTGAATTTAGCAAGCGCGTGGCCGATGAAGATTTGCCAATTGTTCTTGATAAATTAGCTGGGCTTGGTGTCAATTTACTTAAAATCTCACCCGTGCAAGACCTATTTTCAATGGCTGGTGAATTGCTGGTTAGGGGGGTAAACACACACGGGGTATTTATTCCAACAGAAAGATTATATAGCTGGCTATGTATTGGACAGCATGATTACCACTCTAAATTACGGAGTGAACATAAGAAGAAAATACGTGAATGGCTTGAAAAACAACCGACTATTTATTTGTCTCTTTTCGAGTTTGGTATTTTACAAATAGACAAAGGTACTAACAATATATCCAGCGAGTGGTATAAAAAAATCCGATCTCGATTTTACGACGCCACCCCGCCGAACACCTTTGGAGTCTGGTCTTTGGCAAAGGCTGAAAATTGCGACGATTTTAAAATCGGTTGCGAACTCGTTCGCCAGGCTTTTACAGCTTTGATAGACGAGAGAAGCCATCATGGTTTGTCACTGGAATATTTTCAAGGTTGGATAAGCCAGCACGATCAATTTTGTAATTTTTACGAATCGTTAATTCTTAATCCTATCGAAGATTGGCAATATGAGCATGCACAGTCTGAAAATCACTGGGAAAATGAGCAAAAAAAACAATTAAAAGAAAGACTAGATTTTTTTAAGAAGCATAAAACTGAAATAACGGGAGGCGGAGCCCATCCTCATGTTTTTCATAATCTTGCATCAGCTTACTTTGACCATTTTAGCGGTATCAATGGAAGCACCGGAGAACAACGTTTATCGGACTTTTTAAACAACGATACCGAACTCATACAGGCTGCAAAAATCGGTTTAAGAAAAATATTAGATAGAAGAGATTTGCCTGAGCTCGATGAGATATTTGCGCTCGCCTTGGAGGGCTGTGAACATTATATTCGTTTGCCTTTCTTGGTATGCATGGAAAAACTCTATCAAGAAACCCCTTCTATATTATTTAACTTAACACCTGATTTGATCAGTAAGGCTCTAGCCTTTTGGTATACCTACGGATGCGGAGATGAGCCGGCATGGGTTAAACCATTAAGTTTATTGAATGAAGAATTAACCGCTAAAGTTTTAATTGCCTATGTTGGTGCCATGTTGGCCGGAAAAAAACAACATATCCATGGACTCTATCAGTTGGCACATGACGAAGCCTATAAGGAAATTGTCAAACTGTCGGTAATTCCTGTATTCAATAAGTATCCGATCAGGGCTACGGCGCAGCAAAGTAGTCATTTAGAATGCTTGCTCAAAGCAGCTATTAATTGGTTAGATAAAAATGAGTTAATGGTACTAATCGATAAAAAACTGGCTTGTAAGGGTATGGATGTAGCCCAGCGCGTCTATTGGCTGATTACTGGGTTGATTATTCGACCGGAAAAATATCAGGATTTATTCAAAAAGGAGTTGTACGGTAAGGCAACACGCATCAATCATTTATCCGCTTTTTTATGCCCAAGTTGGAAGATAAGAAACGAAACTTACGCATTACCCGCTTCGGCCGTCGGTTTATTGATTGAAATGTTTGGACCTCGTTGCTCGCCGCGTATGGAAACTGGTGCTCATTTTGTTGGTAGAGCCGAAAATGAACGAGATTATGTTCGGTATTCTTTAGATTTGCTTGCGAGCGATCCAAGCGAAAGCAGTACTGAGGTTCTCTACTCTTTATCGACGCAATCAAAATTGGCCGCTTGGCACTCACTAATCCGCGACGCCCACCAAACTCAACAAATCAGCCGCCGCGAAGCCTTATTCAAACATCCCGACGCTTCCCAAGTCATCGAAACGTTGAACAATCAAAAACCGGCTAATGTCGCCGATTTGGCCGTGCTGGTGTTCGATTGTTTGCAGCAATTGGCGGAAGAAATGCATGGAGGCAGTACTAACCGCTACCAAAATTTTTGGAATTTAAAGGGCAAGGAAGCGTTAAGCCCTAAAGAACCTTACTCCGAGGAAGACCCTAGGTACGAAGAGGTTGGTCGCAATTATTTGGTTGATCTCCTGAAACCGATGCTCACGAAATACGCTGTCGCCGTCGAACCGGAAGCATTGCAAGCTAATGAAAAACGCGCCGACATTAAATTGTCCTTCATCCACGAGGGCCGATCGTATTTCCTACCCATCGAAATCAAGCGCGATTACCACCGCGAACTGTGGAAAACCATTCATCAACAATTAATACCGCGCTACACCATCTCCCCGGAAACCGAAGGACGGGGCCTGTATCTGGTGCTTTGGTTTAATTTCAAAAAGCTGCCAACGCATCCCCAAGGCCTGCCGCCGCCCAAGTCCGCCTCCGAACTGGAAGAAATGCTGGAGGCCACATTGACGCGGGCGGAGCGAAAATTAATTGATGTCTTTGTTTTAGACGTTTCGGCGTATACCGGGCCAAGCCGGTAAAATGTCGGCAAAATTCGCAATTGATAATTTCTTAAGGTAATCATGACCGATACGGACGACGAAACTTCACCCCAATACGACCTTCGGCAGTTGTAATCCCGCTACTCAAAGGCGTGATCTATCAGGAATCTGACAGGGTCGTAGGATGCGGTAAACAACGTGCACCGCATCGTTCGCGATTGGTGCGGTTCGTAAACTCACCACACCCTACAAATAAATTAAAGTCTGCCTATACCATCAAGCGTCGGCTCCCATAAAGCTCCATGACTAACCGGCTTTATTCACCGAGCAACCGCCGCGCCAGCAAAGCCTGCATGTCCCGCCGTCCGTCGGCGATCAGATAAACATAGACTTGTCGGGCTATGATGCGATAGACGATGCGGTAGGGTTTGAAGAAGACTTGGCGGTATTCCTGTATCCCCAGCGCCGCAAGTTCTCTCGGGAAATTGCCGCGTTCCGGGAAACTCGCCAAGTCGTCCAGCGTTTGCAACAACTTGTCCAGGACGGCATCGGCATTGGCCGGCGTATCGAATTCGGCGATGTAATCGTAAAGGCTTTCCAAATCCTGCTCGGCGCCGCGAGTCAGCAGCACTTGATAGGCAGCAGGCATCAGCGATTCGTCTTTTTCGCGCGCAGCCGGGCGGCGACTTCGGCCGCGGGTTTGGCGTTGCCGTCCGCAATGTCGCGGTTACCCAAGGCCAGTATTTTCAATAAGGCCAGGGTTTCCTGGGTTTCTTCGTAGGAGGCTACGTCCTGCAACACGGCCTTGGCTTCGCCGTTTTGGGTAATGACCAAAGGTTCGCGGCATTCGGCCAGTTTTAATAGCACTTCGGCGGCGTTGGCTTTCAGGTAACTGATGGGTTTGACTTGAGACGAGAAGCGCATGGAGGCACCGATGAATTTATAAAGGACTTAATATAGTCTTTTAATAGTCCGGCGACAAGTATCGAAATTGCTTAAGGAATGAATTCGTAACATTCGTGCGATTAGGCTTCGTTAATCGCACCTACACAAGCTGCCGGCGGTTATGAGTTACGGTTTTCTGAAGCTGCTGTAGCAAAGGCAGCAATTCGGGAATATCGGTTTGGATGACGCTCCATAGGGTATCGTTGTCGATGTCGAAATAACCATGAATCAAACGGTTGCGGGTGGCGATGATCATGCGCCAGGGTATTTGCGGATTGTTTTCGCGAATTTCGCCGGGAATATGGGTTGCGGCTTCGCCGATCAATTCCAGGTTGCGGACAGTGGCATCGTAGTTTAATCCGCTATCGACAAAGCGCTGCTGATCGAGGCCTTCGGTCTAAATGAGTACTTTTTCGGCAAACGTCAGCATATCGTCCTGATAAAAACGCCATTCGCGCGCGGCGGTTTCAGACATCGATGGTGTCAGAAGTGGCTCCATTCG
>NZ_PPPU01000028.1 GCF_006483455.1 Methylomonas koyamae
ATGGAGCCACTTCTGGCTGGTAAAACTGGGCTAGGCCATCTCTGAGGCTCCAGGCGGATACAGCGCGTCTAAGGCCGAAGCGGCGAACACTCCGCCCTGTTCAGCAGTCAAGGGCAAGCGAAATTTATTGACTGTCGGAATAGCCTAATCGGAGAGCTGCCGAACATGTATTCGACCGAATGATGGCGGCTGATCGACGTCGGTTCGACAAGTTTGGCGATTCGGCTCACGGTGAAGCTTGTTTTTGGTGCAATTTTGCCCGGCATTGCGTGGTTTTGGTGCGTTTTCCGAGTTGGTTCATCGCGCAAAGGAGCAAAAAAGGCTTGGAGCGACGTGTTTTTGACTTGGCATTAACTTTGCTTTAACTAAAGCGTGTGTTGTTACTCCTACCTGTTCTCAAGTGTGGACATTACGCCCTAGTTGGAAATCCAAGCAGGGCGTTTTTTTTGCGCGTCACAACTCGATTTGACCGGCCGAATTAAGCTTTTTTAACGAATTCGGATTTCAACTTCATCGCGCCGATGCCGTCGATCTTGCAATCGATGTCGTGGTCGCCTTCCACCAAGCGGATGTTTTTGACACGGGTGCCGACTTTGACCACCAGCGACGAACCTTTGACTTTCAGGTCCTTGATTACGGTGACCGTGTCGCCGTCTTGCAGCGGGTTGCCGTTGGCGTCTTTGATGACCTTGAGGTCGTCACTATGGGCGTCGGCGGCGTCCTGAGTCCATTCGTGAGCGCATAACGAGCAGACGAAATTGTTACCGTCGTGATAGGTGTATTCGGACCCGCACTGCGGGCAATTGGGTAAATCGTTCATTGATTTCGGTCGTTCCGTTCTTGATAAAAGCTGAGCACAGCCGTATTGAGTTAGTCCTGTGCCTGTGCCTGTGGCAGATTGGCCTAGGCCGTTCTTCGGTATGGCCGGGGCAGGGGCGGGTGCCGCGCGCCAGCAGACATCACTGCCAGCGACGGCATCGATTGGTCAGCGGTATTTGACGTGTGGTTTGCCGTTGCCCACGCCAATCTCGCCGATGGTAAATGCGGTTTCGCCTTGCTGTTGCAATATTTGTAACGTGGCCGCTTCGTCGGCGGCGGCGATGCAAACGATCATGCCGATGCCGCAGTTGAATGTCACCAGCATGTCTTCCAAGGCAACGTTGCCTTGTTGCTGTAGCCACTGAAAGATTTCCGGCAATTGCCAACTGCTCAGGTCGATATTGGCTTGCAGGCCTTCAGGCAATACTCGCGGCAAGTTCTCGGTGATACCGCCGCCGGTGATATGGGCCATGGCATGGACCGGAATCGTTTTTAGCAACTCCAGCAGCGGTTTGACGTATATCCGGGTCGGGGTCAGCAAGGTCTCGCCGAGCGGTCTGCCGTTTACCTCGTCGGTCCAGGCGAGTCCGCTGCGTGCCACGATTTTACGGATTAGAGAGTAGCCGTTCGAGTGCGGACCGGAAGCGGCCAGGGCAATCAGTTTGTCGCCGGCTTGAACCAAGCTGCCGTCTATGATGCGGTCTTTTTCGACGATGCCGACGCAAAAGCCGGCCAAGTCGTAGTCGCCATCGGCGTACATGCCCGGCATTTCCGCGGTTTCGCCACCGACCAGAGCGGCGCCGGCCTGCTCGCAACCCAGGCCTATGCCTTCGATAACGCTGGCTGCGGTATCGACCGCCAATTTGCCGGTTGCGAAATAGTCCAGAAAGAACAGCGGTTCCGCGCCTTGCACGACGATGTCGTTGACGCACATTGCCACCAAGTCGATACCGACGCTGTTGTGGATATTTAAATCCAGGGCCAGTTTCAATTTGGTGCCGACGCCGTCGGTGCCGGAAACCAGTACCGGTTGTTTGTAGCGGTCCAGAGGCAATTCGAATAGCGAACCAAAGCCGCCAAGGCCGGCCATCACGCCTGCATTACGGGTTCTGGCAGCGATGGGTTTGATGCGTTCCACCAAAGCGTTGCCCGCTTCGATATCGACACCGGCACTCTTGTAATCCAGGCGGTCTTGTTGTTCGCTCAATGTTGGCCTCTTGTTAAAGTTCAGGTTGAATCGACCGATATTGTACTATATTCCGAATTAATGCTGAGTCAGGGTAGGCGAGTGAGCAAGGTTTTTATGAAACGTAAATCCGTGAGTTGGGGCTTGCTGGTATGGGGTTTGTTGGGCGGAGTCGTAACTGCCGATGCCGTTGAGGTCAAGGGACTTTATGAAATCGAACTGGTGGCCCGCAGCCAATCGGCCGAGGACAGGCTGCAAGCTATCAAACAGGCTATGTATGCGGTATTGAGCCGGGTGTTGGTAGCGGACGACATTTCCAAAATTCCGGCGGTGCAGCAAGCGTTGGCCAGTGCGCAAAACTATGTCAAACAATCGCAATTTTCGCTGATTGCGGCTGACGAGCAACCGGACAATGAGGCGCGCTTGATTCGGGTGCAATTCGACGAAGATCAATTGATGCAAGTCATGCGCGATAGCCATGTCGGGATCTGGAGTGAGATCCGGCCGGAAACCTTGGTCTGGCTGGTAGTCGACGAAGACGGCGTACGCCAGTTTTATAACGCCGACGCCATGCCGGAAGTGGAAAGCGCATTGGCCTTTGCCGCCAAAATCAAAGGTATTCCGATGATTTATCCGATGTTGGATCTGGAAGAGCAGCAAAAGATTTCGGTTAGCGAAGTCCTCAGTGCCGATTCGCGTAATTTACTGGCCGTTTCCGCACGTTACGAAGTGACCTCGGTCATGGCCGGGCGCATCGCCAAAAAAGGCGGTTGCTGGCAAGGCGAGTGGGCGTTTTATTTCGACGGTAAGATCAAGCAGTGGAATGGCGAATGCTTGCCTTTGAAAGCGGCCGCCGTTACCGGCGCCGAAGGCGCTTATCGAGTGCTGTCCAATTATTACGGCGTTAAGCCGTCAGCCAATCAATAAGCTGTAAAGGCCGTAGGCGCCGCCGTAGCTGATCAAAAAATAGAAAAGAGACATCACCAAGCCGGCCGTATTGTTGATGCGCAAAGCGTCTTTGAAAATCCTGCCGATAATGATCAAGTCCCACAGTAAAAACAAGCTTAGCGTCATGTAGCTGGGCGTATCTTCGGCAACGGTCACCCAAAACAGAATTGGCGCCAGGAACAGCGCCACTACGTTCTCGCAGAACAATATCGCCGACGACACTTTAATAAAATCGCCGAAAGTGCCGTTGGTTAGCAATACCAGCGCAATAAAGGCTAAAGTCAGCAAAGTCTCCAGCATCACCTCGAAAATCGAATCGATATCGTCAACCATGTTGAATTGGACGAAGAACACGATTGAGAAATAGAAAATCAGATTGTGCTTAAAGAAACGAGGTGAGGCCGGCAGATTGAGGACCGAGACATTGAGCCAGCACAGCAGAAAATACTGTCTGATGATGTCCATCGTCTCGGTGTCCTAACAGTTGTGGTTTATTCTTCCGTTTCGGAATACGGGTAGGCGTCGTAAGGGCCTCGGTAATCCTGTTGTTGTAAGTGGCTGAACTGGTCGTTCAGCGCTTGGATCAGATCCTTGCTCTGCTCAATCAGGCCGAGCAGGCGTTTCCGGTTCTTTTTGTTTCTGCCGACTGGATCGGTGATCGGCAGCAAAGTTCTCCAGAATCCCAGGCTCTTCTCGAATAAGCCGACAAGATCTTCGCTCAAGTTAAGTTGAGCCTGGCGCTTCAGCAGTTGTTTTATGACGAATTTGGCATTAACCCGGCTGACAATCATATGCAGTGGCGTCATGATCGCGAGCAAAGCCAGGACCATGATCGGGCCGATGATGGGGTCGAATACCAAGTCGAGTATGCCGACTGCGATTTCGGCAAACAGCAATAGCATGATAATGAAGCTCAACACGATCAAGCTCGAAGCATTGGAGCGCTCTTTCCAGGTATTCAGCGCTTCTTCCACTTCAGGCATTATCACTTGATCGATAGCGAGGATGCTGTTTTCCAGCGAATCCAAAATTCGGTAAGAGCGGTCATTGTTGATGTTAGCGAACCGATGATCGAACGGGGTGGTATCTCCGGATTGCGAGAGCACCACAAACTGGCCGGTGTGGATGCCAAGGTTTGCCAACCGGCGTTGCCAGGACGCGGCGATTTCCTGGCTTTTGGCTGGGTCGATACTGATCTCGGAATGATCGACGACAAACAGAAACTTATTGGAATCCTGATGGGCAACGATGGTACTGAGGGTGTCTTTGATCAATTCGGCGTCGGCTTCGAACAAATCCGTAAATACCAAAACCAGATCCGAAATACCAATTACGTAATTCCGTAACAAAGCCGAAATCTGGGATTCCTGATTGGGGTTCAGTACCGGAGCGTCTATGACTAATTTGTTTTTCAATTTGGCGCTATTGGCGGTGACTAGCTCCAAATAAGCGTTGACTTTACCGCCCTCTCCAGTCGCAGTTTGTTCGAGTACGCGGCTGATCTGGTAAAACGGCAGGCGGTGGTCGGCGTCCAGCGCGGTACCCGGTAAAGTGGCTGTGGTCGCTTGCGGCGTATATTGTAGTACTGTGAATTTGTGGCGAGAGGTATTCAGTTGCACGCCAAGATAGCGGTTGATGAATTCGGATTTGGCTGGTGAGTAGCCGCCCAGGGTGCTGACGATAGGCCACCAACTGGTTTTGCGCGCAGTGGTTTCGTCGTTGTCGATCAGGCCCAACTCGAACTCGATTTCATCCAAGTCCTGAAATATTTTTGCGGTTTTCTGCAATATCGGGTCGTTGGCGGCGAATTGCCGCTCGAGATTGATCAGGTGCTTGCTTACCGTTTTCTCCGCCATGATACATGAACCTTATTCTACTAGTTGTGGGGTGTTCATCAGACGGCGGGAGTATACACCGATGGCTTTAATCGGAGTAAAAAAACCTGCCGCCCCAGCAACGGCAGGTCCGGGAGGATGCGGGATGTACGAGTCGGGCGCGGTGGCTTATTCCTTGATATCCAGCTCTTTGATTTTGCGCGTCAGCGTATTACGGCCGTAACCCAGAAGTAAGGCCGCTTCGTGTTTGCGGCCGTGGGTATGGTTCAGCGCCGCCTCGATTAATAAGGTTTCCACCGACGGAATCGCATGTTTAGCGATATCGACTTTACCCGACGAGAGCTGTTGTTTGACCCAGGTTTTGAATTGGTTTTCCCAGTCGCCATTACCGGGCTCATTTACGCTGGTCTCGGCGTGGCTCTGGCTGAGCTCCGGCGGTAGATCCTCGATATGGATTTCCCGGCCCGATGCCATAACTGTGAGCCAGCGGCAAATGTTTTCCAATTGTCTGACGTTGCCCGGCCAACGCAAGGAACTCAGAAACGCTTCGGTATCCGGTCGCAATACTTTGATCTCGGTGTTCAGCTCTTTCGCACTTTGGTAGAGGTAATGCCGCATCAGCAAACCGATATCCTGCCGCCGCTCGCGCAACGGCGGAATATGGATGCGGATTACATTCAAACGGTGAAATAAGTCCTCCCTGAACCGGCCTTGGGCGACCAGTGCCTCCAGATCCTGGTGGGTGGCGGCAATGATGCGGACGTTGACCTTGACCGAGGTGTGGGCGCCGACCGGATAAAACTCGTTATCCGCCAACACTCGCAATAGCCGGGTTTGCAATTCGGCCGGCATGTCGCCGATTTCGTCCAGAAACAAGGTGCCGTTGTTGGCCTGTTCGAAGCGGCCGATGCGGCGGGCTTGGGCGCCGGTAAAGGCACCTTTTTCGTGGCCGAATAGTTCCGACTCCATCAAGTCCTTGGGAATCGCCGCCATGTTTAAGGCGATGAAAGGCTGGTCGGCACGCGGGCTGTGGCGGTGCAGCGCCTTCGCTACCAACTCTTTGCCGGTGCCGGATTCACCGTTGATCAGTACGGTGATATGGGAACGCGCCAAACGGCCTATGGCGCGAAAAACCTCTTGCATCGCCGGGGCTTCGCCGATGATTTCCGGCGTTTCCTGCACCCTTTCCTGTTCCTGAGTGTTGTCGCTATGACGTTGCCGGCTGTGGGCGCAGGCGCGCTGTACGGTTTCGACGACTTCGGTCACGTCGAAGGGTTTGGGCAGGTATTCGAAGGCGCCGCCGTGGAATGCCGATACCGCGCTTTCCAGATCCGAGTGCGCGGTCATCACGATCACCGGCAGCTCGGGGTAGCTGTTTTGAATGTTGCGCAGCAGCTCGAAACCGTCCATGCCGGGCATCCTGATGTCGGTGATCAACACGTGCGGCAAGCCGTGGGGCAGCGATTTCAACAAATCGCCGGCATTGGAGAAGCTCTGCGTGTTGGCTCCGGCTTTCTGCAAGGCTTTTTCGAGTACCCAGCGAATGGATTTGTCATCATCGACAATCCAGACCTTGTCAGGAATTTGCATGATTTTGCTCCAAGGGTAGGTAGATGGAAAACACGGTGTGGCCGGGTTCGCTTTCGCATTCGATCAGGCCGTTGTGTTGATTGATCAAGGATTGCGCGATCGATAGCCCCAGCCCGGTTCCTTCGGCGCGGCCGGTGATCATCGGGTAAAAAATTTGTCCCATCAGCTCGGGTTTGATGCCGGGGCCGTTGTCGATGATGTCTATTTTTACCGTCAGCCGGTAGCGTTTACGGCCGATCGTCATATGCCGTTGTACCCGGGTCTTGATGGTGATCTCGCCGTCGCTCTGTAACGCTTGCACCGCGTTGCGGACGATGTTCAGAATCGCCTGAATCAGCTGGTTTTTGTCGGCGAAAATCTCTGGAATGCTGGGGTCGTAGTTGGTTTCCAAGACGATGCCTTTGGTCGATTCCGCCGCAACCAGGTGGCGGACGCGTTCCAGGACTTCGTGGATGTTCAGCTGGCTCTTATTCGCCGGCTTGTTCGGGCCCAGCATTTTGTCCATCAGGTCTTGCAAGCGATCGGATTCGGCAATGATGATTTGGGTGTATTCCTTCAATTCCGGGTCTTGTAACTCCAAATCCAGCAATTGCGCCGCACCGCGCAGCCCGCCCAGCGGGTTCTTGATCTCATGAGCCAGACCGCGGACCAGCATCCGACTGGTGTTTTGCTGGGCCAGCAATTGCTCTTCCTTGGTAATGCGCAGATGGCGGTCCACTTGCTGTAGCTCAATTAATATCTCGCTGAGTTCGCCGTCTTCCAGTAACGGCGTCGCGCTGAGATTTACGGTAATCGACTGGTTAAGCCGTTCTAGGATCAGCTCTCTATCGACCAGGGGTTCCAGCATGTACAGACGCGGCAATAATTCATTAAACAAGCTGCTGTGTGCGGTTTTGAATAGTTTGTGCGCCGTGTGGCCAAGCAAATGCTTGGCGCTGTCTGCTAACAGCATTTCGCCTGCCGGGTTAATGTAGATTAATCGCAAATCCTTATCGAACAGCAGGATTGCTTCGTTTAAGTGATCGAGTATTTTTTTGTGCACTGGAAACGGATATCCTTAAAAGTCCTGTTTAGCTAAAGCAATATGTACGCCAATGTCCGGATTCTCAGGGCGGATGCACCTTGCCGGGCGAAGTTGCCTATGGTGCGCTTATTTTAGTGCATATGCTGGAGCAAAAGCACCAAAGTGGTGCGCTGTATTGCGGTCGCCGGTTTTCAGGGTGCCCGGCTTTTAAGGCTAACTGGACTTGGGAGGGGGTTACCGATCATCTCGGTGCGACTTAAATAACAAGGTTGATGCTGTTGAGTTGCCTTGTGGCCGATCAGAGTCGATAGTCAATGGTCAGCGGTGCGTGGTCGCTGAACCGCTGTTGTTTGTATATCTGCGCTGCGGCTGCCTTGTTGCCGATTCCTGGCGTGGCGATCTGGTAATCGATGCGCCATCCGACATTCTTAGCCCAAGCTTGGCCACGATTGCTCCACCACGTGTAACATTCGTCTGTGGTGTCGGGATATAAATAACGGTAGGTATCTACCCAACCGAGTTCTGCCAACACCTGTGTCATCCAGTTTCTTTCTTCCGGTAAAAATCCGGAATTTTTCTGATTGCCGCGCCAGTTTTTTAAATCGGCCGGGCGGTGGGCGATGTTCCAGTCGCCGCACACGACGACTTCGCGGCCGCTGCCGATCAAGTCGGCTAAATGGGGAAGAAATCGCTCCATGACACTGAACTTGACAGCCTGGCGCTCTGCGCTGCTGGAACCGGACGGCAGGTACAGCGAGACAATCGATAGATTGCCGACTCGAATTTCCAGATAACGGCCTTCGCTGTCGATATCAAGGTGGCCCAGGCCCTCGATGACCGTATCGGCCGGCACCTTGCTATAGATGCCGACACCGCTGTAACCCTTTTTCTCGGCGTAATGAAAGTAACCGTATAGCCCGGCGGGCCTTAACATCTCGGCGGTCAGGTTTTGGGCTTGGGCCTTGAGTTCTTGTAAGCAGACGAAATCGGCGTTTTGGTCTGCCAGCCAGTCGTAGAAACCTTTGTTGGCTGCGGAGCGAATGCCGTTCAAGTTGGCGGAAATAATGCGAAGCATGGGGATACTTTGGGATGGGTTCCGGTCGTAACGAGCGACATAAAAAACCCCGCTAAGCCTTGAAGCTTGCGGGGTTTTGAGCCGGTTTCGGCCTGCGCGAGACAGGCTTAACCTTTACAGGCTGTAGTACATATCCAGCTCAACCGGGTGAGTGCTCATGCGCAGGCGAGTTACATCTTGTTTTTTCAGTTCGATGTAGCCGTCGATCACGTCGTCGGTGAATACGCCGCCGCGGGTCAGGAACTCGCGGTCTTTGTCCAAAGCATCCAGCGCTTCGTCGAAAGAGAAGGCCACTTGCGGGATGGCTTTTTCTTCTTCTGGCGGCAAGTCGTACAGGTCTTTATCCATCGCTTCACCTGGGTGAATTTTGTTTTGGATACCGTCAAGACCGGCCATCAGCATGGCGGAGAACGCCAGGTATGGGTTAGCGGTGGAGTCAGGGAAGCGGACTTCGATACGGCGACCTTTTGGGTTGGTGACGTAAGGAATCCGGATGGACGCAGAGCGGTTACGTGCTGAGTAAGCCAGCATCACCGGTGCTTCGAAGCCTGGTACCAAGCGTTTGTAGCTGTTGGTTGACGCGTTAGTAATCGCGTTCAGGGCTTTAGCGTGTTTGATGATACCGCCGATGTAGTACAGAGCGGTTTCTGACAGGCCGCCATACAGGTTGCCGGTGAACAGGTTGACGCCGCCTTTGGCCAGAGATTGGTGGACGTGCATGCCGCTGCCGTTGTCGCCGACCAGTGGTTTCGGCATGAAAGTAGCGGTTTTGCCGTAAGCGTGAGCGATGTTGGCGATGACGTATTTCAATTCCAACACTTCGTCGGCTTTTTTAACCAGGGTGTTGAATTTGGAACCGATTTCGCATTGACCGGCAGTGGCCACTTCGTGGTGGTGCACTTCGATGGTTTGACCCATTTCTTCCAGCACCAAGCACATGGCGGAACGCATGTCTTGGAATGAATCGACTGGCGGAACCGGGAAATAACCGCCTTTTACGCCAGGACGGTGGCCGATGTTGCCGTTTTCGTAAACTTTTTCCGAGTTCCAGCCGGCTTCTTCGGAGTCGATTTGGTAAGAGCAGCCGCCCATGCCGGCGCTCCAGCGTACGTCGTCGAAAATGAAGAATTCGTTTTCAGGGCCGAACAATGCGGTGTCGGCGATGCCGGTAGATTGCATGTAAGCTTCTGCGCGTTTGGCGATGGAACGCGGGTCGCGGGCGTAACCTTGCATGTCTTTCGGTTCGATGATATCGCAACGCAAGATCAGCGTTTTGTCGTCGAAGAACGGATCGATTTTGGCGGTGCTGGGATCCGGCATCAGAATCATGTCGGATTCGTTAATGTGTTTCCAACCGGCGATGGAAGAGCCATCGAACATGTTGCCTTCTTCAAAGGTGTCTTCGTCGATGGTGTGCGCAGGGAAAGTGACGTGTTGTTCCTTGCCGCGGGTATCGCAGAAGCGGAAATCGACGAATTTAATGTCGTTTTCCTGAATCATTTTTAGTACGTTATCTACTGACATCGGCCAAAATCTCCTAGTGGATGGTTATTGTTTTAGGTTTAAAAAACCGGCGCTTACCATAGCATCAATTGCTAACAAGAGCCAGAAAAATCAAAGCTTCCAGCGTGCCTAAATCACCCTGGAAGCGTCTTGTGATTGCTTGTCGGCGAGCGGGGTAGAGCTTAGAAAGTCACGACCACATCGGCGGTAAACAGAAACTGGCTTTGCCGAGTGCCGTTATCGAACGCTCTGGCGTCGTCGGTAAAGTCATAACGCAAGTTTGGTCTCAGATTCAGCCATTTTGCCGGCTTGTAACTCATGCCGGCAGTTACGGCATAGTAGCTTGAGCCTTCTTGGGTATAGCTGGCAAGGTAGTTGCCGCCGCAGGCGAAGTTGTCGCCTTGGTTAGCGGATGCAGCATAGCAGCGGCCTGGGCCGTAAACTCTGATGCCGTTGTGGTCGCGGAACCATTCGGCTCTTAAACCGGCCGATACTTTGTCGTTGACGTCGTAAATCAAATATTGGTTGATGCCATACCATTCCGCGTCGCCGTTGCCGCTGGCATCAGCTGGTAGCCAAATGTTTTGGGCGAAGCCGTGGTCATGCTGAATGATGTAATGCAGCTTGTCGGTGAAATTGTGTTTGCCGACCACGCTATACATTGACCAGCTATCGTTAACATGCTCGGCACGTTTGCCTGCGGTAGACGTAATCGCTAGAGAGGTGCCTGCGTCGTCGCTTGTCCAGGTTACGCCTCCCAGCCAGGCCCAGTTACCCAAATCGCGGTCCCAGTTACCGTCCCAGCCGCCAGTGCTGCTACCGGTAACGGCGCCACCCATTACGGTCCAGTTTGGATTGAACGCATAGGTCGCTAATACCCCTGTATGGGTGAAAGGCTCGCCGTACTGCATCGTATAAGGTTTGGTGATGAAGAAATTGTCCGGCGCGGTTACGACTTCGTAACCAATGGGGGTGTAAAAGTGACCGAGTTTGACGTCGATACCGTTACCAAACGGCAGGTTGATTTCCGCATAGGCCTGGGGTAAGGCTAAGCCGTAAAAGCGCTCGCCGTTACCACTCAAGCCCAAATCCCAGCTGCCGCGTTCGCTGGCTTCAAGCGTTTTAGGATCAAATCCCGGGGAGCCGTATGCTTGAGTGAAAATCGCGTCGGTTCCGTACATGGCGTCGACTCGTCCGCCGATATCGAAAGCATCGCCGCCGACAGTAACGGCTTTTTGGAAATATAGGTAGAACTGGTTGACCTGGAATTCGCCACTGCGGTCGTTGAACGTGACCGGGCCGTTAAAACCATCGCCGTTGCTGCTCATGTTCGCGCCAATGCTGGCGTTAAACCATCCGCCCAACTTCAGATTGTGGTCCTGCATGAATTTGCTTTCGTTGGGATCGATGCCGGCTGCGCTGAGCAAACCGGGAGCTTGGCTCCAGGTTTCGGCAGTGGCGCTACCGCAGCACAGCGCGATGACGGCCGCCAACGAAGTGTTCGCAGTAAGTTTGAGTGATGGAAGGATTATTTTCATAGGTTTACCTCTTGGTGTGTGACTACTGCATTAAGAATAGCATTTTTGGGGCCAATTTCATTTTAATAAAAAATCAATAAGATACGTTTGTTTGTTCCGGTTTTTTTGAACCTAAACGGTGCAATTCCGATTTTGTGATTTATTTTGGTGCGGAGGAAGTTTGCTTAGACTAATCAATCAGATGAAGAGACTTATCGTCAATGTTTGAGTTTGTGCTTGAAGAGATGGGTCGTGGTGGTGCATGTCTGTGCCGGATGCACCATCTGAGTGCGAATCTATTTGGTTTCGGCGGGGGATTTGTAACAACCGCTTATAAATCACGGACATAAATAGTGGCATGCATCATGCTTCGTCGGTTTCGGGATTTTACTAACTGAAGCAACGAGGTGTTGAACTATGAAACTGATCACAGCGGTGGTTAAGCCGTTCAAGCTGGACGACGTGCGCGAAGCGCTGTCGGATATCGGCGTGTCGGGCGTAACGGTGACCGAGGTTAAGGGTTTCGGCAGGCAGAAGGGCCATACCGAACTGTATCGCGGCGCCGAATACGTCGTCGACTTTTTACCGAAGGCCAAGATCGAAGTTGCGGTGGCCGATGCGTTGCTCGATCAAGCAGTGGAAGCCATCGTCAAGGTCGCCAATACCGGCAAGATCGGCGACGGCAAGATTTTTGTCACTAATCTGGAACAGGTGGTTCGGATCAGAACCGGCGAATCCGGCGAAGAAGCTCTTTAACATCAAGATGGGGAAACAAACAATGAGATATTTAACAAGCATGGCGCTGTTAGCGCTGTTTGGGCTATCCGGCGCGGCGTTTGCGCAAGAAGCGGCCGCACCGGCGGTACAAGCCACGATTAACAAAGGCGACACCGCTTGGATGATAGTGGCCACAGTGTTGGTGGCGTTGATGGTAATTCCGGGGCTGGCTTTGTTCTACGGCGGTATGGTGCGAGCAAAAAACATGCTGTCGATTTTGATGCAGGTTTTCGTGATTTTCTCGTTGACGGCGATCTTGTGGGCCACCTACGGCTACAGTATCGCCTTCACCGAGGGCAATGCGTTCTTCGGTGGATTCAGCAAGGCCTTCCTGAGCGGTATCACGCCGGATTCGATGGCGGCGACCTTTAGCAAAGGCGTTTACGTGCCTGAGTATATTTACGTCGCGTTCCAGTTGACGTTTTCGGCAATTACCCCGGCTTTGATCGTCGGTGCTTTTGCCGAACGGGTTAAATTCTCTGCAGTGCTGTTGTTTACCGTATTGTGGTTTAGCTTCTGCTACCTGCCGATGGCGCATATGGTTTGGTACTGGGCCGGCCCGGATGCATACACCGATGCCGCAGCGGCGGAAACGGCAGGCGCTACAGCCGGGTTTCTGTTCCAAAAAGGTGCGCTGGATTTCGCCGGCGGTACCGTGGTGCACATTAACGCCGGTATTGCCGGCCTAGTCGGTTGTTTGATGATCGGCAAACGTATCGGCTATGGCAAAGAATTCATCGCGCCGCATAGCGTAACGATGAACATGATCGGTGCGTCGTTGCTGTGGATAGGCTGGTTCGGCTTCAACGCCGGTTCCAACCTGGAAGCCAACGGCTTGGCGGCGATGGTGTTCTTGAACACTCTGCTGGCTGCCGCCGCCGCGACCCTGGCCTGGATGGCCGCAGAATGGCTGGTACGCGGTAAACCCAGCATGTTGGGCGCCACCTCCGGCGCGGTAGCCGGCTTGGTTGCAATTACCCCGGCTTGCGGATGGGCTGGTCCAATGGGATCGATCGCGCTGGGTCTGGTGGTGGGCGCCGTGTGTTTCTGGTCTGTCACTTACCTTAAACACGCTTTGAGCTACGACGATTCGTTGGATGCCTTCGGCGTGCACGGTATCGGCGGCATCATCGGCGCGTTGGGTACTGCCGTTGTCGCCAGTCCGGCGTTGGGCGGTTCCGGAGTATGGGATTACGTTACCAATGCTACGGCACCGGACTACAGCATTCTGACCCAGCTCGGCAGCCAAGCCTGGGGTGTTGGTGTCGCCATTGTCTGGTCCGGCGTCGTATCGTTCATCGCGTTCAAAATTGCCGATGTGGCACTGGGTTTGCGAGTCAGCGAAGCCACCGAACGCGAGGGTCTGGACGTTACCGAGCACGGCGAGACCGCTTACCACAGTTAATTGCTACGCGTACCGAAATGCTTGAGGGAACGGGCGATCAATTACAGGTCGCCCGTTTCAGTTAGCTCGGGATGTCTTGTCAGTAACGCGGCTGGCTAAATTGTAGGTTGCGGCGGAATTCTTTATCATTGGCCGCAACTGTCACGAAACAGCACGTTAACCATTCGATTTTTTGGGGATAGCATGAAACTAATTACAGCAATCATTAAACCGTTCAAATTGGACGACGTTAGAGAGGCCTTGTCCGAAATCGGCGTGGCCGGTGTGACGGCGACCGAAGTCAAAGGCTTCGGCCGGCAAAAAGGCCACACCGAACTGTACCGCGGTGCCGAGTACGTGGTGGATTTTCTGCCGAAGGTGAAATTGGAGATTGCGGTGGCCGACCAGATTGTCGACCAGGCCGTGGAAACCATCGTCAAGGCTGCCAATACCGGCAAAATCGGCGACGGTAAAATCTTCGTTACCAATCTGGAGCAAATCATTCGCATCAGAACCGGCGAGACCGGGGAAGACGCGATTTGATGCACCGATAATAATCAGAAAGTCGGGCGTAAGATCGGCAAAAATCGCCCTGGTCTGCGGGTAAAACGTAGACCAGGGCGATTTTGTTGTTTATAGCCCGTCAAAAAACAACACAACAATATTCGTGATAGACCATGACAACAATTATAAGAGCGTTAACGCTCATCGCCTCCACCTGGGCATTACCCGTTTCGGCGTTCGCCGATGAATTAAACCAGGCCAACACCGCCTGGGTTCTCACCTCCACCGCGTTGGTCTTGTTCATGA
Source organism: Methylomonas koyamae (assembly GCF_006483455.1). Lineage (GTDB taxonomy): Bacteria > Pseudomonadota > Gammaproteobacteria > Methylococcales > Methylomonadaceae > Methylomonas > Methylomonas koyamae_B. The sequence goes on from NZ_PPPU01000028.1 coordinate 14,469, forward strand.
CCATACCGGGCTTGTCGCTGTTTTACGGCGGTCTGGTCAGAAGCAAAAACGTGCTGTCGGTGTTAATGCAGTGTTTTTCGATTACCTGTTTGGTTTCTTTGCTCTGGCTGGCCGGTGTTTACAGCTTTATCTTCGCCGACGGCGGCGATTGGCAGCCGTGGTTGGGTGGCGCCTCCAAGATCTTTCTGCCGGATATGGGCATCCGCAGTTTGACCGGCGACATCCCGGAAACCGTGTTTTTCATGTTCCAAATGACGTTCGCGATCATCACGCCGGCACTGATCGTCGGCGCCTTTGCCGAACGCATGAAATTTTCGGCGATGCTCTGGTTCAGCGGGTTGTGGCTGGTTTTCGTCTACATGCCGATTTGCCACTGGATTTGGGGTAACGGCTGGTTGGCGGCGCTGGGCGCTAAGGACTTCGCCGGCGGCATCGTGATTCATGTCAATGCCGGGGTTGCGTCGCTGGTTGCGGCATTGGTGTTGGGCCGGCGCAAAGGTTTTCCGACCGTGGCGATGCCGCCGCACAATATGACGATGGTGGTTACCGGCGCCGGCATGCTTTGGTTCGGTTGGTTCGGTTTCAACGGCGGTAGTGCGCTGAAGTCGGACGGGTCGGCCGGAATGGCGATTGTCGTGACCCATATCGCGGCGGCGGCCGGCGCCTTGACCTGGATGACGATCGAATGGCTGCGCTATAGTAAACCCAGCGTTTTGGGCATCGTTACCGGCATGGTGGCCGGGTTGGGCACCATTACGCCGGCCTCCGGCTTCGTTGGGCCTATCGGCGGCTTGATAATCGGCGTGGTCGCGGGCGGCGTCTGCTTCTATGCCACCCAATTCGTCAAGCGTCGCTTGAAAATCGATGATTCGTTGGACGTGTTTCCGGTACACGGCGTCGGCGGCTGCGTCGGCTCCGTTCTCACCGGCGTGTTTGCGGCCGAGAGTTTCGGTGGGCTGGGGCTGAACGGCGTCAGCATCGGTCACCAAGTGGCAATCCAGACCCTGGCGGTGCTGGTGACCGCCGCCTGGAGCGGTGTTTTCAGTTACGGCTTGTTGAAGATTTTGGATGTGCTGATCGGTCTGCGGGTCACAGACGATGAAGAGCAGCAAGGCCTGGATATCGTGCTGCACGAAGAGACCGGCTACCACAATCTGTAAACTGCGGCATTGCAGGTTAGAATAACCGGCTGACTCAACAGGCGGGGTGTGCCAACACCCCGCTACCGCTATTTTAAGCCGAGATTTCCATGCCAATCACACTCCAAGCTCTGGAACCCATCATTCGCGCCGCCGGCAGTGTGGCGATGAATTATTTCAACGATCTGCCCAATCTGGCCGTCAACAAAAAAAGCGCGCGCGATTTAGTGACCGACGCTGACGTTGCCGTCGAAAATTATCTGAAACAAGCGCTGACCGAACATTGCCCGGAATACGGTTTCTGGGGCGAGGAGAGCGGTCAGACCGCCAATCAAACCAGTCGCTGGATCGTCGATCCGATTGATGGCACCCATTCCTTTTCCAAGGGCCAATATTTCTGGGGCATCAGCGTTGCGTTGGAAATCGACGGCGAACTGATCATGGGCGTAGTCTACGGCCCTGCTTTAGACGACTATTACTGCGCCGAGAAAGGCAAGGGCGCCTGGAAAAACGGCAAACCGATCCGGGTCTCCGACGAAACCGATCTCGGCGCCAGCATGGTTTCGACCGGCTTTGCCTGCCTGCGCCAATATCTTACCGACAACAATCTGGCGCGCTTCGCCCGCATCGCCCAAGCTACCACCGGCCAACGCCGTCTGGGTTCGGCCGCATTGGATTTATGCACCGTCGCCGATGGCCAAGTCGATGCGTTTTGGGAGCAGGAATTGAATCTGTACGACGTCGCCGGCGGCGCCCTGGTCGTGATGGAAGCCGGCGGCACCGTCACCGATTTCGCCGGCAATCCCGGCGTGTTTCCCAAACAAATCCTGGCCACCAACGGCAAATTGCTCGATCAAATCTTGCCGTTGATGTAGCTAGCGGTGACGGTCAGGCTGGTTTGGTATCGGCTAATCCCGCAATACCGCATTGCGCCGGTCGGCTTGTTTCAGTACGCCGCCCAGGATCCACATCTGGTACATCGACACGGTCCACATGAAGGCGAAGGAGATGCCAAGCCCGGCGCCGGCGACGATGATCAGCCAGGCGAAGTGCGGGTTTAACTTGGTCAGCCACCAGGAGGCGATGTCGACCAGCAAAAACAAATAGGGCATGACGATGGCCGGATACTTGTATTTGCACGGTACGCCGGTGCTGAAGCTAAAGATCAGGCCGACGAACATGAAAATAAAACTGATGCCGAACAAATGAATGTGGGACAGCCGGGTCAACGAGGCAAAGGTGGCGCCTTCGTTGGATTCGGATACCTTTTTCAGGTTTTCGAATTTGGAAAAATCCGGTAACGAGCCCGCATTGGCGTTGTGACACATCACGCAGTTCTTTTCGACGATGGGTTTGATGTCGGCGTTATAAGACGCTTCGGCGGCCCCGTCGCGCACCCACTGGATAATCTTGAACCGATCCTGGTCCGGTGCGTTCATTTTCATCGAGCCGTTCAGTTTCGATTCCAGTACCGAACCCGAGCGATCGCCGTAGTAACTGTAGACGATGTCGTCCAGCGACAAGCCGAACTTGCCGTCGGCCATGCCGTGAGTGAACAAGATTTGGGTCAGCGCCATCAAGTAACCGGCGCCGATGGTGACCAGATAGCCGGTGAACAGCAACTTGATACATGTGCCGAAGCTGACTAGATTCGCGCCTTTGTAGGCATATTTAACGGGAATATTGGGTTCGGTCGACATAGGTTGTCCGGTCGCTGAGTTGACGGAGCAGGCGTGAATGGGCGGCCGCGATTTGCGGCCGCCCGGCCAGCCTGGTTACTTTTTGACGTTTTGGTAGAAAAAGCCTAGTTCATTGATCTCGTCTTCGCTGAGCGATTCGGCTAGCAAACGCATCCTGCTGTAGATGTCGTTACGGCGGCTACCGGTTTTAAAAGCCTTTAAGGTCGCGACCAAATATTCGGCATTTTGGCCGGCCAGGGCCGGGATATCCATTTCCTGGCCTTGACCGTTACCGCCGTGGCAAACTTCGCATGGCGGCAAAATCCGGTCGCTGCTGCCTGCCGAAACCAGCTTTTCCGCCAGTTCATAGACCATCGGGCTGCGCGATTTGAATGCCGGCGGCCGGGTAGAAAACCACGCCGCCAAGTCGGCCGCATCCTGCTTGCTTAGCGATTTGGCCAAGCCCGACATCATCGGATTGTCGCGGCTGCCGTCGGCGTAATCGCGCAACTGCTTGTACAGGTAGGTCGGTAGCTGGCCGGCCAGCGATGGCGTGCCGGGCATCGTGCTGATGCCGTTTTCGCCGTGGCAAGCCGCACAGGTTTTGGCCAGTTCCTGGCCTTTCTGCGGGTTGCCGGCTTTGGCAAAGTTCAGCTCCGCGGCGGTCCAGGCCACTTGCGACGACGGTTGCGCCGCCAATGCGCTCGGCAACAGCAAGACTGTAGTGAGTATCAGTTTTTTCATGATCAGACCCCCCATCTGCCTGAACCAAAGGTTTCCATCAAGAAAAATTGCAGAATCGGATAACCGAAGGCAATCAGCATGAATACGGCGATGATGGCGTTCCACAAGCCGAAGCTGTTCAGGTAGCCGGGTAATTCCTTGACGGCATGGATCGGTTCGGCGTATTCGACCTCGCCCTTATAGCTTTCCTGGCTGGTTTGGGTTTTATACAGGATATAGATCAGCAAACCGGCCGAGCCCAGTAGAATCAGGCCGCCGAATATCATCGTCACCTCGTACGGTTCCCAGGACAGCGTCAACAAGTTGTTGTAGTGCACGCTGTCGATCCGGCGCGGTTGGCCGAGCAGGCCCAAAATGTGCCAGGGCGTGGTCATGATGATCATGCCGATAAACCAGCTCCACAGTTGGGCGATCGCCAGCGACGGGCAATACAGCGGTTTGCCGCTCAACACCGGCCAGAAGTAATAGGCGATACCGAAGTACATGATGATGGTGGTGCCGCCGAAGATCAGATGGAAATGGCCGGAAATCCAGGCAGTGTTATGTACCATCGCGTTCATCGCGTAACTGGCGTTGATCAAGCCGCCGAAGCCGCCGAAGATCAGCATCAGTAGGCCCAGTATCAAGGCCAGAACCATCGGGTTGTTCCAGGGCAGCGCCGCGATCCAGCCGAACAGTCCTTTGCCGCCACGCAAACGGCCGGCGATTTCCAGCGAGGCAATCACGGTAAAGCCGGTAATGAAGGTCGGTAAGGTCACGACGAAGGTGCCGACCGCGTGCAGCAGTTTCCAGCCGTGGCCTTGTTCCGGGTCCATATACAGATGATGGAAGCCGATAGGCAAGCTGAATACCACCAACAGGATGAAGGCGGCGCGGGCCATTTCGTCGCTGAACAAAAAGCCGCCGGCTTGTTTCGGTACCAGACAGTAAAACGCGGTGTAGGTCGGAATCAGCCAGAAGTAGACGATAGGATGCAGGGTCCAGGCGAAAAGGGTGCGGGCCAAGCCGGCGTCGATGGTGTCGATCCAACCCAATGCCCACGGGATTAACTGGAACAACACTTCTGCAGCGACGCCGACGCTGGTCCACAACCACAGGATCGCATTGCCGGTGGTGGCGAACATCGCCAGCGGCACCGGTACGCCGGGGTTGGCCTTTTTCCATTGCATATACATGACGATCATCGACACGCACCAGAACCAGGAGCCGACCACCAACAAGGTGGCGCCGATATAGAACAACGGGTGCGCCTTCAACGGCGGATAAAAGGTAAACAGCACCGAAGCCTGGCCAAATAGCAAGGGCAGCGCCGCCATGACCACGCCGGCCAAGGCTACGCCGAAACCGGTCCAGGCGAAGGTTTTATTCCACACCGGCAATTTCAGCGTGCTGGTGGCGACGTAATAGCCGAAGCCCATGATGAAAAAGGTGGTCAACACAAAGCCCATCAGCACGCCGTGGGTACTGACCGAGGCGTAATAAACCTCGCGCGATTCCAGAAAGCTAAAGAAGCCGCTGCGTTCGATGACTTGATACAGGCCCATCACCGCGGCCAAGCCGAAGGCGCCGAAGGCGACCCAGAAATGGGTCAGCGCCAATTTTTTTTCTACGCTGTTATCCATGGTTTGCTCCCCCTTGTTTGTTGAGCGCTTCCCATTGCGCCTTGCTGACCACCTTGATGTTGCTCCACATATGGGCGTGGCCCATGCCGCAATATTCGTTGCACAGCAGCGGATAGTCGCCGGCATGATGCAGTTCGGTTTGGACTTGAGCGACATAACCCGGCACGATCATCGTGCTCATGTTCGTCATCGGGATGTGCACACCGTGGATCACGTCCAGACTGACCCAGCGAAAGGTGATTTTGGTTTCCGCCGGCAGGGTCAGGGTTTTCGGATAAAAGCCGTACCGTCCGGCCACCATCCGCACCGTGACGCTGCCGTCCGGGTTGATACTGGCGCCTAATTTGTCTTCGGCAAATTCTGCGGACAAATGCAGTTTTGCCGAATCGATGGTCTCCACGTTACTCGGGGCGTGGATACCGTGGACCAAGGCGGAACCCAGAATCACCGCAACAAAAAGGCCGGCGATGCCCAAGGCAATGCCGGCCCATCTTTTTTCCAGTCGGTCGATATGCATGGCAGCCTCCTAGCCGATATGGCCGCGGGGCAGAAATACCCCGTAATACATCAGCAGCCACGCAATCACCATGCCGCCGCCGACGATCAACATCAAAGCCCAGGTGCCGACCGGCGAGCTCTCCAGGATTTTTTTGCGTTCTTCTTCAGTGAGATTGTTCATATCCTTCCTTTCTTGTATGCGTTTGTGACAGGAGTTGAGTTGGCAACCAACGGCATGAACAGCACAGGCTCCGTCATTCTTGCTGATGACTTAACCAGCCGATTGCTGTGGTAATCATAACCTTAGCCCCCGTCGGATCGAAAGCGAAAATTCAATGTAATTAATTGGTTGTAATCCAAAGTTACTATCAATCTCAGTATTGGGTCCCGGTATTGGCTGCAGTATTTCGCGATGGTCGCGGTGCTTGGCTTCGGCTTGGTATAATGGCCGACTTTTTCCAAATGACTGGGTTTGTCAAGATGAACATCACTGACTATATGCAGCAGTTAGGGCGACAGGCCAGGCGCGCCGGCCGCGAGATCAGTAAGGCCGATAGCGGTCGTAAAAACAACGCGCTGCTGAATATCGCCGCCATGCTCGAGGCCGACAGCGGCACATTAGCCAGCGAAAACCGCAAGGATCTTGATGTCGGCCGGGCTAACGGCATGGATGCGGCCACGTTGGATAGGCTGGAACTGACGCCGGCCCGCATCGGAGCGATGGTCGAGGGTTTGAAGCAAGTCGCGGCGTTGCCGGACCCGGTAGGTGAAATTAGCAATCTCGGGTATCGGCCCAGCGGTATTCAGGTCGGCCAGATGCGAGTGCCCTTGGGCGTGATCGGCATCATCTACGAGTCGCGGCCCAACGTTACCGTCGATGCGGCGGCCTTGTGCTTGAAATCCGGCAATGCCTGTATTTTGCGCGGCGGCTCGGAATCGATTCACTCCAATCGGGCGATTGCCGCCTGCATCGCCAAGGGTTTGGCCGCGGCCGGCCTGCCGGAACAGGTGGTACAGGTAGTCGAAACCACCGATCGGGCCGCGGTTGGCGAATTGATCCGGCTGCAGCAATATGTTGACGTGATTGTACCGCGCGGCGGCAAGAGCCTGATCGAGCGGATCAGCGCCGAAGCGACGATCCCGGTGATCAAGCATTTGGATGGGATTTGCCACGTCTATATCGACGGTAAAGCCGACATCGACAAGGCCGTAGCGATTGCGATGAACGCCAAAACCCACCGCTATGGTGTCTGCAATGCGATGGAAACCCTGCTCGTCGCCGAGAGCATCGCTCCGGCGGTACTGCCGGTTTTGGCCGAAAAATACGCGGAGCAGGGCGTCGAATTGCGAGGTTGCCTGAAAACCTGTTCCTTAGTGAAACAGGCCGTCCGCGCCAGCGAAGCAGACTGGCATACCGAATATCTGGCGCCGATTTTGTCGATCAAGATCGTGGCCGATATCGACGAAGCGATAGACCACATCAATACCTATAGCTCGGCCCACACCGAAGCCATCGTCACAGAGGACTACACCTTGGCGCGGCGCTTTTTGCGCGAGGTGGATTCCAGCTCGGTGATGGTCAACGCCTCCACCCGCTTTGCCGACGGTTTCGAATACGGTTTGGGCGCCGAAATCGGCATCAGCACCGACAAACTGCACGCCCGCGGACCGGTAGGATTGCACGGCCTGACGTCATTGAAATACATCGTGCTTGGCGACGGCCATATTCGCCAGTAAATGATCGGCGTTTACGGCGGCACTTTCAATCCGGTCCATTTCGGCCATTTACGCACGGCGCTGGAAGTCAAGGAGCGGTTCAAACTGCAGCGCCTGCACCTGATTCCATGCCGGCTGCCGGCCCATCGCGGCCAACCCGAGGCCGACGCCGAGATTCGGATGCAGATGCTGGCCGCCGCGGTGGCGGATACGCCTGGGTTTTACGCCGACAGGCGCGAGCTGGAGCGCGACGGGCCTTCGTATATGGTCGATACTTTGGCGGCATTGCGGAGCGAGTTAGCGGGCGATACGCCATTAGTGCTGTTCATCGGTGCCGATGCCTTTGCCGGTTTGGAGCGCTGGTACCGATGGCAGCACCTGTTCGAGTTCGCCCACATCGTCGTGATGACCAGACCCGGTTTTCAACCCGGGCCGTTACCGGTTTTTTTGCAACAGCGGGTCGTCGACGATGCCGGTGTGTTGAGCGTCGAAGCGGCCGGACGGGTGTTCTTTCAACCGGTGACGGCCTTGGCGATTTCCGCAACTGAAATCCGTCGTTTAATCGCGGCTGGCCGCAGTCCGCAGTTTTTATTGCCTGATCGGGTTATTGCTTTGATCCGTCAGCATCAACTTTATCAAGCAACTACTGATCAATAGGAATTGGAATGCAATCAGAAGATTTAGTGAAACTGGTCGAAACCGAACTCGACCTCCGCAAAGGCCTGAATATCAAAACCATCGATGTGCGGGGTAAGACCAGTATCACCGATTTTATGGTGATCGCTACCGGTACCTCATCGCGGCATGCCAAATCGTTGTGCGATTACGTGCTCGAAAAGGTGAAAGAGAGCGGGCTGCAAGCTTTGGGTATGGAAGGCGACCAAAGTTCGGATTGGATCTTGCTGGATTTGGGCGACGTGATCGTACACGTGATGACGGGACAGGCGCGTGAACTTTATCAATTAGAGAAGTTGTGGTCGGTAGCCGGCGATGCGGCCAGGGCCTGACCTCGCCGGCGCGTAAGCAAATTGCTTGCCGGGTCGAGCTAAACTTTCAGGCTGATCCTAAAGAATAATTCTGCTCTGCCGATGACTCAGGCATAGAGTGGAGGGTTTATGAAAGCATTGCGAATAATCGGTTTAGCGGCATGTTTGGGATTAGCGGCGTGTACCAGCCTGAGCGGCAAGAATGCGGAGTCGGTGCAGCAGACTAAAACCTTGCGCGCCAGCGGTTTCAGCAGTTTCGACAACAGCGGTCGGCTTTCGGTCAACCAGCGTTGGTTGCAAGCGCAACAGGCGGCCAAGCTTGAGGCATTCCGCGGTTTGGCGGACCAGTTGTACCGGGAGCCGCTCGACAACGGCGATACGGTCGGCGCAAAAGTGATGCGCGATGAAACCTATCGTGTCTATCTCGATACCTATCTACGCGGCGCTGCCGCCTCGGATTACCGCACCGTAAAGGACAACTTGAAAGCAACATTGGAGTTGCAACTCAGTCCGCGGTTTTACCGGTGCATGAGTGGCGGTGCCGGTAACGTCAATCAATGTTTGCAGGAAGAAAATAAGGTTCCGTTTACCCGATTGGGTTATAAGGAAGCGACGGTCACATCCGCCAATCTGGCTTGCGGTGTGCGTGACTGTAATGATCTGTATTACGTCAGCGGTTTCTCTAAACAACCGAACCTGCTGGACGACGTTTTGTTGGATGCCGGCTTTTACGACGCGCAAGGTATCGTCAATACCGGTGCTCGCGGATTTCTGCAATACTTTCTATTCAATGGCTTCTTTAATACGCTTTAACAGTCTGATTGCACCGATGTTGGCGATCCTATTGGTCGCCTGCGACGGCTCGTTGATGCGTAAATACGGCGCCGGCGACGGGGCGGTTGACGCATCGGGCCGCCAAACCACAGTGCAAGGGGCTGCGCAAATCGGCGTCGGCGGTGTCGAGGAAGCCCGGCGTGCAGCGATCGACGACGCAGTGATGCGCGCTTCTTCGCATTTGAAACGCAGCAATGCCGGGTCGGTCATCAGTGACGTCAAGGTGGTTGACGAATGGCAAGACGGCGAGGTCTACCGGGTTCAGGCCTTGGCAGTATTGTCCGAGCGTCAGCATTGTGCTTCGCCTTACCGCAAAAAGATCGTTGCTACCGGTTTTCCGATCATGAACGCCGAACAGGTGAGTAGCAGCGAAAGCCAGGATTTGTTTAGCGGTATCCCGCGCGAAATCAATAATCGCTTAATGGAAACCGGCGATTTTATCGGCCGTAATCTGACCAACGCCGTATTGTATTCCCGCCCCGACATCGCGCCGGAAATCCTGTCGCCGACAGGCTCGGCCGAGTCGGTGATCGTTAACGTCGCCCGCCAATACAATGCCCAGTTCGTGTTGTCCGGCGTGATACGCGGGTTTCGCACCGAATCGACCGAATATGTGCGGGGTACGGGGGTGTTGGCGGAAATCAAATCCATGACCAGGGAATTTATCGGTCGACGCAGTATCGATTTCGACGTCTTCGTCCACGATGGTTTCAGCGGCGCGCTGTTATTCCAGCAGCGTTACAGTGCCTCTATCCTGGGCGACGTGTCGCTGCCGAACGGCTATAACGTCGGCAGCGAGCGTTTCAACGACACGCCGTCCGGGCATAAAATCGACGAATTGATTCAGCAGGCCAGTGCGGATTTGCATCGGCTATTCGGCTGTTACCCATTCACGACCCGCGTGCTGGAGTCGACCCATAACCGAATCGTGATCGCGGCCGGTGCTCAGGACAAAATCAAAGCGGGAGACAAGTTGATGATATTTTCCGCTGCCGGGATTGCGCCGGATGGACGCGGAATGAGCGAGTCGATCGGAATTTTGACCGTCTCGGAAGTTAGTGCCAACACGGCGGCCGGTAGTCTGGACTCGGGGGCGACTCGGGTGGTTCGACCGGGAGACTGGGTGAAAAGTTTTGCTTCGCCGTAAGGTCTAAGACCTAGCCAGAAGTCGCTCAATATCCTTACTTAGCGTGGACGGCGGTATAAAAGGTGCGTAACGGCGGTGGACGGTACCGTCGCGACCAATCAAAAATTTACAAAAATTCCATTTGATCGACTGGCTGCCCAAGAAACCGGGCGCCTTAGCTTTGAGGTATTGAAACAAGGGCTCAGCCGTGGCACCGTTAACATCAACTTTTGCAAATAGCGGAAAACTGACGCCGTAGTTTGCTTCACAAAAATCGGCTATCTCGCGGTTGGAACCCGGCTCCTGTTGGCCGAATTGATTGCACGGAAATCCCAGTATCTCGAGTCCGCGGCTTTTGTAGGTCTGGTATAACGCTTCCAAACCACGGTATTGCGGCGTAAAGCCGCAACGGCTGGCAGTATTGACCACTATCAGGACTTTGCCGCGAAATTGCTCCAGAGACACGCTTTCGCCGCGAATATTCAAGACGGAAAATTGGTAGATATCGCTCATAGGGGAAACTTCGCTGGTAGATGTCGGTGATTTAGTGGGCGGAGCCATGTTGGCATGATACCGGGTTTGGAAGTGTGCGGGTTTTCCGAAAATTTGCCGATGGCGGAAACGATATTTTCGTTAGTCGGTTGAGTGCGCCGCGGCGCTAACGGCGAAAGCTTACCGTTGGCCGCGGATTTGTCAAAACAAAACCTGTCGCTTAAACCGATTGCAACCGTGCCAGATATTGTTGCAGCTTGTGGGCGACCATGGCCTCGTAATGCCTTTTCAGGACAGAGTCAGCCGGTTTGGCAGGTAGTTCGCTTTCAATCTCGCGAGTGATGTGTGCCAAAAAATGCCTTCTCAGGACAGAATCCTGCGGTAAGGCAGATGCGGATGCCAATGCTGCGACCGCCGGTGTTGCTATGGCGGCGGTCTGGATGGGTGGAATATCCGAATGGGTTTCGGCCGCGGAGGCGAGCGAATGCATGGCGTCGTAATGACGGTGCAAAACCGAGTCTTCGGGCGGCTGCTCGACATATGCCGTGTCTGCTGGCTTAGCGGCGGCCGTGTTTGCCACTTCCGGCTCGGTTTTTGTAAATGTTGCCGGTTCTACGGCCGCGGTTGCTGGAGCCGTTTGCGCTTGTTGCGGCGCTGTATCAACGGTTGCCGACGTCGTCTGCGTCGCCGACGATATTAACCCCGCCGCGGCCGCATTGTTTTTTTTGCGACGGCGGAGCAAAGCCCAGGCCAGAATGCCCAATACCAGCAGCGAAATACCCAGAATCGATAAAGTTACCAACATGACGGTCCTCCTTTGAAAGAGTGTTGTTATTTTCCCAGCCGACCCGGCGTCCACTTTGGGCAGCTTTGATTTTTATAATGGCCGCCAAGCCTCCTTCAGCGACCGGATAACCTTCGGCGTCGCGACAAAACCCGCGGTGCTGTGACGGTTACCTGGTTCGACTTATAACATAATTCGTTGAAATTGTTGACTTTGGCCTGGTTTTTTCCGGCTTGGTGATGTGGTCGCGTTTATCGGCGGCTGGGTCCGGTACAATATGCGCCTCTTTTCTGTATTTCCTGATGTATTGATGACTGATTCAACGATCTATGCGCTGGATTTCGACGGCGTGATTTGCGATAGCGCGCTGGAAACCGCGCTGACTGGCTGGAAGGCTGCTGCCACAATTTGGAGCGGCATGACTGGCATTGCGCCGCCGGAAATCGTCAAACGTTTTCGCGCCGTGCGTCCCATCATAGAAACCGGCTACGAGGCGATTCTGGTGATTCGTTTGTTGTATGCGGGAGAGAGCATAGAGTCGATTTATGCTGGCTACAGCGAAAAAGCCAATCAAATAATGACGGCGGCCGGATTGACGGTCGAAGGTTTGAAGCAGTTGTTTGGAGACACTCGCGACCAATGGATCGCGCAGGATAAGGCCGGTTGGATTGCCGTAAATCCGTTGTTTTCAGGTATCGCCGACAAGTTGCGTCGGTTGGGTTCGAACCATGACTGGTATGTGGTTACGACCAAACAAGAACGTTTTGTGAAAAAAATCTTAAACGCGAATCACATCGAGCTCGCTGCCGAACGTATTTTTGGTCTGGACCGGAATATGAGCAAACCGGAAGTATTGAAAGGTCTGAAGCGTTCGTACCCCGGTCGGCCGATTTATTTTGTCGAAGACCGTCTGCCTTCATTGCAGAACGTTTTGCAGCATGCGGAACTTGCCGACTTGCGTCTCGGCTTTGCCTTGTGGGGCTACAACCTGCCGCAGGACAAAGTGCTGGCCGAGGCGGAAGGGTGTTTGCCGCTAGAGCTCGAATACTTTTTGGCAGACGACTTATCGCCGCTCGGCGCAGCCTGAGGCCGGCCTAAAATCTCAACAAGCTTTGCACGTAGAAATAATCCGTATCCGGTGTCCGTGGCGCGGATGGGGCAATTCTGGCGAATTCGCCTTTGAACAAGTGAGTCCAGCCGGTTTCGAAATTCAGGCTGCTGTTTAAATCCCAACGCGCCGTCATTTCCAACTGTTGGCCGACCGAATCGCCGCTGCGGCCGGTTTTGTCCTGCAAGCCGGTGCCGGCCCAACTGTCAGTCGGCGAGGCCAGCCAGAACAAGCGATGGGAAACCGATGCTTGCAGGTCGCTTCGCGGCGAAAAGGTGATGCGGGCGCCGGGCGAGTTGATGTTGGTGCGGGCAAACGCGCCGTAGATGCCGGTGGCGCCGAACTCGAAGCGGCGGGCGCCGTATAAGGTATCGAACCTCTGGTCTTTATTGTCGTGGGGATTGTCGTCGCCGCTAGCATAATCGTATTCCAGTGTCAGATGCGGGGACCAGGCTGTGTCAAAGCTATAACCGATGTCGGCATGTTGGTACCAAGCCGAGTGGTTCTGGTCAAGTCCGTCTCGACTGCCGCTGCTGGCTCTTACGGTGCCGAACTGGCCGATAGTTTCCAGTTGAAAGTCGAACTGCGACTTGGCCGGTTTGATAAACCAGCGGGCGCCGGGCGTAAAATAGCGCCGGTTGCGAGTCTGATTGCGGATGCTGTCGCCTTCGTCCAGATGGTACAAATAAACTTCGGCGCTGGTGCGCCAAGCTAAATTGTAAAGTTCAAAAAAGCCTCCGGAAAACCAAGTGTGGCTGTCTTCCTCGTCGAATTCATGAGTTTCCGCCAACAAATCGGTCGCTGCCGTCGGGTAGCGGTTGACCGGCATTGTCACAAATCCGGTGAATTGCCAGGTGTCGTAATCTAACAAGCGCAATTTGATGCCGGTAAAGCTGTTGATGGTATTGCGCATGGCGTTGCGAGCAATCAGGCGTCGGCTGCCCAAATTCAGCGTTTGCCGACCGGCGACCATTTCAAAGCCGAGTCCGCTGTAGAACATATTCTGCCTGGCCCAGGCCAGATAGCCTTGGAGAAAGTCTGCCTGGTCGGCGTGGGTATTGTTGACGCCGGAACCGCCGTCGGCAGCCAAGGCTCTGGCATCCAGAAATTCCGCGCCGAGGCGAAAGGCGTTGAAACTGGCTTGTAGCCAAAGATCGCTTTGCAGCGCAATTTGCTGGTCGCCGCCTTTGCCGTTGGCTTTGAAGGCATTGTCCAAGGTTTCGTAGCGTGTGCGCTGTTCCAAGCCGATTGCCAGCCATTTCGGTAATCCAAGGCTATCGTGCAAATTCCAAACCGGCTTTTCGTATTTATCGTTTCCCAGCAAGGCATCGGGCATTTGACTGGAAAACGGAGCGAATGGCGGCCGGCTGTAGGTTTTCTGTTCCGCAGCTCCGACTGCAGTTGCCGCGCTGGCCAAGTAAAGACTGCCGGCCGCCAATGTTGTCAGTGGGTTACAGATGGGTAGTGGTTTCATCTTTAAACCTTATTCATCGAAGTTGATCCGTTGCCCGATCAAACGTACGTCTAAGTCAATTTGTTTCGGGCGCCCTGTTTGTGGCTCTGGTTCGGTTAAGTACGGTATTAGCTTACTCATCGTTATATCTTTGCGTAAATAACGAAGAATGAGAATAGTATGTTTCCGGCTTGGTAATAATCACCGCCGGATCAAAGAAATCGGGCCCGAGGCCGGTTAGGCGAGATAGTCGTTGCGGCGGCCTCATCGGTCGTTTGGGAGGGGCTCTTTATTTTGATATTCCATGTTGGAACAGCTGCTGACCGGGCTAGATCCCGCAGGCAGGGCCCAAGAAGTTGCCGTCGCAGTGTCGGTAATCGAAGCCGAGTAAACGACATCAAGCTGGCCGGGCCCCGGCTGTTGCCACAGCGGTTTGATGCAAAACCTGGTCGCAAACCTTACATAAACTTCGGCAAAGGTTCTGGTGTGATGTCGTGTTTGCGACAATGTCGGTCATAGGCCGGCTGAATTGGCTTGTTTTTCCGCTGCAGAAATGCGGCTGTCTTTGAATAATCCTAAGAATGATAAGGATTTGGCAAGCTGGCAAGCCTCTTGCTTCGCAGCACAGTAATACGATTTCATTCATCCGACAGGAGATTTTCCCGATGTTACTCGAGAGCTACGACAGCCAAGGCCTTTTGACTATTACTTCCGTGCTCGGCAAAACCAGTACGGCCGGAGTATCCGCCTGGCGCGGCGATCTGGTGTTGGTAGAAGGCGCTATGCGCGAAGGCGCCACCAATCTTAACGATCGTAATCCGCCGAAGTTGTTGATTCATCAAGCGGCGATGCTGGCTGATAACGAGAAGATCTTGTTCGTCAACGGCGTGGTTTATAAGCTCGACTCACTGCAAGTGTTCGTAGAAAAGTACAAAGCGGGTTTGACTCCTGAAACCCTGGCTTTGGTGTACGTCGAAAATATTGGCAGCAATTTGGAAGTCGAAATCGGCGGTGTCAAATTCAAATTAGTGCCCTACAGCGAAGGCATGGTCTGGAACGAAACCATGGAATTGCTGTACATCGAAAAGGCCGACCTGAAAGGTCAATCTGCCGAAGACAAGGTGGTGACGGTATATGAAGCCGCCAAAGATTTTAAATTTAAGGCGGAAGCGGTGGACTACCAAACGGCTTTAAGCAAAACCATCGAAGTCAAGCGCGAAGCCAGCTACGGACCGGTGTAAACCGGCTTTATCCAGGTCGGGAGCGAGCATGAAAAACTTTAAAACGGTTTCGGTTGCCGAATCGGAACATTTGATAGCCGAACAGCAACCGATGATTTTAGATTGCCGCGATCTGAAGGATTACCGGGCCGGTCATATCGATAACGCCATGCATGTACACGAACAATTGCGCGATTCCCTGCTCAGAAAGGGCGATAAGACCAAGCCCTTGCTGATTTACTGCTATTACGGCCACGCCAGCGAACATTTGGCGGAAATGTTCGGCGATTTCGGCTTTCAAGCGGTTTACAGTCTGGCCGGTGGTTACGCCGACTGGAAAGAGCAGCACAAACTATAAAGGTAAGGCTATGGAACAATTATCACGAGATTTGGCGTTGCGGATTGCGTTGGCGTCGCGGGTGCTGCCTGGAGTCGATATCGCAACGCTAATCGGCATCTTGCACGAAAAGGCCGGCTCGCCGCTGTCGGACGAGAAATTGAAGACGATCACCGTCACCAATTTAAAGACCGGAATCGGCAGCCACGACGGCGAGGAGGACGGCGAGGACATTGATATCGGCTTGGCCAATATCAAACTGGCCGTGCGTTATCTTTGGGGCGAAGAAGATGGTGACGAGGGCTTGCCGGAAATTCAACCGTACAAAGACGGTGATTTGCCGGAGTCGATTCGGGTCGCGATTGCTTCCAACAGCGGCGCTTCATTGAACGGCCATTTCGGCTCCTGCATCCGCTTCCTGGTATACCAATTGTCGCGCGACGATATGCGTTTGGTCGATATCCGTTCCACCGTCGATGCCGACGCAGCCGAGGATAAAAACCTGTTTCGCGCCGAACTGATCAAGGATTGCCACGTGCTGTTCGTGCAATCGATCGGTGGTCCGGCAGCGGCTAAAGTGATCCGCGCCGACATTTACCCGATCAAGATTCCGGACGTGATCGAAGCGACCGATCAATTGCGCGAGTTTCAGAAAGTGTTCGACGCGCCGCCGCCTTGGATGGCTAAGGCATTGGGCAAAACTGCCGAAGAACGCAAACGCTTCGTATTGCAG
Source organism: Methylomonas koyamae (assembly GCF_006483455.1). GTDB lineage: Bacteria > Pseudomonadota > Gammaproteobacteria > Methylococcales > Methylomonadaceae > Methylomonas > Methylomonas koyamae_B. Next base: position 30,940 of record NZ_PPPU01000028.1, read on the forward strand.
GAATAATCAAGCAAACCGGCCGGCAATCAGCTTACTTGGGCAGTTGCCGGTTCAGTCGGATCAGGAAGGTGGTACCTTGGCCGGCTGCGCTGACGAAACTCAGCGAGCCGCCGTGCTGCTGATTTATGATGCGATGAGCGATATACAAACCTTGGCCGCTGCCTTTGCCGACATCTTTGGTCGTAAAAAACGGATCGAATATTCGGTCTTGAAGCGGCTCAGGAATGCCTGGCCCGTTATCCGCGATCCGGATTTCGACGCCATCGGTGACGCTTGCCGTGCTGACCCGAATCCGGCCATCGCCGCTGCCGCCATCCTCGATCGCTTGGGCTGCGTTAATAAGGACGTTTAAAAACACCTGGTTTAGTTCGCCGGGGAAGCATTCTATATTCGGCACCTCGGCAAAATCGGTTTCGATCTCGGCGATATATTTGTAGCTGTTGCGGGCGATCAGCAACGTATTCTCCAGCGCCAGATTGACGTTAATCCAGCCGGCATTACTTTGGCCGCTGTGAGAAAACCCTTTCATCGCTTGGACGATACGGACGATTTGCGATATTCCCTCCAATGATTGTTCGATGGCTAACGGTGCGTCTTCCAGAATAAACGCCAGATCTTCTTTCCGCTCCAGGGCATCGATCAGCGGCCTATGGTTTGCCTGGGCCGACAGTAGTTTGCGGTACTGTTCCAGTAGACGGGTGATGCTGCCGAAAAAATCGCCGATGGCTTTGATGTTGTCGCCGACGTATTGGGCCGGCGTGTTGATTTCATGGGCGATGCCGGCGGCAAGCTGGCCTACCGCCGCCAGTTTTTCGGCTTGCAGCAGGTTTTTGTTGGCTTGCTCGATCGCTTGGGTGCGCAGCTCGATTTGTTGGTCCATGTAGCGCATGATGTGTTGCGATTGCCGGTTCAATTGCCACTTGCGTAACACGGCGTGAACTATCTGGCGCAACTCCAGCGCACTGAACGGTTTTTCCAAGATCAATAACTGGTCGCTTTCGCCGAGTTTGGCGACCACTTGCTGCCAATTCAAGGTTGGTCCGCTACTACAGAGTACCGCGTGCAAATTGGGATCGATTAGCCACAGACGGCGGATTAACTCGATGCCTTCGCCATCCGGCAATTCGTTTTCGACAAAGATCAATTGGTAAGGCTTGTCCGATTCCAGGCCGAGACAAATATCCGCTTCAGCCGCGGTTCCGCAGGTACGGCCCTGAAAAATGTAGCTCAGGGTTTCGGTAGCGTTCTGCAGCGACGCGGCCGCGTCGCCATTGAACATCAAGTCGAGCCTGTCGCGTAAAGCAGGATCGGGGTCCACGATCAAAATTCTGGAATGGTCTTCGGTTTCGATAAACATACTTACAATCCGAATTGGCTTAGATTCAGTTTAATCCGCAACGCGGCCGGCAGGCGCTATCGGTCGTTAGCGGGTCAGTGCCCGTTGGATGCTTGGCAGATGGATGTCAACCATCGATATGTCATCGGTTTGCGACTGTTGCTGGCGATGTAGGCGCAAGCGTTCGGCTACATGGTCGATCCGGCGCATGCCGGGCGGGGTGTCGGTCAATGCCTGTTGCAGCCTGTCGGCACCGAACAAACTCAGATCGTTGCCGATTTGGTCGGTGACCCCGTCGCTGTAGGCAAAAATCGATTCGATTCCGCTGATATCGTATTCGGAGATGTTGTCGGTCAAGCCGCTGCCGGAGACAATGCCGAGCGGCAGATTGGCGGAATGCAAGTTTTCTATGAGCTTGCCGTAGCTGTCGAACAGGAAGATATCGGGCATGCCGCCATTCCATACCCGAAACCGGCCGGTTGCCAAATCCAGTTTAATCAGCGATGCCGCGCAGAATAAACCGGTCGGCAATTTGCGGCACATTTTCCGGTTAATGATGCCGACGAGTTCTTCCAATGGCGGATGATCCAAACATTGCTGGTCGAAAATCTCGGTGACCAGCAAACCGCCCAGGGCCGATTGCAGACCGTGGCCGGTCAAATCGCCCAGCATCAGGTAAAAAGCCTGGCCGTCCCGGCTGACGGCGTTCAAGATAAAATCGCCGCCGACCCCGTCTTTGGCCGATAGAAAAAACTCCAATCCGTCCGGTACTTGGTAGCCGTATTTACCGAACTTGCTGCAGACGATTTTGGCTGCTTCCAGTTCGTGTTCCAGCAGCGCCTGTTTTTCCGCCAATTCGGCATTTCGTTGCTGCAATTCCTGATTTTTCTGCTCGAGTTGAATGCTTAACTGGCGTCTGGAAATGACCAGATTGTATTGTGCAATTGCGTCGCCGATGACCTTTCTAGTCACTTCCAGCGGGCAGGGTTTCGGTAAGTAGCGAAAGACATGGGTGTCGTTAATCGCTTTGATCGCGATGTCGAGTTCGATATTACCGGTCAGTATGATTTGCACGCTGTCGGGCGACAATTCCCCGGCCTGCTTCAGAAAATCCAAACCGTTGATTCCGGGCATGGCGTAATCCGACATGATCACAGCGATATCGGATTCGCGGCGCAGTATCGCCAAAGCTTCTGTGGCCGAGCTGGCGGTATATAAGTCGAACTGGCGGCCCAAAGTGCGTTTAAACAATTGGAGCATGTTGTTTTCGTCGTCGACGCACAGAATTTTTTCCGGTGTATTGTCCGCCATTGCTCGCTCCTATTTTTTTTCGAAGAACGCGGTTACTTTTTCGGCCAGCGTCTGCCAATCGGCGAGGCGATGCAGTCGGCCGATTCGCTGCAGGTAGCTTTGGTCCAACTGCATCTCGAACAAGCGGTCGTTGCCCGGCCGTTCTGTCGGATTTGCCAGGCAAGCCGCGACATGCACTGCGGTTAACTCATTGACCGTCTGGTATTCGGATTCGCTTGGCGCGTTTTGCCACAGGATCGATTCCACGATCAGGGCAGGAATTTTCCATAAACTCAAGACGTAAGCTGCCGCAGCTGAGCGGGTAAAACCGAAAATCTCAGTTTCCAGTGCGGCCACGGGGGTGTTGCTGCGGGTTGTTTGCTCCCGGAGCATTTTGAATTTGTCCCCGCCGCGCGACATGAAAATAAGCAAACCCATGTTGTGCAATAACCCGCCGACATAGGCCTGATCCGGCTTGTCGCCGGTTTGCTGTTCCGATAGTGAGATCAGCCTTGCCAGTTCTGCAACCCGGCTGGCGTCTTGCCACAGGTATTCCATGTAGCGCTCCATTTCCGGGTCGCTGACGGGGAAGGCGGTCTTGATATGGACCGATAACACCAGGCTGTTGAGTTTTTTCAGGCCGATCAGATTAATTGCGTCGGTCAGATTCGAGACGGTGCGTTGCAGACCGAAATACGGCGAATTGACCAGATGCAGCAGCTTGGCGGAAAGCACCATGTCCTTGGCGAAGATTTCGGCGATTTGCAAGTTGGTGACGCGTTCGTCGGCAATAGCGGCGTTCAGGTCGTGGTAGATTTTCGGCAAACTCGGTAAATGGCTGGCTTCGCCGACTTCCGCCGCGATCCGCGGGTTATTGACGTAATCCTGGGTTTTGAAAACTTGGGTGATTGCTTCCCGCAATACTTCGGCACTACAGGGTTTGGTCAAGTACTGGTGGGCCACTTCCAGGCCGCGGCTCAAGGTTTCTTCGTCGGCGTAGCCGCTAAGGATCATACGCACCGTAGCAGGGTAGATGTCGGCCACCCGTTTCAACAACACGTCGCCGCGCATTTCCGGCATCATCATGTCGCTGACGATCAAATCGATGGGTTGATGCTGCATGATCTCCAAGGCTTGTTTGCCGCAGGTGGCGAAATACACGCTCCATTGTTCGCGGTAAGGTCGCAGTTGACGTTGAATGCCGCTAATCACATTTTCGTTGTCATCGACAAATAGGATGTGTTTTTTGGCGTCCACGCGTTTTCCTTAAGTCGGCCCAGTGGTTCCGCTCGCAGCCGGGTGTCGCGAACAGTGCAAGCGATAATCGGTTTGGCGTTTCGGAATGAAAGGCATCGGTCGGGGCGAGTCAGCAGTCAGGAGCGCTAAGTTTAGATAAGAGCGGCCACTTTGTCTGACGCCAATCGGCTGGAAATCGACGCTGCCGCCAAAAATGCCGTCCACCGCCGGTTCTGTCGGGTGTCGGCGAGGATTTAGCGACATTGACAAGGTTTTGGGCAACTGATAGCTTTGCTGCTGGCACTCGGCAATGTGGAGTGCTAACGAATTTTGAAGGTATCGAATGTGGCTGGCGGACAGGATTTAAACGAACGATCGCTTTATTTGCTAAAAACCCTGGTGGAGCGTTATATCCAAGACGGCCAACCGGTCGGCTCGCGCTTGCTCTCCAAGGACCCGAATTTGAAATTGAGTCCGGCCAGCATCCGCAACGTGATGGCGGATTTGGAGGAGATGGGCTTGATCCATTCGCCGCATACCTCCGCCGGGCGGGTGCCGACGGTCAGCGGCTACCGTCTGTTCGTCGACAGTCTGCTGACTGTCAGACCTTTGGCTTCCAACGAACTCGACCAGTTACAGGCCGGGTTGCATAGCGAGACCGAGACGGCCAGCGATCTATTGGGCAAGGCCTCCAAGCTGTTGTCCGACGTCACCAAAATGGCCGGGGTGGTCACTTTGCCGCGGCGCGACAGCGTTTCCTTGCGGCACATCGAATTTTTGCCGATGTCCAGCACCCGGATTCTGGTGATTTTTGTCACCGACACCGAAGAAGTTCATAACAAGATCATCCACACCGAAAAACAATTCTCTGCGGCCGAATTGCAGCAGGCTGCCAATTATTTGAACTCGGTTTTCTCCGGCCGCAGTCTGGCCAAGATTCGGGAATTGGTGGTGAAGGACCTGGAAAAAGATCGGCATTCGGTCAACCAGGGCATGATCGATGCGGTGAATATGGCGCAATTGGCCTTCGCGCAGCAGCCCGACGACGATTATGTGTTGAGCGGCGAAACCAATTTGATGGGTTTTTCCGAGCTGTCAGATATGGAGCGGCTCAAACAGTTATTCGAAGCCTTCAGCCAAAAACACGGCGTAATCCACTTGTTGGACCAATGTCTGCAGGCTGACGGCGTCCAAATTTTTATCGGCGAAGAGTCCGGCTACAGCGTGTTCGAGCGTTGCAGCCTGGTGACCGCGCCGTATTCGGTCAACGACGAAGTGGTCGGCGTGCTCGGCGTGATCGGCCCGACCCGGATGGCTTACGAAAAGGTGATTCCGTTCGTCGACGTAACCGCAAAATTATTGGGCGCGGCCTTGAATCCGAAATAAAAGCCCTTATCGTTAGCCCAACTCAAAAAATTAGAACCATGGAGAAACTATGAGTCACCAGCAATCGAGTCACGAACAGCAACCCGATAGCGAATTGATCGCCGAAGTATTGGAGCAAACCAAACCTGCCTTCGAAGAAGCGGCGGCAGAAGAAACGGCAGGCGAAGAGACGGTTGGCATCGAGTCCTTACGCCAGCAATTGGAACAAGCTCAGCAACAGGCGGCGGCTAATCTGGATAAAGCGTTGCGGACCCAAGCCGAAATGGAGAATTTGAAAAAACGGGTACAAAAGGATTTGGACGACGAACGTAAATACGGCTTGGCCAAATTCGCTAAAGAATTGCTCAGTGTGCTGGACAGTCTGGAATTGGGCATTCAGGCCGCCAGCGGCGACAGCCCGGAAGTGGTCAAGTTGCGCGAGGGCAGTTTGCTGACCGTCAAACAATTCGAATCGGTGTTTGCCAAGTTCAATATCGAAACCATCGATCCGTTAGGCCAGCCGTTCAATCCTGAATTCCATCAGGCCATGGTGATGCAGCCCAGCGAAACGGCCGAACCGAATTCGGTATTGAACGTATTTCAAAAAGGTTACGTTTTAAACGGCCGGTTGTTACGCCCGGCCATGGTGGTGGTGGCCAAGGCCGCCGACAAACCCGCCGATAGTGCAAAAATCGATGAGCAGGCTTGAAAATCCAACGATCAACCGCATATCGCTAACAACTTTTTAACTTACCTCTTATTCAAGTCTGGAGAATTTCAATGGGCAAAATGATCGGTATCGATTTAGGAACCACCAACTCCTGCGTCGCCGTACTGGAAAACGGCACCGCGCGGGTCATCGAAAATAGCGAGGGCGCCCGCACCACGCCTTCCATTATCGCCTTTACCAACGATAACGAAGTCTTGGTCGGCCAATCCGCCAAGCGTCAGGCGGTCACCAATCCGGAAAACACCTTGTTTGCGATCAAACGTTTGATCGGTCGTCGTTTCAAAGAAGACGCGGTGCAAAAAGACATCAAAATGGTGCCTTACAAAATCATGGAAGCCAACAATGGCGACGCCTGGGTGGAATGCCACGGTAAAAAAATGGCGCCGCCGGAAGTGTCTTCCCGGGTGTTGATGAAACTGAAAAAAGACGCCGAAGCCTTTTTGGGTGAAGAAGTCACCGAAGCGGTCATCACCGTACCGGCTTATTTCAACGATTCGCAACGTCAAGCGACTAAAGATGCCGGCCGTATCGCCGGTCTGGACGTCAAACGCATCATCAACGAACCTACTGCGGCAGCGTTGGCGTTCGGTATGGACAAACCGAAAGGCGACACCACCATCGCGGTCTATGACTTGGGCGGCGGTACTTTCGATATTTCCATCATCGAGATCGCCGAAATCGAAGGCGAGCACCAATTTGAAGTATTGGCGACCAACGGCGACACCTTCCTGGGCGGCGAAGACTTCGACTTGCGCATCATCGATTTCCTGGCCGGCGAGTTCAAAAAAGACACCGGCATCGATTTGCACAACGATCCTTTGGCTTTGCAACGGCTGAAAGAAGCAGCGGAAAAAGCCAAAATCGAATTGTCTTCGGCTGAACAAACCGACATCAATCTGCCGTACATCACCGCCGATGCCTCCGGTCCGAAACACTTGAACGTCAAGCTGACCCGCGCCAAACTGGAATCGCTGGTCGACGATCTGATCGAGCGCACCAAGGGCCCATGCCTGCAGGCGATTAAAGACGCCGGCATTTCCACAGCAAAAATCAACGACGTGATTCTGGTCGGCGGTCAAACCCGGATGCCGAAAGTGCAAGCTTTCGTTAAGGAATTGTTCGGCAAAGAACCGCGCAAAGACGTCAACCCTGACGAAGCCGTGGCGTTGGGTGCAGCGATTCAGGCCGGCGTACTGGGCGGCGACGTTAAAGACGTGTTGCTGCTGGACGTGACTCCGCTGTCGCTGGGTATTGAAACCCTGGGCGGCGTAATGACCAAGCTGATCGAGAAAAACACCACGATCCCGACCAATGCCTCGCAGACCTTCTCGACGGCGGACGACAATCAAACCGCGGTCACCGTGCATGTGTTGCAAGGCGAGCGGGAAATGGCGTCCGGCAACAAATCGCTGGGCCGGTTCGACTTGCAGGACATTCCGCCGGCACCGCGCGGCATTCCGCAAATCGAAGTGTCGTTCGACATCGACGCCAACGGTATCTTGAACGTCTCGGCCAAAGACAAAGCCACCGGCAAAAAACAATCCATCGTGATTAAAGCCTCCAGCGGTTTGTCGGACGACGAAGTCGAACGCATGATCAAGGACGCCGAAGCCCACGCCGACGAAGACCGTAAGCTGAAAGAACTGGTCTCGGCGCGCAACTCGGCGGAAGGCATGATTCACGCCACCGAAAAATCGCTGAAAGAATTGGGCGACCAAGTCAGCAGCGATGAAAAATCGGCGATCGAAGCGGCGATCAAAGACCTGCATGCGGTACTGAGAACCGATGACAAAGACGCCATCGAAGCCAAAACCAATGCCTTGACCGAGCTATCGGGTAAACTGGCCGAACGCGTCTACGCCCAAAAAGGCGGCGCCGAAGCGGCTGCAGCCGGTGGTCACGAACACGCGACCGGCGGCCAACAAGCCGAGCCCGACCACAATGTGGTCGATGCTGAGTTTGAGGAAGTTAAGGACGATAAGAAGTAAGGTTCGCTCGGTTTCTCTCGCCGCCTGAGAGAGGGTAGGACGGACGCGAACGTGGTTCAGGTCGCTTCGTCTTCTTTCAATTCAATATCTTAATTAACCGCCGGTTTCCGCCGGCGGTTTTCCTCGTTATGGCAAAAGAAGATTTTTACAAACTGCTGGAAGTGGATCGCAACGCCAGCGAAGCCGAAATTAAAAAAAGCTATCGCAAGATGGCGATGAAATACCATCCGGACCGCAACAAGGATAATCCGGACGAGGCCGAGAAAAAATTCAAGCTGATCAAGGAAGCTTACGAGGTTTTGTCGGACTCGAAAAAACGCGCGGCTTACGACCAATTCGGCCATGCCGGTGTCGATCCGTCAATGGGCGGCGGCCGTGGCGGTTTTACCGGGGCCGAGAGTTTCAGCGATATTTTCGGCGATGTGTTCGGCGATATTTTCGGCGGCGGCCGCCAGCAGCGCAGCAGCGTACAGCGCGGTGCCGACTTGCGTTATAACCTGGAATTGACGTTGGAAGAAGCAGTCGGCGGTACCGAAGCCACCGTTAAGGTACCGGTGCTGGTCGCGTGCGGCGAATGTAACGGTAGCGGCGCGAAGAAGGGCAGCAGTCCTGTCACTTGTACTACTTGCCACGGCCACGGCCAGGTGCGGATGCAGCAAGGCTTTTTCTCGGTGCAGCAAACCTGTCCGACCTGCCGCGGCACCGGCAAGCAAATCAAGGACCCGTGCCCGAAATGCTACGGCCAGGGTCGGGTCCAGGAAACCAAAACCCTCAATGTCAAGGTGCCGCCTGGCGTGGATACCGGCGACCGCATCCGTTTGGCGGGCGAGGGCGAGGCCGGCCTGAACGGCGGCCCATCCGGCGATTTGTACGTGCAAGTTCAGGTCAAGGACCATCCGATTTTCACCCGCGACGGCGCCAACTTGTATTGCGAAGTGCCGATCAGTTTCCCGATGGCCTGTCTGGGCGGCGATTTGGAAGTACCGACCCTGGACGGCAAGGTCATGCTGAAAATTCCGCCGGAAACTCAAACCGGCCGCATGTTCCGCTTGCGCGGCAAGGGGGTCAAGCCGGTCAGAGGCGGCGCAGTCGGCGATTTGCTGTGCAAAGTGCAACTGGAAACCCCGGTGCACTTGACCAAGGACCAGAAAGCCTTGATCGAGAAACTCGGCGAATCCTTGTCCGGCGGCGGCAAACACCATAGTCCGCAAGAGCATAGCTGGATGGACGGTGTGAAAAACTTCTTCGACAAACTGACGGGATAAGCCATGCAAAGAATCGCGGTTGCCGGCGCTTCCGGGCGCATGGGCTTATGTTTGATCAAAGCGGCACTGGCCGCCCAGCAGGCCGAATTGACCGTTGCGGTATCGCGGCCGGGCAGTCTGGCCGTCGGCCGGGATGCCGGCGAATTGGCCGGTCTGGCGCCGGCTGGGGTAAGCGTTACCGACGATTTGGCGGCGGTTGCCGACCGCTTCGACGTGTTGATCGATTTTACCCGGCCCGACGCGTCGATGAATTACATCGAAATTTGCCGTCAGGCCGGGAAAAAAGTGGTGATCGGCACCACGGGCTATTCCGACGCGCAGAAAGCGGCCATAGCGGCCGCGGCTGACGATGTGGCGATGGTGATTGCGCCTAACTTCAGTGTCGGCGTCAATCTCTCGCTCAAATTGTTGGAAATGACCGCGAAAGTGATGGGTGATTACACCGATATCGAGGTGATCGAAGCCCATCACCGCCATAAAGTCGATGCGCCGTCCGGTACCGCATTGCGGATGGGCGAAGTCGTCGCGGCCGCGTTGGGGCGCGATCTGAAAGACTGCGCGATCTACGGTCGGGAAGGTGAAACCGGCGCCCGCGACCGCAAAACCATCGGTTTTTCGACGATTCGTGCCGGCGATATCGTCGGCGAGCATACGGTAATGTTTGCCGACGAAGGCGAGCGGGTCGAAATTACCCACAAGGCCAGCAGCCGGATGACGTTTGCCAACGGTGCGGTGCGCGCGGCAATTTGGTTGGCGGACAAACCCAAAGGCCTGTTCGATATGCAGGACGTGCTGGGCTTGAAAACTTGAGCCTGGCACGGTAGCGGCCGGGTTCGAGCCCGGCCTCAACGTCTTAAAATCAGCAATATCTTATATTCGCAGCGGCGTTACTGCGCCGGCCAGTTTATAATGCCGGTAGTCGGCGATAACCTGGGCGTGATCGAAAGCCAGAACGGCCGGCAAACTGTCGAATGTAAACAATCCGCAATTTTTCGCATCGTCCGCTGCCAACGGTTCGCCGTGGGCCGTTGCCAAATATACGGCAGTGACGGTGTGGTTACGCGGATCCCGGGCCGGGTTGGAATAAAGCCCGAGCAATGTGGTCAGTTCGACGTCCAATCCGGTTTCCTCCTTCGCTTCCCGAATCGCCGCATGTTCGACGGTCTCGCCGACGTCGACGAAGCCGCCGGGTACCGCCCAACCATAGGGTGGATATTTGCGTTCGATCAATACGAACGGGCGTTGCGGATGGTCGATCAATTCGATCAGGATGTCGGCGGCAAGTAGCGGTGTAATCGGTTTCGGCATAGCGGTCACGAGGCTGAGTTAAACGTTAGAATATCGATTGGCGTTAGTTTATACCGGTTTTTACCGGTAGCCGAAATGTGCGTGGCTCAGCAAAACGGCGTTTTCGGTTTGGCATGTCTGCCGGCCGGACTATAGTGCTATCGGGGAACCGACCGATGACTCGAGTCTGTGCCGACTGGAAATTAAATAAAAAAGAAATACATGAACGAATTTATTCCCGGCCAACGCTGGATCAGTAACACCGAATCGGAACTGGGTTTGGGCATGGTCGTCGAGGCCGAAGCCAATCGCGTCACCGTCTTGTTTTTAGCCACCGGCGACCGGCGGGTCTATGCCAAGGACAATGCGCCGCTGACGCGGGTCCAGTTCAGCGCAGGCGACGTTATCGAATCGGTGGAATACGCCAAGATCACGGTGCAGCAGGTACAGCAACACGCCGGCCTGCTGACCTATATCGGCTTGGATGAAGACGGTCAGTTGCAGCAAGTCGACGAAATGGAATTGAACCACCATATTCAATTCAACAAGCCGCAAGATCGCTTGTTTACCGGCCAATTCGACCCGACCGCCTGGTTTTTGCTGCGTTACGAGACCTGGCGCCGGCAACAGCAACATCAACAATCCGCCGTCAAAGGCTTGCAGGGCGCCCGCGCTGCGCTGATTCCGCACCAGTTGTACATCGCGCACCAGGCCGCAAACCGCTCCGAGCCTCGCATCATGCTGGCCGACGAGGTCGGTTTGGGCAAGACCATAGAAGCCGGTTTGATCATTCAGCACCGCTTGATCAACGGACTGAGCCGGCGGGTCTTGATTCTGGTGCCGGAAAGCCTGATGTACCAATGGCTGGTGGAAATGCTGCGCCGCTTCAATTTGCGTTTCAGCCTGTTCGACGAGTCGCGCTGCATGTCGTTTGCCGACGAAGGCAATCCGTTTCTGCATGAGCAATTGATTCTGTGCAGCCAGCAGTTCTTCGCTGACTTTCCCGAGCGGCGCGAGCAGGCGCTGGATGCCGGCTGGGATTTGGTTGTGGTCGACGAGGCCCACCATCTGGAATGGAGCGCGGAGGCGCCGAGCGAAGAATATCTGTTCGTCGAGCAACTGGCCGCGGCGGCGCCGGGCTTGGTGTTATTGACCGCTACCCCGGAGCAATTGGGCAAGGAAAGTCATTTCGCCCGCCTGCGCCTGTTGGACCCGGACCGTTTTTACGATTTTCAGCAATTTCTGGCTGAGGAAAGCCAGTTCGAGCCGGTCGCCCGCCTGGCGAATCTGTTGATAGCCGGCGAAAGATTGGATGCCGAGCAGCAAGCGCTGTTGCAAAAGTTGCTGCAGCACGACAATGTCGACAACTGGTTGCAGCAAGTCAACGCAGAAGACGGTGGCGCGCGCGAAGAGTTAATCAAGCTATTGTTGGATCACCACGGTACCGGGCGGATTTTGTATCGCAATTCGCGGCATACCGTACAGGGCTTTCCCGACCGGCAACGCCACGCCTATCCGTTGCAGAGCGAGGATAGCGCCGATTTGGCCAACAGTCCGTACTTGCATTGGCTGGTTGCCAAATTAAAGGCGTTGGGCGACGAAAAAGCCTTGCTGATTTGCAAACGGGCCGACACTGCGATCCAATTGGAACAGTTGCTACGGCACCATGTCGGTCATACTGCGGCGGTATTTCACGAAGGCATGAGCATCGTCGAACGTGACCGCGCCGCCGCGTTTTTCGCCGACGAAGAGAGCAGGGCGCAGTTGTTGGTGTGTTCGGAAATCGGCAGCGAAGGCCGCAATTTCCAATTCGTGAGGCATTTGATTCTGTTCGACTTGCCGGAAAATCCGGATTTACTGCAACAACGCATCGGCCGCCTGGACCGGATCGGGCAGAAGCACGTGATTCAGATCCATATCCCTTATCTGGTCGGCAGCGCCCAGCACGTGCTCTACCGTTGGTACGAGGAAGGTTTGGATGCGTTCAGACATAATTGTTCCGGGGCCGCACAAGTGTTGAAATTGCTCGGCAGCGAATTGGACCAGGTATTGCACGGGCGCGAGCCGGCCGCAATCGAAGCGTTGCTTGCCAAAACCCGCGACTTGAACAGCCGGGTGGAAGAAGAATTGCACAAGGGCCGCGATTTATTGCTGGAGCTCAATTCCTGTCGGCCGCAGGAGGCGGCGCATTTGGTGGAAACGATCTATCAGAACGAGCGGGACGGCAGTTTGTGGCCTTATATGGAGGCGATGTTCGATTGTTACGGGGTCGATGTCGAGGACCATTCCCGGGATTGCTACATCTTATGGCCCAGCGAAAACTTGCGCATCGCCCATTTTCCGATGCTGCAGGACGACGGCCTGACCGTCACGGTCGACCGCGACATCGCCTTGGCCCGCGAGGACATGCAGTTTCTGACGGCCGAGCATCCGATGGTGTTGTCGGCGATGGATTTGGTATTGTCCAGCGAGACCGGTAACGCGGCGGTCAGCGTGGTCAAACATCCGCAGTTGAAAGCCGGCCAGTTTTTGTTGGAGCTATTGTTCGTGGCCGAATGCAGCGCACCGGCCGAATTGCAGCTCGGTCGGTTTTTGCCGCACACGCCGATCCGCATTCTGGTGGACCAAAACAAACAAGATCTGACGGCGGCCGTCGGCCACGATAGTCTGACCGAGACCGGTGACAGCTTCGATAAACTGCAGGTAGCCCAGTTTTTGCACAGCCAGCGCCAGCACATTCAGGACATGATCCTGGTGGCCGAGCGGCTGGCTGCGGCACAGATGCAAAGGTTGGTTACCGAGAGCGGCAATCGGATGATCGCGGCCTTGACCGGCGAGATCAAGCGGCTGGTGCGCTTGAAAAAGATCAATCCGGGTATCAAACCGCAAGAAATCGAACAACTGAAACAGAAAACCATGCTGTCTCACGAATGCATCCAGGATACCCAGTTACGGCTGGATGCGGTGCGGTTCGTGATTACCAGTTAGCGGTCAATGCGTCTTGATAAATACGGTGGAGTTATCCAGCTCGATGCATTCGAACATCACATCGTCAATAGAGCCGTCGATGTGATCCACGTAATGCACGCCGCATTCGGAGTCGTTTTGTTGGTGTTTCAGGATGCCGTGGACGCTGAAGCAGGTACCGGATTCGGGCAGCGTCATCGTAATTTTGATATGGCCGATGATTTCTGCCGCGATCGGTTGTTTCAGTCTGACGCGAATTCCGCTGCAACTGATGTCCAGAATATCGGCGTCCAGTGCGATTTCCTGTTCAGCGGAGTAAAAGCGCAGGCCGGCTTGCAGGCCTTTGGGTTGTAATCTTGGGTGATTACGTTTCTCGGTCATCGGGCGCCTCCTTAGAAAGATTAACTTGCCTGTTAGGGTAGTTATTTTAGATAAAAAAGTCGGGTTTTGCCGATTTTTGGTTGGCAAAGCGATGCTGGATATTTTGGATTCGCGTCCGGATTGGCGGGCGCCATGTTATAGGTTGATTCATGCTATTTTCAGAGTTGGGCTTATCCGAGCAACTGCTGCGAGCGGTTGCCGAGCAAGGCTATCAGACGCCAACGCCGATTCAGGCGCAGGCGATACCGGTTATTTTGCAGGGGCGCGACGTGTTGGCCGGGGCGCAGACCGGCACCGGCAAGACGGCTGGCTTCACGTTGCCGTTACTGCACATCCTGCAGCAACAGCCGATTCCGCAAAAGCCGCGGCCGGTCAGGGTGTTGGTGTTGACGCCGACCCGCGAATTGACCATGCAGGTCTACGAAAGCGTCAGAACGTACGGCAAGCATCTGCCCTTGTTTGCCGAAGCGATTTTCGGCGGCGTCAGTATCAATCCGCAGATTCAGAAAATCCGCCGCGGCACCGATATCGTTGTCGCGACGCCGGGGCGCTTGCTGGATTTGATTCAGCAGCAGCATTTGGATCTGTCCAGTGTCGAGCATTTCGTGTTGGACGAGGCCGACCGCATGCTGGATATGGGCTTCATCCGCGATATTCGCAAAATCATCGCGCTGTTGCCGGAAAAACGCCAAAACCTGTTGTTTTCGGCGACGTATGCCCCGGAGATCAGCGCACTTGCCGAGCAATTGCTGAACGACCCGGTCGAGATCGCCGTGGCCAAACGCAATGCGGCCGCAGATACCGTTTCGCAATTGGTTTACGGCATTCAGCGCGAGTACAAACGCGAACTGTTGTCGTATTTGATCGGTCACGGCCATTGGCAACAAGTGTTGGTTTTCGTCCGTACCAAACACGGTGCGGACCGCTTATGTAAGCAATTGATCAAAGACGGCATTCGCTGCGCGGCTTTGCACGGCGACAAGAGTCAGGGCGCCCGGGTTCGGGCTTTGGACGATTTCAAGAAAGGCACGATTACCGCGTTGATCGCGACCGACATTGCGGCGCGCGGCCTGGATATCGATCAATTGCCGCATGTGATCAACTTCGATTTGCCGCAGGTTGCCGAAGATTACGTCCATCGCATCGGCCGTACCGGCCGCGCCGGTGCCGAAGGGCAGGCTATTTCGTTGGTGGATCCGGAAGAGGCGCATCTGCTTGCGGCAATCGAAAAGTTATTGAAACGGCAGATTCCGCGCATCGCCGATACCGGTTATCCGCGAGTGTCGCTGGAGTCTGGCAACGCCAAGCCGCCGGCAAAGCCGGTGGCGGCGCGGTCCAAACCGCAGCAAACCGGGCGCCGCGCCCAATCCGGTACCGAAAAGCCCGAGCCGGGCAAACGCAGCCAGCCGCGCAAACCGCGCCGTGGCAACACTAACGCCGCTAAGCCTCGTTAGCGGCGGCAGCGCCAATATGGATAGCCAGCCAGACTGTATCCTGGTCCGGGCTGGTCCAATCGACCCGGTGCTGGCAATGTGCCGGGATCATCACATAGTCTCCGGAAGACATCTCTAGCGCTGGCGCCGTTTTAAAACTCAGCCGCGCAGCGCCTTGCAGTACCATGACCCATTCGTCCCAGGCCTGATCGTACCAGGCATCCGTTTCGGTGAAATGCCCGCGCGAGACGATGCGCTCGATGCGCAGATTGGGCGCGGCGAGCAAGGTTTGGCAAAATTCATTTGGCAACTGAACTGGAATGCCTGTAAAAATAGACGAACTGCTGATGCGCATAAGGCAGATAAAAATAAAAAATTTGGGGGAGGTTACGAATGAATACTACGCCGTTTAACACACTAATTCAGACTTTCATCGGCAATATACCCGACGCGATGCGGCTGTCCAGCCGCTTATGCGACAAAGCCAAAGCCTTGGATTTTCTGGCACCGCTGCTGATCCGCTTGTATTTGGCCCCGGTGTTCTGGATGGCCGGCACCAAGAAATTCGCTAGTTTTTCCGATACGGCCGAATGGTTCGGCAATGGCGATTGGGGCTTAGGTTTGCCCGCGCCTTACGTGCTGGTGTTTTTGGTGGCGCTGTTCGAACTGGTCGGAGCGTTATGTATGTTATTGGGTTTTGCGACCCGGCCGATTTGCCTACCGTTGATGGTGATCATGGCAGTTGCCGCCGTCACCGCGCATTTGCAAAACGGTTGGCTGGCGATCGCCACCGGCAGCGGAATTTTTGCCACCGACCGGACGGTCGGCGCGATCGAACGCCTGGAGCGGGCCAAGGAAATTTTGCAGGCGCAAGGCGACTACGAATGGATCACCGAACACGGTGCGTTGGTCGTTTTGAATAACGGTATCGAATTTGCCGCAACTTATTTGGTGATGCTGCTGGCTCTATTTTTCTTGGGCGGTGGCCGTTTTGTCAGCGCCGATTACTGGTTGCGCCGCCGGTACGGAATTGACTGATAGTATCGCCTCGCCGGCAAACTCTTGCTTGGGTGCAAGGTATCCATCGATAACGCTTCAGTTGCGATAATTCTGTACCAGCACCCAAGGTTTGACTACCACGGCCCAGACCGAGCTGTCGGCGGCGACCCAATCAGAAGCTTGGGCGTCGGAAACGTGGCCGACTTGTCCGGCATTCAGCCAAGCCTCGACCTGGCTTTTGTTATCCAACGCAAATTGGCTGGCGACCTCGATCAAATCCAATTCGTCGGCAACGGCTATTGCCAGGCCGGCTGCAAAAAAACGCTGCAATTCCGACCAGGGAATAGTCGACGTTTCCAGATTCATCTTGGCTTTTTCCAGATCGGCTAAGGTCTCGCTCATTTACATTTTCCGGTTGTGGCGGGATGTTGTAGTATGCTGCGCTATTTTATCGCAACCCGGTTTTAAAACAGAAATGAGGAATTTTCATGTCGTTGTTGAGTTCATTTAAGAAGCGTTCGACCTTGGATGCCGCCATCAAACAAGTCGCTCAAGCCCGCAAAAGCGAAGGCAGCAAGGCAGAGCAACTGTATAAAGGCGCCTACCAAGGCTTCGCCAGCGTTATCGCCGACCATTTGATTGTATCCGAAGCACTTTATCACTGGGGATTTGGGCTGTTACACGAAGCCAGAAGTCTGGACGCACAACAAGCGATTGAAATCTACGAAGACGCGATTTCCAAATTTTCGTTTTGCTTGCTGACCGCACCGCATTACCTGGGAGCGGCCATCGACGGCGGCGTCGCCTTCATGGAACTGGCTCGCATCAGTCCGGATTCGGCAAAGCCGGAGTTGTACAAATTCGCCGAGGACTTTTTCGAAAAGGCCGGAGCAATTCAAAAAGGCAGTGCGGCTTACAATTTGGCTTGCATTCACGCGTTACGCGGCGACCACGATGCTTGCCTTAAAGCGTTGCAAACCGCTCGCGAATTCGGCAGTTTGCCGGACGAGCAGAACATTTTGCAGGACGCCGACATGGTCGCGGTAATCGAT
The DNA here is from genome assembly GCF_006483455.1 of Methylomonas koyamae. GTDB lineage: Bacteria > Pseudomonadota > Gammaproteobacteria > Methylococcales > Methylomonadaceae > Methylomonas > Methylomonas koyamae_B. The sequence continues at coordinate 48,269 of NZ_PPPU01000028.1, forward strand.
AGTCAGTGGTTCAAGGATTTTCTAGAGGAGCTGCGCAAACAACCGGAGCCGGCAACGGCGGACGAGACCAAAGATCAGCCGGTAGACGTTGAGCCGCGTTTTAAATTGGAAAAGAAAGAAGATTTCGATTACTACTCGAAATAGTCTTTGCTAGTCGGCGGCAGTCGCCTGCCGGTGCGGTCAAACCCCGCGAGCGCACCGCCGGGCGGGGTTTGTTGAGTAAGGATTTATTGCTTGGCGCCAGCTAACATGGTCGCCAGTTCACCTTTGTTGTACAAATCGGTGACGATGTCGCAACCGCCTACCAATTGGCCGTCGATATACAGTTGCGGGTAAGTCGGCCAATTCGAATATTCCTTCAGCGCTTCCCTTAATTCCTGGTCTTCGAAAATATTGAAGTGGTTGTATTCGGCGTTACAGGCATCCAATATTTGCACCACCCGGCTGGAAAACCCGCATTGTGGAAATTCAGGCGTGCCTTTCATGTACAACAATACGCGGTTTTCGGATAACTGATTTTGAATTTTTTCAATAATACTCATGGTTGATCTCGGTTGCTAAACGTTATTCGGATTCTATCGATCGCCATTGCGGATTAGAAGTTCAACTTCAAAACCATGGCTGGAGACTACAAACATACCGGTAAAACCGAGCATGCGGTAATGACTCTGCCTAACTGAAGCAATATCGGTGCCAGCAATGCTTAAGTCGAACAGGTTCAGATTCAGCCCGCATCGGCGGCAGGCGAGGGTAGCGAAAAGCGTTCGCTAAAGCCGCTCCTATCAGATTTCGGAGCGGCCTGCCGATCAAGCTTATTTGGCTTTGGCCAATTCCGCGCGCATTTCGTCGATCACGGCTTTGTAGTCCGGTTTGCCGAAGATCGCGGAACCGGCAACGAAAGTATCGGCGCCGGCTTCTTTGATCTCGCGGATGTTGTCCACTTTTACGCCGCCGTCGATCTCCAGGCGAATATCGAAGCCGCTGTCGTCAATGATCTTTCTGACCTGGCGCAGCTTGTCCAGCGCCGACGGAATGAAGGATTGGCCGCCGAAGCCGGGGTTGACCGACATCAACAGGATCATGTCGCATTTATCCAGTACGTGGTCCAGAAAAGACAACGGTGTGGCCGGGTTGAACACCAGGCCGGATTTGCAGCCGTGGTCGCGGATCATTTGCAGGCTGCGGTCAATGTGGCGCGAGGCTTCCGGATGGAAGGTAATGTAACTGGCGCCGGCTTTGGCGAAATCCGGAATGATGCGGTCGACCGGTTCGACCATCAAATGGACGTCGATCGGCGCGGTGACGCCGTGCTTGCGCAGCGCTTCGCAGACCAATGGACCGATAGTCAAATTAGGCACAAAATGGTTGTCCATCACATCGAAATGCACGATATCCGCACCGGCATTTAAAACATTAACGACTTCTTCGCCCAAGCGCGCGAAGTCTGCGGAAAGAATGGAAGGTGCAATCAGATTGTCAGCCATCTTTTGATCCTTATAGGTCGGGTTAAAAAGCGGCATTATAACTTTTTTCCGCAGTTTGGCTAAAACCGGGATGGGCAGCGGCCGACTAAGATGCCGTTTCCAGCCGTTCCTGGCGGTATGTGGCTAAAAAAGCCGCAAATTCCGCCGCACTCAGTGGGGCGCTGGTCAAAAATCCTTGGTATAAATCGCATTGCCGGCTTTTTAAAAACGCCAGCTGCTCGGTAGTCTCGACGCCCTCGGCGATGACTCGCATGCGCAGGTTTTTGGCCATGGCGATGATTGTCGCGGTGATTTCCATGTCGTCGCTATGGTGCGGAATATCTTCGATAAAACTCCGGTCGATCTTCAACACGTCCAGCGGCAGTGATTTCAGATAGGCCAGGGACGAATAACCGGTGCCGAAATCGTCGATCGCCAGGTGTACGCCTAAGTCGTGTAAATTGTGCAGAATTTGGATCGCCTCCTTTTCGCGCTTCATCAACGCGCTTTCCGTCAATTCCAGTTCCAGCAGATGAGCCGGGAAGCCGGTTTCCTGTAAGGTTTTGGTGACCACGCTGCGGATATCGCTGTGCAGGAATTGTTGTGGCGACAGATTGACCGCCAGCCGCAACGGTGGCAAGCCGGCGTCCAACCATTCCCGCCCTTGGCGGCAAGTTTCCCGTAACACCCAATTGCCGATCGCTGTAATCAATCCGGATTCTTCGGCGATCGGAATGAAGTGGGCCGGCGAAATTAATTCTCCAGCTGAGGTCAGCCAACGCACCAGCGCTTCGGCGGCGAGAATCTCGCCGGATTCGACATCAATCTGCGGTTGGAAAAATACCCTCAATTCGCCGCGCTCTAGCGCTTGGCGCAGGCGAATCTCGATATCGATACGTTCGCGGGCAGCGCGGGTCAAGTCCTCGGAAAAATACTTGAACCGGTTGCGGCCTTCGTTCTTAGCTTGGTAGAGCGCGGTGTCGGCGTGCTGGATCAACTCGTCCGGGCAGGTACCGTGCTTCGGAAACAGCGAAATGCCGACGCTGACGCCGATGCGTACTTCGTTGCCACTCGGTAGGCACCAAGTCTGGCTCAAGGTCTTGATGATTTGGGTGGCGACTTGGGCCGCGGCTTCCGGATGGCCGATGTCTTCCAGTAAGATTACAAATTCGTCGCCACCCAGGCGGCATACGGTATCGGAACTGCGCAGGCGTGCAGTCAATTGCTGCGCGACCATTTGCAGCAAATTGTCGCCGGCCAAATGGCCGAAGCTGTCGTTGACATCCTTGAAACGGTCAAGGTCCAGCATTAGCACCGCCATTTGGGCCGATTGGCGCCGAGTTTTTTCGATCGTATGCTGTAGACGAGACAGAAACAGCATTCGGTTCGGCAGCTTGGTCAGCGGGTCGTGATGGGCCAGAAATTCCAGTTCCTTTTCCGAAGCCTTCAGTTTGGTGATGTCGGCAAACACGCCGACATAGTGGCTGACCGCGCCGTCTCCACTCCGCACGGTACTGATACTCAATAGCTCCGGATAAATGTCGCCGTGTTTCCGGCGATTCCAGATTTCGCCCTGCCAGTGGTCGGTCGCGGCGATGCTACTCCACATCTCCCGGTAAAACTCGCTATCGTGCCGGCCGGAACTGAGCAGGCGCGGACTGTTGCCGATCACTTCTTCCGCGCTGTATCCGGTAATGGTGGTGAACGCCTTATTCACCATCATGATGCGGCGGTCGGCGTCGGTGACCATGACGCCCTCGCGGGTACTTTCGAAAACCGCTGCGGCCTGACCGAGCGTTTCTTCGTTGGCTTTGATTTCGGAAATATCGGTAATCGTGCCGACGTAGCCCAGCAAATTGCCGGTCTCGTCCAATTCCGGCTCCGCCCGGCCTATCACCCAGCGGATTTGGCCGTCGAGGTGTTGAAACCGGTATTGCAGGGTAAAGGGCTTGGCCGCGGCTATGCAGGCGGCCCACTCGGCTTTGACGCGCTCCAGATCGTCGATGAAAATAGCGGCAGCCCAGCCGTCGCCGTGCGCCTGATGGTGGCTGAGGCCGGAAATTTCGCACCAGCGCTGGTTTACATAGTCGCAGCTTCCATCGCGATCGGTACGAAAAATACCGACCGGGGCGATCTTCGACAAGGTGTGGAACAACAGTTCGCTTTCCTGTAACGCGATTTCGGCTTGCTTGCGGGCGGTAATGTCGCGCAGAGCAATCACAAAAGCCGGGGCCGCATCCCACTCCAATGGGGTGGAACGCATTTCGGCCCAGGCGATGCCGCTGGGTCGGATCAGATTGATATCGTGGTGAACGGCTTGGTCGATGGTCACCGGGATTGCCAGTGTCTGGCCGGTCAGCGGACCGCGTTCCAGCAGTTGTTCGGCGGCTTGATTGGCGTAAAGAACGATGCCTTGCGGGTCGACCACCATCACGCCGTCGGTGATGGTGTTTAACATCAGCTTCAGTTGTTTGAGAGTCTGCGGCATCGGTTAGAGTCTGGATTAGCTTTTGGCTCTGACGGTCAGGACGCCGGTACCCTGCGTTTGGGGCGTGATTGCTGCGACTATTGGATACATCCTCGACAAGTTGCCGAGCAGTTTCTGATACAAGCCATTATCCAGAATAAAAGAGCTTGCGAAGGTTTTTATATCCGACGTTTTATCCGGCATGTCCTGTGTCGGGCGGGTTTGTTCTGGCAGGTGCCGGGAGTCAGGATGCGGCGATGCTTCAAAGCGCGTCAAGCACGAATTGAACGCGCTGGGTTCAGCCGGACTCTCGTTAACCAACAAGATGGTGTTTACCATGAGATAGTTCTTTGAACGTCGAGAATGAGGATCGTGGAAATTTTACCCGGATGTCGTAATCCGGACCGCGCTAGTCTCCAAAGTCGTAGTTCTGCAAAAACGCCAAAAATACCTCCTCAATTGCGCCAATTGCTCAAGGGGCGATGCCTGTGAAAGTTTCCTGGGCAAGCACTTGTTCTATAATCGCAAGCTTTTGTCTTTCCGCCAAGGAGAACTTATGGCCGCCACCGCTTCCGCGATGTTGCCGCTCGGTACCGTCGCTCCCGATTTCCGCTTGCCCGACACCGTGAGCGGTCGCGAATTCGCGTTGCAGGATTTACGCGGTGAGCGGGCGACGCTGATCATGTTCATCTGCAACCATTGCCCCTACGTTTTGCACGTCAAGCAACAGCTGATCGCGATCGCCCGCGATTATGCCGACGCCGGCGTCGCAACCATCGCCATCAGCGCTAACGATGTCGCCAATTTTCCGGAGGATGCGCCGGACAAAATGAAAGCGATGATGGCCGAGTGGGGCAATCCGTTTGCCGCCTACCTGTACGACGAAACCCAGGCGGTGGCCAAGGCTTATCAGGCTGCCTGCACGCCGGACATCTATCTGTTCGATGCCGATTTGGCCTGCGTTTATCGGGGCCGGCTGGATGCGGCGACGCCAAAGAATGCCGAGCCGGTGACCGGCGCCGATTTGCGCAACGCCTTGGACGATCTGCTTGCCGGCCGGCCGTTCAGTGCCGAACAGATTCCGAGCATAGGTTGCAATATCAAATGGAAGCCGGCGCAATAGGCCCGGTGAGTTACCCATAGGCCAGGAGCGCGCCGGCTTTTGCTGCCGATATTTTTGCCAGCTTGAGGACATGCACTATGCTTGATCCGATCATTTCACCGGGAGGCACCCATGGCAGAACAACAGGCTCAGCCGCTGCATTTCAGCGGTAGCGGCGGCGAGTATTTTCGACTTTGGATAGTCAACGTTTGTTTGAGTCTCGTGACATTCGGGGTTTATTCGGCCTGGGCCAAAGTGCGGCGCAACCAGTACTTCTACCGGCATACTCGTCTGGCCGGAGCCGGTTTTGATTATCACGGTGACCCCAAAGCTATCTTGAAGGGCCGCCTGATTGCCTTTGCCCTGTTCGCCGCGTACACGCTGACTAGCGGTTTCTCGCCCGCGGCCGCGACGATGATTCTGATTCTGATCATGGCCTTGGCGCCTTGGTTACTGGTGCGGTCGCTGCGTTTCAGATTGCACAATACCAGCTACCGCGGCTTGCGCTTTGGGTTTCGCGGCCAGACCGGGCCGGCTTATCTGGCGTTTTTGCTGTGGCCGCTACTGGCCGGTTTCAGCTTGGGTTTGTTATGGCCGTTCGCCCAGCAACGCATGGCTGCCTACACCCGCAACCACAGCGCGTACGGCAGTGCCGAGTTCCGTTTTTCGGCGACGGCCGCCGCGTATTACGGAATTTATCTGATGACGCTGATGTTGGGTGTGGTTCTGTTCGCCGGTTTGACGGTATTGACCAGTGTGCTGGGAAGCAACGGTTGGTTCGCCGTGGAAGAAGGCCAGTTGACGGCAATGAGCTTGTTGCTGGCGGCGTTCGGTACCTATCTGGGGCTGCTGTTATTTGCGTATCCCTACGTCACCGCGCGTTTGCAGAATCTGGTTTGGGCGACGACGACGCTGGGCGAACACCGTTTCGTAGCCAATGTCAGCGCTTACCAGTTGCTCGGTCTGATGTTGAGTAACGTCGTGTTGGTGATACTGACGCTGGGATTGTATAAGCCGTTTGCCGATATCAGGCTGGCGCGTTACCGGATCGAACATCTGCAAGTACTGGTGGCCGGCAGTATGGACGATTTCGTGGCCGGACTGCAGGCCAACGCTTCGGCTGCTGGCGACGAAATGGCCGAAATGTTCGATTTCGATATCGGCTTGTAAATGCGGGTAGCAGCGGTTTATTACGACGGCCGTAGCGCTAAGGCTCATCCGGTCACGTTATGCCTGGAGGGCGATAAACTGTTGTTGCAGGGTAAGGAAGTGGTTCGCCGCGAGGTGTTGACGGGCCTGGAGATTCAGCCGCCGCTCGCGAGCACGCCACGGGTGGTACTGTTTGCTGACGGTGCTCGTTGCGAGGTGGCGGATAGCCGCGGCTTTGCCGAGTTGTTTCCCGGCACCGACAGCCGGGTGGCTGCGTTGGAAAATAGTTGGCGCTGGTCGGGATTGGCATTGCTGCTGGTTCTGGTGGTGGCCGGCGCCGGGTACGTGTGGGGCTTGCCTTATGCCGCGCAACGGCTGGCGGAACGTATTCCGGTCGAGCTGGCCCAGAGCCTGGACCGGCAGGTTCTGGCCGATCTGGACCGGCATCTGTTGCAACCCAGCCGGTTAAGCCCTGAGCGCCAGGGGCAAATCAATGCCAAGCTCGGGAATTTGGTTTTAGCCGATGAGGCGGGGCGGCCGGCCGGATTGGAGTTCCGGGCCAGTGCGGAACTAGGTGCCAATGCCTTTACGTTGCCGGGCGGCAATGTGGTCGTGTTGGACGCTCTGATCGAATTGGCGGATGATGACGAACAGATCGTCGCGGTTTTGCTTCACGAGATGGGACACGTGGCCGGAAGGCATGCCTTGCGGCAGTTGTTGCAGGCGTCCGCGGTCGGTTTGGCGCTGGCGTGGTACGTCGGCGATTTCAGTCAAGTGCTGGCCGCGGCGCCGGCCTTATTGCTGGAAGCCCGCTATTCGCGCGAATTCGAACGCGATGCCGATCAATTTGCCGCCGATGCGCTAAAGGCCAACGCCATTCCGCCCGGCCGTCTGGCGGATATGCTGCAGAAATTGGAAGCGGCCCGGCAAGGCAACTACAACCGGAAGTTTGCCGACGGTTTGGATTATCTATCCAGTCACCCGAGTAGCGAAGAGCGCATCAACCGTCTGCGCAGTCAATGAGTCGCTGCCGATTTTTCAATATCAAGAGTGAGCAAATGATTAAATCCTGCTACGGCTTTGTGCTGGCGGCGTGGTTCGCGGCCGGTTGTGCCCAGCCGGTGCAACCGCAGGCCGCACCGGATACGGCTCGATTACACCATTTGGCGATCGTCTGGCTCAAACAGCCGGGCAATGACCAATTGCGTCGGCAATATATAGAGGCCAGCCGGCCGCTGGCCGGCTTGCCTGGAGTAGTGGCCTACGAAGCCGGCACCCCGGCCGCAGTTCAGCGCAGCCGGCCCAACGCGGCGCTGGACGAAAGTTATGATGTGGCGATTTACGGCGTGTTCGACAGTCGGCAAGCGTACGAACAGTTTCTGAAAAACCCGGAATATTTGCGCGTCGCCCAGCAAGTGTTGCGGCCGTTGGTGGATAAGTACAAGCTTTACGAGTTCGCGGAGCCGGACTGGCCGAAACTGCCTTAACCGTTATCGGTTAAGGTGATCGGAACGGTCTCCGCGATTAATCAGAGCGGGTGGTTGCGGTGTTATTGTTTTAAAGCCGAAGCCACTGCGGCGCGGCGAGTGATTTCGGCCCAATCGCCGGCGTCGACCAGATCGGCCGGCGCCATCCAAGAGCCGCCCACGCAGGCCACGTTATTCAGCGCCAAATACTCCGGCGCGTTTTTCGGATTGACGCCGCCGGTCGGGCAGAATGTGACTTGCGGTAGCGGGCCGCCGAGCGATTTCAGCATAGGAATGCCGCCGGCGGCTTCGGCCGGGAAGAATTTCATCGCGGTGATGCCTTTGTCCAGCAAACGCATCACTTCGCTTGGCGTAATGACGCCCGGCAGCAACGGCACGCTGGTTTCCAATGCCGCATCCAATAGGCTCTCGGTGACGCCGGGGCTGACGATGAACTGGGCGCCGGCGTCGAGAGCATGGTGCAGAGTCTGAACGTTGATGATGGTACCGGCGCCGACGATCGCGCCGGGCACCTCGGCTTTGATCTGGCGGATCGCGTCCAGGGCCACTGGCGTGCGCAAGGTTATTTCCAGCACTTTCAAGCCACCGTCGACCAGGGCTTTCGCCAGCGGGACGGCGTTTTCCAGATTATTGATCACCATGACCGGCATTACCGGCGAGGTGGTCATGACTTGTTTGATGGTTACGGTCATAGCTTATGTTTCTCTCTGTTGGCGGTGCTGCGCCCGCGGGCGGACGCGGTGGCCCGGCAGAGGGACTCGATCGAGTATTCCCCGTGCCGGGCTTGGGTTGTTGTTATTGTTAATCCACGTAAAACAAATTGGTGGCTCCGGTTTCCGCCGACGACGCGTGGGCGCGGAAGCCGCCGAACAATTCCCGGCCCATGCCGAAATGATGACCTTTGGCGCTATTGGCGGCCACGGTGCGGGCTTCGAATTCGGCCGAATCGACTTGGACGTTGACTTCGCCGGTCTGCGTGTTCAGCGCGATGATGTCGCCGTCGCGAACCTTGGCCAACGGGCCGCCGTCCAGACATTCCGGACACATGTGAATCGCCGACGGCACTTTGCCGGAGGCGCCGGACATGCGGCCGTCGGTAATCAATGCTACTTTGAATCCTCTATCCTGCAATACGCCTAGCGGTGGCGTCAGTTTGTGCAGTTCCGGCATGCCATTCGCTTTCGGGCCCTGAAAGCGGAGCACGACGATGCAGTCCTTTTCCAGCTCGCCGCGTTTGAAGGCGGCAACCACGTCGTCCTGATCGTCGAATACCACCGCCGGAGCAGTGACGACTTGGTGTTGCTCGGCGACCGCGGAAATTTTCGATACGCCGCGGCCCAGGTTGCCGTGCATCACGGTGAGGCCGCCGGTCGGTTGGAACGGTTTGCTTACCGAGCTGATCACCGTTTCGTCTTGGCTGGCGCCGGGGCCCTCGGCCCAATGCAGTCCGCCGTCGGTCAGTTTCGGCTCCCGGCTGTATTGTCCCATGCCGCGTTCGTCGCCGATGGTCAAAATGTTGCCGTGTAGCAGGCCGTTGCGTAGCAATTCGGCTATCAAGACGCCCATGCCGCCGGCCGCTTGGAAGTGGTTGACGTCGGCCGAACCGTTCGGGTAAATCTTGGCCAGTAGCGGTACGATTTTCGACAATTTGTCGAAGTCGTCCCAGTTGATGATGACGCCGGCGGCGCGGGCGATTGCGATCAGATGGATGGTGTGGTTGGTCGAGCCGCCGGTGGCCAGTAAGCCGATGATGGCGTTGATGATGGCTTTTTCGTCGATGGCGTGGCCGATAGGACGAAAATCGTCACCCAACGCGGTGAATTTCAAAATTTGCCGAGCGGCCGCTTTGGTCAGTTCGTCGCGTAGCGGCGTATAGGGGTTGACAAAGGAACTGCCGGGCAGATGCAGGCCCATGATTTCGACCATCATCTGGTTGCTGTTGGCCGTGCCGTAGAAAGTGCAGGTGCCTGGGCTGTGGTAAGACTGGGATTCCGACTCCAGCAACTCCTTGCGGCCGACCTTGCCTTCGGCGTACAACTGGCGTATGCGAACCTTTTCTTTGTTAGGCAGGCCGCTCGGCATCGGGCCGGCCGGGACGAATACTGCCGGTAAATGGCCGAAGCTCAAGGCGCCGATCAGCAGGCCAGGTACAATTTTGTCGCAGACGCCTAAATATAAGGCGGCGTCGAACATATTGTGGCTGAGGCCGATCGCAGTCGCCATCGCGATTACGTCGCGGCTGAACAGTGACAACTCCATACCGGGCTGGCCTTGAGTGACGCCGTCGCACATTGCCGGCACGCCGCCAGCGAATTGCGCCACGCCGCCGGCTTCGCGCACGGCTTGTTTGATCAGGGTCGGGAAGTCCTTGTAAGGTTCATGGGCCGACAACATGTCGTTGTAGGCGGAGATGATTGCAATATTGGCTTTTTGCGCGCCGGCCAGATCGTCTTTTTCGTCGCTGGCGCAAGCGGCAAAGCCGTGGGCCAGGTTACCGCAAGCCAGTTTGGCGCGGTGCGGGCCTTTTTCGACGGCGGCGTCGATGCGGGCAAGATAAGCCGCACGAGTTTCGCGGCTGCGTTTCACCACGTCTGCGGTGACTTTTTCTAAAGAGGGATGCATAAATTATCCTGATGCTTGACTTGGTGGCCTACATAGAAAACAAGGTTCCCCATGCTAGGGTGGTTCGTTTGGCTAATGCGTATTCGGCTTTTTTTCCAATATGATCCAAAAGCTCAACCAGCTCAATAAGTCGCGGCTCACAGACCTGAACTCCGACGCCAATTTGGGCATGATGCGATCTATCTGCTCGGCGCCGAGCTGGTCGATCGGCGCCAACTGCGTAATCTCCAGACCCGCTTTGCCCGCGGCTTCGACGTATTTGTTTGCGCGCCAACGGTTCGGAAAGCCTTTGTGGGAGTACATCAATCGGTACAGCGGCCGCGGCCAAGTTAAAAAGTCGAACGCTTGGTAACGGTCCAAGCCGTGGCTTTTCAGATCGACCTTGTGAATCGATTTTCCGTCCGGTTTTAACGCTGCGTCGATATCGGCAAACGTGGCATCGATATCGTCGACATGTTCCAGCACCGCCCGGGAAATAATTAAGTCGTAAGCCAGGCTTTCGCCGGACAATCCGTTTGGGGTGACCGCGTAGTTGACGGTGCCGGCGCTGAATCCGCTTTCCGGATCTCCGCTGCTGTTGAAGGCAGCCATCGCCCTGGATTTCTCGTCGCCGGTCAAGCCTTCGCAGAGGGCTTTATAGATCGCGGCGTTTTTGGCATTGATTTTATTCAGCGGAAATCGGTCGACGCAGCGAACCTGTGCCGCGCCGTAGGCGTATAACAGCAATGCGACCCCGAGCACGTCGCCAGGCCCGTATTCCAAAATAGTCTTGCCGGCCAGAAACGTTTTGAATTCCGCCGGTTCCAGACCCAATTGCCGGCGGTAATCTTCCACGCACTCGAAAAAATAGCCGGCAACGTCTGCAGAGCTGCCTTCATCGCCGCCGCGCCCGGTTTGGCCGGTAAGGCGGACATAAAGGCCAGGCGAGAATCGGGCGATTTGATTGGTGGCAACAGCCTTCGAAAAAAGGAGGATGTCTTTGCAAATGTTCTCGGTGTACAAAAGCGGCTCCTTTTCAGCGTTATTTATGATGTTGCCGGCCCGGGATCAGGGAGCCCAATACAACTCGACCGGCGCCTGCTCCTGATTCAACAGGGCCCGGATCGGCATGTCTTCGACCGGACCGGGCTGTTGGGCTTTACCGAATACGGCCAGTTTGTCCTCGCCGGTGAACAGGATCACGATGCGCTCCGATTTCAGCAGGCCTTTGCGGGTCAAGCTCAGGCGTTCGGTATTGGCGCCGGTGACCTCGCTCTGCACCGCATTGATCGCCGCGGTCAGTTGGGTGTTGTTTTCGCTCAGAGCCTCGGTCAGACCGGAGGCGTGCGGAAACAACGACGCGGTGTGGCCGTCGATGCCCATACCGACGATGCTCAATGTAAACGGTTGCGGTAAGGCCTGGTAACGGCCTTCGGTTTCGGCCTGGCCGGCAGCGGCGGTCGCGGCGGCGGTTTTCATGCCGACGAACTCGACGTTTCTGGCGTTGTTGATCAACAGGCTGCGGCGGATCAGGGCTTCGTTGCTGGCACTGTGCTCAGCGTCCACCCAGCGTTCGTCGACCAGCGCGACCTTGATTTTTTTCCAGTTCAGATCGGATTTGGAAAGTGCTTCATACAGAGGCGCCGGTGTGGTGCCGCCGGAAACCAGTAGCACGGCATGGCCGTGCTTGCTGATCGCTTCCGACAACACGTCGTGGCATTCCGCTACCAATGCGGTGAACAAGTGGTTTCGCTGTTCGAAAAAAAATTCTCTAACCATAATCGTTGTACTCGTGATGGATTTAGATGGTTACTCTTCCCACGCGCGGCCGTCGCGGGCCAAAAGCGCTACCGAGGCGATCGGGCCCCAGCTGCCGGCCGGATAGGATTTGGGCGCGCTGTGGCTGTGTGCCCAGGCGTCCTGGATCGAATCGACCCAAGTCCAGGCCTGTTCGATTTCCTCGCGGCTCAAAAACAGCGTCGGATTGCCGCGCAGGGCTTCCAGGATCAGTTTTTCGTAGCCGCCGAAGATGCTGTTTTTCTTGAAGGTTTCCGAGAAACTCAAGTCGAGCTTGGTTTGCTGCAGTTTGATGTTGCCGTCGATGCCGGGCACTTTGTTCAGCATCACCACCTCGACGCCCTCGTTGGGTTGCAGGTGGATCACCAGTTTGTTGGCGGGCAGGTCGCGGAAACTGTCTTTAAAGATGTTGTGCGGCAACTGTTTGAAATTGACCACGATCTCGGTGCGCTTGTTCGGCATGCGTTTGCCGGTGCGCATATAAAACGGCACGCCGGCCCAACGCCAGTTGTCGATGTCGACCCGGATCGCGACAAAACTTTCGGTGGTGCTTTCCTTATTGGCGCCTTCCTCTTCCAGATAGCCCGGCACAGCCTGGCCTTTGATGAAGCCGGCGGTGTACTGGCCGCGCACGGTTTTCTCTTCGACGTTGCGCGCCGTGATCGGCCGCAGCGCTTTCAGAACCTTGATTTTCTCCATGTGGATGCTTTCCGCTTCCAGGTCGGCCGGCGGTTCCATTGCGACGAAGGTCAGAATTTGCAAAAGGTGGTTTTGCAACATGTCGCGTAACTGGCCGGTCTTGTCGAAATAGTCCCAGCGGCCTTCGATGCCGATGTCTTCGCCAACCGTGATCTGGATGTGGTCTATCGTATTGTGGTTCCAGTTGGTGGTGAAAATCGAATTGGCGAAGCGCAAGGCCAACAGGTTCAACACGGTTTCCTTGCCCAGGTAATGGTCGATCCGGTAGACCTGGTCTTCGTGAAAGGCATCGGCGACGGCGTCGTTGATTTCTTTCGACGACTTCAAATCGTGGCCGATCGGTTTTTCCATCACCATCCGCGATTCCGGTGTCAACACGCCGCAGCTTTGCAGGCCCTGGCAAATGCTTTTGAACAAAAACGGCGCGACGGCGAAATAATTCACCATGACCCGTTTATCCGGCTCCACAGCGGCATTCAGCTCCAGGTATTGCTCAGGCTGAGTCAGGTCTATTTTCAAATAAGACAGGCGCTTGGAAAAACGTTGCCAGATTTCTTCGTTGATGGTGTTGTTCAAAAACGCCTCGAGACTGGCGCGGGCGATTTTGACGAAACCTTCGCTGGTCTCGTCGAGCCGGTCGACGCCGACGATGCGGGTGTCGGGTTCGAGTAATTCGGACTTTTCCAAGCGATATAACGAAATCAACAGTTTGCGCTTGGACAAATCACCCAGCGCGCCGTAAATCACCAAGTCGCAGGGTTTGTAAGTGTGGTTTTTCATTCAATGGTACCCAAATACGCTGAAATCCGTTCGGTGCCGGCGGCGGTTCCGGACGGTGGCAAAATCCGGCGGGCCGAAATTAGCCGAAAATGCCGCCATTATACCGTTCCAAGAGCTTTTCGAACAAGAAAAAAGCCTGGAGGCCTTGATTTTACTGGGTTGTGCAGGAGGAATGGCTCAGCCGAAGCTTTCCGTGGTGTAGCGGAAAAATCGTAGGCTGTCCGACCAATAAGCGGCCGGCAGGCCGGCTTTTTGTTTCAGGTGGTTCAGGAAACGGGCCGGTTCGGGCAGGTCGTCCCAAACCGCGGGTAGAAATGTCGCCCGCCGGCCGCCTTCTTCCAGAATCAAGCCATCCACGCCGGGGCGAAGCTGCTGCAGCAAGTCGGCTTCCGACTTGACCGGCAGCGGTTCCGCCGGCGTCAGCACCGAGATATGCAGATCGAGTCCGGCCAGCTCGCTGTCCCGCAGCGGCGGGAAGCGCGGATCGCGGAAGGCGGCGGCGAAGGCGTTTTCGGCCACGTCTTCGGCCAAAGGCCGCCGCGCTTCGAGCATGCCGATACAACCCCGCAACTGGCCGGCGCGTTCGAGCGTGACGAAGGTGGCGCGGCGGGCGGATAATTCGCCGGCATACTGCGCCGGATCGACGCTTGACGGCCGGCCGGTTTCCAGGCCATGGCTTATCGAATGCCGGGCCAGCGCCAACAGGCGTTGGCGTTGGTCGTCAGTCAACGACATAGGCACCGTAGCCCACCACTTGCTGCTTGTCGCCGGCGGTGTCTCCGGAGTTGCGCAGGTCTATGGTTTTGATCGACAGGCCTTTTTCTTCGAGTAATTTTAATAGGCCGTTCACCGCCACCTTGCCGCAGGCGTCCTCGCCGCCGATGTCCTGGTAGCGCAATTGTTCGATCAGTTGGCTGGTATTGCGGTCCATGCGTTGCGCGGTGGCGTAAGGGTGGTAGTGGCTCAGGTCGGAGCTGACCACCAGCAAGGTTTCCGGGCCGTCCCACAGCAGATCCAGCACTTGGCTGACTTGGTCCGGGCTGGCGTCTCCGGCCACGATCGGCACCAGGCTGAAGTCCCGCAAGACTTCCTGCAGAAACGGCACATGGACTTCCAGGCTGTGTTCCAGGGTATGAGCTTGCTCGATATATTCGACAAACGGTAGTTGCAATAAAGTTTCCACCGCGGCCCGGTCGACCAGGACGTCGCCGAGCGGCGTGGTGTAGGCGTGGGTTCTGCTGACCGCCAGACCGCGGAACGCCACCCGGTGCGAAGGTCCGATCAATACCACGCGTTTGATCGAGCCGGCTGCCGGCTTCAAGCGTACATAAGCGCTGGCCGCGATCGGCCCCGAATAGAGGTAGCCGGCGTGCGGGGCAATAATGGCTTTGGGAACTTGGTCCGCCGGTTCGGCCTGCTGCAGAAAGCCGACGATTTCGGCGTGGAGTTGTTGGGGTTGCGCCGGGTAGAAGCGGCCGGCGACCGCTGGTTTTCTGTTCATGCGCTGATCCTTATTAGAGTTGTAATCGATCAGTAAGCCTGGGCCGGCTGCGGCTGTCGAAATAACTACAGTTCGCGCCTGCTCCGGCGTTATTCTACTGCTAACTGCATCGGTAACGACCGGATTTTTTCGGCGAGGTTCAAGGAGCAACACCATGGCTACATTACTCAGTTCCGACACTGCTGCCACCCGCTATTGGCACGTCCTGGCCGACGGCAAAGTGCAATGCGATTTGTGCCCGCGCTTTTGCAAACTTCACGCAGGCCAGCGTGGCTTGTGTTTTGTCCGGCAGAATCTGGGACAGCAAATCGTCATGACCAGCTACGGCCGTTCCAGCGGCTTTGCGGTCGACCCGATCGAAAAGAAACCGCTGAACCATTTTTTGCCCGGTACGCCTATCCTGTCGTTCGGCACCGCCGGTTGCAATCTGGCCTGCAAGTTTTGCCAGAACTGGGATATCAGCAAATCGCGGGAAATGGATACTTTGATGAGTCGCGCCAGCCCGGAAGCGATCGCCAAGGCGGCATTGGAGCAGGGCTGCAGCAGCGTGGCTTATACCTACAACGATCCGGTGGTGTTTCACGAGTATGCTATCGATACTGCCCAGGCCTGCCGCGAACTCGGGTTGAAGTCGGTGGCGGTGACCGCCGGTTACGTTTGCGCCGAACCGCGCGCCGAGTTTTACCGTTACATGGATGCGGCGAACGTCGATTTGAAAGCGTTTTCCGAGGATTTTTACCACAAAATCACCGGCGGCCATTTGCAGCCGGTGTTGGAAACGTTGGTATATCTGAAGCAGGAAACTCAGGTTTGGTTTGAGCTGACCACCTTGCTGATTCCGGGCGAAAACGATTCCGAAGCCGAATTGCAGGCGATGACGCAGTGGGTGGTCGAAAATTTGGGGCCGGAGGTGCCGATGCATTTCACCGCCTTCCATCCGGACTGGAAAATGACGGATAAACCGCATACGCCGGCCGCGTCGCTACTGATGGCGCGCAAAATTGCGCTGGAAAACGGTGTGCTTTACGCCTACGTCGGCAATGTGCACGACAAGGCAGCGGAGAGTACTTACTGCCACCACTGTGGCGAACTATTGATCGGCAGAGACTGGTACGTGTTATCGGACTGGAACCTGGATGCTGCAGGCAATTGCCGCTTTTGCGGTACGCGTTGCGCCGGCCTGTTTCAAGCCCAACCCGGCGCTTGGGGAGCAAAGCGGCGGGCGGTAAGTTTTTGAAAATTCGGACTATGCTTGATTTTGCGAAGAGGTTCTCAATATTTTGCGGATTGTGAAAAATTAAATATGATGTGGCTTTAACGGAAGCGACCTACTTTAGCCGTGGTTTGCCGATATTTGCGACGGTTCGCCCCGTCGTCTGCACCAATAGATACCGAGTTGTTTTAACAGTCCGGGAGCACGAATGAAAAAAAAGCGCAATCTCGACCGCGACGGGTTGGACGGTATACTGCCTGATTTAAGGAAGGGCGTGGCCGCACCAGCCTCTGCCTCGTCGCGAGAGGCGACAGCGGCCAAACCGCACCGGGCGAAGGTGATACCGCTGTTTACTGCACTGGGCGCGTTGGTGGCGGCGGCGTTGTGGTTGGATCGCTATGTGCCGAGCCCGCCTGTGGCAGGAACCGATTCTTTGGCTTCGGCGGCAGGCGGCGGAGCCGGAACCGACTCGAAACAATCAGCGATTTTGGCCCCATCGCCAGCGATAGCCGATGGCGGGAAAGCGGAGCCAGTTGCTGCCGCCAGTCCGAATCAAGCCGAGCAGACGATTGACGCCCATCCCCCTGCGGAGGACATTTTGGCGCAATTGCCGACCGAACCCACTGCAGCCGGTATTCCCAAAACAACCGCGGGAAGCGGGACGGATGTCAATGCGCCGGCCGGCCCACGTTTTACCGTTTATTTTAAATTCGACTCCAGCCAGCTGACGTCGCAATCGAGTGCCGCTGTGGGCGAATTGCTGGCGGCGGCGCAAAGCTGTTCCGGGAAAGTCCGCTTGCTCGGACATACTTGCAATTTAGGCACCGACGCCGGCAACCGCTGGCTCGGGCAGATCAGGGCGAATACCGTCAAAAAGATGCTGGTTGCCCGCGGTGTTCCACCGCAAAACATCGTTACCGCCTCGGATGGCATGGCGCAGCCGGCGGCGCCCAACGACACCAAAGCCGGCCAGGCGTTGAACCGCAGGGTGGAACTGCATTGCCTGGACCAATAACCGAACGAGGAGAGTAGAGGCCATGTTACAAAATACTAAATCAGATTATCAGATCGCCCAGCAGCAAATTCTCGACGGCATTATTTCCGGCCAGTTCGAAATCGAAAACCGCAACGATTTGGGGCCGTTGATCCCGATTCGCCTGTTTCAAGCCTTGCGGATGGTGGCGCTGGGGTCGAATGTCGAGGACATCCTGGGCCAGGGCGCGCCTTCTTTGGTTTACCACTCAGGCCAGAGCTTGGGCTTAGCTATGGGCCAGATCGCCGTGGCCAACATCGATAAAGACCTGGAGACTTACGTCGGCAAGATCAAAATGCTGTGTCGGCAATTGAGCATCGGCCTGGTGGTGCCGGATAAAGTCGATTTGTCGGCCGGGGTGCTGGAGTTGCGCGTCGACGAGTGCGTGTCCTGCGCCGGCATTCACAACGTCTCGGCGCCGATCTGCCATTTCGAGGCCGGGATGGTGGGCGGTATCGTCAAGACTTTTTTCAAGCGCAACGTCAAGGCAACCGAGACCAAGTGCAACGCGTTGGGCGACAAGACCTGTCTGATCCGCGTCGATTTGCTGTAGGCAGGCCTATATAAAACGATAATCAGGAGTACGGCATGAGTAGTAACGTCCAATTTCTCGATCCGCGGAAATCTCAAAACAACGAGATCGATTCGATTTTGCGCAACCTGATGAGTATCCAGGGAGTATCGGCAGCGGCGATTGTCGATAGCGACGGTTTTGTCACCCATATTCATCGCGATTTCGAAATCAACACCGACGCCATCGGCGCTTCGGTGCAGGTGGTGTTCGGTGCGGCCGCCAAAGCGGCGCAGCATGTCGGCCACCATTCCACCAACATGGTGATTTGCGAAAATTCCGAGGGCTATATTTTGTCGACGCCGATCGAGGCCGGTTTCATGCTGGCTTTGGTGACGCAACGCGAGGCGCTGCTGGGCCGGGTGCGCTTTGAGTTGAAAGAAACCATTCCGGTGTTGAAACGGCTGTTCAGCAGTTATCTGGCTAATTAAGACGCATTGAAGTGACAGATATGCATTGGTTTGAATCCCAGTTGGCCGAATTGGATCGGCTCGCTGCAGATTATCTCGCCGCGCAACGCCAATCGGGCGGCGATATCGTCAACGTCAGCGAATCGGCCAGGACCAAGCGCGCGGCTTTTATCGATGCTGTACAGGCGCTGGTGGATAAGGTAGTCAAAATCAAAGGGATAGCCGCTTGCGCGGCTTACCACGACGGCCTGATTCTGGCGCAATCGGCCGAGGTGCCGCATATCGACGCTTTCGGCGCGGTGATTCAGGAAACCATTCGTGCCGCTCAGCACGGTCAGGTCTCGTTGAGTCTTGGAGCTATCGAACAGATCGTTATCGTCGGCGTCGACCATAAACTGGCCATGCTCAGCGTCGGCCCTATCATTTTGTGCATTTACAGCCCGAAACAGGTCAATCTGGCTTCGGTGTTGAGCCGGCAGGCTTAAGTTATTGCTTTCGCCGCCGCCGGTGCGGCGTCACAGCTCGGCGAGGTTGTCGGCAGGAGCGTTATTGTGCGCCAAGTCGCTAATCGGCGAGTTTTGTAGCGCTTCCAACTCGCTTAATTTCTTCCAGCGGTTAATAATCAGGCAAAACAATTGCGCGGTCTGCTCGGCATCGTACAACGCCGAATGGGCACGGGAGTTATCCCAGTCCAGTCCGGCCGCTTGCGCAATTTTGGCCAGTACGGTCTGGCCGTAGACCAGGCCGCCCAGGGTAGCGGTATCGAAGCTGCTGAAGGGGTGAAACGGGCTGCGCTTATGGTTGGTGCGGTCGATTGCGGCGTTCAGGAAATTGATATCGAATGCCGGGTTGTGGCCGACTAAGATCGCCCGTTTGCAATGGTTGCGTTTAACGGCGGCCTTGATTGGCGTAAACAACTTGTTCAATGCCTCTTTTTCTTCGATTGCCATGCGAAACGGGTGGTAGGGATCGATGCCGTTGAACTTCAAGGCGGCTTCGTCGAGTTCGGAGTTTTTGAACGGGATGATATTGCAATGGTGTTTTTCGGTAACCCGCAGCAGGCCGTCCGCATCGGGTTCGACGATTACCGCGGCGATTTCCAGCAACGGGTTTTTTTTGGCATTGAAACCGGCGGTTTCGATATCGACAATGACTGGCAAATAGCCTCTGAAACGATCGCCTAACGGGTTGAAAGTGCTTTGCATCGAGCTGCGGGTTGGTAAAAAAAATGGGTTGTATGCTATGTTACGTGAGTTTTGGATAGGTATAAACAATATTCAATTTGATGAGGTTTGTTATGCAAAATAGAAATACCACTTGGCTGGTCGCAGGGTTGTTGGCTTTGGCCAATGGTTGTGCGACGGTACACACCGTCGATCCTAAGGATCCCTGGCAGAGTTGGAACCGAAGCGTACAGTCGTTCAACGACGGCGTCGACGACTACGTGATGAAGCCGGTGGCCAAAGGCTACCGCTGGGTGACGCCGGATGTCGTCGACCAGGGCGTGACCAATTTTTTCAGTAACATCGACGATATCGGCGTTTGTGCCAACGACGCGCTGCAAGGCAAATTCGCCCAGTCCGGAGCCGACGGTGCCCGGTTTCTGGTCAATACCACGGCCGGTGTGGCCGGTTTGATCGATGTCGGTAGCATGATAGGCTTGGCCAAACACAATGAAGATTTCGACCAAACTCTGGGTTACTGGGGGATTCCGACCGGCCCGTATTTGGTGTTGCCGTTCTTCGGACCCAGCTCGCCGCGCGGCGTATTCGGGTTGGTCGGCGACGCGGCGATGAATCCGTTTACTTATGCCGGCATCTACTTGAACCCGGGTTGGGTAGGCGCCGCCGCCTCGATCGGGCCGGGTGCGTTGAAAGTGATCGATGCCCGTGCCGATTTGTTGGGTCTGGAAAAAGTCGCGACCGAAGCGGCGTTGGATCGGTACGAATTTTTCAAGAACGCCTATCTGTCCAGACGCAACTACCTGATCCACGACGGCAACGTGCCGGAAGACGACGTGCTGAAATTCGACGAAATGAAAGACCAGGGTTACGGGCCGTGGGATCCTAACCCGTATTAAGTTTTTTCCGATACTAAACCAAGGCCGCTGGGCATAAGCCTCGCGGCCTTTTTTATTCGGCGAGGCTGGTGTTGACGAAGTCTGCCGTCACCGACTCCAGCCGGGCCGGCACAATCAGGTTTTCCAAGGATCGCCCGGCCGGGACGTCGCAGGCCACCCGCAAATAATTCGGGGTATAGCCGAAATAGCGCAGATCGCCGTTTGCCAACGTTTCGGTCTGGCCTTCCCACAGCACCGGCACCACGCATCCGATGTTGCTTTCGGTAAATGCCTGTTTCATCGTTTCGGCCAGCGCGTGCAATTCCCGGCTGCGTTGCCGTTTCAGGTCCGGCGAGATTTGATCGGGTAGCCCGGTGGCTTTGGTGCCCTCGCGCGGCGAATAGCTGAAGATGTGGATATGGCCGAAGCCGACGCGCTGGATGTATTCGACGCTTTCCCGCCATTCTTGCTCGGTTTCGCCGGGGAAGCCGACGATGATGTCGGTGGTGACGTTGAAATGCGGAATCGTGCTGCGGGCTTGGTTCACCAATTCGGCGAACTCGGCGGTTTTGCAGCGCCGCGCCATGCGCCGCAACACGCTGTCGCTGCCGCTCTGTAACGGTAGATGCAGATGCGGCATCAGCCGCGGGTTTTTGAATAGCTCGAAGAAACCGTCCGGCAACTCCCAAGGTTCCAAAGAGCCCATGCGCAGACGCGGAATCTCGGTCCGCGCCAAAATGGCTTGCACCAGTTCGGCCAGATTGCTGCCGATATCGCTGCCGTACCCGCCCAGGTGCACGCCGGTAATGATGGCTTCGTTGATGCCTTGCCCATGCAGCGTGTTGATTTCGGCGACGACCTCGTCGACGCTGCGGCTGCGTTCCTCGCCACGGGCGACGGTGACGATGCAAAACGTGCAGCGGTAACGGCAACCGTCTTGAACTTTGACGAAGGCGCGTTGGCGACCGCGGCTAAACAACGACACCTCACCGGGTTCGGTCGACATTGCCGGCATGCTGTCCATGTTCAGTTCGCTCAGCGTGCGCTCGACCAACTGGTTTTTGTCGTTATTGCCGACAATCAGATCGACGCCCATCAATTGTGCCGCTTCGCTTTCGTTCAAGGTGGCATAACACCCGCTGACTACCAGTTTGGCTTGCGGATTGTCGCGGTGCACGCGCCGAATCAATTGTTTGGATTTTTTCACTGCATCCTGCGTCACCGCGCAGGAGTTGATCACGACCAATTGCGCGTCGTTGACGTTGCGGGTGATGGCATGGCCTTTGGCTTGAAAGGCCTGGGCCCAGGTTTCCAGTTCCGCCTCGTTCAGACGGCAACCGAGGGTTTTTAAATGTATCTGCATTTGTGCTTCGTTTCCAAATTTTGCGGCGAATCGAGCCGCCGGTTCGGCGATTAGCCAAAAAACCAATAAGTCACCAAAATCGCGGCAACGATGCCGCCGATGTCGGCAATGATGCCGCAGGCCGCGGCATGGCGGATGCGTTTGATGTTAACCGCGCCGAAATACACCGCCAGCACGTAGAACGTGGTTTCGGTGCTGCCTTGCACCACCGAAGCCAGTCGGCCGGCAAACGAATCGGCGCCGTGGGCCTGCATTGTATCTATCATCATCGCCCGCGCGCCGCTGCCGCTGAACGGCTTCATCAATGCAGTCGGCAGACCGTCGATAAAGCGGTTGTCGATACCGCAATAATCCACAAGCCAGCGCACGCCGTCGGTGATAAAACTCAACGCGCCGCTGGCCCGGAATACACCGAACGCCACCAGCATCGCCACCAAATACGGAATGATGCCGATCGCGGTTTGAAAGCCTTGCTTGGCGCCGTCAATGAACAATTCGTAGGCGTTGAGGCCTTTGCTTACGGCGGCGGCG
This sequence comes from Methylomonas koyamae, assembly GCF_006483455.1. GTDB lineage: Bacteria > Pseudomonadota > Gammaproteobacteria > Methylococcales > Methylomonadaceae > Methylomonas > Methylomonas koyamae_B. Next base: position 70,495 of record NZ_PPPU01000028.1, read on the forward strand.
ATGAACGCGACCACCAACCCGAGCAAAATAACGTGGCTGACCAGCGACGATTGCGCCAGCATCTGCGCTTGGCCCAAGCCGGAGAAATAGTTCAATATTCCGGCCAGCAATGCGCTGATGCCGCCCAAATAGGCCAGTACCACTTTGTCTAACAGGTTGATTTTTTGCACCCAGGCCACCGCTAGTAAGCCGGTTAAGGTCGACACATAGGTTGCGATCAAAATCGGCAGGAACACGTCGGTCGGATTGGCGGCGCCGAGCTGGGCCCGGTAGGCGAAAATCGTCACCGGAAACAGCGTCACCGACGAAGTGTTGAGCACCAAAAACAGAATTTGTGCGTCGCTGGCTTGCTCCGGCCGCGGGTTCAGCGTTTGCATTTCCTGCATGGCTTTGATGCCCATCGGTGTAGCGGCGTTGTCCAGGCCCAACATATTGGCGGCGATGTTCATCGTGATCGCTCCCAGCGCCGGGTGGCCCTGCGGAATTTCCGGCATCAACCGGCTAAACAGCGGGTTCAGCGCGCGGGTCAGTAATTCGATGAAACCGCTGTGTTCGCCGATTTTCATGATGCCCATCCACAACGCCAAGATGCCGCCCAGACCCAACGAAATTTCGAACGCGGCTTTCGCCAGACTGAACATCGCCGCGACCATTTCCGAAAATAATCGAGTGTCGCCCAGCAGCAAGAGCTTGAAACTGGCGACGGCGAACGCCGACAGGAAGAAAAAGACCCAGATCAGGTTGAGCACAAGGAAAGGCGATTTGGATTGGCAACGGCAAAATTAGCGCTATTTTAGCAATTTAGCTTCGTCGGCGGCGCGGAAAATAGTAATTCGTGCAAGCGCTCTGGCGCTGCGGGTCAGCCCACGTAACGAAACGGCAAATAGTGTGGATGCCATTGGTTGGCAGCAATAAAGTCGGCCAAATTTGCCGGATCCAGATCGGTTCGGCTAGCCGAGCCGTCGGCGATGGCTTTGGCTAGCACCCGTTCCGCGACGTAGCTGCTGATTTTCTGCAAATCGGCAATAGGCGGGTAGATCGCGCCGGCGTCGGGTTCGAATTCGGCGATGTAGTCGGCCAGGGCATAAGCCGATTCCAGCACCATCGCGTCGCTGATACGGCGACACTCGCCGAGCATAGCCGCCAAGCCCAGGCCGGGAAAGATGAAGGCGTTGTTACCTTGGCCGATTTTATGGCGGGTGCCGCGGTATTCGATATCGGCGAACGGACTGCCGGTGGCGACGATGGCGCGGCCCTCGCTCCAGGCGATGATGTCCGCCGGCGTCGCCTCGCAATTGGCGGTTGGATTGGACAGCGGCATCACGATCGGGTTGAGGCAGTTGCCGGCCATGGTACGGATCAGCTCTTCGCCGAACAAGCCGGCGGCGCCGGTTAGTCCGATCAAGACGCTAGGTTTGGCGTGGCTGACTACTTCGAATAACGAGGGCTGGCTATGCTCAGGAATACCCCAGGCTTGGCCGATTGTTGCCGGTTGGGCGATGCCGTGTTTGTAGTGCTCCAGCTCCCGGTCTGCGACGACCAGGCCGGATATATCGACCACGTACAGGCGTTGCCGGGCTTGGGCCTCGCTCAATCCGGCATCCATCAGGCCGGCCTTGATCACGCTGGCGACGCCAATGCCGGCGGCGCCGGCTCCGGCAATGACAATGGTCTGTTCGGTCAGCGTTTGGCCAAGCCGGCGGCAGGCGGCCAATATTCCGGCCAGCGCCATTGCGCCGGTACCCTGGATGTCGTCGTTGAAGCAGGGCACTTTGTCCCGGTAGCGGGCCAGCACGTCGAAGGCTACGTCCTTGGTAAAGTCCTCCCACTGAATGATGGCTTTGGGCCAGATCCGATGAGCGGCGGCGACGAATTTATCCACCATCGCAAAATAGGCCTCCCGGCCCAGGCGCTTGGCGCGCACGCCCAAATAGTGCGGGTCGTCCAGCAATTCGTCGCGATTGGTGCCGACGTCGAGATTGATCGGTAAGGTTTGGAACGGGCAGACGCCGCCGCCGACCGTATAGAGTGCCAGTTTGCCGATGCAGATCGACAGGCCGCCCATGCCCTGGTCGCCGATGCCCAGAATCGCGGAAGCGTCGGTGACCACGATCATACGGATGTCGTGCCAGGGGTAGTTTTTTAAAATCGCATCGGCGCGGTCGATGTTGTTCGGTGACAGGGTCAAGCCGCGGGCGGTGCGGTAGAGCGAGCTGAACTTCTGCACCGCGAGGCCAATGGTCGGCGTATAGACGATGGGGACCATCTCTTCCAGATGCCGCTCCAGTATCGCGTAAAACAAGATTTCGGAGCGGTCCTGGATCGCTCGCAGAAATTGGTATTTGGAAATATCGTCGGCCTGCTGCCGGTAACTGAAATACAAGCGCTCGATTTGTTGCTCCAGCGTCGTCACTTGCGGCGGCAATAAGCCGTCCAAACCCAGATCGATGCGCTCCTGCTCGGTGAAAGCGGTGCCTTTATTGCTGGCCGGCAACTTCAGCAGGGTCATGCCGCGGATAGACACCGCCAGGTAAGGCTTGCCGTCCTGGTCTTGGCGGTATTCGAAGTAGTCGCTGAGTCTGGTCATCGGGTGTATGTAGTTATTCCCAAACAGCCGTGCAGTCTATCCGAGCTGGCAGGCGTTTGCTGGTTTGATTATTGGTATCAGCTACAAGCAAATGCGGTGCCAGGGCCAGCGCGATGGCACGACTTGGCCGGCGGATCGGCTTAACTCGGCTGCGATTTCGGTTGGACTTTGGATTTGAGGCGCGATTATGCGGGTATCTGGCCTGTTTTGGAGTTGCCGCTGGCAGAATAATACGGAATGGGGTGCGGTAAAGATTGTTTGGCCCGATTCGCGAGTGATGCAATCTCGATATCGCGACCCGCGACGAGGAATGGTCGCACCAATAACGGACTCAACCGATCCCGGCGCACTGAAATAGTTCGGTGGTGCCGGTGCTCCTTGGCGAAGCGGCCGGCCGCTTCGCCCAGGAGCAGGGCTATCAGATTTTCTTCGCCAACGCGGTGGCGTAGCCGGTGTAGCTGTGCGGGGTCAAGGCCAACAGTTCGGCTTTGGCGTCGGTCGGAATCTCCAGTTTTTCGACGAAAGCGCGCATGCCGTCGCCCGTGACGCGCTGGCCGCGGGTCAGTTCCTTCAATTTTTCGTAAGGCTTTTCGATACCGTAACGGCGCATCACGGTCTGGATCGGTTCGGCCAACACTTCCCAGTTCATATCCAAATCTTGATCCAGCGCCGCCGGATTCAGTTCCAGCTTGGATATGCCTTTCAAGGTCGATTGGATGGCGATGCTGGTGTGGGCGATGCCGACGCCGATGTTGCGCAGCACGGTCGAATCGGTCAGGTCGCGCTGCCAGCGTGACACCGGTAGTTTGTCGGCCAGAAAGCCGAAAATCGCGTTCGCCAAACCCAGGTTGCCTTCCGAATTCTCGAAGTCGATAGGATTGACTTTGTGCGGCATCGTCGACGAGCCGACTTCGCCGGCCACGGTTTTTTGCTTGAAATACCCCAGCGAGATATAGCCCCAGACGTCGCGGTCGAAGTCCAGCAGGATGGTGTTGAAGCGCGACAGGGCGTGGAAAAATTCGGCCATGTAGTCGTGCGGTTCGATCTGGATCGTGTAAGGGTTGAATGTCAGCCCCAGCGACTCGACGAAGTTTTGTGCAAACTGCGGCCAATCCACTTCCGGATAGGCGACGCTGTGGGCGTTGTAATTGCCGACCGCGCCGTTGATTTTGCCGAGCAGTTCGACCTTGGCCAGTTGCTCGCGTTGGCGTTGCATGCGGGCGACGACGTTCGCCATTTCCTTGCCGACCGTGGTGGGCGTGGCCGACTGGCCGTGGGTGCGCGATAGCATCGGTTGCTCGGCACTGGCCAGGGCCAATTGCTTGATCGCTGCTATCGTGGCGTCGATCTCGGCCAGGACCAGACCGCGGCCTTCTTTCAACATCAAGGCATACGACAGGTTGTTGATGTCTTCCGAGGTGCAGGCGAAATGGAAGAACTCGTTGATTGCGTGCAGCTCGGCGTTGCCTTTGACTTTTTCCTTCAAAAAGTACTCGACGGCTTTGACGTCGTGGTTGGTCGTCTTCTCGATGTCCTTGACGGCTTGGGCATCGGCTTGGGAAAAATTGCTGACAATGTTATCCAGCACGCGGTTCGCTTCAGCGGACAAGGCGGGTACTTCGGATATCTTAGCTTCGGCGGCCAGGGCTTGCAGCCAGCGCACTTCGACTTCGACCCGATAACGGATCAAGCCGTATTCGCTGAAAATGGGGCGCAAGGCGTCGACTTTACTGGCGTAGCGGCCGTCGATGGGGGAGATGGCGGTGAGGGTCATGTTATGTGTTTCCTAAAATTTCTAAAACGTAAACGGTTTACTTGCGGCGATTAAATTTGTCCGCCGGGACGTTGGATTGGTTGGGTACTTTCGTCGAAGCAAGTCTTGGCGGTGCCGGGGAAGGCTTCGATCAAGCGGCGGCGCATGTCGGCGTCGTCTTGGAATACCGTCATCCAGACGGACCAGAAGCCTCGTTGTATTGCCATTTCCACAATTCCGGCTCTGCGTTCTTCGTTATCGAAGGCGGCGAGCTGCGATTTTCGCTTTGAGGCATTTTGCCAAGCTTGTTGTCGATGCAGCCAACGTTTGTCTTTACTTGACGGAGTTTGTTGGCCGGCGATCTGGAGATCGGGATGTTTGTTCAGTCCTAATGCCAACCAGGTGGCTTCAATTTTTCGGTTGAGGGGTTCGGCATGAGTCTTATTCGGTAATACTCTGCCTTGTCCATCGTAGTTAAAGGCTAACAAGGTATTGTCGCTGTCGGGCCAAACATAATCGTCAAGGTTTAATTGGCCATGGCCTTTGCCGGAATTGCAATTGCCGCAGGCAAGCAAAAAATTGCTCCATTGAAATTCAGTTTCCGGGTATTCGCTTTTCGGTTTTTTGTGTTCGACATGAATGCCACTGGCGACCCAGCGCTCGCAATACGAACAATATTCTCCTAAGCGTTCGATCAACGGCTGTTGCGCGTCCCCATAAGGTTTTATTTCGCCTAGGTCGTAACCTTTATCAATCGGACGCATACTTATTTATTTTTAGCAGCCAGTACTGAGTCGCGTTCGAATTTTAACTGTGCGGCAAATGCCGGGTCGTCGCTAAAGGGAATACTCAATTCATCCAACCGGCTACGTAACTGCAGCAATTCTTGATCGGATTCGTCGTTAACTTGGTGGAGTCGTCGATAATAGGCTTCCGCCGCAGCCATCATATCCAAGTAACGTTTACTTTTTTGCGGCATATCGACGTGCTGTTGATCTTCGGCAATATCTTCAATGCTTTCGCTTTCAATATTGATGGGACAGGCTTTTTCCAAATCCCACAATAAACAATCATCACGTCCATACAACGACTGAATTATGAACGGTGAGTGGCTACTGGCAACGAATTGAACTTTAGGAAAAGTATTTAACAAACGTCCGACTACTTCCCGTTGCCATTTTGGATGCAAATGCAAGTCGATTTCGTCGATCAACACGATACCTTCGGTTTGTTTGATGACGTCGGCTTCCAGTTGCGGGTTCAGCGTTGCCATGCGGTAGGCGATGTCCGCGACCATGCCGATCATGTTCCGGTAGCCGTCGCTGAGCAGGTGGAAGGGGATGGGTTGAGTCATACCCTGAACTTCTGTTTCAATCAGAATTTCGTCCCAATCGAAATCCCATTTAGCACCCTTGGCTTCAGGGATCATTTCGATTATGGCATTACGAACGGCTTCCAATACATGGCGTGTTTCATTTTTTTGTAGTGCTGCCAATTCCTGAGTTTTAAACCAGCGGAATAACTGTTCAATATTGGAAGCGGGATTTAAACAGTCGCGATAGCCAACTAAACGAGAATCTGGGCTTAGCGTTTGGATTTCCGAGTCGTCTAATTCTTTCCAAAGGCGGCCAGTCCCATAGTAGGCAAGTATCGGTAGCAAGGTTTGGAGCTCAGTTACTTTTTCAGAGATTCTTGTTGCAAGTTCGGTAATAGTTCTGGAATAACGCGGTCCATAACGGTCAAATAAAACGCAAGTGAATGTTTCTTGATTAATTTCAACCTGAGGCTTTAATGATAAAAAATGGTGGCGTTCTCGGAGTGGGGTTTGCCCGAATGCTAAGAAGTCAAAGTGACAGTCATCGTCATAAAATTTACGTAAATCCTTTGAGCTGATGACTCTGGGAAAACCTTCTATAAATTCACTCAATATAATGGCTAACGCATCTAAAATGGCAGTTTTTCCTTTGCCATTGTTGCCAATTAGCAATGTAAATCGGTCTGACAGTTCAAGTTGATATTCTTTAAAGCAACGAAAATAAAGAAGCTCCAGCTTGTTAATTTTCATTGTACTTAGCCTCAATTATCCCGCCACCCAAACAAACCTCCCCCTGATAAAACACCACCGACTGCCCCGGCGTGATCGCTCGTTGCGGCTGGTCGAAGCTGACTTTGACGCGGCTGCCGCCATCAATCGGCTCGACGATGCAATCTTGGTCCGGTTGGCGGTAGCGGGTTTTGGCAGCGCAGCGGATGGTTTCGGTCAGGGGTTGGCTGGCGCACCAATCCAGTTGGCCGGCTTCCAGGGAATTGTGCAGCATCAGCGGATGGTCGTGGCCCTGGCCGACGATCAGCACGTTGTTATCCAGGTCTTTGTCCAGCACGAACCACGGCTCGTCCGGTGCGTCTTTGACGCCGCCGATACCCAGGCCCTGGCGTTGGCCCAGGGTGTAATACATCAAGCCGTGGTGTTTGCCGATATACTTGCCTTCCGGGGTGCGCATTTCGCCGGGTTGGTGGGGCAGATAGCGTTCCAGGAATTCCCTGAACTTACGTTCGCCGATGAAGCAGATCCCGGTGCTGTCTTTCTTGCGGCTGTTGGCGAAGCCGGCTTTATCGGCCAGCGCCCGAATTTCGGTTTTGCGCAAATGGCCGATCGGGAACAGCGTTTTCGACAGCGCTTTCTGGCCCATTGCGTAGAGAAAGTAGCTTTGTTCCTTGGCCGGGTCCAGGCCTTTCAAAAGTTCGAATTCGCCGTTCCGTTCCCGGACGCGGGCGTAGTGGCCGGTGGCGATGAATTCGGCGCCGAGGTCTTCGATGGCGTAGTTCAGAAACGCGTTGAATTTGACGTGTTTGTTACACAAAATGTCGGGATTGGGGGTGCGGCCGGCCTTGAATTCCGACAAAAACACTTCGAATACTTCGTCCCAGTATTCGGCGGCGAAGTTGACGGTCTTTAATTCGATACCCAATTTGTCGGCGACTTGTTGGGCGTCGGCCAAATCCTGCATCGCGGTGCAGTATTCGGTGCCGTCGTCTTCTTCCCAGTTTTTCATGAACAAACCGGTAACTTTGTGGCCTTGTTCTTGCAGCGCTAATGCGGTGACGGAAGAATCGACGCCGCCGGACATGCCGACGATGATGTGTTTGCTCATGCGTGGTCTAAAAAAGTTTGTAACAGGCTGAGCGGGTAACGCTGGCCTTTCAGGTATTCGTCGATGGTAGTCAGCACCAACGGGCTGCGCAATTGGTCGCGGCGGGCGCAAATCTCGTTGCGGCTGAGCCAATGAGTGCCGATAATGCCGTCGTCGAGCGCTTGCGCCGGATTGTGATTGTCGACGGTGCCGGCGAAGCAGAAGCGCAAAAAACTGGGCATTTCCGGGTTTCTCCGCCATAGTTGGGTTGCGATCAGGGCTTCGGGCTGAAACTCCCAGGCGGTTTCTTCCCGCACTTCCCGGATGACGGCGGCGATTAAGTCCTCGCCTTCTTCCAAATGTCCGGCCGGTTGATTGAACGCAATGCCATGTGCCGTTGTCTCTTCGACCACTAGAAAACGCCCGTTTTTTTCGATTACAGCGGCGACGGTAACGTGGGGTTTCCAGACCATATTGTCGACATAAAACGTTAAAAGGCGCGCATTTTACTAGAAATGTTTTTTATATGGGTAAAGATTGAAATTTAATGTCTAAGGCGCTATTTTTAAGAACACAGCGATTTTGCACCACAGAAGTTTATGTCCGATTTTGAACCCTTTAAAGACGTTGACGGCACCACTGCGCTGCAAGAAGCCAAGCCGCAATTGAAACGGCCACCGTTGTATAAAGTCATTTTGCTCAACGACGATTTCACACCAATGGATTTTGTCGTGGAGATCTTGACCGACTTTTTCAACATGAGCCAAGAGCGGGCTACGCAGGTGATGTTGCAAGTGCATACCCAGGGTGTTGGGGTATGCGGCACCTACACCAAGGACGTTGCCGAAACCAAAGTACACATCGTTAACGAATACTCCCGTGAACATCATCACCCGCTGATGTGCACGATGGAAGAGGCGTGAGAGGTAAGCCATGCTAAGTAAAGAACTGGAAGTGACACTGAACGCCGCTTTTACCGGGGCTCATGCCAAGCGCCACGAGTTCATCACCGTCGAGCATTTGCTGTTGGCTTTGCTGGATAACGTGACGACGATCCCGATCCTGATCGCCTGCGGCTGCAACGTCAATGCGTTGCGCGCCGAACTCACCCGCTTCATCGACGAGACCATTTCGCTGATCCCGGAAGGCATCCAGCGCGAAACCCAACCGACTTTGGGCTTTCAGCGCGTGTTGCAGCGGGCGGTATTTCACGTCCAGGCGTCCGACAAAAAAGAAGTGACTGGTGCCAACCTGTTTGTCGCGCTGTTCAGTGAGCAGGATTCGCATGCGGTTTATCTGTTGAACAAACAAGACATCACGCGGTTGGATGTGGTGAATTATCTGGCGCACGGAGTTTCCAAAATCGAACAGTTCAGAAAAGAGAGCAGCGAGGAACCGGAAGGCGAGCGCGGCAACAACGAGAATTTGACCAGCCCGCTGGAAAAATATGCCACCAACCTGAATGAAGAGGCTCTAAAAGGTAATATCGATCCGTTGATCGGCCGCGAATTGGAAGTGGAACGCACCATCCAGGTGTTGTGTCGGCGGCGTAAAAACAACCCGCTGCTGGTTGGCGAAGCCGGGGTCGGCAAAACGGCAATCGCCGAGGGTCTGGCGAAGCGGATTGTCGAAGAACAGGTACCCGATATTTTGATGAACAGCACAATTTATTCGTTAGATATGGGGGCCTTGGTTGCGGGTACCAAATACCGCGGCGATTTCGAAAAACGTTTAAAAGCCTTGATCAATCAATTGAAAAAAGAGCCGGATTCGATTCTGTTCATCGACGAAATTCATACCATCATCGGCGCCGGTTCGGCGTCCGGTGGGGTAATGGACGCGTCCAATTTGATCAAACCGGTGTTGGCCTCCGGCCAATTGCGCTGCATCGGTTCGACGACTTATCAGGAGTACCGCGGCATCTTCGAAAAAGACCACGCTTTGGCGCGGCGCTTCCAAAAAATCGACGTGGTCGAACCGTCCATCGAAGATACGGTATTGATTCTGAAAGGTTTGAAATCCCGCTTTGAGGAGCATCATGGCCTGAAATACACCCAGGAAGCTTTGCGGATGGCGGTGGAATTATCGGCGCGCTATATCACCGATCGGCATTTGCCGGACAAGGCTATTGATGTGATCGACGAAGCCGGCGCCAGACAGCGCTTGTTCACGGCCGGGGAGCGTAAAGAGACCATCGACACCGCCGAGATTGAGGAGATCGTGGCCAAGATCGCCCGGGTGCCGGCGCAATCGGTGTCGTCCAACGATATCGACAAGCTTTCCAACCTGGAAAAGAACCTGAAAATGCTGGTGTTCGGTCAGGATGAAGCGATTTCTGAACTGGCTGCCGCGATCAAATTATCGCGGGCCGGGCTGCGTGACACTACCAAAACCATCGGTTCCTTCTTGTTCGCCGGCCCGACCGGCGTCGGCAAAACCGAAGTGACCCGCCAGTTGGCCAAGGTGCTGGGCATCGAATTGATCCGCTTCGACATGTCCGAATATATGGAACGGCATACCGTCTCGCGTCTGATCGGCGCTCCTCCGGGTTACGTCGGTTTCGATCAGGGAGGTCTATTGACCGAAGCAGTGACCAAACATCCGCATGCGGTGTTATTGCTCGACGAGTTGGAGAAAGCCCATCCGGATGTGTTCAATTTGTTGCTGCAGGTCATGGACCACGGCACCTTGACCGACAACAACGGCCGCAAAGCCGATTTCAGAAACATCATTCTGATCATGACCACCAATGCCGGTGCCGAGGAAAGCAGTCGGGCCTCGATCGGTTTTACCTTGCAAAATCATGCGTCGGACAGTATGAAAGTGATCGAACGCGGCTTCTCGCCCGAATTCAGAAACCGTCTGGATGCGATTGTTCAGTTCAAGCCGCTGGATTTGGCGGTGGTTGGCAGCGTCGTCGACAAGTTTATCTTCGAGTTGGAAGCGGTATTGGCCGACAAGAATGTGACGTTGACCTTGGAGCCTGACGCACGGGCATGGCTGGCCGAGCACGGCTGCGATCCGAAAATGGGGGCAAGGCCGATGGCGCGTTTGATCCAGGAAAAAATCAAGAAGCCGTTAGCCGAAGACTTGTTGTTCGGGCGCTTGGCGAATGGCGGTCATGTAAGGATACATGTCGAGAACGATGAATTGGCATTTGCCATTGAAGGCAAACAGCTAGTCGTTTCCGAATTGAATCAAGTGATGTAGAGCGGAGAGGGAAGCGCTAGCCCGGAGCGGGTTAGCGGTTCCGGAACGTGATGCGGCCTTTGGTCAGGTCGTAAGGTGTCATTTCTACGCGAACTTTGTCTCCGGTCAGGATGCGGATGTAATGTTTGCGCATTTTGCCGGAGATATGCGCGGTCACGATGTGGCCGTTTTCCAATTCGACGCGAAACATCGTGTTCGGTAGGGTGTCGATGACCTTGCCGTCCATTTCAATTTGATCTTCTTTTGCCATAGTAAAAGCCCATAAAGTTAAAACGGCTATGTTAGCATGAATCCTCCGCCGGGCTTCTAAAAATGTCGGCAACAACCGTGCGCCGACGCCGTTAAACTTTCCGCTTCACTTCGATGATATTGGGCAAGTGACTGATCCGGGTCAACACCGCGCTCAGTTGCGCCGTATTCTCGATCTGTATCGTCATGTGCAAAATCGCCGACAAATCCTCGTGCGTTTTTAGCGACGCATTGCTGATATGAATTTTCGCGGTCGCCAAAACTTGCGATACATCGTTCAACAGGTTTTGGGCATTGAACGCATGGATCACGATCGGTACGCTATGGTGTACCGACTTTTGGCCGCTCCATTCTGCTTTGACTAACTGCAATTGCTTTTCCGCCGACAAATGGCGAATGTTCTCGCAATCCTTGCGGTGTATCGTGATACCCCGTTTATGCGAGATAAAGCCGATGATATCGTCGCCCTTCACCGGCGAGCAGCAATGCGCCAGCGTGGTGACGACATTGTCGATATCGTCGATGGTCACCACCGATTGCGCCGTGGATTGGCTTGGCACCAACTTGACCGGGGTCGGTTCCAATTCCGGAATTTTCAGCGCATTCGCCAATTGCCGATTATTGATGCCGCCGTGCCCCAAAGCTTCGTATAGATGCTCGGCGTCCGCTATTTTGAAGTATTTCAACAACTCGGCGATATCGACGTTTTTCAAACCCAGGCGTTTGCTTTCCTTGTCCAGAATTTGCTTGCCTGCAGCAATGTTTTCGGCTTGCTGCTGCTGTTTGAACCAGCTTTTGACCTTGCTGATCGCCCGCGGCGTTTTCAGATAACCCAGGTTCGGATTCAGCCAATTGTGATTCGGGTGGCCATTTTTGACGGTAATAATTTCGACTTGTTCGCCGGAGCTGAGTTTGTAAGTCAGCGGCTTGATCTGACCGTTGACCTTGGCGCCGCGGCAACTGTGGCCGATTTCGGTATGAATCGCATAGGCAAAGTCCAATGGTGTGGCGCCTTTGACCAAATCGATTAGTTTACCGGCAGGTGTCAACACGAATACCCGGTCGGAAAACAATTCGGTATGAAAATTTTCCAATAGATTGTCGCTAGTGTCCTTGTCTTCCAACAATTGGCGGAGCGAGGCGATATTTTTCTCGGTCGCAGCATTGAATTTGCTGCCTTCCTTGTAACGCCAATGCGCGGCGACACCCAGTTCGGCGAATTCGTGCATGGCTTTGGTGCGGATCTGGATTTCGATCCGGTTGCCGAGAGGGTCCAGCACGACGGTGTGTAGCGATTGATACCCGTTTTCCTTCGGATTGGCGATGTAATCGTCGAATTCGCGCGGAATATGCTGCCATTGGGCGTGCGCCAAACCCAGCACCATGTAACAGCTGGGAAGCGATTCGACCACCACTCGCACCGCCAGTAGATCGTAAAGATCGGAAAGCGCCAATTGTTTTCTGCGCATCTTGTTCCAGATGCTGTAAATATGTTTGGGCCGGCCGTAAACCTTAGCCGCCACGCCGTGTTCTGCCAGCAGCGCTTTCAGCTCTTGCAGGAACCGGTCGATACTGGCTTGGCGCTGTTCGCGGTTTTCCGCCAGCGAGGCGCTGATGAAACGGTAATTGTCCGGATCCAGATAGCGGAATGCCAAATCCTCCAATTCCCATTTGAACTGGCTGATCCCGAGCCGATTGGCTAACGGCGCATAGATATCCAGCGTTTCGCGGGCGATGAAATGACGGATTTGCTCCTGTTCCAGATGCAAGCCGCGCAAACGCTGTATTCTCAGCGCCAGTTTGATCAGCACCGCCCGCACGTCGTGGGTCATTGCCAATAGCATGCGGCGCAGGATCTCGGCCTGATTGGGTTGGTTGGCCATTTCCGGCGTGTAAATACTGACCTTGTTCAGCCAGTCGACGTCTTTAAACAAATCGGCCACCGTCGCGCCGAATCGCTCGCGCACCTGGTTTTCGTCGATCCGATCGGCGATGCGGGAATCGCTCAGCAAAGTCGCCAGAATGGTTTCCAGATCGATATGCACACCCATCAGGATGGCCGCAACATCGATCCCCTTCGGCCGCTGCGATTCGATGCGGTTGGCGCCCAATTCGTCGATCCAGGCCAGGGCTGCGTCGATTGTGGCGCGATCGGTTGCCGAGAAACTGGGAAATAGCGCGCTGGCGCGGGACTCGTGATTTGTCATGCGGATATTCTAAACGCGGTTCTGTACGGCAAAATAAAAAACACGTCGAAAAAGTTGGCAAGCAGCCCAGTGCAGAAAAAAATGTAAATTGATCTGGGCGTACTGTGGATGGGGGGCGGGGCCCGGTTAGAAGACGGTAGGAGCCGTTTTTCAGCTGAAAAACGCACTACCGTACTAGTTTCGGATTTGACCGGCAGGCATTGACTAACCATCGGCCAAGCTGGTGGTATTCAGATGGTAATGCTGTCTCGATAGCTGGCGCCAACTCGGATTGGGCTACCCCAATTGCCGGCTGGATCGCTGAGCCACAGCGGCTGTCCGGCAATTGCAGAGTAGTGTTAACCTGGATTCATCACGGCTTGGCTGCAAGCGTCTTCATCTGAACCCGAACCTGGCGAAAATCCGACTAATGGCGTTCTTTGGACGTGATCGCGCCTTTGTCGTTGACCGCTACCCGCCATTTGCCGCTAGGGGCGCTAACGATCAATTCATACTCTTCACCGACACCGTTCGGGTTTACCACCAACTCGGCTTTTTCGATGCGGGCGTCCGGAAAATTGGCTTTAACGGCATCGGTCACCATCGGCGGCACTTGCTGCGGATTTTCCAATACCAGCTCACCGGTAAACAGCGCGCCGTTGGCACGGAACAATTCGTGCAGAACTTGGCCTTCAGCATCCTTGAAACTGACTTCCAGCAACTGTTGGCCGAAGTGGGTTTCCATGGTGCCAACCATATCGGTTGCCTGCGGATGACGTTTCAAAACGCTGGTTCTGACTTTGTCCGAAACGGGGGCTTCTTCGGCGAAAGCCTGACCCAAGGCGGCGCTTAAGGCAACTGTCAGCATTACAATTGGAAATTTACGCATGTATCCTCCTGTCGAATTATTATTGTGCGGGCCAAAAACGGCCAATATTTCCGAGCGCGAAAAAGTCGCGCCTAGCTCAACATTAATGCCATGATTGACGGATAAAGTCACTAGGCGGATTCGTGAGTTTGGCTGCAAACCTCGCTGGGACGGCCCATGCACAATCTGACGAAGACGCGGGCGGCGGCGATGCCGTTGACGACAAAGGCCAGCGTAATGGGCAGGGCAAACCAGGGATGCAGCCCGGTGGCGTCGGCCAATAGCAGGTCTTCGCCCAGAAATGCCGGCGTGATCGGGAATCCTACCAAACCCAGAAAGCTCAGAAACAACAGCAGCGAGGCTCGCGGCCGGGTTTCGGCCATGGCCCGGTAGCGGAACGGCTCGTCGGCGAAGTTTTCCTGCGCCAGCATTCGGCGTAGCACGCCTATACCCAATAGCCAGGAGGGCAGCACGCCGCTCAAAAACAGCAGCACGTCCGCATAAGCCGCGGGATCCATCATCCATACCGCAATGCCGGCCAAACCGCAACTGGTTGCGATCGCGTTCCAGACTTTGAACGGACTGTGTTTTTGGCTGAACGCGCTCAGCGAGGCAACTACCATTGCCACGGAGATCGGGATCGACAAATAACCGCGATCGAACCAGGTTTCGTTTTCGCCGAGGATGATCAGACCCATCAGACCGACGCTGCTGAAATACCTGATCGCAGGCCTGACCTGGTTCATGCGGGCGCCGATTTGCTTCAGCGGGTCCCACAAGGTCGAATGTACCAAGCGTTCCAAATTACCTTCCTGCAACGCGAACACGTATAGCGTGTTTTGCAGTACTGCCGGCAAGGTATCGCGGATGGAATTGGGCAGAAACTCGCGCATCGCGCTGGGTTTGATGACGAAGTCGGTATCGACCGAGCCTTCTACCCGCAGCAAATGGGCGACGATAGACGGCGAGACCAGCAACTGGTAGCAACGCAGGAAGGCGTTGCCGAGGAAATGTACCAAGACCAGCGTCTCCAGACCCAGCGACAATTCCATAAACATGAAGCCAACCTGGGTGATCGAGGCATAAGCGATCTGGCCCTTGATATTGGACTGGGTTTTTTCCGACAGATTGGCGATGACGACGGTCAGCAAGCCGATCACCAACACCATGGTGCGCGGCAAGTAATGGTAGGTCCAGATCGGCATGGTGCGTAACAACAGAAACACGCCCAGATGGATCGATAACGCACCGTAAAAAATGGCGCTGGAAGGCGTCGGCCCCTCCATCGCCCGCGGCAACCAGAAGCAGAACGGGAATTGCGCCGATTTGCCGGAGGCGGCGATGACGATCAGCCAGGACAATATCAGCAGCGACGCATAACCGGCCGGCGGCATTGCCGCGTGCTGGAACAAATTGGCCAGTTGGCTGAAATGCTGGCTGTCGTGAAACAGCAAATGGCTCATCCAGGCCCCGAGCAGTAGGCCGACGTCGCAGAAGCGGTAGATGCTGTAGGCGCGCAAGGCGTTGCGAATCGGCTGCGGCCGGTGCCGGTAAAAGGCGATCAACAAAAACGACGAGACGCCCACTATTTCCCAGCCGGCGAATAGCATATCGATCGAACCGGACAGAATCACCAGATTCAAACCGAACGCAAAGCCGAAGATCGTCAGGAAGAAACGCCGGTAGCCGGCCTCGCGGTGCAGATAGACCCGGCAATAACGCACGATAATCGAGAAAATCACCCAGGCGCAGAATAAATAGACCGCGCTGATCCGGTCCAAATAAAACAGAATTGGAAAGCGGTATTCGCCTTGTGCGTAAAGATCGAACCAAGCGAATTCGTGAGCCGGAAAACCGGCAACAGCCCAGATCGCCAACAAGCCCAATACGCTGGCGCCTTTCAATCGGCTGATCCATAGACTAATGTGCGATATGCGCTGCTCGCTGCTGCCGAACAGCAGTATCGATAACATGCCGAGCAGCGGAAATGCCAAACAGGCCAACATCAAGCCGTTCATGCCTGTCTCCCTGATAACTGATGTACCGGTATCGTTGCGGTCTTGCCGAGGATGATTTTTTCCGAGTGGGGTGCGGCCGGGGTCTGCACGGTATCCGGCAGTTCGATGTTTTCCCAGCCGTGTTTGGCGTAAAGCTGCAAGTCGTGGCTGCCGGGATCGCAGCTGACCAATCTGATCCATTCGCCGTCCAGCCATTCCTGCAAACCGCCGATGCCGGCCAAGGCTTTATCCATAATAGCGGTGGTTTGTTCCACCACCATCAGCAGTCGGGCCGGTTCGTGGACTTCGATCATTTGCGACGGCAAACCGGTACGCAGATCGCCTTCGACGCCGTTGGCGACGCCCAGCAAGCCGATCACGTTGTGCGGTAGTTTGGTGCCGGCGCCGTAAACCGAGTTGTCGATCCGAGAGAACAAATATTCCAGGTTGATACCGCCGCAGACCGGAATGATCGCAGACAGAATCTTGGCCATGATCTCGCCGTTGGCGTCGCTGGCCGGATCGTAGGAATGCAGAAACGAGCGCCGGTCCAGAAATAATTGCCGGCTCAATTCGCGGCGGCCGACCAGGCAATACAAGTTGTTGGAATGGTTGTATTCCGGGCGCGGTTCGAAAATCGACGAGGCGCGGGCGACGACGTGTTGATGCGCTGCTTTATTGGAATGCGATTGCGGGCCCAATTCGAACCAGCGGCAACGTTCGCGCGCGTTGCGTAACAGGGCGTGGTGCATGTCGTGCTTGAAGGCGTGCAGCACTTTATGGTCGCGGTGCAAATAGGAATTCGGATCGAAATAAGTGATTTCGTCGCGGCTGGTGTTATGCAGCGCCGGTACGAAATAAGTGGCGGCCGGAATGTCGATACCGCGTTCACCCAGGATTTCCCGTACCGCGTCCT
Source organism: Methylomonas koyamae (assembly GCF_006483455.1). Lineage (GTDB taxonomy): Bacteria > Pseudomonadota > Gammaproteobacteria > Methylococcales > Methylomonadaceae > Methylomonas > Methylomonas koyamae_B. The sequence goes on from NZ_PPPU01000028.1 coordinate 87,392, forward strand.
GATTCGCCATCCAGGCGAAGGCGCGGGCATTCGGCGCGCCGGGTTTGCCGGCGCAGGCGCCGCAGTCGTAGGCGGCAAAATGCGGATTGTTCACGCTGCTGGAGCCGTGGGCGACAATGACTACCAAAGGTGCGAAATCCTGGGTCAAGCCGATATTGCGCAACAAGCCGCCGACGCGGTCGGCCATTTCCGGAAAGGAAAAGCCCAGTAAATAGCCTTCCGGCGTGGGTTCGTCGGTTTCGCGCAGCAGGTGCAAGTGGCTGTGAGCCTTGACCTCGCTGAGCTGTTCGATATTAAGCAGGCCGGCGCCGGGGCGGAATACGTTCCAGGCCAGGCGCGCCGCGTAACCCAAGCCCAAAGTTTGGGTAAACAGCCAACCGCGCAGCATCGAATGCGCCGTGAAGTGCAGGCTGGACAACTTACCGGTTTTTTGTTTTGTTTCGGCTTGGTCTTCCGCCGCTTCGACGATCAAATGTTTAGGCTCAATCGCGGTCGGGCATTGCGCCACCGGATAGACGTCGTCCAGGCCCTGGTACAGGAAATCGATGCCGAAGAAACCGGCGGCGCCGAAGGTTTGGATTGCCGGATTGATTTCTTCCAAATGCCGGCGTAACGAGCATTCCCGGTCGTCGATGCAAAACAGTGCCTGCGCTTGCACCGCCGGCTTGGCGGTTGGCGACCGGCCCGGAACCGGCTGGTTTTTCAAAGCCTGCAACAATTCGCTATGCAGGGACCATTCCATGGCTTCGTGCCAGACTTTCAGCCTTAACGGAACCTGAGTTTGCATCGCGCCGCCGTTGAAGCGCGGCACCGAATCCAGCTGTTTCAAGGCGGCAATATTGCCGAAATTGGCACCGCGTTTTTTCTGCAGCAAGGCTAGTTCACAGGCCAGTTCGAATGCGATCAATTGCTGCAACGAAATATCGCGGCGGGCCAGCAAGGTTTGCGGATTCAGTTCGATCAGTCTGACCATGCCGGACCAGCCCGGATGGCCGAGCAGCATTTCCAGAATGTACTGTTCGTACCAGGTTTCGAGGCCGACCATGCGTTGCAAACAATGCAGAATGACTTGATCCGGGCCGAGGTTGAGCAGGTCGCGTACGCTTTTTTCTTGAAACGGATATAGCGGTATGAGGCTGTTTTGGGTTAAGCGCAACACGCAATCCCAAAAACTCTCGTTTGCCTTCGGTAAGCTCCAGCGGCTGATACCCTGATCCAGAAAGTTGGCCAGTAGACGGAATAACACCGGATGCGCCAGCGCATTCAAATCCACTTCCAATTCGTTTAGCCAACGGGTACGTATGCCGTGATTGGCTAGGGAAGTCGGCGGGTAATGGCTTTGCTTGTCTGTGCTGAACAGGCTGTCGCGCAGCGCTTGGCGCTGGTTGCCATTCAAGTCGGCACGTTGTAAAGCCCAGTCGATGGCGTGGTCGCTGATCCGGCCCTCGCGGTAGCGGTTTTGGTAATCGGATAGCGGCAAATAGCTGCGCGCGCCGAATATTTTTGCCGCCAGCGCGACGCCTTCGTGAAACGGCAAGTGCTGTACCGCATGTAAGGTATTGTGGTGGATGAAGTCTTTTAGCGGGCCTTGCGTCGGCAACCAGTGCGAGACGTTGTCGATGGCGCGATTCAGGTCGAAACCGCTATCTCGGCGGTCGGAGTGGCTGTCATTCGGTTCAGCCGAATGATAAGTATGGCTAACCAGTTCCATGTACTAAACCTCGTTGGTCAAAAGAGCTCTCTTCGAATACCGGATGCTTTGCGGGCGTTGGCGGCGTCCAAAGAAACGTTGAAACCGGACGGATTGAAAGGCGTCGCGAGCCTTAAGTGTTCAAGTTACAGGCCTTAGGGCTGTAACCCACGTAATCCGGGCGGAGAAATTCAACACATTTACAGCATAAGTCGTGCCGTTTTTTAACTAATTGTTTTTATAGGTATTTGTTTTTGTTGTGCTTGGCTGATGGTGCGGAATTTGGTGGGGGGTGGTTGATTTAAACCGTTTGCCGGGGAGTGGTGGTTAGCGTTCGCTTGATTTCGGTTTGGTTGAATTGGACGCTATGCTATATAGCGGTGGCGAAACGCTATTACTGAAACCCTTGTTGGAGGATTGCGCTTGTTAAATTTTTCATCGGCGTCCCGACGCAGCTTCTGCCAGCGTTTTGCGGTAGTGGCGTGGCTGGCGTGCGTTAGCGAGACGGCTGCGCACGCCGCTGGCGGCGACCGGGTTTCGTTGATGGAGTTGCTGGACCGGCAAGGCTGGCACGATACTCGGGATGAGTATTGGAACGCTTATGGGCAAGCCACTTATATTTCCAGTTGGAAGCCGGCATTTCCGGCGGCTTACACCAACTTGAACGGTACGCCGCATTCGCTGTCTCCGCAGGCCGAGCGTAGTTTTACCGGTACGGTAACGGCCTATTTTGGTTTGAAGGCCTGGCGCGGCGGCGAAGTCTATTTGGCGCCGGAAATGATCTCGGAATTGCCGCTATCCGATCTGAAGGGCTTGGGCGGCGCGATTCAAAACTTTGAGTTGCAGAAGACAGGTTCGGTCAGCGCTACCTGGTACAAGTCGCGGTTTTATCTGAAGCAAACCTTCAATTTCGGAGGTTCCGAACAAGCCGTCGAGTCGGGACCGTTGCAATTGGCGGGCAATTTAGACAGCCACCGATTGGTGGTGACGCTCGGCAATCTGAGCGTCTTGGATATTTTCGATAAAAACGCATACGCCGCCGACTTGCGTCAACAGTTTCTGAATATGGCGTTTTTAACTCATGCGGCTTACGATTTTGCCGCCGATGCGCGCGGTTACTCGGTCGGTGCGGCGCTGGAGTATTACTACGCCGATTGGGCCGTGCGTTTGGGGCGGTTTGCGACGCCGCAAAATCCCAACGACTTGCCTTTGGATTTTCGGGTCTTCAAGTATTACGGCGATCAATTCGAGTTGGAACATCGGCATCAAATCGGCGCGCGGCCCGGTGCGGCTAAATTGTTGATGTACCGCAATTACGAGAACATGGGACGTTGGGACGATGCGGTCGCCGCCTATCAAGCCAATCCGGCGCAAAACGCTTCTGCATGTTCCGGCTACCATTACGACTCGGCTAACGGCGCCGCACCGGATCTGTGCTGGGTGCGCCGAGGAAATGCCAAAATGGGGGTAGGCCTCAATCTGGAGCAGCAGCTTGCCGAAGGTGTCGGCGTTTTCTTCCGCGGTATGTATAGCGACGGCAGGACCGAGGTGTATTCCTATACTTCGTCGGACCGTTCGCTATCGTTCGGCAGCGTCGTCAACGGTGGCTTCTGGACCCGGCAGTACGACGCGTTGGGTATGGGCTATGCCGCCAGTTGGTTGTCTTCCGCACACGTCAATTACCTGAACCGCGGCGGTGTGGACGGCTTTATCGGCGATGGCAGTATCCGCTATCGGCCCGAACAGGTATTCGATATCTACTACAAAGCCAACCTAGTGCCATCGGTTTGGTTGACCTTGGATTACCAGCGGATTTTCAATCCTGCCTATAACGCCGACCGCGGCCCGGTGGACATCTACGGTATTCGGGCGCATTTCGAATTTTGAATTCCGCCTATCCTTAAGTTGGCCATGGGCGAAAAGGTGGATTTCAACCAAAATACAGGTTTTTATAAACCATAGGTCTTTGGCGCTGAAGCCTGACGCGGCGCCGACTGGAACGATTTAGCTTTGAAATGCCGGCTTTGCCGGCGTTTTATAAAATTGGCATATTTCTCGCTTTACAATGGTTTTAATTTGTAAACGAGCGCTATTTATGTCCCAAGGATCTCAGCTAGTGTTGCCGAAAACCGGTATTCCCGGCCTGTTCGAAAACTGGCGCGGCGATTTGCTCTCCGGTTTTCTGGTGTTTTTGATTGCATTGCCGCTATGTCTCGGTATCGCGATGGCATCCGGCTTTCCGCCGATGTCGGGCATCATCACCGCCATCATCGGCGGCGTGGTCGTCTCCCGCATCAGCGGCTCGTATGTGACGATCAACGGCCCGGCGGCCGGTCTGATTGTGGTCATCGTCGATGCGGTGCAGTCGCTGGGCCATGGCGATGCGATGGCCGGTTATCGCTATACCTTGGCGGCTATCGTCGTTGCCAGTGTGTTGCAGATATTGCTCGGCGTGTTTAAAGCCGGCAAGCTGAGTGCCTTTTTTCCCAGTTCGGTGGTGCACGGTATGTTGGCGGCGATCGGCATCATCATCATGGCCAAGCAGGTTCATACCCTGCTAGGGGTAAAACCCGAAGCCAAAACCCTGCTCGGCACCATTGCCGAGATTCCGCATTCGATCATCGAAATGAATCCGGAAGTGTCATTGATCGGTTTGTGCGGATTGGCTTTGCTGATTGTTTGGTCCCTGATCAAGCAACCGACCCTGAAAATGATCCCGGCGCCGTTGCTGGTGGTCATGCTCGGCTTGGCTTTGGGCCAATACTTCGATCTCGACCATATCCACCAATACCTGTTTTTACCAGAAGCCGAAATTTTGCCGTACCACCAATACACCGTGGGGCCTACCTTCCTGGTGGCGGTGCCGGAGAATTTTATGTCCGGCTTTTACTTTCCGGATTTTTCCAAAATCGCCACCGCCGAATTTTGGGTGGCAGTCGTGACGATTTGGTTGGTCGGCAGCCTGGAAAGTCTATTGAGCGCGTCGGCGGTGGACAAACTCGATCCCTACAAGCGCAACTCCAATTTGAATCGGGACCTGGCTGCGGTCGGCGTCGGCAACTTGGTCGCCGGTATGGTCGGCGGTCTGCCGATGATTGCCGAGATCGTCCGTAGCTCGGCCAATATCAACAACGGCGCCAAAACCGGCTGGGCGAATTTCTTCCACGGTTTGCTGTTATTAATTTTCGTAGCGCTGTTTCCGCGCCTGATTCACGAAATTCCGCTGTCTTCGTTGGCGGCATTGCTGGTCTTCACCGGCTTCAGGCTGGCCTCGCCGAAGGAGTTCGCCAAAACCTTGTCGGTCGGTTTGGATAATTTCGTCGTGTTCGTGATCACCATTATCGGTGTCATCGCCACCGATTTGCTGGTCGGCGTCGCGATCGGCATCGTCGCCGAGTTGCTGATCCACATGACCCGCGGCTTAAAACCGGGCAACGTGTTTTCGCTGGCCTACCACGTCAAGAAGACCGATCCGCGCACCTACCATATTGCCGTCAGCGGTGCGGCGGTGTTCTCCAACTTCATCAGCTTGAAAAGTTTGTTGGCGGATTTTCCGCAAGGCGAGAACGTGTTCTTCGACCTGACCGACGTCGAGTTGATCGATCACACCGTGATGGAGTTTATCCACCACTATGCGGAAGAGTATCGCCACGCCGGGGGCAAATGCGAAATCGTCGGCCTCGACGAACATCACAGCTACTCCGACCACCATCTGGCTGCGCGCCGCAAGCTCAGCGTTTGACGAGCTAACAGGCCGGCGCCGTCCGTGTTTCGGGCGGTGCCGGAGCATCATCGGCCCACCGGGCCAAACCTCAATCACCGCAGACAATACTCCAATGCTGACCCCGGAGCGGCCGGCTACGCCCGAGTTTTGCCTGCAATCACTGGAATTCGATCTGGAGCAAAGCGATGGCCGAACACTCTTATCCTCGCAATTGGTTGAAAATTATCTTGTTTATGTTCACATCAGCCGGTGCGGCTTTGGCGCATGCCGGCGAATTGGCGGAAGACACCGGCGCTTGGCTGCAAATCGTCGGCGAGGGCAGTCTGCAAGCGGTCGATCCGTCGTTGGAGAAAGGCCGCATCTGGCTGGAAGGGCAGTCGCGTTTCGACGGCAACTGGGGCCATTGGTACCAGGGCATGGTCCGTTCCGCGGTCGGGTACTCGTTGAGCGACCGGGCGACGATCTGGGCCGGTTATACCTGGCTGCCGACGCAGAACATCGGCAAGCCTTATATCGCCCAACAGGATATTTGGCCGGCGTTTCGCTACATCCTGCCCACCGACATCGGCACCTTCACCTTCCGCACCATGTGGGAAACCAATTTCCTGCGCGGCGACCAAGTCCGCGAGCGGCCGCGGCAAATGATCAAATTCATGCATCCGTTCGATTTCGAACCGCGGCTGAGCTTCATCGCCTGGGACGAAGCGTTTTACCGGGTTAACACCACCGCCTGGGGCGGCAAATCCGGCTTCGACCAGAATCGGGCTTTTAGCGGTTTTGGCTGGAATTTCAACAAAAACGTTCGGGCCGAACTGGGTTACTTGAACCAGTACCTCGACGACGCCAACCACCGCGATGCCAAGATGCACCATTTGGGCATGGCGTCTTTATTCGTAAATTTCTAAAAAATAACAAGACTTACGGGAGGGGAAGATGAGTAAACACACCGCTTGGAGGTATTTGGCCGGTTACTTGGCCGTTATTTTGTTTGGTTTGGTTTACGCCAGCGGAGCCCAGGCAGTGCCGAGCTTTGCTCGGCAAACCGGCATGGCGTGTACCGCCTGCCATACGCAGGCCTTCGGTCCGAATCTCAATTCCTATGGCCGCCAATTCAAATTGAACGGCTATGTCTGGGGTGGCAACGGTTCCGCGTTCAGCCGCTTCGGCGGAATGGCGATGGGTTCTTTTACAAATACCAAGAAAAACGTCGACAATCTGGCAGCGGACAACGGCTGGGAGAGTCGCCGTTTCAATGCCAATAACAATTTGGCTTTCGACCAGGCGTCTTTGTTTTACGGCGGTAAGGTCTTTCAGCAACTTGGCGCTTTCGTGCAATTTACCTACGACGGCGTGGAAAGCCGGTTTGCATTGGATAATACCGATATCCGCTGGGCCGACGAGGCTGATTGGCTGGGACGGAATTTCGTCTACGGCGTTTCGTTCAATAACAATCCGACGGTGCAGGATTTATGGAACACCACGCCAGCCTGGGGTTTTCCGTATGTTTCTTCGCCGATAGCGCCGGTTCCGGGCGGCAATTTTCTTTACGGTAGCGCTCCTGCGGTGGCGAGCTTAGGCGGCCAGGTCGGCGGCGCTTCGTTGTATAGCATGATTGACGACACGGTGTATCTGGAAGCCGGCGCTTACAGCAGTTTTGCCCGCTACGCGCAAAAAGGCATGGGGCAGTGGGATGGCGGCGCCGTGAAAATCAACGGCGGAGCACCGTATTGGCGCATCGGTCTGCAAAAAGAATGGCAGGGCCATTACGTCTCGTTGGGGCATTTCGGTTTCCGCGCCGATATCCAGCCCGATCCGACCTTAACGGCGACCGACCGTTTCACCAACTTGGGAGTGGATTTCAATTACCAGTATCTGGCCAATGCCAAACATATCTACGAATTCAAGGGCAGCTATATCCGCGAGCAGCAACAATTGGCCGCCACGTTTAATCAGGACGAGCCTGGGTCGGCGCAATTGAACCAGCAATTGGGATTTCTGGGCTTGAACGGTTCCTATACTTACGACCAGACCTACGGCTTGACCTTGGGCTTTAACCGGATTTACGGCAATCGCGATACGGTGTTGTATGCCGCGTCGCCGACATTGAAACCCAATTCCGAATATTTCACGTTCGAGCTTGACTACATTCCGTTCGGTAAAAAAGCCTCGACTGCGGATTCTTACTTGAATTTGCGCTTTGCGGCCCAATACGTCGCCTATACCCGGTTCGACGGTGCCGATAAAAATTACAGCAGCGACCCGTTGCGCAGCGCCAGCGATAACAACACGTTGTATTTCAATACTTGGCTGGCGTTTTAAACCGGAGTTAATACCCATCTGCGATAGAACCTCGTGGCTCCTGCTTGGCCGGTGCATTAGCTGCACCGGCTTTTTTTGTGGAGCTGGTCACTTAACCCTAGTGGACCGTTACCTTCATGCCAAAACATTACGCCCGTTTCAAAGATATTTCCGTCAGCGAAAGAATTTTAAACACCGTATTTTTGTTGACCATCGGTTTGGCCTATATCATGGCGCTGATCAATATGTACTACACCCACCAGGGCCGCGACGGCAAGCCGGGTTTGTCGATCGAAGACATTGTCATTATGTACCACGGCTCCAATAACCAGACCCGGCTCGGCTCGGCCATCAACGGCATCATGGAGCCGAATCTGAAGTACCAAAGCGACAAGGAAGTCATCATGAAATGGATACACGACGGCGCCGAACAAAACGGTTACGAAAAGGACGTCGCCCCGATTCTGAACCGCGATTGCGTGCATTGCCACAATCCGGCGGTGAATCCGTCCTTACCCAATTTGACTAACTTTGCCGGTGTCTTGGAAGTGGCGCATTCCGGCGGCGCTTCGGTGCCGGTATTGGTCAGGGTGTCGCATATCCATTTGTTTGGTATTGCCTTCATCCTGTTTTTTATCGGCAAGATCTTTTTGCTGTGCGACATCAACATTTACGTCAAACGGGTAGCGGTGGTGATTCCGTTTGCGGCGATGTTGCTGGACGTGCTGTCGTGGTTCATCACCAAATCGATCTCCAGTTTCGCCTACGTGGTCGTGTTGAGCGGCGCGCTGATGGGGCTGTCGATGGGGGTGCAAATTTTACTGAGCATCTACCAGATGTGGTTTTTCCGTAAAGACGTGGCTGCTTGAGACCGAGCGCCGGACTAAGATTGCGCCGCTTTGCTGTGCGGCGGGCTTCGATACCAACTTGAAAAAATTTTATAAATATTCAAAGCTATTGAACTTTATCGATCGAGCCCCATCTTAAACAGCGATCGGGTTATCGCGTTGGCTTGCGTCGATTCGATCTGTTTCTTCCTTAGAACCTCGTGGCTCCTGCCTGGATCGGTACCCAATGGGCTACCGGTCCTTTTTTTTGTCTGACGTACTATTGCTGCGACCGGGCACCGTGGTGATAAAGCGCTTGTCCGCTGGCGCCGTGGGTCCGGGCCGGATCAGGATTGCGGTACTTGCGCCGAGCCGCTGTGAACCGAATTGAGTTGTGGGAAGAGCGGCCGGGGGAAAGCGCCGCTTAGCGCTTTCTCCGGCCGAGGAATGGATTACTTATCGCATTTATGGCCACTGCCGCAGCAGTCTGCCATGTTACCGCCGTGTTTTTGGCAATGTTCGGCACCGCATTCATGGGCGGCTGCGCCTTTGTGGTGGGCGCAATGGCCGGCGTCGCAATGTTTGGCCGCGTCGGCTTCGTGGTGCGCACAGTGCTCGCTGCCGCATTCGTGAGGTTTGGCGTTGGCATCGCCCGCGCAATGTTTGGCGCAGACCGCGTCTTTGGCGTGCGGATGGTCGGCGCAATGTTTTGCGCAATCGTGGTCGGCCAAGGCTTTGTCGGCGCAGTGTTTCAGACAGGCTTTATCTTTTTTGCCTTTACTTTTTTTGCAATGCGCTTCGCAGTCGTGCGACGCATCGGCTTTGTGTTTGGCGCAATGGTCGGGATTTACTGCCGGCACCGGCGCGGCGGCAGGAACCGGAGCAGGCGTCGGCGCTACTGCGGCAGGGGCCACTTCGGCGGGCTGGGCATTGGTCTCGTCGACCGGTTTCGCCGATTCGCAGCCGCTGAGGGCAAACAACGCAGGCAGTATGATGGCCAGCAATAAATGACGATTCTTCATGAGTATCTCTCTATGGTGGGTTAAGGTGACAGGATTTTAGTAGTAAGCAGGCTGTGCGGCAAATTAAATTGCGTTATTTAACATAGTTTATTTTTTGCAGCATAAATCGCCCCGCGTTTGCAGTCATTCGAATAGCGGCGAAGTTTATTGACCCACGTAAACTTGGGTCGCTGGAAATTCCGCCTGGATTCCCGGGGTTTAGCGGGCTTTATCCTGGCAACGCAGGGTAAAAGTCACCGGGCCGTCGTTGACCAACGAGACTTTCATGTCGGCGCCGAAGCGGCCGAATTGGCAACCGGGGTAGATCGCCGCGGCGCGTTGCCGGGCGTATTCGAACAATTCCCGGCCCATCTCCGGCGGCGCGGCCGTCGCAAAGCTGGGGCGGTTGCCGCTGTCGGTGTCGGCGGCCAGCGTGAATTGCGGCACCAACAGCAGGCCGCCGTTGATATCGCGCAAGCTCAGATTCATCTTGTCGTCGGCATCGGCGAATATCCGGTAATTCAGAATCCGCTCCAGCAGGCGATCGGCCTGCTTAGGGGTGTCGGCTTTTTCCACAGCTAACAACGCCATGATGCCGTGGCCGATAACCCCGATATCGATGCCGTCGACCGTGACTTTGGCTTGGGTGACGCGTTGGATGACGCTGATCATGCCGGTTCCTGAGGTTGGAGAAAATAATCGCCGCCGGTGATGGCGCGCAAGCCGGCAGTCGGCCGATTGTATAGGTAAACCCAGGCCGACAAAACCCGCCGGCCGGCCAAACGCACCGGACGCCGGACCCGGCGGTATTCGTGCGGCGGCGGAAAATGCCGAGTGCATTCTTCGTAGCGGTCCAGTTCTGCCAGCGTGCGCCGGCCGTTGCGCAGACGGTAGACTTCGCCTTGGACCCGGCCGCGGCCGGCGTCGACTACGCCCGGATAGCCGTCCAAACGATAAAGCCGGCCAGCCAGCGTCGCCCGGCCGACCCATTCGCAGCCGGCCAGCAGCGGGTGGTTGCTGCAAGCTCCCGGTTTTCGGCGCAGGCTGCCGTAGACGAACAGGTAATCGCGAATCGGGTTCAAGGGGGCGTTGGTTAGAAAATCAGGTTGATCGGGCCGGCTTCGGCCGCCGAAAAAGCGGTCCGCCGAGCCGGTAGGCGACCCGGATGCCAAGCAGTATCGCCAAAACCGAGGCGAAGGCAAGCGGATTGCTCAAGTCTTTTTTCACCAGCCACCAATAATGAACGACACCGCCGATTGCGCAAGGGTAGACCAGACTATGCAAGCGCAGCCAATTTTTGCCGCCTAGCCGGCGCAGCATTTGATCGGTGGACGTCACCGCCAACGGAACCATCAACAGAAACGCCGGAAAACCCACCGTGATATAAGGCCGCTTGGCGATGTCCTGGACGATGGCGTCCCAATCGAAGAACTGGTCCAGTACCAAATAAGCCAGCAGATGCAGGCTACCGTAGCTGAACGCGAACAAGCCGAGCATGCGCCGCAGCCGGATCGGCCAGTTCCAGCCCGACAGCCGGCGCAGCGGCGTCGCCGCCAAGGTCACCATCAGCAAAGTCAGGGTCCAGAAGCCGGTGACGTGGGTGATTTTTTCGATCGGATTGGCGCCCAAATTGTCCAGATAGGCGTTGACGCCCAATTTTCCCAAGGGCAGCAAGGCCAGGCAAAACGCCGCGGTTTTAATACGGGCCAGGGCTTTGCCGTCTAGCGATACGTTAGCCATAGGTCAGAAGTAGCGGGCCAGGTCCATGCCGGCGTATAGCGGGGCGACCTGTTCGGCGTAGCCGTTGAACATCAGGGTTTTGCGCTTCAGGAATTCGCCGATGCGGCGTTCCTTGGCCTGGCTCCAGCGCGGATGGTCCACCTCCGGATTGACGTTGGCGTAAAATCCGTATTCCCTGGGGCCGGCCTGCATCCAACTGGTGGTGGGCTGTTGTTCCAGGAAGCGGATCGCGACTATCGATTTGGCGCTTTTGAAACCGTACTTCCACGGCACCACGATCCGCACCGGTGCGCCGTTTTGCGGCGGCAGCACCTCGCCGTACAAACCGACAGTCAATAGGGTTAGCGGATGCATGGCTTCGTCCAGACGCAGGCCTTCGCGGTAAGGCCATTCCAATACCGCCGATTTCTGGCCGGGCATCTGCTGCGGATCGTGCAGACTGACGAATTCCACGTACTTGGCCTTGCCGGTCGGCTCCGCACGTTTGATCAGTTCGGCCAGCGGAAAACCGACCCACGGTATCACCATCGACCAGGCTTCGACGCAACGCAGGCGGTAAATCCGTTCCTCCAGCGGCGCCATTTTCAAGATTTGGTCGATATCGAAGGTGACAGGTTTCTTGACTTCGCCTTCGATGCTGACAGTCCAGGGCCGGGTTTTTAAACTGCCGGCGCGGGCGGCCGGATCGTCCTTGCCGGTGCCGAATTCGTAAAAATTGTTATAGCTGGTGACCGACTGCAACGGCGTCAAAGATTCGTCGGCATTGAATTCCGACTTTTTGATCTCGCCGAAGCCGCCCGCCGCCCATAGCGGTTGCGGTAACAGCGCCGCCAACGCCGCGCCGCCCGCCGTTTGCAGGAATTTGCGGCGGGTTTGAAATAAGTGTTTTGGCGTGATTGCGGCCGCCGGGATTTTGGGATAGTAGTAGATTTTCATGGATGCCTTCTGGTCCGGAAATTAAATTGCAAACGGCTTGCGTTGTTCAGTGATAAGGATTTTGCCGCCAAGTTCCGATTAGGTTTGGCTGGCGCCGCCCGCCGCGGCCAAAAACGCCGCAACGGCGTCATAACTCAGGGCTAGTACCGGCGGATCGGTTGGGCCTAAAGCCGCCGATAGCGCTACGGCGTGCGAACCGGCGCCGATTAAAAGATTCGGTTGGCCCCAATAGGCCAGCAGCACATCGCACAGGCTGCGTAGCTCGCCCGGAAGCGCAATATCGGCCCGAAACGCCATGGCCTGGCCGCCGCGGTTGCGGATGCGTTCCGCCAGCCGTTCCGCGGCGTCGCGCCGATCCGGGTAATTCAACATGACTCTGGCGCCGGCTAGAGCCAGCGCTTCAGCGGCGGCCGCGCCTGCGGCGCAAGTCGCGTCGATCACCAGCACAGTTTTGCCGTGCAGAGGCAAATGGGCGTTTGAAGTCGACATGCATCAATCCGGCCGGCGGCGCAACTGCGCCAGCCAGGCATCCACCGACCAACGGCCGGGACCGTGCGCCATCAGCACCAGCAACAGCAAACCCCAAGTCCGGTGTTGTTCCAGGCCGGCCGCGCCCAGTTGCGGATAAGACACCACCGCGACGATATTGAAACCGAACAGTAACGCCGCCGCCGTGCGGGCGTACAGGCCCAGAAACAAACATAGCGGCCCCAGCATTTCGATGGTCGTGGCCAGCACGGCTGCCGCCGGGCTCGGTAACAGCGGCACCGCATATTCGAATTGGAACAGATATAAGGTGCTGTCCCAACTGTTCAACTTGAGCCAACCGGAAATCCAGAACGCGTAGCCGACCCAAGCGCGCAGCACCAAGTCGGCGAGCGGCGTCAGCTGGTGGCGCAATCTTAGGAAAAATGTGTTTACGGCTTTGCCCGGCACGGCCGGAGCAGGATTCGCGATACGCGTATTCATGGAGTTAACCTCGGTTACAGTAAAACGATATCGGCCAGCAGACCGCTGCGCAGTCCGGCCAGCAGCCAGGGTTCTACAGCGAAATCCGGATCGCATGCCAAAGCGGCGCCGACGGCAGCGGTTAAACCCGCGCCGCCGGCCAAGGCCGCCAAACAATGGTATTCCGCTAATGCCAACCGCCGAATCTCGACTTCCCACTGCGGCCGAAACACCAGCAGCCGGCAACCGCCCGCATCCAGATTGACGTGCGGATCGCCGAGATAATCGGTTTGGTTGCTGAGCCAGATCGGCAGCAGCGGATAGTCGGATTCGAGCAAACCGACGCTGGGATGCAATTTTGCCGTCAACTCGCCGCAATCGACCTGGTTGAAATCGCGCAACGTCGTCAACGCCGGAACTGGGGATTCGGCGGCATGGTAGGCCCGGTGGTAAAGCCATTCCAGACTAGCCACGTCGGCCAGATAGGGCAGGCTGGCGGCAGCGGCAAAGCCGGCAATCAGCTCGGAGAAGTTGGCGCCGAATTCAATCAGACAAGCCGCGGCTGGCGGATATTCGGCGATATACGCTCGCGCCAGCCGGTCGAAGAAGCCGGCACCGACCAGGCGGTTTACTACCGGGTAGGTGTCGCGTAAGGCCTGGCTCAAACCGGTTTGGGTGTTGTTGCGGTAAACGGCCATCCGCCGTTCCGGGGCGATGCCGTTGGCGACAATACCGGCCGGAATCCGGGCGGAGTCGCCAAACACGAAACCGGTAAAATCGCGTTGCAGCTCATGCAGCCTGGACATAATTTTGCTCCATATAGCGATCGGCGCGTGCGGCCTGACCGATCAGGGTGTGCCAATCGGGTAAATCCGCATCCCATTCGATCAAGGTTGGCCGGTTGCCGAACAGCTGTAAAACCATGCGGAACAACTGCCATACCGGCTCGGCGACCGGGCCGTCGTGGCTGTCGATCAGGATTACGTCAGCGCCGATTTGGTTGCGGCGGTGGCCGGCCAAATGGAATTCGGCCACGCGGTCGGCATCGAGTGCGAGCAGGTAATCCAGCTCGTCCCAGCCGTGGTTACGGCAAGAGACGTAAAGATTGTTGACGTCCAGCAGCAGGCCGCAGCCGCTGCGGCGGGCCAATTGGCTCAGGAATTCGGCTTCGCTGTAGTCGGCATAGTCGAACTGCAGATAACTGGACGGGTTTTCCAGCAAGATTGGCCGGCCGAGGAAGTCCTGCACCTGCGCCACCCGTTGTACCCAAGCGGCGAGGGCCGATTCGGTATAGGCAATCGGCGCCAGATCGTTTAAATAGCGGCCGCCGAACGCGCTCCAAGACAAATGCTCGGACACCAGAGCCGGCTCGATGCGTGCGATCAACTGCTGTAACTGGCGTAAATGGCGCCCGTCCGGTGCGTCTACCGAGCCGAGCGACATGCCGACGCCGTGCAGGCTGAGCGGATAGTCCCGCCGCAGGCTTTCCAGCATCCGTAGCGCCGGGCCGCCGGTAGCGAAATAGTTTTCGCTGTGCACTTCGAGCCAGGCCGGTTTGGGCTGGCCGTGCAAGGCCTCGCGGTAGTGCGGCGAACGCAGCCCGATTCCGGCCGCAGCCGGAATCGAAGCGTTAACGGCGCCGAAGGATAGGGTATTGCGTGACTGCGCCATGACCGATCCGGATTACATGCCGGCCGGAGCTTGCAGGCTGCCGCCGCTGATGCGCTCGCAGGTGCCGGCCGGCAACGCGATGAAGGCATCTTTCTGGTTATCGCTGATTGCGTGGCCGGCGCACGCGTTGGACAAGGTTTTGCAATCGTTCTTGCCGGCTTTGGCGACGCCGTAGCATTTCTCCATATCGTTTTTGTCGGCGGCCGCGGCTGTGGCTGGCAATCCCATCGCGCTCATGGCCAGGATGGAAGCCAAAGCGGTGCTGACGACGGTAGTTGGGTTTTTCATGGATAGTCTCCGTTAAGTTAGATTAGTGAAGTGTCGGCAGCCTGTGCCGTCCGACACAGCTAATATAGCAAGCGCCGTACCAGGTCCTGTCTTGTAGAATTAGTTAAATTTAATCAATGGCTTGTAAAAATTTGGCGCTATCGCTGGTCAAGTTTGCACTGAAGAGTGCCGCGATATTTCGCGGCGGCCGCCAAATATGGTGGCCTTGGCTTGGTGGTCGCGGCTAGAATGTGGTGGCGTTCTGCGGTGTCAATTTTTTCGTCCACTCTTTTCAAAAACATGGACCCAAGCGATTCCTGCGATTTTTCGATTCTGAAGGCGGTGGTCGAAGGCACTGCCCAAGCCACCGGCGGCGACTTCATGCGCTCGTTGGTGCGCAACTTATGCCTGGCGACCGGCGTGGCGAACGGTTTCGTCGCCGAGTTCGCCGAGGCCAAGACTCGCGTGCGCACCTTGGCGTTCTGGACCGACGGCGAATTTCTGGACCATCAGGAATGGGATTTGCCCGGTACGCCGTGCGAAGATGTGTTGCGCGGCAATTTCTGCCATTACCCTTCCGGCGTGTCGCAGATGTTTCCGCACGAGCAGGGAGTGGAAAGTTATTTGGGCGTGCCGCTACGCGACGGCGAAGGCGAGATACTCGGCCACTTGGCGTTGTTCGATAGGCAAGCGATGCCGGAGCGGGACAATCTGTTCTATGTCTTCAAAATCTTCGCCGCCCGCGCCGCGGCGGAATTGAACCGGTTGCGCATCGAGCAGCAACTGCGGCTCAGCGAACAGCGCTTTCGCGAATTGTTCGACGAAGCGCCGATCGCCTATGTGCACGAGGATGTGCAAACCCGGTTTCTGCAAGCCAACCAGGCGGCATTGCGGATTCTGGGTTTGACTCCGGAGCAGGTAAGCACCACGCGCGGCATTTCCCTGGTGCCGGAGACGCCGGAAGCCCAGGCCCGGTTGCAACAGGCGTTCGCATCGGTCGAAAAAGGCACGGATAGCGCCGGCGTGGTGCTGGAATTGCGGCGCAAGGACGACGGCCGGCCGGTCTGGATTCGCTGGTGGTCGAAAACCGATCCCAGCGGCCGCTTCATGCGCACGATGTTCATAGACATTACCGCCCAAGTCTTGATGGAACAGGAGCAGGCCAAGTTGGAAGCGCAAAACCGCTACCTGCAGGAAGAAATCAAGGCAGAGCACAATTTTGAGGAAATCGTCGGCCGCAGCCCGGCGCTACGCTCGTTGCTGCACCAGGTGCAGCGTGTGGCGCAGACCGACGCTTCGGTACTGATTCAAGGCGAATCCGGCACCGGCAAGGAACTCGTGGCGCGCGCCATCCACTCCGCCAGCAAACGCAAACAGCGGCCGTTGATCAAAGTCAATTGTGCGGCGTTGCCGTCCAGCCTGATCGAAAGCGAATTGTTCGGCCACGAAAAAGGCGCTTTTACCGGTGCGATCAGCAAACGTATCGGCCGTTTCGAACTGGCCGAAGGCGGCACCCTGTTCCTGGACGAAGTCGGCGAAATTCCGCTGGACGTGCAGGTCAAATTATTGCGGGTGATCCAAGAACGCGAATTCGAACGCGTCGGCGGCCAGACCCCGATCAAAATGGATGTACGGGTCATCACCGCCACCAACCGCGATTTGTTGCAGGAGGTGGCGAACAAAAGTTTCCGCGAGGATTTGTTCTACCGGCTGAACGTGTTTCCGCTGACCACGCCGCCGCTGCGGGAGCGGCTGGAAGACATTCCGCTGTTGGCCGCTTTTCTGATCGGCAAATTCGCGCCGAAAATCGGCAAAAAAATCAACGGCGTCGGCGCCGAATCGATGCGACGTTTGCAGAACTACCGCTGGCCCGGCAACATCCGCGAACTGGAAAACATCATCGAGCGCGCCATCATCCTGGCCGACGGGCCGTGGCTGGAGATCGGCGCCGAGCAATTGCCGGGCAGTGCGACGGATATTTCAACCGCGCCGCCGCAGATCGGCGACGCCAGCCTGGATGCGGTCGCCCGCGAACATATCCTGCAGGTGTTGGAGCGAAGCCGATGGGTGATAGAGGGCCCGCAAGGCGCGGCGCAGCGCTTGCGGGTCAAGCCCAGCACGTTGCGCTATCGGATGCGGAAACTGAATATTCGTAAGCCGCAATGAAAGCCCGCATCGAATTCATTGATTGCATTGCGAAACCGGCGGCGCCGGATTACGTCAGGCCGGCGGTCGACAACAGTCCAAGCGGCGAATGGTTCGGCCAACCGGAGCTGAGATGAGCAATCATCCCGAAACCGTAAGCTACGATCCGCGCGCGGTCTGCGCCGCGCTGGGAATTGCCGTCGAAGCGGTCGAAGCCCGCGGCCTGCGCCTGTATCCCGCGGCGGAACGCTTGGCCGTCGCCGACCTCGACCATAAAGGCAGGGCGTTTCTAATGACCCCCGCCGCCGGCCGCGCCTGGCAGGCGATGAAGGCCGCCGCAGCGGCCGACGGCATCGAGATTTACCTGATCTCGGCCTACCGCAGCGTGGAACGCCAGGCCGAGATCATCCGCGCCAAGCTCGACGCCGGCGCGGCAATTGCCGAGATCCTGACCGTGCTGGCGCCGCCCGGCTACAGCGAACACCACACCGGCCGCGCCGTGGATTTGACCTGCCCGGATGCGCCGGCGGTGCAACAGGGCTTCGAACTGACCGCTGCTTTCGCCTGGTTGCAGGTCAACGCCAATCGCTTCGGTTTCGTCATGTCCTATCCGCCGGACAACGCCTCGGGTTATCGCTACGAGCCTTGGCATTGGTGTTATCAAGATATTTCTTAAGATTTGCGGCCGGCGCTATCGCTAAGGTCGCATTTTTTAAATCCGGCCGTTGCCGGCTAAGGGCCTTTCCGGGCGAGTCGGGTCGGCGGGTTTGGTTAAAGCCGGCGGCTGGTATAAAATCTTGCGGTGTTCAATCACGTCCTTGCCGGTCAAGCCGGCCCTGCATCCGCGTTTAATGCTTCTAGCCAAACCCACTAAACATCCGCTGCCGTATTTTTCGGACAGCGCGCAATTATTCGCCCCTATTGCCCATCTGCCGTGGGCGGTGTTCCTGGATAGCGCGCAACCTCACAGTCGTCAGGACCGTTACGATATTCTGGCTTATGCGCCCGTAACCACTCTGCAAACCTACGGCAACCTGACCAGGATCGAACGCGACGGGCAGGTCGTCGAAAGCGCTGCGGACCCGTTCGAATTGTTGAAGCAGCAACTGGGACAGGTATTGCCGGCAATCGACGGTTTGCCGTTCTGCGGCGGGGCGATCGGTTACTTTGCCTACGACTTGGCCCGGCGTATCGAAAAATTACCTGCCATCGCCGCGGACGCCGAGGGCATTGCCGACATGGCGGTCGGCATTTACCGTTGGGCGGTGGTCGTCGATCATCAGCAACAGCAAAGCTGGCTGGTCGGTTACGGTTTGACCGATGAACTGCTACAACGCTTAATCGCCGAGTTCAGCCAACGATCGCCACAGGGTCCGACTGCAGCTTTCCGGGTGTTGCAGGCGCCTGCCGCCAACATGGACAAGCGCCAATATGCGGCGGCCTTCAACAAAATCAAAGATTATTTGAAAGAAGGCGATTGCTACCAGATCAATCTGACCCAGCGTTTCAGCAGCGCCTGCGTCGGCGAGCCGTGGCAGGCCTTCGAGGTGCTGCGGCGGATCAATGCCGCGCCGTTCAGCGCCTATTTGAATCTGCCGGACGTCCAGGTATTGAGTTCGTCGCCCGAGCGTTTTTTGAAAGTGACCGACGGCGCGGTCGAAACCAAGCCGATCAAGGGTACCCGCCCGCGCCGTGCGGACCCGGAACAGGATCAAGCCCAGATCGAAGACTTGGTGGCTAGCGCCAAGGACAGGGCGGAAAACGTGATGATCGTCGATTTGCTGCGTAACGACTTGGGCAAGTGTTGCCGGAAAGGTTCGGTCTGGGTGCCGAATTTGTTCGCAGTGGAAAGCTACGCCACCGTGCATCACTTGGTCAGTACCGTCACCGGCCAGTTGGCGCCCGGCCAGCATGCGCTGGATTTGTTGCGCAGTTGTTTTCCGGGCGGCTCAATCACCGGCGCGCCGAAAATCCGGGCCATGGAAATCATCGAGGAATTGGAACCGCATCGGCGCGGAGTTTATTGCGGTGCGATCGGCTACGTCGGCTTCGACGGCAATATGGACACCAATATCGCGATCCGGACCCTGGTGCACAACCGCGGCACGATTCGCTTCTGGGCCGGCGGCGGCATCGTCAATGATTCGGTACTGGACGCAGAATATCAGGAATGCTTCGATAAAGCGGCGGCACTGTTGCAGGTGTTGGCGCAATTTAGCGAATGATTTGCGTCGTCAAACTAGGCGGCAGCTTGTTGGAAACGGCGGCATTGCCGGCTTGTTTGGCGGCGGTGGCGCGGCGGCCGGGACTTAAAGTCATCGTTCCGGGCGGCGGCCGGTTTGCCGACCAGGTTCGCGCCGCGCAACGCGATTATCGGTTCGACGAAGTCGCGGCGCACCGGATGGCCTTACTGGCGATGCAGCAGATGGCCGAATTGATGCGCGGGCTGCTGCCCGAGCTGGAAATCCTGGTAGCTACCGACTCGCTTGCAGCCGGGGCGGCGGCCAAAACCTGGGTCTGGGCGCCGCAAGTCGCCGAATTGGATGCGGCCGGAGTTCCGGCTAGTTGGGACGTCACCTCGGACAGTCTGGCCGCCTGGCTGGCCGGGCGGATTGCGGCCGACGAATTGGTGGTGGTCAAGTCGGCGCCGGTCGCGGCCGGGACCGACTGGCCGGAATTGCAGCGGCAAGGCATCCTTGATCCGGCTTTTGCCCGTTTCGCTGACGCCGCTTCCTGTAAAATCAGCGTGGTCAATAAAGACGACTTCGTGTTCCATCATGATTAATTTCCTGAAAGCCCTTCTGAACCGGCGCTTGCGCAAAGCGTATTACCAGAGCCGGGAGTCCCTGCTCGGCCACCATAAACGCGACATCGTCGTGATGCAGGTCGACCAGGCCTGTCATAGCCTGAAAGATAGCCGCGACCAATTCGTCGAGGCGCTGGATAAATTCAAAACCCTGGTGCATTTGCCGGAGAGTTCGTTGGAACAACGCTACCAGCAATTGAAGCGGCGCTACGATGTCTGCCGCAGCAAGGCCGACACCGTCAGCCAAAAGATACAGGCGGTGGAGGAGGTCAGCGAGGCCTTGTTTGCCGAATGGGAAGCGGAGCTGGATTTGTACAGCAATCGGGCTTTGCGTGCCCGCAGCCAGCAGCAATTGAAAAAATCCCGCCAGCAATATGCGCGTTTACTCAAGGCGCTGCAAACTGCGGAAAATCGGATGGTGCCGGTATTGGCGGCGTTTCAGGACCAGGTGCTGTTTTTGAAGCACAACCTCAATGCCCATGCCATTGCAGCGTTGCGGCACGAGTTCGTCGAGATTGGCGTGGATATTTCGAAGTTGATCGAGGTGATGGAGAAAACCATTACCGAGGCCAGCCTGTTCGTTGCCGTCCTTGCGGATCAGAAGCAACTGCCGGCCCCGGTGGCCGTACGCAAGTAATTACATCGCGTGCATTTTGTAATCGACCCGTGCCGGCGGGTTTTTATCGCGGGCGTCAGGCGTTTTCTTGCGGTTTTGGTCGATGCGCTCTTGCGAATACTGGGTAATCATTTGGTCCCAGGATTCGTATTGAGCGTACTCTTTGTTGCCGGACGACTTGCGTTTGGCGAACAATTCCTTGCCGGTTTCTATCAACTGTTCGGGGGTTTTGCCGTCAATTGCGTCCAGGAACTCCTGGTTGCTGCGGATCTCGTCGCGCAGAGTCCAGAACGACACTTCGAATTCGATGCGTTGGTCCAGCGGCAATTTTTCCTTGATATGGCTGATCGACCTGTTGACGGTTTTCATGCTGCTGCCGTTGATCTGGTTGCTTTTATTGCAACCGACCATCACCGAACAGAGCAGTAAAACCAATACCGTTGACGCTTTTTTCATAGTGCAGCCCCCCAGTGGCTAAATAAACAAACCCGATTTTTGTATTTATAATGGTTGTAATGCGGGTCACCCAACAAACCAAATTACTCGGTAATTAAAAACACAAGCTTACCACATGCTGGATTTTATCCAACTTCTCAAACAGCGTTACGAAATTGTGCTACAGCAGTTGGATCGAAAACATTCCCGCTTCGGGGAATACCAGCAACGCATAGAACAGTTACTCCACGCCGAAGCCTTCATCCGCAAAGGCCAGCTGCTGGAAAACCAGCCGGGCTTGCCTTTGCAGATTGCCGTGATCGGCCCGACCCAGGCCGGGAAAAGTTCGGTCGTCAATTTGTTGTTGAATAGCGATAGCGCGGGCGTCAGCCCTTTGGCCGGCTATACGGTCCATGCCCAGGGCTTCTGTCATCGAGTGGCAGCGGAGGCTTGCGACGGCCTGCAGCATTATTTCGGCCGTTTCCAGCAGCTGGGGCGCGACGCGTTACGGCCGGGGCGTTACGATTGTTATTCGCTGAGTCCCTGCGGCAACGTTTCCGCCTTGCTACCCGACTGTGTACTGTGGGATACCCCGGATTTCGACTCGATCGACTCCGCCGATTACCGGGAGGGCGTGGTCCGCACCATCGCCTTGGCCGACGCGGTGATTTTGGTGGTCAGCAAGGAAAAATACGCCGACCAATCGGTTTGGGAGTTGATGAAATTCATCGAGGCTTACCAACAGCCGACCCTGATTTGCGTCAATAAGCTGATGGAAGGCAGCGAGGCGGTCATTTTGGAATCGTTGCGCGACAAATGGCGGCAAACCCGGGCCGATCCGCCGCCGCCGATGCTGGGGATCTTGTTCCAGAAAGCCCCGGCCCAGCCGCAATGGCCGGCCCGCGCGGGTAGCGCGGTCGCCGAGCTGACGCAGAAAGTCATCAGGAACAAGCATTCGGTCAAGCAGCAACAGCTTGTCAGCCGCTATTGGCTGCCTTGGCTAGAGCCGGTATTCAGCGAGCACCACGCCCAACGCCATTGGCAGACCCTGGTGGACCAATGTCTGGCCGACGCGTTGCAAGACTACCGGCGCGATTATTTAAATCACCCCCATCACTACCAGACCTTCCAGAATGCATTGTTGAATCTGCTGACGCTGTTGGAGATTCCCGGCTTGGCGCGGGTATTGGGCAAGACCCGACGGGCCATGACTTGGCCGTTTCGCAAATTGCTGGATTGGGGCAATGCCAAATCGGCGGCCAATCCCAGTCACGAACTGGCGGTGTTGCAGCAATTGGGCGAGCATTTGCTGATCCGGCTGGCCGACCGGGTGCTGGAAAAGACCGAAACCGAGCCGGCCGACAGCTATTGGTGGCGGGAAAACGCGATGGCTTTGCGCCAACGCCGCGGCGAAATTCTGCTGGCCTACCAACGCGCGGTCGATAGTTACCACCAAGATTTCCAGCAGGACGTCGAAGCCGCCGCGCAACGCCTGTACCGCAAATTGCAGGATCAGCCGCTGATTCTGAACAGTCTGCGCGCGACCCGAGCCACCACCGACGCCGGCGCGATGCTGCTGGCGATTCAGGCCGGCGGCATCGGCGTGCAAGATTTGGTGATTACGCCGTTGATCTTGACCATCACCTCGCTGCTGGCGGAAAGCGCCATCGGCAGTTACATGCATCGGGTCGAAGCCGAATTGAAACAGCACCAATTCACTACCGTGAAAAATACCTTATTCGACGACTGTCTGGGGCAGCGTTTGTACCAACTGCCGCTTGCCGTGCATAGCCAGACCCGGTTCAACATCTCCGAACAACAATGCCATGCCGCAGAGCTGGCGCTGAAAGAGAAGAAACATGGCTTGCGCATACTCTGAATTGGTGGCCGATGCCCAACGCTGGGCGACAAACGCCGCTGCCCACGGCCGGATAAGCGCGGAACAGGCCGGACTGTTCGACAACCTGGATCAAGCCGGCTCGGGGCCATTGTTTAAGCCCGACAGCGGTCAAACCGACATGCCGCTGATCGTCGCCTTCATGGGCGGGACCGGCGTCGGCAAGAGCAGCCTGTTAAACCGCCTGGCCGGCCAGGCCATCGCCAGGGCCGGCATCGAACGGCCGACCTCGCGGGAAGTGACGCTCTACCATCACCAGAGCCTGAGCATCGATAAACTGCCGGAGGGTTTGCCGCTGGACAGCATCAAAATCAGCCGTCACCACGATGAGAGCAATAGCCATATCGTCTGGATCGACATGCCGGATTTCGATAGCGTCGAACTCGGCAACAAACGCTTGGTGCTGGAATGGCTGCCGCATATCGACGTATTACTGTACGTGGTCAGTCCGGAACGTTATCGCGACAATAAGGCTTGGCAATTGCTGCTGGCGGAGGGCGCCAAACACGCCTGGTTGTTCGTCATGAACCAATGGGACCGCGGCCTGGCCGTGCAATACGACGACTTCAAACAGCAGCTGGCCAAGGCCGGCTTCGCCGACCCCTTGCTGTTCCGTACCAGTTGCAGCGAACCGGATGGCGACGAATTCGGTCTGTTGCTGGAGCAATTGCGACAGTTGTCCGGCCGGCATAACGTTGCCCGCTTGGAACGCCGCAATCAGCAACTGCGGCTTAGACGCCTGCAGCAAACCTTGCAACAGCTGGCCGCCGAGATCGACGGCCGCGATTTTGGCGCCTTACAGACTAATCTCGACGCGCTATGGCCGCAAACGGAAGCGAATTTGCATCAGGGGTTGGCCTGGGCCATGCAGCAGCTTGCCAAGTGTTGGGCGGACAAGCTTGGCCAGAACGCCGAGATTTCGTTATGGGACGAATGGGCGCAAAACCGGCTGAACGATATGCTCGACGAACTGATTCTGCAGGCGGCGCAAGCCAATTTGCCGACCAAACCGCTGAAGTCCGCGCTGCAGACTATCCGCGAGAACGCCGGTAAGACCCTGGCCGCCCAAACCGAACTGGCCGGGCGCCAAGCGATGTTGAATCCCGGCAACGGCGCCCAGCGTCTGCTGATGAAGGCCGCGGCTGTCGGCGAAACCTTACTGCCGCTGGCGGCAATGGGAGTGGTCGGCTATCAGGTTTTTTCCGGCTACTACCACAGTGCCGCCGAAAACAGCGCCTACCTCGGTACCGACTTTGCCGTGCACAGCGTGCTGCTGATCGGTTTGAGTTGGCTGATTCCGTTTTTCTTGCACAAGAAAATTCAGCCTTCGTTGTATAACGCGGCATTAAAGGGCTTGCACAAGGGGTTGCAATCGGCCTTGGCGGCGGTGTCGGCCGATATCCGCCAAATACTGGCTTCGGAACAACAGGGTAACCAAGCGCTGCGTGCAGAGTTGCAGGGGCTGATCGCGCGTTGCGCCGTGGCGCCGGAGGCGGCGATCGAAACCCAGAGTCTATTGGGCCGGGTATTGTTGGCCGATGGCGGTTAACCGATTTCGCAACGGGTGCCGTTCATATTCCCTGCCTGCCACAATCACTGGAACCGGCCGAATGCCGCCTTGCCGCCAAACCGGCTTGCTTGGCCGGTTTACTCCACCAGCGGCAGAATCAAATAGTCGGTCCATTTCCGCTCGCCGTCGGCCTGGTCTGCGGTCGGCAGCAGGGTTTCGTTCCAGCCGCCGCCGAGGGCTTTGACCAGTTGTATCGCCGCCGACAGGCGCTGCCCCAATAACTGCACGGCGGTTTGTTGATTGGCCAGCGCGGCGGTTTGCGCGGTCATCACGTTCAAATAACTGACCGTGCCGGCTTGGTATTGGTTGTTGGTCAAAGCCAGGGCTTGTTTGGCGTTGGCGACCGCCTTGTCCTGGACTTCGGTTTCCTGTTCCAGAATCCGTAACGCGGCCAAATTGTCCTCCACTTCCTGAAACCCGGTCAGCACGGTCTGCCGGTAAGCGGCGACGCTGGCGTCGTAGGCGGCGATGGCCTGTTTGTATTGGGCGTTCGTCACGCCGCCGTCGAATAGGGTCAGGGCCAGCCCGGCCGGACCCAATGACCAGTAGCGCCGGGCCATCGTAAACAGATTGCCGGGGTCGCCGGATTGGAAGCCGTTGGTGCCGGCCAGATTCAACGTCGGGTAATAGGCGGCCTTGGCGACGCCGATTTGGGCGTTGGCGGCGGCGATCTGGCGTTCTGCAGCGGCGATGTCCGGCCGGCGCTCCAGCAACTCCGACGGCAGGCTGACCGGAATACCGGGCGGTTGCGCGTTCAGCGGCGCCGGGGCCAAAGCCAATTCGGCCGGTGTTTTACCGATCAATACTGCGATTGCATGCTCCAGTTTAGCGCGTTGCACCCCCAGGTCGATGGCTTGGGCGCGCACCGTTTCCAACTGGGTTTCGGCCTGGACCACGTCGGCTTTGGCGGCAACGCCAACCGCATAGCGGTTTTTGGTGATTTCCAGGGTTTTGGCGAACGCGGCGATGGTTTCATCGAGCAGTGCCTTCTGCGCGTCCAATGTCTTCAATTGAAAGTAATTGTCGGCTAACGTGGCTTGGCTGGACAGAATCAAGCCGTGCAAGGTGGCGGCGCTGGCTTGGGCGCTGTCGGTATTGGCTTCCAATTGGCGGCGGACCCGGCCCCATAAGTCCGGCTCCCAGGCGATCCCCACCGCCTGGCCGAATAGATTGCGTACGCCGGCAACGGCGACATTTTGGCCGGTCGCGGCTTTGAAACGATTGAAGCTGCCGGTCAATGTAGCCACCGGCAACAGCGACGATTGCGCCGATTGCACCAGATGCTGGGCTTGGCGGTATTGGGCCTCAGCTTGAATCACGGACTGGTTGGCGCCGGCGACCTGTTCTTCCAGGCTGTTTAACAGCGGGTCGCCGAAAATTTCCCACCATTTGCCCGGCAATCCGCTGTCGCGCGGCTGGGCCGGCTTCCAGCCTTTGGCTTCCTTGAATTCGTCGCTGATCGTAGCTTGCGGGCGGACGTAATCGGGACCGACCGTGCAGGCGGCCAATGGCAAGGTCAGCAAGCAACAGACTGCGGCAGTTTTTTGTCGTGGACGCATGAAATTACAGTGGCTGGGAATTCGCCGCCGGACGGGCGGTCGGGTTGCTGAAACGGCCGTTGAGCCAGAGCCGGAAACGGTCCAGGTAAAGATACACCACCGGCGTGGTATACAAGGTCAGCAGTTGGCTGAAAACCAGACCGCCGATAATCGCTATGCCCAACGGCTGCCGCAATTCCGCGCCGTAACCGCTGCCCAAGGCCAGAGGCAGCGCGCCGAATAACGCGGCCAAGGTCGTCATCAGAATCGGCCGGAACCGTAGCAGGCAGGCTTCGAAAATGGCGTCGTGCGAGCTCAGGCCGTGTTCGCGTTCGGCCTGCAAAGCAAAATCGATCATCATGATGGCGTTTTTCTTGACGATGCCGATCAGCAAAATCACCCCGATCAGCGCAATGATGCTGAATTCTTTGCCGCAGGCTATCAACGCGAGAAGGGCACCGACGCCGGCTGATGGCAGGGTCGAAAGAATGGTGAACGGATGCGTCAGGCTCTCGTAGAGGATGCCGAGCACGATGTAAATGCTGAGCAGCGCCGCCAGAATCAGCCAGGGTTGGTTGCGGAGCGCCTCCTGAAAGGCCTTGCCCGAGCCTTGAAAGCCGGCAGTGATGTTGGCCGGCAGGCCGATGTCGCGCAATGTCTGCTCGATCGCGGCGCTGGCGGTCGACATGGATACGCCGGGTTTCAGGTTGAACGACAATTCGCCGACGGCAAACTGGCCCTGATGGCGCACCGTTAACGGCGTATTGCTCGGCGCAAAACTGGCCAGCGCGGACAACGGAATTTGCTTGGCTTGGTTGGGTCCGCCGCTGCCGGCTTGGCCGGGCGCACTGATATAGAGTTGTTTCAAGGTCTCGGTCGACTGCCAGTATTGCGGCGCTACTTCCATGATCACCCGATACTGGTTTAACGGGTTGTAGATCACCGACACCTGACGCTGGCCGAAGGCGCTGTTCAGGCTGCTATCGATCAAGGCCTGGCTGACACCGTAGCGCGCGGCCAGATCGCGGTTGACCGTCAGCCCGATCTGTTCGCCTTTATCCTGCTGGCTGGTGCTGACGTCGCTCAATTCCGCCAATTTGGCAAAGGCGGCCTGTACCTTGGGCGTCCATTCCCGGAGCAGTTGCAGATCGTCGGCTTGCAGCGCGTAATCGATCAGGCCGAACGACGGCCGGCCGCCGATGCGCAATTCTTGCGACGGCGATATGTGGAGATTGGCGCCGGGTATCCGCCCGGCCGCCTTGCGTAGTCGCTCCATGACGATGTCGATCCCGTCGCGCTGTTGGTGCGGTTTCAAGGTGATGAATATCCGGGCACTGTTCGCGCTTTGCGAGCTGCCGGCGAAGCCGGCGACGTTGGCCACCGCCGGGTCTTTCAGCAAGATGTCCGAGATCTGGCCGAACTGCTTTTGCAAGGTTTGGAACGAGGTGTTCTGATCGGTTTGAATTTCGCCCAGCAGTCGGCCGCCGTCCTGGGTCGGAAAAAAGCCTTTGTCGATATGGATATAAAGATAAACGTTCAGGCCTATCGTCGCCAGCAGCAACACCAGTATGAACCGGCCGTGGCGCAAAGTCCAAGCCAGGCTGGTGCGGTACAGATGTTGCAGCCGGTCGAAGCCGGCGCCGATTGCATAATAGAGGCGGCCGTGTTGCCCGCCGTCGCGACCCAGCCAGCGCGCGCACAGCATCGGCGTGGTCGTCAATGAAACCAGCAGCGATACCAATACCGCTGCCGACAGGGTTACGCCGAATTCGCGGAACAAACGGCCCGGCACGCCGCCCATCAGCAGGATGGGCAGGAATACCGCCACCAACGATACGCTCATCGACAATACGGTGAAACCGACTTCGTTGGCCGCCAGCAGCGCGGCCCGGAACGGCGGCACCCCTTGTTCGATATGGCGGTTGCTGTTCTCGACGACCACGATGGCATCGTCGACCACGAAGCCGGTGGCAACGGTCAGCGCCATCAGGGTCAGATTGTTCAGGCTGAAACCGCACAAATACATCACGCCGCAGGCGCCGAGCAGGGAGGCGGGTACGGCGACGATCGGCACCAGCGCCGAGCGCGGGTTACGCAGAAACACGAGCACCACCAGGATCACCAACGCTACCGCAACGAACAGGCCGTGTTCGACTTCCCGGATCGAGGCCCGGATCGACAGCGAGCGGTCCACCACCACCGACAATTCGATGTTGCCCGGCAATGCCGCTTTCAGTTGCGGCATCACTGCCAACACCTGGTCTACAGTTTGGATCACATTGGCCAGCGCCTGCTTGCGGATGATCAGCAATACCGAGGGCTTGCCGTTATGCAGGCCGGTGTTGCGCAGGTCTTCGACCGAATCGACCGCCTGACCCAGGTCGGCGATCCGCACCGGCGCACCGTTGCGGTAAGCCACAATCAAGGGCAGATACTCTGCGGCCTTGCGCGCCTGGTCGTTGGCCTGAATCTGCCAACGGGTATCGGCGTTTTCCAACACGCCTTTCGGCCGGGTGACGTTGGTCTGGGCGATGGTGGTGCGGACGTCGTCCAAGCCTATGCCGTAATGGCTGAGGGCGTTGGGATTCAATTCCACCCGCACCGCCGGCAAGGCCGCGCCGCCGATCTGCACTTGGCCGATACCGGGAATTTGCGAAATTTTTTGCAACAACAGCGTCGAGGCGGCATCGTACATCTGGCCGCGAGGAATGCTGTCCGAGGTCAACGCCAGAATCAGGATCGGCGAGTCGGACGGATTGTCGCGCCGGTAGCTGGGCCGGTTGGGCATGTTGCTGGGCAGCATGCCGGCGGCGGCGTTGATCGCGGCTTGCACGTCGCGGCAGGCGCCGTCGATATCGCGGTTTAAATCGAATTGCAGGGTGATCGAGGTGGAGCCTTGCGAACTGTTGGAAGTCATCTCGGTGACGCCGGCGATGCGGCCCAACGCCCGCTCCAGCGGTGTGGCGACGGTAGTGGCCATGGTTTCGGCGTCGGCGCCGGGCAGTTGCGCCTGCACCGAAACGGTGGGGAAATCCACCTGCGGCAGCGACGAGACCGGCAAACTCAAAAACGCTAGTATCCCGCACAGCGAAATCGCCACGGTCAGCAGCGTGGTGGCGACCGGGCGGCGGATGAACAATGCCGACAGATTCATCGCGACTCGCCGTTGGCTTCGGCCGAATCGTCGCCGTCCAATCCGAATGCCGTTTTCACCCGCCGCGCCAGATGATCCATCGCCAGATAGATCACCGGTGTGGTGTAAAGGGTCAATAACTGGCTGAGCAACAAGCCGCCGACCATGGTGATACCCAACGGATGACGCAGTTCCGCACCAACGCCGTTGCCCAGCATTAACGGCAGGGCGCCGAGCAGCGCGGCCAGCGTGGTCATCACAATCGGCCGGAACCGCAGCAGACAGGCCTGAAAAATAGCCTGTTCCGGCGGCAGGCCTTGCTGGCGTTCGGCGTCCAGTGCAAAGTCGATCATCATGATCGCGTTCTTCTTGACGATGCCGATCAGCAAAATAATGCCGATGATGCCGATGATGCCCAGATCGTTATTCGATAGTTGTAAGGCCAGCAGCGCGCCGACGCCGGCCGAAGGCAGGGTGGACAGGATCGTCAGCGGGTGGATATAGCTTTCGTAGAGTACACCGAGGACGATATAGACCGTCACAATTGCCGCCAGAATCAGCCATAGGGTATGGGTTAACGAGGCGGTGAAGGCTTGGGCCGCGCCCTGGTATTGGCTGCGGATCGACAACGGCAATTCGATATGCTGCTTGGCCGCTTCGATCGCGGCAATTGCATCGCCCAGCGCGTAGCCGGGAGCCAGATTGAAGGAGACGGTGCTGACCGGATATTGGTCGAGATGGTTGATCGCCAAGGTGGTCGGCTGCTCGGACAGCTGGGCAATCGCCGATAGCGGCACCTGGCTGCCATTGCTGGAGGGCACCCGCAATTCGTTCAGCGCCGTCGGACTGGTTTGCTCGGCCGGATCGACCTCCAACACCACCCGGTACTGATTGGCCTGGGTAAAGATGGTCGAGACCAGACGCTGGCCGTAGGCGTTGTACAAGGCATTGTCGATCGCCGCCGTACTGACGCCGAGCCGGCTGGCCGTGGCCCGGTCTATTTCGACGAACACTTGCCGGCCTTGATCCAGCACGTCGCTGACCGCGTCGCTGAATTCGGGCTTCGCGCTCAGCTCATCCACTAATCTGCCGGTCCAGCGGTTCAGTTCGTCCCGATCGGCGCCTTCCAGGGTAAATTGATACTGGGTGCGGGTGACGCGGTTTTCCATCGTCAAATCCTGCACCGGTTGCAGATACAACTCGATTCCCGCCAATCCCGCCACTTGTTGCTGCAACGATGCGATGACTGTGGATGCCGGCGGCCGCTGCCCGTGCGGTTTTAAGTTGATCAAGAAGCGGCCGCTGTTCGGCGTCGGGTTGATACCATCGACGCCGATGAAGGAAGACAGGCTTGCCACCGCCGGGTTGGCCAGGATGACAGCTGCCAACTTTTGCTGCTGCTCGGCCAGCGCCTGAAACGACACGGTCTGCGGCGCTTCGGAAAAGCCTTGAATGATGCCGGTATCCTGGCTGGGGAAAAAGCCTTTCGGAATCCACAGGTACATCGCCACCGTCAATGCCACGGTCGCAAAGAATACCAACAGCGTGGCGGTTTGCCGGCGCATCACCCATTCCAGGGTGCGGCCGTAAACCGCGATTAATCGGCCGAACCAGCCGGTTTCAGGCTCGGCCCCGGCCTGGCTGCTGCGCAATAATTTAGCGCACATCATCGGCGTCAGCGTCAGCGAGACCACTGCGGAAATCAAAATCGCCACCGCCAAGGTAATCGCGAATTCCCGAAACAAGCGGCCGACCACGTCGGACATGAACAGCAGCGGAATCAACACCGCGACCAGCGAAAACGTCAGCGAAATAATGGTAAAGCCGATTTGCTCGGAGCCTTTCAACGCGGCTTGCAGCGGCGATTCGCCGCGCTCGATGTAGCGGGAGATGTTTTCGATGACCACAATCGCATCGTCCACCACAAAG
This sequence comes from Methylomonas koyamae, assembly GCF_006483455.1. Classification (GTDB taxonomy): domain Bacteria; phylum Pseudomonadota; class Gammaproteobacteria; order Methylococcales; family Methylomonadaceae; genus Methylomonas; species Methylomonas koyamae_B. The sequence continues at coordinate 118,563 of NZ_PPPU01000028.1, forward strand.
CCGGTGGCGATGGTCAGCGCCATCAAGGTCAGGTTGTTGATGCTGAATTCGGCCAGATACATCGCCGCGAAAGTGCCGACCAAGGACAGCGGCACCGCGACACCGGGGATGATCGTCGCCGGAATATTGCGCAAAAACAGGAAGATCACCATCACCACCAGCGCCACCGCCAGCAGCAGTTCGAATTGGACGTCGTGGACCGAGGCGCGGATGGTGACGGTGCGGTCGGTCAAGGCCGAGACTTCGATACCGCCGGGCAGCGAGGCCTGCAATTTGGGGAGTAATTCTTTGATGCGGTCGACGACTTCGATCACGTTGGCGCCGGGTTGGCGCTGAATGTTGACGATGACCGCCGCGGTGTCGTTAGCCCAAGCGGCCAAGCGGACGTTTTCGGCAGCGTCGACCACGTTGGCGACGTTGGCTAACTTGACCGGCGCGCCGTTTTTGTAGGTCACGACCAACTCGCGGTATTCGGCGGCCGAGCGTAATTGGTCGTTGCTGTCTATCGCCGCCGCCCGAGCCGGGCCGTTGATCGAGCCCTTGGGCTGAGCCACGTTGGCGGCGGCAATCGCGGCGCGGACGTCTTCCAGGCTGATGCCGTAAGCCGCCAAGGCTTTGTGGTTGGCCTGTATCCGTACCGCCGGCCGCTGGCCGCCGCTGATGCTGACCATGCCCACGCCGGGCAACTGGGCGATTTTCTGGGCGATGCGGGTATCGACCAAGTCTTCGACTTTGAACAGTGGCAGCGTCTTCGAGCTGACCGCCAAGGTCATGATCGGCGTGTCGGCCGGATTGACCTTGCTGTAAATCGGCGCCTGCGGCAAGTCGTTGGGCAGGAAATTGGCGGCGGCGTTGATCGCAGCCTGCACGGTTTGTTCGGCAACGTCCAAATCCAGGTTTAGGTTGAACTGCAAAGTGATGACCGACGCCCCGCCGGAGCTGGTCGAAGTCATTTGGGTCAGGCCCGGCATTTGCCCGAATTGGCGTTCCAACGGCGCGGTGACGATGGCGGTCATCACTTCCGGGCTGGCGCCGGGGTAGAGCGTGGTGACCTGGATGGTCGGATAATCGACCTGCGGCAGCGCCGATACCGGCAACAAGCGGTAGGCCAGCACGCCGACCAGCAATAGCGCGAACATCAGCAGCGAGGTTGCTACCGGCCGCAGGATGAATAGCTTGGACGGATTGAAACCGGCCTTGCCCGGTTCGCTGAAACTCATGCATTATCCCCGTCGCCGACGTTTGCCTGCTTCGCCTTCCGGCGGGTTTGGGTTGGCCGGGGCGGCAACGGCCTGGCCGTCCCTTTCGGCAACATCGACTTTGCTGCCGTCCTTGACCCGGTCGCTGCCGTTGACGATCAGAGCCTCTCCGGCCGCCAGTGCTGCCGGCACCGCGATCTTTTCGTCGTTGCTCGGGCCCGGTTCGATCCGGCGCAGATGAGCGACGTTTTCGCCGTCGACGATAAAGACGAAGGGGCCTTGGGCGTCGTGTTGCAGTGCCGCGGCCGGAATTTGGGTCACCCCGCGCAGCGTGTCCAGGTGCATTTTGACGTTAACGAACTGGTTGGCGAACAGGGTTTGTTCGCGGTTGTCGAATTGGGCTTTGAGTTTGATGGTGCCGGTAGTCGGGTCGATCTGGTTGTCCAGCGCCATCAGTTTGCCGTCGGCGAGCTTGGTTTTGCCGCTGCGGTCATAGGCTTCGACGCCAATGTCTTTGCCTGACCGGTAGTGTTTCGCCACCTCCGGCAATTGGTCTTCCGCCAAGGTGAACACGATGTTGATCGGCTGGGTTTGGGTGATTACGACCAAGCCGGCGGCGTCGCTGGCGCGGACGATATTGCCCTGGTCGATTTGCCGTAAGCCGACTCGGCCGGCAATCGGCGCGGTCACTTTGGCGTAACTTAGTTGTAATTTGGCGTTGTCGACCTGGGCCTTATCCATTTCCACGCTGCCGCGGTATTGTTTAACCAAGGATTCTTGAGTCACGGTTTGCTGGGCGGCGATCGAGTCCTGTTCCAGCAGGGTTTGGTAGCGGGCTTGGTCCAGCTCGGCGTTTTTCAACAGCGCTTCGTCGCGTTGCAATTGGCCTTGAGCCTGTTGTAACTGTACTTGAAACGGCCGCGGGTCGATTTCGGCCAGCAGGTCGCCGGCCTTGACCGGCTGGCCTTCGCTGAAATAAACCTTGACCAGTTCGCCGTCCACCCGCGGTTTGACTGTGACGGTGCGGACCGCGGTGACGGTGCCGAGCGCGTTCAGGTATACCGGGAAATCGCCGTTGCGCGCGGTCGCGACCGATACCACCGCCGGTGCGTCGTCGTCCTGGCCAAAGCGTTTGCTTTTAGCGCCGCGCTCGGCTTTTTTGTCCGGAGCGGTTGTCCCTTGAAGGAAATAGATGCCGGTGCCGGCTGCACTGAGCGTCAGCAGGATTGCCAGCCAGAGCCGGATTCGGCTTTGGCCGCGTGTCGGCGGAGTCGTTGCTTGATTTGTCATACGGTTGTGCAATTTAACTGTACTCAGTGAGCGGGAGGCGGCTGGCGGCGGTTGGTTGCCGGACCGGCTTGCGGGCGGATTCGGTATTGGGCGTTGTCATGCGCGCTGCTGTTGGGCCGTTAACAAACTGGGCATTTGAAATGGCCGATTGGTTTTGAAATAAACATTTAGCATTTTGCAGTGTGATTGGCTGCTGCCAGCGGATTCAAATCGTATGGCTTTGCTGAATCATATCGGAGTGTTTGCATTGCCGCGCTATTTTTAGGTCGGCTGCCGTGTGCCGAGCGAGCGGATATTGTGACGTAATTGCGGCCGACGCGTTCCGGCGGGAATTGTAAAATCCGGTAAAATCCGGCGCCGTAGCGGTTGGCAGGGCGAAACCGGCGGGACGTTTAGAACGCCAAGTACAGGTATGCGGTGATTGCGGTGGCGCTAATGCCGACGATTTTCAGTTTGTCCAGACCGCTTTGCTGCTCCCAGAAATAGCCGTAACTGGATTTTTTCCGCAACGCGAATAGTAGCAGCTTGTTCAGCCAACGTTTGCCGGCTGCCGGAATCCTGCGGCCGACGAAATATGCTACCACGGAAGCGAGCGTGACAATCGTATAGAACACGATGACCTGGGTTTCGTGAGTACCGGTATGCAGTAAATGTTCGACTACGTGGTCCAGGCCCATTTCCAGGTATTCGAACAGCAGATGGGCGACATGCAGCGCGATTTCCCACAGATGGTGCAGTAATCCGAGCAGCAGCGCCCAGGCCAGATCCGGCATCGCCAGCGCCGTCAGCAACAACGCGGCGGTTAGGGCTTTGATCGTCATTTCTTGTTTGTTGCGGCGGTCGACATGGCGTCGCAGCAATGCGCCGTCGGCTTCGCTCAAGTTGACGAAGCGGATTCCTACCGTATGCGGATAGCGGTTGTCTTCGTAGGGGTTGCTGGGTTTGCAATACACCACCTGGCCGCAAGTACTGATCGTGGTCATGCTCGACAACAACAGAATTCTGAGGAGTAAATAGTCGCCGGTTAGCATGCGCTCTTTCGAGGTGAAGGACATACCGTTGGCGCTGATATTGGCTTGCAAGGTATCGTTTTCGACACTGCTCGACGGCGGCAGGACTCGTCCGGCCCTGCCTGTGGTGTGGGCGGACAATTCGCCGTCGGGTATCGCTTGGTAGAAAAGGTTGACCTGTTCGTAGATGCGTAGCGCCAACCTGCGGTTGTGGTGTTGGGTCTGGGTTGCGGTCAAGCTCATCGAAGCCCTCGTTACTCAAGCGGATTACTGTCTGATAATAGCCAATACCGCCGATTTCTCAATCTGCCGGTCCACTAGTCCGTTTGCGGCAAGCGCCGGCCGAAACGCGGTACACTACGCGGCGCGCGGCCCACGCCGCATTTTGACCCTTTCGCCGCGACTCGACATGCATCTGCCCGCTTATTTCAATACCGCCTTCATCAAATTACTCAGTTTCCGCTTGTTGATCGTGTTGGCCTACCAGATGATGGCTATCGTCGTCGGTTGGCATATCTACGAATTAACCCACGACGCGTTGGCATTGGGGCTAATCGGTCTGGCCGAGGTGATTCCGTATTTCTGTTGCGCGTTGTTCGCCGGTTACGCGGTGGACCACTATTCCCGGCGCTGGTTCGGTGTCGGCGCCAGCCTGCTGGTGGCCTTGAACGGCCTGATGTTGGTCGCGGTATCCGAAGCCTGGATCGCCAACCGGCCGCTGGTATGGATTTACGCGGCGATTGCCTTGACCGGTATTGCCAGAGCTTTCATCGGCCCCAGCTACAGCGCGCTGTTCGCTTTGGTCCTGCCGCGTGAACAATACGCCCGTGCCGCGGGCATCGGCAGTTCGGCATTCCAATTCGGACTGGTGGCCGGACCGGCCATCGGTGGTTTGATTGTCGCTTGGGCCGGTAAGACCGCGGCTTACGAAACCGCGACCGGGTTGTGCGTGCTCGCCACGCTGGCATTGTTGTCGTTACGGGTGGCGGAGCCGCAGCCGGCGGAAAGCGCGCCGATTTTTACCAGTATCGGCGAAGGCCTGCGTTTCGTGTTCGGCAATCAAATCGTGCTGGGCGCGCAGTCGCTGGACATGTTTGCGGTATTGTTCGGCGGGGCCGTGGCGATGTTGCCGGCTTTTATCCACGAAATTTACCATTACGGGCCGGAAGGTTTGGGCATTCTGCGCGCGGCGCCGGCGGTCGGGGCGGTGATGATGGGTTTATTTCTGGCCCGGTTTCCGATCGATCGCCACGCCGGGCGCTGGCTGTTGGCGGCCGTCGCCGGCTTTGGCGTCTGTATGATCGGCTTCGCCCTGGCGCGAAATTTCTGGTTGGGCGGCGCGTTTTTGTTGTTGTCCGGTCTGTTCGACGGCGTCTCGGTGGTGATGCGCACCACGATTTTGCAATTGGCGACGCCGGATCCGATGCGCGGCCGGGTGTCGGCCATCAACGGCATCTTTATCGGCTCCTCCAACGAATTGGGCGCATTCGAGTCCGGGGTCGCGGCGCGATTGATGGGTTTGGTGCCGTCGGTCGTGTTCGGCGGCGTGATGACCTTACTGGTCGTGGCCGGCACCGCAAAACTGGCGCCGCAATTGCGCCGGTTGCAATTGCGGCAATTGCATTGATCGGCATTCTCAGGCTTCCCGAAACGAGGCGGGCAAAACCATGGCGACACCGTTGATTACCCGGCAGGGTTACGAAAAATTGCAACAGGAATTGGATCATCTTTGGCGGGTGGAACGGCCGGAGGTGACCAAACTGGTGACCTGGGCCGCCAGTTTGGGCGACCGCAGCGAAAACGCCGACTACCAATACAACAAGAAGCGCTTGCGCGAGATCGACCGCCGGGTGCGATATCTGCAAAAGCGGCTGGATAGCTTGAAGGTGGTCGATTATCACCCGGAGCAGGAGGGCAGGGTGTTTTTCGGCGCCTGGGTCGAGATCGAGAACGACGAGGGCGAAAAAAAGCGGTTTCGGATTGCCGGCTACGACGAGATTTTCGATCGTAAGGATTACATTTCGGTCGATTCGCCGATGGCGCGGGCCTTGTTGAAAAAGCAGGTGGATGACGATGCCGTGGTCAAAACCGATGCCGGCGTGTTTACCTGGTATATCAACTCGATCGAGTACCAGAAATAGGCGCGCCGGGCGGCAAAAGGGCTTATCATGTCGGCTTTTTTCACCGGTAAAGACGCCTTATGCAAATTTCAGACAAAACCGCCGTTTCCATCCATTACACCTTGACCAACGGCAGCGGCGAGCAGTTGGATAGTTCCAGAGGCGAAGCTCCGCTGGTTTACCTGCACGGTGCCGGCAATATCATCGCCGGCTTGGAAGCGGCTTTGACCGGCAAGCAGGCCGGAGACAAGTTCAACGTGACGATTCCGGCCGACCAAGCCTATGGCGAAGTGTCGGAAGAGATGATTCAGGTTGTTTCCAGAAATATGTTCGATGGGATGGATATCGAAGTCGGCATGCAATTTCACGCCGAAGTCAGCTACGGCCCCGGCATTATTACCATCACCCAAATCGATGGCGACGACATTACGATAGACGGCAATCACCCGTTGGCCGGGGAAGATTTGACCTTCGACGTCGAAGTGGTCGAAGTCCGCCCAGCCAGCGCCGACGAGATTGCCCACGGCCACATCCACGGTGCCGGCTGCCATCATTGATCTTGCTGTGACACCGGCCAGGGAGGGCCGGCTTCGGCAAGGGCTTTTGCCAAACCTCCATCTTCCAAGCCATCGATTTGAAATCCCGCCCGCCGCAGCTAATCTTTGTAGTTAAACGGTGACGGGAAGTCTTTTGAATTTGCCGTTTCCAGGAAAGGCGTAAAGCCGCGGCGCCCACTTTTTTCCGGCTGCAATGCTTGTGAGACCGGAGTTCCGGATCGGCGCAAGCCTTGTAATTCTATCCTTAACAAACCGCCGGATGGCTTTGCCTTACGGATTGAATGCTTGGATATCAATGAATGGCTACTGCTAACCGCTCCGTGTCGACGTTATCGCCGCATATTCTGGCGTTGGTCGAGTTCGCCGCCGCGCTATATCGACCGGGAGAGTTCTCCGTGAACCGGGAGGCAGGCGTTTTGTTGCGCAACCCGGCCTGGTCAAAATCGCGCATCAGACGCCGCCGCAACAATTGCTGCCTGCCGCCGGGCTGCGTCTCGGGGCGGCCGTGAAACGGACATTCGCCTTGCGTCTGAGTACAAGCTTGCCGGCGTTGGTGATCGCGTATTGCGGTTTGCAGCTGTGGTATCAGCACGATGGGCTATCGAGCGCTAGCGAAACCGGCGAGCTGCAGCAGATCCGTCATGTGGCGGCTGATGCCGCGCAGGATATCGAAGCCTTGTTCCGGCGCGGCCAGCCGGAATTGATTGCCGGACGCATGGCCGCTTTGGTCGCGGACGTTAATCGCGATAGCGCCGCGCTGTTCGACGACAACGGCATGGTGTTGCAGGCGACGCGTTCGGAATGGTTGGGCAAAAGTGCTGCCGAATTGTTACCTGAGCTGAGCGCCGCGGAGTTTGCCCGCCTGCGTGCGGCGCGGCAAGCGTTAATCCGTTTCCTCCCCGACCGGCAGCAGGCGACGGTCTATCAAGCGGTGGCAATGGTTTCCGGTGCGGACCGGCTGGGGCCCGATCCGGTCGGATTGTTGGTGTTGCAATACGGTCTGTCGCACGCCAGAGCGACCAACGGGACGGCGTTCGGCCATGCAATTGCCCCGGCCTGGGTTTTCGCTGTTTCGTTACCGGTTATGATCGTTTTAGCGGTTTCGCTGGGGCTGATGCGGCCGCTACGGCATCTGCTCGATGTGCTGCGGCGTTTTGCCGGCGGCGACTACCGGGTGCGGGCGCAATTGACCGGCGGCGGAGAGATGGCGTTGTTGGGCGAGGCTTTTAACCGAATGGCGGCTAACGTCGCCGAACTGGCGGAGAGCAAAGATCATTTGACGGCGATGCTGTCGGCGATCGGCGATGCCCTTATCGCTACCGATGCCCAAGGCCGGATCCGTTTCATGAACTGCAGTGCGCACCAATTGACCGGTTGGCAAGCGGCTGACGTTGCCGGCCAGCCGCTGGAGCGGGTGTTCCGTAGTCTCGATCCCGATAGCCCTCCGGTCCTTGAAGCGCTGGCGGCCGGCAGCCTTACTGCACTGGCCGACTGGCTGGTTCTGCTGGCTAAAGACGGCACGGAATACCCTGTCGCCGGCTGCGCAGCGCCGATCTTCAGCCCGGACGGAGCCAGGATCGGCTGGCTATTGAGGTTTCGCGATGCTGGTGCGCTGCACGCTGCGCAAGATTCGCTTGAGCAGGAACAGTCTCTATTGCGCAGTCTGATTGACGCAGTGCCGGACCAGATGTTTTTGAAAGACCGCGATGGGGTTTATCGCGGATGCAATAAGGCATTCGAGAGCTATGCCGGCATCGGCGCAGCGGAATTGGTCGGCAAGTCGGATTTCGATATTTTCGACGGCGAAACCGCTGACTGTTTTCGCGAACACGACATGCGGGTTTTGCAGACTGGCCGATCCGTCCGTTTCGAACGCCGGCTCGCGCTCCCGGCTGGCGGGCAGGTTTGCTTGGAAACGGTCGAAACCCCGGTGTTCGATCCGAACGGCGAGCCAACGGCTTTGGTCGGAATCAGCCGCGACGTGACCGAGCGGATCGAAGCCGAAGACCGTTTGGAATTGTCGGCGCGGGTATTTCAGGACGCGCACGAAGCCATCATGATTACCGATGTCGGCGGCACCATCGTCGACGTCAACCCGAGTTTCTGTAAAATCACGGGCTACTCGCGGGACCAGGCGATAGGCCAAAATCCGCGGATGCTCAATTCCGGCCGGCATCCGCCGGAGTTTTTCGCCGATATGTGGCAAGCCGTTCGCGAGCAGGGTTATTGGCGGGGCGAGATCTGGAACCGGAAACGCAATGGCGAAATGCACGCCGGGTTGCTGAGTATCTCGACCTTGTCGGCGAGCGGCGGGGAAGTCAGGCACTATATCGGACTGTTTTCGGATATCACCGAGAAAAAGTTGTCGGAAGAGCAGATTTGGCGCCAGGCCAATTTCGATAGCTTGACCGCGTTGCCCAACCGGCGCATGTTTCTCGATCGTTTGGCGCGCGAGATCAAAAAAGCTCACCGCCACGGCAGCGTCGTGGCGCTGTTGTTTCTGGATCTGGACCGGTTCAAGGAAATCAACGACATTTTGGGTCATATCCAGGGCGACAGCCTGTTGCAGATTGCCGCCGAACGGCTGGTCGGCTGCGTCCGCGATACCGATACCGTCTCGCGCCTGGGGGGCGACGAATTCACCATTATTCTGCCCGACTTGGAAAACGGCGAAAGCGCCGAACGCGTGGCCCAGAATATTCTGCGTACCATGGCGGAGCCGTTTCCGCTCAACGGTAAACTGAATTACCTCACTGTCAGCATCGGTATCACGCTATATCCGCACGATTCCTTGGATCAGGAACAGTTGATCAAAAACGCCGACCAGGCGATGTACGCCGCCAAGGAAAGAGGGCGCAATGGTTACAGTTTTTTCACGGCGTCGATGCAGCAAACCGCTCAGTTCCGTTTGGGTATGGTCACCGATTTGCGTAGCGCCTTGGCCAACCGCGAATTCGAGGTGTATTACCAGCCGATTGTCGAATTGCCGGGCGAAGCGGTGACCAAGGCCGAAGCCTTACTGCGTTGGCGGCATCCGCACCGCGGTATGGTCAGTCCGGCCCAATTCATACCCTTGGCGGAAGAAAGCGGTTTGATCCACGAGATCGGTGATTGGGTGTTTCGGCAAGCCGCGTTGCAAGCCAAGTGTCTGCGCGAACGCTATCGAACCGATTTCCAGATCAGCGTGAATAAATCGCCGGTGCAGTTCCGCCAGCGTTCGGGCGCCGAATTTGCCTGGCTCGATTACCTGAAGAGTTTGGAACTGGACGGCAAGGCAGTCGTGGTGGAGATTACCGAGGGCTTGTTGTTGGATGCCCAAACCGTGACTAAAGCCAGGTTGCTGGATTTTCGCGACGCCGGAGTGCAAGTCGCCATCGACGATTTCGGAACCGGCTACTCGTCGTTGTCCTACATCAAAAAATTCGACATCGATTACATCAAAATCGACCGCACGTTTATCAACAACTTGAGCCCGGGGTCGCAGGACGAAGCTTTGTGCGAAGCGATTATCGTCATGGCGCACAAATTGGGTTTAAAAGTGGTCGCCGAAGGCGTGGCGACCTTACCACAGCGCGATTGGCTGATCGCAGCCGGTTGCGACTATGCGCAGGGCTACCTGTTCGCCGAACCGTTAGCCGGGCCGACACTGCTGGAGCTGTTGGTTGGCGGGGTTCAGAACTGAGCGCCGCCAGCCTAATGTTTGCCGAATCAGGGTTGGCGCAGGAGTTGTTCGCACTGCGGCGGCAGGGGCGGCGGCGGTTGCGGTGCACTTTTGCCGGGCGCTTTGGCTTCGTCGGAAAACCACCAGGCCAGGCTGGCGTCGCAGCCGTCGCCGGCGGGGAGCGGCTCTTGCGCTTGGCACAACACGTTATGCGGCGGGCATTTCAGGCGGACATGGAAATGGTCGTCGTGCTTCCACCAAGGCCTGATTTTACGCAGCCATTCGGTCGAGCCCGGCGATTTGCGGCTGCACAGCTCTTGTTTAATGCTGGGATTGACGAAGATACGATCCACTTCCGGCTGCCGGGCGGCGGCTTCCAGGACGCGGGCGTGTGCCGCGTTCCAGGATCGGCGATCGACGGCATCGGCACGGCTATCGACTACGGAAATCGCGTTCTTGGTTTCGCGTTCCGCCTCGCTCAAGATGCGCGGCTCGGCCGGATTCAATAGCAAAAACCAGATGTCGACGTCCAGCCCGGTTTGGTGGCTGCGGTGTCCACTCGGCGTCGGGCCCCCGCGCGCTTGGCCGAGGTCGCCGATCAACAGCGTCCCGAGATTGTCCCGCGCCGATATCAGGCCCAGTTGTTGGATGAAGTTGATCAATGACGGGTGGCCGAAATAGCGTTTGCGCGACAGGCGCATCACCTGGTAACCGGGGCCGTCCAGCGGTAGCGCCCCCGCGCCGGCAATGCAGCCTCCGTTATAGGTACCTATGCTTTGTCCGGCATCGCTGCTGGGGCTGCTAACCGCCGCCCAGTCGGCAGCGGTGGTGTCGGCGCCGGCGGATTGAACGTAGGCGAGGAGGCTGATGCAAAACCAGAGCAAGCCAAAGCGGGATTGGGGTGCAATTAGGGATTTCATGAGTTAGGCGGCAATACGGAAGATATGGGTGGCGGCGTCAAACTGCGGTGCGGGCGCAGGGCTTCGGCAAGCCGTCTGCCCAGCACCATGCTCGGTATTTCCAAGACATGATAAAACACCAGGGACAATCCTTGCACGGTAATGATGGTTCCCAACCAGCCGCCGAACCATAGCAGCAATCTGTTGTGGCTGACATGTTCCAGAGCGATCAGTAGATGCGGTGTCAGGTTTATCAACACTGCCATGTGCGTCAGATATGCACTGTACGACACTCTACCGATTTGGCGCAAAGCGGCGACCGACAACAGGTTTTGCCAGCGCGGCGATGCGGCGAACACCGCCAAAATCAGGCCGGCGCCCAGACCGGTGCCGAGCCACAGCGTGTTTTCGCCGACCGACTTTGCGGTAAACAGTGTATCCGAGGTGTATAACAGCAGGCCGCATAGCAGTAACAGATAGCGCAAAGGGCGCCTGCCGCGCAAACGGGTTTCCAGCGCCTGGTGGTATCTCGCCAAGGTCAGGCCAAGCACGAAATGCCACAGGAAGAGCGACACACCCAGCAGGCCGGTGGCGAGGGTGCTGAAAAACAACAGCCAGGCCGTACCTCGCTGGCTCAACAGCAAGCCCAGCGGTAGCAATAGGGACAGCACCAACTCAATGCTGAGCGTCCAGGCTTGCGGTAACAATACAATCAGTTCCGGCAGTTTTGGCAAAAAAGCTTCGCGCAGCATTGCCGGGAAGTCCAAGGGATAACGGTGCCACATGTCAACGATCCATGCGCTTGGCGCCAAGCGGGTAGACAATGACGGGCGGTCGAAGTGTAGTGCGAACAAGCCGGCGCTTATGGCTAGCACAAGTAAGTAAGGCAGCCAGATTCGACATACGCGGCCGATCAGAAAACGATCCAGTTCGAAACGGCCGATATCGGGCGATTGACCGGCCGGAAAGTATTTGAGCGACAACACGAAGCCGCTCAGTACGAAAAACATCGAGACTGCGGCGGTGCCGTCCCACCAGATATGTGCCGGCGAAAAGTCCAGGATGCGCTCGCAGAGCGCCGACTGGCAGGGTAGGCCGTAAGCGATGACGAAGTGTTCGCTGATCACGGCGAGTGCAGCCAGGCCGCGGATGGTGTCCAAATAACTGATGTGGGTTGTCGTTGCCAAGCTGAGTGCTTCCAAACAGGATTGAGGTTTTTTACCCAGCTAGATATAGCAGGGCTTGCTGATTTAGCCATTCGTGGTTAGGTTTAATTCCGCGGGCCGGCTATATTTTTCGAGCGGTCGGATGGGCAAGGCTAGGGCCGGTGTCGGGTAAATTTCCCGGCGAGGGAAGCGGCCGCAGGTCCGGGAACTACTTCTCCAGGGTGTGTCTCGCCGACGCCGAGCCGATGTACAACCGGTTCCGGCTAAGGCACTGATAAATAAAAGCGAGTAAAAAAAGGCCGTTCGGGTAAAATGCTGCCTCCAATTTAGGCCCGCGCCTGTTGTGCGCCGGCCCTATCCAACCTCCATTTCCGTTGAAACGTTTCTAATGAGCATGCACCTAATTGCCGGAATATTTTTTGTAATCGCCTGCTGGATGGCCGGGCCATTGCAGGCCGCCGATTCCGCCAATTCCAGTTTCATTGTGTTGAATTACCACGATATTCTGGAGGAAGAAGAAAGAGTCCCGCCGTTCGACCGGATGGCGGTGAATAAGGATCACTTGAACGACCACTTCGCCTGGTTGAAAAATAACGGCTATCGGGTGATCGGCATCCAGGATTTGCTGGATAGCATGCAAGGCAAAAAACCGTTGCCGAACAAGGCCGTGTTATTGACCTTCGACGACGGCTACCAAAGCTTCTACAGCCGGGCGATGCCGCTGCTGAAAAAATACAAATACCCGGCCACACTGGCGGTGGTCGGCAGTTGGCTGGAACAGCACAATCATGCCGGCACCAACAAACCGTTGATGACGCCGGCCCAAATTCGCGAAGTGGCGAACAGTGGTCTGGTCGAAATTGCCTCCCACAGCTTCAACGCCCATCATGGTATCGTTGCCAATCCGCAGGGCAATGAACAAAGTACGATCACGACCCGGCTCTACAGCAGCGAATACGAGGAATACGAAAAAGACGAGGATTACCGGAAGCGGATTTTTCAGGAGCTGGAGAAAAGTTCGGAACAATTGCTGCAGACTTTGGGCCAGCGGCCGCGGGTCATGGTCTGGCCTTACGGCGAATATAACGCGATCGCGTTGGAAGCGGCGAAAAACGCCGGCATGCCGCTGACCATGGGCCTGAACGACGGCGCAAATACGTTGGCGGACGCGGCGGTGATGAAGCGGATGATCATGACCGACGACCCGAACGCGGAGCGTTTTGCCACCATCGTCACCAAGTTGCGTACCGGCCGGGAATTGCGAGTGGCGCACGTTGATATGGATTACATTTACGATGAGGACGAGGAGCAGACCGAGAAAAATCTGGCCGCCGTCGTCGAGCGGATCAAAGCCAGCGGCGCCAATACCGTCTATCTGCAAGCCTTTTCCGACCCGGATGGCGATGGTAATGCCGATAAATTGTATTTCCCGAATCGGCACTTGCCGATGCGGCGGGATTTGTTCAATTATGTTTCCCTAAGGCTGAGAAAGGGTGCCGATGTCAAAGTCTACGCCTGGATGCCGATGATGGCGTATAAGGCCGACGTACCATTGAAATGGTATGTCAAGGAATGGCGCGACGGCGAACCGCAGTTGTCGCGCCACATTTATACCCGCCTGTCGCCGTTCAATCCGGAGGCTCGCCAGTTCGTCGGCGAGATTTATGAAGATCTGGCCAAATACTGCGACTTCAACGGCATTCTGTTCCACGACGACGGTATCTTGTCGGATTATGAGGACGTATCGCCGCTGGCGATGGAATTCACCAATAAGGTCTGGGGCTTGCCGGCCGAGTTCGATACCATTCATTCGTCCAGCGAGTTGCGCCTGCGCTGGGCTCAGCACAAGAATGAGTTGATGGGTCAATTCACCGATTATCTGACCAATAAGGTGCGTTTTTATCGGCCATACATCAAAACCGCGCGCAACTTTTACTCGTTGCCGTTGTTGAAGCCCTATAGCGAAGAATGGTACGCCCAATCGCTGGCCACTTTTATGAAGCATTACGATTACGTGGCGATCGAGGCGATGCCGTTTATGGAGGACGCCGAGAATCCTAAGCAGTGGCTGGCGGAATTAGTCGAGAAGACCAATCAATACCCCGGCGCGTTGGATAAAATGGTGTTCGAGTTGCAGGCGGTAAACTGGAAAACGCAACAGGACATCCCGATGTCGGTATTCACCGAACAGTTTCAGCTGTTGAAAAAATTGGGCGCCAAGCATATCGGTTATTACCCGGATAACGTCTTTCACGACCAGCCCAAACTGGCAGAGTTGAAAAAATATTTTCCTGTAGAGATCAAGGATTGAGTCGGCCGTGGACCAACTTTTAGCGCAATCTTGGGTACAACATCTGATCGATCTGTGGCTGATCGGGCGCGAACGGCTGGAAGAGGTGCCCTGGTGGCAATTCAACGAATGGCTTTCGCGCTTCGTGTTTTATTACCCGTTGTTGATGGCTTACGTCTGGATGCTGGGAGGCATCGTCTATTACATTCGCTGGGAACGTAACCGCGGCAACGTGTTGTCGGACTTGCCGGTGTTGGCGGAATATCCGCCGGTGTCGATTCTGATCCCGTGTTACAACGAGGGCGATAACGTTCGCGAAACCATCGAATATCTATTGCACCAACAATATCCCAATTACGAAATCATCGCCGTCAACGACGGCAGCAAGGACAATACCCTGGAAATCCTGCACGAACTGGCCGACCGGCATGCGCAAATTCGTGTCGTCAATCTGGCCAGCAACCAGGGTAAGGCGGTCGGTCTGCGCACTGCGGCGCTACTGGCCAACAGCGAAATTCTGATCGGTATCGACGGCGACGCCTTGTTGGCGCCGAACGCGACGGCGTGGATCGTCAAACATTTTCTGGAAGATCCGCACGTCGGCGCCGTGACGGGCAATCCGCGTATCCGCAACCGGTCGACCTTGTTGGGTAAGATTCAGGTCGGCGAGTTTTCGGCCATCGTCGGTATGATCAAACGTGCCCAACGGTCTTATGGACATGTGTTCACGATATCAGGAGTCATCGCCGGGTTCCGTAAGACTGCCTTGCACGATGTCGGCTACTGGAGTCCGGACATGGTGACCGAGGATATCGATATCAGTTGGAAAATGCAGTTGGCCGGCTGGGCGATCCGCTTCGAGCCCAACGCGCTGTGCTGGGTGTTGATGCCGGAAACTCTGAAAGGTTTGTGGAAACAGCGCAGTCGCTGGGCGCAAGGCGGTGTCGAGGTGTTGCTGCGCTATTTCCGGCCGTTGCTGCGTTGGCGTTCGCGCGGCATGTGGCCTTTGTATTTGGAATGTTGCATCAGTTTGAGTTGGGCATTTTTGGTAGTTGCGATGCTGGCCTTGGTGCCGTTGGACTGGTTCAGCAGCGAACCTCAGGAAGCCTTGGAAGACTTATCCCCGCACTGGACCAGCATGCTGCTGTGCGTGACCTGTCTGATCCAGTTTGCAGTCAGTTTGACGATAGACTCGGTCTACGAAAAGAAAAGCGGCGGCTCGGCTCAGCATTACTATTGGATGATCTGGTACCCGATCGTGTACTGGTTGATCAACGTCGGCACCACAATCAACGGCTGCATCAAGGCGTTACGGAAAAAGCGCGGCCAGCGCGCGGTTTGGGTGACTTTGGATCGAGGGTTGCGGCAAAAATGAAAGAGATCATCATCAACCAGCCGCATTTGCAAAGTTTTCAGCAAAAATGCGCGTCGGTCTTCATGGCTTTCATGAGTTGGGCGTTGTGGCTGTATTTTTTGTGGCCACTGTTCACTTTGGCGGCTTGGCTGATGGGCTTGAAAAGCTTGTCGGACGAGATCCGCTGGTTCGGCGGATACAAAACCTTGCTGGAACTGCTCGAGCTCTACGGCGAGATCGTGCTGGCGATAGCGCTGTTCTGGCTGTGTTGGACTGTGTTGCTGTCCTGGCGGCATTCGGTGGTGGCGCCGAAACGCACCGCACCCGTTACCGATCAGCAATTGGCGGTTGCGTTTAAAGTCGATTTGGCCGGACTGGGTAAAGCTCGGACGGGTAACAAATTGACGGTACATTTCGACGAACATGCCGGAATAACCGCGATTCACCACGACTGACGCGGTTACCATTTCGTCACTGCGTTTTTCTAGCGGTTGGTGTTAAACTGCATGGAGCGTATTTATGGACTTGGGATTATGCAACTGGCAATTACCGTATTGGGAGAAAAGTCGAACGGTTTTCTTGGGGAAATATTGTCGGCGCTGAGTGCTTGCCAATGCAGCGTGCTGGAGCTGCGCACCTCCAATCTGACCGAGCTTACCGCCGCCTATCTGTTGATCGACGGCAATTGGAACCATATCGCCAAGCTGGAAGGCATGCTGGATGCGATCAAAACCCGTCTGGAAATCCAGATGAACTTCCTGCGGCCGAGCCAGGAGCCGCAAGCGATCGAAGGCGTACCGTACACGCTGGAAACCATCTCCGTCGACAAAAGCGACATCCTGTTTGCCGTGACCTCCTTCCTGTTGGATCGCGGTATCTGTATCGAGGAAATCTCGGCTAGCCGGCACAACGCGGCTTTTTTCAATACCGCGGTATTTTCGACCAAATTCATCCTGTTGGTACCGCCGTCGGTGCGGATTCTATCCTTGCGCGAAGAATTTCTGGATTTTTGCGACAGCTTGAACATCGATGCCATTCTCGAACCCGTTAAAAGGTGATTTCATGACCGCCATAGCTATCGGCACTGCCGTCCCCGATTTCGAAGTAGCCGCCACCGGCGACAAATCCGTCAAACTCAGCGATTATCGCGGTAAAAAAATCGTGCTGTATTTTTACCCGAAAGACAACACGCCGGGCTGCACCCAGGAGGGCCAGGCCTTTCGGGACAATATCGGCCAATTCGAAGCGCTGAATACGGTGGTGTTGGGCGTATCGCGCGATAGCGTCAAGGTCCACGAAGGCTTTAAATGCAAACAAGCGTTTCCGTTCGATTTGTTGTCCGACCAGGACGAAAGCCTGTGCGGTTTGTTCGACGTGATTAAAATCAAGAATATGTACGGCAAGCAAGTGCAAGGTATTGAGCGCAGCACGTTTCTGATCGACGAGAACGGCGTGCTGGTCAAAGAATGGCGTAAGGTGCAGGTCAAAGTCCACGTAGCCGAGGTGCTGGATTTTCTCCAATCGCTTTGACCTCAATGGTGGCTCTTTGCAAGCCGTGCGTTGCCATTTTTTCTGCTACCGGTGTCAGTCTAGGTCGTCTTTTTTGTCTAACGCACGCGCTATCGGTTTTTTGTTTTTCGAAGCCATGGCCTTAAACCCTTCAATCCGCTCAGGATTGTGAACTCCGGCTTATTTGGGCGATAATGCCCAAGCTAATTAATCATTTGGACCACGTTTATGAACGAAATGCTGTCTTCGGGTATTGAGTTGATGCTAATCGGCATGGGGATGGTTTATGCCTTTTTGGCGATGCTGGTGGTTGCGATCAATACCATGAGTAATCTGGTCCGGCGCTATTTTCCGGAGGTTCCGTCCAAATTTCCCGAACAGCCGGTTGTCGCCGGTAACGATAAAGCGGTGGTTGCCGCGATCACCGCCGCAGTTCTGCAGTACCGCGAAAAGCATAAAAACGGATAGTTACCCACAAGGTAAGATCTGTTACGACCCAAAAAAGTCATTAGGAGAGTAAAGAGTGGAAAAGGTAAACAAGCCCCTGGGAATTACTGAGGTGGTATTACGCGACGCCCATCAGTCAATTCTGGCGACCAGGCTGCGTATCGAAGACATGCTACCGATTTGCGAGCAGCTCGATCAGATCGGTTATTGGTCGATCGAATCCTGGGGTGGCGCGACCTTCGACGCTTGCATTCGCTACTTGGGCGAGGATCCTTGGGAACGGTTGCGTTTACTGAAGCAAGCCATGCCCAATACGCCGCAGCAAATGCTGTTTCGCGGCCAAAATATCCTGGGGTACCGCCATTACGCCGACGATGTGGTCGATAAATTCGTCGAGCGTTGCGTGGTCAACGGTATTGACGTATTCCGGATTTTCGATGCGATGAACGATATGCGCAACATCGAGAGAGCCATCAAGGCGGTGCTGAATACCGATGCCCATGCCCAAGGTACGATTTCCTACACCACCAGCCCGGTGCATACCATCAAAAAGTGGGTAGAGCAGGGCAAGCTGATCGAGGATATGGGGGCGCATTCGATCTGCATTAAAGACATGGCCGGTTTGCTGACCCCATACGACGCCTACGACCTGATCGGCAAATTGAAGAAGGCTGTGGCGATCCCGGTACATCTGCATTGCCACGCCACCACCGGATTGAGCGTTGCGACCTGTATCAAGGCTGTGGAAGCCGGCGTCGATAATGTCGACACCGCAATCTCTTCGCTGAGTATGACTTACGGCCATACGCCGACCGAAACCATCGTCGCGGCATTGGCCGGACAGAAACGCGACACCGGTCTGGATTTGGCCAGGCTGGAAAAAGTCGCGGCTTATTTCCGCGAAGTGCGGAAAAAATATGCGCAGTTCGAAGGCAGCCTGAAAGGGGTCGATAGCCGTATTTTGGTATCGCAAGTACCGGGCGGCATGCTGACCAATATGGAAAGCCAGTTGAAGGAGCAGGGCGCGGCCGACCGTTTCGATGCGGTACTGCAGGAAATCCCGTTGGTACGCAAAGATTTGGGTTACATCCCGCTGGTGACGCCGACTTCGCAAATCGTCGGCACCCAGGCCGTATTGAATGTTCTGGCCGGCGAGCGTTACAAAACCATCAGCAAAGAGACGGCCGGCGTGTTACGCGGCGAGTATGGCGCGACTCCGGCACCAGTGGATAAAGAGTTGCAGGCACGAGTGTTGAACGGTGCCGAACCGATCGATTGCCGGCCGGCGGATTTGTTGGAGCCGGAAATGGCTAAGCTGGTAGCGGAAGTCAAGGCGAAAGCACAGGCCGAAGGCGTCAAGTTGGCCGACAATGTCGAAGAAGATGCCCTGATCGATGGCCTGTTCGCGCAAGTGGGCTGGAAATTCATCCAGAATCGGGGCAATCCGACCGCATTCGAGCCGGCACCTGGAGCGGAGCCGGCCTCTGTTACCGTGCCGGCTGCCGCAAAATCGGCGGGCGAAGCCGAAACTTACACTGTGAATGTGGATGGCAAAAATTACCATGTCGCAATCGCACCGGGCAACGGCGAAATTGTGGTGAAGCCGTCCTCGGCATTGGAAAACGGTCCGATGTTGGCCTCGACCGCGCCGATCGTCAGCGGCAGCGGCGTCGTCGAGTCGCCCTTGGCTGGTGTGGTATTGAAAGTGAATGTCAACGTCGGCTCCCATCTGTCCGAAGGCGACGTCGTGTTAATCATGGAAGCCATGAAAATGGAAACCGAAATTCGCGCCAAAGTCGCCGGTATCGTTAGCGCCGTCAACGTGCGCCAAGGTGACTCGGTAGCGGTGGGCGACGTCCTGGTCACGTTATAAACGCCTAAGATTTAACTTGCTCCGGCCGTCCGCAGTGCGGGCGGCTAAAGCCCAATTTAAACTCGACGGCATGTCGCAATGGTGTCGTCAGCCAACCAAATCGAATAAATCAAGCCATGGAAAATCTCCGACTCTTGTGGGAAAGCACCGGTATTTACAACATTACCCAACCGCAGATCATCATGATGGCGGTGGGATTCCTGTTGTTATACCTGGCGATTAAAAAAGGCTTCGAACCGCTATTGTTGTTACCGATCGGTTTCGGCGCGGTACTGAGCAATATTCCGGTGGCGGGCATGGTCGACGAGGGCGGTATTCTTTATTACATGTATGGAGGTATCAAGGCCGGTGTATTTCCGCTGTTGATATTCATGGGCGTCGGGGCGATGACCGATTTCGGGCCGATGCTGGCGAATCCGAAAACGCTGTTTCTGGGTGCGGCGGCCCAGTTCGGTATTTTTGCCACGTTGTTCGGCGCGCTGGCTTTGAATGCGGTGCCGGGTATGGCGTTCAGTTTGAAGGAAGCGGCAGCGATTGCGATCATCGGCGGTGCCGACGGCCCGACTGCAATCTATGTTGCCTCCAAACTGGCACCCGAATTATTGGGTGCGATTGCGGTTGCCGCATACTCCTATATGGCGTTGGTACCGTTGATCCAGCCGCCGATCATGCGGGCATTGACTAGCGAGGAGGAACGCCGCATTGAGATGCAACAACTCCGCACTGTCGGAAAGGCCGAGAAAGTCGTGTTTCCGTTGATGCTGCTGATTTTAACGGCGCTGTTGCTGCCGTCTGCAGCGCCGTTGGTCGGCATGTTTTGCTTGGGTAACCTGATGAACGCGACCGGCGTGGTCGATCGACTCAGCAAAACCGCGCAGAATGAATTGATCAACATTGTTACGATTTTCCTGGGCTTGTCGGTCGGTTCCAAGCTTAGCGCCGAGGCGTTTTTGAAAGTACAAACCTTGGGCATCCTGGGCTTGGGCGCCGTCGCCTTTGCGATCGGTACCGCCAGCGGCGTCATCATGGCTAAAATCATGAATCGTTTCAGCAGCACGCCGATCAATCCCTTAATCGGCGCGGCAGGCGTTTCCGCGGTGCCGATGGCAGCCCGCGTCGCCAACAAAATCGGTCTGGAAAGCAATCCGCACAACTTCCTGCTGATGCATGCTATGGGGCCCAACGTAGCCGGCGTGATCGGTTCCGCAGTGGCGGCCGGGGTTTTGTTGAGTTTGGTGCGTTAGCTCTGTCAGGCGGGATCGAATTCAGGGAATCTCCAAAATTCATTCGTTTTTTTAACGAGAGCTGGGCGGGGAAGTAGGCTGCCGATTTAATTCACAATCATTCCTTTGCCTGTATGTGCTTCCGGTATTTTGTGCCGGGGTTTGGGGGATGAAGCTTTTAATGGTTTTAGAGATTCCCTAGAATGAGCGACCAGCTTAAGGACGCTAAGCGTACCAAAGTACTCTGGCTCACTTCGAGCTACCCCCGCAACGAAGACGATAGCGCTTCGATATTCCTGCGCTACTTGGCGGAAGCGCTGGCAAACCGAGAACTGGATTTATTGGTTCTCGCTCCCGATCATCCCGAAGTACGCCCGTTTCCCCAACCATCCGGGTTGGTTTGTCGCCATTTCCGTTATTTTTTTCCGCGCCGTCTACAATTGTTAGCGTATGGCTCCGGAATCCTGCCAAACCTGCGCGCAGCACCCTGGCTGTATTTGCAGGTGCCTTTTTTTATATTGTCGATGTTCATTGCCGCAGCATGGACGCTACTTAAGCAGCGTCCAGCATTGATTCACGCGCATTGGATATTTCCGCAAGGTACTGTGGCAGTGTTGTTGGGGAAGTTGTTTCGGATACCGGTGATAGTGACTGCTCATGGTAGTGATGCATTTCTACTAAAAGGAAGAGTTATCGGTTTATTGAAACGCTGGACGGTAAAACAATGCCCTATTTGGACGAGCAACTCACGGGCGACCTCCGGTGCCGTCGAATTCGACGAATTGTCTGAACCGCATATTATTCCAATGGGCGTTGACTATCAGCGTTTTGTGTTAGGTGATCGTAAGTCAATTACAAAGCAACATAAATTAATTTTGTTGTTTGTTGGGCGCTTGGTTGAAACTAAGGGAGTAGCTAATTTATTAAAAGCTTACGCCCTATTGTCCGAGGATTTGCGAGTTAGAACCGAATTATGGATTATAGGCGATGGAGAGGAGATCGAACGATTAAAATCGTTAGCGATTAACTATAGAATAAACGATAAGGTCGTTTTCTTGGGAAGGTTGCCGAATGACAAATTGCCTGATTATTATGCGGCAGCGGATATTTTTGTTTCCCCGTCTATGATTGAAGGACAAGGGGTGACATTTTTGGAGGCGCTAGCCAGTGGCGTACCAATTATCTGCTCTAATGTTGGAGGTATTGGGGAAATTATAAAACATGGAGAAACAGGTTTACTTGTAAGCCCCAATGATGTTCACGAGCTTTCGGAAGCGATTAATAGATTGATAACCGATAGAGATTTGAGAATTAATTTGAGCAAAACCGGTAAAAAAACTGCTGAAGCCTATGATTGGCAATCTATTGCGGAACAATTCATCTCGTTGTATAGCAGTATCTTGGACTCCCCCTAATTTAGGTCGTAGTGGTTTAGTGGATGAAAATATATTTTTTATGCAAACGCTACTATACAAATAAAGACCTCATCAATGATCGTTTCGGTCGGCTCTATCACTTACCTAAACAGTTGTCTGAGCACGGCCATAGTGTTGTAGTCAACGCCTTCGATTATCGGAATCGGACTGATTTATTTGTCGCAGATAACGGGGTTTCATTTCAAACCATTCCTCTAAGGCCCGCTAACTTAATTTGCGAAATTTTGCGGATTTATTCGCTTGTTAGGAATATAAATCCGGACGTGATTATCGCCAGTGGTGATATCTATATCGGATTGATTGGGCTTCTGCTGGCCCGTAGATTGAGGATAAAGTTTGTATACGATGTGTACGACTATTATCCGGCTTTTCGAATCAACAGATTGCCAGGATTGAAAGCGGTATTTAATTATGTTGTAAGAAAATCCAGTCTGGTTACTTGCGCTAGCCAATCGTTACAGCGCTGGGTCAAAAGTGGGGTTAATCAACGTACATTATTGATTGAGAATGGTGTTGATCGAAATGTATTTTCAGTTGGCGATCGCGTTGAAGCTAGGCTTAAACTAAATTTCCCCTTAAACAAAGAGGTGATCGGCTATTTTGGCTCGATAAATTCGGCGAGAGGTCCACTTTTGATTGAAGCTTGCAGACTCTTAAGAAAAACTAAACCCAACTTACATCTTATATTTGCTGGACGCGTAGATGGAGTCGATTTCAGCGAGAACTGGATTAAATACTACGGAGAATTACCTCAATCATCCGTACCAAATTTAATTCATGCTTGCGATGTTGTTGTCGTGCCATACGCAAGTGATCAGTTCAATTCTATGTCAGGTGCTTGCAAAATCGCCGAATACCTTGCATGCGGTAAACCGGTAGTTGCTACAAGGGTCTCTGATCATGCAGAAGTATTCAAAGACGCGCCAACATCCCTATGCGAGCCTATTGCAGACGACATGGCTCGCGCAATTTCATCGCAACTAGAACACCCGGAAATTGTGGCGTATCCCGTGGTTTTGGATTGGCAGTCGATCGGACAGAAACTTAATCAAGAATTGGCTAAGCTTGCGCCATGAACCGGCTTTTCATTGTCATCACAGACTTCAACGGATTTGCCCAGACACGTCGTTGCCTGGATGCCTTATATAAAAGCACATACAAAGACTTCACCGTGTTGGTGGTGGACCACGGCACAACAGAAGAGACGCGGACTGGATTGCAGAATGATTATCCTTGCGTGATTCGTTTACCGGGACCCTCAAGTCTTTGGTGGGCGGGAGCGAATAATTTAGGTATACGGTTCGCCATGGATAAGGGTGCAGATTTAATTATGCTGCTGAATAACGATTGTTATGTGACGCCTGAAACGATTCAACAATTAGTTGATAATTTGAGAAACAAATCCGGTGCAATTATTGCTCCGATACAGCGAGACTGGCCTACTGGTGGTATTATCAGTATTAATCCTAGGCATAATTTCCTATTAGGATTTCCTACAATTGGAGGGCTAAAAAGTCCGGTTGGAGCGGGGCTAGGTGAAGTTATATCGGTAGACCTGATTATAGGTGGCCGCGGTGTCATCATTCCTAAGCATATATTTTCGAAAATTGGTTTGTTCAACGAAACTCAATTGCCACATTATGGGGCCGATCATGATTTTTATATTCGAGTGAAGAAAAAATTTGCTTTATATGTGTCGTTAAATGCCTATGTTGATGTGGATCCCGCTCAAACCAGTTTGGCTGCTAATATATGTGAGATTGGCTTTGAAACTTTTATTCGAACTTTGATAGATCGAAGATCTCATAGAAATATATACGATATTTCTGTTTTGTTTAAACTCCATTATCCCCTGCCTCGTTTTTATTTAACTGGGGTTGTGTTTTATTATATTAGATATTTTTGTGTTTATTTTGTTAATAGATATATATTGGTTAGATAAGGATTTTTGTTTGTTTGATTCGGGAGCGGTCTCTCAAGTCTACTTGCTAGGTATAGGCGATGCCAAGCATTTTTAGGGAGCTCAAAAACGATGTTATCCTAAATCGATTTGCCAGGATTATTGGTGTCGATGGTTTTGTGAAGGTGTCAGGTTTTATTTTATTACCAATTTACCTAAAACTAATGACGCAAGAAGAATACGCCGAATTTAGTTACGTAATGTCCGTGGTAAGTACGTTTGGTTTAATATTTAACTTTGGGCTTTATGTGCCTCAGGTGAAATTATATCAAGATGCGGATGAAAAAGAAAAGGGAAGTGTGCTTTTTACTATTAACATTACCCTATTGGTTATGTTGGTCTTGGTTCTCGGGGCTTTCTATATATTTAATCTGGACAATTCTGTAATAAATCTATTGTTTTCGTCTTCAGAGACTTATTTGAGACATAGGTTTCTAATATTAATCGGCTTGGTTATCTCCGTTTTTTCGTGCATGCTAATTTATTTCTATATCGCGAATGAATTTATTTCAAAGGTGCAGGCTTATAATGTATTAAGACTTTTAGTGGGAGTGTCTGTGGCGTTGTTTGCGCTATATTGTGTGTCGGGCAACAAAGCCGATGTACGAATGAAATCTTATTTGTTTTCAGAAATACTTGTAATACTTTTGTTTTTACGTTGTTATGTTAAGGAAATGAGATTTAAATTTGATATAGATATAGCTATGAAGTCATTGCAGTTAGGGGGGCCGATAATGACGTCAGCTATTCTAGGGATATTTGTTAATTTTAGCGATAAATTTTTTATCGAGAAATATTGCTCGTTAACAGATATGTCGGTTTATTATGTCTCTCTCACGTATGGCGGCATTATTACAGCTGTTTTTGCCGCATTTCAAAATGCCTGGCTGCCATTGTTTTTGAAAGAACGAGACGTAATGACTAATTTTTATGAAACAAAAAAAATGCTAAAAACTTTGTTTATTTCATTTATTTTTCTTTCCGTGGTCTTGTGGGTAATGCAGTATGTTTTTATATTGTGCAGAATAATTGATGAAAAATATTATCGAGTTCTTATGATTTCCCCATTTCAGATGATATCAAGTATGTTTTTAAGTCTTAGTGGTTTGCTAAGTAATTATACGATATATTGGAACATGACGTATATTACTACTGTTTTCGGAATTATCGTGTCTTTTATAGGGGTTCCTTTATACTTTTATGGTGCAAAACTTTATGGTATACAAGGAGTTTCAGTGGCAGGTGTTATTGCTGGTTTTTTATATTTTTCTTTTTATCTGTTATTTGTGTGTTCAAAAATAAATATTTTAGCTCGTCGTTAATTTATGTACTTAAATATATTAAATACGCATTACTGGCTTTTTTGTGTGATTATAAATTAAGTGTGGTTTGGTATTCCCTACGATATGCATTCCCCGTTTTAAGGTTTTATCAAAATGAAAAGCGTGATCCCATTATTGATGAAAAGCCCTGGATGTCTTTTCCAGTTATTGAGCTTCTTGATGAAATATTGAAAAAAGACCAAATGGTTTTTGAGTATGGCTCTGGCGGAAGTACTCTCTTTTTTTCTAGGAGAGTGAAACTCGTAGTTTCTGTAGAGCATAATCGAGAATGGTATGAATTAGTTGAATCAGAGATAAAGGCAAGAAAATTAAGAAATGTAAAATACGAAATTATCCCTCCAACCAGTTACGCGGATTATTCTAGGGATTTGGCTTCGGTGGCAAGTTCATATGTTTCTGATGACAAAGCATCAGAGGGATTACGTTTTAAAGACTATGCAGCGGCGATAGATTGCTATCCAGATAGCTATTTCGATCTTGTGGTGGTTGATGGTAGAGTCAGGCCATCCTGTATTCACCATGCACAAAATAAAGTAAAAAGGGGCGGAATTTTGTTGTTGGATCAATCGGAGCGTAAACATTATTCTAAAATTATTGGAGATTTAATGGAAACTGGTAACTGGAAAAAAAAATCTATTACGGGCCCGCTGGCCTATGGTTTACATTTTACTGAGGCTACTTTTTTTTATAGAAAATAATTATTGTGAAAAAAATCGCAAAAAAGATTCTTTCCCTCGCTTTTAACAGATTTCATCGTCCCGACTCTGATGGTTTTATAGAGGTATATGATGATATTTCGTGTAGAAGTATTTATCTCTATTGGCGAAGTGATAGTTATATAGAGACAGAGATATATAGGCATGGTCTTTATGGCGGCTGGGAAAGGCAATCTTTAGCGTTATGGGCTTATTTGTCAAAGATATCGAGATGCGTATTAGATGTTGGTGCAAATACCGGAATATATAGTCTTATTTCCGAAAGTAATAGTCCTTTTGCTAAAATTATCGCTATAGAGCCAGTTGATGTTAATTTTGAGGTGCTGCATAAGAATATAATTAAGAATAATTTTTCGATAATTACTGAGAAAGTCGCATTGTCAAATTATCAAGGTAGTGCGACGATGTTTGCTTTGAAGAATAAAATAAATTATATGACGCAGATTGATAAGAATAGGTATGAGCTTCATCCTGAAATTGCTAAAAATCATGAAATTGCGAAAATAGAAATCGAAGTAAAATCTTTTGATTATTTAGCTAGCAAATACGACATTGAAGATATAGACTTGATTAAGGTAGATGTTGAGGGTAGTGAGTTTTCGGTGCTGGAAAGTATTTTTCCAGTATTGTCAATTGGTTTGCCTTCAATTATTGTGGAAATAATAAGTGATGAGGGCGCGGACCGGATAAATCGACTATTTGGTGGTCTTGATTATCATTATTTCTCAATTGATGAGATTGGCCGAAGAATAATAAAGGTTGATAGATTGTGGAACAATGATCATCAGAATTTTCTTATTTGCAAAGCTGAGATAGCAGAGTATTTGAAGGGCTTCGATGTTGTCATAGTTTAATTGTTAAATGATTCTGAGTAAGTCGTTGAAAATCTGAGTTATTCAGAGGTTTCTTAAGTTTATGAAAATAATGATCGTTTCTGATTGGTATTCCGAGAATATGGGGTATGCCGAAAATTTTCTGCCGAAAGCGTTTGGCAAGCTAGGCCACGAAGTTCATTTGGTCACTTCCGATTTGCAAGTGTATGCAACGTCGCCTCATTATAATGAATTGTATAGATCTAAACTTGGGGACGCTAGAGTGGGTGTTGGGGTTTTTAAAAAGAATGATTTCACTTTACATAGAAACAAGTCTTTTTTTAGTCGCTTCGGTATAGAAATATCGGGATTGGAGGACAAGGTTAGGGAAGTGAAGCCGGACTTGGTTTATTGTTTTGAAATATTACAAAGGACAACGTTGCTTTTAGCAAAGTTAAAAATTAAATATAGATACCTTCTTTTTTGCGAAAGCCGATTACATAGCTCTATTTTTAAGCCTCCAATTAGCTTGTTTTTTCAAGTTAAATTTTGGATAAATATAAAGCTAATGGGGTTGTCTGTGATTATTGATAATGTAGATAAGTTTTTTCCGATAGCTAATGATGTTTTTTATAATATTACGAAATACTACAAAATACCTCGTGGCATGTGCGAGATCTCGAGTCTGGCGGTCGAAACCGATCTCTTTAACTCTATATTTGATGACTTCAAGGTTAATCAACTAAGGCGTAACCTAGGGTTTTGTGAAGGTGACATCGTTTGTGTTTACACGGGTAGATTTACGGAGGAAAAGGCTCCGTTGATATTGGCCCTCGCGATACAATATTTGCAGGAACGAGGCTATCAACGCTTTAAAGGCTTGTTCGTAGGTCGAGGTTCTCTTGAGTATAGCAGTGAGATTTCGCGTTGCACTGGATGTGTTGTTACTCCGTTTGTTTCTCCTGAGTTTTTGCCCACCGTTTATCATGCATCGGATATTGGAGTTTGGCCTTTGCAGGAATCCAATAGCCAGTTGGATGCAATGGCCTGCGGCTTGCCGATTATTGTTAATGATTCCGCATGGGATCGTGAAAAATTCGCCGGTTGTGGGTTGAAATTTAAAAAAGGCGATGTTAAGGATTTGGCTGAGAAGATACTATCTCTATCTGTAAAGGAATTGAGGATTAGTATGGGGTGTGTTGGGTCTAGTAAAGTAATTAAGCACTATTCCTGGGATGCCTTGGCCAAAAAAAAATTGAATAGTTTTTCGTCTTTGGCGAGCTATTGATTAAATCTAGGAAATCATATTAGTGGTTTTTGGAAAAATATTTTCAATTAACAAATAGCCTGTTAATATAAAGTTCGAATTTGATATTCTGATTATTATTATATTCGTGAAAATTTCTTCATCATTTCGACAATGGTTTCCACCGTTTCTTATCGATACAGTTAACAATATTTTTGGTAATACAATTAAATTTAGTAGTCAAGTTAGTAGTTGGGATTTTGCGGTTCGAGACTGCGTTGGTTATGATGCAGCAAGCATATTAAATAATGTCTTGGATTCCACTCTTAAGGTAAAACAAGGTATAGCCTCATATGAACGGGACTCTGTGCTGTTTTATAAATGCGAATACGATTGGTCAATTTTATCGGGTTTAATGTTCGCATCCGCCAGAAATTCCGGACGGTTAAATGTTTTGGATTTTGGTGGCGCTCTAGGCAGCAGCTATTTTCAGCATAGAGGTTTTCTAAATGAGTTATCTGAAGTTCGTTGGAATATAGTTGAGCAAGTCCATTTTGTGCAGGCTGGCAGGGATTATATTCAGGACAAAATTTTGCGATTTTATTCATCTATACCCGACTGTTTAAGCGAGAACAACCCTAATGTTATTTTTTTGTCAAGCGTATTGCAATACTTATCTGATCCGTTCGATATCTTAAAATCGCTGATGATCTCCAATGCAGACGTATTGATTATAGACAAAACTATAGTTAACGATTCGCGATCGGACAGGTTATATATCCAACATGTACCGGATTCGATCTATAAGGCATCTTATCCTTGCTGGTCTCTGTCGGAATCTAAGTTGATAGATGCTGTATCCAGTCATTATTTATTAAAAGCTGATTTTCCTAGCTTGAGTTTCCCTGTGCTTAAGCTTATTAAATCTGAATTCAAAGGTTACATTTTTCAACGGATAGTGCCGTGAAAGCGATTGCAAAAAGAATACTGGAGCAGCCTTCGTTCGTTGATAATCCTCCGGTTTTAGTTGATTTGGGTGCGTCGGGCCACCTTCCTAAGCAATGGGAGCTTATCGCTACATATTCTATTGGCGTCGGTTTTGATGCTGACACTAGGGAGTTTTCGGTATCGGAAACTGAAAATAAGGAATGGAAAAAATTATTTTTGATAAACCGTCTGGTAGCGGACAGGGAAAGCGAAGAAATCAATTTTTATCTCACTAAATCTCCATATTGTTCAAGTTCATTGCGTCCCAATAATTTGGCTCTTCAACCCTGGTCATTTAGTTCGCTTTTTGAAATAGAGCAAGTTGATAAGCTTTCCTCGGTAGTTTTGGCGGAATCCCTCAGCAAAGTTGGTATTGAACATATCGATTGGTATAAATCCGATACACAGGGAACGGATTTGCGTATTTTCGATTCTTTACCTAAATCTATTAAGGAAAAAATTCTTTTAGCCGAATTTGAGCCCGGAATTATTGATGCTTATTTCGGTGAAGATAAACTGCATCAACTAATGGCTTATATGGAAGCGATGCCGTTCTGGATTTCTGATATGGATATCAAGGGATCGCAGCGCATTGATTCATTAGATTTACGGAATCTCGGTTTTTTGTCGCAGCGCAGCATAGGCTCGTTTTTAAAGTCTGCACCTGGTTGGTGCGAGATTGCTTATATCAATACCATGGAAAGTCAAGATTTAACAAGGCGAGAGTGGTTGCTTGCTTGGTTATTTGCGTCCATCAAACAAGAACATGGTTTCGCATTATATGTGGCAAGGCTAGGTGCCAATAAATTTGATGACGAGTTTTTTAATGAGCTTTATGCTATATCCAGTCGTTATCTTTCACCCGGCTATGTAAAATATGCCGCCGGAATGATCTGTAAAATTTCTAAGCGTATTCGGCGGAGTATTGCAGGTGCTTGATGGCTATTCAAACAAGCAAGTATTAATTACGGGGGGGCTGGGTTTCATCGGCTCCAGTCTGGCGCGGAAACTTGTCGCTCTTGGCGCCAAAGTTACGCTGGTAGATAGCCTTATTCCGCAGTACGGCGGCAATCCTTTCAATATAAACGATATTCTCGATCAAGTTCTGGTGAATGTCTGCGATGTGCGGGACCCGTTCGCCATTGCGTATTTGCTCAGGGACAAGGACTATTTATTCAACTTGGCAGGGCAAACAAGCCATTTGGACTCCATGGCCGATCCGCAGACCGATCTGGATATTAACGCCCAAGCCCAACTGTCATTATTGGAAGCTTGCCGTAAGGTTAATACAGACTTGAAAATTGTATTTGCCAGTACTCGGCAAATCTATGGTAAGCCGGATTATTTGCCTGTCGATGAGAAACATCCGATTCGGCCAGTTGACGTAAACGGTATCAACAAACTGGCGGGGGAATGGTATCACCTGCTCTATAACAATGTGTACGGCATTCGCGCGTGCGCATTGCGCCTGACTAATACCTATGGCCCGGGCATGAGAGTAAAAGATGCACGGCAAACTTTCCTCGGGATTTGGGTGCGGCTGCTAATCGAGGGAAAGCCAATCAAGGTTTTTGGCGATGGGATGCAGTTGCGGGATTTCAATTATGTCGATGACTGTGTGGACGCTCTGTTACTTGCCGGCGTCAGCGACGATTCGAACGGTAAGGTCTATAACCTGGGTAGCAACGAAGTGATTAGCTTGAAAGAACTGGCTGGACTAATGGTTAGTCTGGAATCTGGCGGCGCTTTTGAATTGATTCCTTTCCCACCGGAGCGTAAGGCGATCGATATAGGCGATTATTACAGCGATTTTTCGTTAATTAATCGCGAACTCGGCTGGCAACCCCGGATCGGTTTGGGGGATGGTTTGACTCGAACATTGGCCTACTATCGTGCCTATCATCGTCAATATTGGGACGAAACGTCATGATTTTGATGAACGATTTCAAAGTGGAACCGCCGGAGTTGCATCAGGCTATGCTTGGTGCGGCAAGTCGCGTACTGGAATCGGGTTGGTATGTGCTTGGCCGTGAAGTAGAGGTATTCGAAAGGCAATGGGCGACGGAATGCGGTGTCGCATATGGGATAGGCGTAGGTAACGGCATGGACGCCATAGAGATCGCCCTGCGGTCATTAGGAATAGGGCCTGGTGACGAGGTCATCACCACACCTATGACGGCCTTTGCTACAGTACTGGCCATTGTCAGAGCGGGCGCAACTCCGGTGCTGGCGGATATCGACCGGCAAACCGCGTTGATGTCGATCGACAGTGCGCGACGCTGCATTACACTGCGAACCAAAGCAATCGTTTTGGTGCACCTCTACGGGCAAATTCGGGCTATGGATGCCTGGACAGAACTCTGTGCCGCTCGCGGTATCTTGCTGGTCGAAGATTGCGCTCAGGCCCATTTGGCGTCGCTCAACGGCAACATGGCAGGCAGTTTTGGCGCGGCCGGGGCGTTTAGCTTTTATCCCACGAAAAATCTTGGGGCTGTAGGCGATGCCGGCATGTTGGTGAGCGATGACGAGGCCCTGGCGCGGAAGGCCGGCAAGTTGCGCAATTATGGTCAAAGCGTACGTTATTACCATCCTGAGATGGGCTTAAATAGCCGGCTGGATGAAATGCAAGCCGCCATATTGGGCGAGCGGTTAAAGTGGCTCCCCGAATTTACGACTCGACGGCGGGAGATTGCCGACGCTTATTTATCCGGCATCGATAATCCTCTTGTCAAATGCATGGCTGTGCCGGAATCGCCGCAAGCCCATGTTTACCATCTGTTTGTCGTGAACTGCGTTCAGCGGGATAAATTGCAAGCCCATTTACGGACGCATCAGGTGCAAACCCATATCCACTATCCGATTCCTATCCACCAACAGGAGTCCTGCCTAAATATCGCCCGCGATCCGTTAGGTTTGGCAATCAGCGAGCACCATGCGGCAACATGCCTTTCCATCCCGTGCCATCCGCAGATGGCGGATGCGGAAGTCGATGCCGTCATCGCAGCTTTGAATTCCTTTTCAGGCGAGTAATGGAACACTATGTAACGTTGTTTGACAGTCTGTTTTTACCTCAGGGATTGGCTCTGCATCGTTCCATGCAACGCCATGCCGGCTCGTACACCCTGTGGATTTTGTGCATGGACGATGACGTTTTTGGGATGTTAGGGGTATTAAACCTGCCAAACGTGCGACTTCTACCACTGAGCAAGCTCGAAACCGATGAATTAATTCGAGTCAAAGCCAATCGCTCCAAGGGTGAGTATTGTTGGACATTGACTCCGTTTTCGCCGCGCTTTGTATTTGAGGCGGACCCATCTGCGCGACGGGTGACTTATTTGGACGCGGATTTATGGTTTCGTAAAAATCCAAGTCCGATATTCCGCGAGTTCGAAGCCTCCGGCAAACAGGTATTGATTACCGATCATGCTTACGCACCCGAATACGACCGCTCTGAGACTTCCGGCCAGTATTGCGTGCAATTTGTAGTATTTAACCGAGAGGGTGGAGAGCCAGTCAGAGCGTGGTGGGAGGCCCGCTGCGTCGAGTGGTGCTATGCGCGAACGGAAGAAGGAAAGTTCGGCGATCAGAAGTATCTGGACGACTGGCCGGAGCGATTTGCACAATACGTGCATGTTTTGGCCGACAAAGAACTACTGCTAGCGCCCTGGAATGCCACTCGATTTCCATACGGCCGTGGGATTTGCTGGCACTTTCACGAGCTAAGAATTGTGCGTGGTTGGCTGGCTGGTCGATACGCCGTCGACTGTGGCTCTTATCCTCTGCCTAAGCCGGTCAAGCGTTTTATTTATCAGGAATATTTCAAGGATTTGCGCGTGGCGCTGGACACAATGCGCGGCTACGGTTGGCACATAAGACCGCAGCGAACGCGGAACTTGACCGATGTATTCGTCGAATTATTTGCAGGTTATTGGCGGCAAAGTTGGAGGGTCCGCATACATTGGCATCAAACGTTTACAATAAGTCCATTTGTCGGGAGGCGACGCGAGTGATGACTAGCGTCAGGAAGAGCTTATTGATTTCAATGAAAATCCCTCGACTTGGTTGCTAATTCTCCTATCAAGGCACTCCAATCTTCCAGCTTGCCTGCCACCAAATGCAACACCCCGTCTTCCTGCTGGATCGTGCCGGTCACCGACAGCAGGCGGGCTTTGAGTAAGGGTTTGCGCTGGGCCATTGCCGTGGCCGGCCAAACCACCAGATTGACTTGGCCGGTCTCGTCTTCCAGGGTCACGAAAGTCACACCGGACGCGGTCATCGGCCGTTGCCGGCAGATCACCAGGCCGGCGACCTGGGCGATGCTGCCGTTGCGGCGTTGCCATAGCGATGCCGCCGTCGTCACGCCCCGGCGGCGCAAGCGGGCCCGCAACAAGGCCAGCGGATGGCTGCGTAATGTCAGCCGGGTGCTGGCGTAATCGGCCGTGACGTCCTGGCCGAGGCTGGGCGGTTTCAATAGTGGCGTGGCTTCGGCAATGGCCGGTACGCCAAATACCGAGGTTGGCGGTTCGATGCCGCCGGCCGCCCAAAAGGCTTGGTGGCGGTTCCCGGCCAGGGCCTGCAAGGCATCGGCGGCAGCCAGAAATTCCAAATCCTGCCGCTTGAGGCCGGCGCGCGCCGCGAGATCGGCGACGTTGGCAAACCGGCCGTTCAGCCGGGCCTGGACGATGGCACTTGCTGCATCTGGCGCCAGGCCTTTGACCTGGTTAAAGCCCAGCCGCAAGGCCGGCGCCACATCGGGTATGAATTCCAAGCTACATTCAAACACACTGGTCTGCACGTCCACCGGCCGTACCTCGACGCCGTGGCGCCGGGCGTCCTGCACCAGTTGCGACGGGCCGTAAAAGCCCATCGGCTGGCTGTTCAGCAGTGCGCAACAAAACGCCGCCGGATGGTGGCATTTCAACCAGGCCGAGACATAAGCCAGCAAGGCAAAGCTGGCGGAATGCGATTCCGGGAAGCCGTAGTCGCCGAAACCTTTGATTTGCTGGAATATGCGCTGGGCAAATTCGGCGCTGTAGCCGCGTGTGCGCATGCCTTCCAACAGTTTGCGCTCAAACGGCTCCAAACCGCCCTTGCGTTTCCAGGCCGCCATCGCCCGCCGCAACTGGTCGGCTTCGTCGGCGCTAAAGCCGGCTGCCACCATGGATAGTTGCATCACTTGTTCCTGAAAAATCGGGATACCCAGGGTACGTTCCAGCACCGCTTTCACTTCCGGACTGGGATAAACGACCGGTTCCAGTCCCTGGCGGCGGGCCAGATAGGGATGCACCATTTCGCCCTGAATCGGCCCGGGCCGGACGATGGCGATTTCGATGACCAGATCGTAAAAATTCGCCGGTTGCAAACGCGGCAGCATCGTCATCTGTGCGCGCGACTCGACTTGGAATACGCCAATGCTGTCGGCTTGTTGCAGCATGCGGTAAACCGCCGGGTCTTCGGCCGGGATGTCGGCCAAGGTCCAGGCTGCGCCGGTTTGAGAACCGGGCGGACGAATATAATGGTCCAGATAACTCAGGGCGCGGCGGATTGCGCTGAGCATGCCCAGCGCCAGAATGTCGACTTTCAGCAGCCCCATCGCTTCCAGGTCGTCCTTTTCCCACTGAATCACGGTGCGGTCGGCCATGCTGGCGTTTTCCACCGGCACCAGCCGCGACAGGTCGTCGCGGGCGATGACGAAGCCGCCGACGTGTTGCGACAAATGCCGCGGAAAGCCTTTGATTTGTTCGACCAGGGCAACCAAACGTTGCACGGTCAGGCTGGTGGGATCGAAGCCGCATTCTTGCAACGCTTCCGGCATCAATTTATAGCCGTCCCAGCGGTCCACCGTGCCGGCCAGGCGTTCGATCTGCGCCGCATTCAAACCCAGAGCCTTACCGACGTCACGCACTGCGCTGCGAGAGCGGTAAGTAATCACCGTCGCTGCCAGCGCCGCGCGGTGGCGGCCGTATTTTTGGTAGATGTATTGAATGACTTGCTCGCGGCGCTCGTGTTCGAAATCGACGTCGATATCCGGCGGCTCGTTGCGCTCCCGCGACAGAAAGCGCTCGAATAACAGATTCATCCGGCTAGGGTCGACCTCGGTAATCCCCAGGCAAAAACACACGGCCGAATTGGCGGCCGAACCGCGGCCCTGACAGAGGATGCCTTGCTCGCGGGCGAAGCGGACGATGTCGTGCACGGTCAAAAAATAAGGTTCGTAAGCCAGATCGGCGATCAACGCCAATTCGTGTTCGATTTGCTGGCGGACTTTGCTGGGTTCGCCAGTCGGCCAACGTTTGCGAATCCCTGTCTCGGTCAAATGTCGCAGCCAGGTTGCGGGCGTATAACCGTTCGGTACCAGTTCGCGCGGATATTCGTAGCGCAATTCGCTCAGCGAGAACTTACAACGTGCAGCGATTGCCAGCGATTGTTGCAGCCATTCCTCCGGATAAAGTTGGGCCAGCCGGGGCAGGGAGCGCAGATGCCGCTCGCCATTGGCGAACAAGGCGTAACCCAAGTCCGGCAGTGAACGGCCGAGGCGGATCGCGGTCAAGGTGTCCTGCAACGCTTGCCGCGAGCGGCGATGCATATGTACGTCGTTGCAGGCCACGACAGGAATGCCGACGTTGTCGGCCAATTGCCGGCATTCAGCCAGCCAGACCTCATCGTTGCCGGTCAGGAAACGGCCGGCGCCCAGCCATAGGTCGCTGCCGAACAACTGCTGCAGCCAATCGCCGTCCGCCCTCAACGATTCGGTGACGGGCAGCCAGATCGCCAGACAACCATGCGGTAAATGAGCAGCGAGATCGGCCCGGCTCAAGCGATAGCCGCCTTTATCGGCCTGGCGCCGGGCCAGCGTAATTAATGCCGACAGGTTGCCGTAACTATCGCGGTCGGTGGCGAGCAACAATAGCTTCAAACCGTCGTCCAGACTGAATTCGCTGCCGACGATCAACTGGATGTTGTGTTGGAGCGCGGCCAGATGGGCGCGCACCACGCCGGCCAGCGAGCATTCGTCGGTCAGTGCCAATGCTTGGTAGCCCAGCGCGGCGGCGGTTGCGACCAGTTCTTCCGGATGCGAGGCGCCACGCAGAAAACTGAAATTGGATAAACAATGCAGTTCGGCGAAGCCGATGGTCGCCGCGTTGCCGTCAGCCGAACAAGCCATGCAGATACCAGCCCCGGTTGCCGGAGAGTTCGCGGAACAGCCATAGTTTGCGGCCCAGACGGTCCTGGCCGATAAAGTAGTCGCGGCGTAGCGCCTGATTGTCCCACCAGCCGGATTCGATGCGTTCGGCCGCCGACAGTAGCGTGAAACTGTCGGCGGATAACGGTTCGGGCGCGTCAAGCAGCCAAAGCGGGCGGGGCGAGGCCACGGTCTGCATTGCCGCTTGGGTTGTATCGTGATGGTGCGCGCGTTCCGGCCGGTGGTCGGCGGCGACGGCGAAGCGTTGTAAGGCATGGTGGCCGAGCCGGTTCTGCACTTGGTCCAGCATCGCTTGCCAGTCGCTGTTGGCTTCCGTGGCCGGCTCTTCAGCGAACAGCGAAGTGATGGCTGGCTGACATGGGGTGATTTCGCTACAGAGTAGCTCGACCCCGAGGACCGGCGCCGGTAGCGGGCTGCGTTCCATTTTTTCCCGCAGCAAGGCCAGACAATGGCCGGCATCGCGGTTGCCGTGGCGAAAACGTAATTCCAGCCGGGTCGACGGCCGGCGGTGGTGGTGCAGGTCTAGCGCTACCGCCAGCGCCACCGCGTCGCACTGTCTCAGGAAGTCCGCCCAGGATTCGACCAATTGTGCGATGGCCGGGAAAAAATGGTCCAGCCGGGTCAAATCGATCGGCAATTCCCGGCGAGCGGCAAAGGCCGGAGGTTTGTGAAAGGCGTTGAGAACCGTGGGTTGCAGACCGAGCAAGCTATCCAGGCGTTGCAATAAACCGTTGCCGTAACGCCGGGCCAGGCCGTCGCGCGGTAAGCGCCACAGGTCGACCAAGCGGCGGATGCCGGCATTGCCCAGGCGGGTCAAGGTTTTGCCCTCCAATCCCAAGGCTGCGATCGGCAACGGACCCAAGG
Source organism: Methylomonas koyamae (assembly GCF_006483455.1). GTDB lineage: Bacteria > Pseudomonadota > Gammaproteobacteria > Methylococcales > Methylomonadaceae > Methylomonas > Methylomonas koyamae_B. The sequence continues at coordinate 155,729 of NZ_PPPU01000028.1, forward strand.
CAGAACGCAGTTGGGCGAGCTCCGTAATTTGCATTTCCAAACCCAGGCCGGCCAACAATTCCGCAGCGGCGGCGGTTGGCGCAATCGCTATGGCTGGGGTGTGGCCGGCAGCCAGACAAGCGTCGCGTAGTTGTTGCCTGAAACGGTCGCCGCCGCCGAACAAAGTTAGACAACTGCCGATTTCGAGTAGCACGCAATCGGGCCGGTCCAGGCTGGCCCAGGGGCTGAAATGTAAGCCGATGTCAGCCAGTCGTTTGAGTGCCGCCTTTTCGGCCGCGGGGTCACGCGGCAGTAAAGTCAGTGTCGGGCATAAGGCTTGGGCGGCGTTTTGGCTCATGCCTGGTTCGACGCCGGCCTGGCGCGCTACCGCCGAAACGGCGTAAAGGCCAGGCCGGCCGTTGAGGGTGGCAATGGCGGCGACCGCTTGCGTGGTATCGATTTTCAGTGCCTCCAAGGCCAATGCCGGAAAGTGCGCGCATAGCCAGAGCTTGGCTGGCGTAGCCGGGGCTTTGGCAATAGTTGTCGAACGCGGTAGCGATTGCGGCGAGCGGGCAAGGGCGGTGGCAGCCATCGGCGGTTCAAAACCTTATGGTCAGCCTGCTGCGGCGCAAACTGCCGCGGGCCTTGATGATGTTTAAGGCCAGACCGGCTGCGCTTGGGCATACACCGATGCGCAAGGCAGCGCCGGGGTAGCTTTGGCCGGGTAGCACGAACAGGACGGCCAAGGCCGAGCCGGTTTCGGCGGCCAATTGCAGCCGGCGGATTTGCCGGTTGTCGAGTCGGCGCGGCCACAGTAAGGCCATGCCGCAGCCGCCGCTGCGTAGCAGTTTTTCCCCACTCCATGGTATATCGTCCGCGGTATCGACGTTGACGGCCAGCAGTTGCGGCAAGGCCAAGCCAGCCTGGAGTAGCCCTGGTGCATAAGGTTGATAGGGCGGCGCAATCCAGACGATGTGGCGCCCGGCCCGGCTCAAGCTGGCCATCGCCGGCAACAGCAGGCGCAATTCGCCGCAGCCCACGGCAGGGATGGCGATTTCCGCTAGCGTACCCAGCGGCCAACCGCCGCCGGGTAATACCGTATCCAGTTCCGGAAAACCGCTGCCGACCACGGGCCAGGCGGCGTGGTCGCTGTGCAGGCCGCGCCAGATCCCGGCCCGGCTACGCAGCAAATCTTCCAAGGCCTGATTCATAAAGGTTCCCGGCGAATCACGCCAACCACGATGCCTTCGATGGCTAATGCCTCCTGGCGTAAATCGATGCGGAGGGTTTTGAAATCCGGATTGGCCGGTTCCAGATACGCGATATCGCCGTCCAGCCGCAGCCGTTTCACGGTAGCTTCGTCGCCGATCCGCGCCACCACCAGCTGTCCGCTGCGCGCATCGGGCCGGCGTTGCACGGCCAACAAATCGCCGTCCAGGATGCCGGCATCGCGCATGCTCAGGCCGTGCACTCTGAGTAAATAATCGGCCCGCTGCTGGAATAATTCGGGGCCGAGCTGGCAATAGCCTTCGATATGTTGTTCAGCCAGGATCGGCTGGCCGGCCGCGACCCGGCCGATCAGCGGTAAGCCTGGATCGGTGCCGGGTTTTAGCAGGCGAATGCCGCGCGAGGCGCCCGGCGTCAGTTGAATCGCGCCTTTCTTGGCCAGTGCCTGCAAGTGGCCGCGAATAGCGTTGCCGGACCCCATGCCGAAAGCCGCGGTGATTTCGGCGATGGTCGGCGGAAAGCCGTCCCGCACCAGGGTTTGCTCGATGAAGTCCAGAATTTGCTGCTGGCGGTGGGTGAGGGGTTTCATGCTGCTTTTATAAATACTGTTTTTATGAGCAGTATATTTCGATTGGGGGAAGGATTCAAGGAAAACCCAAGCCAGCATGGCGCGGCCGCCAAGTAGGTTTATTAGAGTGGATGGCCTTCTAAATCAATCGCTTATAAATATGGCGCCGGTTGGGTGCTTGTATAGTTTGGCATTTAGTGTAGTTTTTAGGCGTCGATCATTTTATAAACCCGCGCTAACCCAGGACAAAAGCCCGAATTTATGCTTTTCAACTCCTACACCTTCATCCTGGCTTTTTTGCCGATAACATTAGGCCTGTTTTTTTTCTTGGGCCGTTATGCCGGCCGGAGAGTGGCGATTAGCTGGCTGGTTGCCGCCTCGCTGTTTTTTTATGGCTGGTGGAATCCGGCTTACCTTGGCCTGATTATCGCGTCGATCTTTTTCAATTATGCCATCGGCACGCTGCTGGGCGACGAGCGCCGCGCGCTGTCTACCCGGCAGCGAATCTTTGCCCTGGCCGTCTCGGCCAATCTGGCGGTACTGGGTTATTACAAATACGCCAATTTTTTTCTGGAAAACCTCAATGCGGCCCTGGGTACCGGCTACGCGCACGCCGAAATCATTTTGCCGCTGGGTATTTCATTTTTTACCTTCACGCAGATTGCCTTTTTGGTCGACGCCTACCGCGGTGAGGTGAGGGAATACAATTTTCTGCACTATGCGCTGTTCGTGACCTACTTCCCGCACCTGATTGCCGGCCCGGTCTTGCATCACCGGGAAATGATGCCCCAGTTTGGCAGACCCAGCATATTTCGCTTCGACTCGCTGAATTTTGCCGCCGGCCTGAGTTATTTTGTCCTGGGCTTATTCAAAAAGGTGGTGATCGCCGACAGTCTCGCCGGTCTGGGCGCGCCGATATTTGCCGCTGCCGCCAAAGGCCAGCAATTGATGCATTTAGATGCCTGGGGCGGGGCTTTGTCTTATACCTTTCAACTCTATTTCGATTTTTCCGGCTATTCGGATATGGCCATCGGCTTGGCGTTGATGATGGGGGTGCGGCTGCCGTTGAATTTCAATTCACCGTATAAAGCCGTCAATATCATCGAATTCTGGCGGTGTTGGCATATGACGCTGTCGCGCTTTTTACGCGACTATCTGTACATTGCGCTCGGCGGAAACAAAAAGGGTCCGCTTCGCCGCTACGCCAACCTGTTGATTACCATGTTACTTGGCGGACTGTGGCATGGCGCCGGCTGGACTTTTATCATCTGGGGGGCTCTGCACGGCTGCTACCTGATCGTCAATCATGGTTGGCACGCCGTGCGCCGTTCTCTGGGGCACGATCTGGCATCGTCAAGCCGATTGGGTCGGGTATCGGGCAATTTGCTGACATTCCTGGCTGTGGTCGTCGGCTGGGTGTATTTCCGCGCCAACGATGTCGATACTGCGCATCGGATTTTAGCCAGCATGCTAGCGTTGCCGCAGCTTCAGCTGTCGCCGTTTTACTCGGCCGTGGTGCAACAGTCGGCGTTGGGAGCCTGGGTGGCTGTTACCGGTGTTAGCGTCAGTGCGGAAGCCATTTTGCTGGCGGTATTATCGGTTGCGGTGAGCATTACTTTTCTCGCACCGAATACCCAGCAAATCATGGGGCGCTTTTATTTGGCGCCGCGCGGAGCGGATGAGTCGGCTGTTTTAATCGATAACGGGATCTGGTCGCCAAACCTGCGCTGGGCCGGTCTGATCGGTTTGGCCGCGGTTTGGGCCTTACTGGGCCTGACCCAAATCAGCGAATTTTTGTATTTCCAGTTTTAACCGATGACTATCACGAAACAAGCGAACAAGTATCTGTTGTGCTGGGCGAGTTGCGTCTTGGGAGCCTTGGCGCTGATTGCCTGGTTGAATTGGTTTATTAATCCCTTCAGCATTTTCGACGCGCCCGCCGTCGCCGGCATTAACGCCAATAAACCCAACTATGTGGCCCACCTGCGGTTGACGCACCCCTACCGGATCGAGAACCTGCAGCCGGAATGTACTATTTTCGGTACTTCGCGGGCCGGACGCGGCTTGGCGCCCGATCAGCCGGCGTTGGCCGGTTTGGGCTGTTACAACGTGGCCGTGCCGTCGGTAAGCATGTACGAGATCAGACGTTACTTTCAACATGTACAAGCGATCAAGCCGCAGAAATTGGTGATTTTGTCTCTCGATTTAAGGGTGTTCCATCCTGAACCGGATACCAGTGGCGCTTTTTCCGAATCACGTTTAGCGGTAACCGCTGATGGTCAAAACCAATTCAATTTATTTTCGGCCAAACTACCGGATTTAGCCTCATCGCTGCTTTCGGTATCCGGGTTACAAGCCAGTTTGAGTACGGTTCGCAAGCAGTCCTGGGGCAAAGACACCTTGGCTGCCAACGGTTTCTGGCAGCCCTTGACCGACGATTTTGACCATATCAAAACTTTTCGGTTTTACACGCGTAGCTATGTGCAGCAGTTTAAGGAAATGCAGCAAAACATCGACGGTTTTCGCAAAAGCCTGGACGATTTTCGCCAACTACTCAGGCAAGCGTATGTCGAAGGCGTTGAGGTCAAGTTGATTATCCACCCGGCTCACGCTTGGTATTGGCAAACGTTATGGTTGTCGGATTTGTGGCCGCGTTTCGAGGCGATGCAACAGGAAATTGTGAACATCAATGCCGAAGAGGCGCTACGTGCCGGTCACCAGCCGAATCAGATCTGGGATTTCAGCGGCAGTTACGGTCCGGCCTTGGAAGCAGTGCCTGCCCAGCCAAGTCAACTGATGCATTGGTTTTGGGAGCCGGCGCATTACAAGAAAACCTTGGGGTACTTGGTAATGGACAGAGTGATGGGCGTCCGGTCTGGTAATGCCGAATTCGCCGATTTCGGCGCCCGTCTGGACAGCGGTGGTCTGCCAGAGTATCAGGCTAAATTACGCGGCTTGCAGGAGTCTTACGCGACAAACTATCCCGCAGACGCTGCGGCGATTGGAACAATCGTGAAGCAAGCGGCTACGGAAATGGACCGTACTGCGGCTAAAGTCGATCCTTGAGTGCCATGAAGCTGCGATTGATTCTAACCCTGGCTTTGGTTGCCGCTTGCTCGTATGTGGCGGGGGCAAAGACCTATGCCACGGTCTACCAGTGGCTGCATGGAACTGGCGCCGACAAACCCTTTAAATGGCCGGAAGGCTTCGGCATTCGGGATATTCCAAGCAGCGTCGACGGCAAGTTGCAAAAAGCTTATTTTTACTCCGCCCCGACTAGCTCGAAGCGGCCTTTGCTGATCAGTTTGCATTATTGGGCGGGCAACTACGCCACGCCCGATGCCTTGGCGGCCTTAGCCAAACTGAACGATTGGAACTACATCCATCCCGACTTTCGCGGACCGGCGGTCGCTACCGAGAACTGTCTAAGCGATCAGGTTATTGCCGATTTGGAAGATGCGGTGAGCTTTGCCTTAACTAACGCAAATGTCGACTTGCAAAATATTTATGTCGTCGGTTTTTCCGGCGGGGCCTATACCGCATTGGGCTGGTACGCCAGAACCCGACATCCGGTCAAGGCTTGGCTGGCCTGGGCGCCGATTAGCGATTTGGCCGAATGGCAGTTACAAACCAAACATAGCGGCAGAGCCGATTTAAGCGATTATGTGCTGGCTTGCACCGGCAGCGGCACGGCAATCGATGCCGGCGCGGCGCGGGCACGCTCTCCCTTGTATTGGCCCTTACCAACGAGTCCCCGGGGGCGGGTCGAACTGTATGCCGGGATTAAGGATGGTCACAAGGGAACCGTGCCGATTGCGCATTCGCTTGCTTACTTCAATCGTCTGGTCGATTTATATGCCAAACCCGAGGCTGCCGTCGAGCCCGGTCTGGCGATGCGCTTGTTAACGCAAGGGGAAGCTGCGGGCTCAACGCGTATCGGCGACAGAGTCGTTTTTTTGCAGCGGGACGTCGGGTTTGCGTCTCTGATGGTCTACGATGGCGGTCACGAGTTGCTGGCCGATTACTGTTTCGACCGGCTGTTGCAGCTGGCGAGATGATTCGAGTATTGCGGCCTTAAGCTTGGTTTAGTTTGAAAACGACGATATCGGGCGCTTAATCTTCCGGTTCCAATACCCGGTACAACATTTCCTTGACCGTCTGTGGATTGAACGGTTTGTCGCAGATGCCGGAGACTCCGGCCTTATGCACGTTGGCCAGCCGGGTTTCGTTATCTTCGCTGGTGACCATCAGAATGGGGATGATCGAGTTGCCCAGATCCTGGCGGATCGCGCGGATCAATTGCTGACCATCCATGATCGGCATGTTGTAGTCGGTCACGATCAAGTCGAAGGCGTTTTGATTTAAGCTGAACAGATCCAGCCCCGCCTTGCCGTCATGCGCTTCGGTGATTTTCTCGATCCCCATGTTGTTCAGTACCCGGCTGATATGTTTCCGGGCCAGTTTACTGTCGTCCACCACCAAAACTCTCACGTTCTCGATATCGTAATGTTCCAGACTGATCTCTTGCGGGTCAATGAATTCGATGGTGGAACGGAGCGCGTGTTTTAAATCTTCGTGGGCGAAGGGCTTGGGCAATATCGCCACGACGCCGGCCTGACGGATGTTATCCAGTACGTCGAAGCTGGATTCGCTGGAAATCAGCATGAACGGGATATGGTTCAGCACTTCGTCTTCCCTGAGTTGCTCGATCAACTCCGTTGCCATCATGTCCGGCAAATACAGGCTGCTGATAATCAAATCCGGTTGATGGCTATGCAAACTTTCCATCGCCGCCGCGCCGCTGGAGACGCCTTCTACCTTGGCGATACCTTCGCCGCGTAAGTGCTGCAGAATGACTTTAAGTTGCGTCGGCGACGGTTCTATCAACAAAATCGACAGGTCGGCAATATGGATAGCATGCATAGGACGTTACTCTGTTTTCTATCGGAAACGGTGGTTGCGGGCAAAAAAAACACCTGATCGCTGCCGGCAAGATTAAAATTATCGATTGTTCCGCCGCTTGTCCGGCGAAATTTACGACTCAGGATAGACCTAAACCCACATGATTCAAGAAACCTTGGTAACCACCGTCAATCCGCAAGGCGAGGTTCATATTGCCCCAATGGGTGTGCATGTCGATGGCGATTGGCGGATTATTCTGCCGTTTCGGCCATCCGCAACGCTGGAAAACCTCTTGCTGAGCAAAACGGCAGTCATCAATTTTTGCGACGACGTCCGAATTTTTGCCGGTTGTCTGAGCGGGCGCCGGGATTGGCCTTTATTGCCGGCCGAGCGCGTGGCCGGTTTTTATCTGGCCGATAGCTTGGCGCACGCCGAGCTGCAGCTGGTGCGGGTCGAAGACGATGAACTGCGACCTAAATTGTTTTGTAAGGTAACTCATACCGTTAACCACCGGCCGTTTCAAGGTTTTAACCGGGCGCAATACGCGGTACTGGAAGCCGCCATTCTGGTCAGCCGGCTCCATATGTTGCCGCCGGCAAAAATCCAGGCCGAGTTGGATTATTTACGGATCGGATTGGAAAAAACGGCTGGCGAAAAAGAACGCGAAGCCTGGGCCTGGTTAATGGACGTTATCGCACAACATCAATCCGGAGCGCAGGCATGACCGGCATGTTAGCCAGCGTGAATAGCCTGGAGGAAGCCCGGTTGGTGCAGCAGGCGGCTGTCGATATCATTGATTTAAAACAACCGGAACAGGGCGCTTTGGGCGCGTTGCCGGTGGCAGTGGTGACAGAAATCGTCAATGCGCTTCCGCAGGCCCGGATCAGTGCGACGATAGGCGACTTGCCGATGCGACCCGAACAGATCCTGCCGGCGGTTCGGAATATGGCGGCGACGGGTGTCGATTACGTCAAAATCGGGTTTTTCCCGGATGGCGATTGGCTCGCCTGTGTCGATGCCTTGCAAGCGGTCGCCGCGCAGGATATTGCGTTGATTGCGGTGCTGTTTGCCGACATTCACCCGGATTTCGGCATCATTGCCGAATTGCGCCGCGCCGGTTTTCGCGGCGTCATGCTGGATACGATGGACAAGCGCTGCGGCTCGCTGACCCAATTGCTGAGCGGCGCCGAATTGGACGCGTTCGTCGCTGCGGCGCGCGCGCAAGGAATGTTGACCGGGCTGGCCGGTTCTTTGCGTCTGGAAGACGTACCCGATCTGCTGGAGTTGGCGCCGGATTATCTGGGTTTTAGAGGGGCCTTATGCCAGGAACATCGCCGAACCGCGCAGCTGGATTTGGCGCGCATTCGCCGCATCCGCGCATCGTGGCCGGCCGAGGTTAACCGAGCGGTTCATGTCTGAGTTTTATTCCGGCGCATAAATCGCTGGTGGATGAATTGGGGGAGCTGCCGCGCTACGGCGCTCGCAAGGGGTGTGGTCGGTTCCGGCGGCACGGTTGCAATCGTCCAAGCGGTAGCGGTAACAAATTGCGCACCGGTTCAGCCGGCGCTGGTAGCGGGCGTAGGCCAGGATCAGCAGGCGGTCCAAGCGCTCGTGACCTTGGTTCTGGGTATGGCGTTTGATTAGTAGCAGGGCGTAGAGCCGACGCGCCTGATCGATGAGAGTATCGTTGTCCATGCCAGCCGCCTGCAGGGTCTGCGGGGAAAAATATCCATGCCCGGTTAAGCGTAGCTCGGAACAGTGCGCTGCGATGCTCAGCCGGCTTGATCTCATTGTCCTAGGTCTCACGTTTGAACGCAATCGCCGGTGGCGAATTTACGGACGGCATTCTCGAAACTGTAGTTGAGTTGAAGGCCGCTTAAATCTCTCTGCTATCCTAGCCGTATGTCCTAAATTCGTTGGCAATACCATGGCAAATTCATTCGGTCCTACGCTCAAATCAATCGATTCCGGCTTTGTTTACGGTTTGACGGTGGGCCTGGGATTGGCTGGCGGTTTATTGGCCGCCGTACTGGCGGACTTCAGTATGATTAGCGTGCTGGGCGGAATGGCGTTACTGTTGGCCGGCGCCTTGGCGGGCTCGGCGTTGGTCAACAGGCAGCAAGCGGTTTTGCATGAACTGAACCGGACTTGGCGCGGCGATGAAGAAGCAAAGCTAAAAGATTTGGAAACCTACGTAGTCGAATTGGAGCGTATGTTCCTGCAGGTAGTCCCGATCCTAGTGCGGCAAGTACAAACCTCGCGTACCCACACTGAGCAGGAAATCACGGTGTTGACAGATCGCTTTGCGGCGATGGTCAACCAATTGGAGCGATTGATCGCCGGCGGTCGCCAAAGTCGCCAAGATCGCGGCGTCGACGTATTGTTCGCCGAGACCCGCGAAGCCCTGACCACGGTGTTAAAAGTGTTGAGCCAAATTCAGGACGTTGAGCACGCGGTGGTCGACGAGGTCAGAAAGCTATCGACTCACACCAAGCAACTGGATTCGATGGCTCAGGAGGTGCGCAAGGTGGCGGAACAGATCAATTTGTTGGCTTTGAATGCCGCGATAGAAGCGGCCCGTGCTGGAGAAAACGGCCGAGGCTTTGCTGTCGTGGCCGACGAAGTGCGGAAATTGGCCGGTTTCTCGTCGGCTACGGGCGAAAAGATCAGTCGGGCGATCGAAGGTATCAATTTGGCAATGTCCTCCACCTTGAAAATGTCCGAGGCATCCGGGACTTCCGACGACAAAGCCATTCGCGACGCCGAGCTGGCGATTGGCAGAGCGCTTGACGATCTGCACAAAGCCTTGGAAATGTTCAAAGGCGACGCCGACAATTTGCGCAGTAACAGTGCGCAAATTCGCGACGAGATCTATAGCGTACTGACGGCATTTCAATTTCAGGACCGCGTCAGCCAGATGCTGACTCATGTCGAGCACAATCTGGCCAGTTTGCAGAGCGCTGTCGGCGGGATTCGGAACGTCGGGGTCCGCCATGCCGATAGCCTGAATGTCGGCGAGACTCTATCCCGGATGGAGCTTAGCTACACCATGCCTGAGGAATTGCTTAACCACACCGCTGCCTCGGCCGTCGGCCACCAGAGTTCTTCGAGTAGTAGCGATGAAATAACCTTTTTCTAGAGTCTTGCGGCGCGGTCTGGCCAAATGCGTCATGGCGGTTGCTATTCCTTTAGCGATGCGGCTTACCGTGTGTGAAATTGCGGCCTGAAGCTGCTTTGACAAATGACCGCTTGATGTCCATCACAACGGATTCGGATTCGGATTCATTACCTGGCGCAGATGCGCCACCGCGGCGGCCGGTGCGCAATCGCCGGCATCGATTTCTGCGTCGTCGACCGCACTCGGCAATAACTCGTTAAAATCCCGGTAAACCAAACCCCAGTCGGCGGCAAGCTGTTTTATCAGGAAACGGCCGACGCCGGCGCCCAACAATACGCAACCTTGTGGTTGCTTAGCCGAATTCAGTATTTTGCGGCAGGCTTCGCCGAGTTTTTGTTGCTGGCTGTGTTTCAGATAGGCGGCAAATGCCAGCCAAAGCGGCCAGTCGGCGGCGTCGAATTCGTAACCGGTTAAACGCGACAGGCGCCGGGCGCTGGCCAATGCGGTTTTTTCGGCGCCGTCGGCGGTCTCAGACTGATCGTGGACAGCATTCAAGTCGCCGGTCAGCCGGTAGACATCGGCCATTGTGGCGAATAGTTCGGCCATCAGCCCCATTTGCCGGCCATTGAACTCGGCCTGCTGGGCAACCGCCATCACCGGTGTTCTGACCACGCCGGTATAGACTAACTCTCCCGATACCAAGCGCTGGTAATCGGTAAAGCCTTGTATCCGGGGCTGCGATCGTTCGATCAGCACAATATCGGTGGTCGTGCTGCCGATGTCGACAAACAGCGCATCCGGTACCTGTTTGGCGGCCAGCATAACGCTTGCCAGCCAATTGGCGGACGCGATGTCCATGCAATCTGCCGAGCTTACCCGGCCAGCCGGCACAAAACCGCGCAAACCGGCAAAGACGTCGATATTTTCCGCGCCGTAATGGCGACACATCGCGGCGACAATTGCTGCGACGCCCTGTTCTCGGCCGCTAAAGCAGTCCACCAGTTCGCCGGTCATCGTCAGCGCGTGGCGGCAGCCGCGCAAATCCCGGTCGGCAGTCAATTCGGCGACCGCGTCATGCAAGTAATCAAGACCTTTCCACAGCGGGCAAGCGGCTTGGCCGACTCCGACGATTTCACCGGCAGCGTTCAGCAAAGCCAATTTCAGGTGGGCGCCGCCGACATCCCAACCGGCTATCCGAGAGGCTGGTGCTGATCTCATATCGCAACCTCTACGCATTGTTGTCGGGTTGGGACCAAGGACGGTGTATCGTCCCGTAGCCTTAACACTTGTGCCGCCACGTTAATGCCTGTGGCCCGACCTATGCCGACATAAGAGCTGGTCAGGCGCGGATTGATTTCGAGTAACTGGGCCCCGGATTCGGCGGTTTCGATCAAATCGATACCCGCATACCCCCATAAGCCGGGTAAGGCTGCCGCGATCCGGTCGACCAAGTTGCGATAATGCTGGCTGCATTCGTTGTCGATATTGACCAAACAGCCGCGTAAATGGAATCGCTGTTGTTCCAAGACGATTTGTTGTTGGTTGCAGGTCAAAAAATAGCCCTTGCCGTTGTTGAATAAGGCCGACAGGCTGATGGCTCGGCCTTCGACGAGGGGTTGTACGACATAGCGTTGCGGTGCGTTTAAAGCTGCAAGTGCCGCTGGCAACGCTGTGGCGTCGGCAACCAATGTGTCCTGGCAACCGGCGCCGTCAGCGACTTTTATCACGACGCGTCCGGCGAAGTCCGGATGGTGGTGGGCAGGGTAGGTCGCGACTGCCGGTATCGAGTGCGCTGCAAGATGACGGTATGTCGCTAATTTGTCGGCGCACAGCGTCAATGTCGCGGCGTCGGACAATAGGGTTTCGATACCGTTATTGCGGGCCAAATCGGCCAGGCTCTGCAGGATGCCGCCGGTTTCCGGGGCGATCGGCCAAAACAGGTCGGCTTGCTGCAGTAACTCAGGGAGCTGGGTCATGATGTCCTGGCCGGCACCAATTCGGACCCATTCGGTTGTCTCCGAATCCATTTCCAACTCGCAGCGTTCGTCTAATGGAACCTTTATCCGTATTTGTGGAATACGCTTCAGTTCGTGCAACAAAGCCTGTAACATCATGCGGCCTTCCGCAAGCAAAGATGTCGGTAGAGCCTCGCCGGCCAGGCCGCCGCCGCTAATGTATTCGAATACCAGAATCGTCAGTTGTTTCACTCAGTCACTCCATGCAAATTATTCCAGTCATTGATTTAAAAGACGGCTTGGTGGTACACGCCAGTGGCGGGGACCGCAGCCAGTACCGGCCGGTGCATCTGAATTCGCAGCTCGTTACCGGCAGTTCGATAGCTGAAGTGGTTTCCGGCTTCTTGAGTTTGTATGCGTTTCCGGTGTTTTACATCGCCGATCTGAATGCCATTGCCGATAACGGCAATCATCGCCAAATTCTCGAGCCGTTAATCCGGCGTTATCCGAATATCGAGTTTTGGGTCGATAGCGGCCTACCGCAACCGGGCTTGGGCTCCGCACAACCGCATAACCTTAAACCTGTGATCTGCACCGAAACTCGGTTGTCGCCATACGATTTAAGCAACTCTGCGGCGGTTTTGTCGCTGGACTTCAAACACGACTTAGCTCTGGGCGATGCGCGTTGGTTGGAATTGCCGCAGTATTGGCCGCAGACGGTAATTGCAATGACGCTGGATAAAGTCGGCGCCGATTCGGGGCCGGATTTTGCCAGACTCGATAGTCTGAGGCACAGGCACCCCGATACCCGTTTGATAGCCGCCGGTGGAGTGCGCGGTGCCGATGATCTGCGCCGGCTGGAAGCGGTCGGAATGTCCGGGGTACTGATTGCCAGTGCGTTGCACAACCGCCGTATCGGCGTGGCTGAAATTAGCAAATTTTAGACAAAAAAATACCCCGGCGAGCCGGGGTATTTTGTACAACCTTCGATACTAAAAAATTAAACGTTGTTAGCAGCGAACGGGTGTTTGGCGTCTTTTCTGGCAGCCAATACTTCTTTAGCAGTCGGAGTGCCGGCTACAGCACGAGCGATCGCTTCTTTGGTTGCTTTGTAGTTGAATTCTTCGATTTTCGCGTCGTCGTCAGCCAACCAGTGGATGAATACGCCAACGGAAACGAACAAATCGTCAGCTTCGTCAGCAGGAATGGTACCGTCTTCAACAGAGTCAGCAACCGCTTGAGCAACGGCGCGTTGTGCAGGTCCGAACATTTGAACGGCTTGTTTTGAACCTTTGATGGTTACTTTGTTGAACAGGATGGTAGCTGGTTTAACCAACAGGTTAGGCGCAACTACAGCCAACAGGGTAGAGAAACCGTCTTTGTTGTTGGTCAAAGCATTTGCAAACGCGGTTTCTGCCGCTGAGCCACGTGGGCCCAAGATCAGGTCGATATGGGCAATTTCGTTGCCGTCACCAACCAAAGACTCGCCAACGCGCATGTTTGTAATTTTTGCCATTTTAAATTTATCCCCTAAAGATAAGATTGAACCAAAAAATAGACACAATAATGTCCCAAAATATAGTTTCTGCGAAGTTCCCTCTATAACTTACCAACCATTTCCTGGCCGATAAGCTGTTCCAGAAGCACCACCAGTACTGTCGCTACAGTCATGTCAGCTGTCGTACCCGGATTGATTCTTTGTGCCTTAAAAGCTTTGTCCAGTCCGTAAAGCACCGGAAAAAGCTCTTCAGGCTCAATGGCGAGCTGCATCGCCTGATCGAGCGATTCCATCTCTACCTTGATCCACTCTGAATACCGCTTTCCATACTTCCGCTCGATATGGCTATCGGGAAAGTGCGCCAACATTGCGGCGAAAACCGCTAGCGCAGCCCAACCAGAATCGCCAGACAAAACGAAAGCACGATTATATCGTAAAACTGAGAAATCAAAAATGTCTTTAAAATTGGTGGCGTATTGTAAGGCGATTCGATCTTTGTCTGCGGCAAAGCGCATCGCTTCCATTAAAGTGACAGCGGCTTTTTCCTGAACGTCGTGTTGCTCGGATTCACCGAGTCCGGCCGGTGCGGCTAACACAATGGCCTCGAATACCCAGTCGGCATCTGCTTGGGTAGTGGCTTGCAATACACACTCGAGCGCCTGTCGCCAGGATTGCCCCCGCTTCAAGCTCGCTGCCGCCTGAATTAACGGTGCGCAGAGTAAAACGATACCCAGATTGGTGTTGCAGGCCACGGCTTCTCGAGTGGCTTTGATGGCGTAATAAATTTTTTCGCCCAGGCTAAGTTTCGGGTCGGTAAGCGGCCCGCTACTGACTTGCGCACTGAGCCGAAAATCGTCGACCGTCATATCGTGTGCCGGACTGTAAATACTGACGTTGCCCGGCTTGAACGCCTGCAATTCGATTTCACACGCTTGGCGATAGGCATCGATCAGTTGTTGCCGGTTCAGCATGGCTCGCTCAAGTAACGGCTCAGTAAGTCGGCGACCAAAATTTGGGCGATATTCGACTCGCAAACGCCTTGCAAACCCCGCCAGGCCGGAACGCTGTTAACCTCAATGATTCGGTAAATGCCGTCCCGGTCTTTGATCAAATCGACGCCGGCGTAATCCATTCGTAAGGTTTCGACTGCTGCTTCAGCCAAATTGGCTAACTCGGGCTCCATGCCGATGGTCTCGCAACTGGCGCCGCGGGCAACGTTATTCAGCCAGGAAATGCCGCGCCGCCGCATGGCGGCTACTGCTTTGCCGTTCACTACGAATACCCGAACGTCGGAGTAACCGTCGCCGTCACATTCGACGAAGCGCTGCAGATAATAAATACCGCGGCTGCCGGTCAGCCATAACAAATCGGTGGATTTTTCGATGCGGCGAATTCCTTCGCCTTGTGAGCCGAACAACGGTTTGCTGATCAAAAAATTGCCGAGTTGCAACTCGCGTTCGGCGATTATCAGGGCTTGTTCGCGGTCGCGCACGACCCAGGTGGCTGCCGTTGGCAGCCCGGCCCGATGCAATAGAAAGCTGGTCATGCCTTTATCGACGCTGCGTTCTATGGCGCCGGCGTCGTTATAAACCGGAACGCCGAGCAGTTTCAAAGCGTGAAGTATATCCAGATAAAAAACCACCTCTTCCAACGATCCGCCCGGTACTCCACGGACGAAAATCGCAGCGGGCAGGCGGTCCGCGAAGCCGGGGATGACTATCGGCAGATCGTTATCGTAAATCTGTATCCGGCAGTCGGTCAGGGAAGCGTATGCGGCGTCAAAGCCACGATCGGCAAAAGCCTGACACAACTGTTTGCCGTGCCAGCCGGGATCGTCGGTAAAAATTGCAATTCGGCGCAATGGAAAAGATGCGGTAAAAGTTAGTCGCAGGGCGGCGGATCTGACTGGGCAAATTCCGCCGCCGGGAGGGAAGGTCGGCGAGAGTTACGCGCCGAACGACTGGTTTAACAGTGCATTGTCCAATTTGCCGGCACGGAAGCTTTTGCCGGATTCGACGGCGGTGACGATCACCACGGCCGGGCTGAACAACATTGCGTCTATTTTGAAGAAGTCGTATTCGTAGGCTTTAAAAATCTCGGCGAACGGTTTTCCGTAATCTTTGGAAGTCGAGCTCGGCAATTCTTTGGCCAATTTCTCGGCGGCCGCGTCGTCGCCTTTAACGAACAAATGCACCTGTCCGGCGAACAAAATCGCGTCGTTAGTCCGGCCCATGGCCTTGACGAAATTAGGGTGTGGCGGGCAGATCGGCGCGCTACCGGAACCGTCGATGATGTTTTCCAACGGAAAGTGCAGGGCATGTGCCTTGTGCATCGCTACCTCCAGTACCCGGCCGACGACTTGTACGCCGCCGGCAAGACTGCTGGTCGGGGTTACGATGATCGTCAGTTTTTCCGGAGCTACGCCGCAGGCGGCCGCGACTTTTTCGACAATTTCTAGCGGCGGCACGGCATCGTTTTCGATCACCAGTACGGTCTGTTCCGCGCTGTCGCGGTATTCCAGTTCTTTATAAAGCTCCTCAACCGGCTCTACCGATCCATCCTTGACCTTGGTAGCCATCGCTCGGGCCGGGCCGGAACCCAGCGCATAATATTTGCCGTGCGACAAGCTCCAGCCGGCATATTGGCTACCGAGGCAGGACAATACCGGATTGGTGGCATGCACATTGATGGTCAGCGGCCAGCTCTCGGTGTAAGCGCTTTGCGAAATGGTCGCCGTGCCCATGCCACCCATGCAGATTTCGGTAATGATACGGCCTGCTTCCAATCCGCCGGGCACCTTAATACCTGCATCGATGATGGTGCAACCGTTTTCGAGTTTCTCAATGCCCAATCTTAATTTGTCAGCGTTATCCAGCAGCTCCTGCACTAAGGGCTGTGAAAGTTGATTGACGCTCGCCTGATATTGCATGAATTAATAACCTGATTCTAAGAGAGTTTGAAGGATGGCCTGCCGTTGCTCCAATTGCTCGGCAACCTGCCGCGAATTTTTTCCGCCGGCAATAATACTGCATATCGGCTGGCCCACGCCAACAATCGAGCCTGCGACCGGCCGATCTACGGCCCAATCCGGCCAAATCACATGCGATTCGATCTTTTGTGGTTTAGTGGCGTAAATGGTTTGGTAAGCACGCGGTTCGGTGCTGATCTTGCCGGCGCAGATATCCGCAGACTCAAATATGGTCGCCAAGTGCCTCAGCAGTAACTCCTTGCCATAAAGCTGGGCGCTGGCGGAGATGCGCGGATTGATCTCCAATAGATGAATGCCTTTGGCGTCGAGCATGAAATCCAAAGTGTTGAGTCCACGTAATCGGTATGCGGCTGCAAGTTTATTTGCTGCTTCAGTCACTTGATGACGGGTAGTGGCGGGCAGTTCTGCTTGACTGCTGATGCCGCCAAAAACGAAACCATGTCCGGGGCTTGGCTCGACACACCATTGGCGATTGAATCCGATCACTTCAATGTGTTGGGCATGGGCTGCAAATAGCACCGACATTGCCTGGCCGTCGATAAAACGTTGCCAATAGCCGTCCACACCGGCTGAAGCTTGGTTGCGGCTTATTCCAATCCCGCCGTGGCTGTGCCAGGGTTTAAAAATCCAGCCGTCGCCGGGGGATTTTGCTGCAAAGTCGACTGCCGGGTATGAGATGCCCAGTTTGTCCAACATTTCAAAGAAATAAGGTTTGTTTTGCGTGTTTTGGAACACCTCTGCGGAATTGCCAAATACGCACTTATGTCCTTGCAGATGCGTTAACGTTTCCGGATGGGCTTCAAAGCCGCTACCGTAAATCACCCCGTCTATGGCATGTTCTCTGAGTGCAGCGTGTACCGCTTCGCTAACGTGATTCCAAGCCAGGGAGGTGGTCTGGTATACCTGTCTTGCCATATCCAGTGTGTCTGCGTCGGCGTAACAATCTATGGCTACGACTTCGCAGCCGATGTCGGTGCACATCCTGGTCAGCATTCGCGCGGATTTTGCAATTGCCAACAAACACTTAGGGAAAATAGAGCGGGGCATGGTATCGGCTTGTTCGAGTCTGTCGTAAAAAATACTAGATTCCGCCGAAACTTTCTGAAATAATGCAGGGCTATTGGAGAGCTGGCTGAGCGGTCGAAAGCGGCGGTCTTGAAAACCGTTGACGGCTTATACCCGTCCTGGGGTTCGAATCCCTAGCTCTCCGCCATTATTGAAAGGCCTTTGAATTTCAAAGGCCTTTTTCGTTTATAGCGCTATTGAATGGCGTTTTCTAAGTCCGTCTTGATTTGGCTGCGTTCGATATTTGGCGCGGTTCGGCTTGTTTAAACCATATCAAATTGGTGATTCAGTCGGCTCAAGATGCGTTTCATGTAATACCTGCCGATTTTCTGCCAAGAGACGTCGTTATCCACAAAGTTTAATTTGCGGGCCAGCAGGCTCGGGCTGTCGCCGGAATAAACGGTGATGCGTTTGATTAGAAGCGGGTTGCTATCGGGTTCTCGCCATCCGGGTTGTGTAGTGCAGGCCAGCTTGTATCCCGCAAGCTCGGCTGCTGCTAACGAATCAGCGTTGAAGCGGCCGAAAGGGTAGGCCAGGCTGGTCACAGGCGCGGTCAAAAGTTGCTCCAGCAAGGTTTTGGCTTGGTCGAATTCTGCAAGTTGCTGGTCATGGTTAAGTAACGAAAGATCCGGGTGTGAGTGGGTGTGCGACGCGATTTCCATTCCCGCAGAATGCATTTCCAGCAATTGGCCTGGGTCGAGCATCCGGGTTTGCTGGGACTGTCTGCCCAGCCAATGCGCGTGGCCGCCGATACAGTCGGTAGTAATGAACCAAGATGCTTTCATGTCTCGTTCCACTAGGGGTAAAAAAGCCCCCTCGTAGTTGTCTTTATAACCGTCATCGAAGGTCAGAACTACGCTTTTCTCCGGCAGTAAATGCGGCTTATCCAGGTCTCTGAACAGAACGGTATTCCAACCGTTTTGCTTCAAGTATTTCAAGTGCTTGGCGAACAGACTCGCCTCAATCGAATATACCGACTCCGGTTTTTCGCTCGGGGTGCCGTGGTACATCAACACGATGGGGCTGCGAATGTGGCGCATGGTTGAGGCTGTAAGAGGTCCAGGTTTTGCGGGATGGATAAACGTGTCTTGCAAGCCTGCAAGTATAACAGGGAAGGCCGACTTGGAAGTTTGCCGGCGCCGTCACCGCGGGCGGGTTTCGATCCTTGTGGGGGCAAATTGCGTGCAAATAACCAAGTGCTTTACTTGGTTATTAAATAAGACTAAAATGGTCCCCATTGTGGAGGGTGCGGATGTTGCGATTAAGCAAACTGACTGATTATGCAACGGTAATCCTGAGTCATATGGCTCGGGAATCGGGTCGTTTGCACGGAACGTTCGAATTGGCCGAGGTTACCGGCATCGCTCAGCCGACCGTCAGTAAGATATTGAAAACACTAATGAAGGCTCAAGTCGTGGTTTCGGTACGCGGAGCTAAAGGCGGATACGCCTTGGCGCGAGAGCCGGACAGAATTACCGTTGCTGCCATTATCGGCGCACTCGAGGGGCCGATAGCGTTGACCGAGTGCAGTGCTTCACACAAGGGCTGCGACCAAGCCAGCGGTTGCCGGATACAAGGCAACTGGCATTTGATAAATCAAAAAATCGCCAATGCGTTGGAATCGATTACGCTGGCAGACATGGTGTTGCCGTTTAAACCGCCGGAAGAAGTGTATATTCCGGTCAATCAACTGTTTCGATAAAAGTACTAAAGCCTATGTCCACCTCCGCTCAAGAAATCGAAAACCTGATCAGCCAGGAATACAAACAAGGCTTCGTCACCGAGTTGGAAGCCGATACCTTTCCGCCGGGATTGGACGAAGACGTTATCCGTCGTCTGTCCAAAGTTAAAAACGAACCGGAATTCATGCTCGAATACCGGCTCAAGGCGTTTCGCCATTGGCAAACCATGAGCGAACCGGACTGGGCACAACTGAAAATCGATCCGATCGACTACCAAGCCATCAGCTATTACTCGGCGCCTAAGTCCAAAAAAGATAAGCCCAAAAGTCTGGACGAAGTCGATCCGGAATTGCTGGAAACTTACAAAAAACTCGGGATACCGCTGGATGAACAAGAGCGGCTGGCCGGAATCGCGGTCGATGCGGTGTTCGACAGCGTATCGGTCGCCACCACTTTTAAAGGCAAGCTCAAAGAGGCCGGGGTGATTTTTTGCCCGATTTCCGAAGCGCTACAGGAGCACCCTGAACTGGTCAAACAATACCTCGGTAGCGTCGTACCGGTTGGCGATAACTTTTTCGCCGCGTTGAACTCGGCAGTGTTTACCGACGGTTCCTTCGTTTACATCCCCAAAGGTGTGCGTTGTCCGATGGAATTATCGACCTACTTTAGAATCAACGCTGCCAACACCGGCCAGTTCGAACGCACCTTAATCATTGCCGACGAAGGCTCGCACGTGTCCTATCTGGAAGGCTGCACCGCGCCGATGCGCGATGAAAACCAGTTGCATGCTGCCGTGGTGGAATTGGTCGCGTTGGACAACGCCCAGATCAAATATTCCACTGTACAAAACTGGTATCCCGGCGACAAAGACGGCGTCGGCGGTATCTACAACTTCGTCACCAAGCGCGCCGAATGTCGGGGTCGTAACTCCAAGGTATCGTGGACCCAGGTGGAAACCGGCTCGGCGATCACCTGGAAATACCCGAGTTGCGTGCTATTGGGCGACGATTCGGTCGGAGAGTTTTATTCGGTGGCGCTCACGAATAATCTGCAACAAGCCGACACCGGCACCAAGATGATCCACATCGGCAAAAACACCCGCAGCACCATCGTGTCCAAGGGCATTTCCGCCGGCAAAGCGCAGAACACTTATCGCGGCTTGGTCAAAGTGGCCAAATCGGCCGAGAACGCCCGCAACCACACCCAGTGCGATTCGCTGCTGGTTGGCGACCGCTGCGGAGCGCATACCTTTCCGTATGTCGAAGTCAAACAACCGTCGGCGCAGATCGAACACGAAGCGACGACTTCGAAAATCAGCGAAGACCAATTGTTCTTTTGTCAGCAGCGCGGCTTGTCGGCGGAAGACGCGGTGTCGATGATCGTGAATGGGTTTTGTAAGGAAGTGTTTAAAGAATTGCCGATGGAGTTTGCGGTTGAGGCGCAGGCGTTGTTGGGGATTAGTTTGGAAGGGGCTGTTGGTTAAAAAGGTTTTTTTTTCTGGTTCCCAAGCTCCAGCTTGGGAACGCGGTCTTGAAAGCTCTGGCTTTCATTGTCGTTTAAGGTGTCGCTAGCGCGACGGGTTTTATTGAAGTCGGGTCTCGGCCCGACAGCCGAGATACTTTCTTTTGCTTGGCCAAAAGAAAGTATCCAAAGAAAAGGCCACCCGGAATTCCGCCTTTATCCTGCGCGTCTCGCTTTTGGCGAGGGTTTTCGGAAGGGACATCCCTGGCCCTCCGAAAACGAGCGGCATCCATGCCGCTCCCCTGCGGGCCGATCTCGCCAAAAGCTGCGATGCTCGGGGCGGAATAACGGGAAAAACCCCGTCGCGGGAATGATATTGGTTAGATTATTTTGTTTGTGTTGGATGCGGGATGGAGTTTTAGGGTACTGGCGACGATAGGAGTCGCATCATTCGCGACAGATGCGTTTCACTCCGTTTAGCTCATCCCATGACCTAAAAACTAAATTTATTGTTTCGATAAATGAATCAGTTATCAGAATTTAAGGTATCAATTAAAGGCCGTATTGGATATTTTTTGCTTAGTTGTTGTGGTTTTTTGGGGGCAATTGTGTTTTTGGTTTTTTCAAAGACATATGTTGGTTTTATAGAAAACTTAATAATGGCCATTATTGCTGCGCTGAATGTTTTTCTATTTTTGTATTCCATATCGCAATTGATCAGAAGGCGGGCGCGTTTCCTAGTATCAAAGTCTTCTTTAGTATTTGATGAATACTTTGGTAAAAAAGAAATTCGGTGGAAAACAATAATATCCTACAGGGAGATCAAGTCTTGGCGCTTTGGCATAACTGGGCTTTTAATAAAGTATTACGATGAGAGTACTAAAGCTAATAAGGTAGCGTGCTTTGATACTAGCGGAATGACTCCAGACCATTGCAGGTTATGCGATGAAATTTATTTTCATTTAAAAAAGCGTAGTGTTTAGCCGGGTAGGGTGGTCGCGATTTATTGCCCACGTAGGAGGAAGCCGATTGTGGGCAAAATTGCCCACCCTACACGGGATGGGTTTTCTTCCCGTATGCCGCGCCGAGCGCCGTAGCTTTTGAACGGAATAGCCCGAAGGGGCGATGCATGGATGCGTCGCGTTGCATGCAGGGGCTGGGAGCCCCTTCAGGCAACCCCGTTCAAAAGCGAGGAGCCCAGGATAAAAGCGGCATCCGGGTCGCCTTTTCTTTGGATACTTTCTTTTGGCGATGCAAAAGAAAGTATCTCGGCTGTCGGGCCGA